>NZ_FMCW01000069.1 GCF_900091595.1 Micromonospora haikouensis
ATTTGGAGCCGGCTGCTGGGTTGGCTGGTGTGGTGAAGGTGTTGCTGGCGTTTGATCGGGAGTTGATTCCGCCGACGTTGCACGTCAACCGGCCGAATGATCACATCCGGTTCGAGGAGTCGCCGTTCTTCGTGGCGGATCAGGTCGTCGCATGGCCTCGGGTGGCGGGTGTGCCGCGGCGGGGTGCGGTGTCGGCGTTCGGGATGGGTGGGGTGAATGCTCACGTCATTCTGGAGGAGCCGCCGGTCGCCGCTCCGCGTGAGGTGGTGTCGCAGGAGTCGTTTGTGGTGAAGGTGTCGGCGTCGAGTGTGGAGGGTGTGCGGCGTTTGGCGGGTGATTATGCGCGGGTGTTGTCGGGTGTGGGGACGAGTGGTGTGGGGGATTTCGGGTTTACGGCGAATGTGGGTCGGGCGTCGCATCGGTTCCGGGTGGCGGTGTCGGGTGTGGATGGTGTGGGTGTGGCGGAGGGGTTGTCGGCGGTGGCGGCGGGTGATCGTGCGGTGGGCCGTCTGGTGAATGCGGCGCCGGTGTCGGTGTTCGTGTTTTCGGGTCAGGGTTCGCAGTATGCGGGGATGGCTCGGGGTTTGTATGGGGTGGAGCCGGTGTTCCGGGCGGCGTTGGACGAGTGTGCGGGGCTTGTTGCCGGTGAGGTGCCGTTGTTGGAGTTGTTGTTCGGTGGTCGGGGTGGGGAGTTGGTGCAGACGCGGTTTGCGCAGGTGGGGATTGTTGCGGTGCAGGTGGGGTTGGTGCGGTTGTTGGAGTCGTGGGGGGTTCGGCCGGGGTTGGTGGTGGGTCATTCGGTGGGTGAGTTGTCGGCCGCGTGGGCGGCGGGGGTGTTCGGGTTGAGGGATGTGTTGGGGTTGGCGGTGGTGCGGGGTTCGTTGATGCAGGGGCAGCGGTCGGGTGGGGCGATGGCGGCGGTGTTCGCTGATGCCGAGGTGGTGGGGTCGGCGGTGGTCGCTTATCCGGGGTTGGAGGTGGCGGCGTGGAATGGGCCGCGGAGTGTGACGGTGTCGGGGCCGGTGGATGTGGTGGATGCGTTCTGTGTCAACTCTGGTTTGCGGTGTCAGCGGTTGGTGGTGAGTCATGCGTTTCATTCGGAGGCGATGGTGGGGGCGGTGGGGCCGTTTGCGGAGGCGGTGTCGCGGGTGGTGGTGTCGGCGCCGCGGATTGGTTTTGCGTCGTCGATTTCGGGTCGGTGGCATGACGCGGGGTCTGTGGCGGATGGTGGGTTGTGGGGTGGGGGGATTCGGGGGCCGGTGTTGTTTGGTGAGGCGTTGGGGTTGGTGGGTGCGGCTGGTGGTGGGGTGTTCTGGGAGATTGGTGCGCATCCGGTGTTGACGGGTCTGGGTCGGCAGGTGTTGCCGGATCCGGGGTTGGTGTGGTTGTCGACGTTGCGCAGGGATCGTTCGGATCAGGTGCAGGTGCATTCCGCGGTGGCGGAGTTCTACAGCCGTGGTCTGGGTGAGGTGGACTGGGTGGGGGTGCATGCCGGTAAGGGGCATCGCACGACGACCATTCCCACCTACCCCTTCGAACGCCGCGAGTTGAGCGCGCCCCGCGTTCACGAGACCGCCCCCGCGCACCGCCGCCGCCCCGAAGCACAGGTTTCCGTACCCACCGCAGGTGACGAGGCCGCCGGCCATCCGCTGTTCGACCGTCACTACGAGCACTGAGCGAGGGAACGTGACGTACCGGGTTGAGACCTACGAGAAGACCTTCGCGGGGCACGAGCCGTTCATCGCCCAGCACCGCTCCTCCGGCTTCGGCATCCTGCCCGCGTCCGTACAACTGGAGATGGCCCTGCTCGGGGTCGCCCAGCGCCGGGCGTTCGCCCCGCTCGAACTCGTCGACGTCGCCTTCGTCCGGCCGTTCACCGTCGCCGACGACGAGCGGGTCACCGGCCGACTCGACGTGACCTTCGCCGAGCGGACCCGCTTCGAGCTGAGCGCGGTCACCCCCGACGGCCGCAAGGCCGTCTCGACCGGCACCGGCGGACCGCTGCCGGCCGACGCCCGGCCGCCGGCCGCGTGGGAGGTGACCTGCCCGGTGCCGGTCCCGC
Source organism: Micromonospora haikouensis (assembly GCF_900091595.1). Taxonomy (GTDB): domain Bacteria; phylum Actinomycetota; class Actinomycetes; order Mycobacteriales; family Micromonosporaceae; genus Micromonospora; species Micromonospora haikouensis. Next base: position 2,063 of record NZ_FMCW01000069.1, read on the forward strand.
CCGAGCGGATCTACCGCGGCTGGGCCGAGGCCGGCCTGACGTACGGGCCGGACTTCCACACCGTACGCCGGCTCTCCGTCGGCGACGGCACGGCCGAGGCGAGCCTCGCCACGGTGGCCCAGCCGGTGCCCTGGTACTCCCACCCCCTGCTCGTCGACGGCGTCTTCCAGGTGGTCAGCTGCGCCCTGCAGGATCTCGCCGACGGCGACGCGCCCGGCCCGATGCTGCCCATCGGCGTCGCGCGGCTCGCCCTGTACGCGAACCTGTCCGCCCTCACCACCGGGGTGACCGTGCGGGTGCGCCGCACCGCCGTGCAGGACGCCTGGTCCGTCGCGGACGCCGTGCTGCTGGACCCCGCCGGCCAGGTCGTCGCCGAGCTGACCGGGGTACGCATGCGCCGGCTGCCGGCGCACCGGTCCGCCGCGGCTCCCGGGCTGCTCACCCGCATCGAGTGGACCCCCGCCGACGCCCCCGCGCCGCGCCGCCCGGCGACCGGCATCTGGGTGGTCCTGCACGACGGCGGCCCCGACGCCGCGGGGGCGGCCACGGTGCGGGCGCTGCGCGCCGACGGGGCCCGCGTCGTCGAGGTGTTGCCCGAGGGGTCGGCCCCGGCGACCGGGGCCGACCGGCGGGTCATGCCCCGGCCCGACGAGGCCGGGTTCCAGCGGCTCTGGGAGGAGATCGGCGCGCCCGTCGAGGGCGTCGTGCACCTGTGGAACACCGGTCCCGCCCGGCCGGACCAGGCCGAGCTGGCCGCCGGCCTGTACGCCTGCCTCGCCGCCCTGAAGACCCTCGGCCAGCGGCAGCGCTCGGGCCGCTTCCTCGTCGCCACCGAACGGGCCCAGCCGGTGGCCGCCGGGGACGCCCCCGAGCCGGCGCGGGCCGCCCTGTGGGGGCTGGTCCGCACCGCCGCCATCGAGTACCCGGGGCTGCGGCCGCGCCTCGTCGACCTAGACCCCGCCTCGGCCGACGCGCTCGTGGCCGAGCTGGGCGGCGACGGTCCGGTCGAGGTCGGCTACCGCGCCGGCGTGCGGCACGAGCCGGTCCGCGTCCCGCTGCGCGCGTCCGACAGCGGCCGGCCGCCGGTGCGGCGCGACGGCCGGTACCTGATCCTCGGCGGGCACGGCGGCCTGGGCCTCGCCGTCGCCCGCCGCCTCGCCGGCGACGGTGCCGGCCTGGTCGCCCTGGTCAGCCGCTCCGGCGGGACCGGAGCCGACGCCGACGCCCTGGCCGGGATCGAGTCGTACGGCTGCCGCATCGCCTCGTTCGCCGCCGACGTCGCCGCGCCCGGCGCGCTGACAGGCGTGGTGGCGGAGATCCGCCGCCGCTTCGGCGACCTGCACGGCGTCGTGCACGCCGCCGGCGCCCTCCGCGACGGCCTGCTGCGCGGCACCACCGCCGAGGACGTGGCGCAGGTGCTGCGCCCCAAGGTCGACGGGCTGCACGAGCTGGCCGCCGCCGTCGCCGGCACCGACCTGGACTTCGCCGTGCTGTTCGCCTCGGTCTCCGGGACGTTCGGCAACCTCGGCCAGGGCGGGTACGCCGCCGCCAATACCTACCTCGACGCGTACGCGCACGCGCGGGGCGCGCCCTGGACCAGCGTCGACTGGGGACTGTGGGGCGAGGTGGGCATGGGCACCGCCGTGGCCGAGCAGCTGAGCCGTCGTGGCGTCCGGCCGCTGGGCACCGTCGAGGCGCTCGACGCCCTGATGACCGTGCTGCGCGACGACGTCCGGCAGGTCGTCATCGCCCACCCCGACGCCCCGGCCGGTGCCCCGGCCGCGCCGGCGACGGGCACGACACCGGCCAGTACACCGGCCGCGTCGCCGGCACCGGTCCCGCCGGCCACCGCGCCCGCCGCCGCAGCGAGCGGCCCGTCCCCGGCCGGCGACGTCGACGCCGGGCGCACCGAGGACGGGCTCGCCGAGTTCCTCGCCGAACGGCTCGGCATCGACGGCTTCGACCGGACGGCGCCGCTGACCGACTACGGCATCAACTCGATCATGAGCGTCGAGCTGGCCGAGGAGCTGTCCCGCCGCTGGCGGGTCACCCTCCCGGCGACCCTCTTCCTCGAGTACGGCGACTTCGCCGAGCTGGCCGCCGCGCTCGCCACCCGGTACGCGGCCGGCCCGCCCGCCGCCCCCGAGCCGGCCCCCGCCACCGCCGAACCGCCGACCGCCGCCCCGGCCGCCCCGACGCCCGCGCCGGTCGTCGCCACGCCCGAGGCGACCACCCCCGCGCCGGCCACCCCCACGTCCGAGCCGGAGCCCGCGCCCGCACCGGTGTCCGCGCCCGCCCCCGAGCCGGCCGCCCGGCCCGCCCCGCGCGGCGGCGACATCGCGGTGGTTGCCGTCTCCGGCGACCTGCCCGGCGCCCGCGACCTCACCGACCTGTGGCCGATGCTCCGCTCCGGCGCCGACGCCTTCACCGAGATCCCGGCCCACCGGTGGAACATCGACGAGCACTTCCAGCGGCGTGGCCCCGACATGACCGGCACCTACTGCCGCACCGGCGCGTTCGTCACCGGGATCGACCGCCTCGACCCGAGGTTCTTCGGCATCGCCGTGCGCGAGGCGCAGGAGATGGACCCGCAGCAGAAGCTGCTGCTGGAGCACGCCTGGTCCGTCGTCGACGACAGCGGCTGCGCCGGACGGCGGGACGTCGGCGTCTTCGTCGGTGCCACCTACACCCACCACCGCGACGCCAACGGCCTCGACGCCGTCGGGCCGCACACCGCCCTCGGCTCGATGAACGCCGTCCTGGCCAACCGCATCTCCTACGCGCTGGACCTGACCGGTCCCTCGCAGACCGTCGACACGCTCTGCTCGTCCTCCCTCGTCGCCCTGCAGCAGGCGGTGGTGAGCCTGCGCACCGGGCAGTGCGGCGCGGCCATCGTCGCGGCCTGCCACGTCGGCCTGACCCCCTGGTACTACCGCAGCCTCAGCCAGCTCGGCGCGCTGTCGCCCACCCGCCCCCGGCCGTTCGACGACCGGGCCGACGGGTTCGTGCCCGGCGAGGGCGCGGTCGCGGTCATGCTCAAGCGGCTCGACGACGCCGAACGCGACGGCGACCGGATCCACGCGGTGATCCGGGGCGCGGCGGTCAACCACGGCGGCCGGGGCAGCGCCCTGCCGGTGCCGCGCAGCGAGGCGCAGGTCGCCGTCATCCGGGCCGCGCTGGCCGACGCCGGCCTCGCCCCGGCCGACATCTCCCTGGTCGAGACCCACGGCACCGCGACCCGGCTGGGTGACCCGATCGAGATCGCCGCCCTGGCCGAGGTCTTCGCCGGCGACCGGCCCGAGCCGGTGCACGTCGGCTCCGTCAAGGCCAACATCGGCCACCTCGAACCGGCCAGCGGCCTGGCCGGCCTGGTGAAGGTCCTGCTCTGCCTGCGGCACGGCGAGATCCCGCCCCTGGCCGGGTTCGAGACGCTCGGCACGCACATCGCCCTGCCCGCCGGCCGGCTGGCCATCCCGACCGAGCCCCGGCCGTGGCGCTCCGCCGGGCCCCGCCGGGCCGGCATCAGCGCCTTCGGCATGGGCGGCACCAACGCCCACGTCGTCGTCGAGGAGTACGCTCCGAGCCCCACCGCTGCCGCCGCCCGCCCCGACGCGCCCGCCGGTGAGCACCTGCTCGTCCTCTCGGCGCACACCCCAGACCTGCTCGCCCGACGCATCGCCGACGTGGAGCGGCTGATCGGGCGGGACCGGTCGGTCGACGCCGCCGCGCTGTGCTTCTCCGCGGCGGTCGGGCGCAGCCACCTGCCGCACCGGATCGCCGTGCTCGGCGCGACGGCCGACGAGCTGGGCGCGGGCCTGCGCCAGGCCCTGCGTGCCGGGCCGGACCCGTCGGCGACGGTCCTGCGCGGCGCGACCGTCCTCGCCGGCGACCCGGTGCCCTGCGGCCCGGACCTCGCCGCCCGGCTCGCCGCGTACGTGCCGCTGACCGCCGAGCGGATCGCCGCAGAGCTGCGCACGCCCGACGGCACGCTGCTCGCCGCCCTGGCCCACCTGTACGTCGCCGGGCGCGACGTCGACTGGCGGCGGCTCCACGCCGGCAGCGGGCTGCGCCGGGTGCCGCTGCCGCCCTACCCCTTCCGCGACCTCGCCGACCCTGCCCAGCCGGGCCCCGCCGGCCCGCCCCGCCCCGCCGCGCCCGACGACCGCGTCCTGGACCGGCTGCTGGGCGCGCACCGCGTCTTCGGCGAGGAGACGCTGCCGGCCGCGTTCCTCGTCGCCAGCGGCTTCGCCCGCGCCGCCGTCCTGCACCGGCTCGCGTTCACCGCGCGGGGCACCGGCCGGCACCGGCTCACCAGCGACCCCTCCGGCGACACGACCACCTTCTCCTACGGCGGGCGGCCCGTCGGCCATCTCACCGTGGGCGCGGCCGACCCGTCCGACCCCGCCCCGGAGCCGGTGGCGCTGGACGCCCTGCGCGCCGGCTACCCGCGCACGCTCGACCCCGCCGGCCTGTACGCGTGGTTCGCCGCCAAGCACGTCGACTTCGGCGCCCCGCTGCGCGTCGTCGGCCACGTCGCGTACGGCACCACCGGCGTACTCACCCAGGTCGACCTCGCCGACGCGGACCCGGGCGTCCGGGCGGTGGCCGCCCTCGACGCGGCGTTGCAGACCATGGCGGTGCTGACCCTGGCCGACCCGGCCGCCTCCACGCTCACCTACCTGCCGGTCTCGATCGGCCGGGCGGTGCGCTGGGGTGACCCGGCCGGCACCCGACACGTCCACCTGCGCCTCGCCGGGCAGGACGCCGACGGCAGCCGGCGGGCCAGCGCCACCCTCCTGGACGCCGACGGCCGCGCCCTGGTCCTCCTCGACGACGTGGTGTACCGGCCCGTCGCGGCGGGCGCGCCCGACCCGGGCCGGGTGACCCCGCCGGCCGGCACCCCCGCGCCCGACCGGGTCCCGCCGGCCGGCGGGACCGCCGCCGACCCGCCGCCGTCCCGCCCCCACGGCGGCCCCCGCCTGCCGGAGGAGACGGTGGTCGACCTGGTCCGCGCGGTGCTGCGGGACCCGCAGGTCAGCGCGACGAGCCCCCTCGCCGCCGCCGGCATCGACTCCATGCTGGCCACCATGGTCGCCGCCGAGGTGCAGGACCGCCTGGGGGCGACGCTCAGCCCGGTCGACGTGCTCCAGGCGCGCGACTGCCGGGCCCTCACCGCCGTGGTGGAGTCCCTCCTGCCCGACGAGCCCCCTGCGCCGCCGGCCCCCGACGCTCCGTCCACCCCCGACGCCGCCCCCACCGGCGCGGACGCGGCGACCGGCGGCGACGCCCACGACATGGCGATCATCGGCGTCGCCTGTGCACTGCCCGGCGCCACGGACCCCGAGGGTTTCTGGTCTTTGCTCGCGGGCGGGGGTAGCGGCGTCGGCCCGGCGCCCGCGTTCCGCTGGCCTGCCGACGGCGACCCCGACGGCGCCCCGGTGGGCGGCTTCCTCGCGCAGATCGACGAGTTCGACGCCCGGTTCTTCGACTTCTTCGCCAAGCAGGCGGAGGTGCTCGACCCGCAGGTCCGCTGGCTGCTGCGCACCGCCTGGGAGGCGCTGGAGTCCGCCGGGATCGCCCCGCTGTCCACGCCCGCCTCGACCGGCGTCTTCGTCGGCGCCAGCTACCAGCACTACAAGGACTACAACATTCCGCCGGAGCTGGACGCCGCCGCCGGTCTCGGCAACCACAACGCCTTCCTGGCCAATCGGGTGAGTTATTTCCTGGATCTGTCGGGTCCGAGCATGACGATCGACACGTTGTGTTCGTCGTCGTTGGTGGCGTTGCACACGGCGGTGCGCAGCATCCGTAGCGGCGAGTGCGACCAGGCCATCGTCGCCGGCGTACGCCTCGCGATGTCCCCCCTGCACTACACCGCGATGCGCAACCTGCGCGCCCTGTCCCCGACGGGTGCGTCGCGGGCGTTCGACGCGTCGGCGGACGGGTTCGTGCCGGGTGAGGGTGTGGTCACGGTGGTGGTCAAGCCCCTGGTCGACGCGGTGCGGGACGGGGAT
>NZ_FMCW01000094.1 GCF_900091595.1 Micromonospora haikouensis
AACGTTCTGCGAGCTGCGATCCGTACCCGCAAGTTCGAGCCAGGCGAGCGACTGCCGTCGCAGAACGACCTAGCCGAGCGCTACAACGTCGCCCGAGAAACCGTCAAGACAGCGCTGCGCATCCTGCGCGACGAGCGCCTTATCGTCACCCGTCAGGGAAGCGGCGCATTCGTTCGCGCGCAAACCGAGCGTCCGGTGGGACTACGGCCGCACGTCGAGGCGGCCTTCGAGCGTGCCCACGTCACGATCGAGTTCGCCGGCTTCTCCGGTGAGACCCTCCACGGAGTGCTGACCGAGCCGCTCGACAAGATCCGTGCCGGGCTACTGACGCCCGAGTCCGTTACCGTTCGCATTCTGCTCCCGGACACGGGAGAGCCCATGGCCCTGCCGTGCCTGGCCGAGACGCAGGCCGACGATGCCGGCGTACGCGAGCGCGCCGAACGGATCACCCGCAGGCATACGGACGCGATTGTCGAGGCGGTGCGCGAACTCGGAGACCTCGGCTTGGTCAAAGACGCCGTAGCAGAGGTGCGCGTGCACCGCGCAGCGCCACTGTTCAAGCTCTACATCCTCAACGGCGAGGAAGCCTTCTTCGGCTTCTACCCGGTGGTAGAGCACACCGTCATGATTAAAGGCCAGCCCACGGCCATCTACGACCCAATGGGCAAGGACGCGATCCTCTTTCACCGGGCCGTCAGCGACGACGAGGCTTCCGACGCGTCCCAGTACGTCGATCAGGCCCGGACCTGGTTTGACTCCATGTGGTCAACCATCGCGCACGACTACACGCCATGAACCCGCGGTACAGCGTCGCCCAGGTCCTCAGCGACACCGGGCCGATTCTGCTGGACTTCGACGGGCCGGTCTGCGCTGTCTTCGCCACCCTCGCGGACTCCGCCGTCGCGGCCGAGCTGCGCCGCGTCATCGAGGACCAGGGCGTCGAGATACCGGCGCACATCCGAGCCGTCGACGACCCGCTCGAAGTGCTCCGCTTCTCGGCCACCATCGGCACGCCATCGCTGGTCGTACGAGTTGAGAACGCGTTGTGCCGAGCCGAGCTGGCTGCGGTCGACGGCGCCACACCGACGCCCTATGCGAGGGAGGTCATCGTTGCTGCCCATGAGGCCGGGCGGCCAATCGCCATCGTCAGCAATAACTCAGCCCCCGCCATCGAGCGTTATCTGGCCTCTCACCGACTCACCCGGTAC
>NZ_FMCW01000022.1 GCF_900091595.1 Micromonospora haikouensis
CGGAGCGGGTGGTGTGTTTGATGGCGTAGCGGCCGCCGACGGTCAGGGGGCGGGTCTCGTCCATCCAGCAGACCATCGCCTCGATGTCCTGCGCGACCGTGGGGGCGTTGTGGGGGCGGCAGATCATGTCTCCGCGGGAGATGTCGATCTCGTCTTCGAGGCGGACGGTGACCGACATCGGGGGGAACGCCTCCTCGACCGGCCCGTCGGCGGTCTCCACCGCCGCGATGCGCGAGGTGAACCCCGACGGCAGCACCATCACCTCGTCACCGGCCTTCAACACCCCCGAGGCGACCTGACCGGCATACCCCCGGTAGTCCGTCACCGTGGTCGACTGCGGCCGGATCACGTACTGCACCGGGAACCGCACGTCCTGCAGGTTCCGGTCCGAGGCGATGTGCACCCGCTCCAGATGGTGCAGCAACGACGGCCCCTCGTACCACGGCATGTTCTCCGACCGGGACACGATGTTGTCACCCTGCAACGCCGACACCGGCACCACCGTCAGGTCCGGCACGTCCAACTTCGCCGCGAACGCCGTGAACTCGTCCGCGATCGCCTCGAACACCTCCCGGTCGAAGTCGACCAGGTCCATCTTGTTCACACACAACACCAGATGCGGCACCCGCAACAACGAACACAGAAACGCGTGCCGCCGCGACTGCTCCACCAGGCCCTTACGCGCGTCCACCAGGATCAACGCCAGGTCCGCCGTCGACGCCCCCGTCACCATGTTCCGCGTGTACTGGATGTGACCCGGCGTGTCCGCGATGATGAACTTCCGCCGCGGCGTCGCGAAATACCGGTACGCCACGTCGATCGTGATGCCCTGCTCCCGCTCCGCCCGCAAACCGTCGGTCAACAACGCCAGGTTCGTGTACTCGTCCCCCCGCGCCGCGGACACCGCCTCCACCGCCGCCAACTGATCGGTGAACAACGACTTCGTGTCATACAACAACCGGCCGATCAACGTCGACTTACCGTCGTCCACACTCCCGGCCGTGGCGAACCGCAACAGATCCATCGGCCGCGTCTCCACCTCGACCGGCGCCATGTCGATGCTCATCAGAAGTAACCCTCCCGCTTACGGTCCTCCATCGCGGCCTCGCTGACCCGGTCGTCGCCCCGCGTCGCGCCCCGCTCGGTGATCCGCGTCGCGGCCACCTCCTCGATCACCGCCGCCACCGTGCCGGCATCCGACCGCACCGCCGCCGTGCACGACGCGTCACCCACCGTCCGGTACCGCACCACCTCCACGAACGGTTCCTCACCCGCCCGCGGGGTGAAGAACTCGTTCACCGCATACAACATGCCGTCCCGCTCCACCACCTCACGCTCGTGCGCGAAGTAGATCGACGGCAACGGAATCCGCTCCCGGGCGATGTAGTGCCACACATCCAACTCGGTCCAGTTCGACAACGGGAACACCCGGATCGACTCACCCGGATGATGCCGACCGTTGTACAACGACCACAACTCCGGCCGCTGGTTCTTCGGATCCCACTGCCCGAACTCGTCCCGGAACGAGAACACCCGCTCCTTCGCCCGCGCCTTCTCCTCATCCCGCCGCGCCCCACCGAACAGCGCGTCGAACCGGTGCTTCTCCACCGCGTCCAACAACACCGGCGTCTGGATCCGGTTCCGCATCCCGTCCCCGGACTCCCGCACCAACCCCCGCGTCAACGCCTCCGGCACCGACGCCACGATCAACTGCAACCCCAACTCCGCCACCCGACGATCCCGATACTCCAGAACCTCGGGAAAGTTGTGCCCCGTATCCACATGCATCACCGGAAACGGCACACTCGCCGGCGCAAATGCCTTCTGCGCCAACCGCAACATCACGATCGAATCCTTACCACCCGAGAAGAGCAGCACCGGCCGCTCCATCTCCGCAACCACCTCACGCATCACGAAGATGCTCTCCGCCTCCAGGGCATCGAGGTGGGAGACCTGGTACGTGGCGGGGGCGGTCATGACCCGGCCTCGATCCGCTCGGCTGCGCTCATGGATTCCAGACCTTTCCGGTCGGACACGTGAAGAAGACTGCTCAGGCTACCCGGAATGCCTCTGCAGCGCTGCAAGCAACCGGCTGGCGAGATCCTTGCGGCAGACCAGCAGATCCGGCAGGCGCGGGTCGGCCTCGTTGTATTTCAGCGCAGAACCGTCGATCCGGGAAGCATGCAGGCCGGTGGCCGTCGCCACAGCCACCGGAGCGGCCGAGTCCCACTCGTACTGGCCGCCCGCGTGGACGTACGCGTCGACCTCACCCGTCACCACAGCGGCGATCTTCGCCCCCGCCGAGCCCATCGGCACCAGATGAGCGCCCACATCGTCCGCCAGATCGGTCAGGAAAACCGGCGGACGGCTACGACTGGCCGCCAACCGGATGGTCCTTCCGCCGCCCGAGGTCGCCGCCTCCAGGGTCATCGGCGGGTACGCCGGCGGATGGTCCGTGCCCAGCACCCGGTGCTGCGCCGGCAACCCCACCGCCCCCGCCACCAGGCGGTGCGGCGTCGACGCCGTACGCGCCCACAACGCCACGTGCACCGCCCAGTCCGAACGGCCCTCCTCGGAGAACTCCCGGGTCCCGTCCAACGGGTCGACGATCCAGACCCGGTCGGCGGTCAGCCGGGACACCGCCCCGGCGCTCACCTCCGCCGCCCACGCCAGCCGCGACCCCTCGTCCTCCTCCGAGAGAACCGCGTCCCCCGGCCGCCACTTCGCCAGCTCGGTGCGGATCAGGTCGTGCGAGACCTTGTCCCCGGCCGACCGCAACGCCCCCGGGTCGGCGAACCCCAGATCGGCCCGCACGCCCAGCAGCGCCTGCCCGGCCTGGGCCGCCAACCACCGGGCGAACGCGCCGTCGATCATCGGAGGACTGCCCACCACTTACTCCCGTCGCCTCGCCGCGACCCACCTCGCCGGCCGCGACCCACCTCGCCGGCCGCGGCCACCTGCCGACCACGCCCACCTGTCGGCCGTGGTCCGCCGGAAAGGCGCAGACTACCGGCCGTACGACCGTCAGCCGCGCCGCCCCGCCCGGCTCAGGCCCCGTGATAGAGGTTCTGGGTCGGCTCCACACCCCGGGTGACCACCGACTCGACCACGTCCGCCGCCCGGTCCACCAGGAACTCCAGCTCCTTGCGCTCCGCCGCCGAGAAGTCCGACAGCACGTAGTCGGCCGGGTCCTGCCGCCCCGGCGGCCGGCCGACGCCGAACCGCACCCGCACGTACTCCTTCGTCCCCAACGACTTCGACATCGAACGCAGCCCGTTGTGCCCGCCCTCGCCGCCGCCGCACTTCACCCGCAGCTGGCCGTAGCCGATGTCCAGCTCGTCGTGGACCGCGATCACCCGCCCCGGCGGCACCTTGTGGAACTGCGCCAACCCGGCCACCGGCCCCCCGGAGAGGTTCATGTACGTCAGCGGCTTCATCAGCACCAGCTTCGGCCCGCCCAACCCGAGCCGGCCCTCGGCCACCTCGGCCACCGCGCGCCGGTGCCGACCGAACTTCCCGCCCACCCGGGCGGCCAGCAGCTCGGCCACCATGAAGCCCACGTTGTGCCGGTTACCCGCGTACTCCCGGCCCGGGTTGCCCAGGCCGACCACCAGCCACGGCCCCGCCTCGTCCGTCACGCCACACCCCTCCCGCTCGCCCGCCGCACCCGGCGGCCGGCCCAGACCCGGTCCCGACACGACGACAGGCGCCCCCGGGGTCGGGGGCGCCTGTCGCACGGAAAGACGGACCGGTCAGGCCTCGGTCTTCGCCTCGGCCGGGGCCTCCTCGCCCTCGGCGGCCGGCGCCTCGGCACCCTCGGCGGCCTCCTCGCCAGCCTCGGCCTCGGCCTCCTCGGCGGGGGCCTCGACCTCGGGCAGCGTGGCCTCCAGCTGCTCGGCGGTCGGGGCCGCCGTCACGGCGGCGACCGGCAGCTCCGGGTCGGCGGCCAGCTCGACGCCCGACGGCAGCTCCACGTCGGCGGCGGTGACCTGCGTGCCGGCCTCCAGGCCCTCGATCGACGCCTCCAGGTGGTCCGGCACCTTGGTGGCGTCGGCGGTCACCGAGAGGGTGTCGTGGTCGTGCACGATCAGGGTGTCCTTCGCGGCCTCGCCGGTCAGCTGGACCGGGACCTCGACGGTGACCTTCTCGCCGCGGCGGACCAGCAGCAGGTCGACGTGCTCGAAGGTGTCCTTGATCGGGTCACGCTGGATCGCCTTCGGCAGCGCCAGCACCTGGGTGCCGTCGCTGACCTCGATCGCGAACAGCTGGTTGGCGCCGCCCTTACGGATCGCGGCGGCGAACTCACGCGCGGGCAGCGCGATGTGCTTCGGCTTCTCGGCGTGGCCGTACAGCACGGCGGGCACCATGCCGGCCCGGCGGGTACGACGGGCACCACCCTTGCCGAACTCGGTACGGGGCTCGGCGCTGATCTTTACCTCGGACACGGGGAAACTCCTGATGCTTTTCGCTGCGGCGGCTTGTCGTCTTGCGGTGCTGGGGCGAGGGGCTCGCTGGGGCTCATGCGTCATGAACGACTGCCCGGAGCACCGCGTCGATCACGGTGCCTCCGTGCGGTGCTTTTCAGCGGCCCGCCGGGCACCCTCGCCGTGGCAACCGCAACAGTCTACCCGAGCTGAATACGCGCCCGACGGCAGTCCCCGCCCCGCGCGCTGTCAGGAGCGAAAACGCCCAACACCGCCGTGCGCCGGCCGCCGCGACGACGGCCGGCGCACGACGATCACCTCAGCTCAGGCCACCGAAGAGGGTCGTCACCGAGCCGTCGTCGAAGACCTCCCGGATCGCCCGGGCCAGCAGCGGCGCGATCGACAGCACCGTGATCTTGTCGAGCTGCTTCTCCGGCGGCAACGGCAACGTGTTCGTCACCACGACCTCGGTGATCGGGCTGTTCTTCAGCCGCTCGGTCGCCGGATCCGACAGCAACGCGTGGGTCGACGCCACCACGATCTCCGCCGCGCCCGACTCCCGCAGGATGTCGGCGGCCTTGGTGATCGTCCCACCGGTGTCGATCATGTCGTCGACGATCAGGCACACCCGACCCTCGACCTCACCGACCACCCGGTTCGCCACCACCTGGTTCGGCTTCAACGGATCCCGCGTCTTGTGGATGAACGCCAGCGGGCAACCGCCCAGCCGGTCGGTCCACCGCTCCGCCACCCGCACCCGGCCCGAGTCCGGCGCCACCACCGTCATCGGCCGCCCGGCGAACTTGCGCTCCACGTACTCGGCCAGCACGTCCATCGCGAACAGGTGGTCGACCGGGCCGTCGAAGAAGCCCTGGATCTGCGCGGTGTGCAGGTCCACCGTGAGGATGCGGTTCGCCCCCGCCGTCTTCAGCAGGTCCGCCACCAGCCGCGCCGAGATCGGCTCCCGGCCCCGGTGCTTCTTGTCCTGCCGCGAGTACGGGTAGAACGGCAGGACCACGGTGATCCGCTTGGCCGACCCACGCTTCAGCGCATCGACCATGATCAGGGTCTCCATGACCCAGGTGTTGACCCCGTGCGTCACGGACTGCACCACGAAGGCGTCCGAACCACGCACCGAGTCCTTGAAACGCACGAAGATCTCGCCGTTGGCGAACTCGTACGCGTCGGCGGGCGTCGGCGCGATGCCGAGGACCTCACCGATCTCCCTGGCCAAGTCCGGGAAACCACGTCCGGAGAAGAGCATCAGGCTCTTGCGGTTTTCGGCGACGATGCTGCCCATGGGCCCGTCTGCTCCCGTTGGTCGGTTTGCCCGGCTGCGGTGTGGGGCCGGGGACTATCGGTTTGCAGTATCTCCCCCGCCTGGCGGCCCCCGAACCGCCTCGGCGCCCTCGTGGATTGCCTCACCTTCCCTTGCGCCCACTATGCCCCAGGCGCATCCTCCGCCGCAGCCCGCAAAGCCCGCTCCGCAGCCTCCGCCGACGCCGTGCCGGCCCGCCTCCGGGCCACCCATCCCTCGATGCTGCGCTGCGGCGCGCGGGTCACCCCGAGTGCCCCCGGCGGCACGTCCTGGCTGATCGCGCTGCCCGCCGCGACGTACGCGCCCGGCCCCACCTCCACCGGGGCGATCAGGCTGGTGTCGCAGCCGATGAAGGCCGCCTCCCCCACCGTCGTGCGGTGCTTGTTCACCCCGTCGTAGTTCACGAAGATCGTCGCCGCGCCGATGTTGGCCCGCGCCCCGATCGTCGCGTCGCCCACGTACGACAGGTGCGGCACCTTCGCGCCCGCCCCGACCTCGGAGTTCTTCACCTCGACGAACGTGCCGACCTTGGCCTTCTCGGCCAACCGCGCCGCCGGCCGCAGGTACGCGTACGGCCCGACGCTGGCCCCCGCGCCGACCTCGGCGTCGACGGCGTGGCTGCGCAGCACCGTCGCACCCGGCCCGACCACCGTGTCGATCAGCGTCACGTCCGGGCCCACCACCGCCTCCGCGCCCACCACGGTCCGGCCGCGCAGCTGCGTGTTCTGGTCGATCACCGCGTCCCGGTCCACCGCGACCGTCACGTCGATCCAGGTCGTCGCCGGGTCCAGGATGCTCACCCCGGTGCGCATCCACGCCTCGTTGACCCGGTCGCGCAGCAGCCGGCGCAGCGCCGCCAACTCGACCCGGTCGTTGCAGCCCAGCGTCTCGACGTGGTCGGTGGCCACGTGCACCCCGACCGGCTCACCGGCGGAGACCAGCAGGGCGAAGACGTCCGTCAGGTACTCCTCGCCCTGGTCGTTGTCGGTGGAGAGCTTGCCCAGCGCGTCCCGCAGCCGCACCGCGTCGAACGCGTAGCTGCCGGCGTTGATCTCCCGCAGCGCCCGCTGCTCGGCGGTGGCGTCGCGCTCCTCGACGATCTGCCGCAGCCGGCCCGCCTCGTCCCGGACGATCCGCCCGAGCCCGGTCGGGTCGGGCACCTCGGCGGCGAGCACGGTCGCCGCCGCACCGGCCGCCTCGTGCGCGTCGACCAGCGCGGCGACCGTCTCGGGGCGCAGCAGCGGCACGTCTCCGTTGATCACGACCACGGTCCCCGCGGCGTCAGCGACGGCGTCGAGCGCGATCCGGACCGCGTGGCCGGTGCCGCGCTGCTCGGCCTGGAGCACCGGCACGGCCTCCGGGGCGACCTCGGCCAGGTGCGCCCGGACCCGGTCCGCCCCGTGGCCGACCACGACGACGGTACGGTCCGCCCGCAGGGGCCCGGTGGCGGTGAGCACGTGGCCGAGCAGGGTCCGGCCGAGCAGGGGATGCAGCACCTTGGGCAGCGCCGACTTCATCCGCTTGCCCTCCCCGGCGGCGAGCACGACGACGGTGCGGAGGTGGGGCTGGGACACGACGTGGCTCCCGTCGGGACGGCGACAGTCTCGCGGCCATGCTAACCACGCAAGGGCGGCGATCCGCATCCGCCTGGCGAAAGCCGGCATTCCTCCAGCACGGAGAACGCGAGCTGGGGTGCCTGGATTCGAACCAGGAGCTCAAGGCTCCAAAGGCCTGCGGGTTGCCGTTACCCCACACCCCATCGCCCGCCCAGCCTAGCGGTACGTCGATCTAGTCGGGTGTACCGCCTGCCGTCCGGAACAGCTCGGCGATCATACCCTCGATCCGCCAGTAGAGCTCGCGACTGCGCGGCACGGTGATCACCAGGCAGCCTCGGTAGTCGTCGCCCGTGTTGCGGCGGACGGTGGCCGGATTGTGGCGCTTCAGCACCGACCGGCTGAACCGACCCACCGGCAGGCCCAGCCGGTCCGCCCACCATCGGACCGCCGCGTCCGCATCGGCCGACTCGTGGATGCTGACCCGGTAGTCGGGCACCTCCCGAGCGACCCCGCACTCGTCGAGAAAGCGGAGGAACAACGCGAGCAGGCCCGGATCACTGTTGATGAACTGAAGGCGGTCCTGCGCCCGCCACGGCTTGGACTTGGCACCTTCGCACCAGTAGATGGCCGCACCGAGGAGCAGACAGTCACGCCGGTCGAGGGAACCGACCACCCGTGCGGCGGCGACCATCGTCTCCGCCCGGGCGCGCTCGCGGGCCCGCCGTTGCTCCGCCCACCGGGCTTCGGTCATCCGTTGCGAGTGGGCCCGGCGGCGCTGCGCGGTCGCGTCGTCCGGGTCGAGCGGCAGGTGCTTCACCCACTCGTACGCCGTCGACTTCGCCACCCCGAGCTGCCGCGCGATGTCGTTCACCGACTGCCCCCGGGCGCGCAGTTGCGTCGCCTCGGCCCGGAGGGCGTCCTTGGCGTTGGGCCGGCGGGTCCGCTCCGGGGCGGGCACCCCGCGCAGCAGCTCCTGGACCCGGTTGCGGCCGAGGCCGGTGCGGGCCCTGATCTCGCGCACGCTGAGCTGCTCGACGGTGCGCAGTCGACGGACCTCTGCCGCCCGGGAGTCCTCCACGAACAGCAGGTTAGGAGGGACGTACGACAGCGGACGCATCCACGCCGGAAACTGTCCCGTGCGTTCCCCGACGGCCTAAGTTACGGTGACGTAGGCGTAACTTCGTGATCTCTGCCGTCCCGCTGCGAGGTGCCATGTCGACCGCTCTGACCGAGTCCCACTCCACCGGTCCGAAGCCGCTGACCCAGGGCCCGCAGTCGCGGGGCATCCTGGTCGCCCTGTGGGCGTTCGTGGTCGTCCCGTTCCTGGCCCTGGTCGCCGCGGTGCCGGTCGCCTGGGGCGGCTGGCTGGGCTGGACCGACGTGGCGGTGGCCGCGTTCTGGTACGTCGTCTCGGGGCTGGGCATCACGGTCGGCTACCACCGCTACTTCACCCACGGCTCCTTCAGGGCGCGGCCGTGGCTGCGGGTGGCGCTGGCGGTCGCGGGTTCCCTCGCGGTGCAGGGCGAGATCATCCAGTGGGTCGCCGACCACCGCCGGCACCACGCGTTCTCCGACCTCGACGGCGACCCGCACTCGCCGTGGCGGTTCGGGCAGAGCGTCCGGGGGCTGGTGAAGGGGCTGTTCCACGCGCACGTCGGCTGGCTGTTCGGCCGGGAACTGTCCAACCGGGAGCGGTTCGCCCCGGACCTGCTCGCCGACCGGGCGACGCGGAGGGTGGACCGGCTCTTCCCGGTGCTGGTGGTGGTCACGGTGCTCGGCCCGGCGCTGATGGGCGGCCTGCTCACCTGGTCGTGGCAGGGCGCCCTGACGGCGCTGTTCTGGGGTGGGCTGGTGCGGATCTCGCTGCTGCACCACGTGACCTGGTCGATCAACTCGGTCTGCCACGTCTACGGCGAGCGGCCGTTCGCGATGCGCCAGGGCGACCGGGCGACCAACTTCTGGCCGCTGGCGATCCTGTCGTTCGGCGAGAGCTGGCACAACCTGCACCATGCCGAGCCGACGAGCGCCCGCCACGGCGTGCTGCGCGGGCAGGTCGACATCTCGGCCCGGGTGATCTGGCTGTTGGAGCGGACCGGGGCCGCGTGGGCGGTGCGCTGGCCGAAGCCGGAGCGCATCGCGGCCAAGCTGGCCCACCCGGAGCCGCCGGGGCGGGGTCGGCTGCGGTAAACGGGTCGGTCGGGCCGGCCGCCACCTGGCAGGATGGCCGGATGACCGACGACGGCGGCGCGACCAACGACGGCGGCAGCATCCCACGACAGGGCGTCACGGCGCGCCGGCGAGGTGACGGCATGGCAGATGGTCCGGTCGGCGGAGGCGGGACGGGCGGCGGGCGGCGGCGCGCGGTGCCGGCGGCGGGCAAGCCGCCGTCGCGGGTGCGGATGTCGGCGGCCCAGCGGCGCGAGCAGTTGATCTCGATCGGTCGGCAGTTGTTCGCCGAGCGGGGCTTCGACGCGACCTCTATCGAGGAGGTGGCGGCCCGGGCGAAGGTCTCCAAGCCGGTGGTCTACGAGCACTTCGGCGGCAAGGAGGGGCTCTACGCGGTGGTGGTGGACCGGGAGGTCCGGGCCCTGCTGGACCGGATCACCACGGCGTTGACGGCCGGTCACCCCCGGGAGTTGCTGGAGCAGGCGGCGCTGACCCTGCTGAGTTACATCGAGGAGGAGACCAGCGGTTTCCGGGTGCTGGTCCGGGAGTCGCCGCTGATGTCGGCGACGGGCAACTTCAGCAGCGTGATGAACGACGTCGCGCACCAGGTCGAGCACATTCTCGGGGCCGAGTTCAAGACCCGGGGGTACGACCCGAAGCTGGCCGAGCTCTACTCGCAGGCGCTGGTGGGGATGGTGGCGTTGACGGGGCGCTGGTGGCTGGAGGTGCGCAAGCCGCGTAAGGAGACGGTGGCGGCGCACCTGGTCAACCTGGCCTGGAACGGGTTGTCGCACCTGGAGGCGAAGCCGACGCTGATCACGTTGCGGGGCCGCTGACGGCGCGGTCGGTCGGCGGCGGGTCAGCGGGTGCCGGGGACGGGGTCGCGGCGGCGCCGGTCCTCGGCCTCGGCGTGGTCGGCCGGGCCGACCTTGTCGTAGAGGCCGGTGGCGAGCAGCACCAGCCCGAACAGCAGCGACACGATGACGGTGGACATCGAGAAGTTGAGGAAGTTCGCGGGGGTCTGCAGGACGGCCATCATCAGGGTGCCGGTGACGAGGAAGACCACGCCGGCGGTGAGGTTCATGTAGTGGCCGAGGTTGGTGCGCCGGGACGCCCCGATCAGCAGCACGATGCCGAAGGCCACCGAGACGAGCGAGAACGCCAGGTTGGTGCGGAGCCCGAGGGCCCAGTGGCTGCCCCGGTCGAAGAGCCCTTCGCCCCAGGTCTCGGCGGTGCCCCACACGCCGAAGAGCAGGATGTAGAGCCCGACGAGCCCGGCGAGGACGCGGTAGAGCGGCCGGGCCGGGTGGTTGACCGGAAAGTGCGCCATGACCCCTCCGTCCGATTGACACCATTCGGAAGGATTGTCACCCCGCCGGCCGTCGGACGCGGGCCGAACCGCCGCAGCGGGGGCCGGCGCGTGCCGACCCCCGCTGCGGTGTGCGGGCTACAGGACGAGCCGGGCCTTCTGCCAGGCCTCGTTCTCCTCGTCCGTGCCGACCTTGCCGTACATGCCGGCCATCAGCAGGACCATGGAGAGGGTCAGCACCACGATGTCGGTGGTGATGGTGAAGTTGAAGATGTTGGCGTCGGTCTGGAGGAAGGCCAGCTCGGCGAGGCCGAGGACCATGAGGGCGTACGCCAGCCACTGGTTGATCGCGACGTCGAGGTTGCGGCCGATCACGGTGCCGGCGACGATCGCGATGCCGAGCACGATGCTCAGCAGCGAGAAGCCGAGGTTGGTGCCCTGCCCGAGCACCTTGGTGTCGTCCTGGGCGAGGAAGTCGTTGCCGGCGCTGGCGACGAGGCCGAGCACGCCGAAGACCAGGAAGTACAGACCAACGAGCCCGCCGATCGCCCGGTAGATCGGCCGCGCGGGGTGGTTGACGGGGGTGTGGGCCATGTCTGAGTCTCCAAGACCGTGCGGGTGAGGGGTCGCCTGCGATTGTCCCGCACGGCGGGCTGTGACGCCGCACACCCCCCGCCCGGTTGCCCTGGTCAGCTGCCGGGCACCTGCTCGGCGAGGGCCAGCCAGCTCTCCTCGACCTGCTCCCGTTCGGCCCGGACGTCCTTGAGCTGGGCGTCCAGCTCGGCGACCTTGGCGTAGTCGGTGGCGTTGGCGGCGAGCTGGTCGAGGAGGGTGACCTCCCGCTGGTCCAGCTTGGCGATCTGGCGTTCGAGCCGGGTGAGTTCCTTCTTGGCCTGCCGGGCCTCGGCGGCGGACATGCCGCCCGTGGCGGCGGCGGGCGTGCCGTCGGCGGTGGGCCCGGTGGGGGCGGCCGGGGCGGCGGGCTGCCGGTCGGCGGCGCGGGCCAGGTACTCGTCGACGCCGCCGGGCAGGTGCACGAGGCGGCCGTCGCCGAACATCCCGTACGCGACGTCGGTGACCCGTTCGATGAGGTACCGGTCGTGGCTGGCCACGATGATCGTGCCGGGCCAGGAGTCGAGGAGGTCCTCCAGCGCGGCGAGGGTGTCGGTGTCCAGGTCGTTGGTGGGCTCGTCGAACAGCAGCACGTTGGGCTCGGCGGCGAGCAGCCGGAGCATCTGCAGGCGGCGGCGTTCCCCGCCGGAGAGGTCGCCGACGGGCGTCCAGAGCCGGCGGTCGTCGAAGCCGAAGACCTCGGCGAGCTGGGCGGCGGAGACCTCCCGGTCGCCGAGCTGCACCCGGCGGGCGACCTCCTCGACGGCTTCGAGGACGCGCAGGTGGCCGGGGAGTTCGGCCAGCTCCTGGGAGAGGAAGGCCGGCTTGACCGTGGAGCCGGTGTGGAAGCGTCCGCCGTCGGGGCGGGTGATGCCGGCGAGCAGCCGCAGCAGGGTGGTCTTGCCGGCGCCGTTGCGGCCGAGGATGGCGATCCGGTCGCCGGGGCCGACCTGCCAGGTGGTGTCGTGCAGGATCTCCTTGGGGCCGGCGTGCAGCCGGACGTGCTCCAGGTCGTACACCTGCTTGCCGAGCCGGGCGGTGGCGAGCCGTTGCAGCGACATGGTGTCGCGCGGCGGTGGCACGTCGTCGATGAGCGCGTTGGCGGCGTCGATGCGGAACTTCGGCTTGGAGGTGCGGGCGGGCGGGCCGCGCCGCAGCCAGGCGATCTCCTTGCGGAGGAGGTTCTGCCGGCGGGCCTCGGTGGCGGCGGCGACGCGTTCGCGTTCGGCGCGGGCGAGGGTCCAGGCGGCGAAGCCGCCCTCGTAGGCCCGGACGGTCTGGTCGGCGACCTCCCAGGTGGTGGTGCAGACGGCGTCGAGGAACCACCGGTCGTGGGTGACCACGACGAGCGCGCCGCGCCGGCCGACGAGGTGCTTCGCGAGCCAGTCGACGCCGCCGACGTCGAGGTGGTTGGTGGGCTCGTCGAGGATGAGCAGGTCGGACTCGCGGACCAGCAGGGCGGCCAGGGCGACACGGCGGCGCTCGCCGCCGGACATGGGGCCGACGGGCTGGTCGAGGCCGAGGTGGGGCATGCCGAGGCCGTCGAGGATGGCGCGGACGCCGGCGTCGCCGGCCCACTCGTGTTCGGCGCCCATGCTCTGGTCGAGCCAGGCGGTGCCGAGGACCACGTCCCGGACGGTGGCCTCGGGGGCGAGGGCGAGGGCCTGCGGCAGCCACAGGACGCGCAGGTCGCGGCGGTGGGTGACGCGGCCGTCGTCGGGGTCCTCCTGCTTGGTGAGCATCCGCAGCAGGGTGGACTTGCCGGCGCCGTTGAGGCCCACGACGCCGATCCGGTCGGCGTCGTCGAGGCCGAGCGAGACGTCGGTGAGCAGCGGCCCGGCGGCGCCGTACCCCTTGGACACCCGGTCCAGGTTGACGATGTTGGCCACTGGCCCACCTTCCATGATCAAGGCGTCCCGGTGCCGGCGGGCACCTGGGGACGCCTGGCTCCCAGGGTACGCGGACGCGCCCGGCCCGCCCCGGGGGGCGGGTCGGGCGCGGGTGGGTCAGCCGATCCGGGCGCCGGCCACCGGGCCGTGGGCGGTGCGCGCCTCGCGGCACACCCCGGCCGCCTCCAGCTCGGCGGCGATCCGCTCGGCGTCGGCGGCGTCGGCGGCGAGGAAGACGCAGGTGGGCCCGGAGCCGGAGACGATGCCGGCGAGCGCCCCGGCGGCCTCGCCGGCCTTGAGGGTGGCGGCCAGCGACGGGCGCATGGCCAGCGCGGCGGCCTGGAGGTCGTTGCCGAGGGTGGCGGCGAGCACCCGGGGGTCGCGTTGGCGCAGCGCGGCGAGGAGCCCGTCGGTGCTGCCCAGCGGCGAACCGGCGGCGCCGGCGGCGCGGAGCCGGTCGAGTTCGGCGTAAGCGGCGGGGGTGGAGAGGCCGCCGTCGGCGATGGCGACCACCCAGTGCCAGGAGGTGGGGCGGGCCAGCACGGGGCTGACGGCCTCGCCCCGGCCGGTGCCCAGCGCGGTGCCGCCGTGGATCAGGAACGGCACGTCGGAGCCGAGGTCGGCGGCGATCCCGGCCAGCTCGTCGCGGGACAGGCCGGTGCCCCAGAGCGCGTCGCAGGCCACCAGGGCAGCCGCCGCGTCGGCGCTGCCGCCGGCCAGGCCCCCGGCGAGCGGGATCTGCTTGCGCAGGTGCAGCCGGGCGTGCGGCATGACGCCCGCGTAGCCGGCGAGGGCGTGGGCGGCCCGGATCACCAGGTTGGTGTCGTCGAGGGCCAGCTCGCCGGTGCCCTCCCCCTCCATGGTCAGGGTGAGGGTGTCGCCGCGGCGGGCGGTCAGCTCGTCGTGGATGGAGATCGCGTGGTAGACCGTGTTCAGCTCGTGGTAGCCGTCGCGGCGCAGCGGGCCCACCCCGAGGTGCAGGTTGACCTTGGCGGGGACCCGCACCCGGACGGGGCCGGCGGCCCCGCGTCGCTGCTGGTCGTCATCGTCGTCCGGTCGCCATGCCTCGGTCACGGGACGATGCCCCGCAGGCGCAGGCGGATGTCGAACGGCTCGGTCACGATCAGCTCCTCGGTGGGGTCGGTGGCCGGCGCGGAACGGCCGTCAACCAGGTCGTACGCGTTGCGGGGTCCGGGCACCGCGCCAGCCTACTGCGCGGTCGGCGTGCCGGTCGGAGCCGACGCGGCGACGGCGGCGAACTGCTCGACGGTGAGTGACTCCCCGCGTGCGCCGGGGTCCACCCCGGCGGCGGTGAGGGCGGTGGCGGCCCGGTCGGGGCCGCCGGCCCACCCGGCGAGGGCGGCCCGCAGGGTCTTGCGGCGCTGGGCGAACGCGGCGTCGACGACGGCGAAGACCCGTTCCCGGGGCACCTCGGGGCGGGGCGGCTCGCGGCGGGTGAAGGCGACCAGTCCGGAGTCGACGTTGGGCACCGGCCAGAACACGTTCGGCGGGACCCGGCCGGCGGCGCGGGCGTGCGCGTGCCAGGCGAGCTTGACCGACGGGATGCCGTACACCTTGGAGCCGGGGCCGGCGACGAGCCGGTCGGCGACCTCCTTCTGCACCATCACCAGGCCGTGGCGGAGGCTGGGCAGCGCGGCGAGCAGGTGCAGCACCACGGGCACGGCCACGTTGTACGGCAGGTTCGCCACCAGGGCCGTCGGCGCGGGGTCGGCCAGTTCCGCGGCGGTGACGCGCAGCGCGTCGGCGCGGTGCACGGTGAGCCGGTCGGCGTACGGGCCGGCATGGTGGGCGGCGGTCTGCGGCAGCGCGGCGGCCAGCGTCGGATCGATCTCGACGGCGTGGGTGTGCGCGGCGACGGGGAGCAGGGCGAGAGTGAGCGAGCCGAGGCCGGGGCCGACCTCCAGGGCGACGTCGTCGGCGGTGAGCGCGGCGGCGGCGACGATGCGGCGCACGGTGTTGGGGTCGTGCACGAAGTTCTGGCCGAGCTTCTTGGTGGGGCTGACGCCGAGGCGGGCGGCGAGGTCCCGGATCTCCGCCGGGCCGAGCAGGCCGGGGGTCACCACGGGCCGAAGGCGCGTTCGCCGTTGGCCGACAGGGCGGCGCAGAGCGCGTCGAGGTCCGCGCCGGTGGTCGCGGCCAGCGCGCGGACGGTGAGCGGGATCAGGTACGACGCGTTCGGCCGCCCCCGGTGCGGGGTGGGGGTGAGGTACGGGGCGTCGGTCTCCACGAGGAGCTGGTCGAGGGGGGTGAGCGCGGCGGCCTCGCGCAGCGCGGTGGCGCTGGCGAAGGTGACGGTGCCGGCGAAGCTGAGCAGGTAGCCCCGGCGGACGCACTTGCGGGCGAAGTCGGCGTCGCCGGAGAAGCAGTGCAGGACGACGGTGTCCGGGGCGCCCTCGTCGTCGAGGACGCGCAGCACGTCGGCGTGGGCGTCCCGGTCGTGGATGACGAGGGCCTTGCCGTGCCGCTTGGCGATGCCGATGTGGGCGCGGAAGCTCTCCTCCTGCGCGGCGCGGCCCTCGTCGCCGGTGCGGAAGAAGTCCATTCCGGTCTCGCCGATGCCGCGCACCCGGTCGCGGGCGGCGAGGGCCTCGATGGCGCGCAGCGCCTCGTCGAGGTCGGCGAGGCGGGGCGCCTCGTTGGGGTGCAGCGCGACGGTGGCGAGCACCGCCGGGTAGCGGTCGGCGGCGTCGGCGCTCCACGCCGAGGACGCGACGTCGACGCCGACCTGGACGAGCCGGTCCACGCCGGCCTCGGCGGCCACCGCGACGGCCGCCGCGACCGGGTCGTCGGCGGTGGCGTTGCCGCCCGCCCCGCCGGCCGGCACGCCGGCCTCGGTGACGGTGATGTCCAGGTGGGTGTGGCTGTCCGGCACGGGGCCGGGCAGCGGCTCGGGCGCGGGCGGGAACTCGCCGGCGCGGCGGGCGGCCCGCTGCCGGCGGGGTTCGGTCGACTCGGTCATCGCCGCCAGCATCACACACCGCCGGTCGGCCCGGTCCGCCACCCGGCCCCTTCCCGGGTGTCCCGGCGGTCGGGCGGGGAGCACGCCGACCAGGCACCGGTCATCGGGCCGTCACCAGCCGTTCACCCGCCCGGAACGCGGCGGGCCTAGCGTCGCCGGGGTGAGCGTCTCCCCCCAGGCCCGCGGCGCCGCCGAAGCGCGGGCGGGGCTGCGCGTCACGTGCGGCGGGATCGCCTACCCGGCGGAGGCGATCGCCCGGGGCGCGGCGTACGAGTTGTTCAGCGCCGAGGAGGCACCCGGCTTCGAGTGGTCGCCCCGGGCGGGGGCACCGCTGCCCTGGCGGCGGTTCGCCCACGCCAGCGAGGTCGACGCGGTGCACGGCGCGGCCGAGCCGACCGAGGAGCCGGACACGCCGCTGATGGTGCCGCTGCACCGCGAACGGGGCTGGTCGCAGGTGCAGCGGCTCAGCCAGCAGCCGGCCTCGGCCGGCGATCCGACGCTGGTGGCGGTGCGGGCGTCCGCGGTGGTCCGGCGGGGCACCCGGATGGTCAAGGTGCTCTCCGCGCGGCAGCTCGCCGGGTACGCCCGGGGTTGGCTGCCGCACGGCTTCTGCCACCGCGAGCACGACGTGGCGCATCTGCGTACCCCGGGGGCCCTGGCGGTGCTGCGCACCGACTCGCCGGGCGGCCGCGACGACCTGGAGGTGGCGTACGCGCTGCGCTGGCGGGCGGCGGACCCGGCCGACTACGTGCGGCCGGTCGGCGCGGAGCACCGGGGGTTGACGGCGCTGCCGCCCCGGGACCGGCTCGGCCCGCCGGTGCTGGGCACCGGGTTCGTGCCGAGCGAGGCGCAGCTGGTCCCGGAGTTCGTCACGCGGGACTTCGCCGACCTGCCGATGCCGGCGAACGCCACCCTGCTGGCCTACCCGGCGTCGGGCGAGGAGGTGGTGCTCTACAGCTACCAGGCCGAGCAGCGCGGCTGGCTGCGGATGGTCGGCCCGCAGTGGCGGCACCTGCTGGCCGGGGTGCCGGACCTCTCCCCCGACCAGGAGTGGCTGCCGACCGGGGAGGCGGCCCGGTCGACGCAGCTCGTCGGCGGGTACGCCGGCGCCGCGTACGAGGCGGTCGCCGACCTGCCCGGCGGGTTCCGGGTGCTGGCGATGACCCGGGCCGCGCGGTACCCGGTGGAGGCGGTGGCCCGCCGGTTGCGACACGCCGCCTGGCGGGGCGTGCCCTGGCTCGTCCTGCGGGAGGAGGCGGGCTGGCTGCGGCTGCGGCTGGTCCGGCCCGATCCGGACGCCGTGGCCGCGACCGGGGCGCAGTGCCAGGAACGGGGCGTCTACGAGGTGTGGGCCCCGGCGACCGAGGTGACCGACGACCGGATGGTCGACGTGTCCTATCCGCTCTGACCGGGCGGTCCCGGCGGGGCGGTCAGTGCGGCCCCGGCGGCGCGGTCCCGGCGGGGCCGCATATCGGGGGGCGGGTCGGGAATGCGCGGGGCGTCCGACGACCCGACCCCGCACCGGGAGACGAGATGCCCTTCATGACCGTCGGCGCGGAGAACACCGCGCCCATCGACCTGTACTACGAGGACCACGGCGCCGGCCAGCCGGTCGTGCTGATCCACGGCTTCCCGTTCAACGGGGCGACGTGGGAGAAGCAGACCAACGCGCTGCTCGCCGCCGGCTACCGGACCATCACGTACGACCGGCGGGGCTTCGGCAACTCCAGCCAGCCGGCCGCCGGCTACGACTACGACACGTTCGCGGCCGACCTGGACGTGCTGATGACCGAGCTGGACCTGCGCAACGTGATCCTGATCGGGCACTCGATGGGCACCGGTGAGGTCACCCGCTACCTGGGCACGTACGGGTCGAACCGGGTGGACCGGGCGGTGCTGCTCGCCCCGATCGCGCCGTTCCTGCTGAAGACCCCGGACAACCCGGAGGGGGTGGACCGCAGCCTGTTCGACGGCTTCCAGCAGGCGATCCTCGCCGACCGGTTCGCGTTCCTCACCAGCTTCTGCGACAACTTCTTCAACTACGCGGACAACAAGGGCAGGCTGGTCAGCGAGGAGGCGTACCGGGCGCACTGGGACATCGGCGCGCGGGCCTCGGCCATCGGCACGTACCAGTGCGTGGACGCCTGGCTGACCGACTTCCGGCCCGACGTGCCCCGGATCGACGTGCCGGTGCTGATCGTGCAGGGCGACCAGGACCGGGTCCTGCCGTACGGGGTGACCGGCCAGCGGTTGCAGCCGATGCTGCCCGACGGCCGGCTGGTGACGCTGAAGGGCGCGCCGCACGGCATCCCGTGGACGAACGCCGACGAGGTGAACCGGGCGATCCTGGAGTTCGTGGTCGCCCCGGCGATGGCACGGCGCTGAGCCCTTCCGCACGCCGAGCTTTCGCACGCCGAGCCTTCCGCAGGCCGAGCCTTCCGCAAGCTGAGCCTTCCGCACGCCGATGTCGGCGACATGGCGGTGTCCCGGGGCCGGGATGCCGCCATGTCGCCGTCATCGCGGGCCTTCGTGGTGGGCCGGCGGGGCGGGCCCTTCGTCGGGGGCCGGCGGGGCGGGTCAGCCGGCGAGCCGGGCCAGCTCCTCCTCGACGATCGACGGGTCGAGCTTGCGGAACACCGGCTTCGGCGCCGCGAGTGGCCGGCCCGCCTCCAGCGGCACCGACTCCCAGCGCGCCCCGACCGTGTAGTCGCCGGTCAGCACCGGGTACGCGGGCCCGCCGTCGAGGTCGTCGACCTCCTCCAGCACCGGCATCGGGGCGTGCACGCCGGTGCCGCCGAGCAGCTCGTGGATCTGCTGCGCGGAGTGCGGCAGGAACGGCGTGAGCAGGGTGTTGGCGTCGCTGACCACCTGGAGGGCGACGTGCAGGATGGTGCCCATCCGGGGCTTGTCGGCCTCGGCCTTGAGCTTCCAGGGGGCCTGCTCCGACAGGTACTTGTTGGCCTCGGCGACGACCCGCATCGCCTCGCCGATGGCCTGCTTCTGCCGGTGCCGGCCGATCAGGTCGCCGACGGTGTCGAAGCCGGCGCGGGCGGTGGCCAGCAGCGCCTCGTCGGCCTCCGTGAGCCCGGCGGGGTCGACCGGCGGGATCGCGCCGAAGTTCTTCGCCGCCATCGACACCGACCGGTTGACCAGGTTGCCCCAGCCGGCGACCAGCTCGTCGTTGTTGCGGCGGAGGAACTCGGCCCAGGTGAAGTCGGTGTCGTTGCTCTCCGGCCCGGCGACCGCGATGAAGTAGCGCAGCGCGTCCGCGTCGTAGCGTTCGAGGAAGTCCCGCACGTAGATGACGACCTTGCGGGACGAGGAGAACTTGCGGCCCTCCATCGTCAGGTATTCGCTGGAGACGACCTCGGTGGGCAGGTTGAGCCGGCCCAGCGCGCCGGGCTCGCCGTCGTGGCCGCCCGCGCCGGAGTAGCCACCGAGCAGCGCCGGCCAGATCACCGAGTGGAAGACGATGTTGTCCTTGCCCATGAAGTAGTAGCTGCGGGCGTCCCTGCCCTCGGCGTCGGAGGACCACCACCTGCGCCACGCCTCCGGGTCGCCGGTGCGGCGGGCCCACTCGATGGACGCCGACAGGTAGCCGATGACCGCGTCGAACCAGACGTAGATCCGCTTGTCCGGGCGGTCGCGCCAGTCGTCGAGGGGGATCGGCACGCCCCACTCCAGGTCCCGGGTGATGGCCCGGGGCTGAAGGTCGTCGAGGAGGTTCCGCGAGAACCGCAGCACGTTGGGCCGCCAGCCCTCGCGGCCGTCCAGCCATTGCCGCAGGGCGTCGGCGAGGGCGGGCAGGTCGAGGAAGAAGTGCTCGGTCTCGACGAACTCCGGCGTCTCGCCGTTGATCTTGGACTTGGGGTTGATCAGGTCGACCGGGTCGAGCTGGTTGCCGCAGTTGTCGCACTGGTCGCCGCGGGCGCTGTCGTACCCGCAGATCGGGCAGGTGCCCTCGATGTACCGGTCGGGCAGGGTCCGGCCCGTCGACGGCGAGATCGCGCCGGTGGTGACCCGGGGCACGATGTAACCGTTGCGGTGCAGCCCGGCGAACAGCTCCTGCACCACCGCGTAGTGGTTGCGGGTGGTGGTGCGGGTGAACAGGTCGTACGACAGCCCCAGCGCCCGCAGGTCCTCGGCGATCACCCGGTTGTAGCGGTCGGCCAGCTCGCGGGGGGTGACCCCCTCGGCGTCGGCCTGCACCTGGATCGGGGTGCCGTGCTCGTCGGTGCCCGAGACCATGAGCACGTCGTGGCCGGCCATCCGCATGTACCGGGCGAAGACGTCGGAGGGAACGCCGAAACCGGAGACGTGGCCGATGTGGCGCGGGCCGTTGGCGTACGGCCAGGCTACCGCCGCGAGAACGTGACTCATGACCAGCAAGCCTAGTGACCGGCGCGGGGCCACCGCGAACCAATAGGCCGGCTCGCCACGAGCACCCCGGGCTTCTCGCCCGATTTGTCGCCGACACGCGGCCTGACCTGCACTGCCGCCCTCACCTGCCGGTGTCCAATGAAACCGTGACTGGCAGACGAGCCGCCCAGGGGCACGAGGAGCCGCCCGGCGGATCGGCGCCCGCGCCGCCCGCGCAGGCGGCCCGGCCCGCCCAGGCGGGCCCGACCACGCAGCCCGGCCCGCCCGTCCAGGCGGGCCCGCCCACCCAGCCCGGCCCGCCCGCGCTGCCCGGGCAGGCGGTCGGCCCCGACCAGCCGGTGGAGGTGGAGCCGACCACCGGCGCCCCGGTCGACGCGGTGCCGCGCCGGGTCCCCGTCCGGCAGCCCGGCGGCCGGCTCCGCCGGGCCCCCGCCCCCGCCGAGGACGCGCAGGGCGACGACGACGGGCTGTTCTGGGCCCCGATCGAACAGGTGCACTGGGACGGCACCCCCCTGCGCGAGGAACACGGCCGCCGCCGCTGGTGGCGGCGCGCCGCCGACGCGGACCCCCGGGGCGGCACCCGCCGTCGGCGCGCCGCCGACCGGCCCGCCCACCCGCCGGACCCCTGGCAGGGCCTCTCCGCCCTGCTGGCGCTCAGCCTGCTCGCCGCCTTCTTCGCCTGGGTGAGCGTCGGCCCGTTCTGGCTCGCCCTCGGGCACGCCACCACCGGCACCGTCGTGATCGGCGAGTGCACGGGCGCCGGGTTGACGCAGCGCTGCCGGGGGGTCTTCACCGCCGAGGGCGAGCGGTTCATCGCCTTCGGGGTACGGGTCAGCGGGGTGCCCGCCGAACGCACCGCCACCGGCTCCACCCTGACCGCCCGGATGACCGGCCCGTCGGGCGACACCGCGTACGCCGACACCGGCGCCGGTCGGCACCTGCGCTGGCTGCTCGGGCTGCTGCTGGTGCTGGCCTGCGGCGCGGGGATCGCCCGGTACACCGGTGCGGCCCGGCTGGCCGACCGGCGGGCCCGCCGCTGGGCGGTGGCGGTCGCGGTGGCCGGCCCGCTCGTGATCAGCGCCGGCTTCCTCGCCGCCGCCTGGTAGGCGCGCCCGCCCCGGCCCCCGCCGGCCGGTTCGCCGCCCGCCCGCTGCCCCGCCGGCTGCGCTCGCCCGCCCGCCGGTTAGGAAGGGGCCCTTCCTATACAGAATGCGTTAACAAGGTGCCCTTCCTTGCACCTCAGGCGTGGACGGTGGTGTAGACGTCGCGGCGGCGCAGGCCGTACTCGGTGGCGACCTCGGTGATCGCGTCGCGCCGGGACAGGCCGGCGGCCTCCCGCTCGGCGACGGCCGCGCGGAGGGTCTCGTCGTCGGGGCGCTGCGCGGCGGCCGGCGGCGCGCCGGCCACCACGAGGGTGATCTCGCCGCGCGGCTCGTGCTCGGCGGCCCAGGCGGCCAGCTCGCCGAGGGGGCGGCGGACCACCTCCTCGTACGTCTTGGTCAGCTCGCGGCAGAGCGCGGCCGGGCGGTCGGCGCCGAACCCGGCGGCCAGGTCGGCGAGCGCGCCCGCGATGCGGTGCGGGGCCTCGAAGAGGACCAGGGTGCGTTCCTCGCCGGCCAGGGCGCGCACCCGGGACCGCCGCGCGCCGGGGGTGCGGGGCAGGAAGCCCTCGAAGCAGAACCGGTCGCTGGGCAGGCCGGACAGGGCCAGGGCGGTGGTGACGGCGCTGGGCCCGGGTGCGGCGGTCACCGGGACCCCGGCGTCGAGGGCGCCCCGGACCAGCCGGTAGCCGGGGTCGGAGACGCTGGGCATGCCGCCGTCGGTGACCAGGGCGACGACGTATCCCTCGCGGAGGACCTCGACGAGTTCGGGGGTGCGCCGCTCCTCGTTGCCCTCGAAGTAGGAGACGATCCGGCCGCCGACGGTGACGTCGAGGTCGCGGGCCAGCCGGGTGAGCCGCCGGGTGTCCTCGGCGGCGACCACGTCGGCGACGGCGAGCACCTCGCGGAGCCGGGCGGACGCGTCGGCCGGGTTGCCGAGCGGCGCGCCGAGGAGGATCAGGCGTCCGGATTCGGACATTTCACCCAAGAGAAGCGCTCCTTCATCGACAGTTGTACCGATATCGGGGACGACGGGCGCCACCGGGCACCTCCGCAGCCTACGATCGCTGCGTGACGAGTGCGTCGACAGCGCAGAGCGCGAGCGCGGGCCAGGCGGGACCGGAGCAGGCCGGGTCCGCCGGCGACGCGACCGAGGAGTCCGGGCCTCCCCCCACCCCAGACGCCGGCGGCGGGGGCGTCCCCGCGATCGTGCGGCGGCGGCTCGCCACCGTCGACGCCCGGCTGGACGTCAACTCGTGGATCGCCACCGCCGTGGTGGTGGCGATCGCCGCGATCCTGCGCCTGGTCGGCCTCAGCTACCCCAAGGGCAAGATCTTCGACGAGATCTACTACGCCCGCGACGGCTGGGGGCTCGTCGACAAGGGCGTCGAGTGGAACTACAAGGACAACGGCCCGTCGTACGTGGTGCACCCGCCGCTGGGCAAGTGGCTGATCGGCCTCGGCGAGTGGGCGTTCGGCTACTCCGACGCCGAGCACAACATCTCCGTGCCCGGGCACCTGATGACGACCGCACCGGAGTTCGGCTGGCGCTTCGGCGCGGCGCTGGCCGGCATCGTCTCGGTGCTGCTGCTGGTGCGCATCGGCCGCCGGCTGTTCCGCTCCACCACGCTCGGCTGCGCCGCCGGCCTGCTGCTCGCCCTCGACGGCTTCCACCTGGTGCTGTCCCGCACCGCCCTGCTCGACATCTTCCTGCTGCTGTTCGTGCTGGCCGCGTTCGGCGCGCTGGTCCTCGACCGGGACTCCCGGCGTCGCCGGTGGAGCCGGGCGCTGGACGCCGGCCTCGACCCCACCGCGCCCGGCCGCGCCGGCCGGCCCGCCGGCGGCTGGCGGAACTGGCCGTGGTGGCGGCTGGCCGCCGGGGTGCTGCTCGGCCTCGCCTGCGCGGTCAAGTGGAGCGCCCTCTACTTCCTGCCGGCCTTCGCGCTGCTGGCCCTGCTGTGGGAGGTCGGCGTCCGCCGCTCCGCGGGGGTGCGCCGGCCGTGGCGCGACGCGCTGCTCGACGAGCTGCCCTGGCTGGTGCTGGCCGGCGTCCTCATGGTCGTCGCCTACGTGGCGACCTGGTCGGGCTGGCTGCTGACCGACGACGGCTACTACCGCCTCGCCGCCAAGTACCCGAACGTGCCGGGCCTGAGCGACACCCCGATCATCGGGGCGCTGAACAACCTGTGGGAATACCACAAGGCGGCGTACGGCTTCCACAAGCAGCTCGACGACCCGCACAAATACCAGTCCTGGCCCTGGCAGTGGCTGCTGCTGGGCCGGCCGGTGGCGTTCCACTGGTCGGGTGAGGGCGCCTGCGGCGCGCCGAGCTGCGCCTCGGAGATCCTGTTGCTGGGCACGCCGCTGCTGTGGTGGTCGTTCCTGCCCGCCCTGTTCGGGGCAGCCTGGATCGGCCTCGCGCGGCGGGACTGGCGGGCCGGGGCGATCCTGCTCTGCGTGGCCGCCGGGCTGCTGCCCTGGTTCTGGTTCGCCCTCGACGGCCGGACGATGTTCTCCTTCTACACCGCGCCGGCCCTGCCGTTCCTGGTCCTCGCGGTCGTCTACGTGCTGGGCGCGATCGTCACTCCGGCCACCGACGGGGCGCGGGCGCCGGCCACCGACGGGGCGCGGGCGCCGGCCACCGACGGGGCGCGGGCGCCGGCCGCCAAGGGGGCCTCCGCCGACGGCGAGGACGAGGCGGCGGAACGCCGGCTGGTGGGTGGCGTCATCGTGGGCGCGTACGTGCTGCTGGTGGCGCTCTGCTTCGCGTACTTCTATCCGATCTTCGTGGGCAAGCTGCTGCCGTACGCGGAGTGGTCGGCCCGGATGTGGTTGGACGGCCGCTGGATCTGACGCGCTAGCCGTCGGATATCGGACAACCGGGCCCCGGGGCGGGCCCGGTTGTCGGGCCACCGGAACGGGGAAACGGCTCCTGGGCGCAAAGACGCGCGCCCCGATCGCCTGCCACGGGGGAAGCGGGCGATTGGGGCGCGCAATAGGAGCTTAACCACCCGGCACCACCGGCACAACGGGTGGACTCGGGTCAGATTTCCGACGGAGCAACACCAGCCTAATGGTTTACATGCGGCAGCTAACCGTCAGTCATCCGGCGGGGACCTTACGGAGCTTTCCGGCCGCGCCGAGGGTCCGGCCCACCCCTCCGCCGGGCGCCTGAGGGCCGCCTGAGCCTCCAAAGTGGATCTCACTACACTCGCCCCGGTGATCAACAAGAGACGATGGACAACCGTCTTCCGCGGACTGCTGGCGGCAACCGTCCTGGTCGGTCCGGCGGTCGCGCTGGGTGGTCCCGCACCCGCGCGGGCGGACGAGGAAAACCCCGCCACCGAGCCGCCCCGGGTCGAGTTGGTGCTCGACGTCAGCGGCTCGATGCGGGCCCGGGACATCGACGGGCGCAGCCGGATCTCGGTGGCGCAGCAGGCGTTCAACGAGGTCGTGGACGCGCTGCCCGAGGAGACCCAGCTCGGCATCCGGGTGCTCGGGGCCACCTACAAGGGCAAGGACAAGAAGGTGGGGTGCCAGGACACCCAGCAGATCGTGCCGGTCGGCCGGGTGGACCGGGCCCAGGCCAAGGCGGCCGTGGCCACCCTCCGGCCCACCGGGTTCACCCCGGTCGGGCTGGCGCTGCGCTCGGCCGCCGCCGACCTCGGCACGGGTGCCACCGCCCGCCGGATCGTGCTGATCACCGACGGCGAGGACACCTGCGCCCCGCCGGACCCGTGCGAGGTGGCCCGCGAGCTGGCCGCCCAGGGCACCAAGCTGGTGGTGGACACCCTCGGGCTCGCCCCCGACGAGAAGGTGCGCAGGCAGCTGCTCTGCATCGCCGGCGCCACCGGCGGGACGTACACGGCCGCGCAGAGCGCCGAGGAGCTGACCGGCCGGATCAAGCAGCTGGTGGACCGGGCCCGGGACACCTACACCGCCGCACCGACCGTGGTGGGCGGCTCCGCCCGTTGCCCGGACGCGCCGCTGCTCGCCCCCGGCGTCTACACCGACCGGGAACAGTTCTCCGAGCACCGCTGGTACCGGGTGCCGGTGCGCCCGGGTCAGGAGCTGCGGGCCTCGGTGAGCATCGCGCTGGACCGCCCGGTCAACCCCGACCACGCGGTGCTGCTGCGGGCCACCGCCCCCGACGGCCGGGAGCTGGTCCGGGGCGTGGACGCCGGCAGCGGTCGCACCGACGTGGTCTCCGCCGGCCTGCGCTGGTCGGCCGCCGCCGACGACGACGCGGACGACGACGACGGGGACGGGGAGACGCCGAGCCCGGCGGCCGGCGACACGGCGGCCGCCCCGACCACCGTCTGCCTGGTGGTCAGCAACGCGTTCGCGCCGCGCCCCGGCACCCGGGCCAGCCCGGGGATGCCGATCGAGCTGACCGTCGACGTGGTCGCCTCGTCGCCGGACCCCGGCGGGCCGGACCTGGGCCGGGGCTGGGTGCTGTTGCTGCTGCTGACCCTGGCCGGCCTGGTCACCGGGCTCGTCGCCGGGCTGCTCACCCGCTGGTGGGTCGCCACCTGGAGGGAGAACTGACGATGCGTACCCCGTTGATCCGGTCCTCGGCGGCGCTGGTCGCCGCCGCCGCGCTGACGCTCCCGGCCGCCCCCGCGCTGGCCGCGCCCACCCCCTCGCCCGGTGCCGCGACGGTCACCAAGGCCGGCACCTCGTTCCTCACCGCCACGCCGATCACCGCCGGCCAGCCGGTGCGGGTCGGCGCGTCAGGCGGCGACTACCTCTACTGGTCGTTCTCGGCCAGCGCCGGGCAGGTCCACGAGATCGCGGCGACGGTCACCTTCCCGAAGGGCCGCACCGGCGACTCCACCTGGACCGTCGAGGTCTTCGACGGCCTGCGCCGCCGGCAGGCGTGCACGACGGGGGCGCAGACCCCGACCGCCGGGGCGTCGGCGACCAGCGTGGCGCTGGGCTGCACCCTGCGCCGGGTCCGGTCGTGGGCCGAGCCGTGGTCGGCCGACCCGCTGCCCGGCACGTACTACGTGCGGCTCTCCGTCGTGGAGCTGCCGGAGCCGGACCTCGGCCTGCCGGTCGACGTGGACCTGCTGGTCGCCGAGGTCGGCGACGGCGACGCCCCCGCCGACGACGGGGAGCTGAAGGCCCCGCTGGTGCCCAACACGAAGGCCGGGACGGTGCTGACCGGTGACCCGGCGGCGGCCCCGGCCGACGAGGAGGACGACGGGAGCCTCCTCGCCGGGTGGCTGCCGGACCTGTCGTCGCGGTGGGTCTGGACCACGGTCGGCGGGGTGCTCGCGGCGGTGGCCGGCGTCGTCGGCTTCGCGCTGACCCGCCGTCCCCGCCGGCCCTGACCCCCGCCGGCCCGCCCCTGCCGTGGGCCGTGGGATCGGCGCGTGCCGACCGCCGATCCCACGGTCCGCCGGCGCGGGGACGGGTGCGGTACGTTCGACGGCGATGAGCGGCGTGCGGGGCGGTCGGGGCCGCGACGGGGGCGGCGGGGGCCGGGATGCGTGACCTGCTGCCGCCCGAGGTCGCGGTGGCCGTCGCCGGTGGGGACGACGGGGACGGCGAGCTGCTGCCCGCCGAGCGGGCCTGCCTGGGCGAGCGGGCGGTCGAGCGCCGCCGGCGCGACTTCACCGCCGGGCGGGTCTGCGCCCGGCGGGCGCTCGCCCGGCTCGGCGTGCCGGCCGTCGCCGTACCCGCCGCGCCCGACCGCTCCCCGGTCTGGCCGCCCGGGGTGGTCGGCACCATCACCCACACGCCGGGCTACTGCGCCGCCGCCGTGGCCCGCGCCGACGAGATCCGGTCGGTCGGCATGGACGCCGAACGGCACCGGGAACTCAACCCGGGGGTACGCCGGCTGGTCGGCCTGCCCGAGGAGTGGGACGACTGCGCCCGGCTCCCCGACACCGCACCCTGGCCCGTCGTGCTGTTCAGCGCCAAGGAGACCGTCTACAAGGTGTGGCACCCGATCGTCGGCACGTGGCTGGACTTCCACGATGCCCGCATCGAGCTGGACCCGGACTCCGGCCTGTTCACGGCCCGGATCTCCCCCGCCAGGCTGGCCGCGGCCCCGGTGCCCGACCCGCCCGCGACGGTCACCGGGCGGTTCGCCGTCGACGCCGACGTGGTCCGTACCGCCGCCATCCTGTTACCCCGATGAGACGGTCGGGGCGATCCCCGACTTGGCCAGGAGCGATACCGTCAGGGCGTTCGAGATCGCGATGAGGTGCCGAGGAGTACGGTGAGCCACCCCCAGGACCCATACGGGCCGCCGCAAGACCCCTACCAGCAGAACCAGGATCCAGCGACGGCACCCGTGCCCCCGTGGCCGGCCGATCCGACCGCCCCGCCGCCCCTGCCGCCGACCACCGCCCAGCCCCCGGTCTCGGGCGCGGGGTACCCGCCGCCGCCGGTCTCGGGTGCGCCCTATCCGCCGCCGGTGTCCGGCGCGCCGTACCAGCCGACCTCGGGATCGCCGTACCAGCCCACGTCGGGATCGCCGTACCAGCCGGGTGGGTTCACGCCGCCGCCCACCCCCGACCCGACGTACCAGCCGGGCGTGGAGGCGGCCTACCCGCCGCCGCCGGGGCCGGCCTACCCGCCGCCCCCGGGTGGGTCGTACCCGCCCGGCCCGGGCTACGCGCCGGGCCCGGGTTACCCGCTCGGCCCGCCGGCCAGGAAGAGCAGCAAGAAGCCGATCGTCATCATCGTGGTCATCGTGGTGGTGCTCGCGCTGCTCTGCTGCGTCGGCGGCATCGTGGCGCTGGTCACCGGGGCCAACGAGGCGGCGAAGGAGGCCGAGCGGCAGTTCCCGGACCTGCCCCGGGTCACCACCGCACCGAGCGGCCTGCCGAGCGCCGGCCCGACCTCCTCGTCGTCGTCCGCACCGGCCGACGGTGAGACCTTCAACATGAAGGCCGGCGACAGCCTGGTCATCACCGACGACGACGGCACCCTGGAGATCACGGTGCTGCGGTTCCGCACCTCGACGAAGGGCTGCAAGTCGTACTCGCCCGACCCCGACAAGGGGCTCTACCTGATCGCGGACGTCACCGCGACGGTGAAGAGGGGCAACATGTCGATCAACCCGTTCTACTTCCAGTGGGTGGCCGAGGACGGCACCACCGCGAACGGGATCGCCGGCGCGCTGGCCGGCTGCGGCGACCTGCTCGACTCCGGGGTCAACCTGCGGGAGGGCAGCAAGCGCACCGGCAGCGTCACCTTCGACGTGACCAACAAGAACGGCGAGCTGGAATACCGGCACAAGCTGGAGACCGCCGGCTCCTGGAAGCCGTAGGCGCACCACCTCGCGTACGTGGGGGCCGGCCCGCCGCCGCGGGCCGGCCCCCCGTCCGTCCCCACCCCACGGGTGGCGGGGCCACGGTCACCCCCGACCGGGGCCCGGCCCTTTCGGGCGGCGGCGTGTGGCGGGCCGCAGGAGGTCGACCAGGCCACGCCAGGCGTGCCCGATCGTCAGCCCGGCCCGGATGGTCGCCAGGGGGTTCCAGAAGTCCCGGAAGTGGACGATCCGCCCGTCCCGGAACCGCACCACCGAGATGTAGACCTGGTGGAACGGCCGGCCCGTGACGACGCCCCGGCCGGCACCGACGAACTCGGCGATCACCAGCTCCGGGTCGGTGGTCTCGTGGAAGGTCAGGCCGGAGAAGCGCACGTCGAACTGCTTCGGGAAGTCCTTCATGTGCTCGTACAGCTCACGGTGGCCGGTGAACCGCGCGGGGATGCCCGGCAGGGGGTAGGGGAACTCCAGCACCCCCTCGGGGTCGAACAGCTCCACCCATTCGGTGATCCGTCCCTCGGAGATCAACTCCAGGTTGCGGGCGAACCGGGCCTGGGCCTGGGTCCGGGCCTGCTGGTCGGCGTCCATGCTGGTCAGTCCTCACTGCTGGTCGGGGCGACGGGCACGGGCCCCGGGTCGCCGGATGCGGGACCCGGGTCGCCGGTCGGGGGTCGCCTGTCGGGGCGGGGCCGCACGAGCGGGGCGAAGTTGCGGTCGAGCAGGGCGTCGGGCAGCAGCCGGGCGGCCAGGCTGCCCAACCGCACGTCGCCGCCGACCGGATACCGGGTCCTCGGCCGCGCGGCGGTCAGCGCCCGGGCGACCGCCCGCGCGAAGTCCGCCGGGGTGGTCCCGCTGCGCCGGGCCTGCGCGGCCAGCCGGGCGAGGAAGCGGTCGAACGGCTCCGCGTACAGGTCGCCGGCCCGCCCCGCAGCCCGGGCCATCGTCTCCGCCCCGGCGTCGGCGACCTTGTCCCAGATCGGCGTCTGGATCGCCCCCGGCTGGACCACCGACACCGCGATCCCGAACGGCCGCAGCTCGCGCCGCAGGCTGTCGCTGACCGCCTCCTTGGCGAACTGGGCCGCCGCGTACGCGCCCAGGTAGGGCAGTGCGACCCGGCCCAGGCCGGAGGTGACGTTCACGATCCGGCCCCGGCCGGTGCGCAGCAGCGGGAGGAAGCCCTGGATCACGGCGACCTGGCCGACCACGTTGGTGTCGAGCTGCCGCCGCAGCTGCTCCGGCGGCACGCACTCCAGGGGGCCGGGCAGGCTGATGCCGGCGTTGTTGACCAGCCCCCAGAGGCCACCGGCCCCGACCTGCCGGGCCACCTCGTCGACGGCGCCCCGGATCTGGTCGGCCCGGGTGACGTCGAGGCGCAGCGGGGTGAGCCGCCCGGCCGTGGCGGCGGCGGCCAGGTCGTCGGCGGCGGCCCGGTCACGCACCCCGGCGAAGACCCGGAAACCGGCCCGCTCCAGGTGGAGCGCGGCCTCCCGGCCGAGCCCTGACGAGGCGCCGGTGACCACCACGGCCCGGCCCCGCGCGTCGATCCGCCGTCCGGCCCCGATCATGTTCCCGCCCCTCTGTCGGTTCCGGCCGGCACCGCCGCGACCCCCGTCGCCGTTGCGTCGTTCCCGGCCGCTGTCTCGTCGATCCCGGCCGCCGCTCCCTCGGCCCCCGCCGCCGTTGGCTCGATCCCGGCCGCCGCTTCCCCGGCCCCGGCCGCCGACTCGCCGATCTCGGCCAGCACCGCGTCGACGCAGGCGGCGACGAGGCGGGCCGCCCTGGCGTCCGGGACCGCCTCCGGCACGTGGACGAAGTTCCAGGCCAGCTCCCCGTGGCTGGTGTTCGCCGTGGCGACGAAGTAGCCGCAGACGGAGAGCCCGGCGACGAACTGCGCCCCGCCGAGCCGCCAGGCCCCGATCCGGTCCGGGAAGTCGTACCGGCCGAGGTTGGACAGGCAGAGGTTCACCGGCCCGGTCCGCTCGGTCAGCTCCACGAACCGGCCGCTGGCCCCGACCGACGGCGGGCAGGAGAGGCGGACGAGGTCGACCATGGCGAAGTGGCTGCCCCGGCGGCGACGGCCCGCGAGGTCGCCGCTGATCGACCGGGCGACCTGCCACAGCGACACGCCCGGCCGGTAGGGCACGAACGAGGGGACGGTGGCGACGTACGCGCCGACGGCCCGCTCGGGCACGGGGGGCGTCAGCACGGCCCGGAAGTCCACCGGGGAACCGATCGCCACGTGCCCCGGGGCGGGCGGGGGTGTCTCGGCGGCGACCGCGAGGACCATGGCGGCGGCGAGCGCACCGTGCACCGTGGTCCGTTCCCGGCGGCACGCCCGGGCCAGCGCGGCGACCTGCTCGGCGGTGAGCGTGCGGTGCAGCAGCCGGCTCCGGCGCTCGGTGAACGGCACGAACCGGCTCGGCGTCACCCGGGTCGGCCGGTGCCGGCGCACCGCGTACAGGTCCCGCAGCAGTTGCCCGCCGAGCCGCAGCGCGCCGGTGACGCCCCGGTACCGGCGGGGGAACATCCGCTCGGCCGGTGGCAGGGCCGGCTCGGCGCTGACCGGGGTTCGGGCGTCCGGGCCGGGCGGGCCCTGGGCGGCCAGCCGGTCGGCGTGCTCGATCCACTGGCGCAGCAGCGACAGGGCGGTCGTGCCGTCGGCCACGCAGTGCGGCAGGGTCAGGATCAGGTCGTGCGCGTCCCCGGGCGCAGCACCCGTCGTCAGCACGACGGCCCGGCAGAGCGGGCCGGCCCGCCAGTCGACCCGGTCGGCCAGCTCCCGCTCGTTGACCTCGCGCAGCCAGCCTGCGTCGGGATCGGCGGGCACGCCGGGGGCGGCGGGCAGCCCGGCGTCGGCGGCACCGTCGGGGCCGGGCGCGGCCCGCCGCAGCGGGATCGGCCGGTCCGTCGGCACGAACCGGGGTCGCCGGCCGTCCGGCCGGGTCGCGATGGCCACCCGCAGCAGCGGATGGCGGGCCTGGAGGTCGTCCAGCGCCGCCCGCAGCAGCTCCGGCGGCAGGTGCCCGCGCACCCGGACGCGGGCGATGACGTTGAGCGGGGAGACCTGGTCGGCGATCCAGTACCAGCGTTCCAGCGGGCTGAGCGCCCGGTGGGCCCCACGCGCGGGGCTCACCGCCCGGCCGCCGGCAGGACGTCGGGGAAGGTCAGGTCCGCCAGGTTGCGGCGGTCGACCAGACGCGTGGGCAGCCACCGCAGGTACGCGCGGCGGGCCAGGTCCCCGGCGGGGCTGGCGAGCTGCTCGATCCGGCTCAGCGAGTGCGCCTGGCGGATCATCCGCCGGGTGCGGTCACGGCGGGCCGCCTCGTAGCGGCGCAACGCGCCCGGCAGGTCGGTGGCCCCGGCCAGGCACCGGGCCAGCACCACCGCGTCCTCGACCGCCATCGCCGCGCCCTGGCCGAGGCTCGGCAGCATCGGGTGCGCCGCGTCGCCGAGCAGGGTGACCGCGCCGTCGCCCCAGCGTCGCAGGGCGGGGCGGTCCCGGGCGGGGACGCTGATGACCGCCGCGTCGGCGGTGGCGGCCACGGTTTCGACCACCTCGTCGGCCCAGCCCGCGTACGCGCGGAGGATCTCGTCCCGGCCGCCACGCCAGTCGCGGGCCGCCTCCGGCGGCATGTTGCGGGTGCCCCACCAGTAGACGTTGTCGCCGCCGAGGTGCACCAGCCCGAACCGCTGGCCCCGCCCCCAGTAGTGGGCGGCGTACCCGTCGCGCACCAGGTGATGCCGGTACGCGACGGTCGCCAGCCAGCACACGTACCCGGGTTCCCGGGGGCGCTCGGGGCCGACGAGCTGCCGGCGTACCGCCGACCCGAAGCCGTCCGCGCCGATCAGCAGGTCGCCGTCGGCGCTGGTGCCGTCGGCGAACTCGACCCGGATGCCGCCGTGGTGGCGGTGGAACCGGCGGGCGGCGGACCCGAGCCGGATCGGCGGGTCCCCGGCCTCGGCGAGCAGGGCCCGGTGCAGTTCGGCGCGGTGGATGGCGACGTTCTGCGCGCCGACCCGGTCGCCGAGGTGCGCGAACCGGACGGTCCTGATCGGCCGCCCGGCGGCGGTGCGGAAGTGCAGCTCCGGGTAGACCTGGCCGCGCCGCTCCACGTCGAGGTCGATGCCGAGGCAGCGCAGCGCGACGCGGGCGTTGGCGGTCAGCGAGAGCGCCGAGCCGGCCGCCCGCAGCTCCGACGCCTGCTCGTGGATCTCCACGTCGACCCCGACGCGGCGCAGCGCGCCGGCCGCCGCGAGGCCGCCGATGCCCGCGCCGACGATGATGGCCTTCGGCCGGCGGCGGCCCGAACCGGCGGCCTGCACCGAGCCGGCGGCGCGGGCCGGGCCGCCGGAGCCGGCGGGGGCGATCATCGCGCGTCCCCGACCGGCCGGCGGGCCGGGGCGTC
This sequence comes from Micromonospora haikouensis, assembly GCF_900091595.1. Classification (GTDB taxonomy): domain Bacteria; phylum Actinomycetota; class Actinomycetes; order Mycobacteriales; family Micromonosporaceae; genus Micromonospora; species Micromonospora haikouensis. The sequence goes on from NZ_FMCW01000022.1 coordinate 33,426, forward strand.
GTCCGCCAGCAGCCCGGTGATCCGCCGCCCCACCTCGGCCACGTACGGCTCGTCCATCAGCACCAGGTGGTCACCGGGTACGTCGATCACGTCGACCCGGCCGGTGGTCAGCTCGCCCCAGCCGTTGCGCGGGTCGAGGTGCAGGGTGCCGGCGAGATCGTGCATGGGCTTCAGCACGGCGGGCAGCGGGTCGGCGGCCCGCAGCAGGGTGAGGTCCTGGTCGACGACCTCGGGCCGGTAGGAGATGATCGCCTCCCAGTTGGCCCGGAAGACCGCGAAGAGGCGGCGCACCGAGCCGCGCGGGCTGCCCGGGCGCAGCACCCCGCTCTCGCCGGCCCGACCCGCGATGAAGTCGAGCTTCGCCTCGGGTGTGGTCAGCTCGGTCGGCACGCCGCGCGTCGGCACCCCGTCGTGGCCGAGCCGCATCAACTCCCAGAAGAACCAGTCGAGCAGGACGTCGTCGGCGACCGGCACCGGGTCGCCGGGCCGGCGGGCGATCGGGTCGAGCAGGATCAGCCGGTCGACCCCGGCCCCGCCCTCGCGAAGCTGTCGCGCCATCTCGAAGGCGACCACCCCGCCGAACGACCAGCCGCCGATGGCGTACGGGCCGTCGGGCTGGACCCGGCGGATCGCGTCGAGGTAGGCGCGGGCCAGCTCGGGAACGGTACGCAGCGGCTCGGTGCCCGCGTCCACCCCGGCGGCCTGCAGCGCGTACAGGGGCTGGTCGGGGCTGAGGTGGCGGGCCAGCGGGACGTAGCAGAGCACGTTGCCGCCGAGCGGGTGCACCAGGAACAGCGGTGGCCGGTCGCCCCGGGCCCGGATCGGCACCAGCGGGTCGAACGTGAGGTCCGCCCCGCCGGAGCGCAGCAGCGTGGCCACGCCCGCCACGGTCGGCGTGGCGACGAACGCCGAGACGGGCACGGCCACCCCGAACCGCTTCTCCAGCATCACCACCAGCCGCATCGCGGTCAGCGACGTGCCGCCCAGCTCGAACAGGTTGTCGTGCGCCCCGACGGCCGGCAGGTGCAGCAGGTCGGCGGCGATGTCGGCGACGACGCGCTCGTACCGGTCGCGGGGGGCGACGCGGGGCGCCTCGGCCAGCTCCAGCGGCAGCTCCCGCAGGGCGCGGTCGTTGCGCTTGCCGCTGGGGGTCAGCGGCATCGCCGGCAGCCACTGCCAGCGCGCCGGCACCAGGTGCTCGGGGAGGGTGGCGCGCAGCCGGCCGCGTACGTCGGCCAGATCGACCGCGTCCGGGTCGCCGACGAGGAACGCGGCGAGGTAGGAGTCGACGCCCTCCCGGCGGCGGGCGACGACGGCGGCCTCCCGGATCCCCGGGTACTCCGCGGCCAGCTCCATGACCGCCATCTCCACCTCCAGGGGTTCCACCCGGAAGCCACGGATCTTGGTCTGGGTGTCGGTGCGGGCCACCCAGATCAGGTCCCCGTTGGGCAGGTAGCGGGCCAGGTCGCCGGTGCGGTAGAGCCGGCTGCCCGGCGGGCCGAACGGGTTGGGCACGCAGCGCTCGGCGGTGAGGCCCGGCCGGCCGTGGTAGCCCCGGGTGACCTGGATCCCGCCGTAGTACAGCTCGCCGGTCACCCCCGTCGGCACGGGCCGCATCCGCTCGTCCAGCAGGTGCATCTCGACCCCGTCGATGGCGGGCCCGATCGGCGGCAGGTTGGGCCACCGCGCCGGGTCGCCGGTCATCGGGTACGCGGTGACCAGGTGCGTCTCGGTCGGCCCGTACTGGTTCTCCAGGACCGCGCCGGCCGGCAGGGCGGCCAGGAAACGCCGGATCTCGGCGGTCACCCGCAGCTGCTCGCCGGAGGAGATCACCACCCGCAGCGCGCGGGGGTGGATGCCGAGCAGCTCCGCGGCCTCGGCGAGCTGCTGCAACGCGACGTACGGCAGGAAGATCCGCGCGACGGACTCGCGGTCGAGCAGCCGCAGCAGGGCCGGCACGTCCCGCCGGAGGTCCTCGTCGATGATCCGCAGGGTGCCGCCCGCGCTGATCGTGGTGAGGATCTCCTGGAACGACACGTCGAAGCTGAGCGGGGCGTACTGCAGCGTGGTGCCGCCGGCCGCCGCGCTGGCCGCCCGGATCTGCCACGCCTGGTAGTTGTCGAGCGCGCCGTGCGTCATCGCCACGCCCTTGGGCACCCCGGTCGAGCCGGAGGTGAACAGGACGTAGAGCAGGTCGTCGGCGGTGACCCGGGGCAGCGCCACGGCCTCGTCGGTGACTGCGGGCCCCGCGACGATGCCACCGGTCGCCGGGTCCGCGACGAGGTCGGCCACGTCGAGGACCGTCGCCTGGTCGCCCACCAGGCCCCGGTGCCGCCGATGCGTCACGATCCGTGCCGGCCGGGCCTGCTCGACCATCGCGGCGATGCGCTCCGCCGGGTACGTCACGTCCAGCGGGACGCAGGCGGCCCCGGCCCGCGCGATGCCGTAGATCGCGGCGATCATCTCCGGCGACCGGTCCAGGGCGATCCCGACGAGCTGGCCAGGCCGTACCCCGGCGCACAGCAGCCCGACGGCGATCCGGTCGACCATCTCGTCGAGCCGCGCGTAGGTCCACCGCTGCGGCGGGCCGCCGGAGGCAGCCTCGGCGTCGAAGGTGATCGCGACGGCGTCCGGGGTGCGCCGGGCGTGCGCGGCGAGGCGGCGTCCCACGTCGCCGGGGGTTTCCAGGGGCGGGCCGGCGGGCTGCGGCGCGGCGGCGAGGAAGCCGAAGTCCGGCTCGCCCTGCGGGTCGGCCACGATCCGGGCGAGGATGCGCAGGTACGCGTCGATCAGCAGGTCGGTCTGCGCCGGGGTGAGGGTGCGCCCGTCGGCGTCGACGCGCAGCGACACGCGCCGGTCGGCGGGGCTGACGAACACGTTCACCAGCAGGGTGAAGTTGGTCTCCTCCCAGGTGTCGAAGCCGAGCAGCTCGACCTCGGGCAGCTGGAGCAGCGGGGTCAGCACGTGCATGTGGACGTAGTTGAAGGCCGTCTCGAAGACCGGCTCGCCACCCCGGTCGCCGACGATGGCGTGCAGCGGGTAGCGCCGGTGCGGGTGGCACTCCCGCTCCTGCCCGTGGACCTGCCGGACCAGCTCCAGCCAGGTACGCGCGCCGGGGGTGACCCGCAGCGGCACCGTGTTGAGGAAGAGCCCCGCGACGAGTTCCGCCCCGGGCCGGTCCGGCCGGCCGTGGGTGACCAGGCCGGTGGTGACGTCCGCCGCACCGGAGTACAGCCGCAGCAGCAGGCAGTGCGCCGCGAGCAGGACCGACTTCACCGGCAGCCCGTGTGCGGCGGCGAAGCCGCGTACCCGGTCCTGGAGGTCGTCGGGCAGCGGGACGTGCCGGATGATCGTCCCCTCGTCGCCGGGCGGCTCGTACTGGCGGCAGCCCTCGATCTGGGTGAGTTCCGCGCCGTCGAGCCGGGCCCGCCAGAAGTCGCGGGTGGCGACGGAGTCGACCGCGCGGCGCTCCTCGACGACGTACGCCGCCGGGGAGGGCAGCGCGGCCGCCCGGGGCGGGTCGATGTCGACGCCCACCAGGCGCAGGTAGGTCCGCAGCAGGTCACCGACGACGGTGGCCACGCTCCAGCCGTCGAGGAGCACGTGGTGGAAGCTGAACACCAGGTCGACGGCCCCGGACGGCAGCAGGTGCACCCGCATCAGGTGCAGCGGGGCGCGGTCGAACGCGTAGCGGTGGCGGCGCCGCTGCCGCATGTGCGCCAGCACCTCGGCGTCGGCCGTGGCGGCGTCGAGGTCGCGCAGGTCGGCGACGTCGAGGCCGCCGGTCACCCGGGCGTGGACGACCTGGAGCGGCTCGGAGTAGCCGCCCAGGTCGAACGAAGAGCGCAGGGCCGGGTGGCGGTCGAGGAGGCGGGCGTGGGCGGCGCGGAACGCGACCTCGTCCCACGGCAGCCGCAGCGAGTAGCGGAACACGTCGTGGTAGGCGGTGGCGTCCTCGCGTTCGCTGCCGTGGAACAGCAGGCCGAGCTGGAGCCGGGTCGCCGGGAAGGCGTCCTGCGCGTCGCCCAGCGCGGCCCGGTCCAGGTGCGACACCAGCCCGAACGGCTCCGGCGGGGCGTCCTGCCCACCGGCGGGCGGCGCGGCGGCGCGGGTGTGGGCGGCCAGCGCCGCCACGGTGGGCCGGGCCACCAGGTCGGCGACGGTGACGTGCAGGCCGTGTCGGGCCGCCTCGGCGCCGACCCGCAGGGCGAGGATGGAGTCGCCGCCGACGGCGAACCAGTCCTGGTGGATGCCGACGGACGGCACCCCCAGCACCCGTGCCCAGATCGCGGCGAGGGTGCGTTCCACCTCGTCGCGGGGGCCCGGCCCGGTCCCGGCGTCGGCGCGGGCGGCACCGGCGGGCGGGCCGCCGTCGACGGGCCCGGCGGCGGACCCGGCGGCCGGGTCGGGCAGGGCCGCCTGGTCGAGCTTGCCGTGGGCGGTGAGCGGAATCCGGTCGAGGCGGCGGAAGAGGGCGGGGACCAGGTAGTCGGGCAGCCCGTGCAGGAGCTGGGCGCGCAGCCACGCCGGGTCGAGGTCGGCGTCGGCCCGGTAGTAGCCGACGAGGTGGGTGCCCCGGGCCGGGTCGGTGCGGGCCACCACGACCGCCTCCCGCACGCCGGGCACGGCGGCGAGGGCGTGCCGGGCCTCGCCGGGTTCGACCCGGTTGCCCCGGATCTTCACCTGGTCGTCGAGGCGGCCCAGGTATTCGACGGTGCCGTCGGCCAGCCAGCGGGCGAGGTCGCCGGTGCGGTACAGCCGGCCGCCGGTGACCGGGTCCACGCCGAACCGCTGCGCGGTCAGCTCGGGCTGGCCCAGGTAGCCCCGGGCGACGCCGATCCCGGCGATGCACAGCTCGCCGGGCGCGCCGACGGGCTGCGGCTCGTCGCCGGGGCCGAGCACGTAGAGCTGGATGTTGTCGATCGGGCGGCCGATCGGCACGCGGGCGGTCCGCCCGGCCGGGTCGGGCCGGCACTCGAAGTGGGAGACGTCGACCGTCGCCTCGGTCGGCCCGTACAGGTTGACCAGCCGGGGTCCATGCGGCCCGGCGGGCAGCAGCCGGTGGAACCGGTCGACGTGCGGGGGCGGCAGTTCCTCGCCGCTGGCGAAGACCAGCCGCAGGCCGGCGGCGTCCGCACGGGCCGCGGGGTCGTCGGCGAGCAGGTCGAGGAAGGGCCCCAACATCGACGGTACGAAGTGGACGACGCTGACGCCCTGCCGGGCGACCGTACGTCTCAGCGCGGCCGGGTCCCGCCGCACCTCCGGCTCGGGCAGCACCAGCCGGGCCCCGGCGAGCGCCCACCAGAACAGCTCCCACACGGAGACGTCGAACGACACGGGCGTCTTCTGCACCAGCGCGTCGTCGCCGGTCAGCGGGTAGTGCCGCTGCATCCAGGCGAGTCGGTTGACCACCGAGCGGTGCTCGATCAGCACCCCCTTGGGCCGGCCGGTGGAGCCCGAGGTGTAGCACACGTACGCGAGGTCGGCACCGTCGGCGACCGGCGTCACGGGCGTCGTGGGCCGGTCGGTCATGGCCTTGAGGTGGCAGACGGCGACCCCGGGGCCGACCGGCGGCGGTGGCGTGTCGCCGGTCACCACGAGCACCCGGGCCCCGCTGTCGGTGAGCAGGTGCCGCAGCCGCGCCTGGGGATGGTCGGGTTCGATCGCGACGTACGCCCCGCCCGCCTTCAGCGTGCCCAGGATCGCGGTGAGCAGCCCCGGCCCCCGGTCGGCGAGGACCGCGACCCGGTCGCCCCGGACGATGCCGGCGTCGCGCAGGGCGTGGGCCACCTGGTTGGCGCGGGCGTCGAGGTCGGCGTAGCTGACCGTCTCGTCGGTGCCGTCGACGACCAGCGCGGTCCGGTCCGGGGTGCGGGCGGCCTGCCGGGCGAACAGGCCGTGCACCGTCAGGTCGTCGGGCAGGTCGGCCCGGGTGTCGTTGAGCCCCCGGGTGAGCCGGTCCCGTTCGACCTTGGGCAGCATCGGGGTCTGCGCGAGCGGCCGGTCGGGTCGGTCGAGGGCGTTGCGGAGCAGCGTGACGACGTGCCGGCCCAGGGCCTCGATCGGGAAGTCCGCGTCGAACACGTCGGGGGCGTAGTCGAGGTCCACCGTCAGCGGGCCGTCGTCGAAGTCGTTGACGAGCACGGCGAGGACGTGCCCGTCGTGCAGCCGGCTGCGCACCATCGTCCGCTGCGCGACGCCGGGGACCGGCTCCGGGCGGGGCCAGCGCATCCACGACAGGGTCACGTCGTAGAGCTGCCGCCCGCCGTCGGGCAGGGCCACGCCGCGCAGCAGCTCGCCCCGGGACAGTCCCTGGTGGGCCCAGAGCGCGCGCAGGGTCGTCTGCACCTCGGCGGCCAGGTCCGCCAGCGGTCGCGCGCCGTCGATCCGGACCGGCAGGGGCAGTTCGTTGGCGAAGTGGCCGACGGTGCGGCGTTCGACGTGGGTGCGGCGGTTGAGCAGGGGTACGCCGAGGACGACCCGGTCGGTGCGGTGGATCCGGGCGAGGTAGGTGGCGAGGGCAGAGGCGACGACGGTGAACGGGGACTCGCCCCGGGCGGTGATCCGGTCGACCAGGGCCCGGTCGACGGAGAAGCTGTGCCGCCCGCTGGTGGCGGGCCTGCTGCCGACCGAGCGGGTGCCGCCGGTCGAGGCGCTGTCGCCGGTCGGGCGGTCGGCGGTCGCGCGGCGCGGGAACAGGGCCGGCGCGATGCCCGCCAGCGCGGCGCGGTAGTGCTCGCGGTCCCGTTCGCCGGGGGCCGGTCGCGGGCGCTCGGCGCGGGCGCGGGCCACGGCCAGGTACGACGACGGCGGCGGCTCCTCGGCGCTCGCCCCGGCGCGCAGCAGGCGGGCGTAGTCCTCGCTCGCCTGCTGCAGCAGCAGCCGCCCGCCCCAGCCGTCGGTGACGAGGTGATGGGCATTGAGGTACGCGTAGGTGACCGATTCGCTCTCCACGAGCAGGGCCAGTTCGTACATTCGACTCCGGCGCAGCGGAAACGGGCGGTCGAACGACCGGGCCATCCAGGAATGGCAGGCCGCGCGGGGGTCGGCGTCTTCCGAGAAGTCGATGGTGGCAATTACCGGTGGTTCGTCCTCGACCCACTGATAGGGCTCACCGTTCGCTTCCTCGAAACGCAGCCGCAACGCGTCGTTCCGCAGGACGGCCCGATTCATGCAGGTACGCATCAGGTCGAGGTCGACGGGCCCGGTGAACCGCAGGTATCCCCCGACGTTGAACTGGGGCAGCTCCGGACATAGTCGACCAGCTACCCAGATGTCGGCCTGAACTGTGGTCAACGGTGCCCGGTCGACATTCTTCACTGCTCACCCCTCACGACCGAACCGCACGACCGACGCGCCGTCACATGACAATATTGATCGACTTTCGTCGCTGCCATGGCGCTGGACAGTACCGGAGTTACGACGTTTACGTCAGCGAGTTCGGCACCTTCACATCGAATTCTCATGCAAAGAAAGAGGTCGTTGCGCCGACGTCTCCGGCTGGGGTATAAGTTCTTTTCGAGATCACCTCGGCAAATCCCCCGCGCCGATAGGAATTGACGCGCGCCATGGCCATGATGGGAATTGCACGGGCGTCCGACATGGCTGATGGCGGGAGGTTCGGGTGGAGCTGACCAGACCGGGGACCCTCGTGCGCTGGGTCGACCGGCACGGCCTGGCCCGGCTCGGCATCAGCGCCGCCGCCCGCCGGGGCGACGCGCAGGCCCGCCTCTTCTTCGACCCGGCGATCCGCGACGACCCGTACCCGTTCTACCGGGAGGTCCGCGAGGCCGGCGCGCTGGTCCGGGGCCGGCTCATGTGGAGCACCACCCGGCACGACGCGGTCGTCGCGGTGCTGCGCGGCGAGGCGTTCAGCACCGACCCCGGCTCGCTGCCGGCACCCGGCCCGCTCGCGGTGCTGCGCCGCCTCGGCCGCAGCGGGCGGCCCATCGGGCCGGCCGACCCGCCCTCGATGCTGGTCGTCGACCCGCCGGCGCACACCCGCTACCGCCGCCTGGTCGCCAAGGTCTTCACTCCCCGGGCCATCGAGGGGCTGCGGCCCCGGATCGAGCGGCACGCCTCAGCCCTGCTGGACGACCTCTCCCCGGACGCGGCCGGCACCGTGGAGGTGATCGGGCGCTACGCGAGCCTGCTGCCGCTCACCGTGATCGCGGAGATCCTCGGCGTGCCGCAGCACCTGCGGCAGCGGTTCCTGGCCTGGGGCGAGGCCGCCACCCCGACGCTCGATCTCGGGCTGACGCTGCGGGAATACCGTGCCGCCGAGGCCGCCATCGGGCAGCTCAACGGGTGGCTGCGCGCGCACTTCGCCCGGCTGCGCGCCGACCCGGGCGACGACCTGCTCAGCCGCCTCGTGCACCTCGACAGCGACGGCGAGCGGCTCACCGAGGAGGAGCTGCTGGCCATCGCCGGCCTGCTGCTGGTGGCCGGGTTCGAGACCACGGTCAACCTGCTCGGCACCGGCATCCACCTGCTCATCCGCCACCCCGACCAGCTCGCGGCGCTGCGCGGGCGGCCCGACGGGTGGGCCAACGCGGTGGAGGAGATCCTGCGGTACGACTCGCCCGCCCAGACCACCGTCCGCTACTGCCTCGCCGACACCGAGGTGGCCGGCGCACGGGTGCGCGCCGGGGAGGTCGTGGTGCCGATGATGGGCGGCGCGAACCGGGACCCCGCCGTCTTCGCCGACCCGGACCGCTTCGACGTCACCCGCGCCAACGCCCGCGACCACCTCTCGTTCTCCAGCGGGGTGCACTACTGCCTCGGCGCGGCGCTCGCCCGGCTGGAGGGCCAGCTCGGGCTGCGCGCGTTCTTCGAGCGCTACCCCGACGCGGCGCTGGCCGGGGAGCCGCGCCGCCGCCCGACCCGGGTGCTGCGCGGGTACGACCAGCTGCCGGTACGGCTCCGGCCGTAGGAGGGACACCCATGCGCTCCGTCCTCTTCGCCAGCCCCGCGCACCCGGGGCAGCTCAACCCCCTGCTCGCCATCGCCGGGGAGCTGTCCCGGCGCGGCGAGCCGGGCCTGTGGTTCGCCGCCGAGGAGGAGGCGCGGGACCGGGTGGCGGCCCACGCCACCGGCAGCCCGCTGCGCTTCCGCTCCACCGGCGACACCGTGCTCCGCGTCGACGACGAGCTGTACGCCGCGATGACCCGGGGGCCGATGACCACCGCCGGCCTGGTCGCCCTCGCCCGGCAGATCCGGATCCCCGAGGTGGCCGACCGGGTCCGGGCGCGGACCCTCGAACAGATCGACGAGATCCGGCCCTCGCTGATGGTGATCGACATGCTGAACCTGGGCGCGCTCGACGCGGCGCTGGCGCGGGGCGTGCCGTACGTGCTGAGCCTGGCGTTCCCGCCCAGCAACGTCTACCTGAGCCGGCTGCCGTGGGACTATCCGACGCCCACCTCGGGGCTGCCCCGCCGGCTGGGCCCCCGGCAGCGGTGGACCAACCTGACCTTCCGCGCCCGCCTGCGGCTGTCGCTGCTGCGCGCGCTCGCCGGGCAGGCCCGGCACCGCCGCGCCCAGCGGATCGACAACGCCTTCGGCGACCCCGAGAAATACAGTGCCGCCGCGACGGCCGTCTTCGGCTACACGGTGTTCGGGCTGGAATATCCCTTCCCCGCGCCGGAGCACCTGCACCTGCTCGGCCCGATGGTGCCGCCGCGCGAACCCGCCCCGGGCGATAGCGCGTCGGGCGGTCCAGGGCAGGGCGCGGAGCTGATCGGCTGGCTCGACCGGCAGACCTCGGTCGTCTACGCCTGCCTGGGCACCCTGGCCCGGCTCACCGGCCCGCAGGTGCGGGCGTTCGCCGAGGCGCTGGCCGCGATCGGGCCCGAGCACCAGGTGCTGTGGAAGCTGCCCGCCGGGCAGCGGCACCTGCTGCCCGGCCCGCTGCCGCCCCACGTGCGGATCGAGGAGTGGATCCCGTCGCAGCTCGACGTGCTGGCCCACCCGAACGTCCGGGCGTTCGTCTGCCACGGCGGGGCCAACGGCTTCCACGAGGGCGTCCACTTCGGGCAGCCGATGCTGATGACCCCGTTCTGGCTGGACTGCTACGACATCGCGGCCCGCGCCGTCGACGCCGGCGTCGGCCTGGCGCTCGACCGTCCACCGCACGTCGACGCGGGCGAGGTGGCCGCGAAGCTGCGCCGGCTGCTCACCGAGGAGAGCTTCCGGGAACGCAGCCGGCACTGGGGCGAGCAGTGCCGCCGGGCCGGCGGGGTGGGGCGGGCCGCCGACCTGGTGCTAAAGCTCGCCGCCAGCCACTGACGCCGCCGGGGCCGGGGCGGCGAGCTTGGCCCGGGGCCGGTCGGCGTCCGGATGACGCAGCTCGTCGAAGATCGCCAACGCCTCCCGCCACGCCCGGCGCGCGGCGTCCAGGTCACCGGCGGCCCGCAGGCTGTCACCCAGGTTGTCCAGCACCTCCGCCTCGTCGTACCGGTCGCCGAGTTCCCGGTGCAGCGCCAGCGCCCGCCGGTAGCAGTCCGCGGCCCGGTCGTGGTCGCCGAGGCCGTGCCGGACGTAGCCGAGGCTGTCCCAGGTCAACGCCGCGCCGTGCCGGTCGCCGGTCTCCTCGTGCAGGCGCAGGGCCGCCCGGCAGCAGCGCAGCGCCGGCACCGGCTCGCCCAGCCTGGCGTGCATCCAACCCAGGTTGTTGAGCGCCTTGGCCTGCCCGACCCGGTAGTCGGCGGCCCGGTACAGGTCGAGGGCCAGTCGGGTCTCGGCCAGGGCGGCCCGCAGCCGGCCCTGCCGCGCCAGCACCCAGCTCACCCCGAGGTGCGTGTGCGCCCGGCCGGTGTCGTCGCCCAACTCCCGGTAGAGCTCCAGGTCGCGGCGGTAGTGCCGGTGCGCCGCCTCGTGGTCGCCCGACCAGGTGCAGGCGATGGCCAGGCCCCGGTGCGCCAGGGCCTGCCCGGCCAGGTCACCCCGGCGCAGCGCCGCCGCCAGGGCGGTCCGCTGCGCGGCGGCCAGCTCGGGCCAGTGCCCGCTGCGGTCGAGGTACGTGGTGAGGGCCGCCGCCAGCGTCCACGCGTGCCGGTCCAGGCCGGTGGCCGCCGTCTGCTCCACGCAGGCCAGCAGGACGTGGTGCTCGGCGGCGAACCACCCGGTCGCCCACGCGTGGTCCGGCCGGTCGCCCACCGTCACCCCCTGCTGCGGCGGCGGCAGCGCGGCGGGCCGGGCCAGCCGGTACGGATCGAGCAGGTGGTCCGCCGCGTGCGAGGCGTGCAGGTAGTGGTCGAACAGGCGACGCCGGGCGGCCTCCCGCTCCGCCTCGGGGTCGAGCCCGTGGCACAGCTCCGACGCGTACGCGCGGAGCAGGTCGTGCATCGCGTACCGGCCGGGGGTGCGCTCGGTGAGCAGGTGCACCCGGGTCAGCCCGGCCAGCAGCGGGCCGACCCGGGACGGCGGCAGGCCGGTCAGGCTCGCCACGGCCGGCCGCGCGGCGTCGGGGCCCGGGTGCAGCCCGAGCAGCCGGAACAGCCGGGCCGAGTCGGCGTCCAACGCCCGGTACGACCAGGAGAAGACCGCCCGTACGTCGGTCGCGGGGTCGCCGGTGGCCAGCGCGGTCAGCCGGTCCGGGTCGGTGTCCCGCAGCTCGGCGGCGAGGGCCGCCAGCGGCGCGGCGGGCTGCCCGACGGCCCGCGCCGCCACGATGGCCAGCGCCAGCGGCAGGCCGGCGCAGCGACGGACGATCTCGTCCCGCGCCGCCGGCTCGCGGTCGGCGCGGCCCCGGCCGAGCCGGCGGCCCAGCAGTTCCCGCGCCTCGGCCGGCGGGAGCAGGTCCAGCGCCACCGGGTGGGCCCCGTCGGTGACCATCAGGCCGGTGAGCCGGTTGCGGCTGGTCACCACGACGAGGCTGCCCGGCGAGCCCGGCAGCAGGGGGCGCACCTGCTCGTCGTCGCGGGCGTTGTCGAGCAGCACCAGGACCCGCCGGTCGGCGAGCAGGGTCCGGAACAGGGCGGCCTGCCCGGGCAGGTCGGTGGGCACCCGCTGGGGCGGCACGTGCAGCGCCTCCAGGAAGCCGCGCAGCGCCTCGCCCGGCGGCACCGCCCGGCCGTCGAGGTCGAACCCGCGCAGGTTGACGTAGAGCTGCCCGTCGGGGAAGCGGTGCGCGATCCGGCGCGCCCAGTGCACCGCCAGGGTGGTCTTGCCGACCCCGGCGGTGCCGGCGATCGCGGAGATCACCACCGCCCGGCCCGCGCCGCCGCCCGGGTCGGCGTCGGCCGCGTCGGCCGGCAACAGGGCGTCCAGCTGCCGCAGCGCCGCCGCCCGCCCGGTGAACCAGGCGGGCTGGCCGGGCAGTTGCGTCGGGGGCGGCCCGGCGGCGGATGGCGTGGGCTCCGGGGGCGCGGTCCCGGCGGGCGGCGGTTCCGGGGCTGCGGGCCCGGCGGGCGGCGGCGGTTCCGGGGGTACGGGCCCGGGCGGCCACTGTCCCCGCAGGACCCGCAGGTGGGCCCCGCTCAGCTCGGGGCCGGGCTCCACGCCCAGCTCGTCGACGAGGCGACGCCGGGTCTCGGCGTATACCCGCAGCGCGGCGGCCCGCTGGCCGCAGCCGGCCAGGGCGAGCAGGTACCCGGCCACCAGCGGCTCCCGCAGCGGATGCTCGGTCAACAGGGGGCGCAGGATGTCCGCGACCGCGGCGAACCGGCCGAGGCCGAGTTCCACGGTGGCCAGCCGCTCGCAGGCGAGCAGCCGCTGCTCGTCCAGGCCGGCGGCGGCGGTGTCGACGAAGGCCCCGGCCGCGCCGGCCAGCGCCGGCCCGCGCCACAGCGCCAGGCCCGCGCGCAGCAGCCGCGCCGCCTCCGCCGGCCGCCCCGCCGCCTCCTCGGCCCGGGCCCGCTCGACCGCCTCCGCGAACTCGGTCAGGTCCAGCTCCGTCCCGCGTACGGTGAGTCGGTAGCCCCCGCCCTGGGTGACCAGGAGGTCGCCCGCGCCCGCGTCCCGCAGGGCCGAGCGGATCCGGGAGACGCAGACCTGCACCTGATTCCGGGCGCTGGCCGGCGGGTCGTCGGCCCAGAGCGCCGCCACGAGCTGCCCGGCGGGGAGCAGGCGGTCGGCGTTGAGGAGCAGCAGCGCGAGCACGGCACGTTGCTGGGGGCGGTCGATGGGAAGGACCCGCCCCCCGGCGGTCACCTGGACGGGGCCGAGGAGGGACCACCGCATGGCTTTCCTCGTCAGTCGTGATTGGACGACCACATTCTATGGACGGCGGGGGCGGCGCGGCCGGCGACAAGCGGTCGGATAGCGGACGACAAGCGGCCCCGCCCAGGCTCTCCCCATCCGCCGGCCCACGGGTGCGGCGAGAGACGGGCCGGCACGACGCCGGCCACGGTGGACAGGGAGAGCGACATGCGAGTAACCAGGGCACAGGGCGCGCTGACGGTCGTCGCGTCGACGGCGGCCGTGATCGCCGCCATGGGCTGGGCGGCGCCGGCCTCGGCGACGCCGGCCGGGCTGGAGACGGTCACCCAGTCGGCGGCCGAGAGCAGCGTGGACAAGTCGGCGCTCGCGTCCTGCCCGGTCGGCAAGGTGGTCACCGGGGGCGGCGGCTTCCTCCCCGCCGGCTCGTCGGCCGCCGGTCGGGTCGGGCTGGACCGGCTGGAGCCGCTGGCGAACGGCACCGGCTTCATCGCGACGATGCGGGAGGTCGGGCCGGTCAACTTCGCCGGCGACTGGGGGCTCCAGGCCCTCGCCCAGTGCGCCACCGCGCCGGCCGGCTACCAGGTCGTGGCCACGACCGGGGCGGCCGGGACGGAGTACGTCACGGCGAGCTGCGGGACGAAGAAGGTCATCGGGATGGGCGGGCGGGTCAACAGCGGCCTGGGCGACGTCGTGCTCGACCAGGTGGTGCCGTCGTTCGACCTGACGTCGGTGACGGTCCGGGCGGTCGCCGTGCAGGGCACCTCGCCGGCCGGCTGGAGCGCCACCGCGATCGCGGTCTGCGCCACCGCGCCCGCCGGGCTGGAGCGCGTCGTGGTGACGGGGACGAGTGGGAGCGACCCGTCCGACAGCCACCTCAAGGTGTGCCCGGCCGGCAAGGGGCTCTACAGCGCGGGCGCGGACATCAACGCCGGCAACGGCCAGGTGCTGCTCACCGCGATCAACATCACCGGGGGCAACACGGTCCGGGTGGGGGCCGACGAGGACGCCGACGGCTTCGCCGGCTCGTGGAGCCTCAACGGGTACGGCATCTGCGGTAGCTGACCCGGGCGGGTCGGGGCCCACCGGGGCCGGGCAACCGCCCTCCCCGGCGGGCCCCGCCCCGCCGCCCATGGCCCTCTCGCGCGCTCCCTAGTATCGTGCCGATGTATCGAAGCGATACATCGGCACTGGCTCGACGAGCGGGGACGGCGGATGAGGCGGGTCGACTACGACCGGGAGCAGCACCAGCACTACGCGCGCGGCCGGGCGCTCACCGAGCCGCAGTTGGGGGCGTGGCTGAGCGCGTTCGCCGCCGCGCTGCCGCAGCGGCGGCCACTGGTGGGGCTGGACGTCGGGTCGGGCACCGGCCGGTTCACCCCCGCGCTGGCGCGCGCGTTCGGGCCGGTCACCGGCGTCGAACCCTCGGTACGCATGCGCGAGGTGGCACAGGCGCAGCCCCCGCACCCCGGCGTGCGCTACCTGGCGGGCTCCGCCGAGGACCTGCCCGTGCCGGACGGCAGCGCCGACTACGCGCTCATGTTCCTGTCCTGGCACCACGTCCAGGACAAGCCCCGCGCGGTCCGGGAGCTGGCCCGGGTGCTCAGGCCGGCCGGGCGGCTGCTGCTGCGCGGCAACTTCAGCGACCACCACCCCGAGCCCTGGTGGCTCGGCCACTTCCCGCGCGGCCTCGAAGCGGACCTCGCGCAGTTCCAGCCGCTGCACGAGGTCATCGAGATGTTCACGGCGGCCGGCTGGCGGGTCACCGGCTTCGGCACGGTCACCCAACCGTCCGAGGGCACCCGGGCCGACGTGCTCGACCGGCTGCGCCTGCGCGCGCTCTCGTTCTTCTCCCAGCTCGACCCCGACGAGGTGGAGGCCGGCCTGCGCAGCATCGAGGCGGCCGTGGCCGCCGACCCCGACGCGCCGTCGCCGCCGCTGTCCGAGCCGCTGCTCACGCTCGAACGGCGCTGACCGGCGTGGCCCGACCCGCCGACCCGCTGGCCGGGCTCGACCGGGCCCCCGGCGTCCCCGCCGATGCGCGCGGCGCGGCTTCGACGCCAGGGCGCCCGGCCGGGACCGGTCGGTGCGCGGGTCCGTGGCGCCCGCCCTGCGCCGGCTCGGCCTCGGCTGACGCGTGCGTCGACGCGGCGGGAGTTGCGATTCCCGCAATACCGGCGACGCCCTTCCCACGCACCGCAATTACAATCCGAAACAACCAATCAATTAGCTCGGACAGAATTGCGACAATCGAATCGGCGGGCGGGCCGCATTCTTGCGCGACGGTCGGGGCCACTGCGAGACTCTGACCGGGCGGGTTCGACGTCGCCGCACATTAGCCGACCATCCATTATGCCCCTTTTCCCGCGCACGCCCGCACATCCGTGTGCCCACCATCGGCCGCCACGGCAAAGAGCGGCCGATCTGCGGTATTCGTCGAACCCGGCCGGCTCCAGCACCTCCCCGACCTGCTCGTTCACGACGCACAGAAGGACACGTAGATGACGAAAGCACGTCCAAGCTGGACCCTCCGGGCGTTCGCAGCGCTGCCCACCGTCGCCCTCTCGGCGGCACTGCTCGCGGTGGCCGCGCCAAGCCAGGCCGCAAGCGCCGAAAACGGTCAGCACTCCCCCCTTTCCGCCGGCACCGCGACCTATTCCGCGAAGTCCACGGCGGTTCGCGGTCCGATCGTCGCCACCGCAAAGGTGGGCGCGTTGGACATCACCTGCACGCTGACCCCGTCCAAGCCCTTCGTCTACTACGGCGGCCCGTACGGCGGCGGCGAGGAAGGCATCGCGACCGTGCGCTGCACCCAACCCGTGTACGCGATCCAGGTCGAGGTCGCCCTGTTCCGCTACAGCAGCCAGGTCACGTACAACACCCACACGACCTACAGCACCACCACGGCGAGCGCCGACACCGAATACCCCCGGATGTCCGGCGAGTACCGGACCGGCGCGGACGCCTACATCACCTGGACCTACGGCGGTCCCACCAGCTTCATCCCGCTCACCTTCAGCGAGATCGCCTACCTCTGACGGGTCAGCCGGGTCGCAGCGCCGCGTCCAGCGCCACCAGCTGATCCGCGACGGGGCCGACCGTCAGTGCCCCGCTCGACGCGCCGGCCCACTCGGCCGCTGCCGGGGCGAGCGCCCGCCTGGCCCGCACCATGGCGGCCCGGTCGGCTGCGGCGATCGCGGCCCGCCCGAACAGGCACCACAGCGCCTCGGCGAGCAGGTCCGCAGGTGGGTCCGGCACGTCGGCGAGCGCGGTTCGACCCGGTTCGAGCAGGGGATGCACCCACGGCTCGTAAGGCCCCCACTGGTCGTCCGCGGAGGCGAGCGGCAGGCCACGGCGCAGGCGCAGGCCGAGCAGCGCCAGCGGCAGCAGGCCGTCGCGCATGCCGGGCATTCCCGCCTCGTCCAGCCGGGCCGCCGCACCACGGTACAGCGCCTCGGCCCGCGCGACCGACGCCCGCTCGGCGACGTCGGCGCGCAGTGCCCGATACCACTGGGTGAACACGCCGACCAGGGGACGCTCGTGCCGACCGGCCAGGTCGTCGGCGGCCTCCGCGTGCCGGTCGGCCCGGTCGAACGCGGCCGTCGCGCAACTGGACTGCAGCCGAATCAGGTGGCCGAGTACCTCCGCGGAGGCCAGGCCGTGCCGGTGCGCCAGGCGCACCAGCTCGGCGCCGATCCGATCGCGATGCACGGAGCCACCGGTGTCGTGGCAGCTCTGCATGAACACGCCGTTCAACGCGAACGCGAGCAGCGCGGGGTCGTCCAACTCGCGGGCGATCGCTTCGGCCTCCTGGGCGTACTCGCGTGGCCGCAGGTCACGGGTGCCGCGCGACTCGATCGCGATGGTGGCCAACAGCCGGGCCCGGACGGGGTCGGGGCCGCCCGGGGGGAGGACCGCGAGGGCCCGTTCAGCGGCGGCGACGATGCCGGCGGCATGCGCGGGGTCGTCGGCGCGCGGCCAGTTGGCCGGCACGTCGTACGCGCCGATCACCCGCGCGGTCAACGTCGGGTCGCCGAGCTGCTCGGCGGCGGCGATCGTCGCCGCGCGCTGCTCCCGGGCCGCCACCAGGCCACCCGCTCCGGTCACCGCGAGGTTGCGCAGCAGGCCGACCGCCGACTCCAGCCGAACCCGGGCACCACCGGAGAGCACCCGGTCGTAGGCGGCGACGGCCCGCATCAACACCTCGCCGGCCGGATCGGGTCGGGCGGGCCCGGCCAGGCGCGGCTCCTGCCGCAGGATGTCGGTCTCCAGCTCGCGCAGGGCCGGGCCGGGCTCCACGCCCAGGTGGCCGGCGAGCAGCTCACGGGCCCGACGCAGGACGGCCAGGGCATCGCCCTGCCGACCCGACCGATACAGGGCCAGCGCCAACAGCCGCCACCCCTGCTCCCGCCACGGATGCGCGATGACATGCTCGTCGAGGTCGGGGACCGCCTCGGCGGCCCGCCCCAGGTCAAGCCGGGCCTGGGACCGCCCTTCGACGGCCTACAGGCGCAGTTCGGCGAGTCGGGAGCGGTCGGCCCGCGCCCAGGCGGCGTCCGGGAAGTCGGCGTACGCGGGACCGCGCCACCAGGCGAGCGCCTCGTCCAGCCGGACCAGCGCTGTGGCCGCGTCCATGGTGCCGGCGTCGGTGACGGCCCGCTCGAACCGCCAGGCGTCCACCTGGTCGGGCTCGCATCGCAGCGCGTACCCGATGCCCTGGGTGACCAGCAGCGTCGCCGGCGCCCGCGGCGGGCGGTCCGGCTCGATCGCCCTGCGCAGCGCCGCGACGAAGGTCCGCACGGCGGACACCGCGCCGTCCGGAGGCGACACCCACAGATCATCGACGAGATCACTGACGGGTACGACCCGGCGGCGGGCCACCAGCAGTCGGGCCAGTACCGCGCGGTGCATGGGGCCCTTCAACGCGACGGGACGCCCCTGTTCGTCCTCGGCGACCACCGGGCCGAGAACGCCGAACGTCACAGGCCCACGGCGCACGGAGCCACGCTATCCCGGCGCTCATCCGCTGCTCATCCGAACCTCGGACAGTGGTTGTCGACCCGCGAGCGAGAGGTGCGAATCATGAAGTTCGACTACGTACGCGTCCCCGTCGCCGACGGCGTGGAACTCAACACCGCCGTGGCCGGCTCGGGCAGCCCGATCGTCCTGCTGCACGGCTTCCCGCAGACCCACCTGATGTGGCGGCACGTCGCCGCCGACCTGGCCGTGGAGCACACCGTGATCTGTCCCGACCTGCGTGGGTACGGCGCCAGCGACAAGCCGGCCGAGGACGGGCCGGACACCTACTCCAAGCGGACCATGGGCGCCGACGTGGTGGCCGTCGCGAAGGCGCTGGGCCACGACCGGTTCGCCCTCGTCGGGCACGACCGGGGTGCGCTGGTCGCGATCCGTACCGGGCTCGACCACCCGGAGCACGTCACGCACCTGGCGTCGCTGGACGTGCTGCCGACGCTCGACATGTGGAACGTCATGCACGGAGTCAGCGCGCAGGTCGGCTTCCACCTCTATCTGATGGCCCAGCCGCCCGGCCTACCCGAGAAGATGATCGCCGGGGCCTCCGACGACTTCTTCGGCTACTTCCTCGATCTGTGGGCCAACGACCCGCAGGCCATCCCCGCCGACGTCCGCCGCGTCTACCTCGACGCCGCCCGCGCCGCCGTCCCGTCGATCGTCGCCGACTACCGGGCCTCGGCCGGCATCGACATCGAACACGACCAGGCCGACCGCGACGCCGGTCGCACCCTGACCATGCCGGTCACCGTGCTCCAGCAGGACTGGGGGTCCATGCTCGGCTTCGACGCCGCCGGGCTGTGGAAGGCGTGGGCCCCGGACCTCCACCACGTCCCGGTCACGTGCGGCCACTTCATGGCCGAGGAGGCGCCCGGCCTGGTCGCCGGGGAGATCCGCGCGTTGCTGACCCGCTGAGCGAGCGCCCGCACCCGGGCCCCGGCTCCCGTCGACCACCCGGCTTCACCGGAGGGTCGTCGGGGAGCCGGGGGCCTCGGCTACGGCCAGCGGGCCGATCCGGTCCGCCACCTACGAGGTGTGGCCGTTGTCCCGGTACTCCGCCTCGCACTTCAGCGAAGGGCCGAGGTCGACGCAGACCTGCAGCCCGGCCTTCATGATGTCGCGGGAGGTGTTGAGCTCCTTGCCGTCGTACGGGCCCCAGGCGTCGCTGTCGCAGGTGCCGTCGTCCTCGTGCCAGGTGCCGTTGGCCCACGAGCCGTCCCGGAGCTGGGCGCGCGCCCGCGCGATGACGCGGTAGTTGTCACCGGGGCAGATGTCGTTGATGGTCCAGTTGTTGTACGTCACCGAACGTGCCGAGGTGAAGTTCAGGTCCGCCCGCGTCTCGCCGCCCTCGCCGCTGCCGCCGGACGGGTACGTCCACACCCGCGCGTAGACGGAACCGTCCTCGGCCATGGCGGGCATCGGGCTGGCGACCAGCAGCGCGGCCGAAGCCACCCCGACACCGAAGATCCTGACAGAAACGCGCATACCGGAGCCTCTCCTCACGCAACGATGCCCTTATGCTCACGGACGGCGTTCATGCTTCCGGTCCGGAGCTGCGGCGTCCAGCCACAGATCGAAACCGGTCAAACCCCGATCGCCGTCGGGGAAGGTTGCTCGACCGCGATACGCACCCTGGGCACCGCCGGAGGCGGACGCGATGCACAAGATCAAAAAGACCGTCTCCGAACTACGGAGACGGTCTTTGAACTGGGTGGAGCTGAGGGGATTTGAACCCCTGACCCCCTCGATGCGAACGAGGTGCGCTACCGGTCTGCGCCACAGCCCCTCCGCCGGCTAACCGGCTTCGGTCCCACCTGGCTTGCACCAGGCGGGCCGGCGACAAGACTAACAGCACACCCGCCCGCCAGGCGAATCCGCCCCGCCCACCCGGCCCGTGCCTGCTCACGGACCTGGTCGACGCTCGCCATGTCGGCGACATGGCGGCATCCCGACCCCTCGGACCCCGCCATGTCGCCGACATGGAGTCGATCAAGCGCGAGCCGGACGAGTCGATCAAGCGCGAGTCGATCAAGGCCGCGCCGACGTGGAGCCGATCAAGGCGGTCAGGCCGAGTGGGAGGTGCGGCCCGACTGGTACGGGCGGCCCCGCAGCCCGCCTGCCCGCCGGTACGACACCGAGCCGCCGCCGCTGGCTGCTGGCGGCAGGTCAGCGGGACGGTCCAGGCCCATCGCCGTGCGGCGTACCGCCTCGCGCTGAGCGGCCAGGCGGCGCTGGGCCTCCCGGCGGGCCGCTGCGCGGCGAGCCTGCTCCCGGCGCACCTCGGCCTGCCGGGCGGCCAGCCAGGCGGCCTCCCGGGCGTGGGCGCGTCGGCGGCGGCGCTCGGCGAGGGCCCGCTTGCGCAGGTGCACCACGTACGTCACCAGGAGGGTGGCCGTGACGGAGAAGCCGATCCAGAAGCCGGGGCCGACGACGGCCACCCCGATCAGTTCGACGACGTTGAGCAGCAGCAGGGCGGCGAGCACCCGCCGCCTGCGGTAGATCGCCGGGGTGTGCGGCCGGCGGCGGGGCGCGGCCCGTCGACGGGACTTCGCGGCCGGGGGCACGGCGCGCAACCGGCCCCGCCGCCGCGTCGGGGCAGGCGGGGCGGAGACGGGGGCGGAGAGACCGCCCGTACTCGCGTCTTCACTGAGGGTGACAACAAGGGAGCGGGAGGGGTTGACCGGCCGGCGCCCGGGGACAGTGCGTCGCCGCCGGCGGCGCTGGAGCACCCGCGCCGTCGACTGCGCCCGCTCCGCCACCAGCCGCTCGGTGGCGTCGTACCGGCGAACGAGCGCCGGCGCGAGAGCGAGCAGACCGGCGGCGGCGAGGACGGCGAGGAGCACCGAGGTCGGCACCCTCACCCCTCCCGTCACCAAGTTCGGGGCAACCACCGTACGGCCGCAGGATCTTCGACGGACCCCGTTCCGGGCGGTCGAACATGCGGTCGTGCAGCGCTTGCCGCAGCTTGCAGTTACTTGAGGTTACGGGCCGCCGACCACGTTGATTGTGCGCCGCGCCGATCAGGCGGGGGTGGGACGGTTCACCCCGCGGTGGCGCGCAGCCGGTGCCAGCGGGCCAGCAGGCCGCCCTCGGCGGCGACTTCCTCGCTGGTCATGGCGTATCCGATGTGGTCGCGCCACGCACCGTCGATATGCATGTAACGCACGTGGTACGACTCCTCGCGGAAGCCGAGCTTCTCCACCACCCGGCGGGACGGCTTGTTCTCCGGCCGGATGTTCACCTCGATCCGGTGCAGCCCGCCGGGGCCGAACGCGTGGTCCACGGCGAGCGCCAGCGCGGTGGGGATGACGCCCCGGCCGGCCACCCGGGAGTCCACCCAGTATCCGACGTACGCCGAGCAGAACGCCCGCCGGACGATGCTGCCGACGTTGAGGTGCCCGACCAGTCGCTCCCCGCCGTCCTCACGCAGGCAGACGGCGAACGGCATCCCCTCGCCGGTGCGCGCCGAGCGGCGCTGGTCCTTGTGGACCCAGCGGAACGCCGCCGGGGAGTTCAGCTCGTCCCAGTTGCCGGGCAGCGCCGACTCCCACGGGGCCAGCCAGGCCCGGTTGGTGCGGCGCACCTCCGACCAGGCCGCCGCGTCCGAGCGTCGGTAGGGTCGCAGCAGCACCGGGCCGTCCGCGAGCACCACCGGCCACCCCGGCGACCGCCCCGACCACAGTCCACTCACCGGGCCGACCTTCCGCTCGCGGCTGCGGGGCTCGCAAGCTCACTCCTCGCGCTCACCGGCGCCGGTCCAGCAGGAGGACGTCCACGGTGGAGCCGGCGGCGGCCGTGGTGACCCGCTCGCCGAGCACCATCAGCCCGTTGGCCTCGGCCAGGCCGGACAGGGTGAACTTCCCGCCCGGCAGCGGCTGGACGGTGTAGCCGCCGCCACGCCGCTCGGCGACGTGCGCGGGGCGGAACTCGCGCAGCCCGCCGGGCGAGGTGATGGTCTCCAGCAGGTGCGCGCGCACGCTCGGCCGGAACACGGGCTCGGCCCCGGCCAACAGGTTGATGGCGGGCCGGGCCAGCACCTCGAAGCCGATCAGCGCCGCGCCGGGTTCACCAGGAAGACAGACCACCGGCACCTCCTCGGCGCCGACCGTACCGAACCCGAGAGCGGTGCCGGGATAGAGGGCCACCTCGGTGAAGGTGACCGGCCCGGCCCGGCCGCCCTCCCGGCGGGACAGGATGCGGCGCACCATGTCGCCCGGCCCGGTGCCGGTGCCGCCGGTGGTGATGATCAGGTCGGCCCGCAGGGTCTGGTCCTCCAGCAGCCCGCGCAGCCCTTCCGGGTCGTCGTCGCAGATTCCCACCCGGTACGCCAGCGCGCCCACCTCGGCGGCGGCGGCGGTCAGGGCGTGCGAGTTGGCGTCCACCACCTGGCCGGGCTGGCTGCCCCGGCCCACGTCGACCAGCTCGTCGCCGGTGGCCACGATGACCACCCGGGGGCTGGGCCGCACCACCACGTGCCCGATGCCGGTGGCGGCGAAGACGGCCACCAGGGCCGGGGAGACGTACGTGCCGGCGCGGGCGAGCAGCGTGCCGGCCGGCAGTTCCTCACCGGCGCGGCGCACCCCGTACCCCCGCTTGGGGGTGCGGAAGATCTCCACGGCGGCCATGCCCTGGTCGGTCCACTCCACCGGCACCACCACGTCGGCGGCGATCGGCAGCGGGGCGCCGGCGGCCACCGAGAAGCAGGCCCCCGGGGTGAGCCGCACCGGCCGCCAGCTCGCCGCGCCGAGGTCGCCGACCACGTTGAGCCGCACGGTGCGGGACCCGGACGGGCCGGAGCGGCCGGCGTATCCGCCCGCCGCCCGGCCCGCGCCGGAGAGGTCGTCCCAGCGCGCCGCGTACCCGTCGACGGCCGCCTGGTCGAAGGCCGGGTAGGAGTGCGGCGCGACGACGTCCTCGGCGAGGACGTTGCCGTACGCCTGGGTGAGGTCGAGGTCGAGCGGAGGCAGCGCGCGTAACCTGCGCAGCACGCTGCCCAGGTAGTCGGCGAGCGGCGTCAACTCGTTCGCGGCCGCCTCGGCGTCGGCCGTCGCGGTCATGTATTAGGACCGCCCGACGAGTCGCGCATGCCGTTGAGGATCGCCTCGGTGACGGTCTCGTCGCCGTTGTTGACGAACTCGGCGAGCCACTTGCGGAACTCCGCGCCGAGGTCCTCGCGCTCGCAGGCGAGCTGCACCACCGTCTGGAGGTAGCCCAGCGGCATCCCCGTGTCGTAGCGGGTGCCCCGGTAGACGATCGCGTGCACCGGGACGCCCTCGGTGCGCAGCAGCTCCATCGCGTCGGTGAGCTGGATCTCGCCGCCGCTGCCCGGCTCGGTGCGCCGGATCGCGTCGAAGATCCGCCCCGGCAGCACGTACCGGCCGAGGACGGCGAGGTTGCTGGGGGCCTCCTCCGGCTTGGGCTTCTCGACCATGCCGGTGACCTTCACGACCTCGCCGATGTCGGTCAGCTCCGGCTCGGCCGGCTCGACGGAGGCGATGCCGTACCGCTTGGTCTCGGCCGGGTCGACCTCGAAGAAGGCCAGCACGATGCCGCCGGTGCGGGCCTGCAGCTCCAGCATCGCCGGCAGCAGCGGCTCGGACGGCTTGACGAACTCGTCGCCGAGCAGCACCGCGAAGGGCTGGTCGCCGACGTGCGACTCGGCATAGCCGACGGCGTGGCCGAGGCCGAGCTGCTCCGGCTGCCGGCACGTGTAGATCTCGGCCAGCTCGCTGGGGCGGCGCACCGCGGCCAGCCGCTCGGCGTCGCCCTTGGACTCCAGCCGGGCCTCCAGGTCGGGCCGGCGGTCGAAGTGGTCCACCATCGATGTCTTGCCGCGCCCGGTGATCAGCAGCACGTCGCCGATGCCCGCCTGGGTGGCCTCCTCGACGATGTACTGCAGGACCGGCCGGTCGACGACCGGCAGCAGCTCCTTGGGCACCGCCTTGGTGGCCGGCAGGAACCGGGTGGCCAGGCCGGCGGCCGGGATGACGGCCTTGACCGCGCGGGAACGACCGGTTGCGGTGGCCGCTGAGGGGTTCGCTGAGTGCTCCGACATGTCGCGAGACTATCGGCCAAGGCCGTGTTGCGACGGGTGAGGACCGGAAGACGCGCCGCCGGCCCGGGGCAGGCCGTCGGCCGGGCTGACCGAACCGGCCGGCACGGCCAGTTCCTCCACCGGCGGCCAGGGCCGCGCCTCGGCCAGCCGCCAGGTGTCCCGGCCCGCCGCCTTCGCCGCGTACAGGGCGTCGTCGGCCGCGTCGAGGACCTGCTCGCCGGTGGAGGCATGGTCCGGGTAGACGGCGATGCCGACGGAGACGGTCACCCGGATCCGCGCCCCGCCGCCCGAGTCCACCGGAACGGGGGTGTCCCGGGTCGCCGCGCCGAGCCGTTCGGCGACGATCGCCGCGCCCCGCGCGTCGGTTTCCGGCAGCAGCACCACGAACTCCTCCCCTCCCTGGCGGAAGGCCAGGTCCACCTCGCGGATCTCGCCCCGCACCCGGCGGGCGAACTCGACGAGCACGGCGTCCCCGGCGGCGTGCCCCCAGGTGTCGTTGACCTCCTTGAACCGGTCCAGGTCCAGGGCGAGGACGCTCAGCATCCGGCCGAACCGGCTGGCCCGCTCCACCTCCCGGCGGATCGACTCGCGCAGGTAGCGGTAGTTCCACAACCCGGTGAGCGGGTCGGTCAGCGACAACCGCTGGGCCTCCTCGTGCAGCCGCACGTTGTCGACCGCCACCGCCGCGTGCCCGGCGAAGGTCCGCAGGGTCTCCAGGTCGGCGTCGTCGAACTCGTCCCCGCCGAGCCGGTCGTAGAGGACCAGCACGCCGAGCGCCGCCGCCTGGCCGCCGGGCGTGCCCGGGTCCACGCCGGACCGGATGCCCGGGTCGGCCGGGCCGCCGGGGGCGGCGAAGGGCACCGCGACGTACGTCTCGCAGCGCGGCTCCCCGGCGGCCTCCGCCACCGGGTCGGCCCGTCCCCGGCGCGGCTGGCCGGTCGCCGCCACCGCGCCGACGATCCCCGCGCCGACGGGCACCCGCAGGCCGGCCGCGCCGACGGCCTCCGCCTCCGCACCGGCGTCGGGCGACCAGCGCCCGTCGAGCCCCTCGGCGCACCGGCCGACCAGGACGCCGCCGTCGACCAGCAGCACCGCACCGGCCCGCGCCCCGGTGGCCGCGATCGCGCTGTGCAGGATGACCCGCAGGATCCGTTGCAGGTCGTGGGTGCTGGCCAGGGTGTCGCCGAGCACGGCGAGGTGGCCGCGCAGCTGGTCCCGGCTGCTGGTGAGCGCCTGCACGTAGATGCCGGTCTCCCGGGTCATCCGGTTGAACGCGCCGGCCAGCCGGCCCAGCTCGTCGCGGCTGCGCACCGGCACCCGGGTGGCGAGGTCGCCGTGGGCCACCCGGTCCGCCGCGCCGGCCAGCTCCACGAGCGGGCGGGTGGTGACCCGGGCCAGCCGCCAGGCGGCGGCCACCGCCAGCAGCCCGGCCAGCAGCACCGCGCCGACCAGCGCCGCGTACAGGTCGGGGGGCTGCTCGCTGGGGACGGAGAGCACCAGCGGCAGCGGCTGGCCCGGCGCGGGGAGGACGCGGCGGACGTACCGGCCATCGCCGGTGGCGGCGACCCGGTCGCCGGCGGCCCGGCGCGCGGCGGCGAGCACCCCGTCGCGTACGGCCGGGGCCTCGGTGGTGTGCGCGACCCCGACGGAGCCGGGCGCGCCGTCGAGGAGGGTGACCGCGACGCCGGTGACCGCCGCGAGCCGCGCGACGAGGCCCGGGTCGACCGGCTGGGCGGTGACGACCGCGCCCAGGTCGCCGCCGGCCCGGTCGCGCAGCGCCACCCGGGCGGCGAGCGCCGCGACCGGCCCGGCGGCCGGGTCGGCGGCACCGCAGTCCCGCCAGGGCGCGGCCGGGGCGCCGGGGGTGGCGTAGGTCGGGACGCCGGCCACGTCGATGACGAGCACGGCGGCGGCGAGGCCCCGGCCGACCACCTGCCCGGCCGTGCCCGCCCGCCCGGCCGCGTCGGGGGCCAGGGCGACCGCGTCGGCCGCCGCGCGAAGCTGCTGGCAGAGGGCGTCGACCGAGGTACGCACGGTCGCGGCGGCCAGGCCGAGCCGCTCGGCCGCCCGGTTGCGGTCGACGGTCGTCATGGTCAGGCCGACGAAGAACGCCCCGAGCAGGACCGGGCCGAGCACCACCGTAAGGAAGGCCGCCGTCAACCGCCCGCGTAGCGTCAACGCTCCCCCCGGAAGTTCCGCGCCCGATGTAGCGATGCTGACACAGTGCGACCGCGAGACAAACGTTGCGTCAGGAGTGTTGCGTGCCGGATTTTTCTGATGAAGCGGAAGTGACCCACGAGGCGAAGCGGCAGGCGCGGGTGGAGCTGCTCGCCCGCCGCCGCGCGCTGCCCGCCCCGACGCGGGCGGCGGCCGCGGCGCGCGTCCGGGCCGCCCTGACCGATCTGGTACGCCGGCTGCGCCCCGCCCGGGTCACCGCGTACGTCCCCGTCGGCTCGGAGCCGGGCGGGCCGGAGCTGCCGGAGGCGCTGCGCGCGGCGCTGCCGCCGGGCGGCGAGCTGCTGCTGCCGGTGCTCCGGGACGACCTCGACCTGGACTGGGCGGCGTACACCGGGCCGGGCTGCCTCGTCGCGGCCGGACGCGGCCTGCGGGAGCCGACGGGGCCCCGGCTCGGCCGGGCGGCGGTCGCCGACGCGCGGCTGGTGGTGGTGCCCGCCCTGGCGGTGGACCGGCGCGGGCGGCGGCTGGGGCGCGGCGGCGGCAGCTACGACCGGGCGCTGGCCCGCGTCGGCACGGACGCCCTGACGGTGGCCCTGCTGCACGACGGCGAGCTGGTCGCGCGGCTGCCCGCCGAGCCGCACGACCGGCCCGTCCGCGCGGTGGTGAGCCCTTCCGGCGGGCTGCGTACGCTGACGGGCGACTCCGTGTCGGTCCGGGCACTTCCGCTGGACGAACCCGGGTCCGATGACGCACCATTGGCACTCGAATGAGTCGAGTGCCAACCGGCTGTGCCAGATCCGGAGGAGACCGTGCCCACGTACCAGTACGCCTGCACCGAGTGCGGCCAGCAGCTCGAGGCGGTGCAGTCCTTCTCTGACGAGCCGCTGACCGAGTGCCCGGCGTGTGCGGGGCGGCTGCGCAAGGTGTTCAACTCCGTCGGCATCGTCTTCAAGGGCTCGGGCTTCTACCGCACCGACTCCCGCTCCGGCTCGGACGCGGCCAAGAACGGCTCGGGCAAGCCGGCCGCCTCGGAGTCGTCCTCCGGCGGCGACTCCGGCTCGTCGGGCACGTCGGGCGGCTCGTCCGCCGGCTCCTCGGCGTCGTCGGGCTCGTCCGGGTCCTCGGGCTCGTCGGGCTCCTCGGGGGCCTCCGGTTCGTCGGGGTCATCGGGCTCGTCCTCGTCGGGCGGCACGGCCAAGGCCCCCGCCTCCAGCGCCTCCTGACGGCAACGGCTCCGGACATAGGAGATCTTGGAAGAAACGGGCCCCTCCGGGGGCCGGAATCTTCCAAGATTCACGCCGTGCCCGTGCCATAGCAGATCATCGGCCCGGGTGGGGGTTGTCCACAGGCCGCCTCGTTGTCCACAGGTCCCGGCCCGGGCCGGGCGGGACGGCCCCCGCGCGGCCTAACCTGCTGCTCCCGGCACCGCACCGGTGCCGGGGGCGGGCGGGAGGGCCGGATGGGGAACGCCGGGGCGGACACGGGATCACTGCGGCCGCTGCGCCGGCCCCGGCTGCCGGGGCGGGCGACGCTGCTGCGCGCCGCGCTGGTCGCTGCCCTTCTCGGGCTCGCCGCGGCGGTCCTGCACACCCCGTCCGGCTGCCCGCCGCCGACCGGCGACCGCTCCCCCGGCCCCGCCGCGCCACCGCCCGCCGAGGCGGCTTCCGACCCGGCCGCGTCGCCGGCCGCCCTGCCGCTGCCCGACGGGGCGGTGGGGGTGCCGATCCGGCTGGCCGAGCCGGCCGCGCTCGCGGTCGTCCGCCCCGGGGCCCGGGTCGACCTGCTCGCCGTACCGGCCGGTCGACAGGCCGGCGACGCCGACCTGCTGGCACCCCGGGCGCTGGTGCTCGATGTGGTCGGGGCCGGCGCGACCGACGGCTCCTCGGCGCTCTACCTGGCGCTGCGGCCCGAGCAGGCGCACCGCGCCGTCGGGCTCCCGGAGGGCAGCCGCTTCGCGATCGTGGTGCGGGGATGACGCCCCTGCCGGGCGACCCGTCGGGCACAGCCGGCCCGGGGAGCCGGCCGCAGGCTCCGGCGCGGGGGGCCGGCCGTCAACTCCGGTGCGGGGGGTGGGCCGCCGTCACCTCCGGTGCGGGGCCTCGGCGGCGCTCAGCTCCAGTGCGGGGGGCGCTCGGCGAGCAGCCAGTCGTCGTTGCCGCCGGACGTCTCGCCCCAGCCCCGGTCCGTGTCGTCGGCCGTCTGCTCGGGCAGCACCACGAAGTCCTCACTCAGGTCGACGGCGCGATCGTCGTCGCCGCGCGCCTGCGCCCCCGGGTCGATGCTCACGAGCGGCAAGACTACCCGGGTTCCGGCCCGCGTCCGACCGGCCACCCGGCCGGACGGTTGGTAGCGTCGGTCGGCGTGACCACGCCCAGCGGTGACCGCCCCGAGGACGACTACTGGCGTCGCCCGCCTGACCCGGCCGACGGCGGCGCGACCGACGACCCGCCGCGCCCACCGGGGCCCGGCCCGGCCGGCGTCGACCCGCCCACCGGCTACGGCGGGCCGCCGCCCACCACGCCGCCGCCACCCGGATGGCGTCCCCCGCTGCACGTGCGGGCCGCGCCGCCCCGCCAGCTGCCGCCGCAGGACATGGCCGGGCTGGACGCGGTCGAGCAGCAGGCCCAGCACGTCACCTGGGGCGTCGGCGCGGTCGCCGGCGTGGTGCTGCTGGCCCTGCTCTGCCTGCTCTGCTCCCGGGCGTTCCGCTGACTGCGCTCCCGGGCGTCCGCTGACCGTTCGCGTGGTCCGCTGACCGCTCGTGGGCGTTCCGCTGGCCCTTCCGCGCGTCCGCTGACCGCTTCCGGGCGTCCGCTGGCCGCGCGGCCCGGGCTGGCTGACCTGCGCCGTCCGGCCCGGGCCGCGTCGGCTCAGAGCACCCGGCCCCAGGCCGCCTCGGCGCCGGAGTCCCCGGTGAGGAAGACGTAGACCAGCGAGGCCACGCCCAGCACGACCACCACGACCGTCAGCAGCAGGGGTGCCCAGGACGGCAGCCGGGAGACCCGGTCGTCGTTGCGGGTCACCAGCAGCAGGGCGATGGCGGCCACGGCGAGCCCCACGGTGAACCAGAGCAGCGTCTCGGCGTACTCCGAATGCTCGTGGATCTGCGCGAGCAGGGCCTGGTCGAAGCCCTTCTCCTCGAACGCTTCCTCCAGTGCCTCGCCCGTCTCGGTCGACACCCAGGTGACGATCGGGGTCAGCACCGCGAGGCCGGCCACCGCCCAGCCCAGCCGGGGACGCCACCTCGGCACCAGCCCGTACGCGCTGGCCAGCAACGCGAGCAGCGGCACGAACACCACCGCCGCGTGGATCACCAGGATGTGGCTTGGCAGCCCGTTGATCTCCCTGAACACCGACACCTCCGGCCGTGACGTGATCCCCGCGGCGTCAGCGTACGCCGCCCCGGCGGCTGTGGCCCGGACCACCCAGGTCAGGAGCTCGCTTGTCGCCCGGTGCACCCCATGCTGTCATTGACCTCATGTCCGGTGGCGAGGAACTGCTGCGGTCGAGGGGCCTGCGGGTCACCCGGCCGCGCCTCGCCGTGCTGGACGTCCTCTCCGCCGGCGGTCACCTGGAGGTCGACGAGATCACCCGGCGGGTGCGGGAACGCCTCGACTCCGTCTCCACCCAGGCCGTGTACGACGTCCTCGGCGCGCTGTCCCGCGCCGGGCTGTCCCGCCGGATCGAGCCGGCCGGCAGTCCCGCCCGGTACGAGGCGCGGGCCGGCGACAACCACCACCACGTGGTCTGCCGGGGCTGCGGCGAGATCGCCGACATCGACTGCGCGGTCGGCGAGAAGCCCTGCCTCGACCCGGACACCGCCCACGGCTTCGAGGTGGACGAGGCGGAGGTCACCTTCTGGGGGCTCTGCCCGACCTGCCAGGCCCGCCGCAGCGCCGACGACTGACACCGCCGTCCCGCCCCGACCGGGCACGCGGCCCGGGCGTGGCACCCTTGGTCGGGTGGACTCCGATGACCTCGGCCTGTTCGGTCCGGGATCGGTCACGTGGAAGGTGCACGAGGAGCCGATCCTGATCGTCGCCGGCCTGCGCTCGCTCTACCTTCAGGCGCTGCACCCCCGGGCCATGGCCGGGGTGGCCCAGAACAGCAACTACCGCACCGACGTGTGAGGCCGGCTGGTCCGGACGGCCACCTACGTCGCCACCACCGTCTACGGCACCACGGCCGAGGCCGAGGCCGCCGGGGCCCGGCTGCGGCGGCTGCACGGCCGGATGCGGGCCACCGACCCGGACACCAGGGAGGAGTTCCGGATCGACGAGCCGGAGCTGCTGCGCTGGGTGCACGTCACCGAGGTCGAGTCGTTCCTGAGCACCGCCCGCCGGGCCGGGCTGCCGCTGACCGACGCGGAGGTCGACGGCTACTACACCGAGCAGCGCCGGGCGGCGGCCCTGGTCGGGCTGGACCCGGCGGACGTGCCCGGCACGGCGGCCGAGGTCGCGGACTACTACCGGCAGATCCGGCCGGCGCTGCTGATGACCCGGGAGGCGGCGGAGACGGCCGTCTTCCTCACCGCCCCGTCCCTGCCGTGGAAGCTCAACCTTCCGGCCCGGGTCGGGATGAACCTCGGGCCGGACCGGCTGGCGTACTTCGGCGTCGCCGGCACCGCGTTCGCGCTGCTGCCGCCCTGGGCCCGCCGGCTGTACGGCGGCCTGGGGCTGCCGACCACCGAACTGTCGGCCGACCTGACCGTCCGCGCCCTGCGGCTGGCGCTGACGGCCCTGCCGCAGCGCTGGCGGGAGGGGCCGTTGCAGCAGGCGGCGAAGGAACGGGCCGCCCCGCCTGACTCCGCGCTGACCGGGCGGGGCAGGCCCGGGGCCGGCCTCGGGCGGGCGGGCCCGCTCGGCCGCGGGCCTGCCCGGGGCCGAGGGCTCGACGTCATGTCGCCGACATGGCGGCATCCCGCCGCTCGGATACCGCCATGTCGGCGACATGACACGCCCGCCCCGCGCCCGCCCCGCGCGCCCGAGGCCGATCGGGCCGGGCTGGGCCGGCGGGCCCGGGCCAGGCCGGGGTCAGTCCCGGCGGTCCATGGCCGCCCAGGGGTCCTTCCCCGGCGTCTGCGCGCCCGCCGGGCAGGTGCGGCGGTAGTCGCACCAGCCGCAGCGCGGCCCCGGCTCGGCCGGGAAGGCGTCATCCGGGTCGGACCCGTCGGCGACGGCCCGCTCGGCGGCCAGGATGTCCCGCGCCGTCTCCTCGGCGCGGGTGACCTGCCGGGCCAGCGACTCGACGGTGTGCTCGTGGGCGGCGATCGTGCCGGTGGGCAGGTGGTGCAGCTCGACCCGGCGGCACGGCCGACGGAACACCCGCTCGGCGGCGTACGCGTAGAGGGCCAGCGCCTGCGAGCCGCGCGCGTCGTCGGCGTCGAGCCCCGTGCGGCCGGTCTTGTAGTCGACGATGACCAGCTCCGGCCCGCTCGCGCCGGGGCGGAGGTCGATCCGGTCGGCGCGCCCGTTGAACGCCAGCACCGCCGTCCTGACCGCCACCACCCGCTCGACGCCGACCGGGTCGGCCTGCGGGTCCAGCGTCTCGGCGTAGGACTCCAGCCAGGCCAACGCCCGCCGGTACGCGTCGCGCTCCTGCTCGTCGTCGCGGAACCCGTCGCGCACCCAGGTGCCCCGCAGCAGCCCGGCGAGCGCCTCCGGGCGGCGGCGGTCGGCGGGCAGGGCATACCAGTTCTTCAGGGCGTTGTGCACGCTCGCGCCCAGCGAGTTGTGGGCCCACGGCGGGCCCTTCGGCGGCGCGGGCCGGTCCACGTACGAGTAGCGGTAGCGGCGGGGGCAGTCCGCGTACGCGCCGAGCTTGCTGGGGGTGCAGACGAACAGCCGCTCCGGCATGCCGTCGAAGCCGAGCTGCTCGGGCTGGGCGGCCGGGCGGGACTGGGCGGGCTGGCCGGCGCGGGGGCGCGGGGTCCGGCCCGCCCCGGCGGCGGGTCGACCGGCGGGGCGGCCGGATGAGGAGGCTGGTCGCACCCCGCGATCCTGCCACCCGGCTACGACAGCCGCTCCGACCCGCCCGGCGGGTCGCACCGCCGGATCAGTCACGACCGGGCACCGGCTCCGGCCGGGCGCGGGCACGGATCGGGCCCGCCCGCCGCCCCGGCTCACGCCACGCCCGCGTCCCGGGTCAGGTCGCGCTCGTGTACTGGGTGACGAAGGCCGCGATGGCGTCGGCGATGAGCTGCACCGCGATCGCGGCGAGCAGCAGGCCGGCGATGCGGGTGAGCACCTCGATCCCGCCCGGGCGCAGGATCTTGACGATCCCGCCGGAGAAGCGCAGCACCACCCAGACGGTGAGCATCACCGCCACGATGGCCGCGGCGATGGCGCCGTAGTCGAGCGCCCGGTCGGCCTGCTGGACGAAGAGCATGGTCGCCACGATCGCGCCCGGCCCGGCCAGCAGCGGGGTGCCCAGCGGCACCAGGGCGATGTTCGAGGTGGCCTGCTGGGTGGGGTCGTCGGCCTTGCCGGTCAGCAGTTCCAGCGCGACGAGGATCAGCAGCAGCCCGCCGGCCGCCTGCAGCGCCGGCAGGTCGACGTGCAGGTACGCGAGGAGGGTCTGCCCGGCCACGGCGAAGACCACGATCACCCCGAGCGCCAGGGCAACCGCCTGCCAGGCGGCCCGGTTGCGGTCCCGGGCGGCCAGGGGGCCGGTGAGCGCGAGGAAGATCGGCATCATGCCCGGCGGGTCGACGATGACCAGCAGGGTCACGAAGACCTCACCGAAGAGCTTCAGATCCACCCGGAGAGGGTAGCCGCGCAGGTGGAGGCGGATCAGGCCGAAGCGACGGGGGTCACGCCGGTGGCCTCGGCCACGATCCGCCCGTACGCCTCGGGCGAGGTGGTGAACGCGCCGAGCCGGACGGTCTTGTGCGTGCCGTGGAAGTCCGACGAGCCGGTGACGAACAGGCCCAGCTCGGCGGCGAGCGCCCGCACGTGCGCCCGCTCGGCCGGGGAATGGTCCTCGTGGTCGGCCTCCAGGCCGGCGAGCCCGGCCGCCGCCAGCTCGACGATCAGCTCGTCGGGCACGATCCGGCCGCGCCGGCTCGCCCTCGGGTGGGCGAACACGGGCACGCCGCCCGCGGCCCGCACCAGCCGGACCGCCCGGAACACCTCGATGTCGTCCTTGGGCAGCCGGTACCGCTCGCCCAGCCACTCCGGCCCGAACGCCTCGGTGGTGGTGGCCACCAGCCCGGCGCGGATGAGAGCCTGGGCGATGTGCGGGCGACCCACCGTCCCGCCGCCCGCCCCGGCCAGGATCTCCGGCCAGCTCAGCTCGACGCCGTCGGCGCGCAGCAGCGCCACGATGCGTTCCCCGCGCACCTCGCGGGCGGCCCGCACCCGGGCCAGCTCCGCGCCCAGCTCCGGCTCCGCCGGGTCGAAGAGGTACGCGAGCAGGTGCAGCGCCACCGGCGGGTCGGCACCGTGCCAGCGGCAGGAGATCTCCGCGCCCCGGACCAGGGTGAGGCCGGGCGGCAACGCGGCCACGGCGGGCGCCCACCCGGCGGTGGTGTCGTGGTCGGTGATCGCCACGACGTCCAGGCCGGCCTCGCCGGCCGCCCGGACCAGCTCGGCCGGCGTGAGGGTGCCGTCGCTGGCCGTCGAGTGGGCGTGCAGGTCGATCCGGGTGGCGGCCGGCACCGGGGGCGGGGTCATCGCCCGACGCTATCGGTGCCGCCGGCCTGCCAGGGTGCCGGGTCGACGCCGCCGGCCTGCCTGGGTGCCGGGTCGGTGCCGCCGGCCGGTCAGGGTGCCGGGTCGGTGACGACCACCGGCCGGCCGGCCGGCTCGACGCCGGTCAACGGGCTGGCGGCGGCCCGCTCTCCGGCGACCACGCGGTCGGGCCGCACCGGCACCAGCCCGCCCCGGGCGTCGGCATACCAGGCGATGCCGGCCGGCGTCCAGCACACCGCGCCGGCCAGCGTCGGGCCGGCGGGACGGGCGACCAACGTGCCGCCGAGGGTGGCGAGGTCGACCAGGAGCGCCCCGGTGGCGTCGGACGAGCCGGTGCGGCCGTTCAGCAGCAGCCAGCGGCCGTCGGCGGAGACCCCGCCCAGCCCGTCAGAGCTGAGGGTCGGCCCGCAGGCCGAGCGGATGGTCGCCAGCGCCCGGTTGGGGTCGAGCAGCGCCAGGCAGGGGCGTCGGGGCGTGCCGGCGGAGACGAGGCCGACGAGCCGGCCGTCCGGCAGCGCCCCGTGGACGGCGAGGACGTCGCGCCAGCCGGCGGTGGGGAGCCCGCCCGCGGCCGGATGCCAGAGCGCGTACCCGGGTCGGGCCGGATCGCGGCGCACCAGGACGGAGTTGCCGGCGAAGCCGACCGGCACGGCCGCGCCGGGCGCCGTCGTGCCGGCGACCGCGACGAGCTTGTCGCCGACGATCCCGGCGATGGAGAGCCGGTCGCCGTCGCGCCAGGCGACCTGGCCGCCGTCGGGGGCGACGGCGATCGCCTCCGCGCCGGCGAGCAGCACCCTGGTGCTGCCGTCGGCGTGCACGGACAGCAGGGCCCGGCCGGCGACGGTGGGCGCGCCCACCACCAGCCAACCCCCCTTGTCCGGTACGCGCTGCGCCCGGTCGGCGTCGGCCACCCCGAGGGGGATGTTCGTGTTCCCGGCGGTGTAGAGGGTGCCGTCGACGACCAGGTCGACCGCGCCGCCGGCCGGCCCGAGGGCCGCTCGGGGTGATCCGCCCGACGGGCTCGGCACCGGTTCCGGGACCGTCCAGGAGGAGCCGCGCGGGTCGCCGAGCACCACGGTCGGCGGGGTGGGCTGGGTTGCCTGGGGGCTGAGCCGCACCACGCCGGCGCTGACCAGCACCGTGGCCACCCCGGCCAGGGCGGTGCCGGTGACGACCCGGCGGCGGCGTGTCCGGGTGGCCCGCCGGATGGCCAGGCCGGCCGGGTCCACGGTGCACGGCAGCGGCGCGGCGGCCTGCCGGGAGAGGGTCTCCCGGAGCGCGCGCTCCAGCTCGTCCGCCGTCACGACTGTTGGACGCGCGGGAACGGGCGTCCGGTTGTCACCGGGACCGGCCACCCCGCTCACCTCCGCTCCGCGCCGACGGCCTCGGCCGGCACCGGGGCACCGACGGGCTCGACGGGCACCGGGAGCGGCGCGCCGCCGGCCGGGGCGGGACGAGGGCCGGCTCCGCTCGTGGTGGGCGCGGCGGGCACCCCCGCCCGGGCCGGGCGCGGCGCGGTGGGCACCGTCGGAGCGGGACGGGGCGGGGTCGCCGGGGCGGGACGGGCGGCGGCGGGTTCGGCCTGTCTGGCGGGCCGGAGGCGGGCGGCCTCCGCGGGCCGCGTCCGGGGGGCGGGACGGCTGCCCGCCCGCCCGTCGGGCTGCGGCTGCGGCGCGGCGTCGGTCAGGTCGAGGGCGGCCTGTGCGCCCAGCCGTCGGCGCAGGGTGGCCAGCGCCCGGGAGGTCTGGCTCTTCACGGTGCCCGGCGAGATCTCCAGCAGCGCGGCGGTCTGCGCCTCCGACATGTCCTCGTAGAAGCGCAGCACCAGCACCGCACGCTGCCGGCTGGGCAGCGCCCTGAGCTGCCGCCACAGCACGTCCCGGTCGAGCTGCTGCTCGATCTCGTCGACCCCGGCGCGTTCGGGCAGCACTTCGGTCGGCCGCTCACCGTGCCAGCGCCGCCGCCACCAGCTCGTCGACGTGTTGACCATGACGCGGCGCGCGTACGGCTCGATCGCCTCGATGCCGCCGAGCCGCTTGCAGGCGAGGTAGGTCTTGGTCAGCGCGGTCTGGAGCAGGTCCTCGGCCGTGGCCCAGTCGCCGGTCAGCAGGTATGCGGTGCGCAGCAGCGCCCCGGAGCGGGCCGCGACGAACTCGCGGAACTCCTCCTCCAGCGGGTCTTTCGCGGCCACCGCTCACCTCCCGCACCCCCGTGCCTGCATGGCAGGTTGTCATGCCGGGGGCGGACCGGGCGACGGCGAAAGGTGCGGGCTTCCTCCGATGTTCGGACGGAAAGTTTCACGCCCCGTCGTCGGCCTTGGCCTCGTCCGCCTCCTTGCCCAGTCGGGCCTCGACTGCCTGCGGCTCGTACATCTCCTCGACGACGCGCAGGTAGAGCTCGTTCGGGTTGGGCAGGTTCTTGATCTCGCGGAGCGCCTGGTCCTGGCCGGCGGACTCCAGCACGAACGTGCCGTAGTTGAGGGCGCGGCCGGTGGGGCTCTGCTCGTATTTCATGTCGGTGACCCGGGCGAGCGGCATCATCGCCACCTTGCGGGTGACGATGCCGTTGACCACCATGACCCGCTTGTTGGTCAGGATGAACCGGTCGTACCACCAGTCGGCGACCTTCCAGGCCACCCAGCCCATCACGGCGAACCAGAGCAGCACCGCGATGGTGGTCAGCGCGCCCACGTCCCGCCCGGCGAGGAAGCCGGAGAGGTAGCCGAGGACGAAGGTCGCCCCGATGCCCACCAGGATCGGCGTGGTCAGGTGGATCCAGTGCCGCTTCCACTCGCCCCGGTAGCGCTCGGTGGGGAAGAGGTAGCGCGCCACCAGCGAGCTGGGCTCGTCCTCCAGCGGCAGGACCCGTCGGGGGCCAAGCGGCATGCCGGAGGCGTCGACCCGCAGCCCGGCGAGCTCCTCTTCGGAGATCTGCGGCGGCTGGTAGTCGGCCTCCGGATCGCGGACCCAGGCCCGCCCGGAGCGCGCCTGGCCGCCGAAGGGACCGTCGCCGTAGCCGGCGTCGTCGGAGAAGGGCGGACCGTCGGAGAAGCCCTGCCCCGGGCCTGAGCCCGGAACGTCGTCGGGCCTGACCCGGGGGATCGGCTCCGTGTCTCGGTCCCGGCGCTCCCGGTCGGGGTCGTCGGGGTCGAACGGCGGACCGGAGGGGCTGCCCATCGGCGGTTAGGCGATGAGGCTGGTGAAGAAGTCGCCGAACCCCTGGGCGATGTCCATGATGCCGCCGCCGATCGACTTGAAGACGTCTGCGGCGGAGTTCGGCCGGTACGCAACAAAGAAGATCAAGAATGCGATACCGGCCCAGGTGAGGACCTTCTTGACCATGGCGGGCCATCCTCTCGCGCGGCGCCGGGTCCATTTACCGCAGCGGCACCCAGAGTATCAGTAAGGTGTCGTACAGTGAATCTCTGCGTCCGTTCTCCGACAGAACGGGAGACTTGCCAAGCCTCTCGGCTAGTCAGGCCTTCCCGTGCAGGTACGGAGACGGAGCGCCGTACACGAGCTCGGACGGCGTCCACTCTGTGAGGTCGTGCAGCTCCACGTCCTCGGCGAGCAGATGCCCCGCACTCGCCGGCCAGGCTATCGCATGAAGCCACAATCCCCGAGCCTCGCCGGCGTACGCGCTTCGATCCGTCGGAGAATTCACGAGCCACAGTGGAGTCGGGTGGCCGGCGACACGGATCCTGGCCTGCCCGACATGCCCCGGATGCCCGGGGCCGGGATCGTCCAGCGCCTCGGCGAGTTGCGGGCCCGGGTCGGGGCCGGCCATGCCGGCGAACCGAGTGCCCAGCCCGACGCCCGGCTCCTCGGCCACGAACACCAGGTCGGCCGGGCCGCCGCCGAGCGGCTCGGGCCCGGCGAAGGCCACGACGGTGGCGCGCACCCCGGCGCGCTCGTCCCCGGCGTACGCCACGCCGGTGAGGGTCCAGCCGGGCGGCATGGGCCACGGGCACCAGACCGGCGTGGCGGGGCCGTCGGGTGGCCCGGCGGCGGCGACCCGGCCCACGACGCTGGCCACGATCTCCGCGCCGATGTGCTCCGGCACGTGCAGCGGCGGCACGGGACCGCAGCGCGCGCACCGCCACTCCGTGTGCATCAGGTCCGGCTCCCGGACGGATCCACCACACCTGGGGCAACTCACCGCGACACTCACGTTTCCACCGTCACCCCGGCTCGCCGCCCAGTCAAGTGGAGCGGCCGAATCCCCCGGCGCGTCGCCCCGCCGGCCTGCCCGGTCCGGAAGGGAACGGGCCCCGCCATGTCGCCGGCATCGGGCGGTCCGGGAGCCCTGGACACCGCCATGTCGCCGACCCGGCGGGACGACCGACCGACGCGCACGGCGCACGGCGCACGACCGACCGACCGACGCACGCGGCACACGACCGACCGACGCGCGGGCGGGCAGGGCGCGGCGGGGCGGCGGGACGGAGGTCAGGCGGGCGGCGGCCCGGCGTGGGCGCGGATCCAGGCGTGCATGGCGATGCCGCTGGCCACCCCGGCGTTGATCGACCGGGTCGAGCCGTACTGGGCGATGGAGAAGAGCTGGTCGCAGGCCGACCGGGCGGCCTCGGACAGCCCCGGTCCCTCCTGGCCGAACAGCAGCGCGCAGCGGCGCGGCAGGCTCGTCGTCTCCAGCGGCCGGGAGCCGGGCAGGTTGTCGATGCCCACCACCGGCAGGTCCCGGTCCCCGGCCCAGGCGGCGAACTCCTCGATCGTCTCGTGGTGCCGGACGTGCTGGTACCGGTCGGTCACCATGGCGCCCCGCCGGTTCCACCGCCGCCGCCCCACGATGTGCACCTCGGCCGCCAGGAAGGCGTTGGCGTTGCGGACCACGGTGCCGATGTTGAGGTCGTGCTGCCAGTTCTCGATCGCCACGTGGAAGTCGTGCCGACGCCGGTCGAGGTCGGCCACCACGGCCTCCCGCCGCCAGTACCGGTACCGGTCCACGACGTTGCGCCGGTCGCCCTCGGCGAGCAACTCCGGGTCGTAGCGCGGGTCGGCCGGGGGGTCGCCGGCCCACGGGCCCACGCCGACCTCAAGCTGATCACCGGTCACGGTCTCCAGAGGGTACGGACCCCCCGGTCGCCCCGCAGCGTCGGGTGCGCCGGGCCACCCGGCCGGGTCGGGCGGGGTCAGCCGAGGCCGAGGGCCCCGCCGAGCCGGTCGAGGAACCGCCGGTCGGCCGGCGTCACGCCCCCGCCCGCCGGGGCCCCGGGGGTGGCCCGCCGGACGCGGGCCGCCACCGACTGCACCCACTGCCGGTACGCGGCCGAGTCGGCGGGGTCGGCCCGCCGACGCAGCAGCCGGACCGTGGCGCGGCAGGCGGCCAGCAGGTCGACCAGGTCGGTGAGCCGGTCCTCGGGTGCGGTCGCCCCGTCGTGCCGGGCGTAGATGGCGGCGACCATGGCGCGGACCAGGTCGCTGTCGGAGGCACGCCCGGCGGCCACGGCGTCGAGGCCGGCCAGCCCGGCGGCGACGCCCCGGGACGGGCCGCCGGGGTCGGGTGCGGCGGCGGCCACGAGCACCCGGCCGGGCAGGCCGGTGAGCAGGTCCCACTCGGCGGCGGAGTAGGCGGCGGTGGTCAGCGGTGCGGCGCGGCGGCCGGCAGAGGGCGGCTCTCCGGCGACGGAGTGGCTCATGGGGACCTCCGGCGCCAGCATATGACCCCGTACGGCGCGTCGGGCCCCTTCGCCGCAACCGCGCGGCGCGGGCCCGCCGGCGCCCGGGTGGGGTCAGCGCGGCTCGGGGAAGCTCGGCCGCTCCGGGTCGACGCCCTCGGGCACGGTCGCGGCCGCGTACGCCCGCTTGGGGACCATCACCCGGCGGCGGAAGACGCAGACCATGGTGCCGTCCTGCTTGTAGCCGCGGGTCTCCACCGACACCACGCCCCGGTCGGGCTTCGAGGAGGACTCGCGCTTGTCCAGGACGGTGGTCTCTCCGTAGATGGTGTCGCCGTGGAAGGTCGGGGCGACGTGCCGCAGCGACTCGACCTCCAGGTTCGCGATGGCCTTGCCGCTGACGTCGGGCACGGACAGGCCGAGCAGCAGGGAGTAGACGTAGTTGCCGACCACCACGTTGCGGCCGAACTGGCTCGCCGACTCGGCGTAGTGCGCGTCGAGGTGCAGGGGGTGGTGGTTCATGGTGAGCAGGCAGAAGAGGTGGTCGTCGTACTCGGTGACGGTCTTGCCCGGCCAGTGCCGGTAGACCGCGCCGACCTCGAACTCCTCGTAGTAGCGGCCGAACTGCATCGGGGTCCCCTCCACGGGCGGGCGACGGAGTTCGGGCCAGCATGCCTTATCGACGGTTAAGGCGGGGCCGCGGGCCGCAGCCGGGCGAGGAAATGTCACACCGGCCGCGCTCCCGGGCGGAGACGCAATGAGCGGCGGGGCCCTCCCCGGCACCCGCCGCCCACGCTCTGATGGGGAAGATTCTGCCGCACGACGAGGCCCGATCAACAGAGACCGGCGTCACATTTATCGTTTCGTAACAATACGAGGAGTAACGATCATGAAGTGTGGGAGCGATCACCGCAGGTCGAATCGCCGCTAGTCAGGCATCAGATCATCGAAGTTGATCAGCAATCGGGGCCCCAACCTGTGGAAACGCTCCCATCACGTCCCGTCACGCAAATGCGTCATGCAAGTGCACCCGGCAAGGCTGCCGGCAACAGATATGAATCGATACGCTGACACCCCGTCCCCGGCCCCGCCGGGTTTCGGGGGCGGACGCCCGGGAATGCGCCGGGTCCCGTCCTGGTTCCAGGAGGCGTACGTGATTCCGCGGTGATCGGAGAGTCCACATGGCAACCGTTGAGCTGACCACGGCGAACTTCGACGAGGTGGCGGGCGGCGACGGCATCGTCCTCGTCGACTTCTGGGCGGAGTGGTGCGGCCCGTGCAAGCGGTTCGCCCCGGTCTACGAGCGCTCCTCCGACAAGCACCCCGACATCGTCTTCGGCAAGGTCGACACCGAGGCCCAGCAGGAGCTCGGCGCGAAGTTCGACATCCGCTCGATCCCGACGATCATGGCGATCCGGGACGGCGTGATCGTCTTCGCCCAGCCGGGGGCGCTGCCCGAGTCG
The DNA here is from genome assembly GCF_900091595.1 of Micromonospora haikouensis. Classification (GTDB taxonomy): domain Bacteria; phylum Actinomycetota; class Actinomycetes; order Mycobacteriales; family Micromonosporaceae; genus Micromonospora; species Micromonospora haikouensis. The sequence goes on from NZ_FMCW01000022.1 coordinate 74,637, forward strand.
GCTCTGGAGAACCTCATCGAGCAGGTCCAGGGCCTCGACATGGACGACGTCCGCAAGCAGCTGGCCGAGCACAAGCACTGAGCGCCGGGCACCACCGAGCCCGCGCAGCCGGCGGCCGGACCCCACCCGGGGCCCGGCCGCCGCCGCGTCACCGGCCCTTCGGCGGGCGGCACCGGCCCCGCGTCACCGGTACGGTTGGGGCACGCCACCCGACGGAGGGACCCGAAGGGCGCCCTTCATCCCGTACCGTCGGAAACCGATGGAAACGATGACCCGCCGGGGCCGGGGGGCCCGACTGGCCGCCACCGCGCTCGGCCTCGTCGTGTTACTGGCCGGCACCGTCTGGGGCAGCGACGACGACTTCCCGTTCGGGCCGTTCCGGATGTATTCCACGTCCGACCCGCCGGACGCCGCCGCCCCCGACACCCGCGTCGAGGGCGTCGACCGCACCGGCGCCGTGGTCGACCTGGGCCAGGACGCCACCGGCATCCGCCGGGCCGAGATCGAGGGCCAGCAGAGCCGGTACGTCGAGGACCCCGCCCGGCTGCGCCGGGTCGCCGACGCGTACGCCGAACGCCACCCCGACGCCGCCGCGCTGGTCGAGGTGCGCATCGTGATCCGTTGGTACGGCATCGCCGACGCCCGGCCGACCGGGCGCTGGACCGACGAGACCGTGGTCAGCTGGCGGGCGGACGGGTGACCCGCTGGCTGACCGAGGCGGTCCCCCGGGGCCGGGTGGCCGCCTTCCGCACCCTGATCTACCTCTTCGTCGCCGCCGACCTGGTGTTCTTCACCCCCTGGGTACGCGCCCGCGCGAGCGTCCCCGGCGACCTCTACCAGCCGCTGCTCGTCGGGCGGGTGCTCCCGCTGCCGACCCCCACCCCGGCGCTGGTCGGCGTGATCTTCTGGGTGCTGCTGGCCCTCGCCCTGCTCGCCGCGACAGGCCGGGCCCACCGCCTGCTCGGCTGGTCGGTCTTCGCGCTCTACCTGGAGTGGATGATCATCGCGATGAGCTACGGCAAGGTCGACCACGACCGGTTCGGCCTGCTCGTCGCGCTCGCCGCGCTGCCCACCGCCGGCCGGGCCCGGCACGCCGACCCGACCCGCACCGAGGCGGGCGGCTGGGCGCTGCGGGTCACCCAGATCGCGGTGATCTGCACCTATTTCCTCGCCGCCTTCGCGAAGTTCCGGTTCGGTGGCCTCGACTGGGCCACCGGCTCGGTGCTCGCCAAGGCGATCATCCGGCGCGGCACCGACCTGGCCGACCTGATCGCCGGCGTGCCACACCTGCTGCTCGTGGCGCAGGTCGGCATCCTCGCCTTCGAGCTGCTCAGCCCGGTGGTCTTCGTGCTGCCGGCCCGCGCCCGGCTGGCCACGGTCGGCTTCTTCTACTCGTTCCACCTGGTCACCATGGCGACGATCACCATCTCGTTCGCCCCGCACCTGGTGGCCATGGCCAGCTTCCTGCCGCTGGAGCGGGTACGCCCCGTGGCCTGGCTGCGCCGGCTCGGCGGGGGCGGGCCGGCCGGACGGCTACGCCGGGGTGGACCGGCGGGGCGGCCCGGCCAGCTCGACGATCAGCCCCTCGCAGCTGCGGGCGACGACCTCCGCCCCGCGCCGCTGCACCAGCCGTAGGGTCGGATCCTCCGCGCGCTCCCGCCACCGCCACTGCGCGTCGACGGCCAGCTCCCACAGCTGCCGCGCGGTCGCGTCGTGCTCCGCCCCGAGCCGGGCCGCCGGCGCGGTGCCCTCGCCGCCGACCAGCCGCTGTGCTTCGGCGGCCGGCTCGGCGGCGAACCCGACCCGGCCCGCGCGCAGCGCCGCGAGCAGGCGCAGCTCCGCGAACTCGTGCGCGCCGGCCACGATCCGCTCCACGGCGCCGAGCAGTTCGCCGGTGGCGGGGCCGGGCTCCGCGCGCAGCAGCCCCTCCACGGCCACCAGCGCCGACCGGGCCTTCAGGGTGCCCTGCCGGTCGACGAAGAGGCGGTTGACCGACTCCCGCAGCTCGGTGAGGCCGCTGCGCCGGATCAGCTCGGTGGAGAGCTTCACCCGGCTGTCGCAGCCGGTGCGGACCAGCGTGGTGGCCAGCCGGACGCCGAACAGCCCCAGCCGCTCCAGCAGCGCGGCCCGCGCGTCGGCGGAGAGGCCCACGGGCAGCCCGGCCCGGACGAACCGGTCGGCGGAGAGGAGGTGCGCGTCCAGCTCCGGGCGCGGCACCCGGGCCAGCTCCGCCAGCGCGGCGAAGTCCGCCTCGCCCAGCGTCCGGCCGGCCAGGCCCACGGTGCCGCTGCACGCGAGCGCGTGCACGCAGCGGGCGGCCACCCGGGGGTCGCGCTGCTGCCGCCGGACGAGCTGCCGGGCGGTCAGCAGCGCGTCGATCCGCCCGCCGCCGGTCTCGTCCCGCTCGGAATCCAGCGCCCGCAGGTCGCTGTCGCGGCCGTCGCGGGTCAGGTAGAGCAGGGCGTCGGCGTCGCGCAGGGCCCGCTCGACCACCGGGGCGCGCCCCCGCTCGTCCGGGTCGGCGACGGCGGGCGTGTCGATGAGGGTGAGCTGGCGCAGGGCCCGGGTCGGCCACCGCACGACGAGGTCCCGCAGCTCGCCGGGCCGCCAGCCGGGCCCGTCGACCCGCAGGCCGGTCGCCGACCGGGTCACCGCCAGCTCCTGCGGCACGCCGTCGGTCGACCAGGCGGTGGCCCCCGGGGCGGGCCCGTCCTCGTACCAGGTGAAGGTGTCCTCGCCGTCGACCCCGGCGACCGGCGCGACCTGCTCCCCCATGATGGCGTTCAGCAGCGTCGACTTCCCGGACCGCCAGCCGCCGGCGACGGCGACCCGCAGCGGCTCCTCCAGCCTGGCCAGCTCGTGCCGCAGCCGGTCGGCGGCCCAGGGGTGGTCCCGGTAGTGGTGCAGGGCCTCGTGCAGCAGGGCCCACACCGCGTCCTCCAGCCCCCGCCCGGACGTCATGCCGGCTGCTCCAGCAGCACCGGGCCGGCGCCGCGCCCGGCTGTCAGCCCCTGGGCCTGCTCGTGCAGCCGCGCCAGCCGGGCCATCCTCGCCCGGATCTCCCGCTGCCGGCGGTCGCGGGCCGCCGCGTCGGTGTCGGCGGCCTGCTTCGCGCTGCGCAGCGACTGGACGATGTCCTCCTGCAGCTCCTCGGTCAGTGCGGTGAAGTGGTTACGCAGCAGCCGCTGCACCTGGCGCGCCGTGTCCCGGCAGTCCTTCGTCACCCGGAGGAAGAACTCGTCGACGTGCCGCTGGACCGCCGTCTTCGCCGCCGACTGCCGGTGCCGCAGGTGCTGCCGGCTCTCGTCGCGGATGGCCTTGCCCCCGAGCAGCGCGCCGAACCCGACCGACACCGGATTGATCATCGGCATCCCCGCCAGGGTCAGCGCGAGCCCGCACATCAGCATCCCGCCGTACGAGCCCTTCATGCCGCTGAGCACCTTCTGGGTGACGGTGAACCGGTCGATCGCCGGCCGCTCGAAGTGCGGCAGCCGCTCGGCGGGGTCCTCCGGCACCGCCGTCGACCACTCCGGCAGCGCGTCGTGGCCGTACCGACCGAAGTGGGCGGCCACCCGGCGGGCGGTCCAGTCGCAGCGGCGGACCAGCCACTCGCGGTTCTCCCGCGCCGCCGCCGCGAGGCTGCGCTCCAGCCATTCCTCGAAGACGTCCCAGCCGGTCAGCGGGTCGGCCGTGTCGAACGCCGTGTCGACCTCGCGCAGGATCTGCCGGGTCCGCTCCCGCAGGTCGTACTCGATGTCGGAGAGCAGGTCGGTCGTCTCGTCCGACAGCGTGTTCTGCCAGCGGGTGGAGCAGCGCCGCAGCTCGTCCACCTCGCGCTGGGCGGCGTGTAGTCGGGAGATCGGCCCGGCCTGCTCCTCGACCTGCTGGCTGTCCAGCTCGGCGCGCAGCGGGGCGGCGAGCTGCTCGACGACCGTGCGGGCGAGCATGGTGACGGCCGTACGGGCCAGCGCGTCGCCCTTGCCGGCGAGGTCCCGGCGGAGCCGGGCGATCAGCACGGGAAAGCCCGACTCGGCGTTGAGCGGGTGGTCGTCGGCGACGGCCGCCCGCAGCCGCAACGCCGCCGAGACCGGGATCAGCGCGGCCGGTACGCCGGCGTCGTGCAGGTGCCGCCGGTTGCGCTCGGCGACCGTCCGCCAGTCGGGCACCAGGTCGGTCTTGGTCTGCACCACCGCCACGTTCGGGTGCGACCGGGTGAGGTGCAGCAGCAGGTTCAGCTCGGCGACGGAGAGCTCCCGGGTCGAGTCGGAGACCAGCAGCACGAGGTCGGCCCGGTGCAGCGCGGCCTCCGGCGTGCCGGACGCGGGGATCGTGCCGTCGCCGGCCGGGGTGTCCACGAGCACCAGACCGTCGGCGAGCAACGCCCGGGGGACGCCCACCTCGACGTGGGCCGGGCCGGCGCCGCGCGGGATGATCCCGGCGACCCCGGCGGCGAGCCGGTCCAGCGGCAGCGGCGTCCGCTCGGCGGCCGGGGACACGGCCGGGACCGCCGCGTAGGGCGCGACGGAGGACCCGGCGGAGGCCAGGGCGGCGGCCCCGTCCGAGCCGGCGGGCCGCTCGCGCTGAACCGGGTGCCGGACCACGGCGGCGCAGGCCGTCTCGGCGTGCCGCACCACCGTCGGCAGGACGGTGGTGCGGCCGTCGCCGACCGGGCAGACCTGCGCGGTGACGACAGCGTTGACCAGTTGGCTCTTGCCCTGGCCCGGTTCGCCGACGACCAGCACGCGCAGCGCCGGCTCGAGCAGTTGAACCCGATTGTGGTGGACCGTGCGGAGCAGGTCGGCACGCCCGTGGGCGGTGCAGGTCCGGGCGATTTCGTCGAGCACGTCCAGCCAGATTCCCGCCATCACGGGACCAAGTGTGCCGATTGCGGAGAAATTATCAAGAGGTGATGAACGATGGACCGGGCCGGGGCACCCCCTCGTGCCCCGGTCCCGTCCGCCGCCCAGGCCGCTCAGAACAGCCCGTCGCCCAGCCCGAGCAGGCCGGAGTCGGTGCCGGCGGGCGCGCCACCGTGGCCGCCCGTCACACCGCCGGTGATGCCACCGACCGCGCCCGTGACGCCACCCAGCGTCCCGGAAACCGTGTCGTCCACGTGGTCGGTCACCCCCGACACGGCGCCGGGCACGTCGACCGGCGGCACCACGCCACCCGCGCCGCCGGGCAGGCCCAGGCCACCCAGGGCGTCGTCGACGCCGATCGAGTCGACGAGCCCACCGACCTGACCGTGGACGCCGGGCAGGACGCCGCCGAGGTCCCCGTCGAGCAGGTCGGAGTCGTCCAGGCCCCCCGCGTCCGGCGCGCCCGGCAGGCCGCCGACCGCGCCGGTGACGCCCCCGACCACCGGGTCCACGGTCGCGTCGAGGCCCGGCACCACCCCGTCGTCGAGGGTGTGCGCCACGTCACCCACCCCGGTCAGGTCGGTGTCCAGGCCGCCGCGCCCGACGCCCAGCCCGACCCCCGGCAGCACGGTCACCCCGGCCGAGACCGTGGCCGGGTCCACGGCGATGGTGCCCAGCACCCCGGCCTTGACGTCCACCCCGGCCGAGGAACCGGTGACGCCGATCTGCTGCGCCACGTGCTGCAACTGGCCCACCGCGTCGGTGGCGTCGGTCGGCAGCGGGTCGAGGCCGAACTGCGCCGCCGGAGCCAGCGAGGTGAGTCCCTGCACCGGCGCGTAGTCGACCACCAGCGGCACCACGTCCTGGACGTCGGCGGCGGTGATGTCCTGCAGCCCGGCCGCCTGCAACGCGCCCTCCGGGTCCAGGTCGAAGGCCGACCGGGCATCGGGGTCGGTCAGCAGGTTGAGCACGAAGTCGTGCAGGGTCTGGTTCGGTTCCATGAGCCGCTTCTCCTCGGACGTGTCGCCGGCGTCGACCGGGCGTCGACAGTGACCGGCGTCGACGGACGTCGACCGTGACCGGTGACGCTACGGACGGAGCCGACGACGGGCATCGGGGAACGACCCGAAACCGCCCCCGCCGGATCGGGGACCCACCCCCGCCGTCCGTTAGGGGGATGGGGGGAATCCGGCAGCCCGAAGTTAGGGTCCCGGTTCAGCTTCGATCTCTGGTACGAACGTATGAACCCACGGGGTCTGCCGGGCCGGGGCACCGCACGTCCCGACACCGTCGCCGCCGGTCGGCCAACTCCTGGTGAGGAAGAGACGATGCCGTACGTCCTGGGAATAGACATCGGGAACACCACGACCACCGCCAGCGTCGTCCGGCGACGGGGCATCGACTGGGCGCACCCCGAGGCCGTCGCGCTGGACGCCGGGGCGGCCACCGTCCCCTCCGTGCTGCGCCTGTCCGCCCACGGTGACCTCACCGTCGGCGCGTCCACCTCCGACGGTGGCGGTCGCGCCGTGCGCGGCTTCGTCCGCCGCGTCGGCGACGACGTGCCCGTGGTGCTCGGCGGCGAGGCGTACCCGGCGCAGACCCTGACGGCGATGCTGGCCGGCTGGGTGGTGGAGCAGGTGCGGGCCACCGAGGGCGGCCCGGCCGAGGCCGTCGTGGTCAGCCACCCGGCGGGCTGGGGCCCGCACCGGCGGGAGCTGCTGCGGCGCGCGCTGTGGGAGTTCGAGGTGCCCGGGGTGACGCTGCTGCCCTGCCCGGTGACGGTCGCCGAGGGGCACGCCGCGCGGGGGTTCGCCGGCGACCTCGCGGCCGTGTACGCGCTCGGCGGGGAGACCTTCGAGGGCACGCTGGTCCGGCGGAACGACGACGGCACGTACTCGCCCCTCGGCCTGCCGCTGGGCCTTCCCGGCTGCGGCGGGGCGGAGTTCGTCGCGGAGCTGACCGACCACGTCCGGGCCGTGCTGGCGCGGGAGCTGTCCGCCCTCGACGGGCAGTGGGCCGACGCCGCGGCGCGGGAGCTGCCGTCGGCGTGCGAGCGGGCCGCCCACGAGCTGTCCGTCGCCCCGCAGGCCGACGTGGTGCTGGACCTGCCGGCCGGGCCGGCGCGGGTGCCGGTGAGCCGCGCGGAGTTCGAGGAGATGATCCGGCCGGCCATACGGGCGACCGTCGACCTGCTGCTGCGGGCCGTCCACAGTGCCGGGCTGGAGCCGGCGCGCCTCGACGGCGTCCTGCTCGCCGGCGGCGCCACCCGGGTTCCGCTGGTCGCCGAGCTGCTCGGCGCTTTCCTGCCGGGCCCGGTGCAGGTCGCCCCCGATCCCCAGCTGGTCGCGGCGGCCGGTGCGGCGCTGGCCGCGCGCCAGGTGGTCGCGCCCCGGCCCCGCGTGCCGGCCCCGCGACCCGGGGCCGAGCCGGTGGGGGTCGCCGGGGTCCGGGTGGGCAGGGCGGCGGCGGTCGCCCGGGTGCCGGCCGGAGGGCGCGGCCCGCGGCACGACGAGCACGGCGACGACGGGTTCCCGGGCGCGCCACCGCCCCGGCCCCCGGTCCGGATCGCCCCACTGGAGCTGCCGAGAGCGTCCCGCCTGGCGTCGCTGCGCCGGCGTGGCCGCGAGGGAAGCGTACGATGATCATGACTATCGAGCGCCCGCTGCTGCTCAGCCGGGAGCAGCGGTCCCTGCTCGACCGGCTCGCCGCCGACCCGGCCGCGCCGTTCGCGCTCGCCGTGACCGGCCCCGGGGGCCACGGCAAGACCGCCCTGCTCGGCGAGGTGGCTCGCCGCTGCCGGCAGGCCGGGCAGACCGTGCTGACCACGGTGCCGGCGGCCACCGAGCTGCCCGAGCCCGGCACCGTGCTGCTGGTCGACGACGCGCACCTGCTCGACGACACGCGGCTCGGTGCGCTCCGCGCGCTGGTGGACACCGGTCGGCACCGGATCGTCGTGGGATACCGCCCCTGGCCACGGTGCCCGGCGCTGGTCGAGCTGGCCGACGCGCTGCGCCGGCACGCCGAACCCGTGCTGCTCGTCCCCTTCAACCCTGAGCAGACCGCGGCGCGGTGCGCCGCCGCACCGGAGGCGGCCCGCCTGGCCGACCACGTGCACGCGCAGACCGCCGGGGTGCCCCAGGACGTGGATCGGCTGGTACGCGCGCTGTCCGCCGCGCCGGACCCGACCCCGCCGGCCGCGCCGGGCTTGCTGTTGGGCTCGGCCGCGCCGGGGCCGGGCGGGGCGGCGTCGCCGGGCGAGCCGCCGCAGTCGGCCCTCGTGGAGTTCGGGCCGGACCTGGACCGGCTGACGCCGGACGCCCGGAGCCTGCTGCTCGCGCTCGCCGCCGGCGTGCCCCTGACGGTCGACCTGCTCGGCGCGCTGCTCGACCGGACGCCCGGCGCGGTGGCCGAACTCGTCGCCGCGACCCGGGCGGCGGGCCTGCTCACCGCCGACCACCGGATCACGCCGCTCGTCCGGCGGGCGGTCGTCGCGCTCAGCCCGCCCACCGACCGGACGGCGGTCTGGCACCGGCTCGTCGACCAGCGGCTCGGCCGGGGCGGCCCGGTCCTGCCGCTGGTCTCCGCGCTGCGGACCGTCGGCGCCCTCGGCGACTGCCCTGCGCCCGCGCTGCGGATGGCCGCCGAGGAGGCGCTGGCCGAACAGCCGGCGCTGGCGGCCGAACTGTTCGCCGCCGCCACCGCCACCGGTTCGTCCGCCCCCGGCCGCCAGGCCGTCGCCGCGCTGCTCGCCGGCGACCTGGACACCGCCCTGCGGCTGGCCGACCGGCTGCTCGCCGTTGCCGCGCCGGACGACCGGGCCGAGGCGGCGGCCGTCGCCGCGACCGCCCTGGCGCACCGGGGACAGACCGGCCGCAGCGTGGAGCTCTACCGGTGGTCGGGCACACCCGCGGCGGCGGCCTTCGCCGAGGTCGGGTCGCTCGCCACCGCGACGGCGACCGCCTCGGGTGGCCCGCTGGAGTCCCGCGACCTGCTCTTCGCCACGGCCCTGGAGCTGGGGGTGGCCCGCCGCAACAGCGACCTGGGCGCGTTGCAGCGCGGTTGGGGGCACGCGCTGGACGCCGTGGTCCGGCACCCCGTCGACCTGTTCACCCTGCTGCCCCTCGGCGAGCTGGCGATCGCGGCGGCCCGGCTGGGCGAACTCGACCGGCTGGAACCGCACCTGCAGCTGGCCCGGACGTTGCTGGGCCGGCTGGGCGACCCGCCGCTGTGGAGCGCGCCGCTGCACTGGAGCGGGCTGCACGCCGCGATCCTCGCCGACCGGCCCGGCGCGGCCGAGGAACACGTGGCGGCCCTGACCGCCGCCGCGGACCACAGCCGGTACGCGGCGGTGGCCGCCACCGCCGCCGCGAGCTGGGTGGACGTCCTGCGGGGCACGGTCGACCCGGCCCGGGTCGAGGCCGCCGCCCGTGGCCTGTACGACGCGGGGTTCTGCTGGGACGCCGCCCGGCTCGCCGGGCAGGCCGCCATCCGCACGGCGGACCGGCGGGCGATGACCGCCCTGCTGGACTGTGCCCGGGTGTTCCAGGGCCGGCACGCGGGGGCGAGGAGCGGGCCCGTCGGCGGGAAGGGCGGGCCCGGCGGGGCCAGGGGCGGGCAGCGTCCCCCGGGCGGCGCGGCCCCACCGGCCGCCGAGGTCGACGCCGTGCCCCGCAGCGAGCTGAGCGAACGCGAGCACGAGGTGGCCGAGCTGGTGCTGGCCGGGTTGACCTACCGCGAGATCGGCGACCGGTTGTTCATCTCCGCCAAGACCGTGGAGCACCACGTGGCCCGGATGCGGTCGCGACTGAACTGCGCCAACCGCACCGAACTGCTGGCCCTGCTGCGCACCCTCGTCGCGGAGCGGATGGCCGTCACAGCCGGTGGGGCGTGGCGGGAACGGTCGACCACATGACGACGACCTGCCCGGACGCCCCACCCGGCACCGGTCCGGCAGCGACCGGCCCGGCTGCCGCCACGCCGAGCGGCACCGCGCCGGCCCTCGGCGATCCGGGGACGGTCGGCCAGCCCACCGCCGGACCGGCCGCCCACGCCGCCCGGCCCGCAGGCGCGGCGGCCGGGAGCGACGCGCTCATGCGGGCACTGGACGCGCTGGTCGACCGGGTGCCCGGGGCCCGCCTCGCCGTGCTGCTCTCGCCCGACGGGCTCCGGCTCGGCGCCTCCCGGGGCACCCACGCGGCGGTGGCCGAACAGGTCTCGGGCATGGTCGCCGGCCTGTGGGCGCTCGGCGCGGCCACGGCCCGGTTCTGCGCCGACGCCGAGCCACGACGGATCGTCACCCGGATGCCCGAGGCACTCCTGCACGTCACCGGCATCCGCACCGGCGTCGTCCTGGCCCTGCACACCGGCGAACAGTCCCGGGCGGCCGACATCGAGTTCGAGGTGGCGCGCTTCGTGACGGAGGCCGACCGGCACCTGCCCGCGCAGCCGCCCCCACCGCCCGACGCGCCCGCACCAGGGGCGGCGCTGCCAGGGCCCGGCGTCCCGCCCTGGTCGGGGGCGGCGCTGCTGGCGCCCGTATCGCCCGGGTCGGGGCCGGTCGTCCGGGCCGGGACCACCGCGCCCGGCCGGATCCGGCCGGCCCTCCTCGCGGCGGCCGCCGCGCCGCCCGCCCCGGCCGCGGCCGGCGGGGCGACCGAGTCCGAGCAGCCCGACCTCGCCTCCCTGGTGCTGGCCCGGCCGGGGACGGGCCGGCTCCCCCGCCTCACCCCCGAGCAGGCGCGGATCGTCCGGCGGTGCCGGCGTCCGCTGTCGGTCGCCGAGATCGCCACCGACCTGGACCTGCCGGTGGGTGCCGTCCGCGTGCTGCTCGACGGGCTGCGCCGGGCGGGGCTGGTCGAGGTGCGGGACCTGCCGTCCCACGACGGGCGGCCCTCGCTGGAGCTGCTGGAGCGGCTGCTTACCGCGCTGCGGGCGTGGTGAGGATCAGTCCCGCTGGGCCGAGGGCACGGCGCAGGCGGCCGTGCCGCCCGGCAGCCGGTGCCGGTTGCGGGCCACCCAGCGGTACGCGGGCCAGGCCGCCGCGCGGGCGGGCGGGAAGCGCAGCCCCGCCCCGGCGACCCGCCACAGGGGCCCGCTGTCGCCGAGCAGCCGCGCGATCGCGTCCGGCCCGGCGGCCCGGGAACCGTCCGCGCCGACCCACTGCACGGCCTCGGTGCACTCGGCCTCCGTCAGGCCCAGCGCGTCGAGGTCGGCGAACTGCCAGGGCAGCACCCGCGCGAGGGTGGGGATGCGGCGCTCGATGAACTCCGCGCACTTCGTGCAGAACGCGCAGTCGCCGTCGTAGACGAAGGTCGACCTCTCCATACCCCCATCCTCCCCCGCCGCCCGTCCCGCCGTGCGCCGGTGTCCGGCACGTCACTTGCACTTCGTTCGTACGCGTGTTCGAATGGGGTCCATGCGCTGGGACAACCTCTCCGCTCCTCCGGACGAGGCCGGTTCCGAGCGGGCAGCGCCGGCGGCTCCACCCCTGCCGCTGGCGCTGCCCGGCGCGGTCACCCGCACCTTCGACACGCCCGGCTTCGCGGGGGCGACCTGCCGTTGGCCCTGCACCTGCGCCCCGGTGCCCGCGAGTGGTTCGCGCGCTGGCTCGGCCGGGAGCACCCGCGCCTCGTCCCCCGCTACCGCGAGCTCTACCGGGCGGGCGCGTACGCGCCGCAGGCGTACCAGCGGGAACTGGCCGCCCGGGTGCGCATCGCCGCCCGCCGGCACGGCCTGCTGCGCGCCGGGGCGGGCGAGGGCCGGCGCCCGTCGCGGAGCCGGGCCCGCCGCCGGCCGAGCAGCTCACCCTTTTCTGAGCCGGGCGGCGGGCTAGAGTCGCGGGATGCGCAGCGCCCAGCAGATCCTCGCCGACTCCGCCGTGATCGCCGTCGTGGGCGCGTCCCGCGACCCCGGCAAGGCCGCGCACCGGGTGCCGGCGCAGATGCAGCGGTACGGCTGGCGCATCATCCCGGTCAACCCGACCGTCGACGAGCTGTTCGGCGAGCGGGCGTACGCGTCGCTGGCCGACATCCCGCACCCGGTGGACCTGGTGGACGTGTTCCGCCCGGCCCGGGACGCCGTCGGGGTGGTCCGCGAGGCGGTGGCGATCGGCGCGCCCGCGGTCTGGTTGCAGCTCGGGATCGTCTCGCCGGAGGCGCGGCGGATCGCCGAGGAGGCCGGCGTCGACTACGTCGAGGACCGCTGCCTGATCATCGAGCGGGCCGCCGCCGACCTGACGCGCCTCGGCTGACTGCCGCCCGCCGGTGCGCCTCCTGCCGGCGGGTTGGCGGTTTGCAGGGGGCCCTTCCTATGCCGAAAGCGTTAACAGGGGGCCCTTCCTTGCACCGTCAGAGCTTGTAGTCGCGCAGGAGGCCGCGGGAGATGATGGTCTTCTGGATCTCCGAGGTGCCCTCGCCGATGAGCAGGAACGGGGCCTCCCGCATCAGCCGCTCGATCTCGTATTCCTTGGAGTAGCCGTAGCCGCCGTGGATGCGGAACGCCTCCTGGACGACCTCGGCGCAGTATTCGGAGGCGAGCAGCTTGGCCATCCCGGCCTCGACGTCGTTGCGCTGGCCGGCGTCCTTGAGCCGGGCGGCGTTCACCATGAGGGCGTGCGCGGCCTCGATCTTCGTGCCCATCTCGGCGAGCTTGAACGCGATCGCCTGATGCTTCGCGAGCGGCTGGCCGAAGGTCCTGCGCTGCTGGGCGTACGCGACGGCCAGCTCGAACGCGCGGATGGAGATGCCGCAGGCGCGGGCGGCGACGTTGACGCGGCCGACCTCGATGCCGTCCATCATCTGGTAGAAGCCCCGGCCGACCTGCCCCTCGCCGCCGAGCACGGCGGAGGCGGGAACGGCGACGCCGTCGAGCACCATCTCGGTGGTCTCGACGCCCTTGTAGCCCATCTTGTCGATCCTGCCGGGGATGGTGAGGCCGGGCGCGGTCTCGCCGAAGCCGGGCTCCTTCTCCAGCAGGAAGGTGCTCATGTTGCCGTAGACCGAGTCGGCCCCGGTGTCGGTCTTGACCAGCGTGGCGACCACCGAGGAGTACGCGCCGTTGGTCAGCCACATCTTCTGGCCGTTCAGGACGTAGGTGTCGCCGTCACGGACCGCCTTGGACCTGATCGCCGAGACGTCCGAGCCGCACTCGGGCTCCGACATGGAGAACGCGCCGCGCACCTCGCCGGTGGCCATCCTCGGCAGCAGCCGGGCCCGCTGCTCGGCGGAGCCGTGCTGCGAGATCAGGTACGCCACGATGAAGTGCGTGTTGACGATGCCGGAGATCGACATCCAGCCCCGGGACAGCTCCTCGACCACCAGGGCGTAGGTCAGCAGGGACTCGCCCAGGCCGCCGTGCTCCTCGGCGATGGTGAGGCCGAACAGCCCCATCTCGCGCATCCCGTCGAGGATGTCGGTGGGGTACTCGTCGGCGTGCTCCAGCCGCTGCGCGTGCGGGATGATCTCCCGGTCGGCGAACTCGCGGACGGTCTCCAGGATCGACCGCTGCACGTCGGTCAGGCCGGGCGTCTGGGCGAGTCTGGCCATCTCAGCCTCCGGGGATCACTCATCGACGCGTTACTCGTGGGTAACTGAACGCCCGGTAAGTATCGACCGCCGGGGCGGCGAGGCCAAGGCGACCAGTCCACCCAAGCGCTGTGAAAAGGTTCACCGCTGCGGGTAGCGTCCGCAATGGGCCAGGTCACGACGGGTAGCGGGAGGTGCCGGATGAGTTATCCACCGCGCGAGCCGGACGAACCGCCATCCCCGTACGAGCCACCGCCGCCCGGCCAGTACGAGCCACCGCCGCCCGGCCAGTACGGCGGCCCGCCCCCGGGCTACGGGCAGTACGGCCCGCCGGGGCAGGTCCAGTACGGCCCGCCTCCCGGTCAGGGACGGGGCACCAACGTCCTCGCCGTGCTGTCGCTGGTCTTCGCGTTCGTCTTCGCGCCCGCCGGCATCGCGCTCGGCCACGTGGCCAAGCGGCAGATCCGGCGCACCGGGGAGGACGGCGACCAGCTCGCCACCTGGGGCCTGATCCTCAGCTACATCTTCACCGTGATCGGCCTGATCGCCTGCTGCGGCTGGCTCGGGCTGGTCTTCTGGGGCGGCTCCACGGACGGCAGCTCCTACAACTGATCCCCCCGGCGCCCGGCGGCGGTCGACGGCCCCGGCCGGAGCCCGGCGGCGGTCAGCGGAACTGCGCCTCCCGGACGCTGTTGCCGCCGTCGACCACCAGCATCTGCCCCGTGATGTACGACGCGGCCGGCGAGCAGAGGAAGGCGATCGCGGCGGCCACCTCGTCCGGGGTGCCGGGGCGGCCCACCGGCGTGCCGAGGCCCTGCCGGATCTCCGCCACGGTGGAGGCGGCGGTGTGGATGGTGCCGGGGGCCACCGAGTTCACCGTCACCCCGTCGGCGATCATCTCCATCGCCAGCGCCCGGGTCAGGCCCACCACGCCCGCCTTCGCCGCCGCGTACGCCGCCTCGGTGGGCAGGGCGTTCACCGGACCGGCCGTGGCCGCCAGGTTGACGATCCGCCCCCAGCCGCGCTCGGCCATCCCACCGATGAACGCCCGACTGCACAGGAACGCCGTGGTCAGGTTCCGGTCGATCTCGCCACGCCACTCGTCGTAGCTGAGCTGGGCCACCGGGCGCAGCACCTCCGGGCTGGCCCGGCTCGCCAGGCCGGCGTTGTTGACCAGCACCTCGACGTCGCCGAGCTGCTCGGCCACCGCGTCGGCGAGCGCGCCGACCTCCGACTCGTCGGTGAGATCGGCGACGAACCCGGTCACCCCCAGCTCGCCGGCCCGCTCGTGGATGCGCCGGGTGGTGGAGACGATGGCCACCCGGGCCCCCAGGTCCGCCAGGCGGCGGGCGGTGGCGTACCCGATGCCGTCGGGGCTGCCCGCGCCCGTGACCAGGGCGACCCGGCCGTCGAGCCGCATGGTGACCGGCTCCGGCAGCGCCACCGGGGCGTCCTCGTCGGCCGGGCCGGCCCCGGTGGTGGGGCGGCTGCGCCGGGCCATGCCCGGGCGGCTCACGTCCCGTCGTGGTCGGCTGCCGGAGCGGTCCGCGGCGCGCGCGTCGATTGCCATGCCGCGATCCTGCCGGTTCGCCCTGCTCCGGGCAACGCGGCACCCGGTGACGTGCCGCGTTTTGGGTCGCCCTGGCTACCCTGACCGCGCACCCTCGACGAGACGCGGAGAGAGCCCATGACATACCCCCCACCGGCCGACAGCCCGAGCGACCCCTGGTCCCAGCCGGCCACGCCGCCGGTCGACCCGACGCTGCCGGCGAGCGGGCCGCCGACCGGCGGCGACCCGTACGCGCCGGTCGACCCGTACGCGGGGATGAAGATGGAGCAGGCCGCGCCGGTCGCCGACCCCTACGCGGTGCCCGGCTACGCCCCGGCCGGTCACCCGGCCCCGGGCTACCCGGGATACGGGTACGCGCCGCCGCCGAGGACCAACGGGATGGCGATCGCGGCGCTTGTGCTCTCCCTCGTCGGCATCGGCTCCTGCATCACCGCGCCGATCGGCGCGATCCTCGGGCACGTGGCCCGCAAGCAGATCCGCGAGACGGGCGAGGGCGGCGAGGGGATGGCGAAGGCGGCCATCATCGTCGGCTGGATCCTGACCGGCCTGCTGGTGCTGGCGATCCTCTTCTACGTGGTGCTGATCGTCATCGCCATCACCACGAGCGATTCCGGCAGCGGAACCAGCTACGGCTACTGACCGGCCCGGTGCCGTCCCCGGTCGGGGGCGGCACCGTAGCCCGCCGGCTCTCAGCTCACGGAGCGTCGGTCCCTCGACGGGGCGGTCGGCGGCGTCGGGTCACTCGGCGGGCGGCGTGAAGCGCGACGTGCGGGTCATGCCGGCCGCCCGGCCCTTGGCGGCGATCACCAGGGCCATCTTGCGGGACGCCTCGTCGATCATCTCGTCGCCGAGCATGACCGCGCCGAGCCGGCCGCCGGCCTCCGAGGTGTAGTGCTCGTACGCGTCGAGGATCAGCTCGGCGTGGTCGTAGTCGGCCTGGGCCGGCGAGTAGACCTCGTTGGCGGCGTCGATCTGGCCGGGGTGCAGCACCCACTTGCCGTCGAAGCCCAGCGCGGCCGAGCGCTTCGCCACCTCGCGGAACGCGTCGGTGTCCCGGATCTGCAGGAACGGGCCGTCGATGGCCTGCAGGTCGTGCATCCGGGCGGCCATCAGGATGCGCATCAGGATGTAGTGGTAGGGGTCGCCCGGGTAGTCCGGCATGAGCCCGCCGACCACCAGCGACCTCATGTTGATCGAGGCCATGAAGTCGGCCGGGCCGAAGATGATCGTCTCGACGCGGGGCGAGGCGGCGGCGATGGCATCGACGTTGACCAGCCCGGCCGCGTTCTCGATCTGCGCCTCGATGCCGATCCGGCCGACCGGCAGGCCGAGGGTCTTCTCCAGCTGGGTGAGCGTCAGGTCCAGCCACTGCACCTGGGCGGCGTCCTGCACCTTGGGCAGCATGACGCAGTCCAGGTGCGCGCCGGCCCCCTCCACGACGTCGATCACATCCCGGTACGTCCACGGGGTGGTCAGGTCGTTGACCCGGACCACCCGGGTCTTGCCGGCCCAGTCGCCCTCGTTGAGGGCGGCCACGATGTTCTTGCGCGCGTCCGGCTTGGCCAGCGGGGCGACGGCGTCCTCCAGGTCGAGGAAGACCTGGTCGGCGGGGAGGCCCTGGGCCTTGCCGAGCATCTTGACGCTGGAGCCCGGCACGGCGAGGCAGGACCGGCGGGGACGACCGGCGGCGGTCATGGGGCCTCCTTCCGGCGCGGCGGGCAGGCCGACGCCACCTGTTCGGCAAGCGGATGACTGAACGATCGCAAAGGTGCTTGTGACGCCACGGTAACCTCGTGCCGTGACTGGGGTGAATGGGCCTGTGGAGGATCTCACGGGGCGGCGCACCGTGGTGGTGACGGGCGCCAGCTCCGGCATCGGCCTCGCCGCCGCGGTGGACCTGTCCCGCCGGGGCGACCGGGTGGTGCTGGTCGGGCGGGACCCGGCCCGGCTCCAGGCCGCGGGCGAGCGGGTGCGGGAGGCCAGCGGCGAGCGGCCCGAGCTGTTCCGGGCCGACTACGCGGTCCTCGACGACGTGCGGGGGCTCGCCGAGCGGCTGCGCGCCGCGTACGACCGGATCGACGTGCTGGCCAACAACGCCGGCGCGATCGTGCTGCGCCCGGTGACCACGGTCGACGGGTTCGAGCTGTCCATGCAGGCCAACCACCTCGCGCCGTTCCTGCTCAGCACCCTGCTGCGGGACCGGGTGGGCCGGCTGGTGGTGACCGCCTCCGGCGCGCACCGCAGCGGCGTCCTCGACCCCGACGACCTCAACGCCACCCTGCCCGGCTACCGCTCGATGCGCGCGTACGGCACCAGCAAGCAGGCGAACATCCTGTTCACCGGCGAGGCCGCCCGGCGCTGGCCGGACATCCCGGCGTACTGCTTCCACCCGGGCGTGGTGCGGACCCGGTTCGGCGCGGACAGCCGGCTGGTCGCCCTCGGCATGCGGATCATGCCGTTCCGCAGCCCGGAGAAGGGCGCGGAGACCCTGGTCTGGCTGGCCAACCAGGATCCGGCCCGGCTGGTCGACGGCGGCTACTACGCCGACCGTCGACCCCGCCGGCCGCTGCGCAAGGCCACCGACCCGCAGCTCGCCGCCCGGCTCTGGGAGGCCAGCGCGAAGGCGGTCGGCGTCGAGCCGTGACCCGGGGCTACTGCTCGGCGTGGCTAGGCCCCGTGCCGGTGTCTGCTGCCAGCGGGGCCGCGTCGACCGGGAGCGGGGCGGGGACGGTGCGGCGACCGGCGCGGGACCCGCCGAGCACCACCACCGTGACGCCGGCCAGGATCAGCGCGAGCCCCGGCAGCGCGCCGACCCGGGGCAGCTGGCCGAGCCAGGCCCAGGCGATCAGGGCCGCCCCGGGCGCCTCCAGCAGGATCAGCATGCTGACCGTGGTCGCGGAGACCCGCCGCAGCGCATAGTTGAACATCGAATGGCCGAGCAGCTGGGCCCCGGCCACCAGGCCGAGGATCGCCAGCCAGGTGCCGGTGTCGTAGCCGCCCAGCGGCACGCCGCCGACCAGGCAGACGGCCAGCAGGATCAGCGCGCACACCCCGTAGCAGATGGTGGTGTAGGTGGTGGTGCTGACAGTGACCCGGGCCCGTTCCCCGAGGGCGGTGTAGACCGCCGCGAACAGGCCGCCGGCCACCGCGAGCAGGTCGCCGGCGAACGCCCGGCCGGAGACGGCGAAGTCGGCCCCGGAGGCGAGCACCGCCCCGGCGACCGCCACCGCGATGCCGACCCAGACGGCCGGCGGCAGCCGCCGGCCCTGGCCCCGGGCGATCAGCCCCTGCCAGGCCGGCTGGGTGGCGACCAGGGCGACGGCGGCGGCGACCGAGGTGAGCTGGACGCTCGGCATCCAGGTCGCGAAGTGGGCGGCCAGCGCCATCCCCGACAACACGCACAACCAGCCCTCGCGCCGGCCGGCAACCGCCGGTGCGCGCCCGTCGCGGCCGGCGCCCACCGGCCCCTCGCGGTCCGCGCCCGCCAGCCCCTCGCGACCCGTGCCCGACCGGGTCAGCGCCCGGAACTCCGCCCGCCGCCGGGCCAGCGCGAACGGGCCCAGCACCCCGACGGCGAGCAGGTTGCGCCAGAAGGCGATCGCCAGGGCGGGCGCGGCGGCGAAGGCGACCAGCGGCGCGGACGACGAGACCGCGAGGACGGCCAGGGCGAGGACCCCGCCGGTCAGGGGGCCCACCGGGCGGTGGTGGTGAGGGACGGGCACGGGAAGCAATCCTTACACGAGCAGCGCGACGACCACCCGTCACCACAGAACGTCAGCGTTCGATTACGATCGTCACATCCGCCGGCGACCCTCCCCCTCGACGTCCGGAGGCACTCCCCCATGCCCGTTTTTCGTGCGGTGCTGTTCGACTTCTTCGGCACGCTCACCCGTTGCGTGCAACGCGGTGCGGCCCACCGGTCCACCGCCGAGCTGCTCGGCTGCCCGGTCGACGCGCTCGTCGACGTGCTCGACCGCAGCTACTATCAGCGGGCCAGCGGGCGGTTCGGCGACGCCGTGGCGACCCTGCGCTGGGTGTGCGCGCAGGCGGGCGTACACCCGCCGGAGAGTGCGCTGCGCGCGGCCGTCGCCGCCCGGCAGCGGGCGGTCCGCGCGGACACCCGGCTGCGCGACGAGGCGGTGCCCGTGCTGACGGCGCTGCGCGCGGCGGGCGTACGCACCGGCCTGGTCAGCGACTGCACCCACGAGCTGCCGGAGTTCCTGCCGCAGCTGGCCGTGGCCCCGCTGCTCGACGTGCGGGTCTTCTCGGTGCAGCTCGGCCGCTGCAAGCCCGACCCGGCGCTCTACCTGTCGGCGTGCGGCCCGCTCGGGCTTTCCCCGCGCGACTGCCTGTACGTCGGCGACGGCGGCAGCCAGGAGCTCACCGGCGCGCGGCGGGCCGGCATGACGGCGGTGCGGCTGGCCGCCCCGGACCTCGCCGAGCACATGGTCTTCAACGCCGAGCCGGCCTGGGACGGGCCGGAGCTGGGCTCGCTGAGCGACGTCCTCGACCTGGTGGACCCGGTCGCCGTGCCGGCCTGACCCGCCTGCGGCGGGCCGGTCAGCGGCGGCGGACGCGGTGCAGCCGGAACGGTCGCCGGGTGGCCCGGACCGCCGGGGTCGCCCGGGGCGGCTCCGCCAGCGAGGCGTCCGGCAGCCGGTCCCCGGCGGCCGGTTCGCCGGCCGGGGTGAGCCGGACCAGGGCGCAGTCGTCGGCGGCCCACCGCTGCACCAGGTCGGCCGCGGAACCGGGGGCGTTGAGCCGCTTGGCGGCGACCGCCGGGGCCAGGGCCGTCCACTCCTCGGTGCCCGGGGCCAGCCGGGTCACCCGGGCCGGCCAGGTGACGATCCGGCCGCCGTGGTCGCCGCGCAGCGTCACCTGCGCCTCGGCCGCCTCCGCGAGCCCGGGCGCGGCCTGCTCGCCGGGGCCGCTCACGACCAGGAGCGACCCTGGCGACGGTACGCACCACAGCGCCCGCGCCGGCCCGCCCGCGACGCCCACCCAGGCGACGGCGGCCTTCTTCACCGCCTCGTCGACCAGGGGCGTGCCGAGCCACCCGTCCACCTCGTCAGTCACCCCGGCATCCTCCCGCATGCCCACCGGCCCGCGCGAGCGTACGGCGACGCCGTCCCGCCCATCGCGGGTGAGAGGGGTTCCCTTCTCTACCGCGGGCGTTAACAGGGGGCCCTTCCTTACACCTCAGCCGACGAAGGGTGGGACGGCGATCTCGCCGCGCGCCACCGGCATCACGTCGCCGCGCACCGTCGCGCCGACCGCCGCACCGCCGGCTGCGGTGACCGTGCACGCCAGCAGGGACGGGCGGCGCAGCTCGGCGCCCTGCCGGACGGTGTAGGAGGAGTGCCCCTCGCCGGGGAGCAGCCCGCTGGCGACCAGCCACACGCCGAGCCCGAGGGCGGCCGAGCCGGTCGCCGGGTCCTCCGGCACGCCGTGCCCGGGGACGAAGACGCGGGCGTGCGCGGTTTGCGAGTCGGCGTCCCAGGAGAAGACGCTGATGTGTTCGAGGCCGTACCGCTGCGCCGCCGCCGGGTCGACCCGGGCACGGGCCACCGCGTCCGGCCGCACCGGCAGGTACGGGAACTCCAGCCCGCACCCGGCGACCCGGGGCGGTGGGCCGGCGTGGTCGGCGGCGGTGAGGCCGGCCATCTCCAGAAGCGGCTCCAGGTCCAGCTCGGGCCCGAGCGTCGGCACGCCGCCGGTCAGCGTCGCGCCGTGCGCGGTGACCTCGATCGGCAGCACCCCGGCCCCGCACTCCTGGGTGATCTGCCCCACGCCGAACAGGCCCCGGCGGCTCGCGGTCACCGCCGCGCCGACGCTGGGATGGCCGGCGAACGGCAGCTCGTCGGTGGGAGTGAAGATCCGCGCCCGGTAGGTGGCCCCGACCTGGGTCGGCGGCAGCACGAACACCGTCTCGGACAGGTTGAACTCCAACGCGAGCGACTGCATCTGTTCGGTGGCCAGCCCCTCGGCGCCGAACACGACGGCAAGCGGGTTGCCGGCGAACGGGCGGTCGGTGAAGACGTCCACGATCTCGTAGGCCAAGGTCGACATGTTGATAAACAGTAGGCGCTTAGGCTGGTGCCCGTGAGCACGCCGAACCGGGTCTACATCGCCCGACTCGCCGGAGTCGCCGTCTTCGACCCGAACGGCGACCAGGTGGGTCGGGTGCGCGACGCGGTGGCCCGGCTCCGACCCACCCAGCGCCCGCCGGAGGTGGTGGGTCTGGTCGCCGAGATGCCGATGCGCCGGCGGATCTTCCTGTCGATCAACCGGATCACCACCATCGACGCCGACGCGGTGGTGCTCGGCAGCGGCACGCTCAACCTGCGCCGGTTCGAGAAGCGCCCCAACGAGCTGCTGGTGCTCCAGGAGCTGCTGGACCGGCGCGTGCAGCTCGACCCGGGCGGCCAGCCCGGGTCGGTGGTCGACGTGGCCATGGAGCGCAGCCGGGGCGGCGAGTGGTCGCTGACCCGCGTCGCCGTCCGCGAGCACACCGGCCGGCTCACCCGCCGCGGCCACCTGCACCAGGTCGAGTGGGACCGGGTGCGCGGCCTCAGCGGCATCGGCGAGAACCGGGGTACGGCGAACCTGCTCGCCGTCCTGGAGGACATGCGCCCGGCCGACCTGGCCAACGCCCTGCAGGACCTGCCGGACAGCCGGCGCAACGAGGTGGCGGCGGCGCTGGACGACGAGCGGCTGGCCGACGTGCTCAGCGAGCTGCCCGAGCACGACCAGGTGGAGATCCTCGCCGCGCTGGACCGGGAGCGGGCCGCTGACGTGCTGGAGGAGATGGACCCGGACGACGCCGCCGACCTGCTCAACGAGCTTCCCCCGACCGAGCAGGACGTGCTGCTGGACCTGATGGAGCCCGGCGAGGCCGACCCGGTCCGTCAGCTGCTCAAGTACTCGTCGGGCACGGCGGGCAGCGTGATGACCTCCGAGCCGGTGATCCTCCCGCCGGACGCCACGGTCGCCGAGGCGCTGGCCCGGATCCGGGAGGAGCAGCTCTCCCCGGCCGTGGCCGCGCAGGTCTTCGTGACCCGTGCGCCGCTGACCACCCCGACCGGCCGCTACCTGGGCATGGTGCACTTCCAGCGGCTGCTGCGGGAGCCACCGGCCGACCTGCTCGGCGGGGTGGTGGTCAACGACATCGACCCGCTGCGCCCGGCCACCCCGCTGCCGGAGATCACCCGCCGGATGGCCACCTACGACCTGGTCGCCATGCCGGTGGTGGACCGCAACAACCGGCTCGTCGGCGCGGTGACCGTCGACGACGTGCTGGACCACTCGCTGCCGCGCGACTGGCGGGACCGGGACGCCCCGACCGCCCCCACGCCAGTGCACGAGGTGCTGGACGGCGCCGATGAGTGAGCAGCGGCGGGCGGAGCGGCTGGACCAGCCGCGCGAGCCCCGGGGCGTGAAGCTGCCCCGGTTCGACCCGGAGGCGTTCGGCCGGTGGTCCGAGGGGATCGCCCGGGGCATGGGCACGGCGAACTTCATCGTCTACATGACGGTGGTGATCGCCGCCTGGTTCGGCTGGAACACCCTGGCCCCGGCGAGCCTGCGCTTCGACCCGTACACCTTCACGTTCCTGACCCTGGTGCTCTCCCTCCAGGCGTCCTACGCGGCGCCGCTGATCCTGCTCGCGCAGAACCGGCAGACGGACCGGGACCGGGTGGCGCTGGAGGAGGACCGGCGGCGCGCGACCATGCAGAAGGCGGACACCGAGTACCTGGCCCGGGAGGTCGCGGCGCTGCGGATCGCGCTGGGCGAGGTGGCGACGCGGGACTTCCTCCGTTCGGAGCTGGCCCGACTGGCCGAGGAACTGGACGAGGCCGCCCAGCGCCGGCAGAAGCTGGAACGCCGGCAGCAGGAGCGCCCGGCGCAGGAGCGCCCGCCGCCGCGCGGGGGTGGGGCGCACCTCGACGAGCCCCTCGACGAGCTGGACGGCGACTTCGCCCGGGGCGGCCGTCCGGAGGGGTCGACCGGCGGGCGCTGACCAGCCTGCCGGGCATGGTGAACAGGGCTGGTGGGCGCGCTGACCAGGCCGGGTGGGCCATCGATTCGCTCACACCGGGGCCCGCCGACGGCCGGCACCTATCGCCCCCGACGTAGCATTGCGGGCATGTCAGCACCCGTCAGCACCGTCGAGGACGCCGTCCAGGCCGCCCTGGCCACCGTCGACGACCCGGAGATCCGCCGGCCCATCACCGACCTCGGCATGGTCCGCTCCGCCCAGGTCGGCGACGACGGCGTGGTCCGGGTCGAGCTGCTGCTCACCGTGGCCGGCTGCCCGCTGAAGGACAAGCTGCGCGCCGACATCACCGCCGCCGTCGGCGCGGTGCCCGGGGTGACCGGGGTGGAGATCGAGTTCGGGGTGATGAGCCCCGAGCAGCGCCAGGGTCTCCAGGCGAAGCTGCGCGGGGGTTCCGCCACCGAGGAGCCGGTGATCCCGTTCGCCCAGCCCGGCTCCCGCACCCGCGTGTACGCGGTCGCCAGCGGCAAGGGCGGCGTCGGCAAGTCCAGTGTCACGGTGAACCTGGCCGCCGCGCTGGCCGCCCGGGGGTTGAACGTCGGCGTCGTCGACGCGGACATCTACGGCCACTCGGTGCCCCGGATGCTCGGCGCGGACGGTCGCCCGACCCGGGTGGAGGACCTGATCATGCCGCCGCAGGCGCACGGCGTGAAGGTGATCTCGATCGGCATGTTCACCTCGGGCAACGCGGCCGTGGTGTGGCGCGGCCCGATGCTGCACCGGGCGTTGCAGCAGTTCCTCGCCGACGTCTACTGGGGCGACCTGGACGTGCTCCTGCTCGACCTGCCCCCGGGCACCGGCGACGTGGCCATCTCGCTGGCCCAGCTGCTGCCGAACGCCGAGATCCTGGTGGTCACCACGCCGCAGGCCGCCGCCGCCGAGGTGGCCGAACGGGCCGGCGCGATCGCCCTCCAGACGCACCAGCGGGTGGTCGGCGTGATCGAGAACATGTCGTGGCTGGAACTGCCGGACGGCTCCCGGATGGAGGTCTTCGGCTCCGGCGGCGGCACGACCGTGGCCGAGTCGCTGACCCGGACGATCGGGGCGCAGGTGCCGCTGCTCGGGCAGATCCCGCTGGACACCCGGGTCCGGGAGGCCGGCGACGCCGGCAACCCGATCGTGCTGGCCGAGCCGGATTCGCCGGCTGCGAAGGCCCTCGGTCAGGTCGCCGACCGGCTCGCGGTGCGGCGGGAGTCGCTGCTCGGTAAGCCCCTCGGCCTGAAGCCGGCCGGCCGCTGACGGCTGGCCGCTGACGGTCGGCCGTTTCCGCCGGTGGCGATGGCCACCCGGCGGGCCGGCCCCTCGGCGCTCCCGGCGGGATGACTCGTCTCGCCGCATAGGGAGCTGAGTCGAATACGACATCAGCCGATCTCGCCGGGACAGCGTGGGTCGACCGGCGGACCGCCGGCACGATCCTCCTGATCACCCGGGGCCCGGCGGCAGGGCGGTGATGTCGTATCTGACTCAGCTCCCTATGCGCCGACCTGTGCATCGGCCGCCACGCGGGCCGGAGGCCGGGGGCGGGGTTCCGACCGGGAGGCGCGCCCCACCGGCGACGAAGGCGCGGGGTCAGGTGGCGTCGTCGTAGCTGGCCGTGCGGGGGGCCGGGGCCGTGCCGCCGGAGGTGGCCGTGACCGCGCCGCCCGAGGCCGTCGACTTCAGGTCGACCGCCTTGGCCACGTCCTTCAGGTCGTCGTGCACGGCGGTGACGTCCGCGCGGAGGCTGTCGTAGACGCCCTGCAGCGGCTTCCGGATCGCCTGCTCGTCCTCCTCACTGAGCAGGTGCTTGCGGATGAACGCCTTCGGGTGCAGGTCCTCCAGCTGGATGTCGGTGCCCAGCTCACGGCTCAGGTCGCCGGTCGCGTTGCGGGCCATGGCGCGCAGGTTACGGACCATGCGCAGCCCGTCGCTGATCACGTTGGGCAGCCGGTCACCGAAGATCAGCAGCGCCAGGAGCAGCAGCGCGGCGATCTCCCACCAGTTGAGGTTCTCGAACACTGCTGGGCCTCCTCGTGGGCATCAGGCCAAGCGTACGCAGGTGAAGGCTCCTCGGGGAGGGGCCGGTGGGTCTCACTTGACGTCCGCGGCGAGCGTCACCGAGGCGTTCTGCCGGCTCGAACCGCGCCGGTACTCCACGGTCACCACGGACCCCGGCGCGAACTTGCGTACCAGGGCGATCAGGTCGGTCGGGTCGGTCATCGGGCGGCCGGCGAGCCGCAGGATCACGTCCCCCGCCCGCAGCCCGGCCCCGGCCGCCGGGCCCGACGGCTCCACCGACGCCAGGCGTACGCCGCCGGTGCCGCCGCTGGCCGCGCCGGTGCCGCCGACCTGGGCGCCGATGACCGTACGGCGGGCCTTGCCCGTGCCGATGATGTCCTGGGTGACCCGCTTCGCCTGGTTGATCGGGATGGCGAAGGCGAGCCCGATGTTGCCGGCCTCCTGCCCGTCGGCCACCAGCGACTTGATCGTCGAGTTCACCCCGATCACCCGGCCGGCCGAGTCCACCAGCGGGCCGCCGGAGTTGCCGTGGTTGACCGCGGCGTCGGTCTGGATGGCCGCGTAGTAGCGGGTCGGCCCGCCCGGGTCGCCCGCCTGCATCGTCCGGTCCAGGGCGCTCACGATGCCGGCGGTCACCGTGTTGGCCAGGGACAGCGGCGAGCCGATGGCCAGCACCGGGTCGCCGACGGCGAGGGCGTCGGAGTCACCGAACTCCACCGGCCGCAGGTTTGTGGCGGAGGCCACCTTGATCACCGCGATGTCGGACTCCGGGTCCTGGCCGACGACGCTGGCGGCGGCGGTGCTGCCGTCGTTGAACACCACCGACGCCTTGCCGGTGCCCCCGGCGACGACGTGGTCGTTGGTGATCACGTAGCCGTCGGCGCTGACGATGAAGCCGGAACCCTCGCTCGTCCCGCCCAGGCTGGCCACCCGGACGGTGACCACGCTGGGCAGCACGCGTTGGGCTACCCCGGCCAGCGACTCCGGCTTGCGCTGGGCCAGCGCCGGGGCCTCGGCGGAACCGGCACCGAGCACCGGGCCGCCGGCCGCGCCGCCGCGCACCGCGAAGGCGTACCCCAGGGCACCGCCGAGGGTCCCGGCGAGCAGCGCGGTGATCAGCGGGATGAGCAGCAGTTGGCGCAGCGTCGGCCGGCCCGGCGCGTCCGGGTCGACGACCGGCTCCGGCTCCGCGGCACCGTCGACGGGGCCGGGCACCACCACCGCCGCCGGGGCGTACGGGTCGCGCCACGGGTCGGCGAGCGCGTCGGACCACCAGGGCGAGGTCGCGGAACCCTGGTGGACGCCGTCGGGCGCCGTCGGCGGCCCGGCCGGCGGCGCACCGGCCCCCGGCGGTGCCGCCGGAGTCGGAGCTCCCCCGGGCTGGCGCCAGTCCCAGCCGTCGGTCACGTCGGTGCCTCCCAGTCGTCCCCGGCCCCCTCGCCCCGGGCCGGCAGGGCTGGCCGGTCCGACGACGGGGATACCGCATCCAGGATTACACGAATGCCGCGAGTGCAGTCAGCGGTTGCGGTGCGTGACCGCCCGGTGGGAACCGCCCGATCGGGCACGTTCCACCGTGATCGTCGGGCACCGGACTCGCGGCTGCGCCCGTTCGCCCCCGCCTCTAGGCTCATACCGCCAACCCGCCCCCGACGGAGGTGTCCCATCGCCACGGCCGCCAGTTCCGGCAGCTCGACGACCCCGGCGTCGCAGTTCGCCGAGTCGTACGTCACCGAGGATCTCGTGCTGCGGACCGCCCGCAGCCTCGCCCGCGAGGTGGGCCTCGACGCGGTGACCCCGGGCACGGGGGCGGCCCTGCGGCTGCTCGCCGCCGCCGGAAGCGCGCGGGCGGTGGTCGAGATCGGCACCGGCACCGGCGTGAGCGGCGTGTGGTTGCTGCGGGGCATGCGCGCCGACGGCGTCCTCACCACCATCGACGTCGAGGTGGAACACCAACGGATCGCCCGTCGGATCTTCGCCGAGGCGGGCTTCCCCTCCGGGCGCACCCGCATCATCACGGGGCGGGCGCTGGAGGTGCTGCCCCGGCTCGCCGACGGCGCGTACGACATGGTCTTCGTCGACACCGAGGCAACCAACTTCAGCTCCTGCGTGGCCGCGGCGCTGCGGCTGCTGCGCCGCGGCGGGGTGCTCGCCCTGCACGGCACGCTGGCCGACGGCCGGATCGGCGATCCCGCGGCCCGGGACGTGGAGACGGTGACCACCCGGGAGACGATCAAGGCGCTCCGGGAGTCCGAGGACTGGACGCCGGCGCTGCTCCCGGTCGGTCACGGCCTGCTCGCCGCCGTGAAGTGCTGAGTCACGCCGCCCGCCGCGCGAAGCCCTGAGCCGCCCCCGCCGCCGGGGAGGCGCACGTCACCCGAGGGTGGCCAGCCAGCGCAGCAGGCCGCGCACCCCCCAGCCGGTGGCGCCGCGGGTCAGCTCGGCGGCGTCGCCGTCGGCCCAGGAGGGCGCGGACATGTCGACGTGCAGCCAGCGCTGCCGCAGGTCACCGGTGAACTCACGCAGGTAGAGCGCGGCCAGCACCGACCCGCCGCCGGAGTTCGGGGCGCTGTAGAGGTCGGCCACGTCGCTGCCCAGGTATTCGACGTAGTCGGCCGGCAGCGGCATCCGCCAGGCCGACTCACCGGCCGCGTCGATCGCGGCCAGCACGTCGGCGGCCAACTCGTCGTTGTCGGAGTAGAGCGCGCCGGTGCGCTTGCCGAGCGCCACCATGTTCGCCCCGGTCAGCGTCGCCAGGTCGATCAGCAGGTCGGGCTTGAGCTCGGCGACGGCGTACGCCAGCGCGTCGGCGAGCACCAGCCGCCCCTCTGCGTCGGAGTTGGTGGTCTCGCTGGTCACGCCGCCGTAGTGGGTGATGACGTCGCCGGGGCGGAACGCCGACCCGCTGACCGCGTTCTCCGCCAGCGGCGCCAGGGTGGTGATCCGGACCGGCAGCCGCAGCGCGGCCGCGCCCAGCGTGGCGGCGACGACGGCGGCGGCCCCGGCCATGTCCTTGCGCATCAGCTTCATGGCGGGCACCGGCTTGATGGAGATGCCGCCGGTGTCGAAGGTGATCCCTTTGCCGACCAGGACGACGTGGGTGCGCGCGTCGGCGGGGTGCCAGTCCAGCTCGACCAGGCGCGGGCCGCTGGCGGAGCCGCCGCCGACGGCGAGGATGCCACCGAAGCCCTCGGCGGCCAGTTCGTCGGGCTGCCGGACCCGCAGCCGCAGGTCGGGTCGGCCGGCCACGGCGGCCTCGACCTGCTCGGCGAACCACTGCGGGTTCTTCACCGAGGACGGGGTGTTGGTCAGGTCCCGGGCCAGGCGGGTCATCCGGGCGGTGACCTCGGCCCGTTCGACCACGTCCGCGTACGCGGTCGGGTCACCGACGGCGACGTCGACGCCGGCCAGCGCCGGGGACTCGCCGGCCTCGGTGAGCCGGAAACGGTACGACGCCAGCAGCAGCCCCTCGACGAGGCCGCGCACCGCGTCGGGCCCGACATCGACCGGCATCATGATCGTGAGATGTGTCTCACCGGACGCCGCCCGGGCCAGCGCGGCCCCTGCCGCCCGCCATCCGGACTCGTCGCCGTCACCCGCGCCGACCAGCAACAGCCGCGCCGGGACCCGCCCCGGCCGCAGGTGGACGTGCACCTCGCCGGCCCGCCCGGTGGCCCGGGCCGCCGGGACCAGGGCGGCGGCCTCGGCCAGCACGTCGTCGGCGAGCGCCGGCAGGCCGGGCAGCACCGTCGCCCCCTGCGCGCCGTCCTCGGCCGTGCCGGCGGGTCGGATGGGCAGGGCCAGGGCGTCGGACCGCTCGGGCCCACCCACCAGGCGGATGGCAAGCACGCTGGAACGACCTCCAGATGGGTCGGAAGAGGGCCCGGACGCGCCCCGAGCCCAGGGTGAAGCCCTGAGCCACCGGCGGGGCCGGTGGCTCAGGGAGGTGTGAACCGCCCGCGCGACGAGCGCCGCGCGGACCGTTCCTCGGTCAGCCGGCGGCTGCCTTCAGTGCGTCACCGAGCGCGTTGGCCTCGTCGGGAGTCATCTCGACGACGAGCCGGCCACCACCCTCCAGCGGGACCCGCATGACGATGCCCCGGCCCTCCTTGGTGACTTCCAGCGGACCGTCGCCCGTCCGCGGCTTCATCGCCGCCATGTTGTCTCCCCTCAGACCTGCAACAGGGTCGGTGGGTTGCCCCACAGCCTCTTCGCCATCACCCACCGCGACGTGCACGGCGGTGTCGACCAACGATTTTCCCTGATGAACACCGCCGGACCCAAACCGAAGAGGCATTGATGTAACAGGACCTAGCTTATCTTGAGAAGGCCTGTCACAATGTGCGGTCATGCAGGCACGGTCGGCACTCTTCGACCTGTACGGCGACCACCTCCGACCCCGGGGTGGCCGCGCGCCGGTCGCCGCCCTGGTCAAGTTGCTCGCGCCGCTCGGGATCGCCCCACCGGCGGTGCGCACGGCGGTCAGCCGGATGGTCCGCCAGGGCTGGCTCGACCCGCTCCGGCTGGCCTCGGGGCCGGGCTATTCGATCACACCGAAAGCCGCACGGCGACTCGACGAGGCGGCCGCCCGGATCTACCGGACCGGTCGGATCAGCTGGGACGGACGGTTCGACATGCTCGTCCTGGACAGCCCCGCCTCCCGCCGGGAGCGGCAGCGGCTCGCCGCCAACCTGAGCTTCCTCGGCTACGGCGCCCTCGACGAGCAGACCTGGGTGGCCACCCGGCCGGCGGAGGACGTCGACGTCCTGCTCGAAGAGGCCGGCGTGCGGTACGAGCGGTTCACCGCCGCGCACGCCGCCGGCACCCCGGGCGCGATGGGCGTGGTCCGCCGCGCCTGGGACCTCACCGAGATCGGGCACGCCTACGAGCAGTTCGTCGCCGAGCAGCGCCCGCTGCTGGCCGCCGTCACCGTGCGCAGCGACGACGAGGAGGCGTACGCGGCCCGGTTCCGGCTCGTGCACGCATGGCGTACTTTCCTGTTCCGGGACCCGCAGCTCCCCCCGGCGCTGCTGCCCGAGCGCTGGCCCGGCACCGCCGCGGCCAGTTTCTTCGACCGACACGCGACCCGGCTACGGCCGGCCGCCGACCGGTACGTCGAGCAGTGCCTCGACGCCACCAACCGTGAGAGAAGGGTCGTCAAGACGTGACCGAGCCGCTGCTCGTCGACCGCACCGACGCCGTCGTCACCCTGACCCTCAACCGCCCGACCGCGATGAACGCGCTCGACGTGGCGCTCAAGGAGGCGCTCCGGGACGCCCTGGCCGAGCTGGAGGCCGACCGGTCCTGCCGGGCCGTGGTGCTGGCCGGGGCGGGCGGCTCGTTCAGCGCCGGCCAGGACCTGCGCGAGCACGTGCAGATCCTGGAGTCGCCGGACGCGAACCCGCTGGACACCGTCCGGGCCCACTACAACCCGATCGCCGCCCGGCTGGCCAACCTGCCGAAGCCGGTGGTGGCCGCCGTGCGGGGGATGGCCGCCGGGGCCGGGGCGTCGCTGGCCTTCCTGGCCGACTTCCGCATCGGCGGGCCGAAGACCCGGTTCCTGATGGCCTTCGCCGGGGTGGGGCTCGCCGCCGACACCGGTGCCTCCTGGACGCTGCCCCGGCTGGTCGGCCATGCCAAGGCCGTCGAGCTGCTGATGCTCGCCGAGCCGGTCGCCGCCGAGGAGGCCAGCCGGCTGGGCCTGCTGACCCGCCTGCTCGACGACGACGAGCAGGTGCTGCCGACCGCGCAGGAGCTGGCCGCCCGGCTCGCCGCCGGCCCGACCGTCGCGTACGGGGCGATCAAGCGGCAGCTCTCCATCGCCGACGCCGGCACCCTGGCCGATGCCCTGGCCGCCGAGGCGCAGGCCCAGTCGATCTGCGGGGGCACCGCAGACCACCGGGCCGCCACCCTGGCCTTCGTCAACAAGCAGAAGCCCGTCTTCGAGGGCCGCTGAACCCGCCGCCCGGTAGGCCGCCGCACCCGCCGTCGAACGCAGCCGGGGTCGCCGGGGCCGGGTCAGTCGTCCTCCTCCGGGTCCTGGTTGGCCTCGGCCCCCAGCACGAACGCCTGCATCGCCAGCTCGTCGCCGGACGGCGAGACGAAGGCGGGCAGCTCGCGGGGGCCCAGGTCGCGCACGTAGGACCAGAACAGCCGGACGGCCTCCGCCGGCGTCGCCGCCTCGATCGGGAGGTCCAGGCTGACCAGCCAGGACCGGCGGGCCGGCGGCGGGCCGAGCCGCCCGACCAGCGCCCGGTAGGCGTCGGCGGGCAGGGCGGTGACCGGCCCGTCGAGCGCCAGCCCGTCGGCCGGCACCGGCTCGTCGAAGACCCGCCGGGTGTACGCGACCACGAACGCGCCGGAGGCCGGGTCGGACTGGGGGTCGTCGGGGTCCTCGCGGCGCTCGGCGGTGGCCCGGGCGACCCGGCCGAGGGCCACCAGCCGGAGCGGGTCCTCGGTCAGCACGGCCACGGCGTCACCCGGCCGGGGACCGGCGGTGGCGTCGGCGGCCCCGGCCCTGGTGGCGGTGGCCCCGGCGTCGGCGGCTCTGGCCCTGGCGGTGGCGGGACCGCCGGCCGCGGCGTCGCCGGTCAGCCCGGTCAACCCGGTCAGCTCCAGCGTGTCGTGGTGGACGAGCCGCTCGGCCTCGTAGCGCCCCGGGGGGAGGAGCACGGCCCAGGCGGCGGCGCCCCGCCCGGGGCCGGGCCCGGCGGGGGCCGTGCCGTCGGGGCGCTCGGGGACCGTGCTGTCGGGGCGGTCGTCGGTGTCGGTCATGGGGTCGATCCCATCACGCCGGTGACGTGGCAGCCGGCCAGGTGGTCGTCGATCATGCCGGTGGCCTGCATCAGCGCGTACGCCGTGGTGGGGCCGACGAACCGGAAGCCGCGCTTCTTCAGCGCCTTGGCCAGGGCCGTCGACTCCGGGGTCAGCGCCGGCACCTCGGCGAACGAGGCCAGCCGGGTGGCCCGGGACGGCGGCGCGTAGGACCAGAGCAGGGCGGAGAGCCCCTCGGGCAGCTCCAGGGCGGCCCGGGCGTTGGCGATCGCCGCCTCGACCTTGGCCCGGTTGCGCACGATGCCGGCGTCGGCCAGCAGCCGGGTCACGTCGGCCTCGCCGTAGGCCGCCACCGCCTCGATGCGGAAGTCGTCGAAGGCCAGCCGGAACGCGGGGCGCTTGCGCAGGATGGTCAGCCAGGACAGGCCCGACTGGAACGCCTCCAGGGTCATCCGCTCGTAGAGCGCGTCGTCGCCGCGCAGGGGTCGCCCCCACTCCCGGTCGTGGTAGGGGACGTAGTCCGGGGTGCTCGCCCCCCACGCGCAGCGGGCCAGCCCGTCCGCGCCGATCACCAGGTCAGTCACGGCTCACACGCTAGCCCGAGCCGCCCGCCGGGCAAGGGCGTGCCGGCGTGGTGGCGGTATCCGACCCCTCGGGACCCCACCGTGTCGGCGACCTGGCGGTAACGCCCCGGCCGCACCCGGCCGCACCCGAACGCACCGGGCGGCGCGGTGGCGGCCGTCAGGGCAGGCGGCCCTGCTCGACCAGCCGGCCGAACTTCTTCAACGCCTGGGTGAGGCTGACCTTGGAGCCGGGCCAGAGCACCGGCCACGCCACCCGCCCGGCCGCGCCGCCCGGCACGTGGAACCACTCGTGCCAGACGACCTGGGTGCGCCCGCCCTCGATCTGGGTGCAGCGCAGCACCCCGGGACCGCGCAGCAGACGGCCGCAGTGCACCACGCCGATCTCGTACGGTGCATCGACCCGGACCACCCGCATCTCGTCGCGCAGGACCGCCGGCCCGAGCGAGGTGACCGCCTCCACGAGGCTGCCCTCGCCGCCGTCGCCCTCGACGACCCGGACGGTGGTGAACGGGATCCAGTCGGACTGCCGCTCCCAGGCCAGCAGGCCGGCGAACACCCGCTCGGCCGGCGCGTTGACGATCACCGTGGCGGTGACCTCGCCGGCGCCGGGCTGGGCCGCCTCGCGGAGGCCCTCGGCGTCCGCCGAGCCGGTCACGCCGGCTCCGACCCGACGGGGCGGTCGGTCGGCTCGCGGTCGCCGGCCTCGGGGGCGGCGGCGGTCACCGTGAGGTCGGCTCCGGTGGCGGGGACGGCGGCAGTGGTGGGGGCGTCGGCCCCCGCTGCCTGCTCGGCGGCGGCAGCCGCCGCCTGCTCGCGGGTGTGCCGCAGCGCGTCGGCGTCGGCGGCCCGTCCCTCGCGCAACGCGGTGACCTCCGCCTCCAGCACGCCGATCAGCTCGGACTTGTACCCGATGTCGTAGGCCGCCCGGCGCATCGCCTGGTCGACCTGGGACATCCGGTACCCGCGCGGCGCCGTGTCGAAACGGGCGTCGCCCACGTCGGACTCACGCAGCGGCCGGCTGACCGGCAGCGGAACGGCCCGCCCGTCCGGCTCGACCGGCGCGAGGCCGGGATCGCGGCCGGTGACCAGCACCGTCACCCCGAAGACCACTGCCGCGACGGTGAGCGCGACGACCAGCAGGAGCAGCACCTGACCCATGCAAGAGATCGTGGCACGCGAACGGGCCCGGAGCGACCCCGCCGGGCGGTCCTTTCACAGATCGGTGCGGATCTGTGCCGTCGTACCGCCAGGAAGGACCACCGGACGACCGGCTAGCGTCGGAGGCGGCCGGGTCGCCCGGCCGGCTACGGAAGACCGGCGGCCGCACGGATCGACGGCCGCGACAGACCGGTGGCCGCGACGGATCGGCGGCTACGGGAGATCGGGAGGCGACATGGCCGGGGCGCTTCGGCTCGGAAGCCGGACCTTCGCGCCGGGCGAGCTGGTGGTGATGGCCATCGTCAACCGCACGCCCGACTCGTTCTTCGACCGGGGGGCGACCTTCGCGCAGGACAGCGCGTTGCGCGCGGTGGAGCGGGCGGTGGCCGAGGGCGCGGAGATCATCGACATCGGCGGGGTCAAGGCAGGCCCCGGCGACGAGGTGGACGTGGCCGAGGAGATCCGCCGCACGGTGGACACGATCGCCGCCGTGCGGGCCGCCTTCCCGGACGTGGTCATCTCCATCGACACCTGGCGGGCCGAGGTGGCGGTGGAGGCGGTCGCGGCCGGCGCCGACCTGCTCAACGACACCTGGTCGGGGGCGGACCCGGCGCTCGCCCGGGTCGCGGCCGAGACCGGGGCCGGGCTGGTCTGCTCCCACGCGGGCGGGCTGGAGCCGCGCACCCGACCGCACCGGGCGGCGTTCGCCGACGTGGTGGCCGACGTGGTCGCGACGGTCACCGGCCTCGCCGAGCGCGCGGTCGCCCTGGGGGTACGCCCCGACGGCGTCCTCATCGACCCGGCGCACGACTTCGGCAAGAACACCCGGCACTCCCTGGAGATCACCCGCCGGCTCGACGAGCTCTCCGCCACCGGCTGGCCGCTGCTGGTGGCCCTGTCCAACAAGGACTTCATCGGCGAGACGCTGGACCTGCCCGTGGCCGAACGGCTGGAGGGGACCCTGGCGGCGACCGCGCTGTCGGCCTGGCTGGGCGCGCGCGTGTTCCGTGCCCATCAGGTGGGGCCCACCCGGCGGGTGCTGGACATGGTGGCGTCGATCCGGGGCGACCGCCCGCCGACCGTCACCCGCCGCGGGCTGGCCTGACCGTCGGCCCCGGCCCGGCCGGGCCGGGCGCCCGCCGCACCGTCGGCCGGGCCCGGCGTCGGCGTTCAGGTCCAGCGGAGGATGTTCTTGCGCCAGGCGTAGAGGATGCCCAGCGCCAGCACGCCCACGAAGACGCCCATCTCGGCGACCGTGACGAGCCCGAAGCCGGGCCGGTCGAAGACCACCGCCCACGGGAACAGGAAGACCGCCTCGACCGCGAACAGCACGTACAGGTAGGCGTACACGTAGTAGCGGATCTGCATCTGGGCCCAGTCGCCGCCCACCGGGTCGAGGCCGCACTCGTAGCCGGCCCGCTTGCCGGGCGGGTCCGCCGGACGGGCGGGACGCAGCACCCGGTTCGCGGCGAACGCCACGACGAAGAAGAGGGCGGCGGCGAGCAGCAGGAGCCCGAGCGTCGCGTACGAGCCCAGGTAACCGGTCACGGTGGGTCAGCCTACCGTGCCGCGCCCGGCGCACGTTACGGAACTGTTTCCCGGCGGGACTAGTGCCGCCGGGCAACTGTTACCGAATAATGAACCGTCACCGACTGTTGGCGGAGGAGCTGGCCCGCGTGGACGTACGCCCCGTTCAGCGGGCAACCGACCGACGTCTCGCGACGCTGCTCGCCGCGTCCCTGACGGTCGGGCTGCTCGCCGCGGTCGCAACGCTGCCCGGCTGGGCCACGGCCGCGCCGCCCCCGGCCCGCGCGGCGGCCGCGCCGGCGGACCCTCCGGCGGGGCCGGCCGGCGACCCCGGCGACGAGACCCCGCCGGTCGAGCCGACGCCGGCCGAGCCGACGCCCACCGAGGCCCCGCCGACCCTGCCCCCGCCGCCGGAGACCACCGCCCCGGCCCCCACCACCACCGGGCCGGCGCCCAGCACGCCGGCCGGCCCCGCCGACCTGCCCACCACCACGGCGCCGGCCACCACCGCCGGGCCGTCGGCCCCGACCACCACCCCGCCGGTGCGCACGTCGGCCCCCGGTCCGGGCGCCCCGGCACCGGGCCGCCTCGGCGTGCGGGTGAGCACCGACGACGTCGTGCTGACCGACGCGTACTGGAACGCGGCCGGGACCACGACCACGCTGCGGATCACCGTGACCAACACCGGCGATGTCACCGAGCAGATCCGGCTCTCGTACACGCTGCCGGCCGGGATGACCGACGCGGGCACCGCCGGTTGCGCGCCGGCCGGGGGCGGCGGGCACCGCTGCGGCGCGTGGACGACGGCGGCCGGCGCGCGGTTCAGCACGCTGATCTCGGTGCGGGTCGACGGCGACGCGTGGCGGCGGATGCCGCTCAGCGGCGCGGTGCGGGTGAGCGCCACCGCCCCGGGGGTGGTGGCCGGGTCGGTCGACGACAACGAGGGCTTCGCGGTGCTCTTCCCGCCGGGCCCGCCGGTGCCGGGCATCGCGCTGCGGGCCGACGGGGTGGCGTTCGACATCAGCGGGAGCGCCAGCGAGCTGGCCGTCCGGCTGGGCAACACCGGCAAGGTCGACGCGGACGGGCGGATCGAGGTGGTCCTGCCCGACGGCGTCACGATCCCGGCCCCGCCGGCCGGCTGTGCCGCGCTGAGCGCCACCCGCACCAGGTGCGACGTCGGCGCGGTGCGGGCCGGCGGGGCCGCCACCCTGCGGCTCACGGTCAGCGCGACCGCCGAGGCGCAGCGCGACGCGCCGCTGGCCGGCGCCGTGGTCGGCCGCCTCGACCCGCGCAGCGGGCACGCCCGGCAGGTGCAGATGAGCTTCCGGATCACCGCGGCGGCCGCGATGGCCACCCCGATCGCGACGCCCGCCCCGGCCGGCTCCCAGGGGGTGCTCGCCGCCGCCGGGGCCGGCGACCGCCCCGGCGGGGGGCTCAGCACGGCGCAGCGGGGCGCGGTCGCCCTGATCGTGATCTCGGTGCTGCTGGTGGTGCTGGCGCTCGCGTTGGCCACCGTCTCGCTGCGTCGCCGGCTCACCGGCCCGTCCGGCGGCCGGTGATTCTGATTACGGCGGGCGGGGCAAACAGCCCCAAACCATGACGTAAGCGCCCGGAATCTGTTCCCAGTCGGCGGACCACTGGGCAAGCTCGACATCCCATCCGACGTAGGCTCTCGGGTAGGAACCCAGACCGGACCGGACCACCCACGGGCGGTGCGGGGCAGCGCTGTGTCAAGGAGGTCATGTGGCCGGGCAAGGCGAGGTCACCATCATGTTCAGCCGCCCGCGCGACCGCGCCGAGCGAAGCGAGGGGCAGGCGTGACGAAGCAGATCCGTCAACTCGACCGGGTGGTCATCCGGTTCGCCGGCGACTCCGGCGACGGCATGCAGCTGACCGGTGACCGGTTCACCTCGGAGACGGCCCAGCTGGGCAACGACATCTCCACGTTGCCCAACTTCCCCGCCGAGATCCGGGCCCCCGCCGGGACCCTGCCGGGCGTGTCGAGCTTCCAGGTGCACTTCGCCGACTACGACATCCTCACCCCGGGCGACGCGCCGAACGTGCTGGTCGCGATGAACCCGGCCGCGCTCAAGGCCAACCTGGCCGACCTGCCGCGCGGCGCGGACATCATCGTCAACACCGACGAGTTCACCAAGCGCAACCTCGCCAAGGTGGGCTACCAGGCCAGCCCCCTGGACGACGACTCCCTCGACGGCTACGTGGTGCACCCCGTCGCGCTCACCTCGATGACCGTCGGGGCGCTCGCCGACCAGCAGGTGTCCAAGAAGGACGCCGAACGGGCGAAGAACATGTTCGCCCTCGGCCTGCTCTCCTGGATGTACTCCCGCCCGTACGAGTCGACCCTGCGCTTCCTGGAGCGCAAGTTCGCCAAGCGCCCCGAGCTGGTCGCGGCGAACGTCGCGGCGTTCCGGGCCGGCTGGAACTTCGGCGAGACCACCGACTCCTTCTCGGTGCGTTACGAGGTGAAGCCGGCGAAGATGGTGCCGGGCACCTACCGCAACATCACCGGCAACGCGGCGCTCTCCCTCGGCCTGGTGGCCGCGGGCGTCCGCTCCGGGCTGCCGGTGTTCCTCGGCGCCTACCCGATCACCCCGGCGTCGGACATCCTGCACGAGCTGAGCAAGCACAAGCGGTTCGGCATCGTCACCATGCAGGCCGAGGACGAGATCGCCGCGGTCGGCGCGGCGCTCGGCGCGTCGTACGGCGGGGCGCTCGGCGTCACCACCACCAGCGGCCCCGGCGTGGCGCTCAAGAGCGAGACGATCTCCCTCGCGGTGGCGCTGGAGCTGCCGCTGGTCATCGTGGACGTGCAGCGGGCCGGCCCGTCGACGGGCATGCCCACCAAGACCGAGCAGGCCGACCTCAACATGGCCCTGTACGGCCGGCACGGCGAGGCCCCCGTCGCGGTGATCGCCCCGAAGTCCCCGTCGGACTGCTTCCACGCGGCGATCGAGGCGGCCCGGATCGCGCTGACCTACCGCACCCCGGTGCTCCTGCTCTCCGACAACTACGTCGCCAACGGCTCCGAGCCGTGGCTGCTGCCCGACGTGGAGTCCCTGCCCGACCTGCGGGTCGAGTTCGCCACCGCGCCCAACGGCGACGACGGCACGTTCCTGCCCTACCTGCGTGACCCGCAGACCCTGGCCCGGCCGTGGGCCATCCCGGGCACGCCGGGGCTGGAGCACCGCATCGGCGGCCTGGAGAAGGCCGACAAGACCGGCGACATCTCGTACGACCCGGCCAACCACGACTTCATGGTGCGCACCCGGGCGGCCCGGATCGAGGCGATCCCGGTGCCGGACGTCGAGGTGGAGGACCCGGACGGCAACGCCCGGCTGCTGGTGCTGGGCTGGGGCTCGACGTACGGCCCGATCGGCGCCGCCTGCCGGCGGCTGCGTCAGCGCGGGCTCCCCGTCGCGCAGGCGCACCTGCGGCACCTGGCCCCGATGCCCGCCAACCTCGGCGAGGTGCTGCGCTCCTACGACCGGGTGGTCATCCCCGAGATGAATCTCGGCCAGCTCGCCCAGGTGATCCGGGGCAAGTACCTGGTCGACGCCATCGGCTACAACCAGGTCCGCGGCCTGCCGTTCACGGCCACCGAGCTGGAGACGATGCTGGAAGAGGTCCTGAAGAATGTCTGAGCCCGTCGCCCTCAAGCTCACCGCGAAGGACTTCAAGTCCGACCAGGAGGTGCGCTGGTGCCCCGGCTGCGGTGACTACGCGATCCTCGCCGCCGTGCAGCAGTTCATGCCGGAGCTGAACATCCCCCGGGAGCGGATCGTCTTCGTCTCCGGCATCGGGTGCTCGTCCCGGTTCCCGTACTACATGAACACCTACGGGCTGCACTCGATCCACGGCCGCGCCCCGGCGATCGCCACGGGCCTGTCGGTGTCCCGCCCGGACCTGTCCGTGTGGGTCGTCACCGGCGACGGCGACGCGCTGTCGATCGGCGGCAATCACCTCATCCACGCGCTGCGCCGCAACGTCAACCTGAAGATCCTGCTGTTCAACAACCGGATCTACGGCCTGACCAAGGGGCAGTATTCTCCGACGTCCGAGGTCGGCAAGATCACCAAGTCGACGCCGGCCGGTTCGGCCGACGCCCCGTTCAACCCGCTCTCGCTGGCCCTGGGGGCGGAGGCGAGCTTCGTCGGCCGCACCATCGACTCCGACCGCAAGCACCTCCAGTCGGTGCTGCGGGCCGCCGCCGAGCACCAGGGCTCGGCGTTCGTGGAGATCTACCAGAACTG
The DNA here is from genome assembly GCF_900091595.1 of Micromonospora haikouensis. GTDB lineage: Bacteria > Actinomycetota > Actinomycetes > Mycobacteriales > Micromonosporaceae > Micromonospora > Micromonospora haikouensis. The sequence continues at coordinate 113,950 of NZ_FMCW01000022.1, forward strand.
CAACATCTTCAACGACGGGGCGTTCGACCAGCTCAAGGAGCCGGCCACCCGCGACGACTTCCTGATCCGGCTGGAGCACGGGCAGCCGATCACGTTCGGTGCCGAGGGCCGGTTCTGCGTCGTCCACCCGCCGGGCGGCTTCGGCCTGGAGGTGCGGGAGACCGCGTCGGTCCGCCCGGAGGAGATCGTCGTGCACGACGCGACGGTCGCCGACCCGGCGTACGCGTTCGCGCTGTCCCGGCTGCCCGGGCTCGACCTGAGCAACACCCCGATCGGCGTGTTCCGGTCGGTCGACCGCCCGTCCTACGACAGCGTGGTCCAAGCCCAGGTCGAGGAGGCGAAGGCCAAGGTCACCGAGACCCCGGAGCAGCAGCTCGCCGGCCTGCTGGGCAGCGGCGACACCTGGACGATCCTCTGATCCGTCCCGCGTAGGGGCGACCCGTCAGGCGAGCGAGGGGCCCGTCACCGGAAGGTGGCGGGCCCTTCGTCGTGGAGCGCGGCGGGCGGCGGGCGGTCAGCCCGGCGTGCCGGCGGGCTGGGGCCGGTCGTCGCGGACGTGCACGAGCATGTCGCCGGTCTCGATGACCGCGCCGGCCCGGTCGGAGAGCGTGACCACCTTGCCCCGGCGGACCAGCGCGATGACCAGGGTGTCGTCCAGCTCGCGCGGGGAGCGGCCGACCTCGTTGCGCTCCGCCGAGCGCATGGCCAGGGCCATGCCCTGGCCGGGGGTCAGCAGGTCCTCCACCACGTCGATCAGCGGCGGCGCGGAGGTGGACAGGCCGAGCAGCCGGCCCGCCGTGGCGGAGGAGACGATCACGTGGTGCGCGCCGCTCTGCTTGAGCAGCGGCGCGTTCTCGGCCTCGCGGGCCGCCGCGATGATCCGCACCTGCCCGGCGGTGAGCTGCCGGACGGTGAGCGCGACCAGCACCGACGCGTCGTCGCTGTCGGTCGCGATGATCACCGCCTTGGCGTTGCGCACGTGCGCCTCGTTGAGCACGGAGGAGCGGGTCGCCGACCCCTCGATCGCGACGAGCCCCGCCGAGGTGGCCTGCCGCAGCGACGCCGGGCTGCGCTCGACCACCACGATCCGGGACTTGTCGAGGCCGTTCTCCAGCAGCGCCGAGACCGCGCTGCGGCCCTTGGTGCCGTAGCCGCAGATGATGACGTGGTTCTTCACGCTCTTCCTCCACCGCGTCAGACGACGGCCGGTCCGGTACTGCTCGGTCAGGACTTCCAGGGTGGTGCCGACCAGGATGATCAGGAAGAGCACCCGGGCCGGGGTGACGAACAGGACGTTGACCAGCCGGGCGGACGGCGCCGCCGGCGTGATGTCGCCGTACCCGGTGGTGGAGAGGGAGACCACCGCGTAGTAGAAGCAGTCGAGGAGGGTGAGGCCGTCCTCGTTGACGTCGCGGTAGCCGTCGCGGTCGAGGTAGACCGCGGTGACGACCGCGAGGACCAGGCCCAGGGCGGCGGCCAGGCGCAGGCTCAGCGCGCTCAGCGGGCCCCGCCGCTGCGCGGGAAAGTGGATCACCGCGGGACCTGCTCCGCCTCCGTCGCCTGCACGTGCACAACATAGCGGGTACGCGCCGGACCGGCCCGGCAGGCCGGGACAACGCCGGTGGTCGGGAGCCGGTCGCCGCATGGGAAGTCGTCGACATCGCCGCCGCAGGCGCGGACGGGGTCGGTGTGTCGCCCGCCGAACCGGCATGATGGGAGCAGGAGCGCCCACCACGAGGAGGCCCGGATGTCGTTGCTGCGACGGGTGATCGGCAGCGTGCTGCGCCGGGTGCGGCAGCGCCAGGGCCGCACCCTGCGCGAGGTGGCCGAGGCGGCGGGGGTGTCCCTGCCCTACCTCTCGGAGGTCGAGCGCGGGCGCAAGGAGGCCAGTTCCGAGGTGCTGGCGGCGATCTGCCGCGCCCTCGGCATCGGCCTGTCGGACCTGCTGGAGGAGGCCCGCGACGACCTGCGCCGGGTCGAGCGGCGGGTGCCCGCCGCGCCCCGGGTGGCGCTGGCCCGCCTGGACGAGGTGGTGCCGGTGGGCGGCGAGCCCGGCCCGCGCCTGCGCCTCGGCTTCCACGCCGACCCGGTCGGCCCGCAGCAGGGCGGGCCGCTGGTGGAGTGCCGGGTGCCGGTGGCCGCCGGCCGGGTGCTGCGGCTCGGCGGGGTCACCCCGACCGCGGGCGGCCGGCTGCTGCACGTCGGCGGGGCGGGCCTGGGCACGTCCGTGGTGTCCGTGGGCGGGGCGGTGGCGCACCCCGGCCCGGCCGTCCACGTCCTGCCGGTCCGGCTGTTCGCGTCCGCGCCGCTTCGGCGCCCCGCCGCGCGTACCGCGAGGGTGCTGGCCCGGCGGCGGGCCCGGGCGGGCCTGCGGCGGCTGACCGCCCGCTAGGCCCGGCCGGTTTCTGCCGTCGGCGGATCTGCCGCCGGCAGAAGCGCTGGGAACCACGCGCCCGGTGGGCGGACGCTGGGGGAACCGGTTCCCCTGGGCGGAGTCCGTCGCCCGCCGGCAGCGTGGAGGTCGATCACGATGATCAGGTACGACGTGTGGATGCGGGATGGTGGCCAGCCGTCCTTCGGCGACCAGGTCTTCCAGCGGCTGCTGAAGGAACGGATCATCTTCCTCGGCACGGAGGTCACCGACGAGTCGGCCAACCAGATCTGCGCACAGCTCCTGCTGCTGGCGGCCGAGGACAGCGAGCGCGACATCTACCTCTACATCAACTCACCGGGCGGCTCGGTCAGCGCCGGGATGGCCGTCTACGACACGATGCGGTACATCAGCAACGACGTGGCCACCCTCGCGCTCGGCATGGCCGGCTCGATGGGCCAGTTCCTGCTCTGCGCGGGCACCGCCGGCAAGCGGTACGCCCTGCCCCACTCGCGGATCATGATGCACCAGCCGTCGGGCGGGTTCGGCGGCACCGTCGCCGACATCACCATCCAGGCGGAGAACATGCTGCACGTCAAGCGCACGATGCACGAGCTGATCGCCCGGCACAGCGGGCGCTCGGTGGAGCAGATCCAGCAGGACTCGGACCGGGACCGCTGGTTCACCCCCGAGGAGGCCCGGGAGTACGGCCTGATCGACCGAGTGCTCAGCCGGGTCGACCAGCTGGCGGCCTGATCCCGGCCGGGTGACCGCCGGCCCGGCGCGGGGCGGGGCGGCGGCCCGGCGTCGGATGGGGCGGCGGCAGCCGGACACGCCCCCTCGATCCCCGTGTCCGACCTCCGACCTCGCGAAGCCTATGTCCGGAGTGCGCCCGCCCGGGCACTTCGGGGGCGCAGCGCTTTACCGCCGATTCCCGTTACATCGCAATCCCACCGGGCGCGCCGCCCGCCACCGGGCCCCACGGGCGGCCCCTCAGCCGGCGGCGTCGTAGCGGGCGCGGGCGGCCTCGACCTCGCCGAGGTGCGTCGTCGCCCACGCCTCCAGCCCGCCCACCAGGTCGAGCAGGCTGCGCCCGAGGCCGGTCAGCGCGTAGTCGACCCGGGGCGGAACGGTCGCGTACGCGGTGCGGGTGATCAGGCCGTCGCGTTCCAGGCCGCGCAGCGTCTGGGTGAGCATCTTCTGGCTCACCCCCTCGATGCGCCGGGCCAGCTCGCTGAAGCGCTTCCCGCCGTCGGCGAGGGTGAGGACGACGAGCACGCTCCACCGGTCGCCGATCCGGTCGAGGACCTGCCGGCTGCCGCAGTCGCGGGCGAAGGGAGTGGGTTCCACGCTCTAACTCTCCATCAGATAGTGCCTTACTTCAAGGTGCCTACTCTCCAACGGGAAGTGGCGGCGGAAGCTTCCCGTTGCACCGGACGACGGATCGTCCGACCCGGAGCACGGCCCCCGACCAGGGGACCGTCTCCGGCATCGAGAGGGAGCACACCATGTCCATCGTCGTCACCGGAGCCACCGGCCACCTCGGCCAGCTGATCGTCGCCGCGCTGCTGCGGCGGGGCGTGCCCGCCGGGGAGATCGTGGCGCTCGGCCGGGACGCCGGCAAGCTCGCCGACCTCGCCGGGCACGGGGTGAACACCCGGCAGGTCGACTACACAGACCCCGGGTCGCTGCGCACAGCGTTCGCCGGGGCCGACAAGCTGATGTTCGTCTCCGGCAGCGAGGTCGGGCAGCGCGCCACCCAGCACCACAACGTCGTCGCCGCCGCCCGCGAGGCCGGCGTCGGGCTGGTCGTCTACACCAGCATCGCCAACGCCGACCGCTCCGGCATGGTCCTCGCCGGGGAGCACCTCGCCACCGAGCGGGAGATCACCGCGTCGGGCCTGCCGTACGTGATCCTGCGCAACGGCTGGTACCTGGAGAACTACACCGGCCAGCTCTCGACGTACCTCCAGTTCGGGGTGACCGGCGCGGCGGGCGACGGGCGGGTCAGCGCCGCGACCCGCGCGGACTTCGCCGAGGCCGCCGCCGCGGCGCTCACCGGCGCCGCGGAGACCAACCGGGTGTACGAGCTGGGCGGCGCGGCGTTCACCCTGACGGAGCTGGCCGAGGAGGTGTCCCGGCAGACCGGTCGCGCCGTCGGCTACACCGACCTGCCGGCGGAGAAGTTCACCGAGGTGCTGGTCTCCGCCGGCGTGCCCGAGGGCTTCGCCGCCGTCCTCGCCGACAGCGACCTGGGCCTGGCCCGGGGCGAGCTGTACGTCGAGGGCGACGACCTGGCGAAGCTGATCGGCCGCGAGCCGACCACGCTCGCCGAGGCGCTGCGCGCCGCGCGCTGAGCCGCCGCATCCGGACAGCCGAATCCGGACAGCCGCGTCGGGCCGCCGCGCCGCACCGGCCCCGTCCGCCGTTCGCGGGCGGGGCCGGCGGCTCAGGCCGGGACCCGCTCCACCGGGACCCACAGCTCGGCGTCGGCCCGCGAGCCGTCGGAGGACACCCGGGCCCGGAGCATCTCCGGGCCCGGTCGGCTGCGGTACGGGTTCGACGGGAACCACTCCGTGAAGACGTCCCGCCAGAGGTGCTGGAGGGCCTGCGGGAACTCGCCCGAGGTGGAGAAGACCGCCCAGGTGCCGGCGGGCACCGGCATGGCGTCCAGGTCCCGCGGCGGGGTGGCGGCGGTGACCACGGCGTGCCAGTAGTCCAGCTCGGTGCCCTCCTCCCGGTTGACCCCCAGCTTGTCGCTGACGTTGACGATGCCCTGCGGCTCCTGGTCGGAGAGGGCCGCGATCCGCTCGGCCGTCCCGGCGTCGATGCTCTTGACGAATGCCACGATCGCCGGGTTCAACCCCTCGTACACGAGCGGGACGCGGGCCTTCCGCCCGACCAGGTGGAAGGCCCCCTTGTCGGCGATGCGGTACCGCATGCTGGATCTCCCCTCGACGACGAGCCGGAAGGACATCCGGGGCTGCGACCGCAGGGCGGCGCCGTTGCGCCGGGCCTCGCCGGGGCCGACCCCGTGCACGGCCTGGAACGCCCGGGCGAACGCCTCCCCCGACCCGTACCCGTACCGGAACGCGATGTCGAGCAGCGTCCGCTCCCCCGCGAGCACCTCAGCGGCGGCGACGGTGAGCCGGCGACGCCGCACGTACTCCGACAGCGGCATCCCGGCCAGCGCCGAGAACATCCGCCGGAAGTGGTGCTCCGACGTCAAGGCGATCCGCGCCAGCTCACCCACCTCGATCCGCTGGTCGAGATGCCCCTCGACGTACGCCATCGCCTCGTTCAGCCGGTCCAGCACCCGGATCTCCCCTTCCTGCCGCCAGAAACCAAGGGATCACGCGTACCCGACATCCTGGGCCCGACCCGCCGGGACGGCCGACCCGCCCCGGGCGGTCCGTGCGAGATTCCCTCACCGTCGTGGCTGCCGCCGCACCCGCGCCTGCTGGTACGGTCGCGATGTGATCGTCGAGGAGCACTGGTGGAACGGGGACGCGACCAAACGAGGACGTCGCGACGTCTACATCCGCACCGATGGTCAGCGCTGGGAGGTCCAGGCGCAGATCGGTGGTGAGCAAGGCCGCTCGAAGGTGCTGGAATGCTCCAGCCACAGTTCCGCGAGCATCCTCGCGGGGGCGTGGCGCGGAGGCAGCTCGGGCTGGCGGGAACTGCGGCGCTGAGCGTCGCCCGGCGGGGCTCTGGCGGCCGGGCCTGACCCGCCGGCCGCCAGCAGGCGTGCGCGGCGGCAGCGGCGAACGCCTATGCTCTGCGGGGGAGTCGGACGGCGTGACCGGGGAGCAGTGAGCGGACCGAGAGCGGACAAGCTGCCGCACGCGAGCAGCAAGGCCGCGGTGCTGGACGCCATCCGGGCGGCCGGCACGATCAGCCGGGTGGGCCTGATCAGCGTGACCGGCTTCACCGCGCCCACCATCTCCAACCTCGTCCGTAAGCTCATCGACGAGGGCCTGGTCGTCGAGACCGGCCACGCCGAGTCGACCGGCGGGAAGCGGCGGGTCCTGCTCCGGCTCAACCACACCTCCCGGTACGCCGTGGGCGTGTGCCTCGGCCAGGGGGTCATGACGTACGTCCTGACCGACCTGACCGGGGTCGTGGTGGCCCGGATCTCCCGGCCGGGCGTCGGCGCCGAGGCGCCCGCGACGGTCGTCACCCGGATCGCCGCCGAGATCCCGACCCTGGTCGACAGCGTCGGCGTGGACCGGGCGCGGCTGGTCGGGGTGGGCCTGGTCTTCCCCGGCCCGCTCACCGGCCGGGGGGTCGCCGGCCTCAACCCCGAACTGCGGCACTGGCGGGAGTTCCCGCTCGGCGCGGCCCTGGAGCAGGCGACCGACCTGCCGGTGGTGCTGGACAACGACGCCACCGCCGCCGCCCTGGGCGAACACTGGGCGGGCGGGTTCGGCACGGCGAGCGCCGCCGCCGCCCTCTACATGGGCAGCGGCCTCGGCGCCGGGCTGGTCATCGACGGGATCACCTACCGCGGCCCGAGCGGCAACGCCGGCGAGCTGGGGCACGTCTGCGTGGACGCGGACGGCCCGCGCTGCTGGTGCGGGGCCCGGGGGTGCGTGGAGGCCGTCGCCGGGCCCGCCGCCGTGGTCGCGGCGGGGCGGGCGGACGCGGGCCTGGCCGGGGCGCTCGGCCTCACCACCGGCACCGGACCCGCGGCGGTCGCCCGCGACTTCGCCGCGATCGGCCGCGCCGCCCGGCGCGGACAGCGGCGGTCGCTGGCGCTGTGCGAGAGGTCCGCCCGGTACGTCGCGGCGGCCGCCCGCACCCTCGCCAACGTGATGGACCTGGAGGTCATCGTCCTGACCGGGCCCGGCTTCGCCGTCGCCGGTTCGGTCTACCTGCCCGTGCTGCGCCAGGAGCTGCACACCGTCTTCTCCCGCTCCGCGCACGCCGTCGACGTACGGCTGTCCCGGTCCGCCGCCACCGCGTCCGCCGTCGGGGCCGCCGCCCTGGTCCTGGAGTCCGAGCTGGTGCCGTTCCACCGCGGGCTCCGGGTCTCGGAGAGCCTCGACGGGGAGTTCGCGCCGCTGCCCGGATCGGCCCGCTGACCTGCGATGGGGGCGCGATGAGCACGACGAGCGCGGTCGGCCTGGTGCTCGCCCGGGCGCCCCGCCTGCTCGGCGCCGAGCCGTTCTTCATGGAGTTCATCTCCGGCATCGAGGAGCGCCTCGCCGAGCACGGGCGGTCGGTGCTGCTGCACATCGTCGCCGACCCCGCCGCCGAGATCGCCGCCTACCGCCGGTGGGCGCAGCTCCGGCTGGCCGAGGCCGTGGTGCTGGTGAACCCGACCGCCGGGGATCCCCGGCCGGCGGTCCTGCGCGAACTCGGCCTCCCCGTGGTCGTGGCCGGCGAGCCCGACGGCGACGCCCCGGCCGTCCGGCGGGACGACGTCGGCTCGGTGCGGGCGGCGGTCGCGCACCTGGCCGGCCTCGGGCACCGCCGGATCGCGCGGATCAGCGGGCCGGACACTCTGCGGCACACCCGCACCCGCACCGCCGCGTTGCTGGCCGCCGCGGGCCCGGCCGGCATCGACGCCGTGGTGCTGACCGGCGACTACTCGGAGGAGTCGGGCGCGGCCTTGACCGCCCGGCTGCTGCGCGACGGCGACCCGCCCAGCGCGATCATCTACGACAACGACCTGATGGCGGTCGGCGGCCTGGACGTGGCCGGGGAGCTGGGCCTCACGGTCCCCCGCGACCTGAGCCTGCTCGCCTGGGACGACTCCAGCCTGTGCCGCCTGTCCGCCCCGCAGCTCACCACGATGAGCCTCGACGTGCACGACTTCGGCGAGCTGGTGGCCGGCTCCGTGCTCGCGCTGCTCGACGGCGCGCCGGTCAGGGAACGGTGGTGCCCCACCGAGACGGTGATCGTGCGGCAGACCACGGCCCCGCCGCCCGGCGGGCTTGAGTAGCGCCCGCCCGCCCGCCTGTCGCCTGTCTGCCTGCCGCCCGGCGGGCGGCGCAGTCGCGAGCTTGACTTAGTGAGGTAAATAAACAAAGATCTTCGATGCGCTCCCATCGACGATCCCCTCTCGACCACGAGGAGATCAGATGAGACATCGTCATGCCCTGATGGCCGTCGGCACCACCGCGACCCTGGTCGCCGCAGGCCTGGCCGGGCTCACCTTCCCCGCCTCAGCGGCGGCCACCGGCTGCTCCGTGGCATACACCGTGCAAAGCCAGTGGACAGGCGGGTTCAGCGGGAACATCGCCCTCACCAACCTCGGCTCCGCGGTCACCGGCTGGACGCTGACCTTCGACTTCCCGACCAGCGGCCAGCAGGTCACCCAGGGCTGGAGCGCCACCTGGTCGCAGTCCGGCACCCGCGTCTCGGCCGCCAGCCTGAGCTGGAACGGGTCGCTGGGCACGGGCGGGTCGACCGCGATCGGCTTCAACGGCTCGTGGAGCGGCAGCAACCCCGTGCCGACGTCGTTCGCGCTCAACGGCACGACCTGCACCGGCTCGGTGACGTCGCCGACCCCCGGGCCGACCACCACCCCGCCGCCCACCACCCCGCCCCCGACGACCCCGCCACCCACCACTCCGCCGCCCACGACCCCGCCGCCGACCGGTGCCGCGCCCGCCCTGAAGGTCTCCGGCAACCGGCTGGTGACGGCGAGCGGGGCGACGTACCGGCTGCTCGGGGTCAACCGGGCCAGCGGTGAGTTCGCCTGCGTGCAGGGCAAGGGCATGTGGGACAGCGGGCCCGTCGACCAGGCATCGGTCAACGCCATGAAGGCGTGGAACATCCGCTCCGTGCGGATCCCGCTCAACGAGGACTGCTGGCTCGGCCTCTCCGGATCGCCCAGCGGCGCGACGTACCAGCAGGCCGTCAAGGACTACGTGAACCTGCTCGTGGCCAACGGGATCAACCCGATCCTCGACCTGCACTGGACCCACGGGCAGTACACCGGCAACATCTCCGCCTGCGCCGACGTCAACGCCACCTGCCAGAAGCCGATGCCCAGCATGCAGCACACGCCGCAGTTCTGGACCGGTGTGGCCAACGCCTTCAAGGGCAACAACGCCGTCGTGTTCGACCTGTTCAACGAGCCCTACCCGGACGCCGCCAACAACTGGTCGGACATGGCTGCCGCGTGGCGCTGCCTGCGCGACGGCGGCACCTGCACCGGCATCACCTACGAGGTCGCCGGCATGCAGGACCTGGTCGACGCCGTACGGGCCACCGGCGCCGGCAACGTCCTGCTGGTCGCCGGCCTGACCTGGACCAACGACCTGAGCCAGTGGCTCAACTACAAGCCGAACGACCCGCTCAACAACATCGTGGCGTCGTGGCACTCGTACAACTTCAACGCCTGCGTCACCGTCAGCTGCTGGGACAGCCAGATCGGCGCCGTCGCCGCGCAGGTGCCGGTGCACGCCGGCGAGATCGGCCAGGACACCTGTGCCCACGACTACATCGACCAGGTGATGACCTGGCTGGACTCCAAGCGCATCGGCTACACGGCGTGGACCTGGAACCCCTGGGGATGCAGCGGCGGCAACGTCCTCATCCAGGACTACAACGGCACCCCCACCAGCACCTACGGTGAGGGCTACAAGGCCCACCTGCTCTCCGTGACCCCGTAACGGCGCCACCAACCCGCCGGCCGGCGCGCCCCGCGAGTGGGGGCGCGTCGGCCGGCGACGTGCGTGGTTACCGGGCCGTACCGGCGGGGTGGCGGGGTGGGCCGACCACCCCCGGTGGAACGCTCACGCCGGCCGGCAACGACGCAGCACGCCGTCGGCGACGGCGGCGAGTTCGCCGGTGCCCCGGTGCAGGCAGGTCGGCACGAAGCCGGGCACCGTGCCGGTGCGGTGACCGGTGAGCGGGTCCCAGACGTGCAGGCCGTCGGTGTGCGCCGAGTAGAGCCGCCGGCCGTCGGAGAACCAGTCCCCGGCGGGGCCGGCAAAGGTGGCCAGCTCGCGGCCCGAGGCCACGTCGAACAGGCGTACGCCGGGCAGGATCGTCTCGTCGTCGCCGCCGATGCCACCGACGGCCAGCAGGTCGTCGCCGACGAAGCAGAGCGGCCCGTTCCAGTAGTAGTCGCGGAAACACAGCCGCTGGCGGGTCGGCCCGTCCTCGGACTCCCACACGTTGCCGTCCAGCCAGGGGCGAAGCTCCCACACCGAGGGCTCGCCGACCGGGTGCCAGATCCAGCCGTCGTCGGCGATCATCCGGCTGCCGGGCGAGCAGAGCAGCCGGCCGTGGAAGTAGTCGAGATGGTGCGCCGGCCGTTCCTGCTCCGACGTCTTCTCGATCTCACGCGCGGTCAGCAACTCCCCGGTGGCCGGGTCGCTGACGTCGAGCCGGTTCCAGCGGGTGCGGTGCACCACCAACGGCCGGTCGTCGACCCGCGCGAAGGCCAGCGAGAACGGCACCGTGTTCGCGTGGTAGTCCCCGCCGTCGAGCGCCAGCGTCACCACGCCACCCCGACCGAGGTCCACCACCCGCCCGTGCCGACCGTAGTCGTCGACCACGGCGGCGAAGCGGCCACAGGCGGAGGCGTGCAGCCTGCGCCGAAGTTGCCGGTCCATCCATGGGGTGTGCCCCGGCCCGTCGACCAGCTCGACAGTCGCCAACACCGTGACCCGGTCGTTGTCCGGGTCGAGCTCGACGATGGTGCCGTCGGCGGTGAGCACCAGCCATCGGGAGCCGTCGGCGTCGTCGATCGGAGCGAGGTCGACCACCTGCCCCGACGGCGGCGGCAGCGACCAGCCCGACACCGTCGCGTCCAACGGTTCCGGCCGTTCCAGGATTTCCGGCTCGCCGCGCCACCCGAGCATCTCCCCGTCCTCGACGAGCCGGTCGACGCATCCCTCGCACACCACGACCAGCACGGCCGGCTGGCCGGGATCGTCGCACTCCCGGCAGACCAGGTCGAACTCCATCCCGCGCCCGGTCAGCACCCGGAGGCACGCCACGTCCCGGTCCTCGGGTACGGCGACCAGGTGGGGACACACCCGGCTGGTGGCCGCGTCCGCCGGATGTCCACAAAAGAGGGTCAGCACGGGCAGCACGATATCCGCCCTCGTTGTCCTCCGCTCCGGGGCGCGTCAACTGGGCACCGTGACGATGCGGGCATGCATCAGCGCGTACGAGGGACGGTGCACGGCCGAGAAGAGGCGGCACGACTCCGCCGGCACCTTGACCGCCCACCGCGGGCTGACGCTGTTCGCGCAGTCCGTCACCTCTCGTCCGGCATCGGCCCGGCCTCACTGCCACCTGCGGCAGCCGGAGCTGGCGCGTGTCCCGTAGCGTTGATGACATGACAACACTGGTGGTGACGCTCGCGATGCTCGTGGTGTTGCTGCTTGCGGTTGTCGCCTTCGTGACTCGACGCGACCGCGCGAAGCTCACGTCGGATCAGGATTCGGCTGCGGTCCGTCAGGCAAGTGCCGACCAGCACAGGCACGAGGCAGAGCGTCACTTCGCCTCGGGCATGGCGGCGAGACACCACAATCCGTCCAGTACGTAGCGCAGGCTCGTCCGATTCGGGCAGCCTCCGTCGCCTGAGGCGCGGGAGGCGCCGATCGCGCCGGAGCTGGTGGCGATCCTGCGGGCGCACGTCGACCGGTTCGGGGTGGGCGCCGACGGGCGGCTGTTCCGCAGTGGAGTGCCGACCCTCGGTGCCTTGGACGTGGATCTCGCTGATCGGAAGGAATACCTCAGTGATCCCACCGAGGCGCAGTGGGCGCTGATCGGGCCGTTCCTGCAGGCCTGGAAGGCCAGGCGAGCACCGTGCGGAGCCGATGCCAGAAAAAGCTTGACGCGCCAACGCCCATCGCGCATGGTCGATGCATATCGATGGTTCCGAATGTCTTGGCATGGGGGGAACTGATGAAGGCTTTCGTCACCACCGCCTTGGCTGCGACCCTACTGCTCCTCTCTACGGGCGGCGTGTCCGACGCCCAGCCGGCGGCCGACGCGCCCTGCACCGGGCAGATCCACGCAAACCCGGGGTTCGAGCTCGGCGCCACCGGCTGGACAGCCGGCCCGCGCATGGTCGTGCTCGGCGACGCGATCCGGCCCGCACACACCGGCCTCGCGTACGCCACCTTCGCCGGGCTGGACGTGACGCGTTCCGATTTGCTACGCACCACCGTCACGGTGCCGGCCGGCTGCGACCTGACGGTCCGCTTCTGGGTCCGGACCATCACCACGGAGACCAGCCGCAGCGATTACCTGAACGTCGGGCTGGCAGTCACCGGGATACCCCCGAAGACGAGGTTCTCGCTGGCCTTCGACGGCGGGGCGCAGTGGCGGCAGTACAGCATGTCGACCGGGACGGCGACGACCGAGCGCACCGCGACTGCCAGCTTCCTCGCCAGCGAGACTGCTGGCAACGGCGTCACGGCCTTCGACGTCGACGACGTCACCTTCACCTTGAGCTGACCACGACGGGACCCCAGGACCAGCACCGCCAGGCTCACCGCCACACACACGGTTCAGGACGGCGACAGCGGCAGCGTGACCACTGTGGCCCTGAACTGGGCCGGTCGACTACTACTCCCGGCTCCGCGCGCCAAGATCGTTGCCCGCACTCTGCACGAAGCGCTGCGGACGCCCGAGGACGGACGGAGGCCGCCCGCGGGGCAGGCCACGAGCCGACGGCTACCCATGTCCTGCAAAGATCAAGACTGCTGTACGCGTACCACTCCCCCGCCTCAAGCCCATCTCCACCGTGAGTCCGCACACCGGCGAGCAGGTCTGTTCGGCTCCGCCCGGACCTGCGATGGAGGTGGGCGGCCCCATCTCTGTCGAAGATCCCCGCCGGAGGCATCGGTTCCGGTCCTTGGCGGAGTCTGCAATCGGCCGGCCCGCCGGCCGATTGCCGGCGTTTGCGCCGCCAGCAGGCCGCGCGGTGGCGCCCGGCGCCGTCGTGAGCGCCGGGCAACACCGCGTACCTGAGGCTCACGCGGTGCGGGTCCTGCCGCACTGCTCGGCGCCGGCGGCGTTCGTGAGATCTCTCAGCCAGGCTTCGAGGCCGTAGCCGAGATAGGCGGTGGACGTTGGCACATCCGCTTCGACCTGGGCACCGGCGGCGGCCCTCCGTCGGACACTGGCCTTCTGGACGCGGCTGCACGGCGTGCTGTCGCTGGAACTCGCCGGTCAGTTCGTCGGCGCATGGGCTTCGACCCGGCGCTCCTGTTCGCCGACGACGTCGACGAACTGACGACTCGTGCGACCATGGGCGGGTGACGATCTTCGCTTGCCTCGTCTGCGGGATGCCGCTGACCGGCGACCTGGCGGAGACGGCACTGTCCGATGAGCCGTCAGAGCAGGCGGCCAACGATCATGGCGTACCCGTCACGCGGGTGCGGCCCGGCAGGTTCGCCGTCGACCCGGAACCCTTCGGTCCTCCGTACGTACCGACGACGGCCGATCCGCAGGTGCACGTGTCCGACGGACCTCGGGGCACCATCCTGGTGAACCCGAACGACGTTCATGGCCTCGGCCCTCATCCCGACCCGAGCCGGCGCAAAGGGTGCTGCCGACTCGATGGCTTGGACGGACCGAATCTCGTGTGCCGCGGGTGCGGCAGCGAAGTCGCGACCGAGCAATCTGACTGCTGGGTGCGCTGGCACGACCTTCGACTGCAGCCAGCGGCGGTGACGGCATCACGCCGAGCGCGTTGACGGACGTTCCACACCTGATGCCACACCGATCAACCGGCCGGACATGCCATGCTGGGCGATCATTGCACGCAGTCTGCACGGACAGCTGTAATCGGCGGCTTCGGATGGCATCGGATGATCAATCAATGCGGGAACGTATCCGCTGCTCAGGTGGCGCTTCTGCTGATCTTCGAGGTGCCCCCGGCAGGATTCGAACCTGCGACACACGGTTTAGGAAACCGATGCTCTATCCCCTGAGCTACGAGGGCGCGAGGGCCTAGTCTAGCGACCTGGGGGTTCACCTGGGGTGGCAGGGAGTGGCCCACGTTCACCCACAGCACCCGGACCCCCGTTTGCCCAGCCCAGGACCACAGCTCGAGCACACGAACCCCCGTTTGCGACCACCATCGGCTGCGGTGACCCGTGTTGGCTCCGGTTGACCCGGGCCGGCATCCGCTGGCGAGCACACGTCGCGCACATCATCGAAGATCATCTAGAGGGCTCGAGCGGCACACCGTACGGGCCGGGTCCACCGTGAACATTCCGGCGAACGCGCCGCACAACTTCCGCAACGTCTCGGGTGCGCCGGCCCGAATGCTCTGCATGTGCACTCCTGCCGGCCAGGACGAGTACTTCACGCGCATCGGTGACGTCCTCGCGGGCAAGGACGCGCCGACGCCGCAGCTGTCGCCGGGGGAACTCGCGGAACGTCGCCGCCGCGCGGCGGAACTGGCCTCGACGTACCGCAGCGAGTTCCGGTGGCTGCACCCCGGGCTACTCGGCCGGGCCCCTTCCGGGACCGGGCCGGCGACCACCAGACCACGTGGACCGGGCCGGCGACGCGGTCGACCTGGCGACGGCACCTGGAGTCCACGCGGGTTCGCATGGCGCCAACTCTCCCGATCTTGGTTGTTTGGCTGGGCCCAGCCGGCGCGAGAGCCCGATGGGGTCGCGCCGGCTGGGCCCGTCGGTTACCGGGCACCCTCACCCCGGCGGACGTCTGTGTCCGGCTGCGGCGGGGTGATGGCGGTCAGGGAAGGACCTCGAAGGTCCAGGTTTTGGCACCGGAGCTGATGGTGGTGCCGTTGGAGGCGAGCTTTCCGGTGACTTCGAAGGTGACGGCGTAGGTGCCGGCGGCATCGAAGCCCCAGTTGACGTGGGCGTGCGTGTTGCGGTTGACGTTGAGGCTGTCGGGCAGCCCGTTGCCGCTGTCGAAGAGCACGGTGGGCGTGCCGCCGGAGACCGTGTAGACGCTGAAGCCTGCCGGCCCACTGACGTTGGTGAGCTTGAAGGTGACCCGGTTGTTCTGGAACACGCCGCTGGGCACGTCGGTAGTGTTCCAGCCGGCCCAGAGCAGTCCGGCGGTGCTGGCCTGAGGCAGGACCCACGCCTGGCCGCCGGTGCCGAGGAAGGACCAGGCGCTGGCGCTGGGAACGGTGAGCTTCGCGGTGTTGGGGACGCTCAGGACGACGTCGGAGGGGTTGCGTTCCGCAGCCGGGCTGACGGTGTCGTCGAGCAGGTCAACGCTCAGCGCGCCGCCGGCGTAGTCGACGTCGATGACGTCGACGTGGCCGCTGGACAGCACGATCGGCGCCGCGACGGCGGGGACGGCGGTGCCGGCGAGCAGCGCGGCGGTCAGGGTAAGGCCGGTGAGGAAACGGCTGCGGGTGCGCACGGCGGTCACGCCCGGACCACGAAGTGCAGGGTCGTCGGCTCGCTGGTGACCTGCTGACCGGTGGCGGCGAGGGTGCCGGTGGCGCGGACGGTGATGCAGTAGGTGCCGGCGCGGTCGAAGGCCCAGTTGGCGTGGAGGTGGTCGCCGGCGGTCAGGGCGATGGCGTCGGGTAGGCCGTCGCCGCTGTCGGCGAGGACGGTGGGCTGCCCGACGGCGTTTTCGGTGTAGATGGCGAGCTGTCCGGGCCCGCTGACCGACTGCACGTCGAGGGTGAGCGCGTCGGTGGTGAAGATGCCGGCCTCGACCTCTTCGGCGGCGAGGCCGGGCCAGACGAGGTTGGTGTTCTGGATCTCGGGCAGGATCCACACCTTGGCTACGCCAGGGGTGCCGAGGAAGCCGAAGGCGGGATCGTTCGGGACGGTGACCTTGGCCTGTCGCTTGACGACGATCTTGACCTCGTCGGCGGCGTACTCGACGTCGTTGTCCTCGTCGTGGACGCCGATCTCCAGCTCGCCGGCCTCGTAGGCGATGTCGACCAGGTCGAGGTGCCCGGAGTTGAACGTCACCACGGCGGCCTGCGCCGGTGGCGCTGCCGCGAACAGCGCCGCGGTCACCACCCCGGAGGCGAGCAGCAGGCGGATGGGCTTGCGCACGGAGAAACTCCTTCCAGGCGGCCCACGATGGACCGCGATAATGAAAATGATAGTCGTTTTGACTAAACCATGGAAGGGCTACTGGAGGGACTCACCGCGGGTCAGGGAGACCGGACCCGGGATGCGGCGAGGTGCCGGTGGCGAGTTCCCGTTCGACCGGGCGCCCCCGGCGCCGGGTCAGTACGCCGTGCCGTGGGGCGACCAGCCAGGCGGCGAGGAAGACGGCGGTGGCGACTAGGACGATGGTGCCGCCGACCGGTGTGTCGTAGCTCCAGGACAGATACAGCCCGACGACCGCCGACGTACCACCGATCACCGGGGCGAGCAGCATCATCACGCCGAGCCGGTCGGTGAGCAGACGGGCCGCCGCCGCAGGGGTGATCAGCAGGGCCAGGACAAGGATGTTGCCGATGGTCTGCAGCGATATCACCACGGCCAGGGTGACCAGGACGTAGAGCACGATGTCCAGCCAGAAGACCGGGAGCCCCATCGCGCGGGACATCTCCCGGTCCAGACAGACCGCGACGAACTCCTTGTGCAGGACGAGCACCAGGCCGAGGATGACCAGGCCGGCACCGACGACGACGTACAGGTCCCGGTCCGGGATGCCGGTGATCGAGCCGAACAGGAACTGCTGCAGCGAGCCGGCGTACCCGGGCGCCTGCGAGATGATCACGATACCCAGGGCGAAGGCGCCGACCAGGAAGACGCCGATGATCGAGTCCTCCTTGACCCGCCGGTTCTGCGAGAAGACGGCGATCAGCAGTGCGGTGGCGACGCCAGCGACGGCGCCGCCGAGCACCAGGCTGCCCTGCAGCACGAAGGCGACCGCGATGCCCGGGAAGACCGCGTGGGCCACCGCGTCACCGATGAAGGCCATCCCACGCAGGACGACGTAGCACCCGACGACGCCGCAGACGATGCTGGACATGATCGCGATCGCCAGCGCCTTGGGAAGAAAGGCGAGGTCGGGGTTGAGCAGGTCGGTGAGGAATTCGGTGATCGACATCAGACCGCCTTCACGAGTTTCAGCAGCGGGGACGTCGCGCTCACCCCGAAGGTCTTCGTCCACAGCTCGGCGTTCTGCAGGTCCGCCGGCCGCCCGTCGGCGATGATCCGGCCGTTGAGCAGGACCAGACGGCTGCAGGAATCGACCGCCGCGACGAGGTCATGAGTGGTCATCAGCACCGCCCGGTCCTCGCTCGCCAGGCTGGCGAACAGGTCACCCAGCAGTTCCTGGGTGGGCAGGTCGAGTCCGGCGAACGGCTCGTCGAGCAGCAGGATGCGCGGCGCGAGCGCGAGAGCCCGCGCGACCAGGACACGCTGGCGTTGCCCGCCGGACAGCTCGCCGACCGGCCGGCGACGCAACCCGGTCAGCTGTACACGGTCCAGTGCGTCGCCGACGGCCCGCCAGTCGGTGACGCCGGGGCGGCGGAGCAGGCCCAGCCGGCCGGTCCGGCCAGTCATCACGGCTTGCTCGACCGAGATAGGGAAGTCCCAGGTGAACTCGTGACGCTGGGGGACGTAACCGATCTCGGAGCGGCCGGGGCGCGACGGCTTGCCCTCCACCGTCACCGTGCCGCCGCAGGTACGGGTCAGTGCCAGGATGGCGCGGAGCAGGGTGGTCTTCCCGGCACCATTGGGTCCGAGCAACCCGACCAGCTCGCCCCGGTCCAGGTGCAGCCGCACGTCCCGCAGGACCGGCCGGCCGCCGAGGTCCACGTCCAACCCTTCGATGTCCAGTGCTCTCACCGCTGGTCCTCCGCCAGTGCGGCGGCGCGTTCCTGTTCGGCCCGGCGCTTCGCCCCGCGTCCGCGCAACAGCAGGATCAGCAGGCCGATGACGAGCAGGAAGGCCATGCCCGCCAGCGCGATGATCAGCAGGGTCGTGGACGTGCCGGCAGGCTCGTCGTCTGCGGCCCGGTCCTCGTCGGTTGCTGCCGGCCCGGCGGCGGGGATGTCCGCAGTTGCCGCGTACGCCTCCGCGGCGCTGGTGGCGTCGCCCACCGCGAAGCGCAACGTGCCGGTCGCCGACACCGTCTCACCGTTGATCAGGTCTGCCGACGCCTGGATTGCGACCAGATAGACGCCGGGTGCGCTGAACACCCAGTTGGCGTGGGTGTGGGTGTTGACCTCGGCCCAGAAGGGCTGCGCCTTGGACTGGCTGGAACGCCACAGCGGCTGCGGCGGCGCGAAGTTTCCCGACTGCAGGTAGGTCGTGAGGCTCCCCGGTCCGCGTACGCCGAGCAGGGTAAGCGTGACGCCGCGGTCGATGGTCTGCATCACCCGGGGGTCCTGGGTGTTCCACCCGAGCCAGACGACGTCGGGGTTCTGGACCTGCGGCACCACGTACACCCGCTTGCCGGCGTCGATGTCGAGGAAGGCGTACGCGGGGTCGTCGGGAACGGTCTGCAGCGCGGCGTCGGAGACGCGGAGCAGGGCCTCGTCGGAGTTGCGCCACACCGGTCGCGCCTGCGTGCCGTCGTGGATCAGCAGCGTCCACCGGTTGTCGACGTAGCGGGGGCCGATGTCGACGTGCCCGGTGGCGAGTTCCGCCCGGCCGGTGGCGATCGGCTGGTCGGCGGCGATCGACTGGCCGAGACCCGGCGTCGGCCCCTCGGCCCGTGCCGGCGTCTGCGTCGTGGCCAGCATGATCACTGCGGCCACCGCGCATCGCGTCATGGCAATGATCGTGTGGGTGCGGCGTCGCACCCGTCCTGCCGTCACTGGCTTCTCCATCACTTGTCTGTGGTCAGGCAGTCGTGCAGTGAGTCGGCGTTGAACCGCATCATCTGCACGTATGTGGTCACGTCGCGGTCGAAGGTGTCGCCGTAGATCGGGCAGACCCGCAGTCCCTGTTCGCGGGCCACCTCGGTCAGGGTGGTGGATCGGGCCGCCAGGTTGGGTTCCAGGAACACGGCCGGGATCTTCAGGTTGCGGATCGTCTCGGTGAGCCGGCGGCGGTCGGCGAGGCTCGGCTCGGTGGCGGGATTCGGCGTGACGAAACCGGAGATCCGGATGCCGTACGCCTGGCCCAGGTAGCCGAACGCGTCGTGGGTGCTGACCAGGTGGCGTCGCGACGGCGGGATCCGGGCGATGGTGTCCCGGACCTCGGCGTCGAGTTGCTCCAGTTCCCGGATGTAGGCCGAGGCGTTCGCCCGGTAGGCCGCCGCGCCCTGTGGGTCGACGCCGATCAGGGTGTCCCGGATGAGTTCGGTGTAGGAGATGGCGTTGCGGACGTTCTGCCACAGGTGCGGGTCGATCTCGCCGTGCACGTGCTTGCCGAGGACCGCTTGTGGAAGCTGGTGGATCTGGGTGCCGGACCGACCGAGAGACCGGAATCTCCGGTCGCCGGGCACCTCCAGCAGCGCCTTGTTCGGCACCTCGATCACGGTGCTGGCCGGGTCGTACACCTGCTGGTTGACCTCGCCGCTGCCCTCCGGGTCGGCGAACAGGTAGAGCCGCCGCTCGTCGAGGTCGACGGTGACGTCGGCGTGCCCGGAGTTCAGTACCTTCGCTCCGGTCATGCCGGGCACCGAGTGTGGATCCACCCCGACGGCGAAGGTGAACACCTGCTCGCCCAGCGGGAGGGGCGCCGTGTCGGGAGTGACCGCCAGCTGTGCGCGCATGGTCAGCCGGTAGACACCCGGTTTGGTGAAGGCCCAGCTCATGTGGGTGTGTGCGTCGGGTGGCAGCGTGGCGGTGTCGTCACGGTACCCGTCAGCGGCGTCGAACCCGTCTTCGGAATCGACGTAGAACGCCGGATCGCCAAACGACTCGGTCAGGTACGCCAGCAACCGACCCGGCCCGTCGGCGGCAGTCGCGCTGAGCAGCACGTCGGAGGAACGGTTCGCGCCCTGCGCCGCGCCGGTGCCGCGCACGCGCATGCCCAGCCAGATGGTGTCCAGCGACACGTCCTCGACCAGCGGGATGATCTCCGCGGCGTACTTCACCGCGCCCTCGGCCAGGGAGACGCTCGGTACGCCGTCGCGTAGGTTCGCGTCCAGCGCCTTGATGACGGCCTGCTCCTCCAGGAGCAGGTAGTTGCTGAAGGCGACGTCTGCGTAGACGACGTCGCGGATGTCCCGAAGCGACGGCTCGTAGCTGTGCGGGTCGGCGCCGTCCGGCACCAGCGAAGTGACGGCCACCCGCTCACCACCGACGTTGCTCACCATGTCCCGCAGGATCCCGGTGGTCGTGATGACCTGGATCCGCTCGTCGTTCGCGCTCAGTGTCACCTCCGAGCGGCAGCCGGAGGCCAACACGGCGATCAGCAGCGGCCCTACGAGCGCCCGCCACCCCGGCCCGGAGCGGCGACGAGTCACGCGGCCACCCCGGCTGGGGAGTTGGGCGGCGCGGTGCGGCGGCGGGCGAACACCACCAGCAGGGCCCCGACCGTCACCAGGACGACGCCGGCCACTCCGGCCGTCAGCACCCAACCGGCGCCGGTACGTGGCAGGGGCCCGCTGCCCTGATCCGTGCCGCCGTCGCCGCTGCCAGCCCCGGAGCCGAATCCGTCGTTCGGATCGGTGCTGTCGCCGACGGCGATGGTGAGCGTCTTCGTGTCGGTGACCGCCTTGCCGGCGCTGGTGGTGCCGCTCATCTGTACCGCGAGGCGGTAGATGCCGGGCTTGGTGAACCCCCAGTTGCCGTGCGCGTGGGTGTTGAGTGGAACGCTCAGCTGCTGCGGGAACGCCTCGGTGGAGTCGAAGAGCACGTCAGCCTTGCCGAACGAACCGGTCAGGAACAGTGCGAACTGACCGGGCCCGGTGACTCCCTTCAGCGTCCAGGTGACGTTGCCCTTGACGCCGGACACGACGGACTCGTGCTGGGTGTTCCAGCCGGGCCAGACGACGCCCGCCTGCTGGGACTGCGGCAGCAGCCAGACGGTGTCGCCCTGCTTGCCCAGGAAGTCCACCCCGGCCGGCAGGGTGACCTTCGCGTTGTCCTTGACCTGGAGGACCACGTCGGCGGTCTCCCGCCACACCGGAGGGCTGGTCCGGTCGTCCTTGATCCGGATCGTCCAGGTGTCGCCGGACAGTTGCGGGCCCATGTCCACGTGCCCGTCGGCGATCACCTGGTGGGCACTGGCGGCGGACGCCGCCGCCTTCGCGGCGGGCGGTACGGCTGCGGCGGGCTTCGGCGCGACAGCGGGCTTCGGCTCGGCGAGTGCCTGCGGCGTCGGCTGCCCGCTGGCGCGGATGACCGGCTTGGCCGGCGCCGGTGGCAGAGCCTGCCCGGCCGGGCTGATCGCCGGCACCCGCACCGTGTACGTCGCCTCGGCGCTGGTCTGCTGGCCGGACCGCAGGGTGGCCGAGCCGGCCAGGGTCAGCCGGTACTCGCCGGCCGCGTCGAAGGCCCACACCACACCGCCGGTACGCGTCCCCACCGGCAACCGCGCCGTCCGCGGCAGGTCCGGGCCACTGCCGAAGATCGGGCTCGCCGAGCCGAGACCGGACAGGGTGTACGCGGTGAACGTTCCCGGCCCCTCGACGGAGCGCAGGGCGAGGGTGACCGCGTCCTCGGTGACGACGCCAGGACGTACCCCGGTGGTGTCCAGGGCCGGGAAGCCGGTGTCGCCGGTAGACAGTGACCACACGGCGTGGCCCGGCGTGCCGAGGAAGGCGAGTGCCTTCCCGGCCGGCACCCGGCCGGCCAGGCCGCCCGCCGGGCCGAGCACCACCTCGGCCGGGTCGCGCCCCGGCGCATCGCCGGCCACCTGCGCGGCGTCCCGGATGCTCAACGACAGCGAGTCACCGTCGAGCGCCACGGAGACCAGGTCCGCGCCGGCCACGGCAACCACGGCTCGTTCGGCCGACGCGGGCGTCACGGCCGGTTCGGCCGACGCCGGCGGCGCTCCGGTGGCCAGCGCCAGTACCGCCACGGCAAGGCCGGCGGCGCCAAGCCGCATGCTTTTCATCCTCATTGGTTGCTCCCCAGGCGACGTGGTGGTGTTGCGTCATGCCGCGTCGTGACGGCGTGGCTGGTCGCGTCGGCGTCACCCGACGCGGTCGACAGGGCTGGTGTGTTCCTCCCGGCGGTGTTCCGTTCGGCCTCCCGGCTGGCCTCGGTCCGGCCTTCCTCCCGAGCGGCCGCCACCACTCGTGCGATCTGGCGGGCCCGTCGCCGGCGGGCGGCGATCAGCGCCCAGCCGACGAGAGCGAGCAGGGCCAGCAGGACGAGTTGCGGCCAGGGCAGCGCCCAGACGGTCATCCGGGCCGCATCGCCCTGCGGGGGCGGGTCGAGGACCTGGTCGCCCACCGCGGCGGGGGTGACGGTGGCGTTCGCGGTCAGCCGGAACAGCGGCGGCACGTCGCTCAGCCGCACGGTGGTGGTCAGTTCCCCGCCGGGCAGGATCTCCGGCAGGGCCGCCGCGTCGACCGAGCGCCCGCCGAGGCCGAACGGACCGGCCGCGGCGAGCGAGGGTTGCCCGGTGAGCCGTACGTTGCCGGTGTTGCGCACGGTGAAGGTGGCGGTGAGCGTGCCACCGCCGAAGGGGTTGAGCGAGCCGCTGTGCCGTACCCGGAGGTCCTCGACGGCCAGCGCTGGCCGCAACTCACCGGTCACCCTCAGGTAGATCCGCGCGCCGACCCGGTGGTCGACGGCGACCTGGTTACCGTGGGCGTCCGTCGACGTGGCGGCGAGCGAGGCGACGATTCCTCCGGCATGGTCGCCCGGTGTGGCGTTGTCAGGCACGGTGAGCGTGAACGGGATGTCCAGGCGGGAGGTGGACGGGATGATCAAGGTTCGCTGGGTGAAGCGGACCCAGGCCCCGACGTCGGTGGGCTGCTGACCACCGGCCAACAGGTCGAATCCGCCCTGCGCGGTGGTGAAGGCGTCGCTGGCGTAGAGATTCAGGGTGAGCGGGCGCGCCGAGTGGTTGGTGACCGCGACGTAGTCGGTCAGAGTGGCACCGGGGTCGAGTTTGTAGGTGAACGCCGGCCGGCCGTTCGGGCCCTTCGCGCTCGACGGTGCCACCCCCCAGGTGGCGGCGGCCGGCGCCGACGGCGCGGGGGGTGTCGGTGTGGGCGGTGCCAGGGCCGCGCCGAGCAGGGCGAGGCCGGTGGCGATGGCGGCGAGCAGGCGCATGGCGGGGACGGGTTCCGTTCCTCGACTGGGAGATGGGGCGGGATGGGCGGGCGGCTAGCCCGCCCATCCCGCGACCGTCCGGTGGCACCGCTCAGCGCGGTGCCACCGGACGGGATCGGGCGATCAGATCGCGGTGAGAGTGAGGATCGCGGTGTAGGTCCCCGCGGCCGTCTCGGTGGGCAGGCTCAGTCGCAGCCCCGCGCCGAGCTGTGCGGTGCCCCTGCCGGCACCGCCCGGCGCCGAGCCCAGCACCGCGCTGTTGCCGAGGCCACCGCCAGCTCCTACGACGTACGGTGCCACCTGCGGGCCGGCGACCACACCCTGCCCGGAGCCCTGGCTGATCACCCGCGGGCTCCAGCCGAGGTAGCCGGAGCTGAACGTCGCACCGTCCGGGCCGGCGAAGTCCGCCGGGATCTGCCCGGAGGCGCTCCACCCAGGTTGACTCGCGCGGGTGTCGGTCACCGTGACCGGGCGGAGTTCACCGTTGCTCTCCCACCGGTCACCGGCAGCGCCGAGCTGCGCGGGCGGCAGCACCACGGCACGGTCGTCCGGGTTGACGCTGATCACCAGGGAGCCCTGCGTCTCGTCGATCGACGCGGTGATCGTCTGCGAGGTGCCCGGCTCCTCCGGCGGGAACGCCACCCACAACGTCACCGGATCGCTGGTCGCGGCGACCGCGTGGTCGTCGTCGTAGAGCTTGGCCACGTACTCGCAGGCGTTCAGCTCCCGGGTCGCGGTGAAGGAGTAGCTGACCCCCGCCTCACCCGGAATGATCGTCCAGTCCGTCGCGCCCGGGCACTTGCTGAACCAGTGGTAGTGGTCCAGCTCGGTCTGCGGCGTCTGCACCGCGGTGAGCGTCACGGTGTCGTTGGGCGCGTACTCGTCGGCCATACCGCTGACCGACAGGCTGACCTCCGGCCCCCCGTCGGACAGCTCGCCGACGACGAACGAGTAGTCGACCGGCCCGGTGCTGACCGTCGTGCCGTTGGCCAGCGTCGCGTCGGCCTGGAACTTCAGGGTGTAGCTGCCCAGCGCGCCGAACGCCCAGTTCGAGTGCGCGTGGGTGTTCACCGGCACGTCGATGGCGTCGGGCAGGCCGTCGTCGGAGCGGAACTTGATGATCGGGCCGCCGAACGAGTCCTGTGTGAACAGCGTGACGTTGCCAGGCCCCTGCACGTCGACCAGGCTCAGCCGCAGCTTGTTGCCCTCGAACACCCCCGCGTCGAGCGTGGTGGTGTTCCAGCCAGGCCAGAGCAGATCCGGATCCTGGGTCAACGGCAGCAACCAGACCTGGCTTCCCGCCGGCCCGAGGAAGGCGAACCGTGAATCGTCCGGAACGGCCATGGCCGCCTCCGGCAGAACCTGGAACGTCACGTCCGCCGGGTCCCGCGTCACCGAAGGGCTGACCGTGTCGTCATGGACCTTCAACGACAGCGCACCGCCCTCGTAGTGCACGTCGACCGCGTCGGTGTGCCCCTTGGACAACACCACCTTCTCGGCCGCCGACGCAGCGGTCGGCGCCAGCACCGTGCCGGCGACCACCACCGCCCCGGCGACCAGGGCCGCGAAACCGCGAGCCCTCACCGTCGCATTCATACCTCCCCTTTCACACCACGCGCACCCGCGCGCGGTGATACCTGTGGTGACATCACCACGACGCCTTGCGCACCCCGGGCAGGTCGCCGCGCAGGGCAAGCTCGCGGAACCGCACCCGGGAGAGCCCGAACCGGGTCAGCACTCCGCGGGGGCGGCCGTCGATCTGGTCCCGCGACCGCAGCCGCACCGGACTGGAATCCCTCGGCAGCCGGCTGAGCTGGCGGACCGCCCTGGCGCGTACGTCCGGGTCGGTGTCCGGATGGCTGACCAACCGCTTCAACTCAGCTCGCGTACCGGCGTGCCGGGCCACCGATTCCGCACGGCGTGCCTGCCGGTTGACCAGGCTCTTCCTGGCCATCAGCGCGCCTCGCGGAACTCGACGTGCCGGCGCACGACGGGGTCGTACTTGCGCAGGACCAGGCGGTCCGGGTCGTTACGACGGTTCTTGCGGGTCACGTACGTGTAGCCGGTGCCGGCGGTGCTGCGCAGCCGCACGATCGGACGGACGTCGCTCTGGCGGGCCATCAGACCTTCACCCCCCGGTTACGCAGCTCGGCGACGACCTTCTCGATGCCCTTGCGGTCCACGGTCTTCAGGGCCCTGGCCGTCAGGGTGAGGCTGACCCAGCGCCGCTCCGACGGGAGCCAGTAGCGGTGGTGCTGCAGGTTGGGGTTCCACCGGCGGCGGGTGCGCCGGTGGGAGTGGGAAACGGCGTTGCCGAAGCTCGGCTTCGCTCCGGTGACGTCACAACGTCTGGACACAGCGGTCGCTCCTTACTCAGGCGCCACGATAACGACAACGGTTTTCAGTTTTCTATCACCCGTTCGGCCAAACCCGTCCGGGGCCTGGAAGGATCTCGACGGAACAACCGACACCGAGGCGGTAGCCGACGCCACGCACCGTCGTCACCAGCGGCACGCCTGCGCCAACCTTGGCGCGAAGCCGGCGGACGTGGACATCGACGCTGCGGGGACTCGTGAAGAGCTGTCCCCAGACCAGGTCCAGCAACTGCGGTCGGGTGAAGACCCGGTCCGGGTGCCGAGCCAGACACAGCAGCAGGTCGTACTCCAGCCGCGTCAGGGCGATCTCCGCCGGACCCCGGTACACCGTCCGCGACCCGGGATGGATCCGCAGGCCGGAACCCACCTCGTCGACCGAGGGCCGGGCCGACGCCACGTCGCCATCCAAGAGCGCCAACAGGGTGTCGAACCCGTCGAGATCCTCGCCGTGGCCGCCTGGTTCGAGGGTGAGACGAAGCGTGAGGGTGAGCGCCTCGCCGGCCCGTCGCGGCCGCGCCAGTCGCGCCCCCGGGCCGTCGTTCACTTCGGCAGCTTGCATGTGCTTACAATGACAACCGTTTTCAGTTAAGTCGAGGGGAGCGCGATGTCGTCATCACCACAGGCCCCGACCCATGCCCTGACAGTCGACGCCAGTACCCGCCCATCGCTGACCGTGCTGTCCGGCTTCTGGCCGGCGGCGACCTACGCCGTCGCCCGCACGCTGCTCGCCGTCGACGAGTCGCTGCTGCTGGTGCGACACGACCTCACCGACATTCGCGACGGCGTGGTCCGCCGGGTGGTCCGCTCCGACGCCGGCATCGTCGAGGACGAACAGATCACCCTGCGGCACGGCTGCGTCTCCTGCACGCTGCGCGAGGACGTGCTGCCCACCCTTGTGCGGCTCACCCGCAGCCATCCCGGCCGGGACCTGGTGCTGATGCTGCCCGAGGTGGTGGAGCCCGAGGCCGTCGCCGCCGCCTGCGCCCACTGCCTCGTCGACGGCAAACCGATCACCGACCTCGTCCGCGTCGACTCCTACGTCACCGTCCTCGACGCCGAACACCTGCTCGACGGCCTGGCCAGCACCGACGACCTCCGCGCGCTCGCCATCCACGCCGCCGAGGACGACCACCGCGCGCTCGCCGACGTCGTGGTCCGGCAGATCGAGTACGCCGACACCCTGGTCCTCTGGGGACAATCGCGGGACGGCGCCTTCGACACCAGCAGATTGTCGGTCCTGCTGCAGCGGATGGCACCGTGGGCGACCCACTTCCGCGTCGACGGCGACGTCGTCGACGCCGGCGCGTTGACCCGCCAGCTGCGCCACACCCATCGGCACCGGCCGGAGACTCCCGGGGTACTCGCCCGGGGCCTGCAGGGCTACGCCCTCGGCGCACACGAGCCGGAACCCGACTGCGGAGTGGTCTCCGCCGTCTTCCGCGCCCGCCGACCGTTCCACCCCCAGCGCCTGCACGACGTTCTCGAAGACGTCAACGCCGAGATCATCCGCTCCCGCGGACACCTCTGGCTGGCCAGCCAACCCGACACCGTGGTGGCCTGGGAGTTCGCCGGCGGCGGCCTGGCCATGGGATCCCTCGGGCACTGGCTGGCCAGCCTGCCCGAGGACCGCTGGGAACACGTCGACGACCAGCGCCGCATCGCCGCCGCCCTGGACTGGGACCCCTACTACGGCGACCGCCACCAACACCTCGTCTTCATCGGCCTCGACATCGACCCCGTCGACCTGCACCGCGCCCTCGCCGACTGCCTGCTCACCGACGCCGAACTCGCCGACGGCGAGGACACCTGGCGCACCTACCCCGACCCGTTCGCCGGCTGCTTCCCCCTCGGCACGGAGGAGCCGACCGACACCGACACCGAAGGAGCACGACCCGCATGAAACCCGGCATCCACCCCGAGTACCGACCCGTCGTCTACCGCGACAAGGGCGCCGACTTCGCCTTCCTCACCCGATCCACCGCCACCAGCGACCAGACGATCGAGTGGACCGACGGCAACACCTATCCCGTCATCGACGTCCAAATCTCCTCGGCCAGCCACCCGTTCTGGACCGGCAAGCAACGCCTGCTCGACACCGCCGGCCGCGTCGAGAAGTTCCGCCAGAAGTACGCCCGCCGCGGACCCCAGGAAAGATGAGCACCGACGCGCCGGTCGAGTGGGCCGAACTGGCGCCGCAGTTGGTCGACGCCGCCCGGCAGGACCGGGCCGGGCGCCTGACGATCGTCCGCGAGCTGGTCGGCCCCGCCGACCGGCTCGCGGACGACACCGGTTGCGGCACCGCGGGAATCCGGGCCGGATGGTCTGACCCGCAGGTCCACGTCGAGCCACTGCGCGTCGACGTGCCCGCCGAGACGGCAACCCTGCGGGGGATGCTCGGCGCTCCGGCTGACCTGGGTTGTGCATCCGCTGCCGTACACCACGCCGGTGACCAGCAGGCGGCGATGGACACTCTCGCTCGACGGATCGCCTGGCTGCGGCCCGCCAATCTGCTCACCGCCGCCGATCTCGACGTCTGGGACCGGCTCCGCGACCCGACCGACGAAGCGTGGTTGGGTCAGCGCTACGTTCTGTTCCGGCTCTCCGCGCGCAGTGCGCATCTCGGCGTTTGTCCCTGAGCCATCATGACCGTCCCCATCGCTCTGGACGCACAGCTACGGGTCGCGGGCCTGACGCCCACCGCGCAGCGCCGCGCCGTCCTGGCGCTGCTGATCGGACGCACCAGGCCGCTCGCGGCCCAGGAGGTACACGCCGAACTCAACCGCTCCGTGCGGCACATCGGACTGACCACCGTCTACCGAGCGCTGCACACCCTCGCCGAGGCCGGATTGCTGCACACCTTCGACCTGAGGGGCCAGCGGGCCTACCGCCACTGCGGTGCGGCACCACACCAGCACCTGATCTGCACAAGCTGCGACGCGGTGACCGAATGCCCGCCCGATATCGTGAGGAGCTGGCTCAACGAGCTCTACCAGCACGCCGGCTTCACCCCGCACCCCGACCGACTCGACCTCAAGGGAACCTGCGGGGCGTGCGCGAACAAGTAGTTCGGCGGGTCGGCGGCGGTTGCGACCGCGACGGTGACCCGGACAAGGTTGGTCAGTGTCAGATCGCCACCGCACAGAGGGCGGCTTCGGCGGCATCGGTGGCGGCGGCGAAGGCTGGGTCCGCGCTCTGGCGCGGTGGATCAGTTCGGTGCCGAACAGCCCGAAGAGGAACACCTCGCCGCCGTCGGCACTCACTTGCCACACGGCGGCGTGACGACCGCGCCGAGGCGGATGGTGATATTCCTGGCCGGGAGCGCTCATCGTTGGAGTCCGTCAGGGTGTGGGTCTGTCGGCCTTCCGGATCAGGTCGATGACTGCGTCCACATGCTGGGGTTCCTCGACCGGGCCGATCAGCAGTCCGCGCCGGCCCGCCGGCGCGGTGTCGGTGAGCAGGAGCAGAGCGGGGGCCCGGTGGCAGATGCCGAGGCACTCGGCCCGGACGAGAACACCGCCGTTACTGCTCCGGACCACCTGGGAGAGGATGTCGGTGAGGTCCTGCGGAACCCGGTAGGGCGATTCCGGGAAGCCGCGGTGGCGTAGCGCGCGGCAGCGGTGACCGTCGCAGTAGGCGACGGTGACACCAACGCCACCTAACGGTGGGATGCTCATCGGCGGCACACCACCAGGGCATGGCCGGCGCTTTGGTGGAACACCGTCGAGCCGGTGAATCCGGCTCGACGGGCCGCCTCGCAGTGCCAGTGGGCCGGTGCGACGAACTCGGCAGAGCTGAGGCCGCTGAGCGCAGCCGTCCGCTCGTCCAGTAGCGACCTCGTCGAGGGTTCCTCGGCCAGCGCGGTCCACCACGCGGTCCACATGTCAGGCCCGCTGTGCTGTCGCCGCCAGGCGGGTGTTGAGGCGTCGGGCATGACGTCGAACACGAGGAGCGTGCCGTCCGGGCTAAGCAGGTGCCGGGCTTCGGCGTACCAGTCCCGCACCCGCTCCTCGGGCAGATAGTGCAGGATCATCAGGGCGAGCACTAGTAGTGCTTTGTCATGATCGGAGTTGGTCTCGGGGCCTTCGTCTGGTGGGGAAACGGGTTCTGCAGGTGGGGCAGGCGCCGGCCAGGCGGACGAGTAGGTGTTGCAGTTCGCGGAGTACTGCGTAGAGGCTCAGGCCGGCGCGAGGGCTTTTGGGTCGAGGCGTTGCAGAGTGCAGAAGGCGTGGGCGGCCGAGACGAGGGTGACGTGGTGGTGCCAGCCTTGCCAGGTACGGCCCTCGAAGTGGTGCAGGCCCAGGCCGGTCTTCAACTCCCGGTAGTCGTGCTCGATGCGCCAGCGCAGTTTCGCCCACCGGATCAAGGTGCGTTTCGGCGTGGTGGCGGGCAGGTTCGACAACCAGTACTTGGTGGGCTCGTCGCGGTCGGGTGGCCATTCGGCGATCAGCCATGCCTCTGGCAGGTCCTGGTCGCGGTGGGCGGCGAGCAGGACCCGTCCGGCTGGCCGGACCCGCAGGAACACGAACCGGGAACGCATCTTCACCGGCCGGCCGTCGCGGATGCGGGAACCATCGCGCCAGGACACCGTTCGGGCCGCGACCGCGCCGGCGGACAGGACCATGTCCTTGACCGAGACAGCCGGTTGCCGGTAACGCTGTTTCGGTGGTTGTCCCACACCGCGGTACGGCGGTGCGGTACGCACCGCCGCCTGGGGGTACACGCTGATCGTGGTGGCGACCTGCACCACATAGGACAAGCCACGCCGGGCCAGGCCGTGGCGGAACTCACCGCTGTCGCCGTAGCCCGCGTCAGCCACGATCAACGGCGACCGCAGACCCCACCCGACCGCCTCGTCGATCATGTCCAATCCGAGGCGCCACTTCTCCCGATGTCCCACGTCGTCGGGGATCTGCGCCCTTACGCGCCGCTGACCGACATCCGCCGCCGCGGCCGGCGAGGCGGGGTCCCACGACTCCGGCAGGAACAGCCGCCAGTTGACCGGACACGACGCGGTATCGGTGACCAGGTTCAGACTCACCCCGATCTGGCAGTTGGTGACCTTGCCCACCGTGCCGGTGTACTGCCGGGCCACACCCGGCGACGCGGTCCCGCACTTGAGCCAGCCGGTGTCATCCAACGCCCACGCCGCCGGTGTGATCACCTCATCCATCCGGGACGCCAAGCGGCGACGTACCGGCACCACATCCCACGGGCTGTTCGTCACGAAGTGGTTCAACGCCTGATCGTGCACCCCCGGCAGA
>NZ_FMCW01000080.1 GCF_900091595.1 Micromonospora haikouensis
GGTAACCTTCACCCAGCAAGTGCCTTCCGTGACGGGAACATGGGACTCTCGACAAGCCCTATTATCCCAGATCAGAAGGCACTTCTTCGTTCTCAACCCAGCCCGTGGACAGCCTTTACCGAAGGGCCGAGGCTAGCGCGTACGTGGCGCGGGAGAGATGCGGAGGCGCAGCAATTTCCGTTTGGGCCATATTTGGTTGCTGGGGCACTGCTCGCGATATGCGTTGTCAACGCATAGATCAAGCGCAGTCCCGGTAGCAGAGTATTTGACCAATTCCAGGCGCGATTCGGCTACGGTTGTGGATAAGAAGGCAGCGAGAACAGCGGAATTCGTTGGTTTGTATCGGCAGGACCGCGACGGTGAGTTCACCTTCGTCTAGGTAGGTGTCCACAGCTGGGAATTCATCGAGATCGGCGAGGGCTTCCCCGTCGATATCCAAATCTGGCGATTGTGCGTTGCGACGGCGTTCTTTGAGTTCGTGGACGGGTGCTGGAGAATCCCGGCTTCGGGCTTCGGGCTGTCAGCGATCACGGCACCAAGATTCAGCTGTTGCTTTGCTGGGTGTCGGGGACCTGAGGCAGCCAGGTGACCGCGTCGCCGCGGAAGGACTGGTTGACCGGAACGAGAAGGGGGTCGTCCTGGTCGTCGAAGGCGGTGAGGTTGATGCCGATGTGGGTGTCGCCGTAGTCGAACGCCGCCACCGAGCTGCCGCAGGTGGCGCAGAAGCCTCGCTTGGTCTCGCCTGGGAACGTGTCGAACCACGTCGGCTCGTCGGCTTCTCCGGTCCAGTTCAGCCCCTTCAGTGGGAAGCTGACCCACGACTGGATCGGCCCGCCGGCCCGTTTCTGGCAGTGCCGGCAGCTACAGACGTGGGGATAGTCGGGTTCGCCGCTCACGGTGAACCGGATCTTGCCGCACAGGCAGCCGCCCGTGCGGGCCATGGTGTCGATGACAGGCTCAGACATTGGTGGGTCCCTTGCGTCGTGGGTCGATTGGACACTCTGACGTCCAGTTGACGATCTGTACGATGCCTCGAAGGCGTAAGGCAGGTCCGAGCTGCACCGCGGGTCGCGGCCATTGCTGGTGGCTGGGCTTTAAGGTCGCCGAGGGCTGCCAGTGCGCCTGTCAGCCCTTCAGCGCGGTCGATCCCGGCGTCCGTTGGAACTGCTGGCGCGCGGATCACTCCTTCCGGGCGGAGGGCTGGGCTCACGGCTGTGCCGGCATTGGGTCCAACGATCCTGGCCGGCCGGATCGGGTGTCACCAGAGGTGGAGTTGGTCGAGGAGGTGGGCTGCGCGGGGCAGGGGCGCGGTGGGCTGGCCGGTGATCAGCGTGTCGGGCAGTGGGATGTCGGTGCGCAGGCGGATGGCGTCGCGCCAGGCAAGCACCTCGCTCCACTGGTGGGTGATGGGGTGGCAGCGTGGGTTGCGGAGTCGGGGGCTGTTGGGGAGTTGCTCGAGGTGCCAGCCGTCAGTGAGGAGCGTGGCGGCGGTGGTGGGGCCGATGCCGCGAATGCCGGGGATGTTGTCGGCGGGGTCGCCGGTGAGTGCCCGGTAGTCGGGCCACTGGCAGGGGTGGATGCGATAGCGGCGGTGGATGTCGGCGGCGGTGACGACGGTGCGGCGTGGGGTGAGGACAGTGACCGCGGGCCGTAGGAGTTGGTAGAAGTCCCGGTCGCTGGAGTAGCAGATGACGGAACGGCCCGCCTGGACTGCGCTGGTGGTGGCGGTGGCGATGACGTCGTCGGCTTCCATCTGGTCGATCTCTGTCCAGCTGACAGTTGCGGCGTCGAGCGCCCGCTTGACGTCGGGCAGCGCGGCGATGGGGGTGTGGTCGACGCCAACCCGGTTCGCCTTATAGCCAGGCACGGTGGCGGCGCGGCGGGCGGCGGCGTGTTCGCCGTCGAAGACGACGACGAGTTCGTGGTCGGGGGCGTGGAGGCGGTGGGCTTTGCGCATGAGGGCGAGGAACCCGAACACGCCGGTCAGGTCGCGGGTCTTGTCGCGGCTGGTGATCCGGGCAGGAAACCCGAACCAGGCGCGATAGAGCAGTTGGTGCCCGTCGACGAGGAACAGCCCGGTCACCGGCCCTCCCCGTGTGCGGAAGGGCTGGTGATGATGCGGACTCCCGGCCACCGCTGGGCC
Organism: Micromonospora haikouensis; assembly: GCF_900091595.1. GTDB lineage: Bacteria > Actinomycetota > Actinomycetes > Mycobacteriales > Micromonosporaceae > Micromonospora > Micromonospora haikouensis. The sequence continues at coordinate 2,144 of NZ_FMCW01000080.1, forward strand.
GGCTGGTGGCGGGCGAGCCGCTCGTGGGAGGTCTGTTCGCTGACTCGGGTGGGGTTGCGTCGCCACACGCCGTCGAGGAGGTCATCGAGGCCGTGTGGCGCGCAGACGGCGATGTGGTTGTCGGGGTCGAGGTGGATCGCGACGGCGGTGGCGTACTCGGGCCAGGTCGCGACCGCCTCGGCGATGCCGTGAAACGGTGGGAACGGCGGCCCGCCGAACCGTCGCGGGTACCAGGTGTGCACGGCGGCCTGGTTCTTCGCCTCCCACGGCATCCCCGGTTCGGTCGTGGCCAGCCGGGCGGTGGCCCGGTCATCGTTGTCCCGGCTCAGGTCGGCGGGATCGAAGAACGCCACGTCGACATCCCGCACCGTACGCAGGTCGAACCCGGTGCCGTAGCGGCGTCCCCAGACCAGGTCACGCAGGACACCCGCGCCGATCCACGCGTCGGGCAGCCCCGAGTCCCGGACCACAGTCAGCGCCCGCATCAGCGGCCCGTTGGCCCTGACCAACTCCCGCAACTCGTCACCGCGCCCAACGTCTGCCGGGTCCGCCCAACCGGCGCGCAGCGCCGTCAAGGCCGCTCCCGCCCGTCGGGGTGGTTGCGGTGCAGGCGCTGGTCGAGGTAGTCGCCCAGCGACGTCGCATACGGCACGTCCGGGTCGCTGGTGGCGCCGGCGGGAACGTAGCGGGTACGCCGGAACGCGTCGACGAACACGGTTGGGGGTGCTCCGGCTCGGAGTGCGGTGGTGATCGCGGAGGACAGGGCGTCGGTGAGCCCGGCCAGAGCAATGCTCGAAACCTGTGGATGAGCGTCGGGAGGCGTACCCTCCCGGCGATGCTCCATGTCCAAGGAATCGAGTAGAGCCCGCGCGTCAACG
>NZ_FMCW01000029.1 GCF_900091595.1 Micromonospora haikouensis
GCGTCGAGCCAGTAGCGCTGGTGGTGGAAGGCGTAGGTGGGCAGGTCCACGGTGCGGGGCCGGCCGCCGGTGTGGGTGAACCACGCCGCCCAGTCCACGGGCGTGCCGGTGACGTGCAGCCGGGCCAGGGCGGTCACCAGCGCAGTCGTGTCGGGCTGGTCGCGGCGCAGCGCCGCCACCAGGTGCACCGGACGGTCGACGGGCGTGTCGGCGGCCATCGCCGTCAACGTCGCGTCCGGGCCCACCTCCACGAACGACGTCACGCCCAGCCCGTGCAAGGTGGTGACCGCATCACCGAACCGGACGGCCTCCCGCACATGCCGCACCCAGTACTCGGGGTCAGTGATCTCCCCCGCCTCGGCCACCCGGCCGGTCACGTTCGACACGACCGGCAACCTCGGCGCACGCCAGTCCAGGCCAGCCAGGACCGCCCGGAACTCGGCGAGCATCGGCTCCATCAACCGCGAATGAAACGCGTGACTGACCGACAGCCGCTTCGCCCGCCAACCCTGCTCGGCACACCGCTGGGCGATCACGTCCAGGTCGGCGACCGGCCCCGACAGCACCACGGACTGCGGACCATTCACCGCCGCCACATCCACACCGTCACCGGCCAACGCACGCACCTCAGCCTCAGGCGCGCCCACCGCCAACATCCCACCACCAGCAGGCAACGCCTGCATCAACGAACCCCGCGCCGCCACCAGAACGCACGCGTCCTCCAACGACAACACACCCGCCACATAGGCGGCCGTCACCTCACCGATCGAATGACCCACCAGATAGTCAGCCGTCACACCAAACGAGGCCAACAGCTCATGCAACGCCACTTCCAGAGCGAACAGACCCGCCTGCGTGTAAACAGTCTGATCCAACAGGGCCGCCAGGTCGGAACCCGGCTCCGCGAACACCACCTCCCCCAACGGATGATCGAGGCGGCCCGCGAACAGGGCACACACCCGATCGAACGCCTCCGCATACACCGGGAACCGGTCATACAACTCCCGACCCATCCCCGGCCGCTGCGCACCCTGACCCGTGAACAACAACACCCGGCGGCCCGACGACACCTCGCCGGTGAACACACCCGGGGCGGTCTCGCCGGCGACAAGCGCGTCCAGCCCGGACAGCAGGGCGTCGCGGTCGGTGCCGAGGAGCACCGCCCGGTGCTCCAGGGCGGCCCGCGACGTCGCCAGCGACCAACCCACGTCGACCGGCGACAGCCCGGACTGCTCCCGGACATGCGCGGCCAGCCGGCCCGCCTGCCCGGCGAGGGCGTCGGCCGCGCGCGCCGACACCAGCCAGGGCACCACGGGCAGGTCGACGGGCCGGGACGGCTCGGCCTCGACGGGCTCCGCCTGCTCGACGATCACGTGCGCGTTGGTGCCGGAGATCCCGAACGACGACACCGCCGCCCGACGCGGCCGGTCGGCCGTCGGCCACGGCGTCGGTTCGGTCGCGAGGGTGACCGCGCCGGCAGACCAGTCCACCTTGGACGACGGGGCGTCGACGTGCAGGGTGGCGGGGACGAGGCCGTGCCGCATCGCCTGCACCATCTTGATCACCCCGGCGACGCCGGCCGCGGCCTGGGGGTGGCCGAGGTTCGACTTGATCGACCCCAGCAGCAGCGGCGTGGCACGGTCCTGGCCGTAGGTCGCGAGCAGCGCCTGCGCCTCGATCGGGTCACCGAGGGTCGTGCCCGTCCCGTGCGCCTCCACCACGTCCACGTCGGCCGGGGCCAGCCGGGCGTTCGCCAGGGCCTGCCGGATCACCCGCTGCTGCGACGGACCGTTCGGCGCGGTGAGCCCGTTCGACGCGCCGTCCTGGTTCACCGCGGTGCCGCGCACCACGGCGAGGACGCGGTGGCCGAGCCGGCGGGCGTCGTCGAGGCGTTCCACGAGGAGGATGCCGACGCCCTCGGCGAGGGCGGTGCCGTCGGCACCGTCGGCGAACGCCTTGCAGCGGGCCGACATGGACAGGTTGCCCTGCCGGGTGAAGTCGACGAAGACGGCGGGGGTGGGCATCACGGTGACGCCGCCGGCCAGGGCCAGGTCGGATTCGCCGGAGCGCAGCGACTGCGCCGCCAGGTGCAGGGCGACCAGCGACGACGAGCAGGCGGTGTCGACGGTGACGGCCGGGCCCTCGAACCCGAGGGCGTACGCCACCCGGCCGGAGCTGATGCTGCCGGCGTTGCCGAGGCCGAGGTAGTCGACGACGCCCTCGGGCACGTCGGCGGCCCCGGCGGCGTAGTCGCCGTGGGTGAGGCCGGCGAACACGCCGACGCGGCCGCCGCGCAGCCCGGTCGGGTCGATCCCGGCGGACTCGAACGCCTCCCAGGACACCTCCAGCAGCAGCCGCTGCTGCGGGTCCATGGCGAGGGCCTCGCGGGGGGAGATGCCGAAGAACCGGGGGTCGAAGTCACCGGCGTCGTGGACGAAGCCGCCCTCGGCGACGCAGGAGGTGCCGGGGCGCTCGCGGGTCGGGTCGTGCAGGTCGGTGAGGTCCCAGCCCCGGTCGGCGGGGAAGGGGCCGACGGCGTCGCCGGAGGCGGCGACGAGGTCCCACAGCGCGTCGGGCGAGGTGATCCCGCCGGGGAAGCGGCAGGCCATCCCGACGATGGCGATCGGCTGCCCGGCGGCGTCCTCGACGTCGCGGAGGCGTTGCCGGGTCCGCCGCAGGTCGGTGGTGACCCTCTTCAGATACTCCCGGAGCTTCTCTTCGGTGTCCATCAACCTGACCCATCGCGGTGGCCGGCGGAGACCTGACGTAGGCGACGGGACGAATGCGCGAATTCCTCAGGCCAGATCGGTTCTACGTCCTTTGCACAATGCGGCCGGCAGCCCCCGGGTCCCCTCTGCCGGGGAAAGCTATGGCGTCGCGATGACCTGCGACAACCCCTAACCCGCGCGGCGGTCCGCTAGGGGTGGCCGCCCCCGGTGGATCCGATTAGCGTCCTTTTGATCGCACCGGTGCCGGCGGATCCCGGCACCACCGCTGGAAGGACCGCGTGTACGCATGACCGACTCAGACAACGGCCTGTGGGTCCGCCGGTTCCACCCGGCGCCGGCCGGGGCGCGGCGGCTGGTGTGCCTGCCGCACGCCGGTGGGTCCGCGAGTTTCTACTTCCCCGTGTCGCGGGCGCTGTCGCCGGCCGTGGAGGTGCTCGCGATCCAGTATCCGGGGCGGCAGGACCGCCGCCAGGAGCCGTGCGTGGACAATCTGCCGGAGCTGGCCCGGCAGGTGTTCGGGGTGCTGCGGCCGTGGCTGGACCAGCCGCTGGCGATCTTCGGGCACAGCATGGGCGCGACGCTGGGCTTCGAGGTGGCGCGGCTGATCGAGGCGGAGACGGGCGCGTCGGCGGCGCACCTGTTCCCGTCCGGGCGGCGGGCCCCGTCGTGCCCCCGGCACGAGACGGTGCACCTGCTCGACGACGAGGGGCTGCTCGCCGACGTACGCAGGCTCAGCGGCACGAACTCGGCGGTGCTCGGCGACGCGGAGCTGCTGCGGGCGGCGCTGCCAGCGATCCGCAACGACTACCGGGCGGCGGAGACGTACGAGTACACGCCGGGGCCGAAGCTGGGCTGCCCGGTGACGGTGTTCACCGGCGACGCCGACCCGAAGACGACGGTCGACGAGGCGCGGGCGTGGGAGCGGCACACGACGGGCGCGTTCGACCTTCAGGTGTTCCCGGGTGGGCACTTCTTCCTGGCGCAGCACCAGCCGGCGATCCTGCGTACGATCTCGGCGGCTCTGGCGCGTACGCCGGTGTCCTGACCACAGTGGTTCGTGGCGCGGCCCCCGCCGGACACCGGCGGGGGCCGCGTCGGTGTCACGGCTTGTGCGCGACGGCGATGACGTAGTCGAGCAGCGCGAGTTCCTTCTTGATGAGCGTCTCGTCGCGCCAGTGGTTGGCCATGCCCTTGACGGCGCTGCGGTCGGCCTCGGCCTGGAACGCGGGGTCGGACGGGCGGCTGGCCTGGAACCGCCGCCAGCCCTCCCAGGTGCGGTCCTGGATGGACTGCACGTCGGCGTTGGCGAAGCCGGCGGCGGTGAGCTGCTCGGCGTAGCCGGCGCGGTCGTGCCAGTTCTCGTCGGGGATGCTGAACTTGATGAAGCTCAGCGGGCCCGAGTTGATCGACATGCGGGCGGTGTCGTTGCTGAGCGGGATGATGTCGGCGGTGGCGAGGGTGCCGCCGGGCTTGAGCACCCGGAACGCCTCGGCGAAGAAGGCGCTGCGCGGATAGAAGTGGAACGCCGACTCCAGGGCGACGACCCGGTCGAAGGTGCCGTCGGCGAAGGGCAGGGCGAGGGCGTTGCCGAGCTGGAACTCGGCCTGCTCGGCCAGGCCCTCGCGGCGGGCGCGCTGCTGGGCGTGCTCGACGTGGCGGGGGGTGACGTTGATGCCGTGCACCTTGGCCACGCGGCGCTCGCGCAGCCAGGCGAAGTCCTGGTCGCCGTAGCCGAAGCCGACGTCGAGGACGGTGTCGTCGGGCTTGAAGCCGGCCGCGTCGGCGAGCTTCATCGCCAGCGCCTCACCGGCCACGTCGAGGCTGGTGACGCCGTCCTCCCAGTAGCCGACGTTCATGTAGCGGGTGGTGCGGGCGGCGAACTCCACGTTCGGGGACTGGATCTCGTAGAAGCGGCGGACCCGGGTCACCGGGTCCTTCGTGGCCAGGGTGCGGATGACCCGGCCGAGGGTGCGGAGGTTCTCCAGCATGTCACTCCTTGCGCAGCAGGTGGTCAGGGTTGCGGCACCCGGGCGGAGACCTGCTGGCGCAGGTCGTCCACCAGGGCGGCCAGGCCGGTGGGGCCGGCGGCGACGCCGAAGACGTAGAAGTCGGGCCGGACCAGCACGGCGTCGGCGTCCGCGCCGGCCAGGTAGGTGAGGTAGACGCCGTCGAGGTCGACGACGTCGGTGCCGGCCGCGTCGGCGTCGGCGGGCATCGCGGGTGCGTCGGCGGGACGGACGGTGACCCGGCGGACGTCGAGGGCGTCGAGGAACGCGGTGGCGGCGTCGTCGAGGGCGGCGGCCGGATCGCCCCCGGCGGCCGGGTCGGCGCAGGTGATCAGCACGAAGCCACCGCCGACGACGTCGTCGAAGCGCCCGGTGCGCCCGCCGGCGGCCACCCGCCCCTGGGGTACGGGGTCGCCGGCTCGCGGGGCGGGCGTGCCGTCGGGGCGGCGGTGCAGCGCCCCGTCGACGATGGCCTCGCGCAGCGACCGGGCGTGCTTGGCCTGGGTGCGGCGGCGCAGCGCGGCGAGCATCACCGAGTCGCGGCCGGCGGCCTGCTTCGGGTCGGTCTCGCAGATCACCTTGCCGGAGTCGATGGACATGCGGATGGCGTGCTGCACGTGCGCCTTGCGTTCCACCTCGTACGTGTCGAGCAGGGTGGCGTCGGCGAGTCCCCGGCGCACGAGGTCCAGCTTCCAGGCCAGGTTGATGACGTCGCGGAAGCCGGAGCTCATGCCCTGGCCGAGGAAGGGCGGCATGACGTGGGCGGCGTCCCCGGCGAGGAACACCCGCCCGGAGCGCCACGTGTCGGCGTAGCAGGCCTGGGTGGTGTAGACGCCGTACCGGTCGAGGCGGGCGGTGGCGGGGGTGATGTCGAACAGGCCGAGCAGCCGCCACACGCTGGCCTCGGTCTGGAACTCCTCCAGGGTCTCCCCCGGCACCCGCATGAACTCCCACCGCCGGTGGTCGGGGCCGGCGGAGACGGCGGTGCGGGGGCGGGCCGGGTCGCAGATCTGCAGGTTGTTGGGCTTGAACTCGACGGGCTCGTTCAGCACGACGTCGCAGACCAGCCAGTCGTAGCCGAACCCGAGGTCGGTGATGGTCGCGCCGAGCCAGCGGCGGACGAAGCTGTTGGCGCCGTCGCAGCCGAGCACCCAGTCGGCGGTGAAGGTGCGGGGCGTGCCGTCGGCGTCGACGGCGGCCACCTCGACGTGGTCGCCGTGGTCGGCGAGGTCGGTCACCTCGACGCCGCGCAGCACCCGTACGCCGGGCAGGGCCGCGCCGCGCGCGGCGAGGGCGGCCTCCAGGCCGGGCTGGTAGAAGGAGATCGAGTCGGGCCAGCCCGTCGGGCCGTCCTCGGCGACCTTGACGTGCAGCAGGGTGCGACCGAAGCCGTTCTTCCAGGTGTATTCGCCGGACAGCTCGCACACCGGGTCGAGGGTGTCGCCGAGGTCGCAGGCGGCGAGGACGCGGCTGGCCTCGCCGTCGTAGGAGACGGCGCGGGGCATGCTGTAGGGGGTGGCCCACTTCTCCACCACCTGCACGGTGAAGCCGCGCTGGGCGAGCAGGATCGCCGCCACCTGGCCCACCGGGCCGTAGCCCACGATCAGTACGTCGGTCATCGCCGTCCCCCCGGGTCCGCGCGTCGGGTCGGGCGTCACAGCCCGAGTTCCGTGTCGATCAGGCTGAAGATCTCGTCGTCGCTGGCCTGGTCGAGGTCCAGGTCCAGGTCGTGGTCGGTGGCGGACGCGCCGCGCATGGTGCGCCACTTGGCGACCAGCACCTCCAGCCGGGCCGCGACCTGGGTGTGCAGCTCCGCCTCGACGACCGTCTCGGCCAGGGACCGTTCCAGGCTCTCCAGCTCGGCGAGGATGGCCGGCGCGGCCTGGCCGCCGTCGGGCACGAGCTGGGCGCGCAGGAAGCCGGCCAGCGCGGTCGGGTCCGGGTAGTCGAAGATGGCGGTGGCGGGCAGCCGGTGGCCGGTGGCCTCGGTGAGCCGGTTGCGCAGCTCGACGGCGGTCAGCGAGTCGAAGCCGATCTCGTTGAACGCCTGGGCGGGTTTGACGGCGTCGGTGCTGGTGTGGCCGAGGACGGTGGCCGCCTCGGCGCGGACCAGGTCCAGCAGCAGGGCGGACTGCTCGCCGGTGGTGAGGGCGCGCAGCCGGCCGGCGAGGTCCCGGCCGCCGGGGGCGGCCTCGGCGCGGGCCCGGGGGCGAGCACGTCGGACGAGGCCGCGCATCAGCGCGGGCACGCTGGCCCGGCCGGCGAGGGCGGTCACGTCGACCCGGGTGGGCACGAGGTGTTCCTCGGGGGCGGCGAGCCCGGCGTCGAACAGCGCCATGCCCAGGTCGGAGGAGATCGCGAGCTGCCCGTCGCGGGCGGTGATCCGGGGGTCGGCGCGGTCCAGCTTCGCGGTCATCGTGCTGGCCTGCTCCCACAGGCCCCACGCGTACGACTGGGCAGGCAGGCCCGCGCCGCGCCGGCGGGTGGCGAGGGCGTCGAGGTAGGCGTTGGCGGCGGCGTAGTTGCCCTGGCCGGGCACGCCGAACACCCCGGCGCCGGAGGAGAACAGCACGAACCCGGCGAGGTCGAGGTGGCGGGTGGCCTCGTCGAGGTGCCGGGCGGCGTCCACCTTGGGCGCGAAGACGGTGTCGAGGCGGTCGGGGGTGAGCGCGGTGACCACGCCGTCGTCGAGGACCCCGGCGAGGTGCACGACGGCGGTGAGCGGACGCTCGGCGGGCACGGCGGCGACGAGCCGGGCCACGGCGGCGCGGTCGGCGACGTCGGCGGCGGCCACGGTGACGGTGGCACCGAGGGCGGTCAGCTCGGCGGTCAGCTCGGCGACGCCGGGTGCGTCGGGGCCGCCCCGGCTGGCGAGCAGCAGGTGCCGCACCCCGTGGCCGGTGACGAGGCGGCGGGCGACGAGGCCGCCGAGCAGGCCGGTGCCGCCGGTGAGCAGGACGGTGCCGTCGGGGTCCCACGGGGCCGGCACGGTGAGCACCACCTTGCCGACGTGCCGGGCCTGCTGGACGTGGCGGAACGCGTCGGGGGCCTGCCGGACGTCCCAGGCGCGCACCGGCAGCGGGGTCAGCCTGCCGGCGGCGAACAGGCCCATCAGCTCGACGAGCATCCGCTGGGTCTCGTCGGGGTCGACGGTGGTCAGGTCGTACGCCTGGTAGGCGACGCCGGGGTGGTCGGCGGCGACCCGGTCGGGGTCGCGCAGGTCGGTCTTGCCCATCTCGACGAACCGGCCGCCGCGCGGCAGCAGCCGCAGGGACGCGTCGACGAACTCCCGGGCGAGGGAGTCGAGGACGACGTCGACGCCGCGTCCGCCGCTGGTGGCGAGGAAGTGCGGTTCGAAGTCGAGGGTGCGCGACGAGGCGAGGTGGCTGTCGGGGATGCCCATCGCCCGCAGGGCGGGCCACTTGCCGGGGCTGGCGGTGGCGTAGACGGTCGCGCCGAGGTGGCGGGCGAGTTGCACGGCGGCCATGCCGACGCCACCGGCGGCGGCGTGCACGAGCACGGACTCGCCGGCCCGCAGCCCGGCCAGGTTGACCAGCCCGTGGTAGGCGGTGAGGAACACCACGGGCACGGACGCGGCCTGGGCGTACGTCCAGCCGTCGGGCACCGGCGCGAGCAGCCGGCGGTCGGTGACGGCGACGGGGCCGAAGCAGCCGACGAAGACGCCGAGGACCCGGTCGCCGGGGCGCAGGTCGGTGACGTCCGCGCCGACCTCGGTGACGACGCCGGCGGCCTCGCCGCCGGGCGGCCCGGGGTCGCCGGGGTAGAGGCCGAGCGCGTTGAGCACGTCGCGGAAGTTGAGGCCGGCGGCGCGGACCCGCACCCGCACGTCGAGGGGCCCGAGGGGGGCGTCGGCGGCGTCGGTGGGCGCGAGGGTGAGGTTCTCCAGGCTGCCGCGCGCCGTGGTGTCGAGCCGCCAGGCGGTCGCGCCGGCCGGCGGGGTGAGCGTCGCGGCCTCCACGCGGCGGGCCAGCCGGGGGGCGTACGGGGTGCCGGCGCGCAGCGCCACCTGGGGTTCCGCGACGGCGAGGACGGCGGTCAGCTCAGCGTCGGTGGGCGGGGTGTCGGCGTCGAGCAGGACGAACCGGTCGGGGTGCTCGGACTGGGCGGTGCGGACGAGCCCCCAGGCGGTGGCAGCGTCGGGGTCGTCGACCTCGGCGGGGCTGTGCACACCGACCGCGCCCCGGGTGAGCAGCACCAGCGGGGTGGCCGCCCAGCGGGGGTCGGCCAGCCACGCCTGGACGAGGGCGAGCGCCTCGGCGGCGACGGCCCGCGCCCGGTCGGCCTCCCCCGCGAACGCGTCGGACGCGGCGGGCACGTCAGGCAGATCGGGCGCGCCGGCCGCGGGGGCGTCGGACCGGCCCAGCGGGGCGAGGACCGCGTCGGGTGGGGCCGCGCCGCCGTCCACGGCGCGGGCGAGCGCCGCCGGGTCGGCGTGGTGCGGGAACGCGCCGACGGCCCGGCCGAGCGCGACGACGCGGGCCGGGGTGGGGGTCTCCGGTGCGGCCAGGGGCTGCCAGTCGAGGCGGAACAGCGCGTCGTCGACGGCGGCGTCGCGGGTGCCGAGTTCGGCGCGGGAGATGGGGCGCATCGCCAGCGACGCCACCTCGGCCACGGGTGCGCCGGTGGCGTCGGCGACGGTCAGCGCGATCGCCTGCGGGGCGACCCGGGTGAGCCGGACCCGCAGCGCGGACGCGCCGGCGGCGTGCAGGGCGACGCCGTTCCAGGCGAACGGCAGCAGCAGCCGGTCGGGGCCGGCGTCGCCGATGCCGCCGAAGTGCGCGGCGTGCAGGGCGGCGTCGAGCAGGGCCGGGTGCAGGTGGTACCGGTCGGCGTCGGCGCGCTGCCCGGCGGGCAGTTCCACCTCGGCGTACACCTCGTCGTCGCCGGTCCACACGGCGCGCAGCCCCTGGAACGCCGGCCCGTACGCGTAGCCGTCGGCGGCGAGCCCGGCGTAGAAGCCGGTGAGGTCGGCGGGGCGGGCGTGCGGCGGCGGCCAGGCGGCGAGGCCGGCGGCGGGCGGGGCGGGCTGCGCGGCGGAGAGCGTCGCGCTGGCGTGCCGCGTCCACGGCGTGCCGGGCGGGGCGTCGGCGGGGCGGGAGTGCACGGCGACGGGGCGACGGCCGGCGTCGTCGGCCGGGCCGACGGTGAGCTGCACCTGGGAGGCGGCGCGACCCGGTCCCGGGTTGCCGGCGGCGCCGGTCGGGCCGGTTCCGGGGCTGCTGGCGGCGTCGGCGGGCAGCGCGAGCGGGGCCTCGATGACCAGCTCGTCGAGGACGGGGCAGCCGACCTCGTCGCCGGCGCGCAGGCACAGCTCGACCAGGCCGGTGCCGGGCACCAGCACCGTCTCGCCGACCCGGTGGTCGGCCAGCCACGCCGGCGCGCCGGCGGCGATCCGGCCGGTGAACAGGTGCCCGCGCGCCTCGGCCAGCGCCACGGACGCGCCGAGCAGCGGGTGCCCGGCGGCGTCGAGGCCGGCCGCGCCGACGTCGCCGGGGCCGGTGGCGGGCCGGGGCCAGTAGCGGCGGTGCTCGAACGCGTACGTGGGCAGGTCGACGCGCCGGCCGCCGGCCAGGGCGGGCCGCCAGTCGACGGCGACGCCGCGCACGTGCAGCTGGGCGGCGGAGAGCAGGAACCGGGCCCGGTCGCCCTGGTCGCGCTGCAGGGAGCCGACGACGACGTGCGGGGTGTCGTGCTCGGCGAGGGTCTCGGTGATGCCGACGGTGAGCACCGGGTGGGGGCTGCACTCGACGTACGTGTCGTGGCCGAGCGCGGCCAGCTCCGCCACGGCCCGGTGCAGCTCGACGGGCTGGCGCAGGTTGCGGTACCAGTAGTCGGGGCCCAGCTCCGGCCCGTCGAGCCAGCGCAGGTCGGTGGTGGAGAACAGCGGCACGGCGGCCGGGCCGGGGCTGATGCCGGCCAGCGCCTCGGCCAGGTCGGCGCGGATCCGTTCCACCTGGGCGGAGTGGGAGGCGTAGTCGACGGCGATGCGGCGCACCCGGGCCCCGTCGGCGGCCAGCTCGGCGAGCACCTCCTCGACGGCGGCCTCCTCGCCGGAGACGACGACGGCGGCGGGCCCGTTGACGGCGGCGACGGCGACGGCGTCGCCGTGGCGGGCGATGCGGTCGCGGACCACGTCGGCGGGCAGCGCCACGGACGCCATCGCCCCGTGCCCGGCCAGGGCCCGGATCGCGCGGCTGCGCAGCGCCACCACCTTCGCCGCGTCGGGCAGCGAGAGCACCCCGGCGACGCAGGCGGCGGCGATCTCGCCCTGCGAGTGGCCGACGACGGCCGCGGGCCGCACGCCGTGGGAGCGCCACAGCTCGGCCAGCGACACCATCGTCGCGAACAGGGCCGGCTGCACCACGTCGACCCGGTCGAGGCTGGGCGCGTCGGGGGCCTGGCGCAGCACGTCGAGCACGGAGAAGCCCAGGTGGGGGCGCAGGGCCGCGTCGCAGGCGGCCATCCGCTCGGCAAACACGGGTGCCGCATCGAGCAGGTCGAGGCCCATGCCGGGCCACTGGGAGCCCTGACCGGGGAAGACGAACACGACCTTCCCGGCGGCGGTGGCGTCGCCGCGTACCAGGTCGGGGTCGGGGCGGCCGGCGGCGAGCGCGTCGAGGGCGGCGGCGACCCGGTCGGGTTCGGCGGCGACGACCACGGCCCGGGAGTCGAACGCGGCCCGGGTGGTGGCCAGCGACCAGGCCGCGTCGCGGGGCGGCTGGTCGGGGTGGTCGGCGAGGTGGTCGCGCAGCCGGCGGGCCTGCCCGGCCAGCGCCTCGGGGGTACGCGCGGACAGCAGCCACGGCAGGGCGGCGGGGTCGGCGGGCGGGGCGGGGCCGGGCTGCGGCTCGGCGGCGACGGCCTCGACGACGACGTGGGCGTTGGTGCCGCTGATGCCGAAGGAGGAGATCCCGGCGCGGGCGGGCCGGTCGGCGCGCGGCCACAGGCGGGCCTCGGTGAGCAGTTCCACGGAGCCGGCGGCCCAGTCGACGCGGGTGGTGCGCTGCTGGGCGTGCAGGGTGCGGGGCAGGACGCCGTGCCGCATGGCGAGGACCATCTTCAGCACCCCGGCGACGCCGGCGGCGGCCTGGGTGTGCCCGAGGTTGGACTTGACGGAGCCGAGCAGCAGCGGCGGGGCGTCGGCGGGGCGCTGGCCGTAGGTGGCGAGGATCGCCTCGGCCTCGATCGGGTCGCCCAGCGGGGTGCCGGTGCCGTGGGCCTCGACGGCGTCCACGTCGGCGGGCGTGAGGCCGGCGGCGGCCAGCGCGGCCCGGATGACCCGCTCCTGGGAGGGCCCGTTGGGGGCGGTCAGCCCGTTGGACGCCCCGTCCTGATTGACGGCGGTGCCCCGGATCAGCGCGAGGACGGGGTGGCCGCGGCGGCGGGCGTCGGAGAGGCGTTCCACGACGAGCACGCCGACGCCCTCGGACATGCCGAACCCGTCGGCGTCCTCGGCGAACGCCTTGCACCGGCCGTCGGCGGCGAGGCCGCGCTGGCGGCTGAACCCGGTGAGGCCGGCGGGGCTGGACAGCACCGACACGCCGCCCGCGAGGGCCAGGTCGCAGTCGCCGGCGCGCAGCGCCTGCGCGGCCAGGTGCAGCGCGACCAGGGACGCCGAGCAGGCGGTGTCGACGGTGACGGCGGGCCCCTCCAGCCCGAGGGCGTACGCGACCCGGCCGGACAGGACGCTGCCGGCGGTGCCGGTGAGCAGGTGTCCCTCGTCGGCGGTGGTCTCCCCGTCGTCGGAGGCGACGCCGGAGGCGATCTGGTCGGCGTAGTCCTGCCCGTGGGTGCCGGCGAACACGCCGGTGCGGCTGCCGCGCAGGGTCCCGGGGTCGATGCCGGCGCGCTCCAGGGCCTCCCAGGAGGTCTCCAGCAGCAGCCGGTGCTGCGGGTCCATGGCCAGCGCCTCGCGGGGGCTGATGCCGAAGAACGCGGCGTCGAAGTCGGCGATGCCGGTGAGGAACCCGCCGGAGCGCACGTAGGTGCGGCCGGGGGTGCCGGGGACCGGGTCGTACAGGTCGGGCCAGCCCCGGTCGGTGGGCAGGTCGCCGATGACGTCGCCGCCGCCGTCGAGCAGCCGCCACAGTTGTTCGGGCGAGCCGATGCCGCCGGGGAACCGGCAGGCCATGGCGACGACGGCGACGGGTTCGTCGGCGGCGACGGTGGCGGCGTCGGCGACCTCGGCGGCGGTGGTGCCGAGCAGCCGGGCGTGCAGGTGCGCGGCGAGCAGCTCCGGGGTGGGGTGGTTGAACACGGCGTGCGGGGCGAGCCGGACGCCGGTGGCGGCGGAGAGCCGGTTGCTCAGCTCCACGGCCATCAGCGAGTCGAAGCCGAGGTCCTTGAACGGGCGGCGCGGCTCGATCTGCTCGCCGCCGGCGTGCCCGACGACGGTGGCGCACCGGGCGCGCACCAGGTCGAGCAGCGCGGCGGCCCGTTCGGGTTCGGTGCGGCCGGCGAGCCGGTCGGCGAACCCGGCGGCGGACGCGGGCGCGGGGTCGGCGTTGACGGCCCGGCGCGGCGGCGGGGGCAGCAGGGCCCGCAGCAGGGCGGGCGCCTCCCCGGCGGCCCGGACGGCGGCCAGGTCCAGCCCGATCGGCACCAGCGCGGGCCGGTCGGCGTGCAGGGCGGCGTCGAACAGGGCCAGGCCGGCGGCGGTGTCCAGGGGGCGGGTGCCGCCCCGGGCGAGGCGGGCCAGGTCGGCGGCGGTGAGCGCGCCGGCCATCCCCTCAGGCGTGGCCCACAGGCCCCAGGCCAGGGCGGTGGCGGGCAGGCCGTGGGCGCGGCGGTGCGCGGCGAGGGCGTCGAGGAACGCGTTGCCGGCCGCGTAGTTGCCCTGCCCGGGGCTGCCGAACACGGCCGACGCGGAGGAGAACAGCACGAACGCGGCCAGGTCGAGGCCGGCGGTCAGCTCGTGCAGGTGCCACGCGCCGTGCACCTTGGACCGCAGGGCCCGCTCCCAGCGGGCGGCGTCGAGGCCGGTGAGCAGGGCGTCGTCGGTGGCCCCGGCGGCGTGCACGACGGCGGTGAGCCGGCCGGCGAGCGGGGCGAGGACCGCGTCGAGGGCGGCCCGGTCGGCGACGTCGGCGGCGACGACCCGCACGGTCGTCCCGGCGGCGGTGAGCGCGTCCATCCAGTCGGCGTGCCGGCCGGTGCGGCTGACCAGCACCAGCTCGGCGACGCCGTGGGCGGTGGCGAGGTGGGTGGCGACGTGCCGGCCGATCCCGCCGGTGCCGCCGGTGACGAGGACGGTCCCGCCGGCCAGCGCGGGCAGCGGCCCGGCGCAGTCCACCGCCGGGGCCGGCGAACCACCGGCGGGGGGCTCGGCGGGGCGCAGCCGGGGCAGCAGGGCCCGGCCGTCGCGGACGGCGACCTCCGGCTCGTCGGGGCCGACGGCCAGGGCCGTGCGGATCCCCGCGTCGTCGGCCGCGTCGAGGCGCAGCAGCAGGAACCGGTCGGGGTGCTCGGCCTGGGCGACGCGGACCAGCCCGGCGACGGTCGCGTGCGCGGGGTCGCCGTCGCGGACGGCGACGGCGAGCCGGGTGCTCTCGGCGCGGGGGTCGGCCAGCCAGCGCTGGAGCACGCCGAGGGTGTCCAGGCCGACGGCGTGCGCCCGGTCGGGCACCGGTGCGGCCGGGTCGCCGTCGCCGACCCGCAGCACCAGCAGCGGCGGCAGCGGGCCGGCCGGCGGCGCGCCGTCGGCGAGCGCCCAGGCGGGCACCGGCGTCGCCGGGGCGGCGGCGGGCAGCCAGTCCACGGCGTACAGGCCGGCGGGGGCGGCGGCGGGGGCCGGGCCGGCGAGGGTCGGGGCGGCCACGGTGCGCAGCACCACCCGCTCCACGTCGAGCACGGGGGCACCGGCGTCGTCGACGGCGGAGAGGGTGACCGCGTCCGCCCCGGCGGGGGCGAGCACGACCCGCAGGGCGTGCGCGCCGGTGGCGTGCACCCGCACCCCCGCCCAGTCGGTGGGCGTCAGCCGGGCCACTTCCCCGGCGGCGAGGGCGAAGCCGGCGAGCGGGAGCAGGCGCAGGGCCGCGTCCAGCACCAGCGGGTGCACCGCGTACCGCTCGGCGTCCGCGTCCCGGGCGTCCTCCGGCAGGCGTACGTCGACGCAGAGCCGGTCCCCCGCGACCCAGGCGGCCCGGGCCAGCCCGTCGGCGAGCGCCCGCCGCTGCGGGGTGTCCAGGTCGACGGGCCGGGCCCCGGCGGGCGGCCACGCCGCCGCGGCGGCGGCCGGTCCGGCCTGGTGGTCGGCGGGGGCGAGGACGGCCTCGGCGACCTCCCGCCACGGCTGGCCGTCGCCGGCCCGCACGTGGCAGCGCGCCACCCGGCGCGGGTGCTCGTCGGGCGCGTCGACGGTGACCTGCACGTCGACGGAGAGGTCGGCGGGCAGCGGCACCGGCGCGGGGACGCGCAGCCGTTCCACGGTGGGCAGGTCGAGCAGCACGCCGAGGTGGGCGAACAGGTCCAGCAGGGCGGTGGCGGGCAGCAGCGCCGGCCCGTCGGCGTCGGGCGCGACGAGCCACGGGTGGGTGGCGACGGCGACCCGCCCGGTGCAAACGACCTGCCCGGTGCCGGCGACGGGCAGCACCGCGCCGAGCAGCGGGTGCCCGGCGTCGGCCAGTCCCACGTCGGCGGGCCCGCCGGCCACCGCCGAGTACGGCAGCCAGTAGTGCCGGCGCGCGAACGCGTAGGTGGGCAGGTCGACCCGGCGGCGCGGCCCGGGGCCGGCGGGGGCGGCGGGGTCCACGGCGACGCCGCGCACGTGCAGCCGGGCGACGGCGGCGACCAGCGCGTCCGGTTCGCCGTCGACGGTCCGCACGGCGGGCACGAAGGCCAGCTCGTCGGCGGTGTCGTCGGCGAGGCAGTCCTGGGCCATCGCGGTGAGCACCCCGCCGGGGCCGACCTCCAGGAACGTGGTGACCCCCAGCCCGCGCAGGGCGCGCATCCCGTCGAGGAAGCGGACGGTGCCGCGCACGTGCTCCGCCCAGTGCTCCGGCGAGCAGAGCCGGGCCGGGTCGACCGGCCGACCGGTCACGTTGGACACCACGGGCAGGTGCGGGGTGCGGTAGGTGAGGCCGGCGGCCACGGCGCGGAACGCGTCGAGCATCGGTTCCATGCGCGGCGAGTGGAACGCGTGCGACACCCGCAGCCGGCTGGTGCGGCGGCCGGCGGCGCGCAGGGTCGCCGCGACGGCCAGCACCGCGTCGGTGTCGCCGGAGAGGACGACGCTGCTCGGCCCGTTGACGGCGGCGAGCCCGACCCGGTCGGTGAGGTGGGCGGCCACCTCGGCCTCGTCGGCCTCCACGGCGACCATCGCGCCGCCGTCGGGCAGCTGCTGCATCAGCCGGGCGCGGGCGGCCACCAGCGCCGCCGCGTCGGCGAGGGAGAACACCCCGGCGACGTGGGCGGCGGCCAGCTCGCCGACGGAGTGGCCGAGCAGCGCGTCGGGGCGTACGCCCCAGGACTCCAGCAGCCGGTAAAGGGCCACCTCGAAGGCGAACAGGGCCGGCTGGGTGTAGAGGGTGTGGTCGAGCCGGGCGGCGAGGTCGGTGCCGTCGGCGGCGGCGACCACGTCGGCGACGGGGTGCGGGGCGTGCCCGGTCAGGCAGCGGTCCAGCTCGGCGCAGGCGGCGTCGAACGCCTCCGCGAAGACCGGGTACGCGGCCCGCAGCTCGCGGCCCATCCCGGGGCGCTGGCCGCCCTGCCCGCCGAAGAGCAGGCCGAGCCGGCCGTCGGCGACGCGGCCGGTCAGCACGGCGGCGGTGTCGGGTTCCGCCTCGCCCCGGCTCAGCGCGGTCAGCCCGGCGCGGGCGGCGGCCGGGTCGCCGGCCAGCACCACGGCCCGGTGTTCCAGGGCGGCGCGGGTGGTGGCCAGGGCGTGCCCGACGTCGGCCGGGTCGGCGTCCGCGCCGGGGCCGTCGAGCCAGGCGAGCAGGCGGGCCGCCTGGTCGCGCAGCGCCTCGCCGGTGGCGGCGGCCAGCGGCCACGGCACCGGCAGCCGGCGGGTGGCGGTGCCCGGGGCGGGTATGTCGGCGGCGGTGGTCTCCTCGTCGTCGGCGGGGGGCGCCTCGATGATCACGTGGGCGTTGGTGCCGCTGATGCCGAACGACGAGACCGCCGCCCGCCTCGGCCGGTCCACCGCCGGCCACGGGCGCGCCTCGGTGAGCAGCTCCACCGCACCGCCGGCCCAGTCCACCTCGGACGTCGGGGCGTCCACGTGCAGGGTCGCGGGCAGCGTGCCGTGCCGCAGGGCGAGCACCATCTTGATCACCCCGGCGGCCCCGGCGGCGGCCTGGGTGTGGCCGAGGTTCGACTTCAGCGAGCCCAGCCACAGCGGCCCGGCGTCGCCGCGCCCCGCCCCGTACGTGGCGAGCAGCGCCTGCGCCTCGATCGGGTCGCCGAGCCGGGTGCCGGTGCCGTGCGCCTCGACGGCGTCCACGTCCGCGGTGGTGAGGCCGGCGTTGGCCAGCGCCCGGCGGATGACCCGCTCCTGGGCGGGGCCGTTGGGGGCGGTCAGTCCGTTGGACGCCCCGTCGGAGTTGACGGCGCTGCCGCGCAGCACGGCGAGCACCGGATGGCCGTTGCGGCGGGCGGCGGAGAGGCGTTCCAGCAGCAGCACGGCGACGCCCTCGGACCAGCCGGTGCCGTCGGCGGCGTCGGCGAACGCCTTGCACCGGCCGTCGGGGGCGAGCCCGCGCTGCCGGCTGAACTCGACGAACGCCTGCGGGGTGCCCATCACCGCGACGCCACCGGCCACCGCGAGGTCGCAGTCCCCGGCGCGCAGCGCCTGGGCGGCCAGGTGCAGCGACACCAGCGACGACGAGCAGGCGGTGTCCACGGTGACCGCCGGCCCCTCCAGCCCGAGCGCGTACGCGACCCGTCCGGAGACGACGCTGCCGGCGGTGCCGACGCCCAGGTAGCCCTCGGTGCCGGGCGGGGCCTGGCGCAGGTTGGCGGCGTAGTCGTGGTGCATGACGCCGGTGAAGACGCCGGTGGCGCTGCCCCGCAGCGAGGTGGGGTCGATGCCGGCGCGCTCGAACAGTTCCCAGGAGGTCTCCAGCAGCAGCCGTTGCTGCGGGTCCATCGCCAGCGCCTCGCGGGGGCTGATCGAGAACAGGGTGGCGTCGAAGTCCGCCGCGTCGGGCAGGAACCCGCCGACCCGCACGTACGAGGTGCCGGGGGCGTCGGGGTCGTCGGAGAACAGGTGCGCCAGGTCCCAGCCCCGGTCGGTGGGAAACCCGGTGAGCCCCTCCCGCCCATCGGCGACCAGGTCCCACAGCTCCTGCGGGGAGCCGACCCCGCCGGGCAGCCGGCAGGCCATCGCGACGATGACCACGGGGTCGGCGGCGTCGGGCGCGGCGGCCGGCCCGGCAGCCGGGGCGACGGGGACACCCGGGCCGCCGCGCAGCCGGGCGGCGAGGTGCCGGGCGAGGGCGTCCGGGCTCGGCTGGTCGAACGCGGCAGTGGCGGACAGCCGTACCCCGGTGGCCCGGGCCAGCCGGTCGCGCAGGGCGACCGCGCCGACGGAGGTGAAGCCCAGCTCCTTGAACGCGCGGCCGGGGCGGACGGCGGCCGGGCCGGGCAGGCCGGCGACGTCGGCGGTGGCGGCGCGGACCAGGTCGAGCAGGAGCCGGTCGCCCTCGGCGGTGGTCAGGCCGGCCAACCGGCGGCGCAGCTCGGCGGCGTCCGGCGCGCCGCCGCCGCCCGCCGTGCGGGCGGGCAGCCGCCAGGCCGGATGGGGCGCGTCGGCCGCGACGGCGAGCAGCACGAGGTCGTCGCCGTCGTGGGCGACGTCGAACGCGGCCAGGTCGGCGGCGGTCCCGCCCGCCGGAGCACCGGCGTCGGCCGCGTGCGTCGGCGCGGCGGGGGCGACCGGCCGGCCGGCGGTGTCGGTCGGCTGCGGCGGTGCGGCAGGATCGGCCGGCGGCGTCGGTGCGGCCGGGTCGGTCGTGCCGATCAGCCGGGCGGGCAGGCCCGCCGCGCGGCGGCGGGCGACGAGGGCGTGCAGCGCCGCGACGGCCGCGGCCGCGCGCTCCCGCCCGGCCGCGCCGAGCAGCAGGGCCGCCGGGACGGCGACGGTGAACGCCGTGGCGGCGGCGTGCCGGGTCCGGGCGTCGAGCGCCCCGGCGAGGGTCAGCAGCGCCGCGACGGCGGCGTCGTCGGCGAGGTCGGCGGCGGACGGGCAGAGGAAGACCGCGCCGACCGGCCCGCCGGCCGCTGCCAGCGGGGCGACCGCCGCGCCGGTGTCGGACGGAGTGGTCGCCGCGCCCGCGTCGGCCAGGTCCGCGACGAGTCGCCGCAGGACGGCGTCGTCGGGCGGGCCGGCGGGCGTCAGCAGCAGCCGGCGGGCGCCGTGCGCGGCGACGAGGTGCCGGGCCAGCGCCGCCCCGGTCGGCCCGTCGACCCCGGTCACCACCACCGGGGCGGCCGGTTCGACCACCGTCGCCGGCCGGCGGGGCGCGCGGGCGGGGGCCGGCCCGAGGGCCGGGTGCCGGGCCGCGCCGGCGCGCAGCGCGACCTGCGCGACGTCGGCGGCCACGGCGGCCGGCACCAGGGCCAGCGACAGGTCGTCGGCGTCCCGGTCGACCAGCACGACCCGATCCGGGTACGCGGCCTGGAGGCAGCGCCCCCACGCCCACGCCGCCACGGCGGCCGGCACCAGGTCGGGGTCGTCGGGGCGGTCGGGAGTGGACGCGTCGACCGCGCCGGTGGTCAGCAGCGCCAGCCGGGTGTGGGCGTACCGGGCGTCGGCGAGCAGGTCGCCCAGCCGCCCGGCGAGGTCCGGTGGGTCGGCGACGCCGGCCGGCAGCAGCGCCACGTCGGGCGGGTCCGGGTCGTCGCCCAGCGCGGCGAGGTCCGGGTACGCCCGGAACACCTCGCCCGCCGACGCCACGGCCAGCGCCTCGACGAGGGCCGCGCCGCCCGGCCCGACGACCGCCCAGCGGCGCGGCTCGGTGGCGGGGTCGGCGGTGGGCTCCACAGCGGCGGCGGCCAGGTCCAGCCGCTGCCAGGTGACCCGGCTCAGCGCCCCGTGGTGGCCGCCGTTGACCGCGCGCAGCCGCGCCGGCCGTGCCAGCAGCAGCCGGCGGGTGACCTTGCCGGACGCGGTGCGGGGCACCTGGTCGATCTCGTAGAGCGCGTCGGGGACCTTGTAGTAGGACAGCCGCTCCCGGCAGGCCGCGTACGCCTCGGCGGGGTCGAACCCGTCCGGGCCGGGTACGACGAACGCCACCGGCACCTCGCCGAGCACCTCGTGCGGCCGGCCGGTGACCGCCACGTCGGCGACGCCGGGCACCGAGCGCAGCGCGTCCTCCACCTCGGCCGGGTGGATCTTCTCCCCGCCCCGGATGATCAGCTCCTGGTGCCGGCCGGTGACGAAGAGGTTGCCGTCGGCGTCGCGGCGGGCCAGGTCCCCGGTGCGGTACCAGCCGTCGCGCAGCGCGGCGGCGGTCACCTCGGGCAGGCCGTGGTAGCCGAGCATCACGCTCGGGCCGCGTACCCACACCTCGCCCTCGACGCCGGCCGGGACGTCCACCCCGGTCTGCGGGCTGACCAGGCGCACCTCGACGCCGGGCACGGGCTGCCCGCAGGAGCCCTCGACCCGGGGCCGGTCCGGGCGGGTGATCGCGATCGAGCCGCAGGTCTCGGTGCTGCCGTACGCGTCGAGCAGCGGCGCGTCGAAGACCTCCTCGAACGCCCGGCGCAGCGCCCCGGTGGTGATCGCCCCGCCGACCAGGCACACCCGCAGGTCGGGAGCGCGGAAGCCGGTGCTGCGGGCGGCGGTGACCAGGTGGTGGTACATGGCGGGCACGCCGGCCAGCACCGTCGCGGAGTCCTCGGCGACGGCGGCCAGCACGTCGTCGGCGGAGAAGCCGTCGACGAGCCGGGCGCTCGCGCCGACGGCGGTGACGCTGAGCACGCAACCGATGTGGGACAGGCTGTGGAACAGCGGCAGCGGCCACACGACCCGGTCGTCGCCGGTGAGGCCGGGGATCGGCACGTAGCAGGACGCCACCGACCACAGGCAGGTGCGCTGCGTGGAGAGCACGCCCTTGGGCCGGCCCGTCGTGCCCGAGGTGTAGAGCATCCAGGCGACCTCGTCGAGGCCCAGGTCGTCGCGGGCCGGCACGCCCGGTTCGGCGTCGACCAGCTCGCCCCAGGCGGCCACGCCGTCGCCGGTGACGCCGTCGCCGGTGACCCAGAGGCGCAGGGCGGTACGGTCGGCGCGCAGCCGCAGCAGCTGGTCGAGGTGCTCCGGGTCGGTGACGACCAGCACCGCACCCGAGTCGTCCAGCAGATGGGCCAGCTCCGCGTCGGTGCAGCGCGGGTTCAGGGGTACGCCGACCGCGGCGGCCCGGGTGACCGCCAGCCACGTCTCGACCGTCTCCACCCGGTTGCCCAGGCAGAACGCCACCCGCTCGCCCCGGCCCACGCCCGCCGCCGCGAGGTGCCCGGCCAGCCGGGCGGTACGCGCCGCCAGCTCGGCGTACCGGACGGCGCGGCGGTCGTCGCGGAACGCGACCCGGTCCCCGAACTCCTCCGCGTGCGCCTTCAGCAGACCGGGCAACGGCTGGACCAGGTCGCTCCGAAGCATGTCACCATCCGTCCGCTCGGCGAGACTCCCCATCCGCGGCGTAGACCTCGCTCGCCGTAACGGCACAAGTCTTCCCAGCGTCGTGGCGGCGACCTACCCCTGTCGCACCCCTAACCCGTCCCCAGTTCCGGCCGCCGACCGACCGGCGCGACCTGCGGCGGAGGTGATGATGGGGCGAGCCTGCGCAGACCGTCGCGCCCATGCCCCGCCTTCCGTCAGTCGAGGTGCCGTCGTTGGAACGCTCGTGGTTGTTCGCCCGCCTGGCCGTGCCGGCCGGCGGCTGCCCGGACGCCCGGGCGGCCGAGCTGGTCGGCACCGTCGTCGCCGGGCTGGTCGCCGCAGCCCGCCGCGCCGACCCGGGGTCCGGCTGGTTCTACGACCGGCTCGACCCCACCGGCGTCCCCGTCGCCCCGGCCGGCTCCGCCGCCGGGCCGCGGCTGCGCCTCGGCATCTGCGCGTCGGCGGCGGGGCTCGCCGCGGTCCGGGCCGGGCTGCGCGCGTACGACCGAGGGTTTTCCCTGGTCGACGAGCCGCACGTGGTCCGCGACCCGGCCCGGGGCGGACCCCTCGCGCAGGCCGGCAGCGACCTGGCGCTGGCCCTGCTCGCCGGGGACGGGCCGTGGCTGCCCGGCACGGAGCTGCCGCTCGCCGTGGCGCACCTGCGGCACCTGGCCGGGCTGCTGCCCGCGGCCGACCGGGCCGCGTTCCTCTTCCTGCACTGGCAGGACCGCGGCGCGGCGCTCACCGGGGCGCAGCGGCGGGAACTGGCCGCGCAGGCCGCCGCCGGGGCGGACAAGATCGTCCTCGCGGCGGACGACCTGCCGCCGGGCGGGGCGACCGAGGCCGCGTGGCGGCGCTACCTGGACCGGGTCGCCGACCTCGCCGGGCGGGACCACCCGGACGCGCCGCGCGGCTTCCTGCTGGCCCACCACGCCCAGCTCAGCCACGACCGGTGGGGCATCGCCCCGGACGTCGACGCGCTGGCCGCGCTGGCGCTGCGGCTGACGCTGGTCCGCCGCACACCCGAGTCGGAGGAGAGAGCAGCCGCATGCAGGTGACAGGGACCCCCGCGCGGATCGAGGTGGCGCTCGGCGAGCGCGCCTACCCGGTGCTGATCGGGCCGGGCGTGCGCCACCGGCTGCCGACGGAGGTGGCACGGATCGGCGCGCGGCGGGTCGTCGTGGTCTCGGCCCGGCCGCCGGAGTGGACGCCCGACCCGGGCGTGCCGCACCGGGTGGTGCCGGCCCGCGACGGCGAACACGACAAGACCCTCGCCACGGTGGAACAGCTGTGCCGGGCGTTCGCCGAGTTCGGGCTGACCCGCACCGACGCGGTGGTCTCCTGCGGCGGCGGCACCACCACCGACGTGGTGGGGCTGGCCGCCGGCCTCTACCACCGGGGGATCGCCGTCATCCACCTGCCGACGTCGCTGCTGGCCCAGGTCGACGCCAGCGTCGGCGGGAAGACGGCGGTGAACCTGCCGGAGGGCAAGAACCTCGTCGGCGTCTACTGGCAGCCCCGCGCGGTGCTCTGCGACACCGAACACCTGACGACCCTGCCGGAGCGGGAGCGGCGCAACGGCTACGGGGAGATCGCCCGCGCCCACTTCATCGGCGCGGGCGACCTGCGCGGGCGGCCCGTCGCGGAGCAGATCGCCGCGTGCGTGGCGCTCAAGGCGCGGGTCGTCGCCGCCGACGAACGCGACTCGGGGCTGCGGCACATCCTCAACTACGGCCACACGCTGGGGCACGCGCTGGAGGTCGCCACGGGCTTCCGGCTGCGGCACGGCGAGGCCGTCGGCGTCGGCACGGTCTTCGCGGGCCGGCTCGCCGGCGTCCTCGGCCGGATCGGCCCCGAGCGGGTCGCCGAGCACCACGAGGTGGTCGCCGGCTACGGCCTGGACCCGGAGCTGCCCTCTGACGTGGACCACGACGAGCTGGTCGCGCTCATGCGGCGCGACAAGAAGGCCACGGCGGGCCTGTCGTTCGTCCTCGACGGCCCGGCCGGGCCGGAGCTGGTGGCGGACGTCCCACCGGAGGCCGTCCGCACCGCCTTGGCGTAAGGAAGGGCACCTTGTTAACGCATTCTGTTGTACAGGGGACCCTTCCTAACAAGCCGTAATCGGGTGGACAGCGTGCCGTCGTAGGACGATCGTCGGCCCATGAGGCAGGAAGACATCTGGGACGCGGACGCCGCCGCGCGCTACGACACGCCGGGCGTCGGCATGTTCGCCCCCGAGGTGCTGGGGCCGACCGTGGACCGGCTCGCCGCGCTCGCGGGCGGCGGGGCGGCGCTGGAGTTCGCCGTCGGCACCGGCCGGGTGGCCGTGCCGCTCGCCGAGCGCGGGGTGCCCGTCACCGGCATCGAGCTGTCCACCGCCATGGTCGACAGGCTGCGGACGAAGGTGGACGAGGCGGCGTTGCCCGTGGTCGTCGGGGACATGGCCACCACCGTCGCGCCGGGGGCGTACACGCTCGTCTACCTGGTCTTCAACACGATCGCCAACCTGCTCACCCAGGCCGAGCAGGTCGCCTGCTTCCGCAACGCGGCCCGCCACCTCGGCCCGGGAGGCCGGTTCGTGGTCGAGCTGTGGGTGCCGGAGCTGCGCCAGCTCCCGCCGGGCCGGCAGGCCACGGTCTGGCACTGCGAGCCCGGCTACCTCGGCCTGGACACCTACGACGTGCTGCGCCAGCACGTCGTGTCGCACCACTTCAGGTTCGGCGAGGGCACCGAGGCGCAGGTGTTCCGCACGCCGCACCGCTACATCTGGCCGGCGGAGCTGGACCTGATGGCGCAGCTGGCCGGCTTCGAGCTGGAGTCGCGGCACGCGGACTGGGCCGGCGGCGAGTTCACCGCCGAGTCGCGCGACCACGTCTCCGTGTACCGCCTCCCCTGACCGGTCGCCGCGCCCGCCGAACGCCCCGCCGCCGCGTCGGCGGGGTCCGGGGCCGGCGGGTCGCCCCGCCATGTCGGCGACATCGCGGCATCCGGGCCGACTTGATACCGCCATGCCGCCGACATGGCGGCCGCGCCCGACCGCGCTCGGCCGCGCCCGACCGCGCCAGGCCGCACCTGGCCGCACCTGGCCGCGCCGCGGCCCAGCGCCGCCGCGCGGCCCAGGGCGCGCGGGTCAGGGGACCAGGGCCGCCGGGCAGTACGCCAGCAGGTCCGTCGGCGCGTGGGCGACCACGTCCGGGCCGGCGGCGAGCAGGGCGGCGACGTCCCCGCCGTGCCAGGTGGTGGCGACCGTGGTGACGCCGGCGTCCCGGCCGCTGAGCAGGTCGATCACCGCGTCGCCGACCATCATGGCCTGCTCCGGCGGCACGTCGAGGTGGCCGAGGGCGGCGAGGACGATGTCCGGGGCCGGCTTCGGGCGGGCCACCTCGTCGGAGCCGATCACCTGGTCGAACAGACCGAGCACGCCGAGCGTGTCGAGCAGCGAGCGGGCCCGGGGGCCGCTCTTGCCGGTGGCGATGGCCATCCGGACGCCCCGGCCGTGCAGCTCCTCCAGGGTCTCGCGTACGCCGGGGAACAGCGGCACGAGGTGCGCCATCCGGTAGCTCTCCCGGACGAACGACTCTTCCATCTCCAGCGGCAGCCCCATCAGCCGCATGATGTCCGGGAAGTACCGGCCCATGTGCCGGTTGTACTCCTCGAACGGCGCGGGCCCGTCGCCCACCACCTCGGCGTACGCGATGCTGAACGCCTCGCGCATGACGGCCGAGCTGTCGACCACGACGCCGTCGAGGTCGAACACGACCGCGCGGATCGGGCCCCGGGCGGGCGGCGGCGGGAGGGTGACGTCGATGGTGGACGGTGGATGGGTCATTGGCTGCTCCCCGGAGCGAGTGAGGTCGCCGGTGGTTCTCACCGGTCGCGTTGGCCCGCCAGCGCGTGCTCCCGCTCCGGCTCGGTGGGCCGGGCGGTGCGGTAGATCCGTTCGATGATGTCGATGGTCCGGTGTGCCTCGGCGACGGCCGCGCCCCGGCTGGCCGGGGCGGTGAGCAGGCCGGGCAGGGCATCGAGTTGGCGGTCGTACTCGGTGCCGATCGCCTCGGCGGGCAGCGGCAGCGCGACGGTCTCGCCGTCGCGGGTGCGGGTGAGCACCGGCGACGGCTCCCGGTTCGGGCTGAACCCGAACGTGCAGCGCAGGGTGGCCGTGCCGGCGACGCCATGCACGGTGATGGTGGTGCGGTCCAGCGCCTCGTGCGACGCCCAGCAGGCGTGCACGGCGACGGACGCGCCGTCGGCGGTGAGCAGGAACCCCCGCGCGGTGTCCTCGACGTCGCCCCGCGACCCGCCGACCGAACCGTCACCCCGTAGCGCGCCTGCGGCAGCGGCGGAACCGGCGGGGTCGCGCCAGACGGCGTGTGCGGCGGTGTCGTTGACGAAGTCGGCGGAGACGCTGCCGACGGCGCGGGTGATCCGGGTGGCCGGGCCGAGCAGCGGCAGCACCGTGTCGAGCAGGTGCCAGCCGAGGTCGACGAGCGCGCCGCCGCCGGAGAGGTCGCGGCGGGTGAACCAGCCGCCCGCGTCGGGCACCCCCCGGGCACGGACCCACGCCACGTCGACGTGCCGGATCGGGCCGAGCTCGGCGGCGGCGTCGGCGAGGGCCCGCACGTCGGCGCGCCACCGGGCGGCGCTGCCGGCCAGCAGCACCGCGCCGCCGGCGCGCTCCGCGTCGGCCAGCAGCGCCGCCTCGGCGGAGCTGAGGCAGACGGGCTTCTCCAGGAACACGGGTACGCCCCGGCGCAGCAGCCGGGCGGCGACGGCGGCGTGCAGGTGGTTGGGCACGGCCACCACCACCAGGTCCGCCGCGCCGGCGGGCAGGTCGTCGACGTCGGCGTACGCGAAGGGCACCGCGTGGGTGTCGCGGGCGGCTTCCCGGACGGCCGGCTGCGGGTCGACCAGGGCCGTCACCTCGAAGGCCGGGTGCGCGGCGAGCCGGGGCAGCCAGATCTCCCGGCCGGCCCAGCCGAGGCCGACCACGGCGACCCGGATCGGGCCGCCGGGCGGCACGGCGACGCCGGAGACGGCCGGCGGCGGGGTGGTCATCCGGCGAGGACGTCGGCCAGCACGGCGGCGATGTCGTGCATCTGCTGCTCGGTGCCGAGCAGGGTGCGGTGGTGCAGCCAGACGCAGTCGGAGTGGATCTGCTCGACGTTGGGGCAGCGGGCGGCGATCTGCTCGACGGTCTCGTCGGGGGCGCCGGCCTTCCAGAAGCCCTCGCACCGGTAGATGGCCCGGAACGCCACGAACGCGGGCACGCCCCGGGCGATGAGCGCGTCGACCACGGCGCGGCGGCGCTCCGGGGTGATCCCCGGGATGCGGAACATGGCCATGTAGTGCGGGTTGCGGTCGGTGCGCGGGTCGATGGTCTGCGGGACCACGCCGGGGATCTCGGCGAGCAGGCCGGCCAGCAGCGGCCAGCGCTGCTCGCGTACGTCGATCTGGCCGGCGAGGCGGGCGAGCTGGGCGCGCAGCACGGCGGCGGTGAACTCGCCCATCCGGTAGTTGGAGCCGGTGGTGCGGTGCAGGTAGTCGCGGTCGGTGCGCGGCCGGCCGCAGCTGTGCACGAGGAAGGCGCGCTCGCGGGTCTCCTCGTCGGGGAAGAGCACCGCGCCGCCCTCGCCGGCGGTCATCAGCTTGCCGTTCTGGAAGCTGAACGCGGCGATCGAGCCGAGTTCGCCGACCTTGCGGCCCTGCCACTGCGCGCCGTGGGCGTGCGCGGCGTCCTGGAGCAGCGCCACCCCGGCGTCGGCGGCGATCTTGTCGAGCGCGTCCATGTCGGCGAACTGCCCGGCCATGTGCACCGGCATGATCACCTTGGTGCGGTCGGTGACGGCGGCGGCGACGGCGGCCGGGTCGACGCAGTAGGTGTCGAGGTCGACGTCGACCGGCACGGCGACCGCGCCGAGGCGCTGCGCCGCGAGCGACGACGAGATGAAGGTGAACGCCGGCACGATGACCTCGGCGCCGGGCCCGACGCCGAGCACCTCGAGGGCCACCTCCAGGGCGTGGGTGCCGTTGGTGACGGCGAGGGCGTGCGGCGTGCCGTGGTACGCCCCGAACTCGGCCTCGAAGGTGTCGACCTCGCTCCCGCCCATCCGCCACCACTGGCCCTGTTCGAGGGCGCGGATCAGGCCGGCTCGTTCCTCGTCACCGAACTGCGGCCACTCGGGGAACTCCGGCACCGTCGACGGCTGACCACTCATGACTTCCCACTTCCCAATCCAGGAGGACCAGCGGTTCCCCGGCCGTCCCGCGGCGGCTGGACGCAGCGGTCTCCAGCTGGCAACGTCATCGGCTCGCGGTGGACGCTAACCGACCCGGCAGCCTGCTCACTTCCCCTAGCGGGCCCCTACCCACCCCTTAGTTCGCCGGTCGGCCGGCGGTGCCCGGCCCGTGGTCGGCGGGTGGCGTAGTAAGACTGCGGGGAATCTGTCGCCGGCCCCGCCGGGTCGCCCCACGCGAGGTGAGCTGTGTCCGACGTGCTCCTGCTGAACGGCCCGAACCTGGGCATCCTCGGTCGACGCCAGCCGGAGATCTACGGCACCGACACGCTCGCCGACATCGAGCGGGCGGTCGGCGAGGAGGTCGCCGCGCGGGGCTGGAACGTGGTGGCCGTGCAGCACGACTGCGAGGGCTCGCTGGTGCGTACGGTGCAGGAGCGCTACGACACGGTCGGCGCGATCGTGAACCCGGGCGCGTTGATGATCGCGGGCTGGAGCCTGCGCGACGCGCTGGCCAACTATCCCCGGCCGTGGATGGAGGTCCACCTGTCCAACGTGTGGGCCCGGGAGAGCTTCCGGCACGACTCGGTGCTCGCCCCGCTGGCCAGCGGGGTCATCGTCGGGCTCGGCCCGCTGGGCTACCGGCTGGCCGCCCGCGCCCTCGTCGCCACGGTCGGCTGAGCCCGGCCGGAAGGCAGGACCCCCCGCGTCGACCGGCCCGCCGGGTCCGGGCAGCCCGACAGGGTCCCGGCGACCCGTCACCCCCCTCCACTAAGGATGTTTCCGTGCGGACTCCCACCATCACCCTCAGCATCATCCTGGCCGCCGTGTTCATGGCCACGGCCGTGCAGAAGCTCGTCGGCGAGCGCAAGACCCGCGAGCGGATGGACCACCTCGGCGTCTCCGCCGGCCTCACCCGGGTCATCGGGGTGTTGGAGCTGGCGGCCGTCGTCGGCCTGCTCGTCGGGCTGTTCTGGCCGCTGGCCGGGCTCGCGGCGGCGGTCGGCCTCGTCCCGCTGATGATCGGCGCCGCCGGCTACCACCTGCGCGCCCGGGACCCGTTCGCGGTGACGGTGATGCCGATCGCGTTCGGGTTGGCGGCCGCCGCGCTCGCGGTGCTGCACGTGCTCCAGAGGTGAGACCGGTGCCCGGGGGCAGCGACAGGGACCACGTCGGCGTCCTCGGCGTCGACATCGGCGGCACCAAGGTGGCGCTGCGCGCCGAGGAGTTCGCGGCCGGGCCTGCGGAGGGCGCGCGCGCCGGGGAGGTCCGGGGCGCGACGGGAGCGGGCGTCCGGGCGTACGAGCGGGTGCTGGCCTGGCCCGGCGGCGGCGTCGAGGCCGACGTGGCGGCGCTGGCCGACGCGGTCGGCGCGCTGCGCGCGGAGTCGGGGCTGCGGTTCGCGGCGGTCGGGGTGGCGATGCCCGGCACCACCGGCCCGACGGGCCGGGTGGTCGTGTGGCCGGGCCGGCCGAGCTGGGCGGGGTTGCCCTTCGACGAGACGCTGCGCGGGCTCTTCCCGGGCAGCCGCACCGCCTGGGCCGACGACGGTGACCTGGCGGCGCTGGCCGAGGCCCGGCACGTGGGCGCGCAGGACGTCGTCTACCTCGGGGTCGGCACCGGCGTGGGCGGTGGCGTGGTGCTCGGCGGCCGGCCGCTGCCGGTGCCGGGCCGGGGCTCCCCCGAGGTCGGCCACCTGGTCGTCGACATCGACGGGCCCCGGTGCGACTGCGGCCGGCACGGCTGCCTCCAGGCGATCGCCTCCGGGCCGGCGACGCTGCGCCGGGCCGCAGCAGCCCGGGGCGGCGAGGTGGGCTTCGCCGAGCTGCGCGACGGGCTGACGCAGGACCGGCCGTGGGCCCACGACGCGGTCCGACCGGCGGGTACGGCCCTCGCGGCGGCCGTGGTCAGCCTGGGCGAGCTGCTCGACCCGGCGGTGGCGGTGCTGGGCGGCGGCTTCGCCGCCGGGCTGCCCGGCTTCGTCGACCTGGTCGGTCGGGAGGTGATCCGGCTCGCCCGGCCGGGCCGCCCGGCCCCCGCCGTGCGGGCCGCCGCCCTGGGCGGGCTCTCCTCGCTGCACGGCGCGGTGGCGCTGGCCCGGGACCTGGCCGCGCCCCGCTGAAGCCGCACCGGCCCGGGTCGACCCGGGCCGCCCGTTCGACCGAGAGGAACGCACATGATCAGGATCGGTGTCGTCGTCGGCAGCACCCGGCCGGGCCGCAAGGCGGAGGCCGTCGCCGCCTGGGTGCGGGACATCGCCGCCCAGCGCGGCGACGCGACCGCCGAGCTGGTGGACCTCGCCGATCACGCCCTGCCGCACCTGAACACGCCGCTGCCGCCGTCGATGGCCCCGTCGGGTGACCCGGCGGTGCGCCGGTGGGCCGCCCGGATCGCCGCCTTCGACGCGTACGTCTTCGTCACCCCGGAGTACAACCACTCCGTGCCCGGGGTGCTCAAGGACGCGATCGACTACCTCTACCGGGAGTGGCGGAATAAGGCTGCCGGGCTGGTCAGCTACGGGGTGCACGGGGGCACCCGGGCGGCCGAGCACCTGCGGCTGGTCCTCTCCCAGGTGGAGGTCGCCGACGTCCGGTCGCAGGTGTCGCTCTCCCTGGTGACGGACTTCGTCGACTTCACCGAGTTCCGGCCGGCCCCGGCGCAGGCGAAGGCGGTGGGCGAGATGCTCGACCAGGTGGTCGCCTGGGCCGGCGCGCTGCGCGTGCTGCGGGGGCGCTGAACCGGCCGCCGCAGAACCGCCCCCACCAGCGCGGACGGCCGGGACGGCCGGCCGCGGCGGGGTGGGCATAGACTGCGGGCATGGGGCAGCATCGGTGAGCGGCGACGGGTGCCCCGCGCTGCCCACCGACCACGTCTGCTGGCGCCACGACGACCCGGCCGCCTTCGAGGCCGCCGCCCGCGCGTTCCTCACCGTCGGCCTCGCCGCGGGCGAGGAGCTGTGGTTCGTGACGGAGCGGGATCCGGCCGGGGCCCGCGAGTGGCTGGCCGCCGTCCCCGGGCTGGCCGACGCCCTGCGCGACGGCAGCGCCCGGGTCGTCCCGCTCGACGGCACCTACGTCGACGGCCGGGTCGCCGACCCGGCCGCCCAGGTGCGGGCCTACGCGGAGGCGACCGAGGCGGCCCTGGCCGCCGGCCACGCCGGGCTGCGGGTGGTCGCGGAGGCCACCGGGCTGGTCCGCACCCCACGGCAGCGGGTGGCCTTCACCCGCTACGAACACCTGATCGACGGCTACATGCGGGCCCACCCGTTCTCCGCCATGTGCGTCTACGACCCCCGTGAGCTGGGTGCGGCGGCGGTCGCCGAGCTGGCCTGCCTGCACCCGGCGGGCAACGTCGACGACGTGCTGTTCCGGCTCTACGCGGCGGGCCGGGGCCGCACGGGGCTGGCCGGCGAGCTGGACCGGTCGGCCCGCGACCTGCTCGCCACGGCGCTGGAGCGGGCCGCGCCCCGGCCGGTCGACGGGCGGGTGGTGTTCGAGGCGGGCCGGCTGCGCTTCGCCGACCACCGCTGCCTGCAGCTCCTTGGCGAGTACGCCCGCGGTCTGGGTGCCGTGGCGGTGCTGCGCGTCCTGCCCGGCGTCGGCGTGGCCCGCCTCGTCGACCTGCTGGGCCTGCCCGGGATACGCGTGGAGGCCGCGCGGTGAGGACGGGTGCGGCGGCGGGTCACCGGGGCTACTTCCACGAGGCGGTCTGTTATGCCTCCGAGGAGGAGCTGCTGGCGGTCGTGGTGCCGTTCCTGCTCGGCGGGGTCGCGGCCGGGGAGCCGACGGTGGTGTCGCTGGGCGCGCGCAACGCCGCCCTGGTGCGGGGCGCCCTGCCCGCCGGCTGCGGGGTCACCTTCCTGCCCGGCGGCGACGTCTACGCCCGGCCGACCGCCGCCATCCGCTCCTACCGCGAGATGCTCGCCGGGCACGTGGCCGACGGGGCGCGGCAGATCCGGATCGTCGGGGAGCTGCCGCCGGTCGCCCTGGGGGTGACCTGGGACTGGTGGGCCCGCTACGAGTCGGCGATCAACCACGCGTACGACGAGTTCCCGCTGTGGAGCATGTGCGCGTACGACACGCGCAGCACGCCCGCGTCGGTGCTGCGGGACGTGGCGCGCACCCATCCCCGGCACGCCACCCCGGACGGGCGGCACGTGCCGAGTCCCGGCTACACGGAACCGACCACCTACCTGCGGGAGAACCGGCCTGCGCCGCCGGACCCGCTCCAGTCGACGCCGCCGGTGGTCGAGCTGGCCGAGCCCACGGCGGCGCAGGCCCGGGCCGCCGTGCACGCCGCCGGCGGGGGCCGGCTGCCCGTCGACGACGCCGAGGACCTGGTGGTGGCGGTCAGCGAGACGGTGACCAACGCGCTGCGCCACGGCCAGCCGCCGGTCTGCCTGCGGCTGTGGGTGGGGCCCGACCGGCTGGTGGCGACGGTCTCCGACGGCGGCGACGGGCCGAAGGACCCGTTCGCGGGGCTGCTCCCGGCCGGCGACGGCGCCGAAGGCGGCCTCGGCCTGTGGATCGCCCACCAGTCCTGCAACCACGTGTCGGCGCACCGGGGGCCGGGCGGCTACACGCTGCGGCTGACGGCGGGCAACCCGCACTTCGTCGCCTGAGGCCGCCCGGCCCGCCCGCTCAGGGGATCGTCACCCCGTACGCGGCGAGGATCTCGTTGATCGGCTGGTAGTAGGTGGTGCCGCCGGTGGTGCAGTTGCCGCTGCCGCCGGAGAGGATGCCGACGATCCTGCCGGTGGCGGCGACGTAGAGCGGGCCGCCGCTGTCGCCGGGTTCGGCGCAGATGTTGGTGCGGATCAGGCCGGTGACCGAGCCCTGGGCGTAGTTGACGGTGGCGTTGAGCCCGGTGATCGAGCCGCACCGCACGCCGGTGGTGGCCCCGCTGCGGCAGACGGCCATGCCGACGACGGGCGCGGCGGTGCCGGTGACGGTCAGCGTGCCGGGGTAGGTGTGGACGGCGCTGGGGTGGGCGACGGTGGTGGAGGTGTAGCGGACGATGCCGTAGTCGTTGCCGGGGAAGCTGCTGCCGGCGCGGGAGCCGAGGACGCTGGTGCCGGCGCTGTCGGCGTACCAGGTGGTGGCGGTCGTCGTGCAGTGGCCGGCGGTGACGAAATAGTAGGTGCTGCCGCTGCGGACGTTCGCGCCGAGCGAGCAGCGCCCGCCGCCGGCGGCGTAGACGGCCTGCCCGCCGGCGATGAGGGTGCTCAGCCGGCCCGGTTCGCGGCGGACCACGGCGTCGGTGCCGGCGAGCCGGACGCGCAGGGCGGCCAGTTGGCCCTCGCCGACCGTGTCGTCGGCGGCGACGGTGGTCCGGCCGGTGGCCGGGTCCACGGTCCACGCGGTGCCGGCCGGCGCGTCGGCGACGACGACCGGGGCGGGCACGCCGGTCGGGGCGGTGGGGGCGGCGTGGGCAGCCACCGGCGGCGCGAGCAGGGGTACGGCGAGCAGGAGGGCGAGCAGGGGGAAGCGGCGCATCCGAACCTCCATGTATCGGCGTGCGTGGATGCGTACAGCTTCCCCGTCCGGGCCCGCCCGGATCAAGTGCCCTGACGGTCGGCGACCACCACGGCGATGCCGTCGAGCACCCGTTGCAGGCCGAACTCGAACGCGTGCTCCGGCCCGTACGCCGCGCCGTGCGCCTCGCCGGCCGCGGTGCCGACCCGGGCGGCCGTCGGGTAGCTGCCCGACTTCATGAACCGCTCCAGCCAGGGCGCGTGCGACTGCCACCACTGGCCGTCGGTCATGCCGGTCTCGCGCTCCAGGTTCACCACGTCCAGCTCGGCCCGCGCCGCGCTCCGCACGTGGCCGAGGACCAGGGTGAGCACGGCGTCCATCTCGACGTCGTCGAGCCCGATGTCGGCCACCGCGCCCAGCTCGTAGTCGTACTTGGCGAGCAGGTTCGGGCCGAGCACCGGCCGGCTCGTCTCGGCGCGCAGCAGCCACGGGTGGGCGCGGTAGAGCCGCAGGTTCTCCCGGGCGATCTGCTCCAGCCGGGCCCGCCAGCCGCCGGGCACGTCGACCGGGCGGCTCATCTCGCCGTAGAGCGTGTCGACCATGACGTCGAGCAGCTCGGCCTTGCCGGGCACGTACGTGTAGACGGACATGGTGCCGGCGCCCAGCGCCTCGCTGACCCGGCGCATGGTGAGCGCGTCGATCCCCTCGGCGTCGGCGATCTCGATCGCCGCCCGGACGATCCGGTCGACGCTGAGGCCGGGCCCGGCGCTGCGGCTGGCCGGCTCGCGGGTGCGCCAGAGGATGGCCAGGCTGCGGGCGGGGTCGACCTTGCCCTTGCGCGCGTTCGACATAGTGCCGCCATCCTAACGGCGGGATACCGTACCTCGTACGGGGCGAGCGGCGGGCCGGTCGCCGACCGGCCCGGAGATGCGGCTCAGACGGCGTTGCCGAACAGATCCCGCCCACACCAGGCGCACCGGCACCGCACCGTCACCTCTGCGGCTCGTCCGCGACGTACACCCCACTGCCGGCGCGGCCCACCGTCAGACCCCGATCACGGGTCAACTCCAGGGCACGCTGGATGGTCGACACGCTGACCGAGTAGAGGTCGGACAGCTCGCGCAACGACGGCAGCTTGGTGCCGGGCTGGTACTCCCGAGCGTTGATCCGGGCAGTCAGGTCGTCTGCGATCTGCCGCGACGACATCGGTATGGGCATGTGGTCACTCCCTGGCTGGCCCGGCGATTAGATCACGACTCGCCGACGGGGTCCGCGCAGTGATTGACCTAGGTCATACAGTGACCTAGATCTGCAGTCCCCCGCCCTGGCTGGCGTCTGACGCGGGGATCGGCACCACACGCGCACCACTCGCGATGAGCACCATGACGTCGACAGCAGAAGGACCCAGATGGAGCCCAGCACAGACAAGCCCGCCGACCCGCCCATGTGGCCGCCCGACTCCCAGCGCCGCCCCGGCAGCCACCGGCAGGCGGACGACGGGTGCGGCGATGGCTGACTGTCCGGCGCCGCACAGCCCGTCGCGGCCGGACTGGAACTGTCGCGCCTGCGGTGAGCCGTGGCCCTGCCTGACCCGCAAACGCCAGCTCAAGGAGCTGTGCCACTGCAACATTCGGACGCTCACCCGGTACATGAGCGACTACCTGCGCGACGCCCGCGAGGAGATCGTCGGCGTCAGCACCGCCGAGATCACCGAGCGCTTCGTCGGGTGGTGCGCCAGACCGCTCGGGTCGTGGGCGGCACCAGAGCGCCCGATTCGACAGGTCGAGGCCACCGGCGGTGGTATGCGCACCAGCCAGAAGGCGGGAGACATGCTGGGCAGTGACCAGGAGCAGAGTCGGGGCGAGCAGATACAGGAAGCCGAACGGCAGGCGGCCCGGCAACGCCTGCTGGAGCTGGCCGAGGCGGAGCGGATACCCGCCGAGGAGACCACCCGGGCAATACCCGACCGGCGGTGGCGTCGTGACCAATGATGAGCTGCCGATAGGCCGCCGCGTGGCCCGCCTGCGAAGCCGGCGGCACATGACCCAGCAGATGCTCGCCGACCGGCTGGGCAGATCCAAGAGCTGGGTCGACAAGGTCGAACGCGGCGTACGCACCTTGGACAGGTTCTCCGTCATCGCCGAGGTCGCCACCGTGCTGTGCGTCGACCCGACACTCCTGCTCGGACGGGACACCCCGCCACCGACCGGCGGCGCATCGGTCGCGGCCGGAATCGACGCGGTACGCGCTGCTCTCGCCCGCTACGACACCGACCCGGACCGCCCCGCGGCCACCCCGGCCGGCGACCTGGCCGCACGGGTGGGGCATGCCTGGCTGGCGTACGAGCACGCCGACTACCCGGGCCTGCTGCGCGCGCTGCCCGGCCTACTCGGCGACGCCCAACTCGCCCACGCCGCCAGCGGCAGCGGCAAGACGGCCAGCCTGCTGGTGCAGGCGTACCGGATCACCGCGTCGGTGCTGGTCAAGCTCGGTCAGGCCGACCTCAGCTGGTTCGCCGCAGACCGGGCGATGGCCGTGGCCAGCAGCGACCCGTCGCTGTCAGCGTCGGCCGTCGTGCCGCTCGGGCAGGCGTTACGCGCCCTCGGCTGCGCCCGGCTGGCGCTGGCCGCCACCGTCCCCGCCACACACCGGATCACCACCCCTCGACCGCCCGGCACCATGCTGCTGCGCGGGGCCCTGCTGGTCGAGGCCGCCCGCGCCGCCGCAGCGTGCAAAGACGCGAACGGCGTACGGGAGCTGCTCGACCAGGCGGCCAGCATCGCCGCGCAGGTCAACCACGGTGACGACCCGTGCCGCGTCGGTTTCTGCCCCGCCACCGTGACACTGGCCCGGGTCACCACCGCCGCCGACCTCGGCGACGCCCACGAGGCCGTCACCCTGCACGCCGAGGTCGTCGCCCTCGGCCAGTGGCTACGGCTGCCGGTCGAGCACCGGGCGGCCTACCTGCTGGACGTCGCACAGGCGCACCTGCTCGTGGGCGACCTGCTCGCGGCGGGGCGGACCCTGATCCAGGCGGATCGGACCGCGCCCAGCGAGGTTCGGTTGCGGCCTGCGGCGCGTACGGTGATCGCCGAGCTGACGCGCGGCGGGCCGCTGCCGGCCGACGTGGCCAGCCTGGCCACGGCCATCGGCCTCCCGACATGACCGGCCACCGCGGTTGGTGGTCACTCCTCGATCAGGTCGAGCAGCGCGTCCGCCGGGTCGGGACCGGGCGGCCCCGCCGGCCACCACTGGCCCGCGCGCCTGCGGAACGGATACCAGCGGCCGTCGCGCCCGTAGCGCACCTGCGCGTCGCGGCCGACCGTCCACCGGTTGCGCCAGTTGCGCACCTCGGGCGCGGCCCCGTCGACCCCGCCCGCCTCGCGCAGCGCCTCGGTGGCCCGGGCGACCAGTTCCTTCGGCGGGCCGAACACCGCGTCGACGACGTCCACGCCGGCCGCGCCCGCGTACTCCCAGGCCCTGACGGCCCGGGGGAGGTCGGCGACCCGGCCGCTGGCCTCGCCCAGCCGCCTCGTCGCCGCAGATCGCGGCATCCGGGCCGCCAACCGCACCGCGTCGCACCAGGCGTCGGGCTCGGGGACGAGCGGCCCCGATCCGGTCACGGCGAGCAGGTCCCGGGCCCGGTGCGCCGCGTCGGCGGCGAGCACCCCGAGCGCCTCGGCGTCGATGCCGGGCGCCTCGTGCCCGGCGAGCAGCGGGGCGAGGGCGAGGGGCTCGCCGGTCACCGGCCCCGGCGACGCGGGCAGGGCGGCGGGCGGCGCGGCGTACGCCTGCTCGGCCGGGGTGCCGGCCGCCTCGTCGGTGGCGTCGGCGGCGACGGACCGGCGGGCGTTGCGCCGGCGCAGGTCCGCCATCAGCTCCGCCTCGCCCCGCCCACGCATCAGCAGCAGCACGAACGGGTCCCGGTCGAGCAGCCACGCCGCCTGGTACGCAAGCGCGGCGGCGTGCCGGCACGGGTGGTCCCAGGACGGGCAGTCGCACTCGGGGTCGAGGTCGCCGTAGCCGGGCAGCAGGCGCACCCCGGCGTCGTCGGCGGTCTGCACCAGGTCGTGGGGCATGTCCCGGTCGAGCAGGGCCGCGATGTGCCCGGCCTTCGCGGCGACCCGGTCGAGCAGCCGGTCCCACTCGGCCGCGGCGAGGGTGCCGACGCGCACGATGGTGTCGTGCGGGGTGTACTGGTCGCCGTCGTGCACCCCGGCGGAGATCCGGCCGGGGCTGACGGTGATCGACCCGACCTGCCCGGCGAAGGCGTACCGGCGGCCCTTCTTGAGCTGCTCCGGGTCGAGGGCGGTGCGCTCCATCGACTCGATCCAGGCGTTGCCCCACCAGGTGTCGGCGAACTTCCTGCCGACCCGCCGGCCGGGGCCGAACCTCGGGAAGCTGCGCGCCCGCCGCTCGTCGGCGGTCGGCCCGGCGTCCGGCTCCCGCTCGTCGTCGGGCTCCGCCTCGTCGAAGTCGTACTCGATGTCGAAGTCCACGTCGCGGCCCCTCATCCCTGGTGGCGCAGTTGCACGAGCCGGAGCAGCTCGGCGTCGGAGAGTTCGGTCAGTGCGGTCTCGCCGCCGGTGAGCACCGCGTCGGCCAGCTCCCGCTTGGCCTCCAACAGCTCGGCGATCCGCTCCTCCAGGGTGCCCTGGGCGATCAGCCGGTGCACCTGCACCGGCCGGGTCTGCCCGATCCGGTACGCGCGGTCGGTGGCCTGCTCCTCCACGGCCGGGTTCCACCACCGGTCGTAGTGGACGACGTGGTCGGCCCGGGTCAGGTTCAGGCCGGTGCCGGCCGCCTTGAGCGAGAGCAGGAACACCGGCACCTCGCCGGCCTGGAACCGGCGCACCAGCTCCTCGCGCTGCGGCACGGGCGTGCCGCCGTGCAGCAGTTGCGCCGGCACGCCCCGCTCGGCCAGGTGCCGCTGGAGCAGCCGGGCCATCTGGACGTACTGGGTGAAGACCAGCGCCGCGCCGTCCTCGGCGAGGATGGTCTCCAGCAGGTCGTCGAGGAGTTGCAGCTTCTCCGACCGGCCGGTGAGCGGGCCGTGCGCCTCCTTCAGGTAGTGCGCCGGGTGGTTGCAGACCTGCTTGAGGCCGACGAGCAGCTTGAGCACCAGGCCGCGCCGGGCGATGGTGGTGGTGCTGGCGCGGATCTCGGCCAGCACGTCGGCGACCACCCGCTGGTAGAGGGCCACCTGTTCGGCGGTGAGCGACACGAGGTGGTCGGTGACGGTCTTCGGCGGCAGTTCGGGGGCGATGCCGGGGTCGGACTTGCGCCGCCGCAGGAGGAAGGGGCGGGCCAGTCGGGACAGCCGCGCCACGGCGGGGCCGTCGCGGTCCACCTCGATCGGCCGGGCCCAAGTGGCCCGGAACGCGCCGACGGAGTCGAGCAGGCCGGGGGTGGTCCAGTCGAGGATCGCCCACAGCTCGGAGAGGTTGTTCTCCACCGGCGTGCCGGTGAGCGCGACCCGGGCCCGGGCGGGGATCGCCCGCAGCGCCTTCGCGGTGCCGCTGAGCCGGTTCTTGACGTACTGCGCCTCGTCGGCGACCACCAGGCCCCACTCGTGCCCGGCGAGGCTGCCCGCGTCGAGGCGCATGGTGCCGTAGCTGGTCAGCACGAACCCGCCGGTGAGCCCGTCGAGGGACCGGGCGGTGCCGTGGAACCGGCGGACGCTCGCGCCCGGGGCGAATCGGCGGATCTCCCGCTCCCAGTTGCCGAGCACCGACGCGGGGCAGACGACGAGGGTGGCCCCGGCGGTGGCCGGCTCCGCCTGGCGGCGCAGGTGCAGCGAGATGACGGTGACGGTCTTGCCGAGGCCCATGTCGTCGGCGAGGCAGCCGCCGAAGCCGAGGGAGGTCATCCGCTCCAGCCAGCGCAGGCCGCGGAGCTGGTATTCGCGCAGCGTGCCATGGAGCCCGGCCGGCGGTTCCAGCGGCTCGGGGCCGGCGTCGGGTTCGGCGATCCGTTCGCGCAGCGCGCCCAGCCAGCCGTCGGCGACCACGTCGACCCGTTCGCCCTCGACGTCGGTGCTGGCGATCAGCGTCGCGGCCAGGGCGTCGTACGCCCTGCGCGGCGGGAGCTGCCGCTCGCGGGCCCGGCGGGCCAGCTCCGGCTCGACCGCCACCCACCGGTCCCGCAGCCGGACGATCGGCCGGGACTTCGCCACCAGGTCCATCTCGTCGTCGGTCAGTGCGTCGCCGGCCAGGGTGAGCTGCCAGCTCAGCGGCAGCGGCGTGGCGGAGCGGAAGAACTCCGCCACCTCGGCGGGCCGTTCCGGCGGGGAGCCGACCAGCACCCGGGCGGCCAGCTCGCGGGAGATCCCGGGCGGCCACTCGACGTCGATGCCGGCGGCGGCGAGCCGCGCCTGAGCGCCGCCGAGCAGGTCGACCAGGTCCTCGTCGAGCAGCTCCAGCTCGACCGGCGCGGCGTGGTCGAGGAGCCGCTCCAACGGCGGCCACACGACGGCGGCGCGGCGCACGGCGAGCATGGCCTCGAAGGTGGCCTGCTCGCCGAGGCCGTGCCCGTCGCCCTCCCACAGGGCCGCCGCGTCGGCGACCAGCGTCGGGTCGGCGAGGCTGCGCAGCCGCACCACGGCGGCGAGCGGCGTGCTG
The DNA here is from genome assembly GCF_900091595.1 of Micromonospora haikouensis. Taxonomy (GTDB): domain Bacteria; phylum Actinomycetota; class Actinomycetes; order Mycobacteriales; family Micromonosporaceae; genus Micromonospora; species Micromonospora haikouensis. Next base: position 39,681 of record NZ_FMCW01000029.1, read on the forward strand.
CCGAGGTCGCCCCGGCCCTCCAGCCGCAGCGCCACCCGCAGGCCGGTGTCGACGCCGGCGGAGACCTCCCGCGCCCAGTCGCGCAGGTCGTCCACCGGCTCCGGGTCCAGGCCGGCGAACCGGGGGTCGCCGGTCAGCCACGTCGCGGCCGGGGTGCGCGGCAGGGTGTCGGCCACCGCGTCGAGGAAGGCGCGGACCAGCCCTTCCGGCTCGGGCAGGGTGAGGTGTTCGGCAGCGGCGTCGACCGGTATCGCCCGCGCCTCGGGCGGCATCGCCGCCGCGAGGGCCCGGATGCGTTCCACGTCGGCCACGTCGAGGGGGCCCACCCGCCAGGCGTCCCAGCCCTGCGGGGAGACGCCGGGCAGGATCCGCCCCCGGGCGGCCAGGTGCAGGCCGGTGACCGCCACCGCCGACCAGAACGCGGCGGCGGGGGTGGGGGCGTCGGCGTCGCGCAGCGCGGCGAGCTGCCGGACCGCGTCGCCGACCGGCACGGCGCAGGCGGGCACCGTCCACGCCGCCACGGGGCCGTCGAGCCGGAGGGCGAGGTCAAGCTCGCCGCACTCCCCCAGCGCGTCGAGTTCCTCGGGCAGCGCGTGCCCGGCGGGGTCGTAGAAGCTGACCGTGCCGGCCCGGGGCGGGTCGCCCGGCTCGAAGACGACCGCGAACCGGCCGAGTCGCACCGTGCCTCCAGCGGTGATCGGGCGGGCGGCGACCGCCCGCCGAGGGAAGGACAATCCTAGCGTACGTCGTACCGTAGGTGGCACGATCGCGGCGGGCGTCAGCGGCCGAGGGCCCGGTACCTGCGCACCGACAGCGGCAGGAAGACGGCGACCAGCACGACCGGCCAGATCAGCGCCAGCGCGGGCGCGTGCTGGACGGCCCAGGAGTCGCCGCCCCAGCCGGGGTTGCCGAACAGCTCCCGGGTCGCGCCGACGGTCGCCGACAGCGGATTCCACTCGGCGACCGCGCCGAGCCAGCCGGGCATGGTGGCCGGGGCGACGAACGCGCTGGACAGGAAGCCGAGCGGGAACTCCAGCGTCTGCACTCCGGCCACGGCCTGCTGGCCCTTCAGCACGAGGCCGAGGAAGACGCCCACCCAGACCAGGGCGAAGCGCAGCAGCAGGATCAGCCCGAACGCCGCGACGGTGTCGCCGACGCCGCCGTGCGCCCGCCAGCCGACCGCGAGGCCGACGAGCAGCATCACCGCGAGGGTGAGCACCGCGAAGAGCAGGTCGGCCGCCGCCCGGCCGACCAGCGGGGCCAGCGGGGAGACCGGCATCGAGCGGAGCCGGTCGGTGACGCCCCGGTCCAGGTCGGCGGAGACGGCGAGCGTGGTGAGGCTGATGCCGAACACCATGGTCATGGCGAACATGCCGGGCATCAGGAACTCCCGGTAGTCGCCGCCGCCGGGCACCCGCAACGCGCCGCCGAACAGGTAGGCGAACATCAGCACCATGACGATGTCGAACCCGAGGGCCGCGACCAGCGGCCCCGGGTCGCGCCGCCAGTGGGCCAGGCTGCGCCGGGTCAGCGTGACGCTGTCGGCCAGCAGGGCGGGGCGGCCGGGCGTCACGTGCGGGGACGCGGTGTCGGGCAGGGTCGTGCTGGTCACGCGGGGACCTCCTCGGCGGTCTCGGTGCGGCGGCCGGTCAGGTGCAGGAACACCTCGTCCAGGGTCGGCCGGCGCAGCGCCACGTCCTCGACGGCGACACCGGCGGCGTCGAGCGCCCGCAGCAGCTCCGTCAGCGCGCCGGCCCGGTGCTCCACCCGGGCGCTGACGAGCCGCCGGTCCGGGTCGACCTCCGGCTCGCCGCCGGCCACCCGGCCGAGCTGGGCCCCGGCCGCGGCCAGGTCGGCGGCGTCGCGGACGACCAGGTCGATCCGGTCGCCGCCGAGCCGGGCCTTCAGGTCGTCGGGGGTGCCCTCGGCGATGACCCGCCCGCCGTCGAGCACCGAGATCCGGTCGGCGAGCCGGTCGGCCTCGTCGAGGTACTGGGTGGTGAGCAGGACGGTGGTCCCCGCGCGGACCAGCTCACGGACCGCCTCCCACACCTCGTTGCGGCTGCGCGGGTCCAGCCCGGTGGTCGGCTCGTCGAGGAAGAGCACCGCCGGGGCCAGGATCATCCCGGCGGCCAGGTCGAGCCGTCGGCGCATGCCACCGGAGTACGCCTTGACCGGCCTGCCGCCCGCGTCGGCGAGCCCGAACCGGTCGAGCAGCTCGTCGGCGCGCTGCCGGGCGCGCTTCGCGCCGAGGTGGCACAGCCGGCCGAAGATGACCAGGTTCTCGTGGCCGCTGAGCACCTCGTCCACGGCGGCGCGCTGCCCGACCAGGCCGATGCGGTGGCGCACCTGGTCGGGCCGGCGGGCCACGTCGAAGCCGGCGACCTCGGCGCGGCCGGCGTCGGGGCGCAGCAGGGTCGACAGGATCCGCACGGCGGTGGTCTTCCCCGCCCCGTTCGGGCCGAGCAGGCCGCACACCCTTCCCGGCCGGACCCGCAGGTCGAAGCCGTCCAGGGCCGGGGTGTCCCCGTACCGCTTGCGCAGCCCCTCCGCCGCGATCGCGTATCCACCCGCTGTCACGTCGCCCCCTCCGCCGCACCCCACCAACGTTGCCGTACAAGATACGGTAGCACGTACGGGCAGGGCGACGGTGACGCCGCTACCGGCCGATCGCCGCGTAGCGGGCCTCCGTGGCGGCCTTCTGCGGCCCCCACCACCACTCGTTGCGGCGGTACCAGTCGACGGTGGCGACCAGCCCGTCGGCCAGGTCCCGGTGGCGGGGACGCCAGCCCAGCTCCCGGCGGATCTTGGAGCTGTCACAGGCGTAGCGCAGGTCGTGGGCGGGGCGGTCCGGCACGTGGTCGAAGTCGTCGGCGGGCCGGCCGAGCATCGTCAGGGTCAACTCCAGCAGGGCGCGGTTGCTCCACTCGGCCCCGGAGCCGATCAGGTACGTCTCCCCGCACACCCCCGCGTCGAGGATCAGCAGCACGGCGTCGTTGTGGTCGTCGACGTGGGTCCACTCCCGCACGTTCGCGCCCGTGCCGTAGAGCTTGGGCCGCTGACCGCGCAACACGTTGGTGATCTGCCGGGGCAGGAACTTCTCCACGTTCTGGTACGGCCCGTAGTTGTTCGCGCAGTTGGACGTCGTCGCCCGCACCCCGTACGACCGGACCCACGCCCGCACCAGCAGGTCCGAGGCCGCCTTCGTCGCCGAGTACGGGCTGGACGGGTCGTACCGGCTCTGCTCGGTGAACGCCCCGCCGCCGTGCAACGGCAGGCTGCCGAACACCTCGTCGGTGGAGACGTGGTGCAGCCGCCGGTCGTGCCGGCGGACCGCCTCCAGCAGCACGAACGTGCCCTCGACGTTGGTACGCAGGAACGGCGTCGGGTCCTGCAACGAGTTGTCCACGTGGGACTCGGCGGCGAAGTGGACCACCGTGTCGCAGTCCGAGACGAGGGCGTCGACCAGGTCGCCGTCGCAGACGTCGCCACGGACGAAGGTGATCCGGTCGGCGACCTCGGCGAGGCTGTCCCGGCTCCCGGCGTAGGTGAGCGCGTCGAGCACGGTCAGCCGCAGGCCCGGCCGGGCGGCCAGCGCCCGGCGCACGAAGTTGGCGCCGACGAACCCCGCACCCCCGGTGACCAGCATGTGTTCCATGCCGCGACGCTAACCGACGCGGCCCGCAGCGGGGTCGGACCCGGCCACCTGGGTGCCCTGCCTAGGCTCGCTGCCGGGCGGACTGTCCACCCCACACACGGCGCGGAGGTGCGGAATGAGCGGGCCCAGCCCCACCCAGCGGTCCCTCACCCGGGACGACGTGGCCTGGCACGTCCGGGCCTCCCTCGGCCCTGGGCGTGGCGTGGTCGACTGCGGACCGCTCGGCGGGGGCGGCTTCGCCACCGTGTGGTGGCTGACGCTGGACGACGGCGCCGCGGCCGTGCTGAAGGTCGCGCCGCCGCCCGGGGCCCGCCTGCTGCGTTACGAGCGCGGCCTGGCGGCGGCGGAGGCACGCTACTTCCGGCTGGTCGCCGCACACGCGCCGCAGGTGCCCGTGCCCCGGGTGCTGCACCACGGCCGGGACCCGGAACGCGGCGAGTGGCTGCTCACCGACCGGCTGCCCGGGCGTCCCCTCGCCGAGCTGACCGCCGACGTCGACGCCGGTCCGGCCCGCGCCGACTTCGGCGCCGCCACCGTCGCGCTGCACCGGATCACCGGCGACCGGATGTGCGGGCTGGTCGACGGCGAGCGGTACCTGTGGGGCGACCCGCTGCTGGACCTGGTCTCGCCGCTGCTGTTCCGGCGGGCCGAGAACGAGCCGGACCACCCCTTCCTGCGCGGTTGGCGGGCGGCCGGCGGGCACCCGGCGGCGTTCGACCCGGCGGCCCGGGTGCGGCTCGGCCTCTACCGGCTGCACCTCTACCTGCTGATGATCGTGGAAATGCCCAGCCGGGGGATGACCGGGGAGAACGCGTCGGGCCGGTCCGCGCTCCTGGTCGAGCTGCTCGACCGGGAGCTGGCCGACCTCGGCCGGGGCCTGCCCCGCCCCTGAGCCGGCGTCCGCCGACGGTTCCGGGTCACTCCGTGGGCATCGGGGCCGGCTCCGCGCTGCCCATCCGGCCCGGGTCCCAGTACGAGGCGTCCGGGGACGGCGCCCGGCTGCTCGACGCGCCGCTGTCCCCCACGGACGCCGGCGCCGCCGGCCGCTCCCCCGGCCCGGACCGGCGGGCCGCCACCCCGGCCACCACGACGGCGACCACGACCACCGCGACGGCCACCGCCACCGCCGCACCCCACCCCTGCCTCATCCCGCACTCCTCTCCGCCGCCCCCGCGGCGACGCGGGACCGGGAACCCGACGCCCGGCCACGACCACACTCTTTGGACGCGCGCCGCCCCCGGCCGGATCCGTCGGGTCCGGGCCGGGGGCGGGCATCACCCGATCGGATGACTCAGACGCGGGCCGCGACCGAGTTGTAGACGTCCATGACCGCGGTGTCGAAGTACGAACTCTTGTTCACCCCGGCGCTGTTCAGTGTGCTCATGATTCCGTTCACGTAGCCGTACACGTCGTTGTAGAGACGTAGCCAGACCGAGCCGCTGGAGCCGCCCGTGAACCCGCAGTTGAGGGCGATCTTGTTCTCGCTGCCGGGCCGGTACGTCGTGCCCTGGCAGTACTGCTGCCACCCGCCGTCGTACGGCGGCGCCGCCGGGTAGGCGAGGATGGTGACGGCCTGGGTGTAGCTGTAGTTGACCGAGAGCCCGTTGCCGCCGACCCGGTCGACCAGCCGCTGGCCCGACGCGTTCGGGTACACGGTGATGTACGAGACGTCCCGGTCGAGGTTGCTGTCGTTGATCCAGGCGTTGAACGCGGTCAGGTACTTGGCCGACCACCGGCCGTACGGCTCGGCGCCGTAGTTGTAGAGCGGCACGAAGACCCAGTTCTGCATCCACTGGCCGCCCCTGCCGCCGTGCACGCAGTGCCCGGCGCTCATGACGAGCAGCTTGGAGGCGCTGTTCACGGCACCGGCCGAGCAGACGTAGTTCTTGCCGTCCACGGGGTTGTAGAAGAAGACCTTGCCGACGGTGGCGGACGCGGCGACGTAGGCGCTGATGTCCCCACCGGCCTGCGACGCGACGCTGGAGGCGGCCGTCACGGTGGGCGCGGCCGGCGGCACGGAGCGGGCCGGCCCGGTCGGCTTCAGGCCCTCGCCGGCCACGGCTCCCGCCTTCTCGACCAGCACGTCCGCCGAGATCGCGGTGCGCATCCGCTCCTTGGTCCAGTAGTCGCTCGCCTGCTGGGCGGCGGTCAGCCCGCTGCGGGCCGCAGTGGTGGAGGTGGTCGCCGCCACCGTGGTGGCCGACGCTCCGCCGACGGGGGCTGCCTGCGCGGGCCCGGTGCCCACCAACACCGTCGCCGCGACGAGCGCGGCGGACGCGGTGACCGTGGCCACCCGCCGGATGTCCGGAAAGTGCATTCGTTCTCCTCCCACCAAAACACATTGGCGCTTGTCTAAGCGCTCGGCACAGCATGCGGGGCCGGGAAACGGCGACGGAAGGACCCGGGGCCGTCAACTCTGTCGCTGACAGTGTGTCCGCGACCTGACTGACCGCAAGGATTCAACATCGGACAGTGGTGAAGCTCGGAGGTTTCCGGGCCAGCGCCAAGATGTGGGGAGAACGCCAATGGGCCGGCTCACCCGCCCTCTCGTGCCAGCAGGTCCCCTCGCCGACTTCTACGACCGACTACACGCCCTGCACCTCGCCGCCGGCCAGCCAAGCGTGCGCCGGCTGCAACAGCTCACCCGCGCCGAGCGGCGGCCCCGGGGCATCAACCCGACGTCGATCCACGCGGTCTTCACGCGCCCCCGCCTGGCCCGGTGGGAGGTGGTGGGCGAGATCGTCCGGGTGCTCGGCGGCGACGTCGAGGAGTTCGCCACGTTGTGGCGTCGGGCCAACCGCTGCCAGTCGCACGACGACAGCCTGGCCGACCCTGCGCCGCACGCCCGGCCGTGGGCACCCGCCGACGCCACGCCCGTCCCCCGCGAGCTGCCGCCGGACGTGCTGCCGTTCACCGGGCGCGGCCCGGTCCGCGCCGCGCTCGACGGCCTGCTCGCCGAGGGCGCCACCCGGGCGGCGATGATGACCGTGCTGCTCACCGGCTCGACCGGGATCGGCAAGAGCGCGCTGGCCGTGCACTGGGCCCACCGGGTCGCCGACCGCTTCCCCGACGGCCAGCTCTACGCCGACCTGCGCGGCGAGAGCCCCGGGCAGCCGCCGACACCGGTCGAGGTGCTCACGGCCTTCCTCGACGCCCTCGGCGTCGCCACCGCCGACCTGCCCGCGTCGCCGGCCGCCCTCGCCGCCCGCTACCGCACCCGGATGTCGGGACGCCGGATGCTGGTGCTGCTCGACAACGCCAGCACCGTCGGGCAGGTGCGCCCCCTGCTGCCCGGCTCGCCCGGCTGCCTGGTCCTGGTGACCAGCCGGGACGGCCTGGCCGAGCTGGTCGTGCGGCACGGGGCGCGGCGGCTGGAGCTGGGTCCGCTGAGCGCGGAGGCGGGCGTCGAGCTGCTGCGCGGGCTGATCGGCGACCGGGTCGACGCCGACCCCGAGTCCGCCTACGACCTGGTCCGGCGCTGCGGCGGTCGGCCGCTGGCCCTGCGGGTCGCGGCGGAGCGGATGACCGCCCACCGCACGACCGCCCTGGCCACACCCGCCCTGCCGGGGCCGCCCCTGGCACCGGTACGGGTGGTGGACCACCCCCGGTTGTGCGTGCAGCGGTCGACGGCGCTGGCTGACTCTGGGTGACCCTCCTCCGACCCCAACCGACCTCGCACGCCCCCTTTGCTCTGCACCCACGGACGCAGCACCCGGCTGGGCTGCACGCGAACGCGAACGCGAACGACGCCGCGACCGGCGGACCGTCGCGCTGCGTAGGCGTTGCGTATGCGGGTGCAGAGCAAAGGGGGCGGAGAAGGTGTCGGCACCCGGCGAGCGGAAACCACGCCGTGTCACGCGACGTCGGCCGGGCCGGGCCAAGCCAGGCCGGGCCAGGCCGGGCCAGGCCAGGCACGCTGCCGCAGCCAGCCCGCGTCACGGCGCTGGGGCGACCTCCGGGGCCACGCCGGGGGCGGGGGTGATCGGCAGCAGCACCCGGAACACCGTCCGGCCGGGCTCGCTCGTCACCCGGATGTCCCCGTGGTGCTTGTTGACCACGATCCGGTACGAGATGTCCAGCCCGAGCCCCGTCCCCTCGCCGACCGGTTTCGTGGTGAAGAACGGCTCGAAGATGCGCGGGCGCACCGCCGCCGGGATGCCGGGGCCGGTGTCGGCCACCTCGACGGTCAGCTGGTCGTCGACCCGGCCGGTGCGGACGGTCAGCGTGCCCTCGTCGCCCATCGCGCCGAGCGCGTTGTCGATCAGGTTGGTCCACACCTGGTTCAGCTCGGCCGCGTACGCGGGGATCGGGGGCAGCGCCGGGGCGTACTCCCGGACCAGGCGGACCCCCGGCGGGAGCTTGCCCTTGAACATCACCAGCGTCGCGTCGAGCAGCTCGTGCACGTCCACCACCTGGTAGGGCGCCCGGTCGAGCTGGGAATACTGTTTGGCCGCGCCGACCAGCTTGGAGACCCGGGTGGCCGCGTCGGCGATCTCCCGCATGAGCAGCTCGGTGTCCACGGTGTAGGTCAGCCACCGCACCGCCGGCTCCAGGTCGTCGGCACCGAGCTCCGCGCGGACCCGGTCCAGCCAGGCGACGTCCAGCCCGCCGGCGACCAGCGTCGGGGCCAGCTCCCACCCGGCGGCGATCCCCTGGTCGTCCAGCCAGTCGGTCAGCTCGTCCTCGGCGTCGCTGGTGGCCAGGGGCGACAGCGCACACGCCTTCGCCGCCCGCTCGACCGCCTCCTCCTGCAACGCCACGAGGGCGTGCAGCCGCCGCCCGTCGAGCCGGCCGTCGGCGATCATCGCCAGCTTGTGCCGCATGCCGGCGACCCGGTCCCGCAGGGCGGACGCGGCCCGCACCGCCGCGCTCGCCGGGTTGTTCAGCTCGTGGGTCAGCCCCGCCGACAGGGCGCCCAGGGCCACCAGCCGCTCCCGCTCCCCGACGACCGTCTGGGTGTCCCGCATCCCGATGAACAGCCCCTCCAGCAGGTGCATCGCCATCGGGAACCAGGATCGCACCGCGTGGGCGAACGTCTCGGCGGGCAGCACGAAGAACTCCGCGTCGGTGACCGACCACATCCCGTTGCGGTAGATCTGCTGGTCGTCGAGGTAGGCCTGGGTGGCCCCGCCGTACACCCCGCGCTGCGCCGTGCGGAGGATCTCCACCTCCTCGCCGTGGATCGTCCGGCACAGCCGCACCTCGCCGGCGAGCAGCACGAAGAAGCAGGTCGCCGGCTCGCCCTCGGCGTAGACGGCCTCCCCGGCCGTGCGGTGCTCGACCCGGCCGTGCTCGGCCAACCAGGCGACCTGCCGGTCGTCGAGCGACTCGAACAGGAACAGCGTCCGCACCTCGGCGGGGGTCAGGCCGGTCACTGCGCCTCCAGGTAGCGGTGCACCAGCGACACGGCCATCGCGCCCTCGCCGACGGCGGAGGCGACCCGCTTGACCGAGGCCGCGCGCACGTCGCCGGCCGCGAACACGCCGGGCAGGCTGGACTCCAGGTGGTAGGGGTCGCGGGGCAGCGACCAGCCGGGCGGCCGGCTGCCACCGGCCACCAGGTCCGGCCCGGTGACCACGTATCCCCGCTCGTCGCGGACCACGACGCCCTCCAACCATTCGGTACGCGGCTCCGCGCCGATGAACACGAACAGCCACGACGCGTCGACGTCGCGCCGCTCGCCGGTGCGGGTGTCGCGCAGGGTCAGCCGTTGCAGGTGCTCCTCCCCCGCGCCGGCCACCACCTCGGTGTGCGGGTGCACGGTGATGCGGTCGATGCGGTCGAGCTGGTCGATCAGGTAGCTCGACATCGACGCCGTGAGGTCCGCGCCCCGGATCAGCACGTGCACCCGGGCGGCGTACCGGGAGAAGTAGACGGCCGCCTGGCCCGCCGAGTTCGCCCCGCCGACGATGTAGACGTCCTGGTCGACGCAGCTCGGCGCCTCGGTGGCGGCCGAGCCGTAGAACACGCCCCGGCCGGTGAGCTCGGCCAGGCCGGGGGCGTCGAGCATCCGGTACGACACGCCGGTCGCCAGCACCACCGCGTGCGCGGCGATGGTGGACCCGTCGTCGAAGCGCAGCAGCCGCGCCGAGCCGGCCTCCGCCAGGCCGACGACCTCCCGGGTGCTGAGCAGCTCCGCGCCGAACTTCAGCGCCTGCCGGCGGGCCCGGTCGGTGAGCTGCGCCCCGGACACGCCGTCGGGGAAGCCGAGGTAGTTCTCGATCCGGCTGCTCTGCCCGGCCTGCCCGCCGGTGGCCCGCCGCTCCACCAGCACCGTGCGCAGCCCCTCCGACGCCCCGTAGACGGCAGCGCCGAGCCCGGCCGGCCCGCCGCCGACGACCACCAGGTCGTAGAAGTCCGCCGCCGGGACGACGTTGAGGCCGACGAGGCCGGCCAGCTCCGTCTCCGTGGGCGCCACCAGGGCCTTGCCGTCGGCGGTGACGACCAGCGGCACGTCGGCGGCGCTCGCCCCGGCCGCCGCGAGCAGCCGGCCGCCCTCGGGCTCGTCGGCCAGCAACCAGCGGTACGGCACCAGGTTGCGGGCCAGGAAGTCGCGCACCGCGAAGGACGGGGCGGACCAGCGGTGCCCGACCACCCGGATCTCCGTGGTGGCGGCCTCCGGGCTGGCCGTCCACGCCTCCAGCAGCGCGTCGACGACCGGGTAGAGCTTCTCCTCCGGCGGGTGCCACGGCTTGAGCAGGTAGTGGTCGAGGTCGACCAGGTTGATGGCGTCGATCGCCGCGCCGGTGTCCGCGTACGCGGTGAGCAGCACCCGGCGCGCGGCGGGGAAGAGGTCCATCGCGGCCTCGAGGAACTCGATGCCGTTCATCTCGGGCATCCGGTAGTCGGCGACCAGCACCGCCACCTGCTCGCCGCGCAGCTTGATCTCGCGCAGCGTGTCGAGGGCCTCCGGGCCGGAGCCGGCGCGCACCACCCGGTACCGGTCGCCGTAGCGGCGGCGGAAGTCGCGGGCGACCGCGCGGGAGACCGCCGGGTCGTCGTCGATCGAGAGGATCACCGGGTGCGCCATCGGACCATCAAACCACCCCGGCGTTACGGCTCCGCTGCCCACGGCCCGTCGCCGCCCCCGGGCCGGCGTGCGCCACCTCGGCCTCGGCTGGCGGCGGTGCCTCCACCGGGGCGGCCCGGCGGCCGTGGGTGGCGGTGACGGTGACCGCCGCGGCGACGGCGACGCCGAGGGCGATCCACAGCACCGGGTTGGTGCGCAGCCCGTCGGGCAGCTGCTGGGCCAGGACGAACACGCCCATCACCACCACGAACCACCCGAACGCCCGGCGCAGCACCGCCTCGGGGACGCGCCCGGCGAGCCGGCCTCCGGCGAGGCTGCCGACCACGGCGGCGGCGGTGACGGCGGCGGCCAGCCCCCAGTCGATGCTGACGGTGGAGAGGTAGCCGGCCAGGCCGGCGAAGGACTTCATGGCGATGACCACCAGCGAGGTGCCGACGGCGACCGGCATCGGCAGGCCACCGAGCAGCGCCAGCGCGGGCACCACCAGGAAGCCGCCACCCGCCCCGACCAGGCCGGTGACCAGCCCGACCACAACCCCGTCGAGGATCACCCGCGGCACGGGAAGCTCGTGCGGCACGGGCCGGTCCCCGGCGTCGCGCCGCCCCCGGATCATGGCGACCGCCGTGGCGAGCATCATCAGGGCGAACCCGGTGAGCAGGACGGCGGCCGGGACGTACGCGGCGAGGCGGCCTCCGGCGTACGCGCCGGTCATGCCGGCGAGGCCGAAGACGAGGCCGGTGCGCCAGCGCACCCGGTGCGCGCGGGCGTGCGGCAGGACGCCGACGGCGCTGGTGGCGCCGACGACGAGCAGCGAGGTGGCGATCGCCTCCTTCGCCGGCAGGTCGGCGACGTAGACGAGCAGCGGCACGGCGAGGATGGAGCCGCCGCCGCCGAGCAGGCCGAGGCTGACGCCGATGAGGACGGCGAGGCCGACGGTCAGGGCCAGGCTGCCGGTCACGACCGCCGCCCGGCGGTCGAGCCCTCGCGGAGCTGGCCGACGATGGTGTCGAGGTCGCAGCTCGCGCCCCGGTTGTAGGGCAGCCTGCCCAGCAGCATGCCCATCGCGCAGGTGTTGGTGAGGGCGGCGACGGTGAGGCCCGCGCCGATGGCGGCGGCGACCCACTTGAGGCCGGGGACGAGCACCGATCCCAGGACGGCGACCAGGACGATCGAGCCGGCGACGAGGCGGACCTGCCGTTCCAGGTCCCAGCGCGGGACGCCCTGCCGGACGGGCGCGTGGGCGGCCTGCCAGGCCAGCATCCCGCCGTCGAGGACCTTGAGGTGGGGCAGCCCGACCCCGGCGAGGGTCTGCCCGGCCTGGGTGGCGCGCGCGCCGGAGCGGCAGATCAGCACGACGTCCTCGTCGAGGTGGTTGCGCAGCTCCTCGCGGTGCTCGCGCAACAGGTCGAGCGGGACGTTGTAGGCGCCGGGGATGTGCGCGGTCTCGAACTCGGCGGGGGTACGCACGTCGAGCAGGCGGGGCGCGCGGCCGGAGTCGATCAGCTCGCGGAGGCCGGCGGCGTCGAGCGTGGCCGGGCGGGTGTTCTCGGAAGTGCTCATGTCTCCTCGTTCCTGTTGTCGGTCCCGGTCGGTCGGGTCTGGGCCCGCTCGAACCGGTCGTCGATGACGACGACCTCCCGGCCGGCGTTGGCCAGCAGGGACGCGGCGGCGGTGGCGCGGTAGCCGGAGCCGCAGTGCACCCAGACGGTGCCGGCGGGCACGTCGGCGAGGCGGTTCGGCAGGTCGGGCAGGGGGATGTGCACCGCGCCGTCGAGGTGGCCGGCGGTCCACTCGTTGGTCATCCGGACGTCGAGCAGGACGTCCGGCGCGGGCAGGCCGGCGGGCGGGTGTCCGGCGCGGGCGGCGGCGAGCGCGGGGAAGTCGGCCGTGGGCAGCTGCCGTAGCTGCTCCGGCCGGGCCGCCCACCGCTCGGGCGCGCCCGTGGCCTGGGCGGCGGGCCGGTCGATGCCGATGCGCGCCAGTTCCCGCTGGGCGTCGGCGACCTGCTCGGGGGTCTCGGCGAGCAGGGTGAGCGGGGCGCCCCAGTCGATCAGCCAGCCGAGCCAGGTCGACATCGGCCCGTCGAGGCCGAGGGCGACCGTGCCGGCGAGGTGCGACGCGGCGTACGCCTTGCGGTGGCGCAGGTCGACCACCCACTGCCCGGCGGCGAGCCGGTGGCTCAGCTCGGCGGCGTCGGCGCGGGCCGCCGGGGTGAGGTCGACCGGCGCGGGTCCGGCGGCGTTGGCCACGCCCATGTGGGCGTAGTAGGCGGGGTAGGCGTCCAGCCCGGCGAGGGTCTCGGTGACGAAGTCGTCGGCGGCGAGCCGCAGCACGGGGTTGACCCGCCGTTCCCGGCCGATGGTGGAGTCCGGCGCGTCGGCCTGGCTGGCCGAGCAGAAGCTGCCGAAGCCGTGGGTGGGCCACACCTGCGTCCCGTCGGGGAGCAGGTCGGCCAGCCGTCGGGCCGAGGCGTGCTGGCGGTGGGCGAGGTCGTGGGCGTGCCGCCGCCCGAGCAGGTCGGTGCGTCCGGTGGTGCCGAACAGCAGGGAGCCGCCGGTGAAGACGCCGACGGGCCGCCACCGGCCGGCGGCGGCTTCGTCGAGGACGTACGACAGGTGGTGGAAGGTGTGGCCCGGCGTGGCCACGGCCCGCAGCCGCAGGGTGTCGGAGATGGCGACGGTGTCGCCGTCGGTGACCGGGTCCCGGTCGAACCGGACGTCGTCGGCGGCGGCGACCAGGTATCGCGCGCCGGTCAGGCGGGCCAGTTCCAGGCCACCGGAGACGTAGTCGTTGTGCAGGTGGGTCTCGACCACGTGGGTGATCCGTGTCCCCTTCGTGCCGGCGAGGTACAGGATGCGGTCGACGTCGCGCTGCGGGTCGACCACGACGGCCACCCGGCCGTCGGAGGCCAGGTAGCTGCGGTCGCCCAGCGACGAGGTCGCGACAACGGACACGTCGAGCGTCATTGCGTACTCCCTCCACAAATACCCCTGGGGGTATGCTGTCGGCGGACTGCGCCCCAGGCCGGGCGCACCACGGTCTACCCGCGCCCGCCGTCGCCATGCGGGCCGCGCGCCACCGGGTCGAACATACCCCCGGGGGTACGCGATCCGCCAGCGGCCCACCCGGAAAGGGACGGGACCTTCGACCCGGAATATACCCCGGGGGGTATACGCTACAGTCGGTGTACCGCCGACCATCACCGCAGAGGAGACCGGCCCATGTTGTTCACGCAGTACTACCTCGACTGCCTGTCCCAGGCGTCCTACCTCGTCGCCGACGAGCGCACCGGCCGGGCCGTGCTGGTCGACCCCCGCCGCGACATCGGCGAATACCTCGCCGACGCGCGGGCGCACGGGCTGACCATCGAGGGAGTGATCAACACGCACTTCCACGCCGACTTCCTCGCCGGCCACCTGGAGGTCGCCGCCGCGACGGGCGCGTGGATCGGCTACGGCCGGCGCGCCGAGACCGAGTACCCGATCCGCAAGCTCGCCGACGGCGAGCGGATCAGCCTCGGTGACGTCACCCTGGAAATCATGGAGACCCCGGGCCACACCCCGGAGTCGATCAGCGTCCTGGTCTACGAGCACGCCGCCGACCCGGTGCCGCACGGCGTCCTCACCGGCGACGCGCTGTTCATCGGCGACGTCGGCCGCCCCGACCTGCTCGCGTCCCTCGGCGTCACCGCAGAGGAGCTGGGCGCGATGCTCTACGACAGCGTGCAGCGCAAGTTGATGGGCCTCCCCGACGAGGTGCGGGTCTTCCCCGCCCACGGGGCGGGCTCCGCCTGCGGCAAGAACCTCTCCACCGAACGGCAGTCCACCATCGGCGAGCAGCGCCGCACCAACTACGCCTGCGCGCCGATGAGCCAGGAGCAGTTCCTCGCCCTGGTCACCGGCGGCCAGCCGGCCGCGCCGGGCTACTTCGCGTTCGACGCCGTGCTCAACCGGCGGGCGCACGAGCTGTTCGACTCCCGCGCCACGGCCCGCCCGCTCACCGCCGCCGAGTTCGCCGGGGCCCGCGCCGACGGCGCGGTCGTCGTCGACGCCCGCGACCCGCAGGAGTTCGCCGCCGGGCACGTCGCCGGGGCGATCAACATCCCGGCCGACGGCCGGTTCGCCGAGACCGCCGGCAGCGTGGTGGCGCCCGACCGCGCGGTGCTCGTCGTGGCGCCGGAGGGCCGCGAGGAGGAGATGGTCGTACGGCTCGCCCGGATCGGCTTCGACCGGGTCCTCGGCCACCTGCGCGACGCGGGGGCGACCCTGGCCGAGCTGGCGTCCGAGACGAGCCGGGCCAGCCGGGTCACGGCGACGGAGCTGCGCGCCGCGCTCGACCGCGCCGAGCCGCCGGTCGTGCTCGACGTCCGCAACGGCGGGGAGCGGGAGCAGGGGGCCATCGCGGGTTCGCTGCACATCCCGCTGGCCGAGCTGACCCGTCGCCTCGACGAGGTGCCCGCCGACCGGCCCGTGGTCGTGCACTGCGCCGGGGGTTACCGTTCCTCGGTCGCGGCGAGCCTGCTGCGCAGCGCCGGCCGGCGGGACGTCTCCGACCTGCTCGGCGGCTACGGCGCCTGGCGGGCCGCGTACGCGCAGGTCTGACCGCCGGCGGCAGCGGCCACGGGCCGGGCCGCCCCCGACGTGGGATCGGGGGCGGCCCGGCCGTCGGTCAGGCCGTCGCGGTGCAGCTCAGCGTCGGGGTGCTGGCCGCCCCCGACCCGGTGAAGCCGAAGCTGGCCTTCCCCCCGGCCGCCAGCGTGCCGTTGTAGCTGGCGTTGCGGGCGGTCACGGTCGACCCGCTGGTGGTGACCGTGGCACTCCAGGAGGAGGCGATCTGCTGCCCGCCGGACCACGTCCAGGTGACCGTCCAGCCCCGGATCGGGCTGCTGCCGGCGGTCACCTCGACCTCGCCCTGGAAGCCGCCGGACCACTGCCCGGTGGACTTGTAGACGGCCGAGCAACCGGCGGAGGCCGGCGGCGTGGTCGCGGGCGGGGTCGTCGCGGGCGGGGTGGTGGGCGGAGCCGTGGTCGGCGTGGTGGTCGGCGGCGGGGTGGTCGGCGGGGTCGTCGTGCCGCCGAAGTTCACGTCGCTGCACAGGTAGTAGGACTGGTCCGAGTGGCTGGCCTGCCAGATCGTGTAGACGATGTGCCGTCCGGTGCGCCCCGGCGCGTTCGCCGGGACCTGGATCGACACGCCCTGGCTCTCCTTGGTCGGCCACTGCGACGCCGGGGTGTTGCCGATCTGGCCGACCAGCTCCAGGTCACTCCACGCCAGCGGCTTGGTCAGGGCGTTGAAGCCCTGCTTGGTGACGTACACCCGGATGTAGTCGGCGCCGTGGCTCGCCTGGTCCCACAGCTTGACCTTGAAGCTGTTGGAGACGTTGGTGGTCTTCCACGCGCCGAGCGCGTCGAGGGAGTTGTAGCGGCCGTCGCCGGTGTGGCCGGCGCTGCACAGCTGGCCGTCGGGGATGGCGGCCTGGTGGTTGCCGGCGACGCCCTCGCGGTACAGGCCGTTCCAGTTCCACATGGCCGACGCGTTGTACTGCCAGGCCTGCCAGCACATCGGGTCCTCGGTGGCCATGGCCGGGTTCTGGAAGTCGCTGCCCCAGCGGGCCCAGCAGCCGTAGTTGCGGGACGCCGGGTCGACGGTGGAGCCGTGGGCGGCGGCCGGGTTGGCCAGCGCGGTGGTCAGCAGCAGCGCGGCGGCCGCGCCGACGGCAAGCAGCCACGCCACGAGGGGGATGCGACGTGATCGGACGAGATGGGACACGGAGCCCTCCAGGGAAAGGTCGGACGACGACACCCGGACGGTCGGGAGTTGCCCGCTCCCGCGCCTGCTTGCGTGGCTCCCGCTGCGGCTCTGCCTGGCAGACTCCCACATGCATCGAAACTAGTCAATCTTGACCAGTTCGGGTCGCTGCGGCGCGGGGCACGGACGCCCCGCGCCGCAGCGGCCCGGTCACCGGCGGGCGCGGGCGCGGACGGTCAGCTGGTGGTGCAGGTGATGCTGGCCGGCGGGTTGTTGGTGCCGTTCCAGGTCGCGGTGAAGCCGAACGTGGTGGACGCCCCCGCGGCGAGCGCGCCGTTGTAGGCGACGTTGGAGACCGTCACGTTCGACCCGCTCTGGGTGTGGCTGCCGTTCCAGATCTGGTTGATCACCTGGCCGTTGGGGAAGCTCCAGGACACCTTCCAGCCGTTGATCGGTGCCGCCCCGGCGGTGACGGTGACGTCGGCCTGGAAGCCACCGGACCAGGAGTTGGTGACGGTGTACTTCGCGGTGGCCTGGCCGGCCGGCGGCGGGGTGGTGGTGCCGGTCGGCGTCGGGGTCGGCGCCACGGTCGGCGACGCGGTGGGGGTGGGGGTCGCGCCGACGAAGGTCAGCTTCACCACGTACGCGAGGGCGCTGTACGGCGCGCTCGCCGACGGCATGGTGATGTGCAGGCCGCCCCCGTCCTGGGTGGGCCGGGGCAGGTTGATGTACGTGCCGGCGGTGGAGCCGAGCAGCTGCACGCCGGTCAGGTTGCCCAGGTTGACCCGGCTGGAGGTCATCGTGGTGATGGTCAGGGTGCTGCCCGGCCAGCCCATGACGGTGGCGTACAGGACGGTGTTGTTCTTGTTGCGGGTGAACCGGATGTCCTTGTTGGTGCCCGCGCGCGGCGTGACGAACGACCCGCCGCCCATCTGGGTGGGGCCCTCGCCGAAGACGGACCAGGCCCGGGTGCCGTAGATGGACTCGCCGAACCGCTTGAGGTGGTCGCCGATGCCCCGCAGGATGGTCTGCTGCCCGGACGGGATGACGCCGTCGGCCGTCGGGGCGACGTTGAGCACCATCGTGCCGTTCTTGCTGACCCGGTCGATCAGCGCGTGCAGCAGCGCGGTGGTCGAGTAGTAGCCGATCCCCTGGGTGTAGCACCAGCTGCTGCTGGAGACGCTGTCGTCGGTCAGCCAGTACGGGGTCTGGATGCCCGCCGGGCCGCCGCGCTCGAAGTCGTAGACCTCGCCGCGGTTGTTGAACCCGTCCTTGTAGGTGACCACCACGTCCTTGTTCCACGCGACGGCCTTGTTGTAGTAGTACGCCAGGAAGTCGAGCCGGCGCGCCTCGTCGATGCGGCCCAGATAGAGGTCCTGCCAGATCAGGTCGGGCTGGTAGCCGTCGATGACCTCCCGCAGCTTGTCGGTCCACAGCTGCTGCTCGGTGGCGTTGTCGAGCTGCCCGTACAGCTTGCGCAGGGTGGTGCTGGACTGCTGCGGCACGTACTGGTAGTAGCCGCCGAAGTTCCACTGGTGGTGCAGCGAGACGAACAGCTTGAGGCCCTTGGCACGGATGGCGTCGGCGTGCAGCCGCAGCAGGTCCAGCTTCGGGCCGGTCGCCACGGAGTTCCACTCGTTGACCCTGCTGTTCCACATCGAGTAGCCGTCGTGGTGCTCGGCGACCGGGCCGGCGAACTTCGCCCCGGCGTCGACGAACAGCTGCGCCCACTCGTTGGGGTCCCAGTTGCCGCCGGCGGACTTGAGCTTCGGCGCGAACTGCACCCAGTTGCCCGCCTTGTCGCGGGCCCCGTTGATGAAGTTGTGGTACGGCCACGCGGACGGGTCGCCGAACACGCTCTTGTGGTGGTTGTTCTCGTACGAACCGTTGTTGTACATGTTGCGCGGGTACCACTCGTTGCCGAACGCGGGGACGGCGAACGCGCCCCAGTGGTAGTAGATGCCGAACTTGCCGTCCTGGAACCACTCGGCGGCCGGCGGGTGCTGGTCGACCGACGCCCAGGTCGGCGTGTAGCTCTGCGGCCCGGCGGTGGCCAGGGCATTGCGGACGCCGAGCAGGCCGGTGGCGGCGGCGACGCCGGTGGCGCCGCTCGCGATGAGCAGGCCGCGGCGGGTCAGTCGATGGGATGACGAGGACATGAGGGATCTCCTGGAGGGACGGGGGTGGGGTGGCATGGGGGGAAACCGGGTCACCGGTAGCCAGCGGCGGTGATGTTGGCCTGGACGGCGTTCTCGGTGGCGTCGGACGGGTAGCCGGAGGTCATCACGCCCTCGTAGAAGGTGCCGCGCGCCCCGTGGCTGTTGTCGCCGCCGATGCCGAGGATGATCGCGCCCTCCTTCTTCATCGGGTTGTAGCCCGGGACGTTGGGCCGCACGCCGTTGTAGAAGGTCGACAGGCCACCGGACTGGGCGTTGCCGCCCCGGATGGCCCAGTGGTTCGGCTCACCCTTGACGATGGCGGTCAGGTAGCGGTGGCTGATGCTGGGGTCGTTGGCGTTGTACTTCTGGTTCACCCCGGAGAAGAGGCCGTTCTCCAGGTCGGCCATGATCCACGGGCCGTTGCCGGCGCCGTAGCCCCAGACCTTGTTGTTGCCGAAGTAGATGGCCTCCATGGTGCCGTTGCCGTTGTCGCGGCTGTTGGTCTCGGCGTTGCCGTAGTCGAAGCAGCAGCCGCCGTTGTAGTGCGTGCCGTCGAGGATGGCGTACATGCCCTCGGGCTGGTCACCCTTGGCGATGCCGTTGGTGCTGTTGTTGCGGTATCCGGTGCCGGGGGCGACGTAGACGCCGTACGCCTTGTGCCCGCCGACCGTGGTCGGCGCGAGGGTGGCGTCGGCGAGGTTGTCGTAGCCGCCCGGGGCGGGGCCGGAGAACCCACCGGGCGGGGCCTGGGTGAGCTTGTTACCGCGACCGGACTGGTCGTAGATGATGGTGATCAGGCAGGTGGTGCCGGCGCAGAAGGAGTCCTGCGCGGCGGCGTTGGCGACCCCGCCGGGCGCGAGCGGGCCGATGTCGCGGGTGGTGTTGTCCGACCCGCGCCGCACCTGGTAGAGCGGCCCGTTGTACGCGCCGTACAGCGCCCGGGTGGTGCTGTGCGCGGCCACGCACGGCGTGCCGCCCGCCGCGTAGATGTCACAGGGCTGCTGCGTCGACGGCGGCGGGGTGGTCGGCGGTGGAGTGGTCGGCGGCGGGGTCGACGTCGGCGGGGTGGTCGGCGTCACGCCCCCGGTGCAGGTCGTGCCGTTGAGCGCGAACGAGGTGGGCACGGGGTTGCTGCCGTTGGACGCGCCGTTGAAGCCGAACGAGGTGCTGCCCCCGGTCGGGATGCTGCCGTTGTAGGACACGTTGGTGACGGTCACCTGCGCACCGGACTGGGTGTAGGAGCCGTTCCAGAGCTGGGTGATGGTCTGCCCGGCCCCGAAGCTCCACGTCAGCCGCCAGCTGCTGACCGGGTCGCCCAGGTCTGTGATGGTCACGTTCGCGCCGAAGCCGCCCGGCCACTCCGAGCTGACCGCGTAGCTGACCTGGCAGCCGGCTGCGGCGGCGGTCGCCAACCGCGTGCCGACCAGGCCGCCGCCGACCAGGACCAGCGTCGCGAGGGCCGCGACCAGCCCCGGCAGGCGACGCCATGCATTGCCACGTTTCATGGAGCCCTCCAGATGCAAACAGAGATGCAGGGATCGGGCCCGGACGGGGTGGGCCCGTGCGCCGCCTGTCGGGACCCGGACTCCGAGGGGCGGTAGGTGACCGGCGCAGCGCGGCCCGGAGGGGGACTCGCCGCCCGGCGCCGGCGTGGCCGGCGGCCCGGACGCCGGGGGCCGCTGACCAGCCGGATCGGCGGCAGCGGACGTGACCCGCGCCGCTGCACCGAGGAGAAAGTTAACGTTCACATCGGATGATGTCAATGGTCTCGTCGGCCGACGCCGCCCGCGCCGAGCCACCCACGGTCAATCCGCGGTCGGCCGCCCATCAGGGGCGGACGGCGCGGCGGGCCACGGGGCGGGTGAGCGATCTGCAAGAACCGACTCTTGCTGTGTGAACGCTAACACCATATGTTTCGATGTGGGCGAAGGGCACGCCCCGCCGAGACCTGGTAGTGCTCCGGCGGATGGAGGCAGCCGCACGTGCTCGCCCGGCAGCAGCGGGCTAATCCGCTCGGCGTGGTCCCAGGCCGCCTCGGCGACCGGATCGCCGGTCGCTCCCGGCCTGGTGACGCCGAGCGGCGCGGCGGTGGATCAGGGCGATGCACAGCGTGATCACGAGGCCGACGTCGGTGCCGCGAACCGCCACGTGGAAGATCGCGCTGCGGACCGGGTCCGGCTGGGCGACGCCGTACCGGAATCCGAGGGCGGCACCCGCGAGGACGCCGACCGAGACCAGGGCGGCGGCGAGCGGGCGGCTCGGCACGAGCCGTTCGGCCGCCGGCCGCTGCGGATCGCCGACCTCGGTGGCCGTCCGCCACCGACGCGCCGCCCACCAGCAGATCGCCGCCGCCCCGATGAGGCTGCTGGCGTACTGGGCCCACTCGTGTGCGGGAAGTGCGCCGATCCGCTCGTCCAACGCGGGGACCAGCCGGGTGCCCCACCCGCCGCCGTGCGTGAAGCCGTCCCACAGAACGTGCGTGAGCGCGCCGACTCCCAGCGCGGCGACCACCCAGCCGGGTCCCGCCGCCGGGGCCGGGCGGACCCGGCGGCCGACGGCCGACGGCGCGTACGCCACGACGAGCGGTCGCAACAGCGCGATCCAGACGACGTACCCCACGAGACCGGCCAGCACGTCGACGGTGACGACGCCGACGAGGTGGTGACTCAGCCGCGTGGTGTACGGCATCGGCGCGTACAGGGGAAGATCGGGTGCCATGCTGCCGACGGCGAGCGCGGACAGGGGCATCGCCGACCGGGCGAACGGCAGGACAGCTGCCGGGTGAGAACCGGTGAAGGGCATCCGGCGGTCACCCGGTCACGTGGGTCGACCGGAGGCCGCGCCGGTGGAGCCGCGGTCGTGGAGGGGACAGCCGCACCGGACGGCGGGTTCACCCTCCGCCGTCGGGCGTCGCGACATCCGGCGCATCGCGATCGGCACCACGACGGGGATCCGGGTCAGCAACTTCAACAGGCCGTTGCGGCGCAGCTCGCCGAAGAAGGTGGTCCCTCGCCAGCTTCCGGGTGCCGGCCGCGATGAGCGGCTCGGCGATCCTGAGCTGGATGAACGCGTCCGCTTCGACCTCCTCCGGGCAGCGGTCCTGGAACTGCTTCACGTCGTCCATATTCGCACGGATCGTTGCCCTGGGCGTGGCGACAACCGGCGGGCATCGACGGCGACGCCGCGGTGCGTGCCGGATCAGGCGACGAAGCGGGTGCGGCGACGGCGGGCCAGCAGGTAGCCGCCCGCGCCGGCGGCGACCAGCAGCCCGCCGAGGCCGGCGATCAGCCCGGTGGGCACACCGGTGATCGGCAGCGACCCGTCGTCGCCGCCCCCGGTGCCGCCGGCCTGCTTCACCGTGATCTGCGCGGTGTCGTTGGTCGGGTCGAGGTCCATGACCGGGCCGTCGCCGTCGAAGGTGTGCAGCTTCACCGTGCCGGTCCGGCTGCCGGCCCGGTCGATGCGCAGCGCGAACTCGAACGTCACCCGCTCGCCCTCGCCGATCGTGCCCCGGGCGGAGCACTCGTAGACCCGGGCGCCGGGCTTGCCGGGCTGCCACTCGTCCTCGTCCGGATCCACGCAGGACTTCGACACCGTCACCGCCGTGACGCCCTCCGGCAGCGTCACGATGGTGGCGATGTTGAGCCCCCGCTGGCCGTTGGGCCCGACGCGCGCCGGGCCGTTGTTGCGGTAGCCGACGGTCATCGGCACGGTGGCACCGACCGCGCCGGTGACCGTGGCGCCCTGCGCGGCGGCGTCGCCGCGCTGGTCACCGGCGACGGTCAGCGTGACCCGGGTCTCGTTGTCGACGGGGCTGGTGTCGGTCTGACCGGCCGCGCGCGCCTGCGCGCCGCCCGCCGGCACCAGCTTCAGGGCCGCGTCGGCGCCCTTGCGGCCGAACGGCTCGGCCGGCCCGTGCTGGGCCCGGAACTCCGCCCAGTCGGCCGGGGTGAACCACACGGCGAAGCTGTAGTGCAGGTTCGGGGCCCAGGCGTCGGCGGGGATCGTCCCGCCGAACGTCGGGTCCACCCGGACCGTCTCGCCGGGAGCCAGCTCGTCGTCGAAGGTGCAGGCGAAGCTGCTGTCGTCGAGGGTCGGGTCGACGTACTCGCAGTTGCTGTAGCGCTTCCCCGGGGTGAACCCGTAGGAGCCGGACAGGTACAGCACCGCGCCGCGGGCGGTCGTCGTGCCCCGGTTCGTCACCGCCAGCGGCACGTCGACCCGGGCGCCGGGCCGGCCGTCGAGCGGGAGCTGCCGGTCGGCGACGAGGTCGACCCCCTCGCCCGTGCTGACGGTCGACTCGTAGGTCGCCGTGCCCACGCCGGGCGCGGTCACCGTGAACGCCAGGGTGCCCTGCCGGCCCGGCTCCGCGCCCGCCCGCGCCGTCACCGGCAGGCTGACCAGGCTCGAATCCTCGCCGTCGTCGGTGATCGCGCAGGTGATGACGTCGCCCGCCGTCGTGCAGGAGCCCCGGTCGTCCTCGGCGACCTCGGCGAACGCGGCGACCGCGCTGCGGTCCACCCGCACCGTGTACGTGCCGAAGGCCCGGTCCGGCAGCGCGCGCAGCGAGACCCACTTCTGCGGGCCGCCGGGGGCGACGGTCACGTCGTTGGCGTAGAGCGTCACCTCGTCGGCCGGTGCGGCGGCGACGGCGGCGCCGGTGGGGGTCGCGACGAGCGCGCCGGCCACGGCCAACCCGGCGAGCCAGCGGCGGGCGGGGTGCGGGTGCATGGCGGTGCCTCCGGTCGGGAGGGCGGACGGGGGTGCGGTCAGGCTCTCACGGATTCCGCCGCCGTGGTGACCCGTACCGCGCTGCGGGATCAGCGCAGGTGACGCTATCGCCGCCGGTCAACCGGGTTGCCCGGCGTCGGCCGGAGGCCGTCGAGGAGGACCCGCAGGTAGCGGTCGGCCCGCTCGTCGGGCCCGTCGCCGATACGCACGGCGAAGGCCACGCCACAGAGGAGATGACGCAGGTCGTCCTCGGTGAGGTCGGGGCGCAGCGTGCCGGCCCGTCGGGCGTCGTCGAGCACGGCCCGCGCCAGCTCACCGAGTTCGGCGCGGCGGGCGGTGGTGCCGGGGTCGGCGTCCTGCTCCGGTTCCCCGGCGATCACCTCGGCGAACGCCGGGTCGGCCAGCTGCCGCGTCAGGAGCGCCCGCAGGAGGATCTCGACGCCGGTCCCCGGGTCGTCGTGGCGCCTCGCGGACCGGGCGTCGTCGAGCAGCGCGGTGAAGGTGTCCTCGGCGAGGGCCTCCAGCAGCGCGCGGCGGGTCGGGAAGTGCCGGTAGACGGTGCCGACGCCGGTGCCGGCGCGGCGGGCGATGTCGTTGTGCTGCAGGGACAGGTCGCCCGAGGCCACCGCGAGTCGGGCGGTCGCCAGCACCCGGTCGCGGTTGCGGGCGGCGTCGGCACGACGTGGTGTGGTCACCCCGCCAGCCTACCGAACCGGATTGACAATCCGCTTCGGGCGGCCTTAAATCGGATAGGTAATCCACTTAACTCCCGGGAGGGGTCCATGGCTCACGCCGCCACCTGGAACATCGCCGACCTGCGCGACCAGACCGGCCGCACGATCGTCGTCACCGGCGCCAGCAGCGGCCTCGGGGTCGCGATCACCCGCCACCTCGCGGCACGCGGGGCCCGCGTGATCATGGCGGTCCGCGACACCGGCAAGGGCGATCGCGTACGCGACCGACTGCGCGCCGAGCACCCGAAGGCGGACCTCGACGTCCGCCACCTGGACCTGCTCGACCTCGACACCGCGCGCCGCTTCGCCGCCGGCCTGCGCGCCGAGCGGGTCACCGTCGACGCGCTCGTCAACAACGGCGGCATCGGCAACGTGCCCCGGCGGCTGAGCCCGCAGGGGGTGGAGAGCCAGCTCGCGACCAACCACCTTGGCCACTTCGCGCTCACCGGCCTGCTCCTCGACCGGCTGGCCGAGGGGCGCGACCCGGTCGTGGTCACCGTCGCCTCCGGCCTCTACCGGCTGGGCCGCCTAGACCTCGACGACCTCGCCGCCGAACGCCGCTACTCCCGGGGCGGCGCGTACGCCACCTCCAAGCTCGCCAACGTGCTCTTCGCCCTGGAACTCGACCGCCGCCTGCGCGCCGCCGGTTCCCCGGTGCGCAGCCTGCTCGCCCATCCCGGCGCGGCGAGGACCGACCTGGACCGCGACTCGCCGCCCCTGATCCGCGCCGTCGGAGCGGTGCTGAGGCTGTTCCTGAGCCGGCCGGTCGACGACGCCGTGACGGCGATCCTCTACGCCGCCACCGAGCCTGCGGCGCCCACCGGCCGCAACATCGGACCGGGTCGGCCGCCCCGCCCGGCCCGGCCGACGTTCGAGACGCTCGCCGGGGCGGCCACCGACCCCGACCTCGCGGCGCGGCTGTGGGCCCGCTCCGCGCAGCTCACCGGAGTGGACGTCCCGCCGGAGTGTTAGATGGGGGCCATGGACATCGTCGAGCGGCTGGCCGGGGCCTCGCGCATCGGGCTGGGGCTGGCGGCCGTCGGCCGGCCGGGCTACGTCAACCTCGGCCGGGCCGCCGACCTGCCGGCCGAACGCTCCGTCGAGGCGATGCGGGCCCGCGCCCACGAGCTGCTCGACCGGGCGTACGCGGCCGGCGTCCGCTACGTCGACGTCGCCCGCTCCTACGGCCGGGCCGAGGAGTTCCTGGCCCAGTGGCTGCACGCCCGGCCGGAGGCGGACGACGTCGTCGTCGGCAGCAAGTGGGGCTACACCTACACGGCCGGGTGGCGGGTCGACGCCGAGGTGCACGAGACCAAGGACCACGGCGTCGCCACGTTCACCCGGCAGCTCGGCGAGACGCGGGCGCTGCTCGGCGACCGCCTCGACCTCTACCAGATCCACTCGGTCACCCCGGACAGCCCCGCCCTGCACGACGCGGACCTGCACCGGCGGCTCGCCGACCTCGCCGCGCAGGGCACGGTGGTCGGGTTGTCGACCAGCGGCCCGGCGCAGGCCGAGACGATCCGGGCGGCGCTCGGCGTCCGGATCGATGGTCGGCCACTGTTCCGCAGCGTGCAGGCGACCTGGAATCTCCTGGAGCCCAGCGCCGGCCCGGCGCTCGCGCAGGCGCACGCGGCCGGCTGCCTGGTCATCGTGAAGGAGGCGCTGGCCAACGGCCGGCTCGCCGTGGGCGAGCACGCGCCCGGCGACGCCGCCGCGCTCGCGGCGGCGCTGCGCCAGCCGTGGGCGACCGTCGTGCTCTCCGGAGCCGCGACCGGCGACCAGTTGGCCTCGAACCTGCGGGCGCAGGAGTGCACCGGCGACCCCCACCGATGGGCGGGCCTGGCCGTGCCCGCCGACCGCTACTGGGCCGACCGGTCGCGGCTGCCCTGGGCCTAGTCACCGGTCTCGCGCGGGTCGGGCCGCCCCGGGCCCAGCCGCCGGTCTCGCCCGGTCGCGGTCGCGGCCCCGGGCCTAGCCCTTCGCCTCGCGCGGTCGCGGCGGGTTCGCCGGGACGACCAGTTCCACCTCGTTCGCCTCCAGGGCGTCCCTCAGCTCGGGTGCCGGCATCCGGTCGGTGACCAGGTAGTCGGCGACGCCCAGCTCCGAGACCTGGGCGAACAGCCGGCGGCCGAACTTGGACGAGTCGGCGAGGATCGCCACCCGGGTCGCGCGGGAGAGCATCTCCTGCATCATCGCGGCCTCGGCGAGGTTGCTCGTCGTGTAGCCGGCGTCGGCGTCGACCGCGCCGACGCCGATCAGCGCCAGGTCGCAGCTGACGTCCAACTCGGCGCCGGTGTTGGCGCGGAAGCTGACCGGGCCGACCGTGGCCAGGGTGAGCGAGCGCACCGCGCCGCCGAAGATGTAGATGTCGCGGACGGCCGTGGCCGGCAGCGCGCCGGGCACCAGCAGGTTGTTCGTCGCCACCGTGAGGTCGCGGTGCTGGCGCAGGTTGCGGGCGAGCGCGAGCGTGGTCGTCCCGCCGTTGATCATGATGGTCGAGCCGTCCTGGACCAGCCCCGCGGCCAGCGTCGCGATCTTCTCCTTCTCGCGTTCCTGGAAGGTGAGCCGCTGGTCGACGGCCCGGTCGGTGCGGGAGACCGTGGCGAGACTGACGGCGCCGCCGTACGTGCGCACGAGGATGCCCTCGGCGCTGAGCTGGTCCAGGTCGCGCCGCACGGTGTCAATGGAGACGCCGAAGCGCTCCGCCAGCTCGCCCACCGTGACCTGGCCGGCGTCGGCGACGTACGCGGCAAGCTGGGCCTTGCGTCCGGCGGGCAGGTGGCGCTGCCGTTCGTCCCTGTCCTCGGTCACTGATCTCCCTCCATCAGTGCGGCAGTATGCCACAAATGCGGCCCACTCACGCGCATCGCCGCACAGAACAGCAGGGACCAGCTCGCCCCCGCAGGGCAGTCGAAGCGGTCCCCACCTGCGTACAAGCAGGGCATCAGCAGGCCCTCGGGCCAGCCAGTCG
Organism: Micromonospora haikouensis; assembly: GCF_900091595.1. Taxonomy (GTDB): domain Bacteria; phylum Actinomycetota; class Actinomycetes; order Mycobacteriales; family Micromonosporaceae; genus Micromonospora; species Micromonospora haikouensis. The sequence goes on from NZ_FMCW01000029.1 coordinate 66,715, forward strand.
ACCTCGCAGCGCCGCAATATGCTGGACTCCGCAGTTTTCTGCCGTTCTTCTCTTGTCTCCATCCGTAACACGCTGCTAACGTGGCCGCCAACACAGCACAGAACAGAAAGATCTAGATATAGAAGGAGCCCGCCATGACGACTCGCGCTACCCGGCTGAAGCGACTGATAGGGGCGGTGACGGTGGCTGCAACGGTCGCCACCGTCGCGGCGTGCGGCTCGGGCGACTCGGGGGACGCCGCCGCGGACGGCACCGTCACGCTGGAGTTCGCCCAGTGGTGGGGTGCCGAACTCCCGGCCGGGGACTTTGACAAGATCATCAACGACTTCACGGCGCAGAACCCGAACATCAAGATCAAGCTGCTCAGCGCGCCGTACGCCTCCACCAAGCAGCAGCTCGTCACCGCCGCGGCGTCCAAGACGCTGCCCGACGTGGTCGGCCTCGATGGAGCCTGGGTCAACGACTTCGCCAAGCAGGGCGCGATCGCCGACATGTCCAAGCTGATGACGGACGCGAACTACGACTCCAGCCAGCTCGCCAGCCAGATCCAGCTCGACGGCAAGACCTACATGATCCCGGTCGTCAACTTCGTCTACCCGCTCTTCGTCAACAAGGACCTGTTGACCAAGGCCGGCGTCGCGGACGTGCCCGCCACGCGCAGCGAGTTCCTCGACGCGGCGAAGAAGATCAGCGCCACCGGCGACAACGCCAAGGGCTGGGCGCTCCCGCTCGACACCGCCGTGCCCAACGGCATCCAGAACGACGTCATGTCCTGGCTGTGGGCCTCGGGCGGCAGCATGCTGACCGACGGCAAGCCGAACCTGACCAGCCCCCAGGTCAAGAGCACCGTCGAGTTCGTCAAGAGCCTCAACGACGCCGGCGTCATCGCCCCCGGCTCCCTCACCATGAAGGAGCAGGACAAGGTCGAGAAGTTCACCAACGGCCAGGTCGGCATGATGATCGACTCGCTCGCGCACATCAACCTGATCAAGAAGAACAAGCCGGACCTGAACTTCGAGGTGGCGGCCCTGCCGGCCGAGGACGGCTACACCGGCAAACGCGGCATCCCGTACGCGTCGTGGGGCATCGGCATCTCCAACTCCACCAAGCACAAGGCCGAGGCGTTCAAGTTCGTCTCCTACCTGATGAGCCAGGAGACCAACGCGAAGCTGAGCACCATCGCCAACGGCTTCCCCGGCAACAAGAACGCCGAGCCCGACTTCAGCAACAGCGACCCGCTGTTCAAGTCGGCCTTCGACATCTACAAGCAGGGCTACCCGGCCAACGAGTTCGTCGGCCTGCCCAAGGCCGAGGACCTCATGCGCAGCTTCGACGAGCAGCTCCAGCTCGTGCTGACCGGCAAGCAGAGCGTCGACGACGCCCTGAGCAAGTCGCAGGAGTCCTGGACCTCGGTGATCGGTTAGTCCACCCGGGCGCCGCGCCGGTCCACCGGCGCGGCGCCCGACCAAGGAGACAGCGATGACATCCGCGCACGTCGAGCCCGTGACCGCGCCGCAGGGCGCGCCGCCGGCCGAGCGGGCCACCCCCGGCCGGGCCCGCGCCAACCCGGCCCGGCGCCTGATCCCGTACGCCTACCTGTCCCCCACGATCGTGCTGGTCGTGGTCCTGATGATCGTCCCCATCGTCATGGTGGTCGGCTACTCGTTCCGGGACAACGTGATCGTCCAGGAGAACCCGGTGTTCGTCGGGTTCGCCAACTACGCCAAGGTCCTCACCGACCTGGACTTCCTGGCCGCGCTGAAGAACACCGCCGTCTTCATCTCGGTCAGCACCGTCGCCCACCTGGTCCTCGGCCTCGCCTTCGCGATGATGCTCAACACGCAGTTGCTGAGCGGGGTCACCAAGGCGATCTTCCGGATCGTCTACATCCTGCCCTGGCTGTTCACGATCGCGGTGATCGCCGTCATCTGGCGGCTGCTGCTCGACCCGGCCGGCGTGGTCAACTACGTGCTGCAGACGCTCGGCCTCGTGCAGGAGGGCGTGAATTGGCTCGGCGACCCGGGCACCGCGCTCTGGGCGGTCACGTTCGCCAACATCTGGTCCGGCTACCCGTTCTTCATGATCAGCCTGCTCGCCGCGTTGCAGGGCATCTCCGCCGACCTCTACGAGGCCGCCGCCGTGGACGGGGCCGGCCCGCTGCGGCGGTTCCTCAACGTGACGCTGCCGCAGCTGCGGCCGGTGATCGTCAGCATGGCGGTGCTCGACCTGATCTGGACGTCCCAGCAGTTCGCGCTGATCTGGATGATGACCGGCGGCGGTCCGCTGAACACCACCGAGATGCTCAGCACCTACACCTACAAGCAGGCCTTCAGCGAGTACGAGTTCGCGAGCGCCTCGGCCGCCGCCGTGATCGTGCTGCTGCTGACGATGGTCCTGGCCTTCTTCTACGTACGCCAGCAGCAAAGGGAGCGGTGAGATGGCAGGCGTCAAGCGGCGGCACACCCTCGCGAAGGCCGGCGTCGTCACGGGGCTCGTCCTCGGCGGGCTGTTCGCCGCCCTGCCGGTGCTGTGGATGCTCTCCACCTCCTTCAAGAGCAACGGGGAGGTCTTCCAGAACCCGCCGCAGTTGATCACCGAGGGCTTCTCGTTCGACGCGTACCGGGAGATCCTGGGCAACGGCGAGCAGCTGCGGTTCTTCCTCAACAGCTACATCGTCGCCGGTGCGGTGACCGTCCTGACGCTGCTGGTGGCCGTCCTGGCGGGGTTCGCGTTCAGCCGCTTCACGTTCCCGTTCCAGCGGACCATCAACGCCGTGATCGTCAGCGTCCAGGCGGTGCCGCCGATCACGCTGGTCATCCCCTACTTCGGGCTCGTCGTCGCGCTCGGCCTCTACAACACCTACGCCGGGCTGATCCTCACCCACATGGTGTTCACCCTGCCGTACGCGATCATCATGACCACCGCGTACCTGAACACCCTGCCCAAGGAGCTGGACGAGTCGGTCAAGGTCGACGGCGGCACCGGCTGGACGGCGCTGTGGCGCATCCTCGTGCCGATCTCGGTGCCCGGCCTCATCGCGGTCGGGGTCTACACGTTCATGATCTCGTGGAACGAGTACCTGTTCGCGCTGACGCTGACCCGCACCAACGACATGCGCACGGTGCCGATCGGCATCCAGATGCTCATGGGCCAGCACTCGTACGAGTGGAACCAGATGATGGCGATGAGCATCCTCGGCTCCATCCCGGTCCTCGTGCTCTTCCTCCTCTTCCAACGGCGCTTCATCGGCGGGCTCACCGCCGGCGCCGTGAAGGCCTGACCACACCCTCTGCACTAAGGAGTAACACCGACATGCTGACGACCGGCAAGGCGATCCTGGACGTCGCCAACGAGCACAGCTTCGCCGTGCCCGCGTTCAACATCAGCGACTGGGCCATGTTCCGGGGCATCGTGGAGATCAGCGAGGAGAAGAACGCTCCCCTGATCGTCGGGATCCACCCGGACGAGGTGCGGCACATCGGCCGCGAGATGATCACCGGCATCATCGAGCGCGCGCACAGCTCGACCGTCCCGATCGCGATCCACTGGGACCACGGCGCGACCTACGAGCAGATGCTCCAGGCGTTCCAGTACGGCTTCACGTCCGTGATGATCGACGGCTCGCTGAAGCCGTTCGACGAGAACCTCGCCATCACCAAGAAGGTCACCGACTCCGCGCACGTCCTGGGCGTGTCGGTGGAGGGCGAGCTGGGCACGATCGGCGGCAACGACAGCTACGCCGAGGCCGGCGCGGCCGAGATCATCTACACCGACCCGGACGACGCGGTCACCTTCGTGAAGACCACGGGCGTCGACAGCCTCGCCATCGCGATCGGCACCTTCCACGGCTTCTACCCGGCGCACCTCAAGCCGGAGCTGAAGCTCGACCTGCTCAAGGAGATCAAGAGCCGGGTGGGGATCCCGCTGGTGCTGCACGGCGGCTCCGGCAACCCGGACGACGAGATCCGCGAGGCCGCCCGGATCGGCATCAACAAGATCAACATCTCGACGGACATCAAGGTCGCCTACCACGACAAGATGCGCGAGGTGCTGGGCAGCGACTCGAAGGTGCGCGAGCCCAACGCCATCCAGCCCGCCTGCCTCGACGTCATGAAGGAGGTCGCCGCGCACAAGATCGACCTGTTCGGCGCCACCGGCAAGGGCTCGCTCTACTGACATGGCCGACGCCTCCCGGGTGGTCCTCGGCCTCGGCGGCTGCGTCGACCAGGAGCTGACGCTCACCGCCGACGTCCTGGAACGGCTGGTCACCGACTACGGCATCGCCGCCGCCGAACTGGCGGCACCGCCCAGCGCGGTGCACGGCGAGCGGGACCTCGTGGTGTCCATCCTCGGCTACGTGGCCCGGGGCCGGGGCGGCGAGCACTTCGTCGCCGCCGCCCCGGCCCTGGAGACCTTCGCCGGCCGGTTCCCGCACCGCACGACCCTGGGCGGCACCTCCGTGCGGGCCGGGATCCTGCTCAGCCGGCTGGACGTGCCGTCGACGCTGCACCTGGTCAGCGTCAACGACACCGTCCGTCGGCTGCTGCCGGCCGGCACCGCGTACGTCTCCAGCGGCGTCGCGGACACCTACCATCCCCACCTGATCGTCCAATATCACCAGGGCCTGCGGATCCGGGCCGGCGACATCGACGTCACCGCGCCGTTCCCCAACCGGCTGATCTACGTCAACGACCCGGCCAACAGCGCGCTGCTGCTCACCGGCGACCTCGGCGACCGGCTCGGCCACGCCGACGTCTTCCTGATCTCCGGCTTCAACGCCATGCGCGACGCGACCGAACTCGACCGGCGGCTCGCCGAGCTGCGCGCCCACATGCGGCGGCTGCCGCCTGCGGCGGTGACCTACTTCGAGGACGCCGCCTACCACGAGCCCGGCTTCAGCCGCCGGGTCCGCGACGCGCTGCTCGACGCGATCGACGTGTACGGGCTCAACGAGGACGAGCTGCAGTCCTACCTCGGACGCCCGGTGGACCTGCTCTCTGCCGACGAGGTCGCCGACGCGCTCACCGCCGTGCACGCCCTCGTCCCCGCCCCGACGCTGGTGCTGCACACGAAGTACTGGGCGGCGGCCCTCGGCGCGAACGCCCGGCGCTACGCCGACGCCCTCGACACCGGCACCCTGCTGGCCGCGACCCGCTACGCCCACGGCGACGACTTCACCGACGCCGACGTCGACCGGCTGCGCCGGCAGCCCCGCCGGCCCGAGTCCGTCGCCTTCGCCGCCGCGCTGCACGAGCGGCTCGGCGACCGGGTCCACTGCGTCCCCGGGTTCGCCCTCGACGTCGCCAGCCCCACCACCATCGGCCTGGGCGACACCTTCGTCGGCGGCTTCCTCGCCGCGCTCGTCCGCCAGGAGGAACGATGACCATCGAGGCGCTGCCCGCCAACCAGCCCGAGACGTTCTACCGGGGGGACGGCCGGATCGCGCGGTTCCGCGACGCGCCGGCGCTGCCCGACCGCCCCGAGGACTGGGTGGGCTCGGTGACCAGCCGGTTCGGGCTCGCCCCGGCCGGGCTGTCCACCCTGCCCGACGGGCGGGTGCTCGCCGAGGCCGTCGCCGCCGACCCGCACTGGTGGCTCGGCCCACGCCGCGCCGACACCGGCGTGCTGGTGAAGCTGCTCGACGCCGGCCAGCGGCTGCCGCTGCACGTGCACCCCGACCGCCGCTTCGCCACCGCGCACCTCGCCTCCCCGTACGGGAAGACCGAGGCCTGGGTGATCGTCTCCGCGCGCCCCGACGCGTACGTCCATCTGGGTTTCGCCCGCGACGTCGCCGCCGACGAGCTGGCCGGCTGGGTCGCCGGCCAGCAGGTCGACCGGATGCTCGCCGCCACCAACCGGATCCCGGTTGCGGCCGGCGACGCGATCCTCTGCCCGGCCGGGCTGCCGCACGCGATCGGCGACGGCATCCTGCTGGTCGAGGTCCAGGAGCCGACCGACTACTCGGTGCTGCTGGAATACGCGGGCTTCGGCCTGACCGAGGGGCACCTCGGCCTCGGCTACGACCTGGCCCTGAGCTGCGTCGACCGGGGCGCGTGGACGCCTGCGCGCCTCGCCGGGCTGCGGGGCGACGGGGCGCGGCTGCTGCCCCAGGCCGCCGACGAGTTCTTCGCCGCCCACCGGGTGCGCGGCGGCGACCGCCTGGCGCAGGGCTTCGCCGTCCTGGTCGTGGTGGCGGGCGCGGGGCGGCTCACCGGCGAACGCGACCACGTGCCGGTACGCCGGGGGGACACGCTGCTGGTCCCGTACGCCGCCGGCCCGCTGCGCCTCGACGGCGCGGTCGAGGCGATCCGCCTGTCGGCGGCCGGCCACGGCGACGCCTGAACCCGTTTGCCGGCCCCACCGGGCTCCCCTACTCTTTCCCTCGGCACCTCCCGGTGCGCAGGCAACGGCTACTTCCGCTTCCAACGGGGAGACGCGGGTTCGAATCCCGCCACCGCCTCTCGGCGGTGTCGACCAGCGGCCCAGGTCACCTTGGCCCGCGAGGGCCGGTCGCCGTCGCCGCTCTGATCTCGGGAGGCGTCGTCACGCCGCACACCCGGTGCGCAGGCAACGGTTACTTCTCGGATCCGCGGGTTGGGGGTTCGAGTCCCCCGCACGCCCCGGCGTGCTAGCTCAACCGGACAGAGCAGCGGACACAAGTCCGTCGCCGACTGACGATCTCGGGTGTGCGGTGTGCCGGTGTCTCCCCGCCTTCGACCGACACGGGGGACGCGATGGCCAGGTTCAACCTCAAGCTGCCCCGGCACCGGCCCGGGGCCGACCGCCCGGCCGCCGAGGCCATGACCGCCGAGGGCGCACCGGGGTTCCTGCGCGGGCAGCGGGCCGAGCTGTTCCTGCTCGCGGTGTCCAACATGGTCGGCACCGACACCTTCTACGAGGCCGCCGCCGACCGGGACGCCCGGTTCCGTGAGCTGGTGGCCGCCGCCGCGGTCGCCGACCCCGACTGGTTCGCGCGATTCGTGCCGTGGCTGCGCACCGGGGCGCTGCTGCGGTCGGCGTCCGTGGTGGCCGCGCTGGAGGGCTCCCGGGCGCAGGTCGCGGCCGGGGTGCCCGGCTCCCGGGCGGTCGTGGGGGCGGCGTTGCAGCGCGCCGACGAGCCGGGCGAGGCGCTGGCGTACTGGCTGGGCCGCCACGGCCGGGCCCTGCCGAAGCCGGTCAAGCGGGGCGTCGCCGACGCCGTCGTGCGGCTCTACCACGAGCGCAGCCTGCTCAGGTACGACTCCGACGGCGACGCCGTGCGGTTCGGCGACGTCATCGAGCTGACCCACCCGGTAGCGCGGGACGCGCGGCAGGGCGACCTGTTCCGGCACGCCCTCGACCGGCGACACAAGCGCGACAACCCACTGCCGGAGTCGCTGACCGTGCTGGCGGCCCGGGCCGAGCTGATGGCCCTGCCCGTGCAGCGGCGGCGGGAGGTCACCGACCCGGCGGTGCTCGGCGCGGCCGGCATGAGCTGGGAGGCGCTCGCCGGCTGGCGGCAGGCCCCCATGGACGCCGCCGCCTGGGAGGCGATCATCCCGACCATGGGCTACCTGGCACTGCTGCGCAACCTGCGCAACTTCGACCGGGCCGGCGTCGGCGACGCCGTCGCCGAGGCGGTGGCGGCGAAGCTGACCGACCCGGGCGAGATCGCGCGCTCGCGCGTGCTGCCGATGCGCTTCCTGTCGGCCCACAACGCCGCGCCGAGCCTGCGGTGGGCGTACCCGCTGGAGCGGGCGTTGCAGCAGGCGCTGGCGAACGTGCCCGCCCTGGACGGCCGCACCCTGATCCTGATCGACACGTCGGGGTCGATGAACAGCACGTTCAGCCGGGACGGCACGCTGCGCTGCTGGGACGCGGCCACCGTGTTCGGTCTCGCGCTGGCCGCCCGCGCCCGGGACGCGACGGTGGTGTCGTTCTCCCACGCCAGCCGGGTGTTCCCGGCCGTGGCGGGCGAGTCGGTGCTGGCGGCGGTGCGCCGGTTCCGCGAGGGCGGCTACTTCTACGGCGGCGGCACCCAGACCGAGCAGGCCATCCGGCGGCACTACGCCGGGCACGACCGGGTGGTCGTCCTCACCGACGAGCAGGCGCACTGGCACGACGCCCCCGATGTCGCGGCCGCGGTGCCGGCCCACGTGCCGACGTACACCTGGAACCTGGTCGGCTACCGGGTCGGGCACGCGCCGACGGTCGGCAACCGGCACACGTTCGGCGGCCTGTCCGACGCCGCGTTCGCGATGATCCCCCTCGTCGAGGCCGGGTCCCGCGACCGGTGGCCGTTCTGAGCGGCGCGAAACGAGGGCGGGCCCCGGTCGATCGTCAGCGATCGACCGGGGCCCGTCGGTTGGAGCGGCGGATCAGGCCAGGTCGAACCGGTCGAGCTCCATGACCTTGGTCCAGGCCGCGACGAAGTCGGCGACGAACTTCTCGCGCGCGTCCTCGCTGGCGTAGACCTCCGCGAGGGCCCGCAGCTGGGAGTTGGAGCCGAAGATGAGGTCGACCGCCGTGGCGGTCCACTTCACCTGGTCGGTGGCCAGGTCCCGGATCTCGTAGACGTGCTCCTCGGACTCCGACGCCTTCCACCGGGTGCCCGGGGAGAGCAGGTTGGTGAAGAAGTCGTTGGTGAGCACGCCCGGCCGGTCGGTGAGCACGCCGTGCGCGGTGCCGCCGACGTTGTTGCCGAGGGCGCGCAGGCCGCCGACGAGGACGGTCATCTCCGGCGCGGTCAGGTCGAGCATGTAGGCGCGGTCGACGAGCAGCACCTCCGGCTGGGTCTTCTCGCCGGGGCGCAGGTAGTTGCGGAACCCGTCGGCGCGCGGCTCCATGACCCGGAACGACTCGACGTCGGTCTGCTCCTGCGAGGCGTCGGTGCGGCCCGGCCGGAACGGCACGGTCACCTCGACGCCGGCGTCGCGCGCCGCCTTCTCGACGGCGGCCGAGCCGGCCAGCACGATCAGGTCGGCCAGCGAGATCTTCGCGCCACCGGCGGCGTTGAACTCCTGCTGGATGCCCTCCAGGGTCGCCAGGACCGTCGCGAGCTGCTCGGGCTGGTTGACCTCCCAGCTGCGCTGCGGTTCGAGGCGGATCCGCGCGCCGTTGGCGCCGCCGCGCTTGTCGGTGGAGCGGAAGCTCGCGGCCGACGCCCAGGCGGTGGAGACGAGCTGGGCGGTGGTGAGGCCGGAGGCCAGGACCTTCGCCTTCAGGGCGGCCACGTCGGCGTCGCTCACGACGTCGTAGTCGACGGCCGGAACCGGGTCCTGCCAGAGCTGGGCCTCCGGCACCCACGGGCCGAGGAAGCGGCTGACCGGGCCCATGTCGCGGTGGAGCAGCTTGTACCACGCCTTGGCGAAGGCCAGCGCGAACTCGTCGGGGTGCTCCAGGAAGCGGCGCGAGATCTTCTCGTACGCCGGGTCGACGCGCAGCGACAGGTCGGTCGTCAGCATCGTCGGCTTGTGCTTCTTCGCCGGGTCGTGGGCGTCCGGGATGATCGCCTCGGCATCCTTCGCGACCCACTGCTTCGCCCCGCCGGGGCTGGTGGTCAGCTCCCACTCGTAGCCGAAGAGGATCTCGAAGAACCGGTTGCTCCACTGCGTCGGCTTGTCGGTCCACGTCACCTCGAGGCCGCTGGTGATCGTGTCGCCGCCCTTGCCGCTGCCGTGGGTGCTCAGCCAGCCCAGGCCCTGCGCCTCCAGCGGGGCGCCCTCCGGCTCGGGGCCCACGTGGTCGTCGGCGACGCCCGCGCCGTGCGTCTTGCCGAAGGTGTGGCCGCCGGCGATGAGGGCGACGGTCTCCTCGTCGTCCATCGCCATCCGGCGGAAGGTCTCGCGGATGAAGTGCGCCGCCGCGGCCGGGTCCGCGTTGCCGCGGGGGCCCTCCGGGTTGACGTAGATGAGGCCCATCTCGGTCGCGCCGACGCCGGGCGTCATCTCCTTCTCGGAGGCGTAGCGCGCGTCACCGAGCCAGGTGTCCTCCGGGCCCCAGAAGATCTCCTCGGGCTCCCACACGTCCTCGCGGCCGAAGCCGAAGCCGAAGGTCTTGAAGCCCATCGACTCCAGGGCCACGTTGCCGGCGAGCACGAGCAGGTCGGCCCACGAGATCTTCTGGCCGTACTTCTGCTTGACCGGCCAGAGCAGCCGGCGGGCCTTGTCGAGGTTGGCGTTGTCCGGCCAGCTGTTGAGCGGGGCGAACCGCTGGCCGCCGTCGCCGGCGCCGCCACGGCCGTCCTCGATGCGGTAGGTGCCCGCCGCGTGCCAGCTCATCCGGATCATCAGGCCGCCGTAGTGGCCGAAGTCGGCCGGCCACCAGTCCTGCGAGGTGGTGAGGGTCTCGACGATGTCCCGCTTGAGGGCCTCGACGTCGAGCTTGGCGAACTCCTGGGCGTAGCTGAAGTCGGCCCCCAGCGGGTTGCCCTTGGGCGACTGGGCGTGCAGGACCGACAGGTCGAGCTGGTTGGGCCACCAGTCGCGGTTGGTGCGGGGACGACCGCCCGTCTTCGGCGTCGGCGAGTCGATCGCCGGGTTCTCGCTCTCGCTGCCCTGCGCGGTGACGGAGTCGTGCGCGACCGGGCAGCCGGCCGCCTCCTTCTTGTCCACGCCCTGGGCGCTGACGGGCGCGTTGTCCTGGGTGTCGCTCATCGGTTTCCTTCCGGACTGGCTGGTCACTGGGCGGTGCGTTGGGTTGGCTGGGCGGTGCGTGCGGTCGCGCAGCCGGGGCAGGTGCCCCAGTAGACGACCTCTGCCTCGTCGACGTCGAAACCGTGATCGTCGGAGGCGGTGAGGCAGGGTGCATGGCCGACGGCGCAGTCGACGTCGGCGATCGCGCCGCAGGAGCGGCACACGACATGGTGGTGGTTGTCCCCCACCCGGCACTCGTACCGGGCGGTCGCGCCGGCGGGCTGGATGCGCCGCACCAGGCCGGCGTCGGTGAGCGCCCGGAGCACGTCGTAGACCGCCTGGTGGGAGACCGTGGGCTGGTCGGCCCGGACCAGGGCGATCACCGTGTCGGTGTCGACGTGCGGGTGGTCGCGCAGCGCGGCGAGCACCGCCAACCGGGGCCGGGTCACGCGCAACGAGACCGCCCGAAGCTGGGTCTCGAAGTCGGGCGTCACCCCCCGAACCTAGCCCACTCTTCTGGAATCAATCAAGTTTTCCGTCGACTCAACCCGCATATTTCGCCGCAGATCCATCCGCCGGCCACCCGCTCCGCCTCGACGCCCCCGGCGGCGTCGCCGCTGCGGGGACACCGTCGTGGCTGTCGGGGCCCCAGCTCACCCACCGCCGATGCCGTGTTGGTTGGCCAGGTGCCGGACGTAGACGAGCACCCCGACCAGGAGCCCGATGTCGTCCAGGTAGATCGGATCCGGCAGCACCGATCCGACGCCCGGCCTCCCGCGAAAGGCACGCCATGCTGCGGTTCCGCTTCCGGGCCGCTCCCGGTGGCCGGCGCGCCGGGCACCCCGGGGCCTCCGCCCGCAGACCGCGCCGACCGCCCCGGTCGCGGAGCTGTCCCGCGCCGGCCGGGTCCGGTGTGCCGGCTCAGCCCGACGTCGCGCCCAGGTGGATGAACCCCGACCAGGCGAACGGCTTGGCCCAGCGCGGTCGCATGCTCAGCTCGCGCAGCTTCGGGGGCATGGTGCTGGGGGCGAGACGGTCAGGGTCCAGCATCCACAGCTGAGTGGCCCGCAGCGCGGCGGCCGGGGGTAGTCCCCGGTCGCGGAGGAAGTGATGGACCATGAACATGGCGAGCGATGTGGCGTCGTCGTAGACGGCCCAGAGGCTGCCGACCACCGACCGTGCGCCGGCCACCAGGAAGGCGGTGGCCAGGCTGAACGCCTCGTCGTAGTCGGCGCCGGTGAGGCCGGTCTCGCAGGCGGCGAGCAGCACCAGGTCGACCAGGGCCGCCCGGTCCCGGCCCAGATCGAGCAGTTGTCCCGCGGTGAGGTGCTCGCCGTCGGCCAACTGGAGCCGCGACTCCCACGGCCGTTCCACCTCGACCGTGCCGTGACAGCCCAGGTGCAGCAGCCGCCGCCCGCCCGCCGGTCGGACCAGCCAGTCCCGCAGGCGGGCGACGGAAGCGTTCGGCCCCACGTGCAGCGGCAGGCCCGGGTAGAAGGCGTCCCGGACCGCCCTCGCCTCCCGGCCGACGCCCTGGTCTCCACCCGGTTCGCCGATCATCAGGGCATCGGGGAGCCGACGGTGGTGACCACCGGCGACCGGCTCCGCGCCCTGGCACAGCAGGCGGGCAGAGGGGACGTAGGAGATCTCCAGATCCTGCACCACGTAGTGCGGCACGCCCCGGTCGAAGCGGCGGGCGGCGTGCCAGGGCACCACCCCGAGCGGGCCCATCGGCACCAGACCGATCCGGGGCACCGGTCCGCCCCGCTGCCGGCGCAGGTGTCCCATCAGCGGGTCCATGGCGGCCCGCCACGCCCAGTCGCAGAGCGACTCCAGGTGGTCCCGCCAGCGGACGGCCGCCTCGGCGCTTCGCTCCTCCGGCGCGTTCTGGCGTTCGCGCAGTGCCCGCAGATAGTCCCGCAGTTCCCCGGCCCCGCTGCCCAGCTCAGCGCTGCGCAGCACCGTGACCGCGCCTTCCGCCGGCACCAGCACCAGCAGCCCGCCCTGCCGGCCCGGTCCGGGGACGAGGTAGGCCAGCAGGTCGAGCCGCTGCGCACGCAGCGCGGCGCGGATCTCCGCCAGGGACGGCGGATCGAGCAGGGCCACGGCGGCCCCGGTCGGGACGCCCGGCGGGCGGGACCTGGCCACAGCCTCGCTCCCTCCCGGCTGCTGGCCCGGCTCGATGCCGGTCAACACCCGTAGCACCTGGTGCCGCAGGTCGTCCGGAACGATCCCCGCGTTAAGCGCGCCCGCCCCCACGACAGCGGCTGTCGGGTCCGCCTCGCCCCATCGCCGGGCCAGGTCGCTCCGGCCGGCCGCCCGCAGCATCGCCGGCACCGACCGCGCGGCGGTACTGGCGTAGAGCACCAGACCCCGCCCGGCGTCCAGGGCCCGGACCGCGTCGTCGAGGGCGCCGTCGTGGACGCACTGCGCCGCCGTGTACACCGCCTCCGCGGCGGCTCGCGCCGCGGCGGTGACGGCGTGCTCGGTACGCGACTGCAACAGGGTCTGCCAGGCGTACCCGCGCAGCACGGCCAGTCCCAGTTCCCGGGCCCGACGTTGGTCCGCGCCGAAACCCCCGGAACGCAGGCGGAGCGCCTCGGCCAGCCGCCGGACGGCACCGGGCCAGCGGGCGGCGTAGGGGCCGCCGATGACGCCGAGCGCCCGCTCGCCCTGGCGCACCGCTTCGGCGGCGTCGGCGCGACGTCGGGTGAGCCGGGCGAGGTCCAGCCGTATCTCGGCGAGAAGCTCCACGGCCGGTTCGATCACCATGGTGCCGGCGGAGGGATCGCCGAGCAGCCGCTCCACCTCGACAGCCGACTGCCGCAACACGGCGGGATCGCCCCGGTTGGCCCTCCAGCGGCCGGCCACCGATGACAGGACCATCGCCTGGCCGAGAGCCGGCACGTCGAGCACCGGGTCCGGGCCGGTGGCCGCCGCGGGTCCGGCCGGCCGGGTCGCGCCGCGGTGGGCCGCCGGCCCGCCCGGTCCCGGAGCGGGGCGGGCCGGCGCGCCCCGGCCCCCGAGAAACGACTCGATCATGTCGACCAGCAGCCGGCTCTGCTCGTCGGCGGGATTCTGCTCGGCCATCCGCCGGGCGTCGTCCAGAAGCCGGCGTTCCAGTTCGGGGCTCTGGCCGGCTCGGCGCAGGTCCGTCATCATGGCGCCCAGTCGACCGACGAACGGGTCGGCGCTGTCGGCCAGCGCCGCCTCGGCCCTGTGCAGGGCCGCCAGGTCACCGGAGCGGTGGGCGTCCAGAAGGACCAGAACCGGCAGCAGTTTCCCGGCCAGGCGGGAGACCTCCCGCCCGAGTTCGCCGGCTTCGTCGGTGACGCCGGCCCGCAGCAGCCGGTCCAGATCGTCCGCGCCGGCGTACGGATCAGCCTCGCCCGGGACGACGCCCAGCGCGTCGAGCAACCGCTGCCCCACCGCCAGGCCGAGCCGGACGTTCGCCGGCAGGTCCTTCGCCCGCCGGCCCTGCTCGTGGAGCTGCCGCCAGACCGACGGCGCGAACAGTGGACGCCGCTGCACCCAGAACGGGAAGGCCGCCAGCGCCAGCACGGCGGCCAGCCAGTCGCGCGGATCGGACGGCTCGGCCGCCCGCCACGCCTGGTACGCCTCGGTGACCGCGGCCGGCCGGGACCCCACCACCGTCTGCCCGTCCGGGCCCGCCAGCATGAGGCTCAGCCGCCGGGCGTGCATGTCCAACACGGCCTGCGGCTCGGCCTCGGCGGCCTCGGCCAGCCCGGCCTCGGCCAGCCGGATGCCCGCCTCCCGCAGCTCCGGCCGGCCCGTCTGGCTGTGCCGTTCGCCGCAGAGCTGGGCCAGCGCCCCGGCGAACCACAACCGTTCGGCCGGCTCGATCAGCGTCACGGCCCGGTCGACCGCAGCCAGCAGCGTGGGGCCCTGCGGCCGAGCGCCGATCAGCACCAGCGCCCAGGCCAGCCGCGCGGCGCCGAGGGCGACCACCGGCTCCGGTGGCAGGGACCAGACCGGGCCGGCCAGCAGCTCCACCGCCGAGCGCAGGTCCGCCGCCTCGGGTTCGCCCTCGACCAGGGCGAGCCCGAGGTGGAGGGCGACCATGTCCCGCTCGGGTCCAGCAGGGAGCGCGGCGCAGGCGCTGCGGTGTCCGAGCAGCTCCGCGCGGAGCGCTGCGGCCTCGGTGGCGTCGCCGTCGGCCAGGTCGACGTAGCGGTGGAACAGCTCGACCACGTCGGCCAGGAGGGTGGGCCCGGCCCGAGCCGGGCCGGTCACGGCGTGCCCGTCGAGCCGTCGGCGGACTGCACCACCTCGACGGCGAGCCAGACGGTGAGCGCCACCAGGGCGAGCAGGGTGAGGACCTGGACGACGATGAGCACTGCCCGGCCGCTGCGGTAGCCGGGTGGGATCGGTTCGGTGGACATGTCAGCTCCTGTGGTCGATGCGGACCGGCCCTTGGTCGACAGGGGCCGGGCCCGCGATGGTTACCGTCAGGTCAGCGCGATCCGTTCCCGGCGCAGCAGCCAGCCGATCGGGGCCAGTGCTCCCTGCCGGCCGGTGTCCTTCGCATTCACGCAGAAGTAGCGGACCTCGGCGAAGTCGCGTTCGGCGGTGAGCAGCAGGTTCTCCATCTGCCGGTCGACCAGCCAGCGGCGCACCGCGGCCGGGTCGTCGTAGCCCGGTTCGATGCTGGCGCCGACCGGCAGCTTGGCCAACAGGTCGCCCTTGGTGAGCACGAACGCGATCCGCTGCTGCTCGGTGGCCACCCCGTAGCGGCGCAGCCGGTTGACCGTGCCGTTGTAGGAGTCCTCGGCATCGTGCCGCGACGCGTTGGCCTGCCGCTCGATCTCCGGGAAGGAGGACAGTTGCTCGCCGACCTCCGGGATGGCGAACGGGTCGAGGACGAAGACCAGCGTGCGGGCGAAGTCCAGGTATCCGTACCCGGCGTTGCGGTTCGGGTCGGTCAGGTTCTCGCCCGCCGCGTCGAAGAGATGCAGCAGCGCGTCCCGTCCCCGGTGCCGCAGGAGCAGGGTGGTGGCGAAGGGCGCCCAGTCGGCGGGGGTCTTGCGCATCGCGGCGGTCCCCTCGACGATCTGGACGCTCTGCCGGTAGGTCCGCTCGCTGTCGCGGTCGGCCAGTTCGACCACGGTGTCCCGGGTGCCGGAGAGCGCGGTGAGCCCGACCAGGGTGCTCGTCAACAGTTGGGTCTTGCCCGAGGAGGTGGCGCCGAAGACCGGGATCCGGACGTCGGTGACCGCCGCCGCCCCCCGGTGCAGCGGATGGCCGCAGAGCTGGCACAGGGCCGTCAGTTGCTGGCTGGCCCGCCCCCGGGTGACCGGCAGCGCGGCGCCACAGGCGCAGGTGCGCCGGAGCAGGCCGAGCCGGCCGGGGCGCAGCGCCCGGTGCAGGTCGCCGCCCTGCGGGTGCGCGCCGGGGCAGCGGTAGGCCGGCAGCCGGGAGACGTGGTAGCAGGCCGGGCAACTCGCGGCGGCGCGCAGCCGAAGCTGCCGAAGCCGCTCGTAGAGCCGCAGCAGCCCGGTGGTCACCACGCCGAGCAGCAGCATCACCACGGTGGCGAGCAGGTTGGCCGCCACCGCCAGCACCACCCCGAGCGCCATGCCGACCCCGATCCCGATCGCGCCGAAGATCGCGAAGAGGGGCCAGAGCAGCAGCAGCTTCTTGCGGTTGCTGACGTCGAGGCGTCGCCCGGTGAAGCGCATCAGCGGCAGCAGGTCCCGCACGACCCAGCGGATCGCCTCCCACTGGTCGATGAACACCTGGCCGACCCAGTAGCTGGGCCAGGCCGGGTCGACGGTGAGGTACGGCCTGCGCTGCCGACGCCGGGCGGAGCGGGCCGCCTCCCGGTCCGGGGTGAAGAGCGGTACCGGGCGTCGTCCCGCGAGCAACATGATCGTGCGGATGATCGCCCAGCCGGCCCCGCCGGCCATCAGCACGGGCACGGCCACGGCGGTGAACTGGAACAGCGCGAGGAAGAGCAAGGGGAGGCAGAAGAAGAGATAGACGCCGACCGCCGCGAGGACGAGCAACCACTTCACGGTCTCCCCGTCGAGGAGCGGACGGCGGTAGAAGGGGTCGTAGGGGTCGTAGTAGTAGCCCATCGGTCACCCTTTCCGTTGCCAGAGTCGGGACAGCAGGCCCGGTTTGCGGGCGTCGGTGACCACTTGCTGCCACCGGCTGGTCAGCCGGGGGCGGCGCAGCCCCGTCACGAGTTCTTCGGCGGCGGCCAGCGGCCGCTCCTCGGCCCTGCCCAGCCAGCGCCGGACGCCCCGGGCCAGCTCGCTACGGAGGTCCGGCTCCAGCTCGGGCGGCGCGCCGGGGTCGACGGCCAGGGCGAAGGCGACCGCCACGTGCCACGGCTCCCCGGGCCGGCGGACCAGGGCGGGCAGGCGCTGCGCGTAGGCCGCGGTCAGCTCCGGCAGCGCCGTCAGGTGCTCCAGCACCCCGGCCGGGTGGCGGTTCACCAGCAACGCGGAGAGCAGCTCGGTGTCGTGGGCACGGACCACGGCGCGGGGCAACGCGGTCAGTCGGGACCGCAACCGCCCGTCGGCTCTCCGCGCCCGGGTCAGGGCGGTTGCCAGTTCCTCGACGGCCTGGTCGGCCGTCAGCAGCTCGACCAGCTCCGGATCCGGCGGCAACAGCCCCTGGCGCAGCAGCCGCTGCCCCAGCGCCAGGTCCTCGGTCGGCAGTCGTTGGGCGGTCAGCAGGGTCTCGCGCAGCCCGGCGACCGCCTCGGCCGGCAGCACGGTGCCCGGCGGCGCCTTCCGGGCCAGCAGCCCCAGCTCGTGCGGGTCCGCTGTCGCCCGCCGGAACAGGATCCGGGCCAGCCGTTCGACGGTGTCCGGCCGCCCCCGCTGCGCCGCGCCGAGGAGGAAGTGGTCGACCAGCTCGTGCCGCTGCGCCACCGGCAGGTGCCGGACGGCGGCGGCCACCACCGCCTCGTCCAGCCGGCTGTCGATCGCCGTCAGGCCGGGCTCCAGCACCCGCCACCAGGCGTCGGCGATCGCGTCGGCCTGGTCCGGGTCGCGCCGCACCCGCTCGCGCAACACGTCGTTGCGGAGGTCGACCAGGGCCTCCCCGTCCGGCCAGTCGCCCGGGTCGTACCCGTGCTCGGGGTGCTCGGCCCAGTCGACGGCGAAGGCGTGGGCCGCCGGGCGTACGGCCGGCAGCGGCACCGCGAGGCCGCAGCGGCGGGCGGCGCGCAACAGCGCCTCGAAGGCCGCCGGTTCGGCCCGGCCCAGCTCCTCGGTCAGCCGTCGCTGCCCCGTGTGCTGGTGCGCGCCGGTCCAGATCCGCGGCGGCAGCGGATCGAGCTGCCCCTTGGGCACCTGCCCGGTGTCGACGGCCCGGCGCAGCTCGGCGGCGATCAGGGCCTGCCGGACGGCGGCGACCCGGTCGGCGGTCCACAACGGGCTGCCCGGGTCGGCCCGGTTGCCGGTGTGGGCGATCTCGTCGAGCAGGGCCAGCGTCTCCGCCGGCCAGCGGGTCACCTCGGCGACCAGGGTGTCCAGCACCGGGCCGCCGTGGTCGCGTACCTGCCGGGTCGGGCCGCCGCGCAGCCAGCGGACCAGCGGTTCGGCCTCCTGCGGGGTCGGGGGTTGTCCCAGCACCGCCACGACGGCCACCGCGGCGGCCTGCTCCGGCGGCAGCCCGGAGTCGGCGGCGACCTCGACGGCGTCGACCACGTCGTACGGGTCCGCGGTGAGGAAGAGCTCGGCCCAGCGGCGGGCCGTCGGAGTCGCCTCGACCGGGGTACGCATGTCGCGGGTCAGGTCCACCACCACGAAGCCCTGGTCGTTGTCGACGGCGGGGTGGGGGGTCTCCCACTCCGGATGCACGGCGAGCACCGGCTGGTTGGCGTGCATCGGCCTGGTGGTGAAGACCTTGAAGCCGATCGTCAGCGCCACCCGCTGTGGCAGCAGCAGGGTGGCGGCCGTGATCCAGCCCAGCACCAGCGCCGGGTCGGGGCAGACGAAGAGCACCCGGACGGCGTCGGGTCGGTCGAGCCGGCTCAGCACGGTGACCAGGTCGGCGAGCAGGTCGCGCCCGCCGGGGGTGGCGCGGACCAGGTCCCGGACCCGGGCGACGTCCAGCGGCCCCGGCTCCCATTCCTCGCCGGGCGGCGGGCAGCTCGTGGTGGGGGCCGGCTGCCGGGTCCAGCAGGAGGCGCCGAACAGTTGGGCGGGACGCACCGGCCCGTAGGCGTCCGGGTCGGTGGTGAGCAGGGCGTGGGTGAGCTGGTTGCCCTCCCGGTTTCCGTTGGCCTCCCGGCCGAGATAGCACCCGGCCGCCGTGGCGTAGCGGTGGCCGTCGTGCACGTGGGACAGGGACGACGGGTACCGGTCGGCGGGGCGGCGTTCCCCCATCCAGTTCGTCGGGGCCTCGTAGAGCAGGTTCCCCTCGACCAGGGCCATGTCCTGCTGGTCGGCCCCGGCGGAGCGGGCCTGGAACTGGAGTCCGGCGGTGCCCTGCAACCCCTGGCCGGGACGGCAGTCGGTGTAGACGAGGGCCTCGAAGCCGCTCTCCGGCGGCGGACGGTCGGGGGTCATCGACGCCTCGTTTCACCACGGACCACGCCGAAGCGGCTCAGCAGCCACAGCAGCGGCTCGGCCACCCGGAAGGGGCGCACCCCGCCCGGGTCCACCTTCTGGTTGGCGTAGTCCGGTGGTGCGCCCAGCGCCGAGACCACGAAGTAGCGGAAGTTGGTGTAGTTGGTGCTCAGGTGGCTGTCGATCTCGTCCCCGCCGAACTCGTGCAGCAGCGCCCGGACCTGTTCGTGGGTGTCCCGGCCGGCGGTCTCGTCATAGTGGGCGGTGGACTCGTCGGGCACCTCGAAGAGCGGGTTGTCGCTGCCGAGCGCGTCGAAGAACGCGTCGATCTTGGCGAACGCCACCGCCACCGGCAGTCGGATCGGCTTGTCGCCGGGGATGCTCCGGCTCTCCCGCAGCGTGTCGGTCACGTTGCCGAGCACGGTCTTGGCCGATTCCCGCGTCCCTTCCTTGTCGTCGTCGGGCGCGACGATCCGGTCTGCCGCCTGCGGCAGGGTGAACGGGTCCAGGAGCACGATCAGCGCGTCGGCGGCGTCGAGGTACCTCAGGTCCCGGGACCGGCCCTGGCTGCTGAGGTCCTCACCGGCGGTGTCGTAGAAGGAAAGGTAGGTGGTGCGGAAGCGCAGCCCGGTCAGGGTCCGCCGGCCGGCCTGCCGCCACTCGAAGACCAACGCCTCCTGCCGGCCGGCGCTGCCCGCCGAGGCGGTCTGCGCGAACAACTGCCCCCGCTGGTAGACCCGGTTGACGTTCCTCTCCAGCCAGCGCAGCGGGGACTCGGCGCCGCCCTGGGCGTCACCGGTGAACCGCACGTCGGCGTGGAAACGACGGCGCAGCGTGGTGCGTAGCTCGTTGGCGAGCACGGTCAGATACACCGTCTTGCCGGTGTTCTTCGCGCCGATCATGGCGATCAGCGGGCTGTGGGACCGGTCGAAGCCGACCGGGAGCGGGGTGTGGCAGCGGGGGCAGACCCGGATGCCGGTCAGCGACCCGCACCCCGGGCAGCTGGCCTGGCGGGGGAAGACCGGCCGCAACCGGTGCCAGCCGGGGCGGAAGGAGGGGCGGACGATTCCCTTGAACCCGGTCCCGGTCTCCCGCGCCTCGTCCCGGGCGGCCGGGCAGCCGGGGCGGTTGACCGAGCCACGGCCGTTGCACTGGTACCAGAGCCGTTTGGCGGGGATCCGGTGGTAGCAGTAGGGGCAGGAGGTCTTCCGGCGCATCACGTCACACCTTCAACTGGTCGACCGGCGGGTCCCGCAGGACCGCGCCGGAGGGGGGATCGACGAAACACCTGATCCAGTACGGGCGGGACAGCTCCCTGGGCAGGTCGAACTCGAACCGCCGGGTCTGCCCGGCCCCGAACTCCACGTCGGAGACGCGCAGCAGCTCGCGGCCCTGGTCGGGCCGCACCGGCAGCACCGGTCCGGCCTGCGCCACCACCACCAGGTGCGCGACGGCGCAGTCCCGCTCGGCGGTGACCGCGAGCGCCCGTCGCGGGGAGAACCGGTTGCGCAGCCCCGCGAGCCGCTCGACGGTGTACGCGAGGCGGCCGGGGCGGCCCGGCACGTCGCAGCAGACCGCCGGGGACCGGGACCGGCCGGCCGGTCCGACCGCGATGCCGACCACGCTGACCCTGGCGGGTCGGTCGTCGGCGGTCAGCCGGCAGCCCTTCTCGTGCAGGTAGCGGCTCCTGCTGACCTGGAACACCTCGTCCGGGCGGCCGTCGCGGGCGTGGGTCACCTCGGCCAGGCTCACCGTGTCCGGCCACACCCAGGAGATGCTCACCTGGTCGCCGGCGCGCTGCGCACGCAGCCGCTCCACCGGCGCGGCCGTGCCCTGGGTGACCGGCCGCCCGACGATCGTGCCCTCGCCACCGACCGCAAGCGGCAGGTAGACGTGGAAGCCCTGGGGCACGTCGGCCTCCAGCACGCACTGTCCGTCGGCGTCGGCGGGTGCCCCGGTGACCTCGACGCCGTATCCGTCGAGCGCCGGCTCGTGCACCGTGGCCCCGACCGGCCACAGCGGCGGGGTGTCGGCCCGGCGGATGCGGACCCGGACGCCGGGCTGGGGCAGCCAGGAGAGCCGGACCCGGACCCGGTTCCCCACCGCCCGGACCGGTTCGACGGTGAGCGACTCGACCGGGTGGGCCCGGGGCCGCGGCGCGGCGGTGACCACCACCATCGCCGAGGCGACCTGCCGGCCGGCCGGGTCCCGGTAGACCGCGACCAGGCTGTAGTGGTAGTCGCGTCCCTGCTGGACCGTGGTGTCGGTCAGCCCGGTCGGCTCGGCGCGCAGCGGCACGCCGTCGTCGGCGGAGTCGGGGCGTCGGGACTCGGTCCGGCGCACCCGCACCGCGACCGTCGCCGGGTGCGGACGCCAGGCGAGGGTGACCTCGTGCGGGGTCGCCAGCACCGTCACCTCCCCCACCGGCGGGGTGAGCAGGGCGGTCGCGGTCACCGCCCGGGACCAGGCGCCCGACTCGCCTGCGGCGAAGACCGCGTAGCCGCAGCGGGCACCGACCGGCGGCTCCGGGTCCGCCGCCGTCGGCTCGGTGGTCTCGGCGACCAGCGTTCCCGCCTGCGGGGTGGCGGGCGGGTCCCCGTCGCCGCGGACCACCCGGTAACGCAGGTCGGTGCGTTCGGTGGCCGGCCGCGCCCAGCTCAGCACCGTCGGCGCGCCAGGATGCACCCGCAGGTCCTGCGGTGGCGGGGGGCGCAGCCGGCGCAGCCGGGCGGCGAGGGCGTCGTCGTCGGTGGCGACGGCCAGCGCCTGCCGCAGGAGCTGCTCCGCCGCCTCCTCCCGGTCGGCGGCCAGCGCCTGGTCGACCTGTTCCAGCAGTTCGACGACCCGCTGCTCGGCGGCGGCGATCTCCCGCCGCAGCGTCTCCCGGTCGGCGTGCTCGGCTGGTACGGCGGCCAGCCGCTGCGCGGCGGTGCGCAGCTCACCCTGGCCGAGCAGCTCCCGTACCTGGTCGGCCGGGCCGACCGTGGCGGAGACGGTGGCCGGCATGCTGAGCACCAGCAGCTCGGCGTCGCCCGGGGTCAGACCGAGATCGACGGCGGTGCGGACCAGCAGCCGGTCCGCCAGCCCGGCGGCCCGGCCCTGCCGCACCTGCTCGGCCACCTGGAACAGCGCGATGCCGGCCAACGCGACGCCACGGTCGGCGGCGGTACGCAGCGCGACCAGCGCCGCCTTGCGGGCCCGCACCACAGGCGAGTCGGCGGCGGCGTTCTCGGCGGCGCTGCGCGCCCGCACCACCTCGGCGGTCAGGGTCAGTTCGGGTCGGCCGGGCACGGCGAAGCCGGCGCAGAGCCGGAACGGTTCCCGCAGGTCGGGGTGGAGCAGGTGCACGATGGTCGACGCCCCGGCGATGCCCAGGTTCTCGGTGAGGGTGCGGTAGGCGGTCCGCTCCATCCCGCTGTCGGCGGGCAGCTCCACCGGCTCGACCACGACCAGCTTGGCCTGGCGGACCGCCTGGTCGAGCTGGGCGTGGTCGAAGGTGGCCTGATGGTGGGCGACGATGGCGGCGAGCTGCCCCGGGGTGACCCGGCCCGAGCCGCCGTAGGAATCACGCAGGTCACGGACCAGCCCGTCGAGGGCACCCTGGGCGCGCTGGCGGTACGCCGTCGCCTGCTGTTCCCACCAGGCCGGGTCGAGCATGGCGCCGCCGGCGGTGCGCTTGAGCTCCTCGTCGGCGGCGAGCAGCCGCTTGCACACCCCGGTCGCCGCCTGCGCGGCCGGCCCGCTGGCCTTCTGGTTCCAGTAGGTGCGCACCTTCCGCAGCCGCTGTTCGAGGGCCGCCCGGTCCATGCCGGGCGCGACGGCGTAGCGCACCCGCAGGTCACCGTCGGGCAGCCGGCCCCGACGCCCGCGCAACGGGCCGATCACCTCCCGGTCGTACCGGGCCGGGTCGAATTCCATCGGCTCAGGACCTCACCGAGATCGCCGACACCTTCGCCCGCAACTGGGGGATCTCCTCCTCGGGCAGGACGCTGACCCGGACGGCGATGGTCAGGTCCTTGCCGGAGGTGGGCTCGACGGCGTGCACGGTGAGCAGGCCGTTGTCGTCCACGGTCATGCTGATGTCGATCGGGGAGCCCTGCGGCAGCGGCGGCAGCCCGGTGATGGTGCCCGCGCCACGGTCGACCGCCTTGTTGGCGAACAACTCGGCGCTCTCCACGGTGCCGGCCTGTTCGTAGACCTCGATCCTCAGTTCCTGCTGGTTGTCCACCACGGTGCCGGCCACCAGGGGGTGCGGCCCGGAGGGCAGCGGGTCGTCTGCGTGCACCAGGTGCTCGACGTAGGAGGCGGCCTCGGTGTCCTCCTCCCAGCCAGGCTTGTTGGTGTCGACCAGCTTCACCCCGAACGCCTTGGGCAGCACGGTGGTGATCCGCTTGTGGGAGACCGCCGCGATGGACTCGGCGCTGAGCCCGGTCAGGTTGGCCAGTTCGTTGACCCGCTCGGCCCGCTCCTCGGCGGTCGGGGCGGACTCGGCCGCCGGGTCGGCCGCCTGCCAGACCGCGCGGCTGAGCGCGTAGCGGGCCGCGCCCTTGGCCACCGCCAGGTCCGGGTCGTGCAGTTGCGGGCGCCAGCCGTACGCCTCGGCGAGCCGGGCCGTCACGGCGGGCATCTTGGTCGAGCCGCCGACCAGCAGCACCTCGTCGACGAGCTGTCGCGGGTCGCCGCCGAGCTTGTCGCGGAGCTTGTCCAGCGTGCGGTCGGTGATGGCGATGGTGTTGTCCAGCAGGTCCCGGGTGATCTCCTCGAAGGTCTGCCGGGTGATGGTGATCATCGCGGAGGCGCCGGCGAAGCGCAGCGGGACGGTGCGCGAGGTGGCCTGGGAGAGCTGCCGCTTGACCTGCTCGGCGGTGAGGTAGAGGTCCTGCATGAACTGGGCGTCCTCGGCCGGTTCCTCGGCCGGCGCGGCCGCGGCGACGAACTCCTGGAGCAGGTGCTGGGCCAGGCGGTCGTCCCAGTCTGCGCCGCCGAGCTCCTGGTCGCCGTCGGTGCAGATCACTTCCACGGCGTCCGCGCCGACCCGGATCACCGTGGTGTCGAAGGTGCCGCCGCCCAGGTCGTAGACGAGCACGGTCCGCTCGGCGGCCCCGTCCATCAGGTCGTACTGCAACGCGGCGGCCACCGGTTCCGGCACGATGCCGAGGACGTCCAGCCCGGCCAGGACCCCGGCGTTGCGGGTGGCGTCGCGTTCCAGCATCCCGAAGTACGCCGGCACGGTGATCACCACCTGCCGCACCTCGCGCTGGGTGTACTCCTGGGCGTACTCGGTGAGCCGGCGCAGGATCAACGCGGAGATCGACTCTGGGGTGTGCGTCTCGCCGAAGAACTCCCACTGCCGTTCCCGGCCCATCTGACGCTTGACCCGTTCGACGACGTGCTCGGGGTCGACCCGGGCCATGTTGCGCGCGTTCGCCCCGACGACCACGTTGTCGGCGCTCTCGAAGTAGACCACCGAGGGCATGGTGTCGCTCTCGGCGATGAGGTCCCGGATCACGGTCGGGCGGCCCGTCTCGTCGATGTAGGAGATCGCCGAGTAGGTGGTGCCCAGGTCAATGCCGAAGTAGGTGAGCTGCTCAGTCATCTCTGTCCCCTTGTCCTCGAAGCCGTCGTGCGGGTGGTTCGCTGGTCGACGTCAGTGCGCCGGGCCGCCCGGGGCCGGCGGCGTCGGGGTGCGCACCGGCGTCGGGGTGGCGGACCGGCGGCACACGACGACCGAGGCGGGCAGCAGCACCCGGTCGGAGACGACGTCCCGGTAGCCGTCGGCGAGCGGCTCGGCCACCGTGCCGTCCTGTGCCGGGTCGTCCGTGCAGACCACCCGGGCCACCCGGTGGGATCCCGGTTCGAAGGGGGTCCCGGCCGCCGCGCGCAGCACCTGGACGCCGGCGCGTTCCAGGGTCAGCTCGATGCTGTAGGCGAAGCTGCCGAGCAGCTCTGCCACGGTCGGCACCGTCACGGGGTCACTCAGGGTGGCCGCCTGCCGCAGCAGGTCGTTGCGGAGGCTCTGCAGGTCGGTGACGAGCGGCCGGGTCACCGACCGGTACTCGCCGGACCGTAGCCGCAGGTTCTCCTCGTGCAGCCGGTCGATGACCCGCTCCCGGGCCGCCGCCCGTTCGTTCTGTCTGGCGAGCTCGTGCTGGATCGCGGCGAGCGCCGCGCTGATCTCCCACAACCGGTCGGCGGTGGCCTCGGCCGGCTCCCCGCCGGGCAGTTCCTCCTGCACCGACCGGGTCTCCTCGTCGCCGTCGGCGGTCGGCCGGGCGTCCGGCCCACCGTCCGCCGGGTCGCTGCTGTCGTACGGGGCTTGCGTCATGGTCTCCACATCCGTCTCGGAGGTCTCGGGTGGCCGGGCGGGGCGGGCGGCGGGTCGTCGATCACACCGTCGTGGACCGACGCGCGACGCCGATCCCCGCCGGCGGGTCCCGCGGGGCCGGGTTCGGCCCGTCGGCGTCGGTAGGCCCGGCGGGTCGCCAGGGCGAGCCAGGTCGTCAGGAATGCGCCGGGCACCAGCACGGCGGCCCATGCCCAGCCCGTCGGGACAACGTTGGCGAGCCAGGCCAGCCCGGCCCACAGGCCGGTGGCGACCAGCGCGGCCAGGGCCAGGTGCTCGACGAGCGTGGTGCCGCCCCGGCGCGCCGAGGCCAGTCGGATGACGGCCAAAGGCAGATAGAAGGCGACCGCGCCGAGGCCGATGACCACCGCCGGTTGGACCCGGGTCGGCAGCGGCACCTGGTAGCGCAGGGCCTGGATCGCGGTCAGCACCATGAGGACCGCGCCGACGAGTGCGGTCTGCGCCAGGGTGTAGCGCTCCCGGCGGGCGGCCTCCCAACGCCGCACGGAGCGGTCGAGCAGCACGCCGACGCTGGTGGTGCGCGCCAGCGTCGCCCGCAGGTAGGTGAGGTCGTCGTCGAGCTGCTGGTCGAACCAGGTGGTCAGCGCGTGGTCGTCGGCGAACAGGCCGTCCCGGTGTGCGCCGGCCGGTGACGGCACGAGCGTGGCCATGTTGGTGGTGGCGATCTGCACCGTGCGACGCAGGCCGCTCAGCTCGGCGACCGCGTCCAGCAGTCCGGCCTCGTCCGCGACCAGCTGGCCGAGCCGGCGGGCGTACCGGTCCCACTGCGCCGGGTCGGGCTGGTCCTCCTCGGCGGCCTCGTCCAGCAGCGGCAGCAGCCGGGCCAGCCGGGCGTCGACCTGGTGGGGCAGCGACCGGGCCTGCCCGGCGGACCAGACCCGCAGCTCGTAGCGGGCCATCGCCGCGTACAGCAGATACCGGGTCAGCGTCGCCGGTTCGGCCCGGCCGCTGCTCCAGACCCATTCGCTGAGCTGCTCCTCGGTGCCTTTCGGCGCGACGACCACGAGCCGACGCAGCCGGCGGTCGTCCGGCAGCCCCGACGCCTCCCAGACCACGAACCCGCCGGACGTCACGGCCGCCCCCGGCGACGGCCGGTCGGCCCCGGGCGGCAGCCGCCGGCCTGACGCGCCCTGCGCCGGCCCGGGCCGGTCGGGTCCGTCCAGTTCGGCGCGCAGCGACGCGTACGCCTGGGCGGTCGCGCTTGCGGAACCCCACCGGGAGCGCCGGTGTCGGGCCAGGCGGAGCCGCACCTCGCCCAGCACCGCCGGGTGCTCCCCGCCCCGGGCGCGCGCCCAGTCGGCCTCCAGCGCCGGCCAGCTCGTCGCCTGCCCGGGGGCCAGCACGACCGACAGGCAGAGCATGTCGTGCCGGCGGTAGGCGAACATCTCATGGACTCCCCCGCCGCTGCGCCGGGCCGCCGCGACCGGGCCGTCCCGCGGAGGCAGGCCGTCGACATCGCCCGGCAGGTCGGTCGGCAGGCCGAGCGGGGTGGGCTCCACGATGGCCAGCAACTCCCGGCAGCGCCGCCACACCTGGGCGAGATGGGCGTGACCGTGCGGGTGGTGCGGCCCGGTGAGCGGAACGAAGACGTGCGCCACCAGTTCGCGATCAGTCAGCGGTGCGGCGCGCATCCACCCGCCCCCCGTCGTCATTCCCCCGGCCGCGCCACTGGTCCGCCCGGTGGATGAGGATGGCGACCCGTTCGCGCAGCTGGTACGGTGCGGGCTGGCTCGACTGGGTGCCCAACGGGGTGGCCCGCACGGCAAACGACGCTTCGATGAGGGCGGACTGCCGAGCGAGTTCGATCAGATCGCCGCAGGACAACGCCCGATCGGCAGCGATTACCAGCAACTCGATCCGCTGCCAACTGGCCATTGGCAGGAATTGCTCCAGCAGATCGGTCAGCACCCCCTGGAGTTCGCATAGAATGTGCTCCTCGTCGACCTCTCGACCCGCCACCACCACGCACCTTTCCGGCCCGCCAAAACAGCCTTTCATCAGCGACATCAGCTGATCAGCGGCATCGCTTCCGCAACAAGTCCCGGACTGCTGAATGTCGGCTTACCGACCGCTTCCGGTTTGCTTCCGGTGAACGTGTTCTCTACCGTGGTGGCCTGTCGAAAATGGCCGGGGAGGGCGCGGATGGCAGTTCGGGTGCGACTGTTCGGGCGCACGACCATCGAACTCGACGGCGTCGCCACGCCGCTTCCACCCACGACCGCGACCGTATTGATCCGGCTGTTGCTGGCGGCCGGCGAGCCGTTGACGGTCGACGAGTTGTTTCGCGATGTCTGGGCGCCCCGGAGCGGGCCGGTCGACAGACCGGGCAAGATTTTCGTCCAGAAACGGATCCTCGAACTACGGAAGCTCCTCGACCCGCTCCGCCCCGGCGAACGGTCCGAGATCCTGCGCACGGAGCGTGGCCGGACGTCGGCCTACCGCCTGGTCGTCGACCCGGACCAGGTCGACGTCTTCCGGTTCCGCCGGCTCGTCCACGGCTCGCACCACGCCGACCCGGCGACCGCGATCGACACCCTCACCGACGCGCTCGCGCTCTGGTCCGGACGCCCGCTCTTCGACGCGGAGAGCTTCCCCTTCGCGCGGCGGACGATCGAGCAGCTCAGGGAGGCCAGGGAGGCCGCCGAACGCGCCCTGTTGCACGCCTACCGCGACGTCGGGATGTGGGACCGGGCGTTCGAGTTCGGGCAGGGCCTCCTGGCCGAGCGGCCCGACGACGCCGCGCTCGCCGCGCTGATGGACCGCATCCGGCGCGAGGCTCAGGCGCTGCCCCGCAACGTCGTCCAACGGGTCTTCACCTCGCCGCGCACCACCGTACGGATCCTGACCGGCGACCTGTTCGGGCAGGAGGACGCGCATCTCGTGGTCGGGTTCAGCGACACCTTCGACACCTCGACCACCGGCGACATCGTGATCAACAGCGACAGCGTGCAGGGGCAGTTGCTGCGACGCGAATACGGTGGCGACCGCGCCTGGCTGGATCGGGAGCTTCGGCGGGCGCTCGCCGACGCGCCGAAGGTGGCCACGGAGACCCGGGCGGCCAAACGCCGGGGGAAGCTGATCCGCTATCCCGTCGGGACGGTGGCCGTGCTCCGTCAGCCCCGCCGACGGATCTTCGGCGTCGCGTACAGCCGGATGGGCAACGACCTCGTCGCCGAGTCCAGCGTCGCGGAGCTGCGGGTCAGCCTGGACCGGGTGTGGGACGCCGCCGAGCGGCACGGGCAGCTCGGCGTTCTCGCCATGCCACTGATCGGCTCGGGTCTGGCCCGGCTCCCTCCGGTCGGCCGGGAGGAACTAATCAAGATCATTCTTCGGTCCTACGTCGACCGGTCCCGGCAACGGTTGTTCTGCCCGGAGTTGCGGATCGTGCTCCGGCCGGCCGACGTCAGCCAGGTCGACATCCTCGACGTGGCGGCCTTCCTCCGCCAACTGTGAGCCCGTGCCGGGCCGGGACGCCGGCCGGGCGTCGTCGCGCGGCCGCCCGGCACGGGCCCGCCGGCCGCACCGTGCCGGGCGGCCCGGGTCACGACCGGGCGTGCCGGTTGTACGCCTCCAGCCCGGCGAAGCGCCCGGGGGCCAGCCAGTCCGATCCCGTGTCGTCCACCGCGCAGCCCGCCTGCCGCAGCCTGGAGGCGATCTTGCGCTGGCAGTCGGGGCTGTCGGTGAGCCGAATGAAGTTGAGCCCCCCGAGGTCGGCCACCGGCCGGGTCTCCCCCACCTGGATCACCAGGGTCCGATCCGGATAGGTCGCCAACGCCATGCCCAGTTCCAGCAGCACGTTGGGGCGGGCCTGCAGGCCGGGCTGGGCCTCGGCGCTGGTGTCGGCGGGCAGTCTCAGATCCGGATGAAGGCTCACCTGGTCCTCGGGGGTCAGCAACACGACGGCCGCCTGCGCGTGGGTGACCCCCCAGCCCACCACGTCCCGCAGGTAGGGTGCGGTGCTGCCGGTCGCGGTGACCAGCGGCTCCCACTCCATCGGACGCAGGTCCAGCGCGCGGAGAAAGTCGAACATCCGGTCGCGGACCTGGTGGTCGCGGCCGTGCACGACGAAGACGCGGCGGGCCACCTCGGGGTGGGTGGCGGGGCCGCCCCTCGTCGCGGGGCCGGCCTCCCGGCCGGCGTCGGCGTGCCGACCGAGCGCGCCGCTGCCCGCCGCCCCGGTTGCCGCGGCCGGGGAGACGGAGGCCGCGACGACCGGTGCCGTCGGCGGCCCGGCTCCGGCCTGTAGCCCGAGGCCGATCTCGCCGACCCGGCGCGCCCGCTCGGCGTCCACGGTCAGGTAGGCGTCGTCGTCGGCGAGCTGCTCCGCGAACCACCCCGCCAGCGCGAGATCGTCGGCGAACGGGCCGTGCCCGTCGGCCCGTTCTGCGCCGAGCCCGGGCACCCTGGTCATGTTCGCCGTCGCCACCTCCACCGTCCGGCGCATCTGCCGGAGCGCGGTGCTGGTCAACACCGCCGCCAACTCCTCGGACCGGACCGCCGCCAGCTCGGAGCCGGCCAGCGGGCCGACCGACGCCGCGCCGCCCGCGGTCTCCGGGGCGCCCAGCACCCGCCGCAGCTCGCCGGCTGCGGCGGTCGCCCCGTCCGCCTGGCCATGCGGGTCACGGTCCCGCCGCCACACCCGGAGCTGATAGTGGATCTTGGCCGCGTGCAACAGATAGCGGGCCAGCGGCGGGAGCCACACCCCGCCGTCCGACCAGAGCCAGGCGCTGAGCGAGCCCTGGGCCCGCTCTTCCCCGACGATCAGGAAGCGCCGCCGGACGCGCCCGTCCTGCCTCGGTGTCGTCTCCCAGACCACCAGCCCGTCGTCGACCGGCACACCGCTCGACGGCCATCCGTCGTCCTCCTGCTCGGGGGGTAGGAACCGCGCCAACTGGCGGCCGAGCCGCTCGATGCCGGCCCCGTCCACCGGGACAGAGCCCGCGACGACCGCCACGCAGAGCACCGCTTCACCCAGCGCCGCCCCGGACCGGCCCGCGGTTGCCAGTTGCCAGCGCCGGTCCAGGTCGGCCCACCAGAGCGCCGGCTCACCCGCCGCCGGATCGACGACGACCCTGCCATCGGCGTCGACCACCCGCGGCGCCAGCGCCACCGACAGGTCGAGCACGTCGTGGCAACGCCGCAGGATCGCCTGATATCCGCTGTCGGGCCGTTCCTGCGCGGCGAGAGCGGCCTCCTCGGGCACGCCCCGCCCGGCGGCCAGCACCTCGGGCAGGTGGGCCGGCAGGTTGGTGCCGTGGATCGGGCCGGTCATCCCGAAGGAGCGTCGGCAGGCGGCCCACAGCTCGCGTAACTCCTCGCCGGCGGCCTCGGCCTGCGGACCGTCGGTCGGGAGGAAGCGGTGCACGACGATGTGTTGCTCAACAACGGGATGGTCGGTCACCAGCGGCCCCTCCGGCACGGCCGCCGGACGGCGGCGACAACTGGTGCACGAGACGATTGAGTCGATCACGTAACCGCGGCGGGACGGGTTGCGGCGTCGACGCGCCTATCCGCGTGATGCGCACTTCCCCGGCCACTTCCAGAGTGTCGATCACCCGACGCAGAACGGCGTCGTCCCCGCCAGCGAGGGCCTTCTCCACGTCCTCGACCAGGCGGCCCACTTCCTGCCATTTCCCGTCGGTGAGCCGCCAACCCTGCGCTTCCCGCAGCATCGAGATCAAATCTCTGATCATTCGTGGGTCGAGGCGCGCGGCGGACGCCTCCCGCTCTGGGCCATCCATCACAGCCCGATCCTAGTTCCGTCCCGCTCAGTCCAAGAAGGGGAGTCCGGATCGGGAAATCGAATCGATCGGCCCGGAGGAAATGCCGTTGGATCGGCGCTCGACGGACTCACGGGAGCGGTTCGCGGGCACAGGGCCGACCGACGTCGCCCGGCCCGCCGGGCGGGCGGCCCTTCCCCGAAGGCCGCCCGCCCCGTCACGCTATCGGCGGCTCCACTGCTGGTTGGTCTGGCCGGTGCAGGTCCACAGCACGAGCTTCGTGCCGTTGGCCGTGCCCACGTTGTACGGGTCCAGGCAGAGGCCGGACTGCACGCCGGTGATGGTGCCGTTGGAGTTGACGTTCCACTGCTGGTTGGCCCCGCCGTGGCAGTCGTAGATCGTGACCAGGGTGCCCGGCGAGGTGCCGTATCCGGCGGCGTCGAGGCACTTGTTGCCGTAGACCGTCAGCGCCTTGCCGGAGGTGTACGTCCACTGCTGGTTGGCGCCGCCGTGGCAGTCCCACAGCTGCACCTGGGTGCCGTTGGTGGTGGTGGAGCCGGGGACGTCGACGCACCGCCCGGACAGGGTGCCCACGAGCGCGGTGCCCTGGCCGGTGCCGGTGCCCGGGTCACCGATGCTGCCCGGCACCGACTGCAACGCGGAATACCAGCGGGCGGCCATCTTGTCGTAGCCGCCGGCGGTGGGGTGG
This sequence comes from Micromonospora haikouensis, assembly GCF_900091595.1. Taxonomy (GTDB): domain Bacteria; phylum Actinomycetota; class Actinomycetes; order Mycobacteriales; family Micromonosporaceae; genus Micromonospora; species Micromonospora haikouensis. The sequence continues at coordinate 98,667 of NZ_FMCW01000029.1, forward strand.
ATACCGTCGATCAGGTCGGCGGTGGTGAGGGCGCTCTGCATGTCGACCAGGCGCACCCGCTTGCCGGCGTTCACCTTGCTCTGCACGATGCCGGGGATCGCCGCGTTGAAGGTGCGCGCGGCCGCCGCCTGGTTGCTGTTGGACAGCGTGATGATCTGCGCGACGAACACCTCGGCCGTGGGCACCGTGTTGGTGATCTTGTCGATCAGGCTGGAGAGCCGGTTCGGCGCGGTGCTCACGTTGTAGTTCTGCAGGATGTCGTTGGTGCCGATGTGCAGCAGGACGCTCTTCGGCCGCTGGGTGTTCAGCCAGCCGACGATGTTCGCGTCGATCTGGTCGATGCGCCAGCCGGGGTGCCCCTGGTGGTCGTGGTCACCCAGGCTCGCCGGCCCGTTGAACTGCGACCCGACGAAGTCGACCGTGTAGCGCCCTGCGGCGAGGCGCTGCCAGAGGCCGATGCGGTAGCCGCCCGGCACCTGGGTGCCCTCGGTGATGGAGTCGCCCAGCGGCATCACGCGCACCCCGCCGTTGGACTCCGCGCTGGCCGGGCCGGCCGGCGCCGCCAGCACCCCGGCGACCGCCACCCCGAACGCGGCGAGCGCCGCGAGCCACCTTGCCCTCGTTCGCATGGATTCCTCTCCCTGGATCAATCTCTGTCGTCGGTCACGGGCTGGTGCACGTCGCCGTCACGCACCGGTGCAGGTCGGCGTCACGGGCTGGTGCAGGTCGGCGTCGGCGCGGGTGGCGTGCCGGAGCCGAGGAAGCCGAAGGTCGTCGAGCCGGCGGCGGCGAGCGACCCGTTGTAGGCGACGTTGCGCACGGTCGCGGTCGAGCCGCTGGTGCTCAGGGTGCCGTTCCAGACCTGGCTGATGCTCTGGCCGCCGCCGAGGTCCAGGCGGACGGTCCAGCCGCTGATGGCGGCGCTGCCGGCGGTCACGGTGACCTCGCCCTGGAAGCCGCCGGACCACGAGCCGACGGTGCGGTAGGTCGCCGTGCAGGCGGCCCCCGAGGGCGGCGGGGTGGTCGTCGGCGGCGGGGGGCTCGTCGGCGGGCCCGTGGGCGGCGGGGTGGTCGTCGGCGGGGTGGTGGGCGGCGACGTCGGCAGGCCCGGCGGCACCAGCGGGCAGGTGGAGTTGTAGCGCGAGACGCCGGTGCTGTCCGCCAGCGGGCAGAGGAACTGGGTGTACCGCGTGTCGTTGTCCAGGAAGATCTTGAGCCAGGGGATCAGGATCCGCATCTCGGTGGGGTTCGACCGGGTGAAGGAGAGGTGGTCGTTGCCGGCCAGCTCCGCCCAGGCGTGCTCCACCGAGGCGGGCAGCGTGTTGTAGATGCCCTGCACGTACGACGGCGTGACCGTGCCGTCGTTCTGCCCCGAGATGAGCATGGTGGGCACCTGGGTGGTGGACATGTTCAGGCTGTTGCCGGGCGCGCCGGGCGCGAGGCCGACGGCGGTCTTCAGCGACGGCCGGCGCAGCGCGGCGAGGAGGGTGCCGGCCCCGCCCGCGGAGTGGCCCATGACGCTCAGCCGGTTGGGGTCGACGCGGTCGCGCACCGGGCTGGACCGGGTGAGATAGTCCAGCCCCGCGAGCAGCTGGGTGGCGCGGGCGTCGGCCCCGTCGGTGCGGCTGTTGGTCTCGATCCCGAGCACCACGAACCCGAAGGACGCCAGCCAGGGTCCCATCCAGGCTTCCTCGTTGGCGAACAGCGCGGAATAGCCGGGGACGATCGCCACCGCGCCCCAGGTGCCCAGGCTGGTGTCGGTCGGGTAGTAGACGTACCCGCCGTTGAAGCCGTTGCCCGGCGGCACGGTCGCCTGCGTCGTGGCGAACGGGCCCCGGCTGGCGGCCACGCTGGCCAGGGTCGGGTCCGGGCCCCGCTGGTACGGGTTGTCGGCGGCCGCCGCGGGCGGTGTGGTCATCGCCATCGTCAGGCCGAGGACCGCCGCGAGCCCGACCGCGAGCCAGGTGACGATGCCCGACCGGGGCAGGGAGCGCGCACGGGCCCCGCGTCCCTGCGGCGAGGGCGGGTCTGTCGGCAACTTCACCGGCTCCTCCTTCGATCAGGCAAGGCCCGCACGCGAGCTCGCGATGTTATCGCTCACATTACGTCCGTGATTCATGTCGGTCAATTTATCCGCACGGTTTCGGCCGTTCGGGGCCCTGCCGTCAGCGCGGCGACGGCTCCGGGTGGGTCGCGCGCAGCGACGCCAGCAGCCGCAGCCGGTCCGCGTCGGCGCTGCCCGGCTCGGCGGTGAAGACCAGCAGGACCGGGCCGGGGTTGCCAGGCAGCGGGTACGTGTCCCAGGCCAGGACGATGTCGCCGACCTCCGGCACCCGGAACGTCTTGGTGCCGCTGACCGACTCGCGCACGTCGTGCCGGGCCCACAGCCGACGGAACTCGGCGCTGCGGATGCTCAGCTCGCCGACGACCGCGGTGGCGCGCGGGTGGGTGGGGTCGGCGGCGACGGCGACGCGCATCATGCCGATGTAGTCGAGGGCCTGGCGCTCCCAGTCCGGGCAGCTCCGTCGCCCGGTCAGCGCGTCGTCGAACATCAGCAGGAGCATGTTGAGCCGCTCGGGCGGGTGGCCGCCGGGGTCGCCGAGCAGCGCCTGGGCCAGCGGGTTCCAGGCGAGCAGGTCGAGGTGCCGGCCGAGCACGACCGCCGGGGTGTCCAGCACCCGCAGCAGCCGCCGGGTGCCCTCCGGCACCCGCTCCGGGCCGTGGTCGGCGCGGGCGGGCACCGGCCGGCGGGCGGCGCGGGCCAGCGTGAACAGGTGCCGGCGTTCCCGCTCGTCGAGGCCGAGCGCACCGGCGATCGCGGCCAGCACGTCGTCGGACGGGCGCACCTCCCGGCCCTGCTCCATCCGCTGGTAGTAGTCGGTGCTCAGCCCCGCCAGCAGGGCCACCTCCTCGCGGCGCAGACCGGTCACCTTGCGCCGGCCGCCCGGCTCCAGGCCGACGTCGCGCGGGCGCAGCCGGCCCCGCCGGGCGCGCAGGAAGTCGCCCAGCTCACGGGCGTACGGATGGCTCATGCCGCCAGTGTGGCGCGGCCCGGACCGCCGAGGGTAGGTCCGGCGAACCTAGGCAACCGGGAACGCCGGAGCCGGCCCGCGCCCCGCCTAGCGTCTGCCGCACCGACGCTTCGAGGAGCCGCAGATGACCGCATGGACCGCCGACCACATCCCCGACCAGCGCGGCCGGATCGCCGTCGTGACCGGCGCGAACTCGGGCCTCGGCCTGGTCACCGCCACCGAGCTGGCCCGCCACGGCGCGCGCGTCGTGCTCGCCGTCCGCGACACCGCCGCCGGCCGGGAGGCCGCCCGCCGCATCGGCGGCGAGACCGAGGTACGCGAGCTGGACCTGGCCTCCCTCGCCTCCGTGCGCGCCTTCGCGGCGACGCTGGTCGCCGACCACCCGCGCATCGACCTGCTGGTCAACAACGCCGGTGCGGTGCTGCTCGGCCCCCGCCGCACCTCCGCCGACGGCTTCGAGCTGCACCTCGCCACCAACCTGCTGGGGCACTTCGCGCTGACCGGCCTGCTGCTGGAGAGCCTGGCGGCGGCGCGGCAGGCCCGGGTGATCAGCCTCAGCTCGCTCACCCACCGCACCGCGCGCCTCGACTTCGCCGACCTGATGTACGAGCGCAACTACCGGGGGTCGGCCGCCTACGGCCGGTCCAAGCTCGCCACCACGGTCTTCGGCGTGGAGCTGGACCGCCGGCTGCGCGCCGCCGGGTCGCCGGTCGTCAGCGTGCTGGCCCATCCCGGGCTCACCCGCACCAACCTGACCCCGCGCGCCTGGGCGCACCGGGGCCGGGCCGGGCGGGCGGTCGCGCGGCTCGGCCTGCTGACCACCCAGCCGGCGCAGCAGGGCGCGCTGCCGCAGTTGCACGCGGCGACGGCGCCGGGCGTGCGGGGCGGCCAGTTCTTCGGGCCGGCCCGGCTGTGGGAGACGTGGGGGCCGGTCGCCGAGGCCCGGCTCGGTCGCGGGGCCGCCGACCCGGCGGCCGGGAAGCGGCTCTGGGCGGCGGCCGAGGAGCTGACCGGCGTCGGCGGCCCGCTCGCCGGCCGGGACCGTCAGTAGCCGCGGAAGTTGTCCTTGCGGATCTGCTTGCGCCCGATGCCGAGGTCCTTGAGCGCGGCGCTCATCTCGGCGATGAACTGCGGCACTCCGGAGACGTAGTAGGTGGCGGCGGGGGCGTTCGTGGCGACCTGCTTGAGGTCGACCGCGAAGCCCTCGCGGTCCCGGTGGTAGCGGGCGTCGCTGGCGAGTTGCTCCGTCTCGGTCTTGAACGCGTGCCCGTCCCCGACGTGCAGCAGCGTGCTGCGGACGCCGAGCCCGGCGGCGGAGATGTGACGCAGCAGGGAGCGGAACGGCGTGATCCCCACCCCCTGGGCGAGGAAGACGACGTCGTCGCCGGCCCCGTCCAGGGTGAACTTCATGATCGGGCCCCGCATCGTGACCCGGTCGCCGGGTCGCAGCGCCGCGAGCGCCTTCTTGAACCGGCTGCCGGATTCGAGCCTGGTGGCGAGCACGACCTGGTCGTCCTCGGGCGCCGAGGCCAGGGAGAACGGCTTGGCTCCCCCGCCCTTGACGGCGAAGAGGCCGTGCTGTCCGGCGATGTGCCGGAAGGGCCTGGTGGGAGTGAACGCGAAGACCGCCACGCCGTCGTCCTCCGTCCAGCGGTCGGCGAACTCGAGCGGGGTGGACGAGAGAAGACCCATGACTCCTCCTGGGGGTGCGGCAGGACGCCTTTCGTTCAACGTAGCAGATCGTTGAGGTTCCACAACTATCTGACCGCGCCGATGGTCAGCGGAATGGTAGCTTCGTGGCGTGACCTCCGCCTCGAACCCGGAGCCAGGCGTCCCCCTGCCGGTGCTGCTCTCGCAGGCCGGCGAACGGGCCCGGGAGCTCCTGCAACGCCAGCTCGCGTCGTCGCGGCTGCGGCCCCGACACGCGAACGTCCTGCTGCTCCTGGAGCGCCGGGGCGCCGCCGGGCAGCAGGAGCTGCTGGAGCAGCTCAACGTCGATGCCAGCGTGCTGGTGGGCCTGCTCAACGACCTGGAGGGCGACGGCATGGTCGAGCGCCGCCGCGACCCCGCCGACCGCCGCCGGCACATCGTCACCATCTCCGCGCACGGCAGGACGGCGGTCGCGGAGGTCCACGCGTCGATCGACCGGATGAGCGAGGCGCTGTTCGGGGCCCTGACCGACACGGACCGCGACCACCTGCGGCGGATCCTGACGGCGATGTCGGCCGGCAACCCGCCCACGGAGTCGACCTGCCCCGACCATCCGTGAGGCCGACCAACCCGATGCGTGACGCGCACAACATACAGTTGGTGAAGTCTTTGCACTGAGTGCAACATTGGCTGCATGACCAGGACCGAAGGACTACGAGAGCGACGCCGCCGTCAGACGCACCGCGAGATCCAGGAGGCCGCGCTGCGGCTCGCCCGCGAGCGGGGCTTCGCCAAGGTGACCGTGGAGATGATCAGCGCCGAGGCGGGCGTCTCCACCCGGACCTTCTTCAACTACTTCCCGAGCAAGGAGGCGGCGGTCATCGCGATGCCGCCGATGCCGCCCGACGACGACGTCGCCGCGTTCACCGCCGCCGGCCCCGCAGAGCCGGGCGACGTGCTCCTGGACCTGGTCGGCCTGCTCCTGCGCGACATGGCCCGCCACCCACCCGAGCGCGGTGGGCTGCACGCGATGTTCGCCCTTGGCAAGGAACATCCCGGGGTCCTCGCCGCCATGCTCGCCGGTTTCGAGGGATTCCAACGGCAGCTGGCCGTGACCGTCGCCGCGCGCACCGGCGACCAGCCGCAGGACGAGATGCCCCGCCTGATCGCCGGCCTCGCGATGGCCGTCGTCAGGACCGGCATGGAGAACTTCACCACCGGCGAGGACGACGACCCCGTCCCGTACGTCGAGCGCGCCGTGACCACGCTGCGCGCCCTGCTCGCCCGCTGACCTCACCCCTACCCGGAGACCCGGAGACCCCGATGACCGACACCGAAGCGCCCACAGCGACCCGGGAGCGTGGATCGTTCACCCTCCCGCCGCACTTCGCCCTGATCTTCACCGGCCTCATGGCCACCATGCTGCTCGCCTCGCTCGACCAGACCATCGTGTCGACCGCACTGCCCACGATCGTCGGCGAGCTCAACGGGGTCAGCCACATGGCGTGGGTGACCACCGCGTACATCCTCGCCGCCACCATCGCCATGCCGCTGTACGGTCGCTTCGGCGACCTGATCGGCCGCAAGACCCTGTTCCTCAGCGGCATCGGCATCTTCCTCGCCGGTTCCCTGATCGCCGGCGCCGCCTCCAGCATGACCATGCTCATCATCGGCCGGGCGGTGCAGGGGCTCGGCGGCGGCGGACTGATGATCACCTCCCAGGCGATCATCGCCGACCTCGTCCCGCCCCGGCAGCGCGCCCGCTACATGGCCCCGATCGGCGCGGTCTTCGGACTCTCCTCCGTGGTCGGCCCCCTGCTCGGCGGCTACTTCACCGACCACGCCGACTGGCGCTGGGCGTTCTGGATCAACCTGCCCGTCGGTCTCGTCGCCCTGGCGATCTCCGCGTTCGCCCTGCGCCTGCCGCGCCGAAGCAGCCAGGTCTCCATCGACTACGTCGGCATCACCCTGATGGCCGCCTCGGTCACCGCCACCGTCCTGGTCGCCGTCTGGGGTGGCACGCAGTACGCCTGGACCGACCCGCTGATCCTGGGCCTGGCCGCCGGCGCCGCGCTCGGCTGGGTGCTGTTCTTCCTGTCGCAGCGCCGGGCCGCCGAGCCGATCATCCCGCTGTGGCTGTTCCGCAGCCGGATCTTCAACCTGGCCACCCTGCTCAGCCTGATCACGGTCGGCGTGGGCATGTTCGCCGTCATCGTCTACCTGCCGACGTACCTGCAGATGGTCTACGCGGTGAGCGCCACCGAATCCGGCCTGCTGCTCATCCCGATGGTCGTCGGCATCATGGGCACCGCCCTGCCCTCCGGGCAGCTCATCAGCCGGACCGGTCGCTACAAGATCTATCCGATCATCGGCACCGTCCTGCTGGGCGTGGCGGCCCTGCTGCTGTCCACCCTCGACGTGCACACCTCCCTCTGGGCGGTCTGCTCCTACATCTTCCTGCTCGGCGCCGGGCTCGGCCTGATCATGCAGAATCTCGTCCTCGCCGTGCAGAACGACTTCCCCGCCGCCGCCGTCGGCACCGCCACCTCGGCGAACAGCTTCTTCCGGGAGATCGGGGCCACCCTCGGCAGCGCCGCCGTCGGGGCGATCTTCACCAGCCGGCTCAGCGACCAGCTCGCCCTCCGGCTCTCCGGCGGCGCGGCCGGCGCGGTCGGCAACACCGACTCGCTCACCCCGGCGGCCGTGCACTCGCTGCCGCCCGCGGTGCAGGAGGCCGTGGTGGCCGCCTACCAGCACGCGCTGACACCGGTGTTCGGTTATTTGATCCCCCTGTTCGCCGCCGGCCTGGTGCTGGCGCTGCTGCTGCCGGAGAAGAAGCTCGCCGCCACCCACACCGAGACGGGCGCGGACACCGCGACCGGCCCGGACGACGCCGCACGGCCCGTGGCGCCCGCACCGGCCCTTTCGGCCTGAGCGGGCGACCAGGGGACATGTCAACAAACGCTAGGCTGGCCGCATGGAGCACAACTGGCTGGACGAGCGCGAGAGCCGCGCGTGGCGGGGCTTCCATCACCTGCGCGCCGCGTTGACCGCTCGGCTGGCCCGGCAGCTCAACCAGGAGTGCGGGCTCACCGAGGCCGACTACGCCGTCCTGGTGAACGTGTCCGAGGCACCCGGCCAGCGGATCCGCTCCCGGGACCTGTGCCGCGCCCTGGACTGGGAGCGCAGCCGGTTGTCCCACCAGATCGCCCGCATGCAGGCACGCGGGACCGTCGAGCGGGCCCCGTGCCCGGCCGACGCCCGGGGATTCGACGTGGTGCTGACCGCAGCCGGGGCCGCCGCCATCACGGCGGCGGCGCCGATCCACCTGGCCGCGGTGCGGCACTGCTTCGTCGACCTGCTGACCCCGGAGCAACTGGACGTCCTCGGCGACATCGCCGACGTCGTCACGCAGCACCTGGCCGCCGAGCACGGCGAGGCGACGGGCGACGACGACACCTGCCCGACCAACCGCTGAGCTGCCCCTTACACCGTGGGTGGCGGCCCCGGCCGCCACCCACGGTGTGTCGTTCGCCAACACCAGTTTTGTTGACGTATCACGGTAAGGCCCCTAGCTTTGTTGACATGACAACATCTCAGGTCGGGCTCTCCCCGGTCGTGGCGGCCGAGCAGCGGCGCATACCCGGCTTCACCTCGCTGCTCTCCGTCGACCTGGAGAAGCTGGGCGTCGCCGCTTCGCCGGTCGCCGTGCTGGACGACTTCCGGGTCGACGGCCTTCCGTTCTCCCCGCACCCGCACGCCGGATTCGCGGCCGTGACCTACGTGTTCGAGGACTCGCCGGGGGACGTGCGCAGCCGCGCCTCCTCCGGCGTGGACCTGCGCGTCGGCCCCGGCGGCATCGTCTGGACCGACGCCGGCAGCGGCGTCATCCACGAGGAGGTTCCGGCGACACCCGGCCGGGAACTGCACGGGCTGCAGATCTTCGTCAACCTGAGCGCCCGCAACAAGCTCTCCCCGCCCCGGGTCCACCACCTGCAGGGCGCCGAGGTCCCGCAGTGGGTCGGGGACGACGGCACCCGGGTCCGGGTCGTGGTCGGCTCCTACGCCGGCGTCGCCTCGCCGCTGTCCCCCACCGAGCCGTTCACCCTGCTCGACATCCACCTGCGCGGCGAGATCCCGTTCGACCTGCCGGCCGCCCACCACGCGATCGCCTACGTGCTGGACGGGACCGTGACCGCCCGCACCGCCGACCGGGTCGTGCCGGTCGGGGGTACGCACGCCGTGGCGCTGACGGGCGCCGCTGGCCGGGTGACGCTGGCCGCCGCCGAGCCGGCGCACCTGCTCGTCATGGCCGGCGCAGAGGTGCGCGACCCCGTGGTCACCGCCGGCCCGTTCATCATGAACGACCACGCCCAGATCCAGGCCGCCGCAGCCCGCCACCGGGCCGGCGAGATGGGCCGCCTCGCACCGATCGCCGACACCGACCGCTAAGGAGAACGACATGACCAGCTCGGCCAACATCGACCTCGTCCGCGAGCTCTACGCGAACTCCGGCTCCCCGGACGTCGCCGCGAAGCTCATGGACCCCGACATCGTCGTCGACATCACCCCGGGCTACCCGTACGGTGGCGTCTTCCACGGCTACGAGAGCCTGATGGGCGACTTCTTCGGCCCGCTGTTCCAACTCTTCGGCTCGATGCGCGCCGAGGCCGACGAGATCTACGCGGACGACCAGGGCCACGTGTTCGTGCTCGGCCACTACCACGCCGTGACGAAGGAGGGCGTCGAGGTGGCGTCGCGGTTCGCCCACGTCTGGACGGTGGAGAACGGCCGCCTCGTCCGGGAGTGGCAGACCGCGGACACCGCCGTGCTCACCCAGGCACTCAAGAACTGAGCTGGCGGCCCGGGAGCTGACCGGCGTCAGCCACCGGTGAACTCCGGGGCGTGGGCGGTGGCCCACTGGCGGAAGGTGCGCGCCGGCCTGCCGAGCAGGTCGGCCACGGTGGAGGTGACGCACGCCGGTTGTCCCGTCGCGGCGCGCCACGCGGCCAGGAGCATGTCCACGGCCGGGCGCGCGGCCTCCGGGGCGGCGCGCCGGAACTCGTCGGGCGTCATCTCCTCGAACGTGAGCCGGCGGCCCAGCGCGTCGCCGACGATGCGCACCTGCTCGGCCTGGGTCAGCGACTCGGGGCCGGTCAGGACGTGGTCGCCGCCGACGTGGCCGCCCTCGCGCAGGATCCGCGCGACGACCTCGGCCACGTCGCCGTCGTCGACGGGGGCGGTCTCGGCCGCGCCGTACGGCCACCGGACCACGCCGTCGCCCCGGATCGCGGCGGCCCACCAGGACAGGGCGTTCGACGCGAACATGCCCGGCCGGACGATCGTCGCGTCGAGCCCGGTGGCCGCGATGAGCCGCTCGTTTTCGGCGTGCAGCGCCGCCATCGGGTTCGGCTGCTGAAAGAACGGGTGCGGGGTCCGGTGCGGCGCGGACAGGTAGACGACCCGCCGCGCGTGGGCGGCCAGCCGGTCGACGACGGCCGGCGCGGTCTGCGGCGGGGCCGTCCAGACCAGGAAAACCGCGCCGACGCCGGGCAGCGCGGCGTCGAGCGACGCGGGCGCGGTGAGATCGCCGGTGACGACCTCGACGTCGGCGGGCAGCGTCGCCGCCGACTCGGCGCGGCGCACGAGGGCGCGGACCGGCACGCCCGCCCCGGTCAGCAGATCGACCACGGCGCTGCCGATGCGCCCGGTCGCCCCGGTGACGAGCACCGGCGGCCCTCCTGCGGGTCTCACGTCAGCACGCTGTCCCATGCGCCCATTCAAACGTTACCGAGTTGCAAAAGCAACCTGGTAACAAAGGTTACGCTGGCGCGGTGAGCGAGCCGGTCGGCCTGCGGGCCCGCAAGAAGGCACGGACCCGGGACGCGATCGCCGACGCGGCGATCTCGCTGTTCCTGGCGCGCGGGTTCGACCAGGTGTCCGTGTCCGACATCGCCGCGGCGGCCGAGGTGTCGAAACCCACCCTGTTCCGCTACTTCCCCACCAAGGAAGACCTCGTCCTGCACCGCTTCGCGGACCACAACGGCGAGGCCGCGCGCGTGGTCGGCGAGCGCCGCCCCGGCACCGCGCCGATCGCGGCCCTGCACCAGCACTTCCGCGCCGGCCTCGACCGTTTCGAGCCCGTCACCGGCCTCAACGACCACCCCGAGGTGGTGGCGTTCCACCGGCTGGTGTTCGGCACCCCGAGCCTGGCGGGACGGCTACTGCAGTACATGCGCGACGACGAGGACGCCTTGGCCGCCGCCCTCGACCCCGGCGTCCGGGGCCGGCTGCTGGCCGCCCAGGTGATCGCGGTGCAACGCGTGCTCGCCCGCACCAACTGGCAGAAGATCGCCGCCGGGCGCACCGCACGCGACGTACACCCGGAGGCGGTCGCCGACGCGGACCTGGCCTTCGCCCAACTAGGCCGCGCCACAAACCACCTCTGACCGCCCCCACCTCCCGCCGCCCTGCCCCCTCGCCGCACCCCCGCCGCGCTCCCCCTCGCCCCCCGCCGCGCCGATCTTGCACTTTCGGCCCCTCAGGTGGGCGCTTCACCCCTTTCACCCGGGCCGAAAGTGCAAGATCGCGGTCAGCCAGCGTCGTCGGCCCGGCGCGGGGCGTCTCCGTCGGGTTCCGTGGGTTGGGTCGTTGCGCTCCACAAGTAGACCTGGGTGGCGGCGCGGAGGGCGTCGCGGGCGGCGGTGGCCGGCGGGCAGGCCGCCGTGCGGCAGATCGGGCAACGTCCGTCGGGCCCGGGTCGGTGCTCGCGCAGGACCCAGCGGGCGGTGAGGATCAGCCGGTTTCGGATCTGCGCCAGGGACAGGAACGGCGCGGTCATGCTCGGGTCACCCCGAGGGCGGCGGCGAGCTGGACGACCGTGGCGGGGGCGTGCGGGTCGCGGGCGACCTGGGCGACGATGTCGCGGGCGGCGGGGCGGTGGCGCACCTCCGCCGGCGCGACGCGGTCGGCCTCGACCAGCGTGCGGGCGGCGCTGGCCGGGTCGTCGGTGTGCAGGTAGGCGCGGGCGGCGTCCAGCAGGTGCGCGGCCCGGTGCTCGGCGGGCAGCCACCGCCACCCGTCGCGCGCGACCGTCTTCTCGTGCCAGGTGACGGCGTCGTGGGCGTGGCCGAGGTCGAGGGCGGCGGCCACCCGGGCCAGGTCCACGGCGGTCGGCCCGAACGCGGTCCGATGGTGGTCGTGGCCGTCGCCGACCCGGGCGGCCATCGCGGCGGCCTCGTCGAGCAGGTCGGCGACCGTGCGGTCGTCGCCGTGGCGGGCGGCGGCCAGGGCTCCCTGCACCAGCAGCGTCCCGCACAGCGACAGCTCCGCCGGTGCGGCGTCGTCGGGGTCCGGCGGGGCGATCCGGTACGCGGCGGTCAGCGCCGTCGACAACGCCGCCCGCACCCGACCCGAGGCGCGCAACACCTGGCCGAGCTGCACCGTGGCGGCAGCCACCAGCACCGGGTCGCCGGCCGCGGTGAGCATCGCCCGGTCGGCGGCCAGCCAGGCAAGATCCGCCTCGCCCAGCTTCACCAGCAGCGACGCGGTCAGCCGGTACGCCTCCACCACCGTCGCCCGACCCCGCCCCGGATCGTCGGCATGCGCGCGCTGCGCGCCGGCCAGCAACTCCGGCAGCAGCTCGGCCACCCGCGGATACCGGGCGTGCTGAAAGGTGATCCAGGCATGCCCGACATCCCGCGCCACCCGGTCCGCCGGCACCCCCGGGCAGCCGACCACCGGGCGTCCCACCGCGACGTCGTACGTCGACAGCGCCTCCCGGATCCGCTCCACGCCCTCGATCCGGCCGGTCACCTCGGCGGGCCGGGCGTCGCGGCCCAGCAGCACCGCCGCCTCGATCCGCAGCACGGCGGCGATGTCGTGCAGGGTCGACACCCTGTCCAGCGACCGCACACCCCGCTCGACCTTGTCCACCCAGCTCTTCGACTTGCCCAGCCGATCGGCGAACACCTGCTGCGACAACCTCCGCCGACCCCGCCAGTACGCGACCCGCCGGCCCACCGGCAGCGACTCAAGGCTGTCCACGACGCCACCGCCGGTCGGGCACCGCCCGGGTGGTCTCCTCGGCCGGTATCCGTTCAGCCTCGGCCTGCGCCAGGAGTCGCTGCTTGGCGGCTTCGTGCTCGGCCGCCTGGATCTGCTCACCCCGACTCTGCGCCGGTTCGCGCTGTGTGCCGCTCAACTGCTTCTCCTTGGGGATGCTCATCGGGTCCAGCCGAGGAATCGTTGGTACAGGTCGCCGGCGGGGACGTGGGTCAGGTCTTGGGCGGCGTCAACGAGGTGGGCGGCCAGATAGAAGGCCAGCGACACCGGGGCGCGGTCAAACTCCGCTCGCAACTCCTGTCGGCGCTCATGACACGGCCAGTCGGCGCTGCAACCGCCGCAGGTCCAGGCCGGTGTGAGCGGGAGATGGGTAGTCATCGCGGCGTCTCCCGGGAGCCCGGCTGACTGGATGGCCGGGCATCTTGGCTCTGCTCCGATGACCAGTGGCCTCGATTGACCGGAACCCGGTGTGCGGCGTCGCAGGGCAGTTCGCTTCCGCATCGGCAGACCGTCCGCCAGCGCTTCCATGACCAGACCGGCCGATGCCGTCTCACCAGGGCGAGCGCGACGGCTGCCAGGTACTCCTCGTACGAGACGCGAGACACGCGCTCTCCCCTCGTTGCTCTGGCGGGGCAGGGCGCTGCCCTGGCTTCCAGGGTCAACGCCGCAGCTCATGTCACCGTAACGACGTAGGACTGTAGATACAATAGGTTGTAGAATTGTTGGACACATAGCGTCACTCTCGTGATCGACCCGAGTGCGGATCGCGCCGTGTTCCGGCAGCTCGCAGACCTCCTGCGAGACCGGATCACGTCTGGCGCCCTCGCGCCCGGCGCCCCACTGCCCAGCGAGCTGCGGATGGCTCAGGAGTACGGGCTGAGTCGCACGAGCGTCCGACAGGCGGTAGCGCTACTGCGGTCGGAAGGGCTCGTCATCGTGCAACCACCGCGCGGCACCTTCGTTCGCGCCGCCGAGCCGACCGAGACGGTGACGCTCCTCAAGGGCGACACGGCCACCGCCCGGATGCCTACCCCCGCCGAGCGACGCGAGCTGGAGATGGGCGAGGGCATCCCGGTCATCATGATCTTCCGCGCCGACGGCTCCCACGAGCTGTACGCCGCCGACCGCATCCGCATTGGAAGGTAAGTGGCCCACGATCTCCTCGGTTATGACCCATAGGTGCCATTTGACCCACGGGCTGACGTAGGCGGCCCACTCGTGTTGCAACCCAGGGGAACACCGTGCCACCGCGTTACCGCTACGAGCAGATCGCCGACGACCTCGCCAAACGCATCGCAACCGGCGAGTTTCCGCCTGGCTCCAAGCTGCCCAGCCGCCGAGAGTTAAACGAGCACTACGGCGTTACGGAGCCCGTGATCGATCGAGCCATGCAGGTGCTGCGAATCAAGGGCATGACCGAGACCCTGCCGGGTGTAGGCGTCTTCGTCGCCGAATAAGGCCCACCGGCATCCGGGACACCGGGGACACCCGCTTCTCCTGGCCGATTCCGCTCGGCCTTACCCTCGACCGGACCGACGCCACCCATTCCCCACCTCGGAGACATTTACAACGCGACGATCCACGGAGCCAACGGCCCTGTAGCCATCGGCGCTCAGGCGCAGGCCACGGCAGAGGGCCTGACCGTCGAGGACGTGCTTCCGCTCCTCGACAAGGTGCAGGAGTTGGCAGCCCGCACTGCGGACGCCCACCAAGCCGAAGCTTCTTGAGGCCGTCGCCGACCTCCGTACAGCTGTCGACAGCGATGAGCCAGACCTAGTCGAGATGGTGAAGAAGAGCGGCAAGCTGCACGCCGTCGTGAGCAAGATTGGGGATGCGACACTGGCCGCCGTCGCTGGCGACGCTGTTCAGACTGTCACCGATCTGGCCCTCAGCGGAGCGTTCGGCTAACGCCCAACCTCGCGCCCCCGCTGGCCATCGGCCGGCGGGGGCGTTTCGTGCTGTCTGGGCTACTTCCGCTTCTCCCAGGTGCCACAGTCGTTCGTCTCGAATTCCTGTCCCTTCCGAAGCACCACCGTCGGGCGGCCCCCTCCCGGGATGTCGTTGGCGATGATGTTCTCCCCGTTGCTGCCGCTCTTCGTGATCGCCCAGTAGCAATCGGAAGAAACCTGGGCGGTCACCCGGTACGTGCCGGGCGGGAAGTCGACGCCCACGGTCCACGTGCCGTCATCGATGGTCGGCAGGGGTGGCGGAGGAGGCGGTGCTGGCTTCGTCGTCGCCGCCGGTTTGGCCGGGGCCGACGATGGTGACGGGGAAGGGCTCGGCGTGGGAAGCTGCCAGGTAGCCCGTCCTTGGGCGTAGACGCAGTTGTATGTGCGGCCGTCGTCGCCGACGGCTGACGCGTTCGTGTTCTCGCAGAGGAAGCCGATTCCCACCCTGGTGTACCTCGGGCTGGGGGTGGTGGTGGCGGTAAGTGCCTCGGGATCCGAAGTGGCGCGACCGGCCTCGTAGGAACCGACGGCGATCGCGAGGGCCGCGACGATGGCTCCGCCAGCGATCACGGCCTGACGCTTACGCACGTTCGGCTGCGCCGTCGGCGGCTGGGGGGACATGGACATCCGGGCACCGTAGCGGCGGCGGTCCACCGACGCTGTCCCAGATATGACAACGAACCCGCGTGGTGGGGCGGGCCGCTGTCGTATCCGGAGGTCAGTCGCCCAGAGCGGCGCGCGCCTCACGCGCTCCCCAGACCGCCCGCTTCGCGGTACTCTCGCTGACCTCGAACTCCGTCCCTGACGTGCCTGACGATGGTGCTGCCAGGCGTGAGCCGCCCCCGAGGGGCTACCTATTGAGCCGGGGTGATCAGGCTCTTCTTCCAGCGCTTCGCGGTCGGCTTGAGCACCCGGCGACCGCGACGAGTTCCTCGCCGGTCGGCTCGCGGCCGAGTTTCGCGGGTGAGCCGCTCGACCAGGTATGCGGCCCGGTGCGAGATCGGCAGCCGCCGCCAGGTCAGGCCGCCGACGAACTGCTCGTGGAGATCGACCGCGCGCCGCCGCGGCGGCGACCCGGGCCGCATCGACGACTGCCCGCTCCGGCTGCTCGGTGCGGTCACCTCGGCCGTCGGATATCGGGACCCAGGCAGCCATGTCCGTCGAGCCGTCGGTCTCGTGGCGCAGCTCGCCGCCTGCAAGAGCAATGCTGCAGAAAGTGCTTAGCCTCGGTCTTTCACGGCTGCCGTGATCTTGGGGGTTGGGAAGGGTCTGCGGAGACGGCGAAGTGCCTGCCGCGTAAGGAAAACTGACCGGTGTCGAGTCGTTCAGAGTTCCGCGCGCGGAAGGCACTTCGTAGGTGCAGAGTACCGATTGGTCCAGAGGGTTGTCCGTCGAGGTCGGCGGTCGTGGTGTGGTGTCGCACGCCGGGTTGGTGTTGCTCCGTACGCTGGCTGACCGGACCGGTCTGACCGGGGCGTTGTCGCAGGCGGTGGCGCGTCGGGGGTTCACACCGGGCAGGGACCGGGGGCGGGTGTTGACCGATC
>NZ_FMCW01000039.1 GCF_900091595.1 Micromonospora haikouensis
AGACCCTGGACCACACCCGGGTCACCATCGCCGCGCAGGCCGTCGGCATCGCGCAGGGCGCGCTCGACTACGCCAAGGGGTACGTGCAGGAGCGCAAGCAGTTCGGCAAGGCGGTCGCCGAGTTCCAGGGCGTCCAGTTCATGCTCGCCGACATGGGCATGAAGCTGGAGGCGGCCCGCCAGTTGACGTACGCCGCCGCCGGCAGGTCCGAGCGGGGCGACGCCGACCTGACCTACTTCGGCGCGGCGGCCAAGTGCTTCGCCTCCGACGCCGCCATGGAGATCACCACCGACGCCGTGCAACTGCTCGGTGGGTACGGCTACACCCGCGACTACCCGGTCGAGCGGATGATGCGGGACGCCAAGATCACCCAGATCTACGAGGGCACCAACCAGGTCCAGCGCATCGTGATGGCCCGCCAGCTGCTGCGCGGCTGACCGTCGGCTCTGCCCTCGGCTCGGGCCTGCCCCTGGCCTCGGGCCGGCGGCGCGGGCGTCGGGGCCCGGGGCGCCGGCATCCGGGCCGGCCCGACGTTGCCGGGCACGGGGTGCCGGCCTCCGGTTCGTTCGACGTTGCCGGGCACGGGGTGCGGTGGCGGGGGAGGCCCCGTCCGCGCCCCGTGCCCGACGGCGGTCTCGTCAGCGCAGCTCGGTGGTGGTGTCCTCCGGGCGGCGCGGCGGGGCAGACCAGGGGGACTCCCCGGCCGTGCGGCGGGGCAACGGCTCCGGCGGCGGCTGGTCCGGGTAGCCCAGGGTGAGCGGCGCGGTGTCCCGCTCCGCCGCGCTGCCGCCCGACGGCCAGTCGGTGAGCGTGAACGTGTTGGTGGCGGCGTCCTCCGGCCGCTGCGCCGGCACGGGACCGGCCGCCGGCCGGGGCCAGCGCCGCCACCGCTGCCGGCTGAACGTGGCCATCAGCAGCAGCGCGCCGACCAGGAAGAGCGTGCCGTTCTGCACGGGCAGGAACAGCGGCAGCGGGTCGCCCAGCGCCTTCCAGCCCTCGGGGACGCGGTCGCGCACCTCGAACGGCGCGACGAACATCCCGACGTACGGGGCGATCAGCAGCAGCCCGGCGACCAGCGGGCCGAGCGGCGAGACACGCAGGGTGCCGAGCAGGCCGAGCAGGACGCCGGCCACGGCCAGGTAGACGCCCGGCTCGATCAGGTTGGCCGTGTTGAACGTGCCGATCTCCACCCACCGGGTGATCGTGCGGGTCGACCCGTCCTGCCCGAGCGCGAGCAGCACCCAGGTGACGGGCGCCACCACCAGCCCGGCGAGGAAGCTCCAGAGATGTCGCATTGGCGCACCGTACCGTTTCCGGCATGACAGATCACCTCTCCACCGCGCCGCATCCCGCTGCGTCCCCGCAGGGCAAACCCACGTCGTACTCCCGCGTCACGCTCAGTCGCATCATGACCGCGGTCGATGTCAATCTGTACGGGACCGTGCACGGAGGGGTGTTGATGAAGTTCGTCGACGACGTGGCGGGCGCGGCGGCGGCCCGGCACAGCGGCGGCACGGCGGTGACGGCCGCGATCGACGAGATCGTGTTCTCCGAGGCCGTCCGGGTGGGCGACCTGGTGCACGCGCACGCCCAGGTGAACTGGACCGGGCAGACCTCGATGGAGGTGGGCGTGCGGGTGGTCGCCGAGCGCTGGGACTCGGCCGAGGACGAGCCGGTGCCGGTCGCCACGGCGTACCTGGTCTTCGTGGGGGTGGACGTGGGCGGCCTGTCCCGAACGGTCCGGCCGGTGCTGCCGGAGACCCCGGAGGACGAGCGCCGCTACCGGGAGGCGGAGATCCGCCGGGCCCACCGCCTGGCCCGCCGCCGCGCCATCCAGGCCCACCGCGAGGGCTGACTGTCCCCCTCCCGGCCCGACCCGGCCTGGCGGCCGCTGTGAGAAGGGTGCCCTTCTCTACCGTATGCGTTAACAAGGGGCCCTTCCTTACACCCCACACAGCGCGGGCGCCGGGGGTGTGGGGCGGGCACGCCCCGGCGGTGGGTACCGGGGCGGACAATGTCCCTGCGACATAGGGCAAGATGGCATCACGGCCCACGTGACGGGGCGGTCCGGGGTCTGGAGGAGGGTGGAGCTGTGGGTGACGTGCTGTGGACACCGCCGGCGGACGTGCGCGAGCGGTCCCGGATCGGTGCCTACCTGCGTTGGCTGGCGGAGCACCGGGGGCTGGAGTTCGCCGACTACGCCGCGCTGTGGGAGTGGTCGGTCACCGACCTCGACGGGTTCTGGCGGTCCGTCTGGGACCACTTCGGCGTCGTCGCGCACACCGAGCCGACGGCCACGCTGGCCGACCCGGCGATGCCCGGCGCCCGCTGGTTCCCCGGGGCCACGCTCAACTACGCCGAGAACGTGCTGCGCATGCCGGGGCTCGGCGACGACGACCCGGTGGTGATCGCGCACGGGCAGACCCGCGCGCCGCAGACCCTGACGGCCGCCGGGCTGCGCGAGCAGGTCCGCCGGGTGGCGGCCGGGCTGCGTCGCCTCGGCGTCGGCCCCGGCGACCGGGTCGCCGCGTACGCGCCGAACATCCCCGAGACGTACGTGCTGCTGCTGGCCACGGCCAGCCTCGGCGCGATCTTCTCGTCCTGCGCGCCGGAGTTCGGCACCCGCAGCGTCACCGACCGGTGGCGGCAGATCGAGCCGAAGGTCCTCGTCGCCGTCGACGGCTACCGGTACGGCGACAAGCCCGTCGACCGGCGCGGCGAGGTGGCCGCCATCCGGGCCGCCCTGCCGTCGCTGGAGCACACCGTCGCCGTCGCGTACCTCGACCCGGACGGCCCGGCCCCCGACGGCGCGCTGCCGTGGGCGGAGCTGGCCGCGCCGACCGACGAGCCGCTGACCTTCGCCGGCGTGCCGTTCGACCACCCGCTGTACGTGCTCTACTCCTCCGGCACCACCGGGCTGCCCAAGCCGATCGTGCACGGCCACGGCGGGATCCTG
The DNA here is from genome assembly GCF_900091595.1 of Micromonospora haikouensis. Taxonomy (GTDB): domain Bacteria; phylum Actinomycetota; class Actinomycetes; order Mycobacteriales; family Micromonosporaceae; genus Micromonospora; species Micromonospora haikouensis. Next base: position 2,957 of record NZ_FMCW01000039.1, read on the forward strand.
CTGGAGCACCTGAAGATGCTCGCCCTGCACCACGACCTGGGCCCGGGCGACCGGTTCTTCTGGTTCACCACCACCGGCTGGATGATGTGGAACTTCCTGGTCTCCGCGCCGGCGGTCGGCGCGGCGATCGTGCTGTTCGACGGCAACCCGGGCCACCCCGACCTGGGCGGGCTGTGGCGGCTGGCCGCCGAGACCGGCACCACCTACTTCGGCACCTCCGCGCCGTTCCTGCTGGCCTGCCGCAAGGCCGGCCTGGTGCCGCGGGAGGTCGCCGACCTGTCCGCGCTGCGCGGCGTCGGCTCGACCGGCGCGCCGCTGCCCGCCGAGGGCTTCACCTGGGTCTACGAGACGGTCGGCACCGACCTCCAGCTCCAGTCGCTCTCCGGCGGCACGGACGTGTGCACCGGCTTCGTCGGCGGGGTGCCGCTGCTGCCCGTGCACGCCGGGGAGATCACCTGCCGGGCGCTCGGCGCGCGGGTGGAGGCGCGCTCGGCCGATGGCACGCCGGTCCTCGGCGAGCTGGGCGAGCTGGTGATCACCGCACCGATGCCGAGCATGCCGGTCGGGTTCTGGAACGACACCGACGGGTCCCGCTACCGGGAGGCGTACTTCGAGCTCTACCCGGGCGTGTGGCGGCACGGCGACTGGATCACGATCAACGAGCGGGGCGGCTGCGTGATCACCGGCCGGTCCGACGCCACCCTCAACCGGGGCGGCGTGCGGCTCGGCACCGCCGAGTTCTACTCCGTCGTCGAGGGCCTCGACGAGGTCGTCGACTCGGTGGTGGTGCACCTGGAGGACGACGAGGGCGGCGCGGGGGAGCTGCTGCTGTTCGTGGTGCTCGCCGCCGGCCTCGAACTCGACGACGCGCTGCGGAAGAAGATCTGCCGCGAGCTGCGCACCGCCCTGTCGCCCCGGCACGTCCCCGACGAGATCCACCAGGTCCGGGCCGTCCCGCGCACCCTGAGCGCGAAGAAGCTGGAGGTGCCCGTGAAGAAGATCCTCACCGGCACGCCGGTGGACGACGCGGCGGCCAAGGGCGCCCTGGCCAACCCGGAGTCGCTGACGGCGTTCGCCGCGTTCGCCCAGCGCCGGCCCGCCCCGGAGGCACCGGCCCGCTCCTGACAACCGTCGTCAGGCCAGGGTGCGGGTGACCCGTTCCGTCTCGGCGCGGGCGGGCAGCCGGGCCGGGTCCGCGTTGGCGCACAGCACCGTCGACGCGCCGGCCACCAGCGGGGCGAGCAGCCAGTCGACCGGGTCCGGGTGGGCGGTCACGTCCAGCAGGACCCGGTCGCCCCGGGTCAGCCCCAGCTCCGCCGCCCGGGCCGCCGCGCGGCCCAGCAGCTCCGCGTCGGCCGGCCCACCGGCGGCGTACGGGGTGAAGTGGTCGCCGTGCGCGCGCACGGCGACCACGTAGTCGGCGAAGCCGGCGGGCACCTCGCGCAGCGGCAGGGCGAACGGGGCGAGCGCCAGCGCGTACCGCTCGGCGGCCGGCCAGGCGTCGGCCTCGCCGACCCGGTCGGCGGCGGCGAAGAGCACCTCCACCGGACCCGGCGCGTCGGCCACCACCAGCCCGGCGGACCAGCAGCCCAGCAGCACGGCGGCGGTCTGCCAGTGCGGCGGGAGCAGCGCCCCGGCCGACTCGCCCGGGCCGGCGGCCACTTCGTCGGTCAACAGGTTGGCGGTCTTGGCCACCCAGTTCGCCAGCGTCGCGCCGGACAGTTCGGTGCGCTCGCCGGTGGCGTCGTCATACCAGGTCAGCAGGGGTCGCGCGGGGTCGGGTGCGATCGCTGCGGCGAACACCCGGGCAATGTTGTCGGCCATCGGCGCGAACGATACGCCGCCGGAGTCCGTATCCCACGACAGTGACAAGTCGGCGAACGGTCGGGTCGCAGTCAGCGACCGGGCCGGGCTCCGGCGTAGGCTTGCCCGGAGTGTTGTTCCCCACAGATTTCGCCACCGCAAGGAGTCGCCCCGTGACCGCCGGTCGTCCGCCCCGCGTACTCATCGACGCCACGAGTGTCCCCGCCGACCGGGGCGGCGTCGGTCGATACGTCGACGGCCTGCTCGGCGCCCTCGGGAAGGTGTGCGGCCAAGGGGTCGACCTGGCCGTGGTCGGCCTGCGCACCGACCTGGAGCGCTACTCCCGGATGCTGCCCGGCGCGGAGATCGTCGCCGCCCCCGCCGCCGTGGCCCACCGCCCGGCCCGGCTCGCCTGGGAGCAGACCGGCCTGCCGCTGCTGGCCCAGCAGGTCGGCGCGCAGGTGCTGCACTCGCCCTTCTACACCTGCCCGTTGCGGGCGGGTTGTCCGGTCACGGTGACCGTGCACGACGCGACCTTCTTCACCGAGCCGGAGCACTACGACAAGTCCCGCCGCACGTTCTTCCGCAGCGCGATCAAGACGTCGCTGCGCCGGGCCGCCCGGGTGATCGTGCCCAGCAAGGCCACCCGCGACGAGCTGATCCGGCTGCTCGACGCCGACCCGACCCGCATCGACGTGGCGTACCACGGGGTCGACCACGCCGCCTTCCACGCGCCCGGCGAGGAGGAGAAGGCCCGGGTCCGGGCCCGGCTGGGGCTCGGCGACAGCAGCTACGTCGCGTTCCTCGGCGCGAAGGAGCCGCGCAAGAACGTCCCGAACCTGATCCGGGGCTGGGCGCGCGCGGTCGCCGACCGGCAGGACCCGCCCGCCCTGGTGGTCGCCGGCGGTCAGGGGCACGACGACGACATCGACCGGGCCGTCGCCGAGGTGCCGTCGCACCTGCGCCTGCTGCGCCCGGGCTACCTGCGCTACGCCGACCTGCCCGGCTTCCTCGGCGGCGCGCTGGTCGCCGCCTACCCGTCGTACGGTGAGGGGTTCGGCCTGCCGATCCTGGAGGCGATGGCCTGCGCCGCCCCGGTGCTGACCACGCCGCGGCTGTCGCTGCCGGAGGTCGGCGGCGACGCGGTGGCGTACACGAGCGAGGCCCCGGAGCAGATCGCCACCGACCTGGCCGCCCTGCTCGACGACGAGCAGCGCCGGCTGTCGCTGGCCAAGGCCGGCTTCGACCGGGCGAAGGAGTTCACCTGGGAGTCCAGCGCCGAGGTGCACATCGCGGCGTGGACGCGGGCCCGCGCCTGACGCCGCGCGCGTGACGATGCGCCCGTAGCGTGCGGGTTCGGGCATGATGTGCTGATGCTCTACGCCGTCATCCCGGCGGGCGGCAGCGGCACAAGGTTGTGGCCGTTGTCCCGTGCGGGCCATCCCAAGTTCCTCCACCCGCTCACCGGCACCCCCGCGTCCCTGCTCCAGGCCACGGTGGACCGGCTGGCGCCGCTGACCACGCCGGAGCGCACCCTGGTGGTCACCGGAGCCGCGCACGTCGCGGCGGTGGCGCGGCAACTGGCCGGCCTGCCCGAGGAGAACATCCTCGTCGAGCCCTCGCCCCGCGACTCCTGCGCGGCCATCGCCCTCGCCGCGGCGGTGATCGCGCAGCGCGAGCCGGGCGCGGTGATGGGCTCCTTCGCCGCAGACCACCTGATCCGCGACGCCGACGTCTGGCGGGCCACGGTCGCCGAGGCGGTGACCGGCGCGGAGCAGGGGCTGCTGATGACGGTGGGCATCACCCCGACGCGCGCCGAGACCGGGTACGGCTACCTGCACACCGGCGACCCGACCGCCGACGGTCCACTGCGGCCGGTGCTGGAGTTCAAGGAGAAGCCGGCCGCCGAGGTCGCCGAGGCGTACCTCCGCTCCGGGCACCACCTGTGGAACGCCAGCATGTTCGTCTGGCGGGTCGACGTGTTCCTGGCGGAGCTGGCCCGTCAGCAGCCGGCGCTGCACGCCGGGATCACCGCGATCGCCGCCGCGTGGGGCACGCCCGAGCAGGACGACGTCCTCGGCACGGTCTGGCCGACCCTGCCGAAGATCTCCGTCGACTACGCGGTGATGGAGGGCGCGGCGACCGCCGGGCGGGTGGCCACCGTCCCCGGCGACTTCGGCTGGAACGACGTCGGCGACTTCCACACCCTCGGCGACGTCCTGCCCGCCGACGCGGCCGGCAACGTGGTCCTCGGCACCGACGCCAAGCCGGGCGTGCTGCTGCGCGACGCCAGCGGGCTGGTCGTGGTGCCGCACTCCGGCCGGCTGGTGGCCGCCCTCGGCGTGCACGACCTGATCGTCGTCGACACCCCCGACGCCGTGCTGGTCTGCCCCCGCGACCGCGCCCAGGACGTGAAGGCCCTGGTCGACGAGCTGAAGGACCGGGGCGAGGAGAACCTGGTCTGACCCCGCGCCGGGCGGGCGGCTGCCCAGTCGGCCCGGCCGCCCGCTGTCCGGCCGGTTGCGTGGCCCGGCGGTCCGCTGCCGGCGCGGCGTGGGCCGGGTCAGCCGCGGCGGCGGCGCAGGGCGGCCAGGGCCGGGGCGACGGGCTGGGCGGTCCCGCCGGCCAGCGGCTCCGGCAGCCGGTCCGGCGGGAACCAGCCGAGCGCTTCGGACTCGTCGCTGACCTGCTCCGTCGCGCCCGCCGGCGCGAAGACCGCGAACCGGACGTCGTAGTGCAGCGACCCGCCCTGGCAGGCGACCGAATGGACGTCCACGTCGATCGGGACCGGGTCGACGACCAGGCCGGCGATGCCCGACTCCTCGCCCGCCTCGCGCAGCGCCGCGCCGGCCAGGGTCCGGTCGCCGGGATCGCAGTGCCCGCCGAGCTGCACCCACTTGCGGAACTTGCCGTGCAGGCAGAGCAGCACCCGCCCGCCGGTCGGGTCGAGGACCAGCGCGCTGGCGGTGACGTGGCCCGCCCGGTGCTCCCGGGACAGGGCCGCCGGCCCGGCGGCCAGCAACTCCAGGGTGCGGTCGCGGGCCGCGCCGGCCGCCGTCCCGGTCGGCGTCCACCCTTCGAGTACGCGCGTCGCGTCGCCGTGCAGCGCCGCGTAGCTGGGGACATGGCTGTTAAGCGGGGGCCCCTGCTCGACAGAATGCGTTAACAGGGGGCCCTTCCTTGCATCTGGCACGGGTGCCACCCTATGCGGGTGACCTTGCGACTTGTCGAGTTCGTCGTCGCCGGCAACGAGGCCAGCGATCTGCTGCCGGTGCGCTCGCCGGCCGTGCTCGCCGCCCACCGCGCCCGGCGCGGCTTCTGGACCGTCCTCGACGAGGGCCCGGTCGAGCAGTGTCTCGCCCTGCTGCTCGAACACGACGACGGCGAGTGGTCCGCCCACCACGTCGACGCCGACGCCGGCACCGAGAACGGCCGCACCGAGGACGGCGAGGCGCTGGCCCACCACGACGGCTGGGTGTACGTCTTCGGCTCCCACTTCGGCTCGAAGGCCGGCCCGCTGCGCCCCCGCCGCGCGTTCGTGGCCCGGTTCCGCGAGGACGACGCCGTCGGCGGCCGGCTGCCGGTGCGGGTGGTGCGCAACCGGTTCCGGCTGCACCGGGCGGTCAACGACGCGCTGGCCGCCGCCGAGCTGACCACGCTGCCGCCGGGGCAACGGGTGCGGGAACGGTTCATCGCCGAGACGGTGGCCCGGGGCACCGCCCGGGCGAAGGGCTGGGTGAGCCGGCTCGCCGAGGGCGACCTGCCGCTCAACGTCGAGGCGGCGGCGTTCACCCCGCACGGGACGGTGCTGCTCGGCCTGCGCTTCCCGGTGACCACCGACGGGGAGCCGATCCTGGTCGAGGTGGCCGGGGTGCCGGAGATGTTCGACGGCGGGGACTGGCCGCGGGCCCTCGGCGCGTACGCCCTGACCGGCGTGACCCCGCCGGGCGCGCTCACCGGCTTCCGCGCGCTCGTGCCGCTGTCCGACGGCGGCTACGCGGCGATCGTCGGCTCGATCGACGCGCTGGGCAAGGGCTCGGTGCTGCTCGACGACCACCCGCACGGCGGCGACGTCACCTCGCGGCACGTCCGGTTCCGGCTGGAGAAGGCGGCCGGGCATCTCGTGCCGGGCGAACTGGTGGCGGACCTGGCGCCGTTCCACCACGTGGAGGGGCTGGCCGAGGCCGACGGCCGCTGCTGGTATGTCACGGACGAGGACCACCGGGTCGCGCTCTGGATCGGCTGACCGGGCGCGCGGAACCGGGCGGGCGAGCCTCGGCCCGGCCGGGTTGGCGGACGGGGACACCTCTGCGGAGCAAGGGCCGCAGACCCTCGTGGTGCCGCCCGTCCGCCGGATCCTCCCCGGCCCCGGTGGCCGGGCCGGCGTCGGTGACGGACGGCCCGTACGGGACAACCCAGAGCATGCCGAAGGTCGACCGGGGACGTCGAGGTTTTTCATCCCACGCTTAAAAGTGGAGATAACTGCCGCCCGGGTACAGTGCGAACGGTCGGCAGTGTCTCCCCCCTCTGCCCGCCGCACGGGAGCGATCCAATGCTGAAGATCTATTTCTCGCCCGACGACATCCTCCGGACCCGGGTGGCCCCGGGCGCGGACCCGCTCTGGGAGCTGATCCTCAGCGTGCACGTGCTCCAGGTCCGCAGCCCGGACCCGCTGACCTCCGGCTGGCGTCGGGGCGTCTCCCGGGAGCTGCGGCGGCTGGTCGGCGCGGAGCCGATGCGGCTGCTGTTCGCGCTGAACCCGGGGCGCGGCTACTTCCCCGACTTCCTCACCCCGCACGAGGGGCTCCAGGGGCTGGCGGAAGGGCTGGAGGCCATCCGCAGCACGCCCGTGCGGCTGCTGCACCGGGACATGACCCGGATGGCCGGGGAACACCCGCTGCCCGCCTCGGCGGGGGCGCTGGCCCGGGGCGAGCCCGAAATGCTGCGCCACCTGACCGACTCGATGGAGCGGTACCGCGAGCTGGCGCTGAGCCCGTACTGGGCGCACATCCAGGCCGCGATCGACTCGGACCGGATGCGGCGCGCCCGGGCCCTGCTCGACGGCGGCGTCGAAGGGCTGCTCGACAGCTTCCGCCCGCTCGCCCGCTGGGACTCGGGGGTGCTGGAGATCCACGGCTACCCGGAGAGCCGGGAGTTGCACCTGGACGGCCGGGGCCTGCTGCTGGTGCCGTCGTTCTTCTGCGCCGGCACCCCCGTGGCGCTGGCCGACCCGGACCTGCCGCCGGTGCTCGTCTACCCGGTGGACCGGCTGGGCGGGCTCGTCACGGCGGGGACCGGCGGCGGCGCGTCGGCCCGGGCCGGCACGGGGCGGGAGGCGCTCGCCGCGCTGCTCGGCCGCACCAGGGCGGCGGTGCTGGAGGCCACCGACGCCGGCTGCACCACCGGCGAGGTGGCCCGCCGGCTGCGCATCTCGCCGGCGGCGGCGAGCCAGCACGCCACCGTGCTGCGCAACGCCGGCCTGCTGGTCAGCCACCGTGACCGCAACACCGTCCTGCACACCCTCACCCCGCTGGGCCGCGCCATCCTCGACGCGTGACCCCGCCCGGGCGACCCGTGGCCGGAGCGCCGGGCGGGCGGCCTCAGAGCGCCAGGCAGGCGGCGGCCGTGCTGCCCGGCGGGGGCGGCAGCAGGGTCGACGGGACGCCCTCGGCGGCCAGGGCGGTGCGCAGGCGTTGCAGGTCCGCGCCGAGTCGCACCAGGCCGGCCGGGTCGACCGGCGTCGGCGGCTGCCCGAGCACCAGGGCGGTGGCCCGCTGCGGCCAGCCGGGCACGGTGGCGACCAGCGCGGCGCGTACCTCGTCGTCGGCGACGGGGGTGAAGACCGTGCCGGGGGCGACCATGCCGGCCACCGCGGCGATGGCCCGCGCCACCGCCGCCGGGTCGGCGGGGGCCTCGCCGGGGCCGTCGGGCAGGGTCGCGGCGGCGGCCAGCCCGGCGGCGCGTGCCTCCGCCGTGCCGAGCGAGAACAGGTCCAACTCCGCGTCGCGGACCAGCGCCCGCGCGCCGACGCCGTCGTCGGGCGCGGTCGCGGTGAGGTACCCGCGGACCACGGCCACCGGGACCTGGTCGCACTTGCCCTTGATCAGCTCGCCGGCGCCGGCCAGCTCGTCCACCACCGCCATCTGGGTGAGCTGAAGCTCGTTGCCGTACGGGTCGACCTCGCCCCGGTGGTCGCGGATCGCCGGCATCCCGGCCACCCCGAGCGCCACGTCGGTGAGGCCGTTGCGCCAGGGCCGGCCCATCGTGTCGGTGACGATCACCGCGACGTCCAGGTCGTAGCGCTCGCGCAGCGCCGCCCGCAGGGCCCGCGCCGAGGCGTCCGGGTCCTGCGGGAGCAGCACCAGCCGGGTCTTGTCGACGTTCGAGGCGTCGATGCCGGCCGACGCCATCACGAAGCCGTGGTGGGTCTGCACGATCCGGGTCGCGCCCCGGGCGGCCACGACCCGGGCCGTCTCGGCGGCCAGCACCTCGTCGCGGGCGGCCAGCCGCTCCGGCCCGTCGGCCGGCACGTCCACCAGCCGCCCCTCCGCCTTGGAGACGATCTTGCTGGTCACCACGAGCACGTCGCCGTCGCGCAGCCACGGCGCGGCAGTGGCGATCAACACCGCCAGGTCGTCACCCTCGGTCACGTCGCCGATGCCCAGCACCGGCAGGATCTCCAGCCTCACGCCGGCTCCACCGCCGCCCGCACCATCGCCGCCGTCGCCGCCTCGTCGGTCATCAGCAGCGGGACCGCCCGGACCGGCACGCCCGGCACCATCGCGTCGGCGTCCTCGGGGGCGACCAGCCAGCCGTCCAGCAGCCCGCCGGAGGACCGGGCACCGTACAGGCCGCCCACCCCGGCGGCGCTGCACTCGACGCCGAGGACGGCCAGGCAGCGGTCGGCCATCCCGCGCACCGCCGCGCCGCCGATGATCGGGGACACCCCGATCACCGGGGCCGACCCGTCGGCGAGCGCCTCGCGCAGCCCCGGCACGGCCAGCACCGGCGCGACGCTCACCACCGGGTTGCTCGGCGCGACCAGCACCACGTCGGCGGCGGCGATCGCGTCGAGCACGCCGGGCGCGGGCTTCGCCGCCTCCGCGCCGACGAAGACGAACCGGTGGGTGGGGATGCCGGCGCGGTGCCGGATCCACCACTCCTGGAAGTGGATCGCCCGCTGGCCGCCGCCGTCGGGGTCGCTCACCACCACGTGCGTCTCCAGCCGGTCGTCGGTCGCCGGCAGCACGCGTACGCCGGGCTGCCAGCGCGTCGCCAGCGCCTCGGTGACCGCCGACAGGGGGTACCCGCCGGTGAGCATGGTGGTGCGCACCAGGTGGGTGGCGACGTCCCGGTCGCCGAGCCCGAACCAGGCCGGCTCCGCGCCGTACGCGGCCAGCTCCGACTTCACCGCCCAGGTCTCGTCGGCCCGGCCCCAGCCCCGCTCGGCGTCGGCCCCGCCGCCGAGGGTGTACATGACGCTGTCCAGGTCGGGGCAGACCTTGAGCCCGTGCAGGTAGAGGTCGTCGCCGACGTTGACCACGGCGGTCACCTCGGCGCCCACCTCGCGGGCGTACGCCCGGACGCCGAGCAGGAATCGGGCACCCCCGATGCCGCCGGCCAGTACGACGATGCGCATGCCGCCCATCCTCCCGCACGCCCCGCGCCGGGGTCGCCGGTGCCCGGGGAGACTAGGCTCACGTCGGCAACTGTCCGTTACCGCCCCGAGGGGGAGTTCGTGACCAGCCCCGCCGAGCCCGCGTCCGGTGACGCGGCGCCCGCGTCCCACCCCGCCACCCCGGCCCGTCGGCTCACCGACCCGTTGCGCGAGCTGATCGCGCTCGCGCTGCTCGGCGCGAACGCCGTGCTGCTGTTCGTCGGCCTGATCCGGCTGCTCGCCCCGACCGACTACAGCACCTTTTACAGCCGGGCGGGCAGTGGCTTCTTCTCGTTCGCCGGCCTGGAGGCGGCCGTGCTGCCGGTGCTGGCCGTGCTGCTCGCCACGCACGTCGCCCCCGTGGCGCAGCGGGCGAAGCTGATCGTCCAGGTGGCGCTGGTCGAGTACGCCGTCGCCGCCCTTCTCGCCGCGCTCACCCTGCTGATCTGGACGGTCGACCGGCTGGCCAAGGCGGAGGTCCTCGACGCGTTCCTCGGCCTGCTGACCCGGGCCGCCTGGCTGGCGATCTTCGCGTCCGGCGCGTTCGTGGTCTTCCGGGTCTGGCGCGCCCTCTACTTCACCCCGAAGCCGAAGCCGGCCCCCGGCATGTACGGCCAGCCGCAGCCGGGCTGGCCGCAGCAGCCGGGTCAGGGCGGGCCGCAGGGCTGGGGCCCGGGGCAGCAGGGCGGCTGGCCGTCCGCCGGGCAGCAGCCCGGTTACCCGGTCGCCGGGCAGCAGGCTGGTTACCCCTCCGCCGGTCAGCCGGGTGGATTCCCGGCCTCCGCACCGCCCGCCTCCGCACCGCCCGCCTCCGCGCCGCCGGCTTCCGCGCCCCCGTACCTGGCCCCGCCGCAGTCCGGCTCGCCGTTCACGCCGCCCCAGGCGGGCGCGCAGCCGGCCTCGCCGTTCCCCCCGCCGCAGCCCATGGCGCCCGCCGCGCCCCCGTTCGGGCAGCCGCCGTCGGCCGACCCGACCCAGGCGATCCCGCGCCAGCCCGGCGAGCCGGGCGCGTCCGGCGGCGAGCGGAACTCCGACGCCGACCGCACCCAGCGCTTCCCGCGCGAGGACTGAACCGCCGCCCGTCGGGTGGGCTCCCCGGCCGGTCGCGGCCGCCGGGGGAGCCCACCCGACGCGCTTTTCGGCATGCTGGTCACCGCCGCGTGGCAGAGCGTCACTTCCCGAGGTCGGAGCGCACCATCCCGGTCCGCCCCCCTTTGCTCTGCACCCGGATACGCAACGCACTACGCACCGTGTCGGGATCGCCGAACCCGCGCCATCCATGGCCTTGCATCTGCCCAGCCCGCCCCCGGTGTTGCGCCCATGGGTGCAGAGCAAAGGGAGCGAGGGACGTCTGGCGGGGTCGGCCAGACGTGACGGACAGTCAGCCCGGGGAGCCGCCGTGGGTCGCCGCTCGCCCGTCACCGACCGTGTCCGGCGAGGCCGCCGCGTCAAAGGTGGCCTGGCCAGCGGATCAGGGCCGCCGGCAGGGCGCATAGGCTGGGCGGATGGTTGATCGCACCGAGCCCCGCCCCACCGCGGCCAGCATCGAGCGCGCCCTGCGCCGGGCCGCCTCCGGGCTCGCGCTGGACGTCGACGAGGCCGCCGCCCTGCTCGCCGCCCGGGGTGCCGCCCTCGACGAGCTGCTCCGCGTCGCCGGTGACATCCGCGACGCCGGGCTGCGCGACGCCGGCCGCCCCGGCGTCGTCACGTACTCGAAGAAGGTCTTCGTCCCGTTGACCCGGCTCTGCCGGGACCGCTGCCACTACTGCACCTTCGCCACCGTCCCGCACCGCCTGCCGGCCGCCTTCCTCGACCGGGACGAGGTGCTCGCCATCGCCCGGCAGGGCGCGGCGCAGGGCTGCAAGGAGGCGCTGTTCACCCTCGGCGACCGGCCCGAGGAGCGCTGGCCGGCCGCCCGGGAGTGGCTGGACGCGCGCGGCTACGACTCGACCCTCGACTACCTGCGCGCCTGCGCGGTGGCGGTGCTGGAGGAGACCGGCCTGCTGCCCCACCTCAACCCCGGGGTGCTCTCCTGGTCGGAGCTCCAGCGGCTCAAGCCCGTCGCGCCGAGCATGGGCATGATGCTGGAGACCACCGCGACGCGGCTGTGGTCGGAGCCGGGCGGCCCGCACTTCGGCTCGCCCGACAAGGAGCCGGCGGTGCGGCTGCGGGTGCTCGACGACGCCGGCCGGGTCGGGGTGCCGTTCACCACGGGCATCCTGATCGGCATCGGCGAGACCCCGGCCGAGCGGGTCGACGCGCTCTTCGCGATCCGCCGGGCCCAGCGCGCGTACGGCCACCTCCAGGAGGTGATCGTGCAGAACTTCCGCGCCAAGCCGGACACGGCGATGCGCGGCATGCCCGACGCTGAGCTGCACGACCTCGCCGCCACGGTGGCGGTGGCCCGGGTGCTGCTCGGCCCCGGCGCCCGGATCCAGGCCCCGCCGAACCTGATCGCCGGCGAGTACGCCCTGCTGCTGCGCGCCGGCATCGACGACTGGGGCGGCGTCTCGCCGGTGACCCCCGACCACGTCAACCCGGAACGCCCCTGGCCGCAGCTCGACGAGCTGGCCCGGCGCACGGCGGAGGCCGGCTTCACGCTGCGCGAGCGGCTGACGATCTACCCCGAGTACGTCCGGGCCGGCGACCCGTGGCTGGACCCGCGCCTGCAGCCGCACGTGTCCGCGCTGGCCGACCCGGCGACCGGCCTCGCCGTCGAGTCGGCCCGCCCGCAGGGCCGGCCCTGGCAGGAGCCGGAGGAGGTGTTCGGCGGCGGGCGGACCGACCTGCACGCCACCATCGACACCACCGGCCGCACCGGCGACCGGCGCGGCGACTTCGACAACGTCTACGGCGACTGGTCGGAGGTGGCCGCGCAGGCCGACGCGAGCCGGGCGGGAGCAGGGGCGGCAGCGGCAGCGGCGGCGGGAGCGGCAGCGACGGCCGGGGAGGGCGCCGGGGACGCCGAGCTGCGGGCCGGGCTGCGGCTGGCCGCCGACGACCCGGCGGCGCTGCTGACGCCGGCCCACGAGGCGAAGGCGCTCGCCCTGTTCGCCGCCGACGGGCCGGCGCTGGACGCGCTGTGCCGGATCGCCGACGACGTGCGCCGCGACACCGTCGGCGACGACGTCACCTACGTCGTCAACCGCAACATCAACTTCAGCAACGTCTGCTACGTCGGCTGCCGGTTCTGCGCGTTCGCCCAGCGGGAGCGCGACGCCGACGCGTACCGGCTCTCCGTCGACCAGGTGGCCGACCGGGCCGAGGAGGCGTGGGCCGCCGGCGCGACGGAGGTCTGCCTCCAGGGCGGCATCGACCCGAAGCTGCCGGTCACCGGGTACGCGGACCTGATCCGGGCGATCAAGGCCCGGGTGCCGGGGATGCACGTGCACGCGTTCTCCCCGATGGAGATCGTCACGGCGGCGGCGAAGGCCGGCGTGCCGGTGAAGGAGTGGCTGACCGGGCTGCGCGAGGCTGGCCTCGACACCATCCCGGGCACCGCCGCCGAGATCCTCGACGACGAGGTGCGCTGGGTGCTCACCAAGGGCAAGCTGCCGGCCGCCGCCTGGGTCGAGGTGGTCTCGACGGCCCACGAGCTGGGCATCCGGTCCAGCTCCACCATGATGTACGGCCACGTCGACCACCCCGGGCAGTGGCTGGCCCACTTCCGGGTGCTGGCCGGGGTGCAGGACCGCACCGGCGGGTTCACCGAGTTCGTGGCGCTGCCGTTCGTGCACACCAACGCCCCGATCTACCTCGCCGGCATCGCCCGGCCCGGCCCCACGTGGCGGGAGAACCGGGCGGTGCACGCGATGGCCCGGCTGCTGCTGCACGGCCGGATCGACAACATCCAGTGCTCCTGGGTGAAGCTCGGCGACGCCGGGACGGCGGCGATGCTCAACGGCGGCTGCAACGACCTGGGCGGCACCCTGATGGAGGAGACGATCTCCCGGATGGCCGGCTCGGGCAACGGCTCGGCGCGCACCGAGGAGCAGTTGCGGGCCATCGCGGCGCTGGCCGGACGACCGGCGCGCAAGCGGAAGACCGCGTACGGTCACCTTCAGCCGTAGCGTCGAACCTTTCCGGCGTGCGGGCCGTACCACTGCTTGCCGGCGGCGGCTGAGGCCAGAGCCGCGGTCGGCGGCCCCCTGCGGGCCCGGCGGTCGGCCGGCCCCGCCTTTCGTCACCGCGGGCGCGGACGCGCCGCGCGCCGGAAAGGTTGCCCATGTCCAGTGATCAGCGGAAGCGGCGTTGGCCGCGACTGACCCGCCGGCAGACGTTGACCGCCGCGGCGAGCGCCACCCTCGGGGCCGCCGCGCTCACCGTGCCCGGGTTGTCCGCGGCGCAGAACTCCCCGTCGTCTGGCGGGAAGAAGGACGAGCCCATCGTCGTGCACCTGCGGGGCGGCGACGCCATGGACGTCTTCGTCGGCACGTCCCGGATCGAGGTACGCGACCGCGGCCTGGCGGACCGGCTGCGGCGCGCCGCCGGCAAGCGCTGACGCCGGCCCGGTCCCGTCTCTCCGGCGCGGTTTTCGGCGCCGGCCCTCTCCACTCTTCCCCTGATCGCTTGCTGCCCAGTGAGGTTGGTCCGCCATGTCTTCCCACCGCGAGGCCCCGGAGATCGCGAAAGATCCGGTCGCCGACAGCTCCGACCTGTACGCGTTCGTCAGCCCCGACCGCCCCGACTCGGTCACGCTGATCGCCAACTACGTGCCGTTGCAGCTCCCCTCCGGCGGCCCGAACTTCTTCGAGTTCGGCGACGACGTGCGGTACGAGATCCATATCGACAACGACGGCGACGGCAAGCCGGACGTCACCTACCGGTTCGAATTCACCACCGAGATCACGAACCCGAACAGCTTTCTCTACAACACCGGCCCGATCGAGTCGCTGGACAGCAAGAACTGGAACCGCAAGCAGTTCTACTCGCTGACCCGCATCGCCGACGGCAAGGAGCACCGGCTGGCCAACAAGCTGGCCTGTCCGCCGTGCAACGTCGGCCCGCTCTCCACCCCGAACTACGCCGCCCTGGCCCGGCAGGCCACGTTCAGCCTGTCGACGGGGGAGAAGGTCTTCGCCGGGCAGCGCGCCGACGGGTTCTTCGTCGACCTGGGGGCGATCTTCGACCTGGGCACCCTGCGGCCGTTCCAGCAGCTGCACGTGGCCGGCAAGAAGCTGTTCAAGGCCGAGGGCGAGCCGGTCAACGCCACCGACCGGATGAACGTGCACACCCTCGCCGTGCAGGTGCCGCTGAACCGGCTGCGCCGCAAGGCCAACCGGTACGGCACGCACGACCGCGCCTCGGTCATCGGCGTGTGGACGTCGGCGTCGCGGCAGCAGGCGCGGATCCTCGGCAACGGTTCGGCGAAGGACACCGCGACCGGCCCGTTCGTGCAGGTGTCACGGCTCGGCAACCCGTTGTTCAACGAGGTCATCGTGCCGATGTCCAAGAAGGACGAGTGGAACACGCTGCCGCCCACGGAGGACAAGCGGTTCGCGAAGTTCGTCGAGCAGCCGGAGCTGGCCGCCCTGCTCCCGGTGCTCTACCCGGGCGTGTTCCCCAAGCTGGACGCGCTGAACAAGACGAAGAAGCCGCGCGCGGACCTGCTGGCGATTCTGCTCACCGGCATCCCGGCCGGGCTGATCCAGGGCTTCTCCAACAACACCGGCGACGTCCAGGCCGACATGCTGCGGCTGAACACGGCGATCAGGCCGAGCGCCAAGCCGGACCGGTTCGGGGTGCTCGGCGGCGACCTGGCGGGCTTCCCGAACGGGCGGCGGGTCGCCGACGACGTGGTCAGCATCGCGCTGCGGGCCATCGCCGGGGTCACCGTGCCGCTGGTCGACAAGGGGTTCACCCCGGACGCGGCGGCCGGTGCGGTCACCCCGGGCCTGAGCGCCGCCGACGTGACGGCCCCGTTCCTGCGCAACTTCCCCTTCCTCGGCACGCCTTACGACGGGTTCAACAACCCGCCGGCGTCGTCCTGACCCGGACGGAGCGAACCGATGCACTCCCACCACCATCACCACGCGTACGGGCCGACGGAGACCGGCACCGTCGTCCTCGATCTGGGTGGCGACACGGGTGCCCTGATCATCTACACGGGCCGGGCACTGCACGGCCGGGAGATCGAGATCAGTCGGGTCGACGGGGCGGACGCGCCGCGCACCCACGTCGCGGTGCGTGAGCGCATCGTGCAGGACGGCACCTTCCACAGTGCCGTCTATCCGGATCTTGCCGCAGGGCTCTATACCGTCTGGTGGGATGAGGACACACCCGCCGGGACGGTCGCCGTGACCGGGGGAGCGATCGCGGAGTTCACCTGGCCCACCAGCGCGCCTTCGGTGGCGATCTGACCCACCGCTCAGTTCCGACCGCTGCGCCCCGTCCACCATGTGGACGGGGCGCTGTCGGCGTTGCGGGCGCGATGGGCAGTCTCGGCCAAGTCGCGTTAACCTGTGCCCCACCAAGATCAGCATCGCGTCGTAGCCCCGCCCCCCGGGGCCGCGCCGGCGGCTTCGTCGAGCCGGCCGGCGGGCCGCCGCGGCAAGAAAACTCGGGCAACTCGCCGGGGAGGGCGTTACTCGTCCGGGGTCTGAATCGATAGGGCAGGTTGCGAGGCCGGACGGCCGCAAGGGCCGTCCACGGCGTGTCGGGAGGGCGACTCCATTATCAAGTTCGGCTTGACGGCGCACGCATTACACGCGTGTAATTTGAATGGGGTTGTTCGCACGGAACGCAACAAATGGGGACCGGACGGACACGCACGCCTTTCGCGTGGGGGGTTGCAGCGGCGACGACGCCGGTGCGCGACAAGGAGGCATCTTTAGATGGACGGCCAGCTTGAGGTGGCCGACCTGCTCGGGAACGCGCCGGAGTGGCAGGAGCAGGCACTCTGCTCCCAGACCGACCCGGAGGCGTTCTTCCCCGAGAAGGGCGGCTCGACCCGCGAGGCGAAGCGGATCTGCTCGCGGTGCGAGGTCAAGACCGAATGCCTGGAATACGCTCTCGGCCACGACGAGCGGTTCGGGATCTGGGGTGGGCTCTCGGAACGGGAGCGGCGCAAGCTCAAGCGGCGGGCCGCCTGAGCGTTGCCGGGCCGGGGCGGTGGGGGCCGCCCGGCCCGGGCGTCCGGAGCGCGCGTCGGGGGGCGCGCGCCGGGGCGCAGCGGGGCTGCGGAGCGCAGCGCGGCTGGGCGGGCGGGGGCCGGGAGCCGGTCGGCTACGCCAGCTCGTCCGGGTCGACACCCAGCAGGTTCGCCACCTGCTCGATGATCACGTCGTGCACCAGGTCGGCCAGGTCCTCCCGGTCCATGGCCCGGAACTCCAGCGGCCGGCGGTAGAGCACGATCCGGGGCGGGACCTCCTGCCGGCCGGGACGCCCCGGCAGCAGCCGGGCCAGCGGCACCTCGCCGTCCTCCAGCACGTCGGAGTCGTAGACGTTCAGGTCCGGCGGCACGTCCTCCACCGCGAACTCCACGCCGGCCAGTTCCTTGGCGAACCGCCGCTCCAGGGTCTCGACCGTGTCGAGCACCAGGTCGTCGAAGACCTCGGCCTTGGTCCGGGCCAGCGGCACGGTCGCCGGGACCAGCCGCCCGCGCAGGCCCCGCCCGTGGCGGTCACGGTGGGCGCGCCGGCCGGGGCCGGGGCGGCGGTGTTCCGGACTGGTCATGACGCACAGGGTAGCCCGCCGAGTCGCCCCGCCCACGGCTGTGCGGCTGTCGCGGCGCGCCGACCCCGCCCGTCACCGCCCGACGCGTCGGATGTTGCGAATTGTGATCTCGATGACGGGCGTGTCGCAACGCGAACCGGTGCGCCGGACCCGGTAATGGAGATACCCTCCCGCCGTGAGGTCACCACGGCGCTGCTCAAGAAACGGCTGCCCCCGGCAAGCGGTCGCCACATTGACCTATGTCTACAACGAGTCGACGGCCGTGGTCGGGCCCCTCGCGGCCTTCGCCGAGCCGCACACGTACGACCTCTGTGAGCCCCACGCGCGCAGCCTGACGGCCCCCCGGGGCTGGAACGTGGTCCGCCATGAGGGCGAGTTCGAGCCCCCGCCGCCCAGCGCCGACGACCTGGTCGCCCTCGCCGAGGCCGTCCGCGAGGCCGCCCGGCCCGCGCCGCCCCGCCCGCCGAGCGACGACCAGGGCGGCGGCCCGCAGCACCACCACAACCCGCAGACGGGCCGCCGCGGCCACCTGCGGGTGATCCCGCCGAACCACTGACCGCCGGTCCACCATGCCCGCCGTCGGCGCGCCGCGGAGGCGCGCGCCGGGCCGCTCAGTGGCCGAGGAAACGCTGGAACACGGCGGCCCGCCGGGCCGGCCGTCCCGTGCGCAGCTCCGCCCGGTCGGCGGAGAGCATCACCCGCAGGCCCGCGTTGACGGCCAGCCAGCGCAGCGGCTCCGGCTCCCAGCGCGGCGAGCGGTGCCCCACCCACGGCAGATCGGTCAGGTCGCTGTCCGCGCCGAGGATCAGATCGGCGAGGGTGCGCCCGGCGAGGTTCGTCGTCGCGACCCCGTCGCCGACGTACCCGCCGGCCCAGGCGAGCCCGGTCGCCCGGTCCAGCCCCACCGACGCCGACCAGTCGCGGGCCACGCCCAGCGGGCCGCCCCAGGTGTGCGTCACGGGCACCTGCGGCCCGAGCGCCGGGAACAGCTCGCCCAGCGTCCGGCGCAGCGCGGCGAACACCCGGGGCTCCCGGTCGAACTCGGGCCGCACCCGGGACCCGAAGTGGTACGGCGCGCCCCGCCCGCCGAAGGCCAGCCGGCCGTCGGCCGTGCGCTGCCCGTAGATGATCACGTGGCGGTGGTCGGAGAACGTCTCCCGCTCGGCCAGCCCGATCCGCGCCCACGTCTCCTCGGGCAGCGGCGCGGTGGCCACCATCAGCGAGTAGACCGGCGCGACGACCCGCCGCTGCCCGGGCAACCCCGGCGTGTACCCCTCGGTCGCCCGCACCACCACCGGCGCGCGGACCGCCCCGGCCGGGGTCACGGCCGCCCCGGCCCGGATCGCGGTCACCGGCGTCCGCTCGTGGACGGTCACCCCCCGACGCTCGACCGCCCGGGCCAGCCCGCGAGCCAGCCGGGCCGGGTGCACCACGGCGCAGTGCGGGGTGTACGTCCCGCCGCGTACCCCGTCGGCAGCGCAGCGGGCGGCGGCCTCGGCCGCGTCGAGCAGCACCAGGTCGTCGGCGGCCAGGCCGTGCGCGTGGGCCTGCGCCACCTCCGCGCGAGCCCGGCCGAGCTGGGCCGCGCTGCGGGCCAGCGTCACCGTCCCGCCGAGGTGCCAGTCGCAGTCGATGCCCTCGGCATCGGCCACCCGCCCCACCTCGCGGACGGTGGCCTGCATGGCCCGCTGCATCCGCAGCGCCGCGTCGCGGCCGTGCCGGCGGGCCAACGCCGGCAGCGAGGTGGGGAACAGCGCCGAGCACCAGCCCCCGTTGCGCCCCGACGCGCCGTACCCGGCGATCTCGGCCTCCAGCACCGTGATCCGCAACGTGGGGTCGGCGAGCGCGAGGTAGCACGCCGTCCACAGCCCGGTGTAGCCGGCCCCGACGATCACGACGTCCGCGTCGGCGTCCCCGCCCAGCGGCGGGCGGGGAGCCAACGGTTCGTCCACGCTGGACAGCCAGTACGACAGCTCCTGGTAGCGCATGCGACGGCCCGGCTTCGCGTCGGCTCGGCGGTTACAGCCGGGCCCACGCCTCGGTGAGCACCGCCCGCAGGATCTGCTCCATCTCGTCGAACTGCTGCTGCTCGGCGATCAGCGGCGGCGCGAGCTGCACGACGGGGTCGCCCCGGTCGTCGGCCCGGCAGTAGAGCCCGGCGGAGAACAGCGCGGTGGAGAGGAACCCGCGCAGCAGCCGCTCCGACTCGGCCTCGTCGAACGTCGCCCGGGTCGCTTTGTCCTTCACCAGCTCGATGCCGTAGAAGTAGCCGTCGCCCCGCACGTCGCCGACGATCGGCAGGTCGTGCAGCTTCTCCAGGGTGGCGCGGAAGGCGTCCTCGTTGGCCCGGACGTGCCCGATCAGGTCCTCCCGGGCGAACACCTCCAGGTTGGCCAGGGCCACCGCGCAGGAGACCGGGTGGCCGCCGAAGGTCACCCCGTGGGCGAACATGCCGGTCTCGGTGAGGAACGGCTCCATCAACCGGTCGCTGGCGATCATCGCGCCGAGCGGGGCGTACCCGGAGGTGATGCCCTTCGCGGTGGTGATGATGTCCGGCCGGTAGCCGTAGCGGACCGCGCCGAAGTATTCGCCGAGCCGCCCCCACGAGCAGATCACCTCGTCGGAGACGAGCAGCACGTCGTACGCGTCGCAGATCTCGCGGACCCGCTCGAAGTAGCCGGGCGGCGGCGGGAAGCAGCCGCCGGAGTTCTGCACCGGCTCCAGGAAGACCGCCGCGACCGTGTCCGGCCCCTCCCGCTCGATGGCCCGCCGGATCTCCTCGGCCGCCCACCGGCCGAACGCCTCGGGCGAGTCGCCGTGCTCCGGGGCCCGGTAGAAGTTCGTGTTCGGCACCTTCACCGCGCCCGGCACCAGCGGCTCGAAGTCGGTCTTGATGCCGGGCAGCCCCGTGATCGACAGCGCGCCCATCGACGTGCCGTGGTACGCGATGTAGCGGCTCACGACCTTGTACTTGTTGGGCTTGCCGGTCCGCTTGAAGTAGGCCCGGGCCAGCTTCCACGCCGCCTCGACGGCCTCGGAACCGCCGGTGGTGAAGAAGACCCGGTTCAGGTCGGCCGGGGTCAGCGAGGCGATCTTCTCGGCCAGCTCCACGGCCTTCGGGTGCGCGTACGACCACAGCGGGAAGTAGGCCAGCTCGCCGGCCTGCTTCGCGGCGGCCTCGGCCAGCTCGGTGCGCCCGTGGCCGGCGTTGACGACGAAGAGACCGGCCAGCCCGTCCAGGTAACGGCGGCCCTGCGAGTCCCACACGTACGCGCCCTCGCCGCGCACGATCGTCGGCACCTCGCCTGCGGAGTAGCTGGCCATCCGGGTGAAGTGCATCCAGAGGTGGTCAGTGGCGTTGGCCATGTCAGCCCCATCGGGTCTCGGGCCGGTCAGGGGTGACACCGGCCGCTCTGCCCACGGTTATCCCACAGCCGCACGCCGAAAGGCAAGTGGTATCGGTGGCACTTGACCCGCTGGGCAACGGATTCGGCGCGCTCAGGCGCTGTGGGCAACGGAATCCGCATCGTGATTGATCTCTCGCATCTCCTGGCTCCCTGCCCCTCTCCCGGCTCTCCCGGCTCCCTGCCCTTCTCCCGGCTCTCGCGGCTCTCCCGGCTCTCGCGGCCCGCGCGGGTCCTGCGGCTCTCCCCGTGCCGTGCGGGTCTCGCGGGGCTCACTGGGCACGCGGGTCCTGCGGATCGGCCGGTGCCCTTGCGCGGGACGGCCGGGTGCGGGCACACGGTGAGCCCTAGGGAGCTGAGTCACCAACGACATCACCCGCCCCCGACCACACCTCCCGCAGTCCCCGCATCCCCGCCACATCCCCACGCCACCAACCCTCGGCCACCCCAGTCGCCCCCGCCGCATCCCCCGCCACCCCGGCCGCCCCCACGCCGGACGTGCGCGGGGGCAGGGCATGGACGGGAACGGGAGGGGGCGTGGACGGGGCGGGGCGGGGGTGTGAGCGTGGACGGGGCGGGGCGGGGCGGGGGGTAGAGGCTCAGCGGGGACAGGGACGGGGACGGGGACGGGGACGGGTGAATCTTGGAAGATTTCGGCCCCTGGAGGGGCCATTTCGCTCCAAGATCTGCGTTCGGGGCGGCCGGATCGCGGCGGGCGAGGTGCCTGGGAGGCGGCGTGGAGGCCCGGACTGTGGGGCTGGGGCTGTGGGGTGAGTCATCTACGACATCAGCTCCCTAGTGGCGCGAGGGACCTTCGCCCCGCCGGGCGGGCGCCCCTGAGGCCGCCCGGCCGCCTGACCGGCCCGGCCACCCCGCCGCCTACCCGCCCGGCCCGGCTACCCGGTCCGGCTGGCCAGGCAGGCGGGTGGGTGGATGGGTGGGCAGTCCGGCGGGCGGGGGTCGGGCGGCCGGCCAGGCGGGGTCGGGGCGGCCGGGCGGGTGGGTGGTGCGGGCCGGTGGTCCGGTGAGTGGTGGACGTTGTCGGGGCATCCGGCGGGCGTTCGACACCCATCTCGAATGCGCGCGAGACGTGCGGAACAGGTCCCGCCGCCACCTGCCGTTTCGGGCCCACCGTCAGCACCCTGCGTCGCTATGGTGCCCACTACACGTGACCGCGACAGGATGCTCGATGGGCAACGAGACGCTGCGGGTGGCGATGGCCGCCGTGGGGGAGACCGCCGATTCGCTGGCGGGCAAGGTCCGGGTTGACCCGAAGACGGCCGGCCGGTGGGTGTCGCAGGGGCGCATCCCGCACGCGCGCACCCGGTACGCGGTGGCCAAGGTGCTCGGCCGGGAGGTCGCCGAGCTGTGGCCGCATCCGGGCCGCCGCCGGAACCTGCCCTGGTTCCACAAGTGGGCCGAGCTGGAGCGAATCGCCGTCTCCATCCGCTCCTACCAGCCGCTGCTGGTGCCGGGGCTGCTCCAGACCGAGGCGTACGCGCGGGCGATCCTGAGCACCGGCGGGCTGCTGCCGCCGGCCGAGGTGGAGCGGATCGTCGCCGGCCGGCTCGACCGGCAGGCGATCCTCGATGCCGAGGCCCCGCCGCAGCTCGTCGTGGTGATCGACGAGGTGGTGCTGCGCCGGGTGGTCGGCGACAGGGCGGTGATGGCCGGGCAGGTCGCCCACCTCGCGGCGGCGGCCGAGCGGGAGCACGTGCAGGTGCGGGTGATCCCGGCCGAGAGCCCGTGGCACACCGGGCTGGCCGGGCCGTTCGTCCTCGCCGGTCTGCCCGACGGGGCAGAGTTGGCATATATCGACAACCAGCTTCGCGGTCAGGTCGTCAACGAGCCGGTCGACGTTGCTAGCCTGAGGCGCAGGTGGGAGAGCGTCACCGGTGAGGCGCTGCCCGGCCGCGGGTCGACCGCGCTGATCAGAGAGGTGGCGACGACGTGGAGCTGACCGACGCGCTGACGGACGCGCCCATGGGCGTGCTGACCGGTGCCCGGTGGCGCACCGCGACCCGCAGCAGCAACAACGGCGGCGACTGCGTCGAGGTGGCCGACAACCTGCCCGGCCGGGTGCTGGTGCGCGACAGCAAGGACCGCGACGGCGGCACCCTGAGCTTCGCCCCGGCCGCCTGGCGGGCCTTCGTCGGGCAGGCTCAGGCGGTGCCCCAGCTGTAGGTCTGCTTGCGCAGCTTGAGATAGACGAACGCCTCGGTGGCGAGCACCCCGTCGACGGCGCGCAGCCGCTGCAGGATCTCCAGCAGGTGTGCGTCGTTTCGGCACACCACCTCGGCGAGCAGGTCGAACGACCCGGCGGTGATCACCACGTAGTCGACCTCCTCGAACTCGGCGAGCCGGTCGGCCACCGTCTCCAGGTCCCCGTCGGTGCGTAGGCCGATCATGGCCTGCCGGGGGAAGCCGAGCTGGAGCGGGTCGGTGACCGCGACGATCTGCATCACCCCGGCGTCGAGCAGCCGCTGCACCCGCTGGCGCACCGCCGCCTCGGACAGGCCGACCGCCTTGCCGATCGTCGCGTACGGCCGGCGGCCGTCCTCCTGGAGCTGCTCGATGATCTGCTTGGCGACGTCGTCCAGCAGAGCGTGACTGGCACCTTCACGCACGGTGACGCGCCGACCTCCGCCGCCGCTCTCCTGCTGTCGGATGACCATCGTCAGCTCCCCATGTCCGCTTCTCCTCCGGGATCGTAATGCCCCGGCGCAGTCTGGCGTAATTCGTGGTGCATTGCTACGCCCGCAACGGAATCCCTTGTGAGGCAGGTCGGCTCATGTCAGGATCAGTCGTCCATCGCCTGAAGACCCTCCCGCCGTCGGGCCTCCCCCGTCCCGCCCGCCGACGATGACCCCCTAGGAGTCGTCACATGCGAACTCCCCTCCGGCCCCTCACCCGGCGTGGTCTGCTCACCGGCACCCTCGGCTCGGCCGCGATGCTCGCCACGGCGGGCGCGCTCGCCGGCTGCGGCACCAAGGGCGCCGTGCAGACCGAGGCCGGCTGCGTCAGCGAAGACCTCTCCGGCACGGAGAAGAAGCTGGCGTTCTCGAACTGGCCGCAATACATGGACGTCGACGAGAAGGACGAGTCGAAGCGTCCGAGCCTGGACGCGTTCGTCGCGAAGACCGGCATCCAGGTCACCTACACCGAGGACATCAACGACAACAACGAGTTCTTCGGCAAGGTGCAGAACCAGCTCGCGGCCTGTCAGGGCACCGGGCGGGACATCATCGTGCTCACCGACTGGATGGCCGCCCGGATGATCCGGCTCGGCTGGATCCAGAAGCTCGACCCGGCGAAGATCCCCAACGTGACGGCGAACCTGTTGCCGTCGCTGCTCAACCGTTCCTTCGACCCGGACAGCCGCATCGCCGTCCCGTGGCAGTCCGGCCTGGCCGGCCTCGCGTACAACGGGTCGGTCACCAAGGAGATCCGCACCGTCGACGAGCTGCTGACCCGGCCCGACCTCAAGGGCAAGGTCACCGCGCTGTCGGAGATGCGCGACACGATGGGCCTGCTGATGCAGTCCAACGGACACGACCCGGCGAACTTCACCACCGCCCAGTTCGACGACGCGCTCAACAAGCTCAAGAAGGCCGTCGACTCCGGGCAGATCCGCAAGTTCACCGGCAACGACTACGCCCCCGACCTCGCCAAGGGCGACATCGCGGCGTGCGTCGGCTGGTCCGGCGACATCATCCAGCTCTCCGGGGAGAACGACAAGATCAAGTTCGTCGCGCCCGACTCCGGCGTGATGCTCTTCAGCGACAACATGATGGTGCCCAACAAGGCCACCCACAAGGCGAACGCCGAAGAGCTGATCAACTACTACTACGAGCCGGCCGTCGCCGCGAAGCTCGCCGCGTACGTCAACTACATCTGCCCCGTGCAGGGCGCGAAGGCCGAGATGGAGAAGATCGACCCGGAGTTGGCCGCCAACCCGCTGATCTTCCCCGACGAGGCGCTGCTGTCGAAGTCCAAGGTGTTCATGGCCTTGGACGAGAAGCAGGAGAAGGAGTTCGAGGGCAAGTTCCAGCAGGTCATCGGGGCGTGACGGGGATGAGCGCGAAGACGACGGGACACGACGCGCCGGCCGGCGACCTGCGGCTGGTCAACCTGACCAAGAGGTTCGGCATCTTCACCGCGGTCGACGACCTCGGCCTGACCATCCCGCAGGGCTCGTTCTTCGCCCTGCTCGGGGCGTCCGGGTGCGGCAAGACCACCACCCTGCGCATGATCGCCGGCCTGGAGCAGCCGACGAGCGGGCAGGTGCTCCTCGGCGACCGGGACATCGCCCGGCTGCGCCCGTACAAGCGGCCGGTCAACACCGTGTTCCAGAGCTACGCGCTCTTCCCGCACCTCGACATCTTCGACAACGTGGCGTTCGGGCTGCGCCGGCGCGGCATCCGCTCGGTCGACGCCGAGGTCAACCGGATGCTTGCCCTGGTGCAGCTCGCCGACTTCGGCCACCGCCGGCCCGCCCAGCTCTCCGGCGGGCAGCAGCAGCGCGTCGCGCTCGCCCGGGCGCTGATCAACCGGCCGCAGGTGCTGCTGCTCGACGAGCCGCTCGGCGCGCTCGACCTGAAGCTGCGCCGGCAGATGCAGATCGAGCTCAAGCGCATCCAGACCGAGGTCGGCATCACCTTCGTGCACGTCACGCACGACCAGGAGGAGGCCATGACCATGGCCGACACCGTCGCGGTGATGAACGCCGGGAGGATCGAGCAACTCGGCGCGCCCGCCGACATCTACGAATACCCGGCCACCGCGTTCGTGGCGAACTTCCTCGGCCAGTCCAACCTCCTCGCCGCCGAGGCCGCCGGGCCCGCCGGGTCCGACGTGCCGGTCACCGCCCACGGCGCGCGCTACTCCGTGCCCGCCGGCCGCGCCCGGGTCGCCTCGGGCCCGGTCTACCTGGGGGTACGCCCCGAGAAGCTGCACCTCGTCGACGCCGCCGACCGGGTCCCCGCCGGCCACCAGTACGTGACCGGTGTGGTCACCGACGCCTCGTACGTGGGGGTCAGCACCCAGTATCTGGTGCGCACCGGCTGGGGCAGCGAACTGACCGCGTTCGCGGCCAACAGCGGCCTCGGCGGCCGGGTGCCCGTCGGCGCGTCCGTGGTGGCGCACTGGGACCCCCGGCACGCGTTCCTGCTGCCCCGCCCGCCCGGCGCGGACGACGCCACCGCCGGCCTGCTCGACGAGCCGGTGGGTGCGTCCTCGTGACCGCGCTGGCCCACGTTCCCACGTCGACGGGGCAACCCGCGCCGCCCCCGCCGCCGCCCCGGGGCGGGCGGCACCGGCTGC
Organism: Micromonospora haikouensis; assembly: GCF_900091595.1. Taxonomy (GTDB): domain Bacteria; phylum Actinomycetota; class Actinomycetes; order Mycobacteriales; family Micromonosporaceae; genus Micromonospora; species Micromonospora haikouensis. The sequence goes on from NZ_FMCW01000039.1 coordinate 28,817, forward strand.
TGCCGTACCTGCTGCTTCTGCCCGGCGCGGCCTGGCTGCTGCTGTTCTTCGCCGTGCCGCTGTTCCAGCTCGCCGCCGCCAGCCTCTACGACCCCGCCGGTTCGCTCTCCACCGGGTACGCGCTGACCTGGGCGTTCGGCAACTATCCCGACGCGGTGCAGGCGTACTGGCCGCAGCTGGGCCGGTCGTTCCTCTACGCCGGGATCGCGCTCGTGCTGGGCCTGCTGATGGGCTACCCGCTGGCGTACGCGATCGCCCAGAAGGCCGGCCGGTGGAAGAACCTGCTGCTGGTCTGCGTCGTCGCCCCCATGTTCACCAGTTTCCTGGTGCGCACCCTGGCGTGGAAGACGATCCTGTCCGACAACGGCTGGTTGGTCGGGCTGCTGCGCGACGTGCACCTGCTCGGCCCCGACGGCCGGCTGCTCGCCACCCCCGTCGCGGTGGTGCTCGGGCTGACGTACAACTTCCTGCCGTTTCTGGTGCTGCCGCTGTACGCGAGCCTGGAGCGGCTCGACTACCGGCTGCTGGAGGCGGCCGGCGACCTGTACGCGAGCCCGGTGCAGACGTTCCGCCGGGTCACCCTGCCGCTGTCGATGCCCGGCCTGATCGCCGGCACGCTGCTGTTCTTCATTCCGGCCACCGGCGACTACATCAACGCCGAGCTGCTCGGCACCCCCAACGAATACATGATCGGCAACGTCATCGACTCGGCGTTCCTGGTCCGGCTGGACTACCCGCAGGGCGCGGCCCTGTCGTTCCTGCTGATGGCGGCGATCCTCGCGGTGGTCTTCGTCTACCTGCGCCGCGCCGGCACGGAGGAGGTGCTGTGAAGGTTTCCCGCTGGCTCGCCGACCACTGGGTGATGGGCGTCGCCCTGCTCGTCCTCGGCTACCTGTCGCTGCCCATCGCCGTGGTCGCCGCCCTGTCGTTCAACCGCCCGTCGAGCCGCCTGTCGTACGACTTCAACGAGTTCACCCTCGACAACTGGCGGCAGCCCTGCGCCACCTCCGACATGTGCGACGCCGTGGTGCGCAGCGTGCAGATCGGCTTCATCGCCACCGTCGTCGCCACCGTGCTCGGCACCCTGATGGCGTTCGCGCTGGTGCGGCACCGGTTCACCGGCCGCTCCGGCATCAACGTGCTGATCTTCCTGCCGATGGCCACCCCCGAGCTGGTCATGGGCACCTCGCTGCTGGCCCTGTTCGTCTCCGCCGGGGTGCCGCAGGGCTTCTGGACCGTCGTCATCGCCCACGTCATGTTCTGCGTGTCGTTCGTGGTGGTCACCGTCAAGGCCCGGCTCGCCGGCATGGACCGCCGGCTGGAGGAGGCCGCCGCCGACCTGTACGCCAGCCCGTGGCAGACGTTCCGCCTGGTCACCCTGCCGCTGGTGCTCCCCGGCATCGTGGCCGCCGCGCTGCTGGCGTTCTCGCTCAGCTTCGACGACTTCATCATCACCAACTTCAACGCCGGCACCACCGTCACGTTCCCCATGTACGTCTGGGGTGCCGCCCAGCGGGGCATCCCGCCGCAGGTCAACGTCATCGGCACGGCCATGTTCGCCATCGCGCTGCTGCTCGTCGGGCTCAGCTCGCTGCGCGGGCGGCGGGCCCGCCGGCACACCCTCCCGGTCGCAGCGGCGACCGGCCGGCGGGCGAAGAGCCCGTCATGATCCTCCCGCATACCGGCCGGGCGCTCGCCGACGCGGCGCCCGTACCGTACTGGCTCGACCGGCCCGAACGCCCCGACCCGCTGCCCCCGCTGACCGGCGCGCACACCGCCGACCTGCTGGTGATCGGCGGCGGGTACGGGGGGCTCTGGGCCGCCCTGCTCGCCAAGCAGGCCGACCCCGACACCGACGTGCTGCTCGTCGACGCCGGCACCTGCGGCTGGGCCGCGTCGGGGCGCAACGGCGGGTTCTGCTCCGCCTCGCTCACCCATGGCCTCGCCAACGGCGTCGCCCGGTTCCCCGGGGAGGTCGCCGAGCTGGAACGCCTCGGCCGGGAGAACCTCGCCGCGATCGCCGCCACCGTCGACGCGTACGGCATCGACTGCGACTTCGAGCGCACCGGCGAGCTGGCCGTGGCCGTGCGGCCGTACCAGCTCGACGGGCTTGCCGAGGACGCGGAGCTGGCCCGCAGCCACGGCCACGACGTGCGGCTGCTCGGCCGCGACGAGGTGCGCGCCGAGGTGGACTCGCCGACGTACCTCGGCGGGATGTGGGACCGTGACCGGGTGGCCATGCTCGACCCGGCGAAGCTCGCCTGGGGCCTGCGCCGCGCCTGCCTCGACCTGGGCGTCCGGATCCACGAGCACACCCGGGTCACCGGGCTGCGCGGCGACGCCGCCGCCGTGGCCGCCAGCACGGCCGGCGGCGTCGAGCAGGCCCCCGGCGTCGTCCGCGCCCGCCGGGTCGTGCTCACCACCAACGCGTTCCCGCCGCTGCTGCGCCGGCTGCGGGCCTGGGTCGTGCCCGTCTACGACTACGCGCTGATGACCGAGCCGCTGACCGACGCCCAGCGCGACGCGATCGGCTGGCGCAACCGGCAGGGCCTCGCCGACACCGGCAACCAGTTCCACTACTACCGGATCACCCGCGACGGGCGGATCCTGTTCGGCGGCTACGACGCCGTCTACCACCACGGCAACCGGGTCGCCCCCGCGCTGGAGCAGCGCCCCGCCACCTTCACCGCCCTCGCCGAGCACTTCTTCACCACGTTCCCGCAACTCGCCGACGTCCGGTTCAGCCACCGCTGGGGCGGCGTCATCGACACCTGCACCCGGTTCTGCCCGTTCTTCGGCACCGCCTACGACGGCCGGCTCGCCTACGCCGCCGGCTATACCGGCCTCGGCGTCGGGGCCACCCGATTCGGCGCGCGCGTCATGCTCGACCTGCTCGCCGGCGCGGACACCCCGCTCACCCGGCTCGCCCTCGTCCGGGGCAAGCCGCTGCCGTTCCCGCCGGAGCCCGTCCGGGCCGCCGGCATCCACCTCACCCGCTGGTCGCTGGCCCGCGCCGACGCGCGCGACGGCCGGCGCAACCCGTGGCTCCGTACGCTCGATCGTCTTGGTTTGGGGTTCGATTCCTGATGCGTATCCTGCTCGTCGGCGCTGGCGGGGTCGGCTCCGCCGCCGCCGCCATCGCCGCCCGCCGAACATTCTTCGACACCATGGTCGTCGCCGACGCCGACGCCGCCCGCGCCGCGCGGGCCGTCGCCGGCCACGGCGACCGGTTCGTCGCCGCGACCGTCGACGCCTCCTCCGCCGACGCCGTCGCCGCGCTGTGCCGCGAACACCGGATCACCCACGTGCTCAACGCCGTCGACCCGCGCTTCGTCATGCCGATCTTCGACGGCGCGTACGCGGCCGGCGCCGACTACCTCGACATGGCCATGTCCCTGTCGCACCCGCACCCGAAGCGCCCCTACGCCGAGACCGGCGTGAAGCTCGGCGACGAGCAGTTCGCCGTCGCCGACCGCTGGGCGTCCGCCGGCCGGCTCGCCCTGTGCGGCATCGGCGTCGAACCGGGCCTGTCCGACGTCTTCGCCCGCTACGCCGCCGACGAACTCTTCGCCGAGATCGACGAGATCGGGGTACGCGACGGCGCGAACCTCACCGTCGAAGGCTACGACTTCGCCCCGTCGTTCTCCATCTGGACCACCATCGAGGAGTGCCTCAACCCGCCGGTGATCTGGGAACGCGAGCAGGGCTGGTTCACCACCGAACCGTTCAGCGAGCCCGAGGTTTTCCACTTCCCCGAGGGCATCGGCCCCGTCGAGTGCGTCAACGTCGAGCACGAGGAGGTGCTGCTCATCCCGCGCTGGGTCGACGCCCGGCGGGTCACCTTCAAGTACGGCCTCGGCGAGGAGTTCATCGAGGTCCTGCGCACCCTGCACAAGCTCGGCCTCGACTCCACCGAGCCGGTCACCGTGCGCGGCGTGCGGATGTCCCCGCGCGACGTGGTCGCCGCCGCCCTACCCGACCCGGCCACCCTCGGCGACCGGATGCGCGGCAAGACCTGCGCCGGCACCTGGGTCACCGGCGTGGGCAAGGACGGCGAGCCCCGCGAGGTCTACCTCTACCACGTCGTCGACAACGAGTGGTCCATGGCCGAGTACGGCCACCAGGCCGTCGTCTGGCAGACCGCCGTCAACCCGGTCGTCGCCCTGGAGTTGCTCGCCACGGGGGAGTGGGCCGGCACCGGTGTGATCGGCCCCGAGGCGCTGCCCCCGCGCCCGTTCCTGGACCTGCTGACGATCTACGGCTCCCCCTGGGGCCTGGAGGACCGGCTGTAAAGGAAGGGCACCTTGTTAACGCTTTCGGTATAGGAAGGGCCCCCTATTAACGGCCCGTACGGCCGGAAGGCCGGGCCGTGGCGGCCCCGTACGGCGGCTCTCCGCCGACCCGTACGACCCTTCCCGCCCGGATGGGGCACGATGCCGCCTGCCCGGTTTCCGCCCCGGACTGTACGTATCGGCCGGTTTGCCGATCGACGTCGTTGAGGATCGGTACGGCGGTTACCGAGCCGCCCCTCCCTGGTGACACTCGGTGTCGTGACCCATCAGCCGCCGTACCACCGAAACCCCGCCACCCCCGTCGTGCCATCCGTTGCCCGGGCGGGATGGTTCCGTCGCCTCCAGCCCGGGCAGCGGGTCGGTGTCGTCCTGGGCGGCGCGCTGTTGTCGACCGTGCTGCTCTGCTGCGCGGGAGCCGCCGTCGTCGGGACCCTCGCCGACGACCCGGGGCAGGGGCGTACCGCCGTGGCGGCCAAGGCCAGCCCGCCCGCCGCCGCCCCCGAGCCGGCCGTGTCCGATGCGGCCGCGCCGGCTACCGCGCCGGCGCCCACCGTCTCCGCGGCTCCGTCGTCGCCGACGGCCACGCCCCCGACCGTGGAGACGCGCACCGAGAAGGAGACACAGACGATCCGGTACGCGGAGCGGACCGTGAAGGACCCGTCCCTGGCCAAGGGCAAGCGGGTCGTCCGCACCCGGGGAGTCAACGGGGTCCGCACGCTGACGTACCAGGTCACCCTGACCGACGGGGTGCCCACCGGCCGGAAGCTGCTCCGGTCGGTCGTCACGAAGCAGCCGGTCACCCAGGTCGTCGCGGTGGGCACGAAGCAGGAGCGCCAGTGCGACCCCAACTACAGCGGCTGCGTGCCGATCGCCAGCGACGTCGACTGTGCCGGTGGCGGCGGCAACGGCCCCGCGTACGTCACGGGTCCGGTGAAGGTCATCGGCGTCGACATCTACGACCTGGACCGCGACAACGACGGCTACGGCTGCGACTAACCCCCTCCGCCCCACCCCAAGTCGCCGGCGATCTTGCACTTTGGGCCCCGTCAAATATCGTGAATCGCCCATTCTTGGGGCCGCAAGTGCAAGATCGCTGAGGTGAGGTGGGGCGTTAGCACGGCGGGGCGGGTTTGGGGGGTTGTCCACAGAGGTGCTGGTTGTCCACAGGTTCGGTCGTCGGTCAAGCGCCGGGGGCAGGTCTTGGGGCAGCCTGCGAGCATGGGAACCCAACTTTGGCGTACGGCATCGTTGCTCAGGTCGACCACCCGGAAGCGGCTCCGGACGCGCCTGGTGAACGGACAGGTCGTACGTGCGCGGCGGGGCGTCTACGCGAACTGTCCCGTCGATGATCTCGACGCACTGCAAGCGTTGCTGTTGTGCCTGCCATCCGAGGCAATGCTGTCCCGGCACACCGCGGCCCGCCTGCACGGCTTCGGCGTCCTTTCCGAGGGCGCTGTGCATGTGCAGTTGCCTCCCGAGATCCCCAAACCCCGACTTCCAGGTCTGGTGGTTCATCACGCGGCATTGCCCGTGGAGCCGGTCCTGGTGAGTGGGCTGCCCTGCGTGCCGGCCGCGCGTTGCGCCGTGGACCTCGCGCGCACGGCGCGGCGACTGGACGCATTACCGGTGCTCGATGCCGCAGTGCGGGCAGGTGCCGTGTGCCGAGACGACCTGATCGAGGAGGTGTTGGCTCACCGAGCACTGCCAGGTGTGCGCCAGGCCCGCTCTCTCGTGCCACTGGTCGACGGGCGCGCCGAGTGTCGGCAGGAGAGTCAGTTGCGTCTGGTGCTGATCGACGGCGGCCTTCCGGTGCCGGAGTCGCAGGTCTGGGTGCTCGACGGCGAGGGAATCAGGCGTTTCCGGCTGGATCTGGGGTATCGCGAACGGCAGATCGGCATCGAGTACGACGGTCTGTCTCACCTGAATCGCGATCGGCTTCGGTACGACCGGGACCGCGCCAACTGGTTGGCCGCCGAGGGCTGGACGATGCGCTACTTCACGGACCGTGACCTCTACCGCCGCCCCGCCCACATAGTCGCGACGATCCGAGCACTCCTCCCCTGACCACCCACCCGTCGGCGATCTTGCACATTGGGCCCGCGCAAAAGTAGCTATTCGGTCATCCTGGGGGCCGCAAGTGCAAGATCGCGGAGGTGGGCCCCCGGTATTGGAAACCTTCCTGACGGATGGCTGAACCCGGCAGCGCTCCCAGGCCGTACCGCTCGGCGTAGGCCGATCATCGGACGACGGGAGAGGCACGTGATGGTACGGCGGACGCATGTCCTGGCAGCGGGGGTGGCCGTGGTCGCCTCGGCGGTGGTGGCGGTCGGGACGGGCCTCGGTTTCGCCGAGACGGCACCGGCGCGGCAGAGCGTGTGCCAGGGTTCGGTGACGTTCTCGGCGGAGGGGGGTGGGCCGGCGGCGACGAGTGACCGTTTTCCGGTGGGCACGCGGTTGCGGGTGACCAATCTGGACAACGGTCGGGCGGTGACGGTGGTGGTTACCGGCCCGTCGGGCAGCTGTGTGCTGCTGAACGCCGCCGCGATGGACCTGGTGCGGGAGCCGGGGAAGAACGTCGTGCGGCGTAACGTGGTGGAACGCCTCGATGGCGGCGGCACACCCGCCCAGCCCGGCGGGGCGCCGGCCCAGCCCGGCGGGGCGTCGGCCCAGCCCGGTGCACAACCCGGTGCCCAGCCCGGGGGTGCGACAGCGGCCCCACCCGCACGGCCGAGCGCCTGCCAGGGTTCGGTGACGTTCTCGGCGGAGGGGGGTGCGCCGGCGGCAACGAGTGACCGTTTTCCGGTGGGTACGCGGTTGCGGGTGACGAACCTGGACAACGGTCGGGCCGTGACGGTGGCGGTGACCGGCCCGTCGGGCAGTTGTGTGCTGCTGAACGCCGCCGCGATGGAGCTGGTGCGGGAGCCGGGGAAGAACGTCGTGCGGCGCAACGTGGTCGAGGTGCTGCGCTGAGAGAGGTGCTGCGCTGATTGAGGTGCTGGGCTGATTGAGGTGCTGGGCTGAGGTCGGGTGGCGGGGCGGCCGGCGACCGATGACAGGTCGCCGGCCGCCCCGCAGAACCCGGCTCAGCCGAAGGCGGCGTCGAGGATGTCCAGGCCCCGGGCCAGCTCCGCGTCGGAGATGACCAGCGGGGGCAGGAAGCGCAGCACGTTGCCGTACGTGCCGCAGGTCAGGGTGAGCAGGCCTGCGGCGTGGCAGGCCGCCGACACCGCCGCCGCGGCGGCCGGATCCGGGACCAGGGTGCCCGGCTGCACCAGCTCCACGGCGAGCATCGCGCCCCGGCCGCGTACCTCGGCGACCCGCGCGTCGCGGGCGGCGATGGCGCGCAGCCGGTCGGCCAGCGTCGCGCCGATGCGGCGGGCGGCGGCGGCCAGGTCCAGCTCGTGCATGGTCTCGATCGACGCGAGCGCCGCCGCGCAGGCGATCGGGTTGCCGCCGTACGTGCCGCCGAGGCCGCCCACGTGCACCGCGTCCATCAGCTCGGCCCGGCCCGTCACGGCCGCCAGCGGCAGCCCGCCCGCGATGCCCTTCGCCAGGGTCACCAGGTCGGGCACGACGCCCTCGTGGTCGCAGGCGAACCAGTCGCCGGTGCGGCAGAACCCGGTCTGGATCTCGTCGGCGACGAAGACCACCCCGGCCGCCGTCGCCCACTCGCGCAGCGCCGGCAGGAACCCCTGCGCGGGTACGACGAAACCGCCCTCGCCCTGGATCGGCTCGATCAGCAGCGCGGCCACGTTCTCCGCCCCGACCTGCTTCTCCACCGTCTCGATGGCCCGCGCCGCCGCCTCGGCCCCGGACAGGCCCCCGTCGCGCAGCGGGTACGACATCGGCACCCGGTAGACCTCACCGGCGAACGGCCCGAACCGGTGCTTGTACGGCATGTTCTTCGCCGTCAGCGCCATCGTCAGGTTGGTCCGCCCGTGGTACGCGTGGTCGAACACCACCACCGCCGGCCGCCCCGTGGCGTGCCGGGCGATCTTCACGGCGTTCTCCACCGCCTCCGCGCCCGAGTTGAACAGCGCGGAGCGCTTCTCGAAGCCGCCCGGGGTGAGCGCGTTGAGCTGCTCGCACACCGCCACGTACGACTCGTACGGCGCGACCATGAAGCAGGTGTGGGTGAACCGCTCGACCTGCTCGCGGACCGCCGCCACGACGCGCGGCGCGGAGTTGCCGACGTTGGTGACCGCGATGCCGGCGGCGAAGTCGATCCACTCCCGCCCGTCGACGTCGGTGATCGTGCCGCCGCCGGCCCGGTCCACGTACGCGCCGACGACGCTGCCGACGCCCCGCGCCACGGCCGCGCCCCGCCGCTTGTGCAGCTCCTCCGAGGATGGCAAGGCTCAGCCCTCGATGTTGTGCATGACGTGCTTGATCCGGGTGTAGTCCTCCAGGCTGTAGACCGACAGGTCCTTGCCGTGCCCGGAGTGCTTGAACCCGCCGTGCGGCATCTCCGAGACGAAGGGGATGTGCGTGTTGACCCAGACGCAGCCGAAGTCCAGCCGGCGGGTCATCCGCATCGCCCGGCCGTGGTCGCGCGTCCACACCGACGCCGACAGGCCGTAGTCGACGCCGTTGGCCCAGCGCACCGCCTCGTCCTCGGCGGAGAAGCGCTGCACGGTGATGACCGGCCCGAACACCTCCTGCTGGATGATCTCGTCGGCCTGCCGCACCCCGGAGACGACGGTGGGGGAGTAGAAGAAGCCGCGCTCGCCGACCCGCGACCCGCCCGTCTGCACGCTCGCGTGGTCGGGCAGCCGGTCGACGAAGCCGCTGACCCGGGCGAGCTGGTTGGCGTTGTTCAGCGGGCCGTACAGCACGTCGGCGTCGTCCGGCGCGCCGGTGCGCGTGTTGCGGGCCTGCTCGGCGAGCGCCGCCACGAAGTCGTCGTGGATGCCCGGACCGGCCAGCACCCGCGTCGCCGCCGTGCAGTCCTGGCCCGCGTTGAAGTAGCCGCCCACGGCGATGGCCTCGGCCGCGGCCGCCACGTCCGCGTCGTCGAAGATCACCACCGGGGCCTTGCCGCCCAGCTCCAGGTGGGTCCGCTTCAGGTCCGGCGCGGCGGCGGAGGCGACCTCCATGCCCGCCCGGGTCGAGCCCGTGATCGACACCAGCTGCGGGGTCGGGTGCGACACGAGGGTACGACCGGTGTCCCGGTCGCCGCAGACCACGTTGAACACCCCCGGCGGGAGGAACTCGGCGGCGATCTCGGCCAGCAGCAGCGTCGACACCGGCGTGGTGTCCGACGGCTTCAGCACCACCGTGTTGCCGGCGGCGAGGGCCGGGGCGATCTTCCACACCGCCATCATCAGCGGGTAGTTCCACGGGGTGACCTGCGCGCACACGCCGATCGGCTCCCGCCGGACGTACGAGGTGTGGCCCGCCATGTACTCCCCGGCGGACCGGCCCTCCAGCAGCCGGGCCGCCCCGGCGAAGAACCGGAACTGGTCCACCGCCGGCGGCAGCTCCTCCTCGGCGGTGAGCTGGCGGGGCTTGCCCGTGTTGCGCACCTCGGCGTCGACCAGCTCGGCCGCCCGCGCCTCCACGGCGTCGGCGAGCTTCAGCAGCGCCTTCTGCCGCTCGCCGGGGGTGCTGTCCCGCCACGTCTCGAACGCGGCGGAGGCCGCCCGCATGGCCGCGTCCACGTCCGCCGCGCCGGAGACCGGCGCCTGGGCGAAGACCTCGCCGGTGCACGGGTCGACCAGGTCGGCGTACCCGCCGTCGGAAGGATCGACGTACTCGCCGTTGACGAAGTTGCGCAGCTGCTGCTGGTCGCTCATCAGGTGTCTCCGAGGGATGCCGGGGATGCGGACAGCGGAGGTTATCGGAATCTGACTGCCATCTTCGCTACTGAATTCGCGGCAGACAAGGGCATGAGCGACTGTTTCCGTGTGGGAATTGCTGGTTACCGTGCGGCGGCGGCTCGGCTACGCTGCCGAGGTGTGGAGCCGAGAGCCTTCTTCGTCGCCGGCCGCCCCGCACACGGCGAGGGCGAGCTGACCGTCACCCACCCGTACGACGGTCGCCCGGTGGGGCGTACCACGCTCGCCACGCCCGACCAGGTCGAGGCCGCCGTCGCCGCGGCGGCCGCAGTGGCGGCGCGGGCCGCGGCCCTGCCCGCGCACGCCCGCGCGGCGGCCCTGGACCACGTCTCCCGGCGGCTCGCCGAACGGGCCGACGAGATCGCCGACCTGATCACCGCCGAGAACGGCAAGCCGGTCAAGTGGGCGAGGGCCGAGGTGGGGCGGGCGGTGTCGACGTTCCGCTGGGCGGCCGAGGAGGCCCGCCGCTTCTCCGGCGAGCTGCAACGCCTCGACACCGACCCCGCCGCCACCGGGCGGATCGCGTTGGTCCGACGCGCGCCGAAGGGGCCGGTGCTGGGGATCGCGCCGTTCAACTTCCCGCTCAACCTGGTCGCGCACAAGGTCGCCCCGGCCATCGCCGTCGGCGCGCCGATCATCGTGAAGCCGGCCCCCGCCACCCCGCTGTCGGCGCTGCTGCTCGGCGAGCTGCTCGCCGAGACCGAGCTGCCCGCGGGCATGTTCTCGGTGCTGCCGCTGCCCAACGAGCGGGCCGCCGAGCTGGTCGCCGACCCCCGGCTGCCGGTGGTGTCGTTCACCGGCTCCGGGCCGGTCGGCGCGGCCATCCGCCGGGCCGCGCCCGACAAGCACGTCACCCTGGAACTGGGCGGCAACGCGGCGGCGGTGATCTGCGAGGACTGGAACACCGACGAGGACCTCACCTTCGCCGCGCAGCGGATCGCCACCTTCTCCAACTACCAGGCCGGGCAGTCGTGCATCGCCGTGCAGCGGGTGTACGTGCACGAGTGGCTCTACGATGCCTTCCTGCCGAGGCTGGTCGCCGCCGTGGAGGCGCTGCGCACCGGCGACCCGGCCGACCCGCTGACCGACGTCGGCCCCCTGGTGTCGGTCCAGGCCGCGGAGCGGGTCGAGGCGTGGGTCGACGAGGCTGTGGTGGCCGGGGCGACCATCGAGGTGGGCGGGCGGCGCGAGGGTGCCACCTACCCGCCGACCGTGCTGTCCGCCGTGCCGGCCGACGCCAAGGTGTGCGCCGAGGAGGTCTTCGGGCCGGTGCTCGTGGTCGCCCGGGTCGAGAACGACGCCGCCGCGTTCGCCGCCGTCAACGACTCCGCGTACGGGTTGCAGGCCGGCGTGTTCACCCACCGGCTCGACGTCGCCTTCGCCGCCCACCGGGTCCTCGACGTCGGCGGGGTGATCGTCGGCGACGTGCCGTCGTACCGGGCCGACCAGATGCCGTACGGGGGCGTGAAGGGCAGCGGCGTCGGGCGGGAGGGCCTGCGCAGCGCCATGGACGACTACACCGACGCGAGGGTGCTGGTCCTCACCGGGGTGCAGCTGTAGCGCCTCCGGCCGGCGGCGTCGCGCTCGTCGGCTGGTGTCACCAGGTGCCGTCGTCGTGGACGCGGGCGGGAGCCCGGCCGAGCAGCAGGGTGGTCAGGGCGGCGTCGATGTCGTCGCCGAGGAACCACTCGCCGGCCTGGTCCAGCGCGAAGACCCGGCCCCGCTCGTCGACGGCGATGATGCTCTCCTGGTTTTCCGTGCCGAGGGGGAACAGCCGTACGCCGAGCACGGCGGCGAAGTCCGCGAGCGTGTCGGCGTTGTGGGCGACCAGGTGCGGCATGATGTCGAACCGCGAGATCCACACCTGCTGGCCGGGGCCGCGCCGAGACCCGATCAGGCCGGGGAACCGGGTGATGGCCTCCACCGCCGCGGGGAACGCGACGTGCGTGTGGTTGGCCCCGGCGACGGCCGTGACGTCCCGCACGGCGGCGGCGGCCATGATCTCGTCCCCGACGTGCGGGGCCCAGCCGGCGGCGACGAGGGCGTGGGCCACCTCGTCGGGGAAGCGGCCCGGCTCGGGTGCCGGAGCCGGATCCGGCACCCGGGGCTGCCGGAATCCCAGGTCGGACCAGGGGAGTACGTTCATGTGCACCAGGAACCGCAGGCACGAGTCGCAGGGGCGGTCGCCCGGCCCGCCGGCCGGGTCGCCCGGCTCGCGCACCCAGTACAGCTCGAACTGGCTGCCCGCGAAGAGGACCCGCGCCTCGTCGAGGGTCGCCGGGGCCCGCCCCTCGGCAACGCGCTGGTGGTCGTGTTCGTGCAGGACGTCCGACACGACGATCAGCTCGGCGTGCCGGTCCACCCCCCGGACCAGGTGGCCGGGCGGCTGCGCGTCCAGGTATTCCCGGACGAGCCGGTGGTGCCGCAGCACCGCCTCGCCCTTGGCGCCCCACGCGCGGTGCATCCGGCCGCCCACGGTCAGGTGCGCGGCCGTGCCGGGGGTCGGCAGGCGACGGATCTCGCGGAGCAACTGACTCGCCGGGTCGACGGTGCGCGGCGCGGGCTGCGCCGGGCGGCTGCGCCGGTACATCTCCCGCACGGCGGGGAACGGCAGGCGCGGCCACGTCGAGACCTCGCCGGTCTCCTTGTCCACCACCGTGGTCGGCAGGTCGCCCGGGGGGACCGCGGCCGACGCGGTCACCGTCGACGTGATCAGGTAGCCGAGGTCGAACTCCTCGACCAGCGGGGCGCACTCGTGCCCGAGGCGCTGGGAGTCCCGGTGGGCCCAGACGGTGGCGAGCTGTTCGGCCTGCTGACGGTCGATCACCCACCCGAAGTTACCGGACCCCACGGAATCCGTGGCGCCCGGTATGGTCTGCCGTACCGAGGGTGACGGGGAGGTCGGCGTTGGCCGAGAGCGTGGACCGGGAGGCCAACCGGGCGCTGCGAGCCCGGTTCGACGAGGTGCACGGGCAATACCGCCAGCTCCGTTCCGGTTTGGACGAGCTGCGGACCAGGCTCGCGGAGCTGCGGGTCACCGCGCGCTCCGACGACGGTCAGGTGACCGTGGTGGCCGGTGCCCGGGGCGACGTCGTCTCGGTGGAGCTCACCCCCGCCGCCCTCCAGGCCCGCGACGCCAGGGCCCTGAGCGGCAAGATCACCTCGACGGTGCACCGCGCCACCGCCGCCGCGGTCGCCGCCACCCAGGACCTGGTGGCCGGCTACCTGCCGGCCGGGTCGGGGGCGATGGAGTTCCTCCGCACCGGTGACTTCGACACCCTGCTGGGCCGGGCCGACGCCGTCATGCGGGGCGGGGAGCGACCGACGTGACCGACGGGCAGCTCTGGCTGGATCCGGGCCGCGCGCGGCGCGGCGGGGCCGACCTGACCTCCGCCGGCGAGGCCGTCACCGACCGGCGGGCCCAGGTGGGGGGCCAGCTCGCGGCGGCCAGCGCCGCCCGCCCCTGGGGGCGCGACGACATCGGCGCGGCGTTCGAGAAGCAGTACCGGGGGTTCGAGGAGACGCTGCTGCGGGCCTGGGCGGGCCTCGGCCGGGCGCTGGAGCACCTGGGCGAGGACGTCGTGCGCTCGGTGGACAACTCCGTGCGCACCGACGCGCACAACGCCGGCCGACTCGACCGGATCTCCGACCAGCGGCCCGCCGGGCGCTGACCACTCGGAGGCCCCCGTGACCCTGCTGCCGAGCCCTATCCCGCACCCGCTGGACTACGCGCCCTGGGAGCTGCCCGGCTGGGTCTACGAGGCGCTCGACTGGGTGATCGGGGTCGAGTGGCCGGAGGGCAACGAGAAGGCGGTCTGGGACCTGGCCGACCAGTGGTACGCCGTGGCCGACGCCCTCGCCGGTCCGCGCGCCGACGCGGTCGCCGCCGCCGGTGAGGTCCGCAGCGGGTACGGCGGGATCGGTGCGGTCGCGGAGGCGTTCGACGCGGCCTGGAAGCGGGTGGCCGAGGGCGACGAGGCCCCGCTGCCGGTGCTGCTGGCAGTCAGCGGCGACCTCGGCCGGCTCGTCGAGGAGTGCGGCTGCGACATCGAGGGCGCCAAGCTCGAAGTCTGGATCGAGCTGGGCATCCTCGTCGTCGAGCTGCTCTCCCTCGCGGTGGCGGCGGTGCTCACCGCCGGTGCCGCCTCGCCCGCCGCCGGTGCCGCGATCGCCGCCAGCCGCTTCGTCGTGCAGCAGATCTTCAAGAAGCTGCTGGCCCAGCTCGCCCGCAAGACCCTCAAGCAGGGCCTGAAGGAGGCCGGCGAGCGCGCCGCCAAGCGGGTGGCCGAGGGGGGCATGCGCGGCCTCGCCCGGAAAGCGGCGCGGGGCGGGCTGGAGGAGGCAGCCGAGGAGTCGGGGATCACGCTCGCCACGCAGGCGTACCAGAACTCGACCGGCCGTCGGCACGGCCTGGACCTGACCGACGCGGGGATGTCCGCGCTCGGCGGCCTGGCGGGCGGGGCGGCGGCGCCGCTGGCCGGCCTCGGGCGGCACGCGACCGGCCGGGCGGCCCGGGTCGGCGAGCACTTCGGCCGGGAGATGACCGGCGAGATGATCGCCGACCAGGCGGCCAACCTCGCCACCGGGCAGGGCCTGGTGTCGCTGGAGGACGCGGCGCGGGCCGCCGCGTCCGGGGCCACCGGGTCGACCACCGCGCAGACCGACGCGGCGCTGCAGCATCGCCTCGACGGCCGGATGGCCGCTCTCGCGGGGGCGTCCTTCGCCCCACCCGACCTCGGCGCGCTCGCCCCGGCCCCGACCGATGCGACGCCCGCTCCGGCCCCGACCGACGGCACCCTCGGCGCGGGCCCGGAGCGTCCCCCCGTCCCGCTGCCGCGCGACGGGGGAGGGCCCGCCATCGTCCCGGTCCTCGGGGCGGCCGGGCCGGATCCCGGCCCCGTCGCCCCGGCCACGGTCGAGGCGGCCGGCGACGCGCTGCGGACGCACCACCCGTCGTCCCTACCCGAGTCGTCGCTCGTGGCCGCCCACGCCGCCGGCCCGGTCGACGGCGGCCACCTCGGCCACGTGTCGGCCGCATCGGCGCAGGCGCCGACGGAGCCTGCGGCGCAGTCGTCGGCGCAGTCGCCGGCCACGCCCGGCGCGACCGACGGGTCGGGGATCTCCCGCGCGACGGTCAGCCTGACGCTGTCCTCGGTCGCCCCGGTCGAGCCACCGCAGCTCGACACGCGGGGAGCCGGCGCCCTGCCCGCGCCCGTCGCCGCTGCCACCGTCGCCGACGGCGTCGCGCCGCACACCGGCGGCGCGCCGGGGACTCCGACAGCGCCCCACCTGCCGGCCTCGACGAGCGGCACCGTCGCGCCGCCCCCGGTGACCCCGCCGACGGTCGGCACGGGCCCGGCGGGCACGGCCAGGCCGGCGGCCCCCGGACACGACGGCCCGCTCCCGCCGCCGCCCCGTTTTCCGCTGCTCCGCTCGCTGGATCCGCGGTCGCAGTCTGCGGATCATCCCGTCCCGCCGCCGCGCAGGTCACCCGAGTGGCAGGCCAGGCAGCGGGCCGAACGCGAGGCATACGACCGGCATCGCTACCAGGCCCGCTTCCACCAGCAGCGCGCCCTGCACGAGGACAACCGGCGATATGACGACTCCCAGGAGCTACGTTCCCGGTACGAGTTCTTCCAGCGACGCGCCAGCGAGTACGCCGCCTACGCGCTCAACCTGAAGCACCGCGGGCAGGACTACCTCGCGACGTCGTGGCACCGGATGGCGGTGGCGGACGAGCGGGCCGCCCACGAGTCGCGGGAGTTGGCTGACGCGGTGCTCGCCGGCACGGTCACGCCGCAGTTCGTCGAGGTCAGCGACCCCCTCGACTTCTACTCGATCAACACGGACGATCCGTCGCTCGTCGTCGGGGAGGTGAACACCGACGGCCCCTCGGCGCTGACCGGAGACGACCACCCGCCGCCGATCGACCGGTCCCGCCGGTACGGGCAGTGGGGCGGGCTCCGGCCCCCGCTGGCGCTGCACCAGTCCGACCTCGAACGCGCGATGCCCCGCGACGCCGGCGGGCGGGTCCTGCGCACCGCCGACCCCCGCCGGGGCGGCTGGTTCCGGCTCGCCAACGACGGCGGGCCGGCCGCCGACCCGACCCGGGGCATCAACTGCCTGGACTGCACCCTGTCCCTGTACGAGACGTGGATGCACGGTCGCCCCCGGGTCTCCGCGCCCCGCACCTTCGACGCGTACGCCGCAGGGGACATCAGCCGGCCGCTCGGCGGGGAGCTCGGCGGCCCGGGGCGCGTCGAGGACGCCACCGGCGGGCGCTTCCAGAAGCTCGTCGACCCCGACGACGGCACTCCCGCCGACGACAGGTGGAGTGTCGTCAACCGGGGGTTCGGCAGCGTCGAGAGGCAGCTCCGCGCCGGAGGGCACGGCAGCTACGCGTTCCTCATCACCACGTACGAGGGCGGCGGGTCGCATGCCTGGGTGGCGCTGAACCAGAACGGCGGCGTGCTCTACCTGGATCCGCAGAGCGGAATCGTGTCCGACATGCCGATCTACATGCACAGCGGGCTGCCGGCCCCGCACAACGTGACCGGCATCGACGCCCTGGTCCTCGGGCCGGACGGGCGGCCGATGCCGTTCGCCGGGTTCGGGCCGGGGCAGTTCAGCCAGCGTGCCGAGGTGACGGAGCAGCGGCAACGGCCGCAGCCGGAGGACCGGTCGCGGGAGTGGCGGCCCGGCCCCGACGACCCCACGGACGACGAGCTGTACGTCAACCGGATGCACCTGCTCGAAGGCCCTGGTTCGCTCAGCCCGGTGCCGCGAGGAACCGATGGCACCACGGAGAGCGGGAGCTTGCCTTCACCCGGGGCAAGAGACGAGGAAACCGCCGAGGCCAGGGAGCGACGTGTTCGCAGGGAGGCTCGCGCCCAGCGTCTCTCGGACGGCATCTCGGTCGAGGAAGTCGTTTCGGCCAGCTCTGATCTTGACCAGATTCTCTCTGCGGGCGTCACACCAGCCGAGCTGGCCGGCCGGCTGGACGACGCGAACCTGCGTCGACTCGTTCCACGCCTTGATGATGGGGCGGCGAGGGATTTGGCGAGGCTGCTCAGAGACCCCGACATTCGGCAGATGCTCGCCGACACCTGGGAGTCGCCGCCGCCCCGGGAACCGCTGCTTGCGCCGACATTGTTGAAGCAGCTTGCGCTGACTCCCGATGTGGTGCAGCTCATTCTGGCGGCCCCGGAACTCGCCAACTCCATGGCGGCACGGCCTGTGACGCTGAACCACCTGGCAATGCACCAGCAGGCGATCGATGTTGTCGCCTCGGCTCTTGCAGAGGTCACGTGGGAAGCCCTCGGGCAGTCGGCAATCGAAGAAAACCCCAAGCCTGGGGCCACGCCACTGAAGCCCGCCCACCTCCGAATCAGTGCTAGCGTCAGGATTCCAGCCAGCGTTATCGGCCAACCTGGCTTCGGCCGTAGTCGACGGGGAGATGCTTCCTACCGGGCCGAATACCTCGATGGTCTCTATGTCGCAGCCGAGGGCGTGCAGCCTGAGTTGTCAAATCTCGCGCAGCGGCTGGCAGAGTCTGGCGGGCGGAGAGTCGGCAAAGCCGGCTGGCGGCGGGGGCCAAAGGAGCGCGGAAGGGTCAGAGATAAGATCGACGAGTACGAGGGGGACGCTTCGCGCCTCGTTGATCTGGCCGGGGCTAAAGTCGAGTTCGAATCCCTCGACGACTTGTATGAGGCTCTTGAGCGGTTGACCGGGTTTCCCGAGGTGCAGATCGTAAGGTTCAAAGACCGATTCAAGGTCCCGCAAAGCAGTGGCTACCGCGATATCCTGCTCGTGCTGAGGATGCGAAATGGGCACTTGGCGGAGCTTCGCCTCCACTTGGCCAGTCTGGATCGGATAGCGCTCTGGGAGCATGCTCTGTACGAGGTTCGGCGGGACATCGAGTCGTTGGCGCGCCAGGAGGATAGAATGATGTCGGCACGTGAGCGGGCTATATGTAACGCTATCTTGAAGCGCGAGCAGCAGTTGTTCCAGCGAGCACTCGAAGAGAATCTGTAAGGGGCGGGTCAGGTGGAAGTTGCTCCAGGGCTTATTCTTCCTTCCTACTATCTCTACTACGCATGTCCGGTGAAGATCGTAGAGACGCCGGAGGGCGGCGCTCGGGTCTGGCGCGTGTCGGTCGACACGGGTGGTTGGAAAGAACGTAACGACCTGTTCCCGGAAATTGTATTTGCGGTCGGTGGAGAGGTTTTCGCACGTTCTGCCGATGAGTTTGTGCAGGACGTCGAGCAGTATCGCGGCCACTACCTTTCCGGTAAAGGGCCGATCTTCGCGCTGTACGAAACCGTGAAGGCAATAGTCGACGTTGAGGCGCGGGAAGGTCGTTACCTAACGGACCGGGAGGCAGCCCTGGTCCAGGGCATCAGACGGCGGACGTTCGTCATGTTCG
Source organism: Micromonospora haikouensis (assembly GCF_900091595.1). Lineage (GTDB taxonomy): Bacteria > Actinomycetota > Actinomycetes > Mycobacteriales > Micromonosporaceae > Micromonospora > Micromonospora haikouensis. Next base: position 47,371 of record NZ_FMCW01000039.1, read on the forward strand.
AGGAGCAGTTGCAGCGGGAGGGTGACCCCGGCGCGGATCCGACCATCGCCGCCTCGTAGCAGCTGGCGGGCATACCCGTAGATCTTGGTGCGAAACGGACCCGCCTGGGGTGACTTCGCACCCAGCCCTCCCCTCGGCACGTCTGGGGGCGGGATGGGGCAGGAACCCGGTGGACGTGGGTGGCGGGGGTGAGGCTATTATTAGTCCCGCACGCCGCCCGGCCCGCCGGAGCGGAGCGCGTGGTGGCTGTAGCTCAGTTGGCAGAGCACCGGGTTGTGGTCCCGGTTGTCGTGGGTTCAATTCCCATCAGTCACCCTCAGCACGAAGGCCCCCTCCGCTCGGAGGGGGCCTTCGTCGTTGCCGCCCGGGGCCGGGGTCAGGCGGTCGGTTCGGCGCTCGGTGACTCGGTCGCGTCGCCGGGGGTGTCCTCGGCGTTCGGCGAGGCGGCGGCGTCCGGGTCGTACGGGAGGGCGCTGCCCTTGACGTACTCGTCCCAGCTCATGTTCCAGTCGGTCCAGCCGTTGCCGTTGGCGAGTTTGCGTTCGGTGCCCTTGACGGTGATCGGGTCGCCGATGCGGGTGTTGTCGAACAGCCAGGCGCCGTTCTTCATCGAGACGTTGACGCAGCCGTGCGAGACGTTGACGCTGCCCTGCTGGCCCTCGGACCAGGGCGCGGCGTGGATGAACTCGCCGCCCCAGGTGAGGCGCTGCGCGTAGTCGATCTTCGTGCGGTAGCCCTCTTCGGGGCCGAGCTCCTCGAAGGTGTCGAAGACCGTCTTGCGCAGCTTCTCGATGACCACCATCGTGCCGCTGGACGACGGGGTGCTCTTCTTGCCGAGGCTCACGGGAATGGTCTTGATCACCTTGCCGTCCTTGGTGACGGTCATCCGCTTCGTCTTGTTGTCGACCGTCATGATCACCGCCGGGCCGGTCTTGATGTCGACGGTCAGGTCCGCGCGGCCGTACCAGCCGTCGCCGAGGGGGAGGCCACCGGCCTGCACGCGGTACGAGATGGTGCTGCCTGCCTTCCAGAACTCCTTCGGCCGGTAGCGGACCTCCGTGGGGCTCACCCAGTGCCAGATGCCCTCCTGAGCCGGCGTGGAGGTCACCGTCATCCGCCGCTGGACGTCGTCGCGGTAGTCCTCGGGGATGGCGCGGCTGAACTTCACGATCAGCGGCATGCCGACGCCGACGACCTGGTTGTCGCCGAGGAAGCTGCTGACGCGTACCTGCTTGCCGGGCTTGGCCATGGTGGTGAAGGTGCTGGTCGCCTGGGCCGGCTTGCCGTCGTCGCCGGTCGCCGTGACGGTGGCCGTGTAGGTCTCGCCGTACTTCAGGGCACCTTCGGGCAGCCAGCTCTTGCCGTCGGCGGCGAGCGCGCCCTCGACGGGCGCGCCGGCCGAGTCCTTCAGCTCGACCGCCGTGTCCTTCGCCTCCTTCGTGGTGAAGGCGATGGCGGTGGACGCCGGCACGTCCTTCGCGTCGGCCGCGGGCTCGGTGATGGTCGCCGCGGCCTCGGGTGCGCTCTCGCCGCCTCCCTGCCAGGCCGACGGCTTGCCCCCCTCGCCGTCGGTGCAGGCGCTGGTGAGCGCCAACACGGCGGCGAGCAGCCCCGCCGCGAAGACGCGGCGTCGCCCACCGCGCCGGGTCAACTGGTCCTGGGTTGCGCGCATGATTCCCTCACTGTCGTGGTGCCCCGGTTGCCCATCGTCTCTCACTGACGCACGGAAACGGATACTCGTTGCCGGGGGTGAAGAGAAACACTCGAACCATGATGTCTGAATCTGGCGAAAAGCCGCACTTGGCGAATGATGCTCGCAAATGACGGGGGCGGGCACCGGAATGCCGGTGCCCGCCCCCGTGCCGGGTCCTGTCAGGCCAGCGCCGGCCCGGCGCCGCCCTCCGGCACCGGCAGCGCGCTGCCCTTGACGAACTCGGACCAGCTCAGGCTCCAGGCCGTCCAGCCGTTGCCCTGAACGAGCTTGCGCTCGGTCCCCTTGATCGTGATCGGATCCCCGACCCGGGTCTGGGAGAAGAGCCACTTCGCCTGCGCCATCGAGACGTTGACGCAGCCGTGCGAGACGTTCTGCCGCCCCTGCACGTGCTCGGACCAGGGCGCGGCGTGGATGTACTCGCCGCCCCAGGTGAGCCGCTGGGCGAAGTCGATCTCGGTGACGTACCGGTTGGCCGGGTCCGGGTCGTCGCGGGTGTCGAAGACCGTGGACTCCTTCTTCTCCATCACCACCATCGTGCCGCTGGAGGAGGGGGTGCTCTTCTTGCCCAGGCTCACCGGGATCTTCCGGAGGAGCTGGCCGTCCTGGAAGACGCTCATCTGCTTGGTGGCGTTGTCGACCTTCATCTCGAACGCCCGACCGATCTTGGCGGTCGCGCTCCGGTCGACGTTGCCGTACTTGCCGTTGCTGAGCGGGATGCCGGCCAGCGCGATCCGTACGCTGATCGTGGTGCCGGGCTTCCAGTATTCCGGCGCCCGGTAGTAGGCCTGGGTGCCGTTGGAGACCCAGTGCCACGCGCCGGGCTGCGGCGGGTCGGTGCGAACGAACATCCGCTTCTGCACCGCGGCCCGGTCCTTCTCCGGGATGCCGGGGTGGAACTCGGTGACGACCGGCATGCCGACGCCGTACGTCCTGTCGTCGAACAGGTAGAGCCCGGAGGCGATCATCGACTTCGGCTTGGCCATCGTCGTGAACGTGCTGGTGCCCTGACTGGTCTCGCCGCCCGCGCCGGCGGCGTTGACGGTGGCCGTGTAGCGGGTGCCGAACTTCAGCGGCTTGTTCGGCACCCAGGAGGAGCCGTCGGCGCGCCAGCGGCCCTCGACCTTGTCGCCGTTGGCGGCGGTGAGGGTGAGGTCGGTCACCTTGCCGCCCTCGGGGATCTTCGCGGAGATCTCGGTGCTGACCGGCCTGTTCTTCGCCCCGTCCGCCGGGCTGACCTTGAGCGTCGGGTCGGCGCTCGTGGCCGGATCGGCCGGTGCCGTTCCTGTCTCGGCGGCGACGCTGCTGCCGACGGCGGGCGCACCGTCGACGAACTCCGCCTTCTTCTGGTCGTCGCCGCACCCGGTCAGTGCCAGCGACGCCATCAGGCTCAGGGCGCCTACCGTCGCCCCGGCCCGCGCGAACATGCCCATTCCCACCTCTGTTCTCGCGTACCTGGCGGACATCGTGCCGCATGACGGCCATCGGCCACCGCCCGCGCTGCCAATCGTGAGAGATTTGGGAGCTTTTGGTCGTTAAGCGTGCCCGAAGGGTGGAGCCGGGTATCGGATTGGAACCCCGCTCAGGAGGCGTGCTAGGGTTCTCTCCGTTGCCAACGAGCGCCGCTAGCTCAACTGGCAGAGCAGCGGACTCTTAATCCGCGGGTTCGGGGTTCGAGTCCCTGGCGGCGCACCACGCTTGACCTGCGCGTTCTTCCCTGACGGAAGGGCGCGCAGCGTCGTTTTGGGGCCATGGGGGACCGCCCGTCCCGGTGGCCGCCTCCGGCACCACCTGGACAGCGCGGGGGATGGTCCTGGCGACCCTCTCGGCCTCCAGCCGGGCCAGCCGGGGAGACACGCTGGAGTAGGTGTCCCGGGTCAGCACGCTCGACGCGTGCCCGAGTTCCTCCTGAACGACCTTGACGTCGACACCCGCCTCCAGGGCATGCGTCGCAGCGCCGTGGCGCAGGTCATGCAGACGGATGGGCGGCAGCCCGCTTGCGGCAACCCGTTCGTTGAAGGTCTTGGTGACCTCGGCGGGGTGCAAGGCGCTGCCATCGGGATTGGTGAAAATGCGACCCGAGTGGACCCAGGCACTACCCCACTCCAGCCGCTCGGCGATCTGCCGCTTCCGCCATGCCTCGATCACCGCGTTAGTCACGGAATCCACCGTGACGATGCGCCCGCCCGCGTCGCTCTTGGGCGTGTCCGCCTCGACCGCCCATCCCAGCTGCACTAGGCCGTGTTTCAAAGGTGGGTGCGCTGGTGGGTGCGGCTGTGGCGTGTCGTTGATCGATAAGTGAAGAGGTCTCCGGTAGGTAGTTCATCGACCAAGACGAACTGAAGACCGGAGACCTCGTGGCCACGATACCGGCGACGAGGCGGCACGACCTGACCGACCGGCAGTGGACGGCCCTGGAGCCGCTGCTGCCGGTGGGTAAGAAGCCAGGTCGGCCGCCGAAGTGGAGTAGACGGCAGCTCATCGACGGCATTCGGTGGCGCACGCGGGTAGGCGCGCCGTGGCGGGACGTGCCGGACTGTTACGGGCCCTGGCAGACCGTGTACGGGCTGTACCGGCGCTGGCAGCGTGACGGCACGTGGCAGCGGATCGTGACCGGGCTGCAGGCCTGCGCTGACGCCGTCGATGCGATCACGTGGGACGTCAGCGTGGACTCCACCAGCGCCCGGGCGCACCAGCACGCCGCTGGAGCCCGCAGGAGAGCGGACCTGCAGAAGGAGCCACCCGGCGGGGTGGGTGAGGAACCGGCCGACCATGCGTTGGGCCGGTCGCGGGGTGGGTTGACCACGAAGGTGCACCTGGCCTGTGAGCAGGGGCAGAAGCCGCTGTCGTTCGTGTTGACCGCTGGGCAGCGTGGTGACAGCCCGCAGTTCGTCCCGGTGCTGGCCGGTATCCGGGTGCCCAGGCCCGAGGGCGGCAGGCCGCGTACCCGTCCGGATCGGGTCCTGGCGGACAAGGCCTACAGTTCGCGGGCCAACCGTGAGTACCTGCGTCGCCGGGGCATCAAGGCGACCATCCCGATCAAGGCCGATCAGGCGGCCAACCGGCGGAAGAAGGGTTCCAGGGGCGGCCGGCCGCCAGTGTTCGACCCGGTGACCTACCAGCAGAGACACGCTGTGGAGTGCGGCATCAACAGGTTGAAACGCCACCGCGGGGTAGCCACCCGGTACGACAAGCTCGCCGTCCGCTACGAAGCCACCGTGCACATCGCAGCGATCAACGAGTGGCTACCCCGCTTTTGAAACGCGGCCTAGTACGGCAGCCGCCGTTCGGGATCATGGCTGGGGTTCGAGGTTGAGTCGTCGGGTGTAGTGGGCTTGTCGGGCTCGGGCTTGATGGCGGCGGCGCCAGTCTGACCAGCGCAGACAGTGGTTGAGGTCGGGGTTTTGGTGGAGTATGAGGGTGTTGATCAGGCGGCGGATCTCGTTGACGGTCAGCTTGATCATGCCGGTGTCGGTGGGTTCGGCGGCGGCGTCGGCTGCGCAGATCGCCAGGACGGCGAGAGCGGCCAGTGCGAGGGTGGTGA
>NZ_FMCW01000059.1 GCF_900091595.1 Micromonospora haikouensis
CAGTTGGACGTCACCGGCGCCCTGTACTGGGCAGCCTCCGAACTGCATCTACCCACCCTGGCCGACTCCGGCTACGAAGGCGCCGGCCAGGGCATCCACACCCCGTACAAGCAACCCGCCGACGGCCGTCGCCTCGCGGTCGACAACCGCGCCTACAACGCCGTCCTTCGATCGATGCGGTGCCTCGGAGAACGCGGCTTCGCCATCCTGACCGGCCGCTGGCGCACGCTACGCCACAGCACCGCCAGCCCACGCAGCCTCGGCGACATCGTCCGTGCCGCCCTCCACCTCACCCACTACGAACACCGATACCTACCGAATTCTTGTTGAGATCACGTCAGTGGACCGGATCGTGGTACTGGCGCATCCAGTGCATGCCGGGATTGGCGCGCAGCAGCTGGCGTACCCGCTCGACTCGCCGGTTCTGGTCGAGCCGCAGATCGTGCTCGGCCGGCATCTGGTCGACGGTGGCACCGAGGATCTCCAGCTGGGCCCGGATGGTAGGTGTGACCGTGGTGGAGGCGATGATGTGGCACCGTAGGTCGTAGCGGTGGCAGACCATCGCCAGTGCCAGTGCGTAGATGCCGCTCGAGCTGTCGACGAGGGTGTCGCCGGGCCGTATTGTGCCGTCGGCGAGCAGGGCCCGGACGGCGCCGAGCGCGGCGTAGATCTTCAAGGTCTCGAACCGCAGCAGCACGACGTTGTCCGATAGCCTGATCAGGCTGGGAGCCCGGATCGCGTCGGTGATGTGGCTGTGCACGGTCGTTGGCACGTCGGGCGGGTTCGGCAGTGGCATCGGCGGTCGTCCCTGGGTTGAAGCCGGTGGATGGCGGAGACACTTCAAGCGCATTGAAGTCGACGCATGTCCGCGTCGGATGGTAAGTCGTGCCGGCGGCCGCATTAGTTCCACGTCGATCGATGTGATGGGGCGGGAACTCTTCGGGCCGACGGGACGACATATACACCGTGACGATTGCCTGCCTCGAGATGCTCTCCTTCGGGCTTGCCCACCTCGTGCATGCCGCCCGGGCTGCCGGCGAGCGGATCGTGCTGCTGACCGGTGTCGAGGAGCTGTACCTGCATGAACTCGCGAAGCTGCCGCCGGAGGCGATCCAGGTCGTTGCCGTGGACACGAACGATCGTGAGGCGGTCTTCCAGGCGCTGCGGGCGATCGAGGACCTCCGGGGTCTAATCAGCTCTACTGACACGTGGGGCGTGACCGGTGCCGAACTCGCCGTCGAGCTCGGTCTGCCGGGTATCGACCCGGCGGTCATCCGGCTGGCGCGCGACAAGTCACGCGTCCGGGACCTGCTCCACGGCAATAGGCTGAGCCCGTTCCCGGCGTTCGCCGTGGACGACGTGGCCTCGCTGTCGCTCGACGAACTGGAGGCAGCCGTCGGCCTGCCGGCCGTTGTCAAGGACACAGCCGGTACCAGCAGCCGGAACGTGTGGCTCGTCCGCGACGCCGACGACCTCGCCCGCCTGCACCGGCAGGCCGCCGGCGCGACGCTGTTCGGGCGGCTGTTCGCGGAGCCGTTCCTCGCCGGTCCGGTCTACAGTGCCGAGACCGTGACCTGGGCCGGTCGCACTCGCATGCTGGGGATGTCGAGCCGCCTTATGTCGCCGCAACCCTGGTTCCGGGAGGACGTGACCGCGTTTCCGGTGGCGTTGCCGCCCGACGAGTTCCGGGCGATCGAGGATTGGCTCGGTGACGTGCTGGCGGTCCTCGGCTACACCGATCGGTTCGCCCATGTCGAGTTGGCCATGACCGCCGACGGGCCGCGTCTGATCGAGGTGAATCCGCGGATCGGCGGTGCGCTCGTGGGCGAGTCGATGTGCCGGGCCCTGGATGTGAATGTCTACGGGGGACTGGTGGACCTCGCGCTCGGCCGCCGCCCGCGGCTGCTCGACATGCCGATGGGCGGTGGACCGGCTGTGGCGTTCGTGCTGGCGTATCCGGACAGGCCCGGCGACCTCGTCGCCGTGCACGGCCTCGACGACCTCGCCCGCTATCCCGGTCGACCCGAGTGGTACCCGACCAGGGCGGTCGGCGCCTCCATCGAGCACCTCAACGACGGGCGCGGCTACGTGGGGATCCTGTTGGCCGAGGGGCCGACCGCGGAGATCGCCACGCACCGCGCCGTGGCCGCGGCGGGTGCGGTGCGTGTCGAGACCCGCCCCGGGTGCTAGGGCCGGGTGCCGCGCACGATGAGCCGTCGGGCGTGGTTGTCGAAGGGCTCGGCATCGAATCCGCCGAAACACTCGACGCCGGTGAAGCCCGCTGTGGTAAGCATCCGCTTGAGCTCGGCGGCACTGTAGAGGTGATGCGTGATGGAAGCCCGCCGGGCCCGGCCGCCGCGGACGAGGTAGAAGTCGTCCCGGAAACGGGTCCAGTCATCCAGGACGGTGCCGCGTACGATCAGCGTGCCTCCATCGACGTCGGAGATGATCGGCGCGGCCCCGTCTCGGGCCGCGATCTCCTTGCCGTACAGGTCGATGAGGAGCCGGCCGCCGGGTGCGAGGCTGGTGAGCGCGTTGCGCAGCACCTGCATGTTCTCGTCGTGGTCGTCGAACAGGCCGAACGACGTGTACATGCTGATCATCAGGTCGAACTGGCCGGCCTCGACGAATTGGCGCATGTCCGCCCGCAGCAGCCGCACGTCGACTCCGGCCTCGACCGCTGCCGTCGCGGCGCGATCGAGCAGCGCTGCGCTCAGGTCCACCCCGGTCACCCGCGCGCCGCGGCGGGCCAGCGGGATCGTGTACGTGCCCGGCCCGCATCCCAGGTCGAGGACCCTGGTGCCGGGCGGCAGTCGCAGCAGCGGCGACGAGGCTACCGTCGTCTCGGCCTCCGCGGCACGTTCGGGCGAGAAAAACACCGCCGAGAACTCGGTCCACATCGACTCGTCCTCGAACCACTCCATTTGCCGTTCCCTCCGTCACCATTCAGATTCACCTTCTTGTATATGTCGTTGCCGGTGCCCGATCGGTTCCGGCGCGTCCGACGATCGGAGAGAGGCATGTCATGCTGAACCTGTCCGTCGAGCGTGTTTCGCTGCGGCTGACCGAGACCGTGCGAAGCTCCCGCGGCGAGATCAACGCCGTGGACACCTGCATGGTCACCGTCACCCATGCCGGCATCGTTGCCTACGGTGAGGGCACGCCGATCGAGTACGACGGGGTCACCGCGGACGATGTCGCACGGGCCGTCGAGGCCGACGGCCCTGCCCTGCTCGGTCCCGACCTGACCGACCCGCAGGCGGCGCTCGAACGTGTCGACGCCTGGGACGCGCCGGCAGGCGCCCGGATGGCCTTGGACGGCGCGCTGCACGACTGGATCGGCAAGGTCAGCCGACGGCCGACCTGGCAGATCCTCGCCGCGTCCCGCCGGATCGGGCCGACGGTGTACACGATCGGGATCGCGAGTCCGGCCGAGGCCGCTACTGCCGTCCGCAACGCACCGCAGGTGGGTGCGTTCAAGGTGAAGGTCGGTGGCCCCGACGACATCGATGTCCTCGACGCCATCCGGCAGGTGACACCGCTGCCGATCCGGATCGACGCGAATGAGGCGTGGGACCTCAGCACTGCGCGCGCCCTCACGCCACGTCTGCGCGCGCTCGGCGTCCACCTCGTCGAGCAGCCCTTCCCACGTAGCCGCATCGATGACTACGTCCGCTACCGAGAGGTTCCCGACCGGCTCCCGATCGTCCTGGACGAAGGATGCACCGATGTGGCCAGCGTCCACGCCGCTCTGGAACACTCCGACGGCATCGTCGTCAAGCTGTGCAAGGCGGGCGGCGTCCGCGCCGCACGACGGGTCATGACAGCCGCCCGGCAGGCCGGGCTCACGGTGCTGCTCAGCTGCATGTGCGAGTCGGAACTCGCCATCAGCCAGGCCGCGCTGCTCGCCCCGCTGGCCGACCACATCGACCTTGACGGGCACCTCTACCTCCGCGATCAACCCTTCCGCGGGCTCGGACTCGAGGGCGGGTGGATCGTCCTGGGCGACGGACCCGGACTCGGGGTGGCGCCCGCGACCAACCAGAAACGGAGCCGACGGTGAACTGGTACGAGGACATGAACCTGTGGTCCGGCTTCTCGGAGGTGCTCTTCACACCCGAGCGTGCGCGGGCCGCCGCCGATGCGGTCGCCACCTCACCCCTGCTCGCGTTCGCTCCCGCAAGCCGCGTGCTCGACCAGTGCTGCGGCACGGGGTTCTTCACCGCGCCGCTGGCTCGCCGTGGCTACCAGGTGACCGGCGTGGATCTGCACCCCGAGTTGCTCGAACGCGCGGCGGCCGCGTGCGCCGACGCCGGCGCGACGGCGTCCTTCGTGCGAGCGGACGTTCGCGAGTACGGGGTGCCGGATGCGTACGACGTCGTGGTGAACATGTACACCTCCTTCGGCTACTTCGACGACCACGAGGACAACATGCGGGTGCTGCACAACGCCCACCGTTCCCTCGCTCCAGGCGGCCAGCTGCTCGTCGATCTGCTGAGCAAGGAGACATACGCGTCGTGGGTCGGACCACCGAAGATCGTCGACGTGCCCGGCGGCATGGTGGTGATGCGCGACACGATTCTGGACGACTGGACCCGCTACCGAACCGACTGGACGCTGGTGCGGGGCGACACCGCCGCGCACACCTCCCTCACCTGCTACGTCTACAGCGCCGCCGAACTGCGCGCCATGTTCGCGGAGGCAGGATTCGGGAAGATCGAGTGCTTCGGCAATCTGGACGGCGGCCCCTACGACGCCAACGCGACCCGCCTGATCATCCGGGGCAGCAAGGGAAGCGGGTGAGACCCGCCGCACTCGGCTCGTTTACCGGGGTGCGGATCGCCCTGCTCGGCAGCGGGCTGCTCGTCAACCTGATCGGCTTCTCCGTCTACCCGTACCTGGCGATCCTGCTGCGGCATCGGATGGGCCTCAGCATGGATCAGGTCGGCGTCGTCCTGGGGCTGACGGCATTCGTGCAGTTCGCCGGCGGAGCGCCGGGCGCGGTGCTGGCGGAGCACCTCGGCCTGCGGCGTTCGCTGCTGCTGGCCATGGCGCTGCAGACGCTCGGTTCGCTGGGACTGCTCGCTGGCGAGATATGGCCGCCGGTGACAGTCCTGGCGCTGATGATCCGGTCGGCGGCCACCGCGCTGTACTCGCCCGCGGTCCGCGCCTACACGGTGCACGGCGCGGGCCCGGACGAGCAGCCGCGGCTGGTGTCGGCGAGCTACGCCACCGGCAACGCCGGGATCGCCCTCGGGCCGGTGGTAGGTGCGCTGTTCATCAACGACCCGGGGGCGATGTTCGCCGCCGCGGCCACCCTGCATGCCGCACTGACGATCGGACACGCGTTCCTGCCGCAAGATTCCCGTGGCCATGCCCGGGCCGTCGAGCCGCTGCACCGTGCCCTGAGCGGGCTGGCGGTTCTGCCGTTCACGGTGACTGCCCTGACCATCTACCTCCACCTGTACTTCTACCAGTATCTCGCGTCCTTTGCGGAAGGAAGGGTGCCCACGGTGTTCTACGGATCGGCCATGATGGGCTATTCGCTGCTGCTGGTCGTGCTGCAACCACTCTTGGCCGGGCGGGTCGAGCAGATGCGGTACACCCAGGCGATGACGATCGGGTTCGGTGGCCTGGCCATCGGCATGACCGCGTTCGCCGGCGGGCACGAACTCACGATCGCCGCCGGCGTCGTCGCTCTCGGCGTGGGCAACTCGATACTCTTCCTCAAGAACGTCCTCGAGGCGCTCGCCGTCACCCCCCGCTCGGCGGCGGTGGTCTTCGGGCACCAGCGGCTCGCCGAAGGCGTCGGCGCGCTCCTCAGCGGTGTCGTCGGCGGCGTCGTCTACCAGGCGTTCGAGACCGCCGGCCACCTGCCCGGGCTATGGCTGGCCGTGGCCGCCCAGTGTGTGCTGCTGCCGATCCTGGTCGTACTGGTGTACCGGAGGCTTCGGCACCCCGCGACCGCACCGGTGGGTCCCCGATGACCCCGGCCGACGCCGTCGCCGCGGCCCGCGCCGTCGCGGGGCGCCTGCGCGAAGATGTGGTCGCGCGCGAGCGCGCCAACCGACCGCCGCGGGCCGAGATCCAGCTGCTACGCGGCAGCGGTCTGCTCGCGGCCGATCCCGACGACCTCGAGACGACGCACCTCGTCACCCGCATCGTCGCGGCGTCCGACGCCTCGATCGGACACCTCCTCGGCTACCACTACACACACCTCTGGCGCGCTCGCCTGTACGACAACGCCGACCTGGCCCGCCGACTGCGACAAGACGTCAGAGCCGAAGGGCTCTTCGTGGCGTCCGTCAGCAACCCGCGCGACACCATCGTGGCGACCACGACCGGAGACACGTTCACGGTCTCCGGCCGGGGTGCGTTCGCCACCGGATGTGCGGTCGCTGACCGGATCCTGGTCGGCGCGATCCGCGACGACCAGGCGTCCCGCATCGTGGTGGTAGTACCCGGTGACGCGGACGGGCTCTCGCATCCGCCGGACTGGGACAACCTGGGTCAGCGCTTGACGGCCAGCGGCAGCATCGTCCTGCGGGATGTCACGGCCGGCCCCGCCGACGTGCTGGGCACCTTCCCGCCCGGTGAGGACGAGACGAGCCCGAGATGGCAGCAACTGTCGCTCGTCTCCCTCGCCTTCCAAACAGTGCTCACCCAGGTACTCGTCGGCGTCACCGAGGGAGCGCTGGACGAGGCTGCCCGCTACACGCGGGAGCAGTCCCGGCCCTGGCCAGCCAGCGGGCTGGCCAGGGCCGTCGACGACCCACACGTGCTCGCCGGATACGGCGAACTCGCCGCGCGCCTCCACGCGGCGCGATTGCTGGCCGACGACGCGACCCGCGCCCTCGCCAAGGCCGACCGGCGGGGCCTCGACCTGACCCCGGCCGAACGTGGCCGGACCGCGCTGACGGTCTCGGCCGCGAAGGTCGTAGCCACCCGCCTCGCGATGGAGGCAACGAGCCGGATCTTCGAACTGACCGGGGCTCGCGCCACGACACGCTCATCCGGACTGGACCGCTTCTGGCGTGACGCCCGAACGCTCACCGTCCACGATCCAGTCGCGTACAAGGCCCGGGAACTCGGCACGCACCTGCTCACCGGCAACACGCCACCGACCTCGGCGTACAGCTGAGATCCGTTGCTCAGCGGATCGCGACCAGGACCCGCTCTTCGAGATCCTGCCAGATCACGCCGACCTCGGTCAGCCCGGCCTCCACGAGGGCTGCCTGGTGATAGTCGAGCGTGGCGCCCGTCCAGTCACGGGCCCCTTCTGGCCACAGCGTCTGCCGCTCGGCGACGGCGTCGGCCAGCGCCGGGTGCGCTTCGACGGCCGCCCACCAGTCCTCCCACGGCTCGGCGCCGGCCTCGATCGCATGCTGCTGGCGCCCCCGGTCGATGGCCTCGCAGGCCGCCCGGAGGCGGCTGCCCGCAGATAGGGGTAGGTAGTCGGCGTTGACCAGGACGCCACCCGGGCGGAGCAACCCCGCCGCGGTACGGTACACCGCCGTCAACGCGGGCGGCGTGAGCCAGTGCAGCGCCGTGCTGGACAGAACCGCATCGAACGAGCCCTCCCCGGACTCAGGGCCGAGCCGCTCCGACCACGACGGATCGCGGAGGTCAGCCCGGACCCAACGCAGCCGCCCGCCCTGGTCGCCGAGCCCGCCCTCGCCGATGGCGAGCAGCACCGGATCGGTGTCAAGCGCCACCGCGCGGCCCTCGGGAAAGCGGCGGAGAAAGCGTTCGCTGATGGCGCCGGGACCGCAGGCGAGATCGAGCACCGTCAGGCCGGGCTGCCGGCAGAACTGCTCCAGGACGTCGAACATCACGGTGAACACCCGCTCGCGTTGCTCGATGTAGATGTCCTGCTGGACATCCCAACGGCGCAGCAGCTCGGCGAACGAGGCCTGCGCGATCGTCTGGTCGATCATGCTAGCTCCTGATTCTGTCGGTGACAGGCGACGGACTCGTCGGGACAGGGCCCGACGATCATTTGCGGGCGTTCGGCTTCGCACCGGTCGAACGCCTGCGGGCAACGCGGGTTGAAGGCACACCCGTCGATGCTGGCGAGCGGGCCGGGCATCTCCCCGCGCAGCGTAGGGGCCGGCGAAGGGTCCGCGTCGAGGCGTGGGACGGCCGCAAGCAACGCCTGCGTGTATGGGTGCCGAGCGGCATCCATCAGGCGCAGCGTGGGTGCGCTCTCGACGATTCGGCCCCGGTACATGACGGCCACCCGGTCGGCGAGTTGGCGCACCACGGCGAGGTCATGCGCGATGAACAGGCAGCCGAGCCCGAGCCTGTCCACCAAATCCCGGATCAGGTTGAGGACGGTGGCCTGCACGGGCGCGTCGAGGGCCGTGACCGGTTCGTCGCAGATCAGCAGCCGGGGCCGCACCGCGAGAGCGCGCGCGATCGCGACGCGTTGGCGCTGCCCACCACTGAGCTCACGCGGCCGCCGCCCGGCGAGGCCCGGGTCCAGCTCGACCAGCTCGAGCAGTTCCGCCACCCGCCGGCGGCGTGCCGCCCAAGAGCCGATGCGGTGGATGTGCAGTGGTTCGGCGAGCGCACGGGCGACCGTCTGCCGCGGACTCAGCGATTGGAACGGATCTTGAAAGACCATCTGTACCGCCTGCCGGTACGCCCGGAGGGCGTCACCACGTAGCGCGTGGACATCCGCGCCGTCCAGAGACACCGTGCCGGCGATCGGGCGTTCGAGCCGCACCACGGTCCGGGCGATTGTCGACTTGCCGCAACCGGACTCACCCACGAGCGCCAGCAGCTCGCCGGGGCGGACACTCAGGTCGACGTCCCGGACCACCGGCACGAGCCTGCCGGCGATCGGGAACGCCACTCGTACTGCGGTCAGCTCAAGCACCCTCGTCCCCGATCGGCCGCGCCACCGTCGGACGCACCCAGCAGGCAGAGGTGTGCCCTGGCGCCACCGGTTCCAGCGGCGGTTCCTCGACGTGACATCGCTTCGCGGCACGTGCGCAGCGCGGCGCGAACGCGCAGGCACCCACCTTGCGCCGGGCCGGCTCCGCGGGCGGAAGGGTCCGGAACCGGGTTCCGGGCACCGCCATGGGTGATGGCACCGCGTCGAGCAGACCGCGCGTGTACGGATGGTCGGGCCGGCTCACGACGTCGGCTGCCGGCCCGTTTTCCACGATGCGGCCGGCGTAGCAGACCGCGATGTCGTCGGCGATCCGGGCGGCCGCCGCGATGTCGTGGCTGATGAGGATCAACCCCATCCCGGTGGATTCGCGCAGATCCGCCAGCAGAGCATGGATCTGGGCCTGGGTTGTGACGTCCAACGCCGAGGTCGGTTCGTCGGCGATCAGGATCTCCGGCTCTCCGGCCAGGGCCAGGGCGATCATCACCCGCTGGCACATGCCGCCGGACAGCGAGTGCGGGTACGCGTAGACCTGCGACTCCGGTTCCGGGAGACCGGCCATCGTCAACAGCTCAAGCGATCGGGCGCGCTCTAGGCCGCGCGGGACGCCACCAGCGTGCCGCACCGCGTCGTCGAGCAGCGCGCCCACCGTCCGAACCGGGTTGAGCGCACCCCGCGCGTCCTGCAACACCACACCGACCCGACGCCCCCGCACCGCCTCCCGGATCGCCGGTCCGCCGCCGAGCAGGTCGACCTGGCCCAGGACCGCGCGACCGCTGACCTGCGCGGTGGCATCGACCAGCCCGAGCGGGGCGAGGGTGGACAGCGTCTTGCCGCTCCCGCTCTCCCCGACGATCGCCAACGCCCTTCCAGGGGCCACGCGGTAGCCGATACCGTCCACCACCTTCCGTCCGGCGAAGGCGACCGCGAGTTCCTCGACTCGGTACGGGCCGGCGGTCGAGCCGTTCATCCGCGCGCGCCGCCGCGGCAACCCGAGCCGTACCAGCGGCAGGTCGTCGGTGGCGAACTGCTCGGCCAGCAGGTTGCTGGCGAGGACGACGGCGGCGATGGCCAGGCCGGGTGGCAACGCGAGCCACAGGGCGGAGTCCAGATACGGGCGGGCGTCGATGAGCATCTGCCCCCACTCCGGTTCGGGCGGCGGGATACCGAGACCGAGAAAGCTGAGAAACGCCAGCGACAGCACGATGAAACCGATCTCGATGCTCGCGTAGACGAGTACCGGTGCCGCCAGGGCGGGCAACGCGTGCTGAAAGAGGATCCGGAACCGGGAAGCGCCGAGCACCTGCAGCGCGTCGAAGTAGGCGCTGCGGCGGAGACTGACGAACCGCCCGCGCGCCAACCGGGCGAATGGCGGCCAACCGGTCAGGGACAGGGCCAGAACGAGGTTGGCGCTGCCGTGACCGCGCACGCCCAGGATGGCCAGCGCGACGATCAGTGAGGGCAGCGTCAGCGTCACGTCCATCAACCACAACGCCACGCGATCCGGCCAGCCGCCGAGGAAGCCGCCGGCGGCACCGATCACCACCCCGACGGTGACGGACACGGCGAGCACCGCCGCGGCCAGTATCAGCGAGGCCTGCGCACCGTACAGCAGGCGGGACAACTGGTCCCGGCCCAGTTGGTCGGTGCCCAGCAGATGCTCCACCGACGGCCGCGCCAGGCTGGCCATCAGATCGTTGGCGATCGGGTCGTACGGAGCGATGACCGGCGCCAGGGCCCCGGCCATGACGAAACCCAGCAACGGCAGTGCGCAGATGACCGTACGACGCCGGCGGCCCGCCCCCGACGCCGTCATCCGCCGCTCACCCGCGGGTCGATCCGGCCGTGCAGCCGGTCGGCCAGCCGGTTGGTCGCGGTGAAGGCCAGCGCGAAGCACAGCACGCACGCCTGGATCGCCATCAGGTCGCGGAAGTTCACGGCCTGGACGAAGTAGTCACCGATACCGTTGTGGGCGAAGACGGTCTCCACCACCAGGGCTCCGGTGAGCATGCCTCCGACGATCAGGCCGATCGTGTTGAGGACGGCGCCGGCGACGTTGGGCAGCGCGTCGCGTACGACGATGGACACTGTGGTCGCGCCCCGCGCCTGCGCGGCGCGTACATACGGTTGGGCGAGTGCCTCGCGCAGTGACACAGCGACCACACGGCTGAGTAGGCCGACAGCCGGTAGGGCGAGGACGACCAACGGCATCACGTATCCGGCGGGACCGCCGTCGGCGGAGGTGGGCAGCAGACCCAGTTGCTCGGCGAGTACGACGACCAGCAGGTAGCTGACCCAGAAGGTGGGCAACGAGACGGCGAGCAGGCCCGTCAGCCGCAGGCCGCGCCGAGCCGGACGCCACGGCAGCATGGCAGCCAGCGCACCGACCAGAAGGCCCAGCGGCAACGCCACAACCGCCGTCAGCCCGGCCAGCGACAGCGTGACCGGGACTCGTTCCGCCAGCTCGGTCAGGACCGGCCGGCCGGTGCGCGCGGACTTCCCGAGATCACCCTGCACGGCGTGGCCGAGCCAACGGACGTAACGTTCGGGGACGCTGCCCTCCATTCCCAGCTCGCGCCGGGCCGAGGCGACCTGGTCCTCGGTGACGCCGGGGTGCCCGGCCCGCTGCTGCGCGAGCCGGGTGGCGGCGTCACCGGGAGCCAGCGCGATGAGCCCGAACGCGAGCAGCGACGTGATTCCGAGAACCAGCGCCAACTCGGCGGCCAGCCGGGCCGACCACCGGGTCCAACGCACGAGCAGACCGTTCATCGTTGCAGCGTCACCGTGGACAGGTCGAAGTCATACTCCGTGTGCGGCACCTGGAAGCCCTTGACCGCCGGGCCGACGGCCCACACCCGTGGCCGGTACGCGATCGGCACGAAGGCGGCCTCCCGGTTCAGCACGGCCCAGGCCTCCTGGTAGTTCTTGGCGCGGGTGGCGGCGTCCCGGGCGTACAACGCGCCGTTGACGAGCCGTTCGACCTCGTCGGTCTTCCACAGACCGGGATCTTTACGGTCGCCGGTCAGGAAGCCGACCACGAACCCCGACGGGTCGTAAGGGGCGCCGTAGGTCTCCATGAAGGCGAGGTCGTACTTGCCGGCGTGCAGGTCGTCGTAGAACGTGGCCTCGTCGACCGCGACGATGTTCACCGTGATCCCGACCTCGGCCAGCGCCGAGGCGACGGCCTGAGCGCTGAGCCGCGAGTCCTGCCAGCCGACGGCGGCCGTCGACGGGATCCGCAGGGACAGGACCAGCTGCTTGCCATCCTTGACCCGGCCCTTCCCATCCTGGCGCCACCCGGCCGCATCGAGAATCCGGCGGGCCTGGTCGGGATCGAAGGGCAGGCTCTGCGGTGCCCCCGCGTCCGGGATTCCCGGCGCGAACAGCGTGGTCGCGGCCTTGGCCTGCCCGGCGTAGAGCACCTTGGTCAGGGTCTCCCGGTCCAGGGCGTACCGCACCGCCTCGCGGATCGCCTTGTCGCCCGCGACGCCGTTGAGGTTGAAGCCGAGCATGACGGTGATGTCCGGATCACCGTGCAGCACCGTGACCCGCTCGTCCTTGCCGAGGGTGGCCGCCTCGGTAGGCGAGATCGGTGCCAGGTAACTGCCGCCGAGCATGTCCACCTCGCCCGCGCGAAGCGCGGAGACGCGGGTCTGCGAGTCCTTTCTGACGCTGAACTCAACCCGGTCGATCTTCGGTTTGGCGCCCCAGTAGCCGTCGTTGCGGACCAGGCTCGCGGCCGTCGTCGTGATCTGTTCCAGCCGCCATGGCCCGGTACCGATGGCCTTGGTGAACTTCCCGGAAGCGTCGACGGCCTTGGGGCTCATGAAGCCGGGGGGCCGGGTGAAGGTCAGCTCCTGCAGCAGCGGGTCGTAGGCGCGTTCGAGTCGCAGCCGCAGCTTCATCGGCCCAGGCACCTCCACGGCCTTGATGATCTTCGAGGCGGCCAGCCAGGAGTGCGACTCCTTGCCCACCCAGCGATCGAGGTTCCACTTCGCCGCCTGTGCGTCGAACGGCGTGTCGTCGTGGAACTTCACACCGGTCCGCAGCTCGAAGTCGATCGTGAGCCCGTCCGCCGCGACCTGCCACGACGTGGCCAGGCCCGGTTCTAGGCGACCGCCCTGTCCGTACTTCACCAGCGTCTCGAAGACCATCGGGGCGATGAACCAGTCCCCGTTGTAGTCGTGCGGGTCCTGGTCGCCGTACTCGTTCGCGTTCGCCACGCGTAGCGTGCCGCCGGTCGCGGCGGTTCGATCGGTGTCCCCGGATCCGCTGGCCGTGCAACCTGCCACCAGAACTGTCAGCACCGCCAGTGTGGCCAGCGCCCGGACTGGCCGGCGGGGCCGTACCAACGAGGAACCTTCGTTCGAATATCGAGCGACACGCATCAATGACCCTTCCAGAGTGGCATCTGCGCTGACCGTGGGTGGCGGACACCCTTACCTCGAGAAGGAGGCCGGGGTGATTCGCAGACATAGTCGTCTGACGACAAGCGAAAGTTCCCGAGGTGAGCCGGCGACCGGATCGGCGGACCAGTCCGGTGATGAGGTATGCCGACCGGGCGCGGGAGTGTGGCGTTGTCGGCTCTGTCCCACGCAGCCCCGCCATAGCTGAACCGGTGCCCGGTACCTGCTCCGATCCGGCGACGCGGTGTCCGCGAGGCGAGTCGGTCACGGTGCCGTACCTCAATCTCAGCGTGCACCCCTGCGCCCGAGCCTTCGTTGTCCCTCCGAAGGTCGTTGCCGATCCGGCAAGTTTTCTCGCCGGCGCCGCGGAACAAGGGGCACCATGCCGGTCGAGCCCGATCGATCGTGAGGACGTGAGCGTATGAAGTACATCGAGCGCCCGGACGCGGCAACACCGGCCGAGTTCTGGGAGAGTCTGCACCGGCAGGTGGCCGCCGCCCAGTGGGAGGTACGCGTCAACCCGATCCTTGCCGCAACGGTCGGTGACCTTCCGCCGGGTGCCGCTCTCGACCTGGGCTGCGGCCAGGGCGGCGACAGCCTGTGGCTCGCCCAACGCGGCTGGCAGGTCACCGCGGTCGACATCGCCGATGCCGCCCTGCAACGGGTGAACGAACGCGCCGCCCAGCAGCGACTGAGCGACAGGATTCATACCGAACGGCATGATCTGGCGGATTCCCTACCCCGGGGCACCTGGGACCTGGTGAGCGCCCATTACCTGCACAGCCTCTTCGACTTCCCCAAGGCCCGCATCCTGCGTGATCTCGGCGAGCAGGTGAACCCCGGTGGCCTGCTGCTGATCGTCGACCACGGTTCAGTAGCACCGTGGTCCTGGAACCAGGGGGCCACGATTCCCACCCCGGACGAGACCCTGGCCGGTCTGGCCCTCGATTCCGCGTCCTGGCATGTGCTTTGCTGCGAGGCCCGCGATCGGACGGCCACCGGCCCGGGTGGCCAGACGGCCGAGGTGACCGACAATGTGATCGCCCTGCGCAGGACGGACTGACCTGATCTTCGCTCCGAAGGTGACCGCCGTCGGCTCGGCCCGCGCGAACTGGCCCACGACGGGCGTCATTCGGTTCGGGGAGAGCGTTCCGCGTTGCCGGAGGTGAGCGTCACCCGGCGGGTCATGTCGTCGCCGGTGATGAGCAGGGCCGCCGGGTGCGGCTGGCTCCACGCTGCTGACGCTGGCGGTTTGTGGGCGAGGAACCGGCTCCGCTGCTGGTGGAAGGTCGGAACAGGGAACTAAAGCCGTCCACGGCGCGACCAACCCGAGGTGATGACTGACGTTCCTGACACCGGGATCGCCGGGGTGCGTACCCGGGTGGTGCTGGTCATCCTGTTCGACGGGGTGCAGCCGATCGACGTGGCCGGTCCGGTCGACGTGTTCACGTCGGCTGCCCGCTTCGTGGGTGACGCGGACACCCCGCCGTACGTCATCCGGACCGCCTCTCTCGATGGTGGGGCGGTCCGGGCCGCCGGTGGTCTGCGCCTCGTCCCGGACGGCGACCTGGGTGGCGTCGAGGATCCGGACCTGCTGGTGGTGCCGGGCGGGCCGGGCGTGGGAGACGTCAACGACCGGCTCGTCGCCTGGCTCGCCGAGCGTGCTCCCGGCATTCCGCGGGTGGTTTCGGTGTGCACCGGGGCCTACCTGCTGGCCAAGGCCGGTCTCCTGGACGGTCGCCGGGCCACCACCCACTGGGAGGCATGCGGTTACCTGACCGAGATGTTTCCCCGGGTGGCGTTCGACCCCGACGCCATCTTCGTCCGGGACGGAACGATCTCCACGTCGGCGGGGGCGACAGCCGGGGTCGACCTGGCCATGGCGCTGGTCGAGGAGGACTTCGGCCGTGCGGTGGCGCTGGACATCGCCCGGCTGCTGGTGTGCTACCTGCGCCGGCCGGGCAATCAGGCCCAGCTCAGCGTCCAGCTCTCGACCCAGATCGCCCGGACCGATCCGCTGCGCGAGGTGCAGTACTGGGCCGCCGCGAACCTGGCGGCCGACCTGTCCGTTCCGGCGATGGCGGAGCGTGCCGGGCTGTCTCCACGGCAGTTCGCCCGGGCTTTCGGGGAACAGGTCGGGATGCCACCGGGCCGGTACGTGGACCTGATCCGGCTGGAGGCCGCGAAGCGCATGCTGACCGACACCACGGATGGCGTACTCGGCATCGCTCACCGTTGTGGCTATGGGTCGGCGGAGGCGATGCGCCGGGCGTTCCTGCGCGAAATCGACATTTCGCCGACCGAATACCGTCGCGCGTCGGCGAAGGAGCCGATGAGCCCCGATAGATCTCCGTCGATGGCAGATTTGTTGGCCGGTACGTCATAGGCGTGAGCGCGGGTCGCTTCTAAGCTTCCTGACATATGGCGAAATGAATATTTTTGCGCCATCTTCAGCTTTCCGCACACGCTTCATGACAGAGATGTGAGCTCGACGTGACTCTCGTTCCAGATCGGATTGTCCGTACCACGCTGGCCATCGGCCTCGTCGTCGCGCTCGGCGCCTGCTCGGGGACGACGGTGCCGGAGGCTCCGGTCGCATCGGCTGACGAGTCGGTCGCCGTTGGTCCCCGAACAACGTTTCCGCTGACGATCGACAACTGCGGCCGTGAGGTCACGTTCTCCCAGGCGCCCCGCCGGGTCGTGCTGCTCAACGGCGCGTCCGTGGCGGAGGTCGAGTCGATGATCGCGCTCGGTGTCGAGGGAACCATCGTGGCCAACAGCCAGAGCTACGGCGTCTCCGACGACCCGTCGATGGTCGAGCGGATCAAGGCCATCCCGACCGGTGGGCTGAAGCTGAACAAGAACTTCGAGGTCCCCCGCGAGCAGGTGATCGCCCAGTCACCGGATCTGGTGATCTCGACGTGGGCTGGCGGGTTCGACGACAAGATCGGCTCGATCACCCGCGACGAGCTCGGTAAGGCCGGTATCAACAGTTTCGTGTCCCCGTCGAACTGCGCCAACGGTGCGACCTCGCCCCGACCGCAGGACACGGCCGCGTATGCGAAGCGGTCGGTCGAGTCGTCGTACGACCTGCTGAACCAGCTCGGGGTCATCTTCGACGTCCAGGGCAAGGCGGCGCAGGTCGTGCAGGACTCGCGTACGGCGCTGGCCGCCATCCCGTCGCCGACCGGGGCACCCAAGCGGGTGCTGGCCGCCTACCCCAGTATGGGGTCAGCGATGGGTCTCAAGGTGCCTGCCGTGTTCGGCGGCGGCATCTTCGACGACATCATCATCCGAGCCGGAGGTGTCAACGCGTTCGGCGGCCTGACCGACCAGCAACTCACCGCACTCAACGTCGAAGCCCTCGCCGCAGCGAACGTCGAGGTGCTGGTGATCGGCCTGTACCAGCCGGACGACGACGCCAAGAAGTTCGCGGAGCAGCTGTTCGCGCAGTATCCGCAGTGGCCGGCGTCGAAGACCAAGACCTACACCTCGGTCTCCGACAGCTTCTATCTCGGACCGCTGAACGCGGTCGCCGTGAAGAAGATCAGCGATGCCGTCCGCGCCGCGAACTGACCGTACCCGCCCGGAAGCCGCCCGTGCTCACCTCGTACCCGATGGCGCCGTCCCGCCGCTGATCGTGCTCCTGACCGTCGCGGTCGTGCTGGCCGCGGCGGTCGCGATCGCCGTCGGCACGGTACCGGTGCCGCTGGGCGACGTGGTCGCGGTGACCTGGGCACACCTCACACCGGGAGACACCGAGCGCAGCCTGCTCTACGACCAGATCGTGTGGGACTTCCGCGCGCCCCGGGTGCTGCTGGCAGGGGTCGCCGGCGCGGGCCTCAGCATCGCCGGAGTCTGCCTGCAGGCATTGGTGCGCAACCCGCTGGCCGATCCCTACCTGCTCGGCATCTCGGGAGGCGCCTCCATCGGCGCCGCCCTGGCGCTGAGCTTCGTGCCCGCGGCGATCGCCGGACTGGGTGTCTCCGGCGCGGCCTTCCTCGGTGCGGTGGTCAGCGTCGCCCTGGTCGTGGGGCTGGCACAGCGGGCCGGCCGGGTCGCGCCGGGGCGGCTGATCCTGGCCGGAGTGGCCGTGGCCTACCTGGGCAGTGCCATTACCAGCTACATCCAACTGCAGGCCAACCCGGGCGAACTGCGCGGCATCCTGTTCTGGGTGCTCGGCTCGGTCGCGGCAGCGTCCTGGTCGGACCTACCTGCGCCCACCGTCGCCCTGGCGGTCTGCCTGCTCTGGCTGCTGGTCGACGGCCGCCGGTTGAACGCGCTGACGATGGGCGAGACGTCGGCCGCCGGGCTGGGGATAGACGTCAACCGGCTGCGCCTGGGGCTACTCGCGGTGGCGTCGCTGCTGACCGCGACGATCGTCAGCGTCGCGGGTGGGATCGGCTTCGTCGGCCTGCTGGTGCCGCACGCGGTCCGGCTGCTGGTCGGCCCCGACCATCGCCGGGTGATCCCGGTGTCGCTGCTGCTGGGGGCGGTCTTCCTAATCCTCGTCGACCTGTTGTCGCGCACCCTGGACCGGCCGAACGAGATGCCGATCGGCATCTTCACCGCCGTGCTCGGCGCGCCCTTCTTCCTGTGGCTGCTGCGCAGCCAGTCCGGGGCGGTGCGATGAGGGTCACGGCGACCGGGGTCTCGGTGACCATCGACGGCACGACCATCCTCGATGACGTCTCGTTCACCGCCGCCGACGGCCGGGTGACCGGACTGATCGGGCCGAACGGATCCGGCAAGAGCACGCTGCTGCGCTGCTTCTACCGCATCATTCGGCCGCAGCAGGGCACCGTGCACATCGGTGAGCACGACGTCTGGCGGGTCCCCGCCCGCCGGGCCGGCCAGTTGCGGGCGGTGGTGGCCCAGGACCAGGAACTCGACAACGAGTACGCCGTCCGCGACATCGTCGCCATGGGGCGGATCCCGCACCAGCGGCTACTCGAACGGGAGAGCACGGCCGACCGCGCCATCGTCGACGAGGCGCTGACCCGCGCCCGCATCGAGTGGGCCGAAGGCCGGCGCTTCGTCACGTTGTCCGGCGGTGAACGCCAGCGGGTCCTGCTCGCCCGCGCCCTCGCCCAGAACGCCCCGGTCCTGCTGCTCGACGAGCCGACCAATCACCTCGACATCGGCGCACAACTGGAACTACTCGAGCTGATCCGCGAACTCGGGCTCACCACCGTCGCCGCCCTGCACGACCTCGACCATGCGATGTCCTACTGCGACGCCGTCGTGCTGCTGCACCACGGCCGGGTCGTCGCGGCCGACGATCCCGTCACCGTGCTCACCCCGCAACGCCTGGCCGACGTCTTCGGCGTACGGGGAGCGACGACCACCCACCCACTCACCGGTCAGCCGCACCTGGTGTTCGCGGCGCCGCGTTCCGAACGGGAGCTTCCCAGATGACCATGCAGAGCCCGCCCGGCGAGCCGGTTTCCGACGCCAGGCTCACCGCACCCCTCGAACCACCTGCGACCGGCACCATCACCGTGGCCGTCATCCTCTCGTCCCACGCGGAACTGGTCGACTTCGCCGGCCCGTGGGGCGTGTTCGAGTACGCCCGCCTCGACGACGGGCGCACCCCGTTCACGCTGACCACGGTGGCGGCCACGACGGACCCTGTCCCGATCTCCGGAGGCATGGTCGTCGTGCCCGGTCACGACGTCGAAACAGTGCCTGCGCCGGACATCGTGGTCGTCCCGGCCCTGGACACCGGCAAGCTCGCCCCCGAGGTGCTGGACTGGTTGCGGCGTGTCCATCAGGACACCGCAGTGACCATGTCGGTCTGCAACGGATCGTTCGTGCTCGGCCAGGCGGGCCTCCTCGACGGCCGGACCGCAACGGCTCACCACAGCGCCTACCAGGCACTCCAGGCCATGTTTCCCGCCCTCACCGTGGTCCCCGGGGTCCGCTACGTCGAGGACGGCCGGCTTGCCACCGCAGGCGGGCTCACCTCGGGCACCGACCTGGCCCTGCGGATCGTCGAACGCTACTTCGGGCGCGCCGTCGCGCAGCGTACCGCCACCTACCTCGAATACCAGGGCACGGGCTGGATGCACCCCGACAGCAACGCCGAGTTCACCGAGCCCGCAGCGGTAAACCCGGAACAGCCGGTGTGTCCGGTCTGTCAGATGCCGGTAGCCCCCGACACCCCGACCACCCTCGACCTGGACGGACGTACCTGGCACTTCTGCGGCGACTGGTGCCAGGAGCAGTTCCGGGCGGCACCGCAACGCTTCGCCATCGCGGACGGATCGTGACATGCAGGTCGCCATCGTCGTCTATCCCGGTTTCACGGCGCTCGACGTCCTGGGGCCGTACGAGGTTCTGGGTCGTCTGCCGGACACCGAGGTCGTGTTCGTCGCCGAGCGTCCGGGCTTGGTCGTGAACGACCTGGGCAGCCTGTCGGTCGACGCCGTCGTGACGTACGCCGACGTGTCCGAGCCGGACATCGTGCTGGTCGGCGGCGGAGCGGGCCAGCAGGACCAGATGGCCGACGACGGCCCGCTGCTTGAGTGGTTGCGGGCCGTCGACGGGACCACCACGTGGACGACGTCCGTCTGCACCGGCGCGTTCGCGCTGGCCGCCGCCGGACTGCTGACGGGCCGACGGGCCACGACCCACTGGGCCGGGCTCGACATGCTCACCGGGTTCGGGGTGACTCCCGTGACGGACCGGGTCGTGATCGACGGCCACTATGCGACCGCGGCCGGTGTGTCCGCAGGCATCGACATGGCGCTGATCCTGGCCGGCCGGATCATGGGTGACGAGGCCGCACAGACCGTGCAGCTGATCATCGAGTACGCCCCGGAGCCGCCGTACCAGGCGGGTCGCACGGACACCGCACCACCGCCCGTGGTGGACCGGGTCAAGCGGATGCTGTCGCCATGACCGATGCGTCTCGGCACCAGGGACTGCCGAGACCACCGATGGCGTCGGCGTAACCCACCGCACCGTCACTGGTCACGCAAAATGAGAGCGGGGCACGGTTCGGACCAGGCAGGACACCGGCGATGGCAGCGCCACAGCGTCATCACCTGGCGCGACCCTCAAGCTCGGCGTTGGAGGTCTTGCTGCCGGGCTGATCCCGGCAGCAAGACCCAGTGACGTGATCTCAACAAGAATTCGGTAGGTATCGGTGTTCGTAGTGGGTGAGGTGGAGGGCGGCACGGACGATGTCGCCGAGGCTGCGTGGGCTGGCGGTGCTGTGGCGTAGCGTGCGCCAGCGGCCGGTCAGGATGGCGAAGCCGCGTTCTCCGAGGCACAGCATCGATCGAAGGACGGCGTTGTAGGCGCGGTTGTCGACCGCGAGGCGTCGGCCGTCGGCGGGTTGCTTGTACGGGGTGTGGATGCCCTGGCCGGCGCCTTCGTAGCCGGAGTCGGCCAGGGTCGGTAGGTGCAGTTCGGAGGCTGCCCAGTACAGGGCG
Source organism: Micromonospora haikouensis (assembly GCF_900091595.1). Lineage (GTDB taxonomy): Bacteria > Actinomycetota > Actinomycetes > Mycobacteriales > Micromonosporaceae > Micromonospora > Micromonospora haikouensis. The sequence goes on from NZ_FMCW01000059.1 coordinate 20,742, forward strand.
CCGGTGATGTCCAGCGTCT
>NZ_FMCW01000026.1 GCF_900091595.1 Micromonospora haikouensis
GACCGGCCTCGACGAACGCGCCGCCGTCATCTCCATCGGCACCGCCCTGCAGGAGTCGAAGCTGCACAACCTGGGTCACCTCGGCGACCGCAACGACCACGACTCCCTCGGCCTGTTCCAGCAGCGCCCGTCCAGCGGCTGGGGTTCGCCGGAGCAGATCACCGACCCGCAGTACGCGACCACAGCGTTCCTCAAGGGCCTCCGACAGGTCGACGGCTGGCAGGACATGCCCCTGACCGACGCCGCCCAGACCGTCCAGGTCTCCGCCTACCCCGACGCCTACGCCCAGTGGGAACAGCAGGCCGCCGACCTCGTCACCCAACACTGGAACAACAGCTGACCGATCGCATAGCGCCACCGGCCGGGCCCCGACAACAGGGGCCCGGCCGGCAGCGTCTCCGCCCCCGGGCAACCGAGTGTTAGGAAGGGGCCCCTCCTATACAGAAGCGTTAACAAGGGGCCCTTCCTTCGGCCGGTGGGCAGTTGCGTTCGTCGGTCTGCTGCGTTCTGTCTGATGACGGGTCGCAGCCTGGTCGACCCCACGTCGGCGGGAGCGGGCTGATGTCATGTGCCGCGGTGCTGGTCGTAGGTCTCGTCGCGTGCGGCCAGTTCGCCGCCGGTCCGGCGCGACCGGCTGAGCCGGTCCGGTCGGATGCGGGCAGCACAGTGTCCCGCCCGGCTGCCGGCGACGACTTCTCCCTGGCCGTGGTGCCCGGATCGGCCTCGGCGGTGGCCGGGAACCTGGTCCAGGCCACGGTGCGGACGGCGGTCACGACCGGGGCGGCGCAGCCGGTCTCCCTCACGGTGGGCGGCCTGCCCGAGGGGACGGCCGCGACCGTGGAGCCGGCGGTGCTCCGCGCCGGCGGGTCGGCCGTGCTGACCGTGCTGACCTCGGTGTCCACCCGCGCCGGCACGTACGACGTGGTGGTCGCCGGTGCCGGCGGGGCGGCCCGGCACACCGTCGTCTTCCGCCTGGTGGTGCGGGCGCCGACGGTGATCAGGGCGGCGTTCTACTATCCGTGGTTTCCGGAGGCCTGGCGGCAGCAGGGCCTGGACCCGTTCACCAACTACGTGCCGGCGCGGGGCCGGTACACCGTCGAGGAGTCGGTGGTGCGGGCCCAGGTCGCGGACATGCGGTACGGCGGGATCACGATGGGTGTCGCGTCGTGGTTCGGCCGGGGCACGGTGACGGACCGGCACTGGCCGGCGATGGTCCGGGCCGCGCAGGGCACCGGGTTCGGCTGGGCGCCCTACTACGAGCCGGAGGGCACGTCCGACCCGACGCCCGAGCGGATCGCCGACGACCTGCACTACCTTCGGGCCACCTACGGCGGGCAGGGCTCGGCGCTGGCCGTGCTGCCCGACCGGGGCATGCCCGTCTTCGTGTACAACGCCGGTGACCTGACGACCGCGCAGGGCTGCGCCACGGTGGACCGCTGGGCGCAGGCCCAGTCGTCGCTCCAGCGGCGGTTCGGGGAGACGGTCCTCGTCAACCTGAAGGTCTTTCCCGGCTACGCGGGCTGTCCCGCGACGGCGCGGGTGGCGGGGTGGCACCAGTACGGTCCGGCCCGGGCGGAACACGACTTCAGCGGTGCCCCCGGTGAGGGCTCGTACACCGTTTCGCCCGGCTTCTGGAAGGCCGGATCGCCGTACGGGCAGGCGCCGTTCCTGTCCCGGGACCGGGCGCGCTGGCGGGCGGGGCTGGCCCGGATGAACGCCTCGGGGGCGCCCTGGCAGTTGGTGACGAGTTACAACGAGTGGGGCGAGGGGACCGCGATCGAGAGTTCCCGGGGCTGCCGAAGCCCCGCACCGGCGGGTACGTGGTGCGACTGGAGCGGTGCCGGCCGGTCCGACTTCATCAGCGACCTGCACGATCAGCTGCCGTCGAGGGCGGGGATCGGTGTCGGCGGGCCGGGCGCGGGGGTGGCGGCCCCCCGCTGACCGTCTCCGCGCCCGGGTCGCCGCGATCCGGGCACCGCATCCCGCCGTGAGTCGCGACGCCGAAAGGGAATTCTTTTCCCATTCGGCGTCGCGGCATTTCTGTGGAAGTTGCGGCAGGTCGAGTGGGTCGGAAGTGGTCGCACGAATAAGGGACGTCATTGTTCGGCCTTTATCGTTCGCTCGGCTTTCGTGTACCGGACATCTCCCTGCGCATAATGGCTATGTCAATTTGCCGACTGTTCAGGCGTTGGACCTTTCCCGGCCATTTCCCATAGCCTCTGCCGTACCCGAGTGAACTTATGAGTCGACGAATTCCGTCGGCGTCGCACCGCGTACGTGAATCGCATTCCTGCGCTCTTCTGCCGTTTCTCCCAATGACTGTGAATGGCTCCGGGCTGCTCGGGAACCGGAGGCTGGAGAGGTTACCCATGATCGGACACGGGCCGGACGCCCGCGCACGGCAGGCCGTCGGAGAAGAGTCGGTGCCGCGGCCACGCGAGCTGCGCGCCCCGGACGACGCGCCACCGCCCCGGCTGACCGTCATCGTGCCGACCCGCAACGAGGCGGAGAACATCCCCGTGCTGATGGGGCGCCTCGCCCCGCTGCTGGCGCCCCTGCGGGCGGAGCTGTTGTTCGTCGACGACAGCGACGACGGCACCGACGGGGTGATCGCCGCGGCGTCCGCCGAGGCCCCGGTGCCCGTACGGCTGCTGCACAGGCCGCCGGAGGCGCGGACCGGCGGCCTCGGCGGGGCCGTCCTGCTGGGTGCCCGGCACGCCCTCGGCGAGTGGGTCCTGGTCATGGACGCGGACCTGCAGCATCCGCCGGAGTCGGCCGCGACGCTCGCGGCGGTCGCCATGCGGCACGACGTCGACGTCGTGATCGGCACCCGGTACGCCGGCCGGGGCTCCAGCGCCGGCCTGGACGGCCCGCTGCGGGAGGCCACCTCGTCGGCGGCCACCCGGCTGGTGAAGGCGATGTTCCCGCGCCGGCTGGCGACGGTGAGCGACCCGATGAGCGGCCTCTTCGCGTTTCGGCGCGCGGCCGTGCGGCTGGACCGGATGAACCCGCTCGGCTTCAAGGTGCTGCTGGAGCTGCTGGTGCGGCACCCCGGCGCCCGGGTGGCCGAGGTCGCGTACGAGATGGCGCCCCGGCACGAGGGCCGGTCCAAGGCGTCCCTGCGGGAGGGGGTGACGTTCGTGCGGCACCTGTCGCGGCTGCGCGGCCGGCGGCTGGTCGGGCAGATCCGGCGTCGCCCGCGTACCCCGGCCGACCGGGTGCGCCAGCTCGTCCGGATGGTCTGCTTCGGGCTGGTCGGGCTCTCCGGGATGGTGGTGAACACGGCGGCGCTCTGGTTCTTCTACGAACCCGCCAGGCTGCACCACCTCCTGGGCGCGGCGCTGGCCACCCAGCTGTCGACCTCGTGGAACTTCCTGCTGGTGGACAACCTCATCTACCGGCGCACCCGGGTCGGTTCCCTGCCCGCCCGGGCGGTGCGGTTCTTCCTGCTCAACAACGTCCTGCTGCTGCTGCGGCTGCCCGTGCTGCAGGCCCTGGTGTTCGCGGGCGTCGGGGTGCTGGTGGCGAACGCGGCCACCCTGGCGGCGCTGTTCCTGGTCCGTTTCCTCGTCAACGACCAGGTCATCTACGCGGCGCTGGACCGGGGCCGGCGCGACCCGGTCCGGCTGCTGATCGCCTCCGGCGCCGCCGAGACGGTCACCCCGCCGTCGCGCCATCGCTACCAGTACCTCAAGTACCGCTACGACGTGGCCGGGGTGGTGACGATCGGGTCCCAGATCATGCTGCCCGAGCTGGAGTTCTTCCGGGCCCAGTGGGTCGCCGACGCCGACGTGGACATCGCGGTGCGGGTCAGCGACGTCGGCGGGCGCGGCCCGCAACGCCGCGCCGCGATGACCCAGTACGCCGATCGGTCGGTGCTGCGCTACGAGGAGCAGCTCGGGCGCCTGGGCGCGAACTTCCGCATCCAGCTCGGCTCGCCCATCGAGATCCAGGTGGGCCCGCTGCTGGCCCGGTCCCCGCACGTGGTCTACACGAACATCGTCGAGGCGTTGCTGCGGTTCGTGATGGTCGCCCGGGGCCACATGCTGCTGCACTCGGCCTGCGTGACCCTCGACGGGGTCGGGGTGATGCTCTCCGCGCTCACCGACACCGGCAAGACCGCCACGGTGCTGCGGCTGCTGCGCGACCACGGCGGGCTGTTCCTCTCCGACGACATGACGATCGTGCGGCCCGACGGCACCGCGACCTGCTTCCCGAAGCCGCTGACCATCAGCGCGCACACCCTGCGGGCCGTGCAGGCGCAGGACCTGACGCCCCGGGAGTGGCGGCGGTTGCAGTGGCAGAGCCGGCTGCACTCCAAGGGCGGCCGGTCGCTGGCGCTGACCCTCGCCCGGTTCAACCTGCCGATCATGGGCATCAACGCCGTCACCCAGCTGCTGGTGCCGCCGCCGAAGTACAGCGTCGACCGGCTGGTGCCGTGCCGCATCGGCACCACGACCCGGGTCGAGGAGCTCTTCGTCATCGAGCGCGGGCGGCCCGCGATGAGCGAACTCGACCACGACGAGACGGTCACCCGGATGATCCGCAACACCGACGACGCGTACGGCTTCCCGCCCTTCCGGTATCTCGCGCCGTCGCTGGCCATCGACGGCCTGCACTACCCGGAGCTGCGCCTGCGGGAGCGGGAGATCCTGGCCGGGTTCCTGTCGCACGTCCGCAGCCGGGTGCTCGTCTCCGACCGGTTCGGCTGGGCCGACGACATCCCCCGGCTGCTGCGCGGCGAGCGCGGGCCGGCGTCGACCCGCGTCGTGCCCGCCCAGGCGTGGCCGCGCTGGAGCGGGGACCTGACGGTCGCCGGGGAGCCCGCGTGAGCCAGCCGGACGCGGTCACGGCCGTCGTGCCGGGCCAGCGCCGGGACCACCCGGACGACCCGGCCCGCCGCCGGATCCCGCCGCCGGCGGCGTGGCTGCCGGCGCTGACCCGCCGCCGGTGGGCGGTGGCCGCCGCGCTGACCGCGATCGGCGGGCTGGCCCTGCTCGTCCGGTCCTGGCGGATCGACCTCTTCGGCTTCAACAGCGACGAGGTGGTGTACGCGGGGCAGGCCGCCTCCCTGGCCGGTAACCCCGGCTACGCCGACCTGTTCCCGGTGTTCCGGGCGCACCCGATGCTGTTCCAGGCGCTGCTGTCCCCGCTGCTGCGCGTCGGCGAGGTGGGCATGGGCGGCCGGTGGGTCGTCGCGGCGATCGGGGTGCTCACCGTCCTGGCGGTGTACCCGCTCGGGGCGCGTCTCTACGGCCGCCGGGTCGGGTTGCTCGCCGCGCTGCTGCTCGCGGTCATGCCGTACCACGTGATCGTGACCCGGCAGATCCTGCTGGACGGGCCGATGGTGCTGCTCAGCACGCTGACGCTCTACTGCATGGTCCGCTACGTCCAGCGGCAGGAGCTGGCCTGGTATCTGGCCACCGCCGGGATGCTCGGGCTCACCATGCTGGCGAAGGAGACCAGCGTCGTGCTGGCCGGCAGCGTCTACGCGTTCCTGGCGTTGACCCCGCGCGTGCGGCGGCCGGTGCGGGCCACCCTGCTGGCCCTGCCGGTGCTCGCCGTCGTCTTCGCGGCGCACCCCGTCTCCCAGGCCCTCGCCGGTGGGTCGAACAGCGGCCGCAACTACCTGGTGTGGCAGCTGTTCCGCCGGCCCAACCATCCCATGTCGTTCTACCTGGAGAACGTGCCGACGGCGATGGGCGTGCTGCTGCTCGTCGCCGCGGCGGGCGGCCTCTGGTGGGCCCGCAGGCGCAACGGTTGGCGGGAGACGCTGCTGCTGTCGTGGATCGCCGTGCCGGTGGTGTTCTTCCAGCTCTGGCCGGTCAAGGGCTTCCAGTACCTGTTGCCGGTGGCGGTGCCGGTGGTGCTGCTCGCCGCGCGGGCCCTGGTCCTGCTGCCGGTGCCGACGCGGCTGCGCTGGCCCGGGCGGGGCGGTCCCGCCCGCCCGGTGCCGGCCCGGGCCGGCCGGCTGGTCCGGCTGGCCGCCGTCGCCCTGGTCGCCTCGACCCTGGCGGCGTCGTCCTGGGACGCGGTGAGCCACCAGGGCAGCTCGACGTTCCTCGCCGGCTCCGGCGGCGTGCCGGGCGGCCGGGAGGCGGGGCGCTGGATCACCGAGCACACCCCGGAGGGCTCGGTGATCCTCACCCTCGGCCCCTCGATGTCGAACATCGTGCGGTTCTACAGCCAGCGGCAGAGCTACGGCCTGTCGGTGAGCCCGAACCCGCTGCACCGCAACCCGTCCTACGTGCCGCTGAACAACCCGGACGGGTGGCTGCGCAACAACAATCTGCACTACGTCGTGTGGGACTCGTTCTCCGCGCGGCGGTCCCCCTTCTTCGCCGACCGGCTGATGACGCTCGTCCGCCGGTACCACGGCCGGGTCGTGCACACCGAGTACGTCGGGGCTCCCGGCGCCTCGGGTCGTGTGACGCCGGTGCCCGTGGTGGTCGTCTACGAGGTGCGTCCATGATCCGTCCGACCCCTGTCCCGCCGTCCGCCGCCGTGCCGCGGTGGGCCCGCCGGACGTCGCTCGTGGTGGCGCTGGCGGGCCTGGCCCTGTCGGCCTGCCCGGCGGCGGCGCTGGCCCGACCCGCGCCGACCCCGAGCGCGTCAGCCCCGGCCCCCGGCGCGCCGGCCCCGTCCCCCCGCACGACCACGCCCGTCGAGCACTTCGTCTTCCTCATGCAGGAGAACCACACCTTCGACAACTACTTCGGCACCCGGCCCGGCGTCGACGGGTACCCGAAGGACGTCTGCATGCCGGTGCAGCGGGGCGTGCCGGAGCCCTGCGTCACCCCGTTCCACATCGGCAAGCTCGGCGCGATCGACCTGGATCACTCCGCCGAGGCGTTCCGTGTCCAGTACAACGGCGGCCGGATGGACGGCTTCGTCGAGGGGGTCAGCAAGCAGGGCAAGGACGGCCGGATGGCGGTGGCCTACTACGACGAGCGGGACCTGCCCTACTACTGGAACATCGCCGACGAGTACGTGCTGTTCGACCGCTTCTTCAGCTCCTCCAACTCCGGCAGCATCCGCAACCACATGTACCGGGTGACCGGCGGGCCGGGCGCCGCCGGCAAGGCCGAGACCATCCCGGCGCAGGGCTGGGGGGACATCCCCACCATCTTCGACCGGCTGGAGGCGGCCGGGATCAGCTGGAAGTTCTACGTGCAGAACTACGACCCGACGATCACCTTCCGGTCCCGGGTGGAGGAGGAGAACATCGACCGGGGCGCGCAGGTGATCTGGGTGCCCCTGCTCGCGTACGCCCGCTACGTCGACGACCCCCGGCTGTCCAGCAAGATCGTCGACCTGGACGAGTACTACACCGACGCCGCCCGGGGCGACCTGCCCGCCGTGTCCTTCATCGCCCCGGCCGGCAACAGCGAACACCCGCCCGGCAACATCGGATCCGGCCAGAACCTCGTCCGGGCGCTGCTCACCCAGCTGGTGCGCTCCCCGGACTGGTCGTCCTCGGCGTTCCTGTGGTCCTACGACGACTGGGGCGGCTGGTACGACCACGTCACCCCGCCGCAGGTCGACCGCTACGGCTACGGCTTCCGCGTGCCGGCGCTGCTGGTCAGCCCGTACGCCCGCCGGGGGTACGTCGACTCGACCACCCTCGACTTCACCTCCGCCCTGAAGTTCATCGAGGTCAACTGGGGGGTGAAGCCGCTGGCCAGCCGGGACGCGAAGGCGCAGACGTTCCTGGGCGCGTTCGACTTCGCCGCGCCGCCGCGCCCCGGCGTGCTGCTCAGCGCCGAGCGGGTGCCGGTGGCGGTGCACCGCCCCGACCCCCGGCCGGTCTACGCGTCGTACGCCGTCGCGGTCGGCCTGGTCGCGGCGCTGGTCGCGGCGGCGGCGCTGCGCGGCCGGCGGAGGCACCGGTGACCGCCCGGCGGCTGCTGCCGCTGCTGCTCGGCGTGCTGGCGGTGCTGCTCCTGCCGGCCCCCGCCGTGGCCGCGCCCGCGTCCGCGCTGCCCGGCACGTTGAAGATCCAGCTGGTGCCGCCGATCAAGGGGGTGGTCGTCACCGTCGACGGCAACACGGCCCGCTCCGACCCCCAGGGGCGGCTGCGCGTGCGGGTGCGCAACTTCACCGGCCTGGACCAGCGGTTCACGGTGGTGCCCACCGAGGTGAGCCCCGACCGCCGGGTGCTGCTCGACCGGTTCCGGGGCAGCCTCGACCACGGGGTGCACAGCCGCACCGTGGAGGTGGGGCTGCGCACGCAGCGTCGCGTCACGTGGCGCTACGCCGACCGCGACGGCGCGCCGGTCCCGGTCGACCGGGTGACCGAGATGCGGCTGCGCAGCAACACCGGCGAGGTGATCGAGCTGACCGGGGCGGACCTGGCCCGGCCGCTCTGGGTCGCCGAGAGCCGCACCCAGCAGGGCCCCCGGGGCCTGGCCTCCAAGCAGCTCTACTACGTGGTCGACACCGTCATGGTCGACGGCACCTCGGTGGTGAACCGGGCCGGCCACAAGTTCGTCCCGTGGGAACGCCAGGACTGGTTGATCGAGCTGCTCTTCTTCAAGGTGTCCTTCACCGCCGACGACATGTTCTTCGCCCAGCGGGCCGGCGACGGCATCCGGCTCACCCGCGCCGACGGGCGCGTGCAGCGGCTGCCGTTCGCCGCCGACGGCACCGTCCTGGTGCCCGACCTGCCCCGGGGCACCTACACGGTGACCGTGCTGGGCGGCGGGGTCTCCTTCGGTCGGCCGGTGAGCATCAGCCGCGACCAGCAGGTGACGCTCAGCGTGATCAGCGCCGTCGACCTGGCCCTGGTGGTGTGCGGCGTGCTCGGGGTGGCCGTCGGCCTGGTCCTGGTGGGCCGGCCGGCGCTGCGGCGGCGACTGCGGATCCCGCTGCCCCGCCGGGCGCGCCCGGCGCACCAGCGGACCGGCCGGTGGCGGCGGCCGCTGCGGCTCGGGCTCGGGTCCGTCCTGGCGGTGCTGCTGGTGGCCGCCGTCGTCGGCGTGGTCGCGTCGCGGCCCGCCCGGGCGGCGGGCGGCCCCGCGCCGGCCCCGTCCGCCGCCGCCCCGGTGCCCGTGCTCGCCCACTACTACATCTGGTTCAACCCGACCTCCTGGAATCGGGCGAAGATCGACTATCCGCAGCTCGGGCGCTACTCCAGCGACGACACCGAGATCATGCGGCGGCACGTGCGGATGGCCAGGGCGGCCGGGATGACCGGCTTCCTGGTCTCCTGGAAGCACACCCCGCAGCTCGACGACCGGCTGGCCAGGCTGGTCGAGGTGGCCTGGGCGGAGGACTTCCGGCTCGGCATCGTCTACCAGGGGCTCGACTTCAGCCGCAAGCCCCTGCCCCTGGCCACCGTCCGCGCCGACCTCGACCTCTTCGCCGACCGGTACGCCGCCGACCCGGTCTTCGACGTCTTCGACAAGCCGGTGGTCGTCTGGAACGGCAGCGACCGGTTCACCGCCACCGAGGTCGCCGACACCGTCCGCGCCGCACGGCAGCGGCTGCTGGTCCTCGGCGCCGCCAAGTCCACCGAGGAGGTGGCGACGTACGGCACGGCGCTCGACGGCCACGCGTACTACTGGTCGTCGGCGGACCCGGTCGGCGGCCGCACCCGGGACCGGCTGGCGGCGATGTCCCGGGCCGTGCACCTGCACGGCGGGCTGTGGATCGCCCCGGTCGCCCCCGGGTACGACGGCCGTCAACTCGGCGGGCAGCGGGAGGTGGACCGCCGCGACGGCGAGACGTTGCGGGCGTCCTTCGCCGCGGCACGGCTGTCCCAACCCGACGCGCTCGGCGTGATCAGTTGGAACGAGTTCAGCGAGAACACCCATGTCGAACCGAGCGAGCGGTTCGGCGCGAGATACCTGGAGGTGCTGGCGGATCTGCTGGGCGTCGACATCGACCACGACGTGGCGATGGACAGCCAGCAGGAGCACGACGACCACTGGGGCCTGCCCGCCTGGGGCGCCGTGGTGGCCAGCGGCGGCGTACTCGCGCTGCTGCCGCTGTGGGTGTTCCTCCGTCGCCGGCGCTCGCCGGACGGCGCGGTGCCACCGGCGCAGCGCGGCGCCGACCACGACGTGGAGGCGCCCGTGGACAGCTGACGGGGCGGTGCCCCACCCGGGCGCCGCCCCGACCTCGTGGATGGGGCTGGAGGAGACATGACAAGTGAACACCGGAGGACTGCGGGCCGCGTGGCGGCGGTCCTGCTGCTGGCCGGCGCGGCCCTGGCGGGGCCCGCCGCGCCGGCCGCGGCGGCGACCCAGACCCCCGTGGCCGACGCCACCGTGGATGCCGCCCGTCCGACCCGCAACGACGGCACGGCCGTCTCGCTGCGGGTCGACGGATCGCCGCGCCAGGTCGCGTACCTGCGCTTCGACGTGACCGGCGCGGGCGACGAGCCGTCGGCGGTGCTGCGGCTGTACGCCGAGACCGCGAGCAGCACCGGGCTCAGCGTGCACGGCGTCTCCGCCGACGACTGGCGGGAGGACACGCTGACCTACCAGAACGCCCCGCCGATCGGCCCCGTCGTCGCCAGCAGCGGCCCGACCGCCGCCGACACCTGGCTCTCCGTCGACGTGTCGTCGCTGGTCACCGGGGACGGGCCGGTGACCCTGGCGCTCAGCACGAGCAACGACACCGGCTTCCGGCTCACCAGCCGCGAGGGCGTCGGGACCCGCCGGCCGCAACTGATCGTCCCCGCGCCGCCGAACCCGTCGCCATACACGATCAGCCGCGTCGGGGCCACCACCTACAGCGCGGTGTCCGAGGTGACGGGGCAGACCTGGACCGGCAGCCTCAAGAGTGTGGTGGAGAGCGCGGCAGCGGACGTGAACCGGCTCGGCGGCGGCACGATCGCGTTCACCGCCGGCACGTTCGACCTGGGCACGGAGTACTTCAAGCTGGAGGGCCTGCGCAACGTCACCTTCGCCGGGGCGGGGATGGACCTGACGCTGATCCGCAACTCCAGCTCCGCTGCGGCGGACACGGAGCCGTTCAACACCAAGGGGATGGACGGCGGGGTGGTCCGCGACCTCACCGTGTCGGCCGGCGGCCCGCCGCGCACCACCAGCGACGCCCTCGACTTCGACGACGGCAACAACATGCTGGTCGAGCGGGTGCGGGTGACCGCGTCGCGGGGGCGGGGCATCGTCTTCGACGGCAAGAACCAAACCTGGACCTCGATGGGCAACACGGTGCGCGACTGCCAGGTCAGCGGCACCGCCAGCGACGGCATCGAGCTGCTGGCCACCAGCGGGGACACCGTCACCGGCTGCGTGATCACCGACGTGGGCGGGCACGGGGTGCAGATCAACCGCTCCTCGCCGACCGCCGACCAGCCCAACAAGACCGCCGACCACAACGTCGTCAGCGGTAACCGGATCGACCAGGCCGGCCAGGCCGGCATCAACGTCGACGGCGGCAACGACAACCACCTCGTCGACAACCAGGTCACCAACAGCGCCGACGACACCGCCGGCCGCGACGGCATCCGGATCACCACGGCGACGGCGGTGCCCTGCGCCGGCAACGTGGTCACCGGCAACGTGGCCACCGACTCCCAGGCCGTCAGGACCCAGCGGTACGGGCTGAACATCGCCTCGGCGGGTTGCACGGCGACGGTCGTGGGGCCGGGCAACAACCTCACCGGCAACCTGTCCGGGGCCATCCGCGACGCCGGGACGGCGACGGTCTACCGGTAGCCCCGCGCGCCCGCCCAGGGGCGGGTCGGGTCCACCGGGGCCGACGGCGGCGGTGGACCCGACCCGGCCTCACCGGCCGACGTACTCGCGCAGGTGGGTGGCGGTGAGCGTGTCCCCGTGGGCGACCAGGTCGGCCGGGGTGCCGGTGAACACGATCCGGCCGCCGTCGTGCCCGGCACCCGGGCCGAGGTCGACGATCCAGTCCGCGTGCGCCATCACCGCCTGGTGGTGCTCGATGACGACCACGGTGTTGCCGGCGTCGACCAGCCGGTCCAGCAGGGCCAGCAGCTTGTCGACGTCGGCCAGGTGCAGGCCGGTGGTGGGCTCGTCCAGCACGTAGGTGTGCGCCTTCTCGCCCATGTGGATGGCCAGCTTGAGCCGCTGCCGCTCGCCCCCGGAGAGGGTGGTCAGCGGCTGGCCGAGACTCAGGTAGCCCAGGCCGACGTCGGTCAGGCGGTCCAGCACCGACCGGGCCGGCCCGGTCGGGAAGAAGTCGCGCGCCTCGGTCACCGACATGCCGAGCACCTCGCTGATGTTCTTGCCGCGCAGCGTGTACGCGAGCACCTGCGGGGTGAACCGGCGACCCTCGCACTCCTCGCACACCGAGGCGACCCCGGCCATCATCGCGAGGTCGGTGTAGACGACGCCGATGCCCCGGCACTTCGGGCAGGCGCCCTCGGAGTTGGCGCTGAACAGGGCCGGCCTGACCTTGTTGGCCCTGGCGAAGGCAGCCCGGACCGGGTCGAGCAGGCCGGTGTAGGTGGCCGGGTTGCTGCGCCGGGAGCCACGGATGGGGGACTGGTCGACGACGACCACCCCCTCCCGGCGGGGCAGCGAGCCGTGGATCAGCGAACTCTTGCCGGAGCCGGCCACGCCGGTGACGACGGTCAGCACGCCGAGCGGCAGGTCGACGTCGACGTCGCGCAGGCTGTGCAGGTCGGCGCCGCGGATCGGCAGGTGCCCGGTGGGCGTGCGGACGTGCTCCCGCAGGCGCGCCCGGTGGTCGAGGTGCCGGCCGGTCAGGCAGTCGGCGCGACGTAGGCCGGCGACGTCCCCGGCGTAGCAGACCCGGCCGCCGTCCGGGCCGGCCCCCGGGCCGAGGTCGACCACGTGGTCGGCGATCGCGATCGTCTCCGGCTTGTGCTCGACCACCAGGACCGTGTTGCCCTTGTCGCGCAGGCGCAGCAGCAGGCCGTTCATCCGGGCGATGTCGTGCGGGTGCAGCCCGACCGTCGGCTCGTCGAAGACGTACGTGACGTCGGTGAGGCTGGAGCCGAGGTGCCGGACCATCTTGACCCGCTGGGCCTCACCGCCGGAGAGGCTGCCCGACTCGCGGTCGAGGCTGAGGTAGCCCAGGCCGATCTCGACCAGCGAGTCGAGCAGCTCCCGCAGGCTGCCCACCAGCGGCGCCACCGACGGGTCGTCGATGCCGCGCACGAACGCGGCGAGGTCGCTGATCTGCATCGCGCTGCACTCGGCGATGTTGCGGCCGGCGATCCGCGCGGACAGGGCGGCCCGGTTGAGCCGGGTGCCGGCGCAGTCGCCGCAGGTCGCGAACGTCACCGCCCGCTCGACGAACGCCTTGATGTGCGGCTGCGTCGGCTCCTTGTCCTTGCTGAGGTAGAGCCGGCGGACCTTCACCGCCAGGCCCTCGTAGGTGATGGTGTGGTTGCCGACCTTCATCTTGGTGGCCGGCTTGTGCAGGAAGTCCTGCCACTGCTGCGCGGTGAAGTCCTGGAGCTTGACGTCGGGGTCGAACAGGCCGGAGCCGACGATCGTCTGCCAGTACCAGGAGTCGACCGCGAAGTTCGGCACGGTGATCGCCCCGTCGTTGAGCGAGCGCTCCACGTCGACGAGCTGGTCGACGGCGAGGTCGGAGACCCGGCCGAGCCCCTCGCAGGTGGGGCACATCCCCTCGGCGAGGTTGAAGCTGAACGCGCCGGCCGGGCCGACGTGCGGCTGCCCCAGCCGGCTGAAGACGATGCGCAGCATCGCGTACGCGTCGGTCGCGGTGCCGACGGTCGACCGCGAGTTCGCCCCCATCCGCTCCTGGTCGACGACGATCGCGGCGCTGAGGTTGCGCAGCGAGTCGACGTCGGGCGGGACAGGCTGGGCATGAACGACTGGAGGAAGGCGCTGTACGTCTCGTTGATCATCCGCTGCGACTCGGCGGCGATGGTGCCGAACACGAGCGAGGACTTCCCCGAGCCGGAGACGCCCGTGAAGACGGTCAGGCGGCGCTTGGGGATGTCCACCGAGACGGCGGCGAGGTTGTTCTCCCGGGCGCCGCGTACCTCGATCATGTCGTGGCTGTCGGCGATGGACCGTGCTGGCTGCGTCATGCGAACCCTTCACGCGAGCGACGGGCGGGGCGACTCCGACCGGCGGTCGCCCCGGGGCCTTGTCGCTTCAATTGTCTCATTCGACCGTCCGTGAAGACTTTTCTCGACGCTATTCCCGCTCGGCGGCTTTCGAGGGTGGAAAAGTCTCAAAGCGCAGACATCCCGCCGGGAAGCCCGGCACCCGGCGGACGCGGCGGGCCCCGCCCGGTGGGGGTCCACCGGGCGGGGCCCGCGGAAGTGCGCCTGCCCGTCGGTCAGTTCAGGCCGCAGGTGGCCAGGTCCAGACGCGGGTCGGGGCGCTGGCCGGTGACCCGGCCGATGTCGGTGGCGATCCGGTTGAGCACCGCCACCCGCTTGTCCTTCAGCGGGCCGAGGATGGCGTTGTTGACGAAGTTCGGGCCGCCCTCCGGGCGGACCGCGAGCTGGGCGAGGCGGGCGTTGGCCTCGGCGATCTGCTGGTCGAGCTGGTTCAGCTCGCTCTGCACCTGGCCGGCGGCGGCAGCGGGCACGGCGCCGATCTGGTTGCGCACGTTCGGGCAGTTCACCGTCTGCGCCACGCCGGCGTTGCCGCCGTTGTTGCCGTTGCCCGCGTTACCGCCGTTGTTGCCCGCGTTGTTGCCGGCCCCCGCGTTGCCGCCGTTGTTGCCCGCGTTGCCGTTGCCCGCGTTGTTGCCGCCGGCCGCGTTGCCCGCCCCGGCGGCGTTGAGGCCGCAGGTGGCGAGGCTGGACAGGTCGGGGCGCTGCCCGCCGGCCCGCGCGATGTTGAGCGCGATCCGGTCGAGCACGGCGATCCGCTTGCTCTTCAGCGGGCCGAGGATGGCGTTGTTGACGAAGTTCGGGCCCCCCTCGGGCTTCACGGCGAGCTGGGCGAGTCGGGCGTTCGCGGCGGCGATCTCCCGGTCCAGGTTCGCCAGCTCCTGCTGGACCCCCGCCGTCGCGCCGGCCGGCACGGCGGGCAGTTGGCCGCGCACGTCCGGGCAGTTCACGGTCTGCGCGCCACCGGCCGCGACCGCGCCGTTGTTGCCGGCGTTGCCGTTGTTGGCGCCCGCGTTGGCCGGGGCCGCGCCGTTGCGCAGCGTGCAGGTGGCGAGCTGGTCGAGGCCGGCGGGGGCGGTGCCACCGACCCGGGTGATGTTCAGCCGGATCCGGTCGAGCACGGCCCGGCGCTTGCCGGCGATGTCGTTGAGCTGGCCGGACGCGGCCCCCGGCTCGCGGGCCAGCCGGGCGTTGACGTTGGCGATTTGGGTCTCCAGGTTGCGCAGCTCCTGGTCCACCCCCGCCTTCGCGGCCGCCGGCACCGCGCCCAGCTTGTCGGCCACGGTCGGACAGGTGACCGACACCGCCGTCGCCGTGTTCTCGCCGGCGGACGCCAGCGACAGCCCGGCACCGAGCACCAGTGCCGCGAAGGCACCGACCCCGCCGAGCTTCAGGACGGCATTCTTTCGCGTGCGCCTGACCATGCACCTCTCCTTGTCCTGACCGCCGCAGCGTCCGGCGTCAATTCCCGAACGCGTCGCCGGCGGTGTGCCGTGACGATTGAAAGAAACCGGAGACCGGCCGGTGGGAACGGCGTCACGCCCGTTCCCGGAATGGTTCCCGGACGGTTCCACGGACAAGTGGACACGTCGTGACCGCCCCGGCATGGCGATCGCGGACGACCCGTTTTCCTTCGCCGGTGAGTACGGATCTTCGGCGGCGATCGTTCAACCCTTTCCCCGGCGAATTTTCGGCACCCGCCGGCCCGCCCGCGTCGAACGCGAGAACACCCCGCCTCCGGCGCGCGTCCGCCGGACAGCGACCGGCCACACCGTTAGGGTGCAGGGCATGAGAGCACCGGTGCTGGCCCTCGCCGCCGCCGTCGTCCTCGGCACGTCCGGGGCGCCCGCGCCGGTCCACGCCGACCCGAGCGGCCGGGCCGCCGCGCCCGCGGCCCCGGTGCCCTGCCCCAGGGCGCAGGCACCGCGGGTGGAGCGCTCCCCCCGGCCCACGCCCCCGCCGTCGGTGCCGCTGCACCAGACGGTGGGCGGCCCGGCACTGGCGACCCCGGCCCTCGTCGTGCCGGCCGACGCGCCCGCGCCACCGGCGGTCACCGCCACCTCCTGGCTGGTCGCCGACCTGGACACCGGGGCGGTGCTCGGCGGCTGCGGCCCACACGAGTACGCCACGCCGGCCAGCGTGCAGAAGCTCCTGCTGACCGCCACCGCGCTGCCGAAGCTCGACCCGAAGCGGGTCGTCACGGTGACCCACGAGGACCTGGACATCGCCCCCGGCAGCTCGGCGGTGGGCCTGCTGGAGGGCGGCCGCTACACCGTCGAGACCGTCTTCCTGGGGCTGCTGCTGCAGTCGGGCAACGAGGCAGCGAACGTGCTGGCCCGGTTGATCGGTGGCCCCGACGGCGCGGCCGGCGGGGTGCGGGCGATGAACGCGGAGGCCCGCCACCTCGGCGCCCTGCAGACCCACGCGGTGACCCCGTCCGGGCTGGACGGGCCCGGCCAGTTCACCAGCGCCTACGACCTGGCGCTGATCGCCCGGGTCTGCTTCGCCGACCCCACCTTCCGCCGGTACGCGCTGACCGAGCAGACCCGGATCCCCGACCAGCCCGCGCTGCGCCAGAAGGGCTTCCAGATCCAGAACGAGAACCAGCTCATCTACCGCTACCCGGGCGCGCTCGGCGGCAAGACCGGCTTCACCGACTACGCCCGGCACACCTACGTGGGCGCGGCGCAGCGCGGCGGCCGGCGGCTCGTGGTCACCCTGCTCGGCGCCGAGCCCCAGCCGATGCGCGGCTGGGAACAGGGTGCCACGCTGCTGGACTGGGGTTTCTCGCTGCCCCGCGACGCCTCGGTGGGCCGCCTCGTCGCGCCGGGGGAGACGGCCGCAAACGGTGCCCCCGTGGCGTCCCCGACGGTCGGCGCGGCGATCACCCCCGAGCCCCGCGCGGTGGCCGCCCACCGGGTCGCCCCGCCCGGCTGGGCGGCGTCCTGGCCGTTCGTCGCCGCGGCCGCCGCGCTGGTCGGCCTGCTCGCCGCCGTTCTCCTGCACCGCCGCCGACGCCGGGCCTGACGCTCCCGCGCCGACCCGGGACGCCGGACGGGAGTCAAGCCCCGCCGAACGGGTAAGCGCGCGCGGTGAACGCGCAGCACCGGGGAACGATCGTCGTCGTGTCGGCGGACGTGGGGGCCGGGCACGACTCGGCCGCCGCCGAGCTGACCCGTCGGCTCGCCGACCGGGGCTTCGCGGTGCACCGGGTGAACTTCCTCGACCTCCTGCCCCGCCCGGCGCGGTGGATGTTCCGCGAGGCGTACCGGGGCGTGCTGCGCTGGGCGCCGTGGGGATACGACGCGCTGTTCACCATCACCGGCCGGTCCCGGCTCGTGGTGGCCGTCCTGCGGGGCGCGCTCGCGCCGCTGCGCGGGCGCGCCCGGCGGGCCGTACCGTCCGGCACCCGCGCGGTCGTCACCACGTATCCGTTCGCGAACCAGCTCCTGGGGCCGCTGCGCCGCAGCGGGCTGCTCCCCGTCCCACTGGTCACCTACGTCACCGACTTCGTCGTGCACCCCACCTGGGTCGCGCCCGGCGTCGACATCTACTGCACCCTGCGGCACGCCCGCCACCACGCGTCGGGAGCCGCCGGGCCGCTCGACGTGCGCACGGTCGCCCCACTGGTCTCGGTCGACTTCCCGGCGGCGACGGGGACGAGTCGCCGCGCGGCGCGGCGGCGCTTCGGGCTGCCGGAGCGGGAACGGCTCGTGCTGATCGTGGCCGGTGCGTGGGGGACGGGCGACATCGAGGCGACCGTCGCCGACGTGGCCGCGGCCGACGAAGTGCGCACCGTGGTCGTCTGCGGCCGCAACGCCGCCCTGCGCCAGCGGCTGCGGGGGCTCACCCCGCACGTCCTCGGCTGGGTCGACGACATGCCCACGCTGATGCGGGCCGTGGACGTGGTGGTGGAGAACGCGGGCGGACTGACCTGCCAGGAGGCGCTGAGCTGCGGGGTGCCGGTGATCACCTACCGCCCCCTGCCGGGACACGGCCGGGCCAACGCCACGGTCCTCGCCGCCGCCGGGCTGACCCGCTGGGCCCCGTCCGCCGAGCAGCTGCGGCGGGCGGTGGCCGCGCTGGCCGCGTCGCAGCCGCCGGCCCCCGACGGGTGGACGGGCGGCTGGGCGGACCCCGCCGGCCTGGTCGCCGACGAGGTGGGGCGGCAGGCCGGCGCCGGCTGCGCCGCGTACCGCAGGAGGAGGGCCGTGCTCGACGCGGTGGACGAGGCGGTCGGCGTGCTGGCCACGGTGCTGCCCTCGATCCGTTGGACGGGCGGGCGGTGACCGCGCCGCGCGGGCCGCGCCGGCCCGCCCTGGCGCTGGCCGGTGCCGCGGCGGCCGCGCTCGCCGCCCACCTCGGCCCCACGACCACCGCCGTGGGGCCGGTGCGCCGCCGGCTCTTCCCCCGGCTCGGCGGCGCGGGCCGGCCCGGACGGATCGCCCTGACCTTCGACGACGGGCCCGACCCCGAGTCCACCCCCCGGTTCCTCGACGTGCTCGCCGAGCATCGGACGCGGGCCACGTTCTTCGTGCTGGGCACGATGCTCGTGCGGTCGCCCTGGCTGGCGGCGGACCTCGTCGCCGCCGGGCACGAGGTCGCCGTGCACGGCTGGGACCACCGCAACCTGCTGGGCCGGGGCCCGCTGGCCACCTACCGGGACCTGGCCCGGGCCCGGGCGCTGGTCGAGGCCACCACCGGCCGGGCCCCCCGCTTCTTCCGCCCACCGTACGGGGTGCTGACCGGCCCGGCGCTGCTGGCGAGCGCGCGGCTCGGGCTGACGCCCGTGCTGTGGGCCCGCTGGGGCCGCGACTGGACGGCGTCGGCGACCCCCGACTCGGTCTTCGACACCGTCACCGCCCGGCTGGCCGGCGGCGACACCGTCCTGCTGCACGACGCGGACTGCGCCGCGGCCCCCGGCGCGTGGCGGGCCACCCTCGCCGCCCTGCCCCGGCTGCTGGCGGAGTGCCGCCGCCGGGGCTGGACCGTGGGCCCGCTCGGCGAGCACCGGGTGCCGGGGCCGTGACCCTGGCGGTGGCGTGCGCCCTGGGCGCCGCGTTCTGCTTCGCGGTGTCCACGACCATGCACCAGCGGGCCGCGAAGCGCCAGCGGCGGCACCACCCGCTCGACCCCCGGCTGCTGCTGCGGCTGCTGCGCACGCGCCTGTGGCGGCTCGGCTGGGCACCCGACGTCGCCGGCGTCGGCCTGCAGGCGGTGGCGCTGCGGTTCGGGCCGCTGGCGCTCGTCCAGCCGCTGATGGCCAGCGGCCTGTTCATGGCGATCCTGATCGAGGCCGGCTGGAACCGGCGCCGGGCGGGGGCGCGGGACCTGCTCGGCGCGACGGTGGGCCTGGTCGGACTGGCGGCCTTCCTGACGGCCGCCGAGCCGCAGGCGGGCATCCCGGCGCCGACGGCGGGCGCCTGGTGGCGGGTGGCGCTGGGCGTGGGCGGGGTCGTCGCGGTCGCGCTGGCGCTGTCGGCGCTGGTCACCGGGGCGGCCCGGGGTGCGCTGCTCGGCTTCGCCGCCGGCACCCTCTACGGCGTCGCCGCGGCCCTGGTCAAGGCGCTGACCGGCGGCTTCCACGGCGATCTGCGCGCCCTCGTGGTCGACCCGCTGCTGCCCGCCTCGGCCGTGGTCGCCGTGACGGGCCTGGTGATCAACCAGAGCGCCTTCCAGAGCGGCCGGATCGCCGCCCCGCTCACCGCGCTCACCCTCGCCGACCCGGTGGTGAGCGTGGTGCTCGGGGTGACCGCGTTCCGGGAGACGATCACCCTGGGCGGGCCCCGGGTCGCCGTGCTGGCCCTGGCGGTGGTGGCCATCGTGGTCGGGGTCTGGCTCGCCGGCACCGCCTCGCCGCCGTCGCCGGAGTCCCGGCGCGTGTCGCCGTCGACAGGAGGGCGACCCGATCCATAGACTGCGATCTTTCTGGAGTCACGAGCCCAGGAGGACGCCACGTGTCGAGGTCATCCCGCCGGCAGCCGGTCCCGCCGCCCCCGGCCCGTCCCCGCCGGCCACGGGCGTTGCCCCGGCTCGCCGGGGTCGCGCTGCTCGCCACGGGCCTGGTCGGCGGCAGCGCCGCCGTCGCCGTCGCCGCGCCGCGGTCGGCCACCGGGAGCGCCGTCGCCGAGGTGCCGCCGCAGACGACCCCCGGGCCGTGCGCGTACACCGAGACCCCCGACGAGCCGCCGGCCCGGCCCGTTCCGCTGCCGCCCGACCCCCGCCGGACGCCCGACCACGGCACCGTGCGGGTCACGCTGCGCACCAACCACGGCCCGATCGGGCTGACCCTCGACCGCGAGCAGGCCCCCTGCACCGTGCAGAGCTTCCTGCACCTGGCCCGGCACCGGTTCTACGACCGCACGCCGTGCCACCGGCTCACCGCGTACCCGACGCTGAGCGTGCTGCAGTGCGGCGACCCGTCGGGCACCGGCGAGGGCGGGCCGGGCTACCGGTACGCCGACGAGCTGCCCACCGACCTGCCGCCCGCGCCGACGGACCCGACGGGTGAGCGCCGCGTCTACGCCCGGGGCCTGCTCGCCATGGCCAACGCCGGCCCCGACACCAACGGCAGCCAGTTCTTCCTGGTATACGCGGACTCGGCGCTGCGCCCGAACTACACCGTCTTCGGCGAGGTGGACGCCGCCGGCCTGGCCACCCTGGACCGGATCGCCGCCGGCGGGATCGCCCCCACGCCCGAGGACCCGGCCCCGGTCGACGGCGCGCCCGCACTGCCGGTGGAGATCCGTCGGGCGGTGCGCGGGCGCTGACCCCCGCGCCGGGCGCGGATCCGGCAGGTTGCCGCGAACCGGGCGTAGCTGCTGCTAGAACGGTGGGTATGGGGCGGCGGCGCGGGGCGGATCGGTCCATCCGGTCCCTCCGCGCCGCCGTGCCGGCCGTGGTCGTCGTGGCGGTCGCCGCGCTGCTGCCCGGCTGCCCCGCGCCGCAGCGCCCGGAGCCGACCCCGTCCGCCCCGGCCACCCCGACGGCCACCGAGCCACGCGCCCCGGCCGGGTTCGTCGACCTGTCCGACGTGGACCCGACCGTCGTCACCGACATCCGGTACGCGACCGCCCACAACTTCGTCGGCCGGCCGATCGCCGGCTACCGGGAGCCGCTGTGCCTGCTCACCCGGCCCGCCGCCGAGGCGCTGCGCCGGGTGCAGCAGGCAGCCCGCGCCACCGGCCACCGGCTGAAGGTGTACGACTGCTACCGGCCCCAACGCGCCGTCGACGACGTCGTCGCCTGGGCGGGGCGGCCCGGCGAGCAGCAGACGAAGGCCGAGTTCTACCCCGACGTGGCCAAGTCGCGGCTGTTCGCCGACGGCTACCTCGGCGCGCCCACCGCACACAGCCGGGGCAGCACGGTCGACGTGACGCTCGTGCCCGACC
Source organism: Micromonospora haikouensis (assembly GCF_900091595.1). Classification (GTDB taxonomy): domain Bacteria; phylum Actinomycetota; class Actinomycetes; order Mycobacteriales; family Micromonosporaceae; genus Micromonospora; species Micromonospora haikouensis. Next base: position 21,457 of record NZ_FMCW01000026.1, read on the forward strand.
CGCCGCCCGAGCAGCCCCCGTACGCGCCCGACGCGCCGCTGGTCGCGTGCACCGCCCCGGCGGGGGAGCGCTTCGCGGACAACACCGTCGACATGGGCACCGGCTTCGACTGCTTCGACCCGCGCGCCCACACCGCCGACCGCCGGATCACCGGCGTCGCCCGGGACAACCGCGAGCTGCTGGTGCGGCTGATGGCCGACGCCGGCTTCACCAACTATCCGCGCGAGTGGTGGCACTACCGGTACGCCGACGAGCCGTACCCCGACACGTACTTCGACTTCCCGGTGGCCCGCTCGTCACTGTGACCGGGTGACGGGGGCGCGCAGCGGCAGCCACGCCAGCACGTCGGAGATCTTCGTGTCCCAGTACGCCCAGTCGTGGTCGCCGGGGGAGAAGTCCACGGTCAGCGGCACGCCCCGCCGCCGGGCCGTCTCGACGAACCGGGTGTTGTCGTCGAACAGGAAGTCCTCGGTGCCGCAGGCGACGTAGAGGGCCGGCAGGTCGTCGCCGGCGCGTTCCAGCAGCGCCACCGTGTCGTCGTCGCTGCCGGGCACCGTGCGGTCGCCGAAGACGGTGTGCCACACCGCCGGGTCCATCGGGTGGGTGGAGTGGTCCTGCCGGTGGGCGACGTTCAGCGCCCCCGACAGGCTCGCCGCCGCCGCGAACCGCCCCGGCTCGCGCAGCGCCCACTTGACCGCGCCGTATCCGCCCATCGACAGGCCGGCGACGAAGGTGTCCTCCCGCCGGTCGGACAGCCGGAAGAACGAGCGGCAGACCTCGGGCAGCTCCTCGCTGAGGAACGTCCAGTACCGGTTGCCGTTCTCCTCGTCGGTGTAGAAGCTCCGTCCCACCTGCGGCATCACCACGGCCAGGCCGAGCGGCGCGACGTACCGCTCGATGGAGGTGCGCCGGGTCCAGATCGTGTCGTCGTCGCTGAGGCCGTGCAGCAGATACAGCACGGGCGGGTCGCCGGCCGGCGCGCCGCCGGCCAGCCCGATCCCGGCACCGGCCGGGTCCGGCAGGAGCACCGTCATCGAGGTGCCCATGCCCAGCGCCTCGGAGTGGAAGTTGCACCGGATCAATGCCATGGGCGTGGATGCTACGCGCCGGAAGGCCGCGGCGACGCGGGCGGAGCCCGCCGGCCGGGGGCGGGACCTTGGTCCGGTCGGCGCAGGAATTTCGTCCCGAGTCGTCCGCGAGGGTAGCTGCCAGGTTTACCAGGCTGTAACGTCCGCGCTGCTGGATCCGTCACAGAGAAGTGGGAGTCAGTGGTGACCGACGTGTCGACGGCGCTGGGTGTGCGCCTCTACCCCGACCTGGTCGAGCTGGGCGGACTCGCGTCCGCGCTGGCCCTGGCCGCGACCCGGTGCCAGGCCGACGTGGGCCGCATCAGCGCCCCCGAGCAGGGGCGGGGCCGGTTCACGTGCGCCGAGCTGCGCTCCGAACGGGGCGCCATCTGCGTGGGCCTGGGCTCGCAGGCCCGCTACTTCATGGTCGACATCTCGGGCGCGGACGGCAGCCGGGCCGACGGCGACACCACCGACCTGGACCAGGTCGTGCGGATCGCCGACGCCTGGCGCGGCGGGGCGAGCCTCGGCGAGCTGCGGGCCCGCTTCCCGTTCCTCGACCACGTCTCCGAGCCGGTTGCCGAGCACCCGACCCACGCCTGACGCCGGGGCGTCGGTCGCCGATTATCCGTTGCCGGTCGTCCCGCCCCCGGCCTACCTTTCCTCATCCGACGGGGAGAGACTCCTCGTCCGACGAGGAGAGACACGATGGCCTTCACCCCGCTGCCCGGCACCCGCGCGCCCGTCCGGGTCTGGACCGACCCGTACGCGATCGAGCCGCAGGCCGCCCGGCAGTTGCGCAACATCGGCGCGCTGCCGTGGGTCGAGGGCGTCGCCGTCATGCCCGACGTCCACTTCGGCAAGGGCGCGACCGTCGGCTCGGTGATCGCGATGCGGCAGGCGGTCTCCCCGGCCGCCGTCGGCGTGGACATCGGCTGCGGCATGTCGGCCGTGCGCACCTCGCTGACCGCCGCCGACCTGCCCGACGACCTCGCCGGGCTGCGCTCGGCGATCGAGGCCGCGATCCCGGTGGGCTTCGCCAAGCACGACGACCCGGTCGACCCGCGCCGGGTGCGGGGGCTGGAGCAGCGCGGCTGGGCCGACTTCTGGGCGCGCTTCGCCACCCTGGACGAGCGGGTGGCCCCGCTGGAGGGCCGCGCCCGGCAGCAGCTGGGCACCCTCGGCGGCGGCAACCACTTCATCGAGGTCTGCCTCGAGTCCGGCGGGCCCGACGCCGGCCGGGTCTGGCTGATGCTGCACTCCGGCTCCCGCAACATCGGCAAGGAGCTGGCGGAGCGGCACATGGGCGTCGCGCGGCGGCTGCCGCACAACGCCGGTCTGCCCGACCGGGACCTCGCGGTGTTCCTCGCCGGCACCCCCGAGATGGCGGCGTACCGGCGGGACCTGTGGTGGGCGCAGGAGTACGCCCGGCGCAACCGTGCGCTGATGCTGGCCCTGCTCTGCGGCGTGGTCCGCGACGCGGTCGGTCACGTCGGCTTCGACGAGCCGATCAGCTGCCACCACAACTACGTCGCCGAGGAGACCTACGACGGGGTGGACGTGCTGGTCACCCGCAAGGGCGCGATCCGGGCCGGCGCGGGTGACCTGGGCATCATCCCCGGGTCGATGGGCACCGGGTCGTACATCGTGCGCGGCAGGGGCAACCCCGACGCGTACTGTTCCGCCTCGCACGGGGCGGGACGGCGGATGTCGCGCGGGCAGGCGAAGCGGACGTACAGCACCGCCGACCTGGCGGCGCAGACCGCCGGGGTGGAGTGCCGCAAGGACGCCGGGGTGGTCGACGAGATCCCGGCCGCGTACAAGGACATCACGCAGGTGATGGCGCAGCAGGAGGACCTGGTCGAGGTCGTCGCCCACCTCAGGCAGGTGGTCTGCGTGAAGGGCTGACCGGGCTCGCCGCCGGGGTCGTGCCTACCGGCGGCGAGCTTGGGCGCCCTTGAGGCGGCGGCCCAGCTCCCGGGCGATCTCCCGGTTGGCGTCGCGCTCGGCGATGGCCTGCCGCTTGTCGTACGACCGCCTGCCCCGGGCCAGCCCCAGCTCCACCTTCGCCCAGCCGTTGGAGAAGTACAGCGACAGCGGCACGAGCGTCAGCCCGCCCTCGCGTACCCGGTCGAGGATCCGGTCGATCTCGATGCGGCGCAGCAGCAGCTTGCGGGTGCGCCGGGGCTGGTGGTTGGTCCAGCTGCCGAAGCCGTACTCGGCGATGTGCAGGCCGTGCAGCATCAGCTCGCCGTCGTGCTCCTGGGCGAAGGCGTCGACCAGGGACACGTACCCGGCGCGCAGCGACTTCACCTCGGTGCCGGCGAGCACCAGCCCCGCCTCGTACGTCTTGAGGATGTCGTAGTCGTGGCGGGCCTTCTTGTTCGACGCGACGAGGGTGCGTCCGGTCTCCCTGGGCACGGTCGGCCTCCCGCTGCTGGTTGCGCCCCGACGGCGAGAGGCTAGCAGCCGCCCGCCCGGTAATCGGGTGGAGCCGCGCGACGGCGGCGACCACAATGCCGCCATGGACCACCGCACCATGGTCAAGTTGAGCAAGCGGATGTCGAAGGCGCTGCGGCACGAGCCGTACCGCCTCGGCCTCGCACCGGACGGGGCCGGCTGGGTGCCGGTCGACGACCTCCTCGCCGCCCTGCGGGTGGGGCGGCCCGACCTCGACGCGGTCGTGGCCGGCAACGACAAGCAGCGCTTCGCGGTCGAACGCGGCCCCGACGGGGTCGAGCGGATCCGCGCCAACCAGGGCCACTCGATCCCCGTCGAGCTGGGACTGCCGACGGTCGAGCCGCCCCCGCTGCTCTACCACGGCACCGCCGCCGCCGTCCTCGACTCGATCCGGGCCACCGGGCTGCACCGGGGCGGCCGGCACCACGTACACCTGTCGGCCGACGTCGAGACGGCCCGCCGGGTCGGCGCCCGACGCGGCGGGCCGGTCGTGGTGCTCACCGTGGACGCGGCGGCGATGGTCCGCGACGGGCACGCGTTCCACCGCAGCGCCAACGGCGTGTGGCTGACCGACGCGGTCCCGGCCCGGTACCTGAGCCCGGGCGGGTAGGGGCACCCCACAGACCCCGGCGCGCCATCGAAACTCGCCCGTCCGCCCGGCAAGATCGTCGCGCGGTGGGTGACCTGCGGCTCGACGGACCTGTACGACGAGTCGACCGTCGCCGAGCGGTGCCGCCGGTACGTCGACATCCTCGTCCGGTGGCCGGGTAGCCCTTGACCGGCCACCGTGGACGGTTCTTGTCATACCCCGGTCGCAGTATGGAGTCATGGCTGCTCCCGCACTGGCTCACGAGCCCACCCCGCCGCGTGCCCTGTCGCTGCGCGAGACCCGCACCCGGCTGACCCAACTCGTCGCGATGGCCGAGCTGACCGACACGGTCACCCTGGTCACCCGCGACGGCGACCCCCGCCCGATCGCCGCGATCGTGCCCGCCTCCGCCGCCCGCAGCGCGGCCCAGGCGCGGGCCGACGCCGACCGGCTCGCCACGGTGACGGCGGGCTGGGCCCGCCGCCTGGAGGAGTCGCACCGGCAGAGCAGCCGTCGGCACGCCGCCGAGCTGCGGGCCGTCACCGAGGCGCTCGCCGAGGTCTGGGCCGAGCTCGACCGCCGGGTCGCCTCTGGCAGCGACCCGGCGCTGGCCCGGCTCCGCGCCGCCCACGCCGACCTGCTGCGCGACTGACCCGCTGGTCCGGCCGCTCCGGGTGGGCCGGGTGCGGCCGCGCGCCCGGGTATGGTCTGCTGGACGGGTCCGCTCCGCGCCCCCGGGAGGTTCGGTGTTCGCTCGCCCCCTGACCGCCGACGCCGAGCTGCGTCCACTGGAGCCGTGGCGCGCCGAGGAGTTCCTCGGCCACCTCGACCGGGCCCGGGAGCACATCGCGCCCTGGGTGGGACGGTCGTTCGTGGCCACCGACCTCGCGTCCGCGCGGGCCGTCCTGCAACGGTACGCCGACGCGGGGGCCCGCGACGCCGGCGGGATCTGGGGCATCTGGCTCACGGGGCCGGCCCCGCAGCAACCGACCCTGGTCGGCGGGGTCATGTTCGTCTCGTTCGACACGGCGCTCGGTGTGTGCGAGGCGGGCTGCTGGCTGGAGCCGGCCGCGCAGGGGCGGGGCCTGATCACCCGTGCCGCCGGCCTGATCGTCGACTGGGCGGTGCGGGAGCGGGGCATCCACCGGGTCGAGTGGCGCACGAACCCGCGCAACACCCGCAGCATCGCCGTCGCCCGCCGCCTGGGCATGCGCCGCGACGGCACGCTGCGCCAGGCGGTCCCCGGGCCGGGCGGGCGCGTCGACATCGACATCTGGTCGGTTCTCGCCGACGAGTGGCGGCGGCCGGCCTGACGGCCCTGACGGATGCCCGCCGGCGCTGCCCGGCCGCGTGACCGCCGACGGCCCGGAGCCCGGAGCGCCCGTCCCAAAGCCAGGCGACGCCCGTCGATGGCCTACAGCGCCGTCGACGGCCCGGCCACGCCCGTTCGAAGGCCCGGCCACGCCGGTCGACGGCCTGCAGCGCCCGTCGACGGGCGGCGCGGCCGGGCTGCTTCGGAGGGCGTGGCAGCTTCCCGACAGCCACGGGCCGGCGAGGCCGGCGGCTGGCGGTCGCGCCCGGGGCATCGGCCCTGTTCAGTGCCGCGCCGCCCGATGCGCAGGTCACATAACGGGCGGGAGTGGCCGGTCCGAGTTTCGCCACTGGTGTCCCGCATCTTGGGAGGGCCCTTGGCATTCCCATCGGCGCTCGTGGAATCTCTCAGCGGAGAGCAATCGATCGATCGCTGTAAGTAGCAGAGCGTGAGGGGCCCGGCGCGCTGACCTGCCGAAGGGTCATCCAGGGCGCACGTACCGTTACGATCTTGGGGGCCGTTCGGTGTCTGGCTGCACGCGCACGACGAATCGCGGGCGGAAGTGACCATCTCCGCCCGGCCCGCCGGACCGGTGCGCCGGGCCGGCGCACCCCGCGTCCCCGACGTCCCGCTCACCGGCGCCTGCCTGCACCGCCTGGTCGAAGCCCAGGTGGAGCGGACGCCCGACGCCGAGGCGGTGCGCGCCGGCGACCGGGCGCTGACGTACCGGCAACTCGACGAGGCGGCCAACCGGCTCGCCCGGGTCCTGCTGGCGCACGGCGTCACCGGCCAGGACCGGGTCGGCGTCTGCCTGCCCCGCGACGTCGACCTGGTGGTCGCCCTGCTGGCGGTGCTCAAGGCCGGCGCGGCGTACGTGCCCCTCGACCCGGCGTACCCACCGGCGCGGGTGGCGTTCATGACCGAGGACTCCGGCGCCCGGCTGGTGCTCACCCGCACCGGCCTGGCCGACCGCTTCGGCCGCGCCGCGTTGCCCCTGGACACCCTCGACGTGGCCGCGGCACCCGCCGACCGGCCCGACACCGACGCCGATCCCTCCAGCCTCGCCTATGTCATCTACACCTCCGGTTCCACCGGCCGGCCGAAGGGCGTGGCCATCGAGCACCGCTCCGCCTCGGTGCTGATGGGCTGGACCCGGTCCGCCTTCTGCGCGCAGGAGCTGGGCGGCGTGCTGGCCGCCACCAGCGTCTGCTTCGACCTGTCGGTGTTCGAGATCTTCGGCCCGCTGTGCTGGGGCGGGCGGGTGCTGCTGGTCGACAACGTCCTCGCCCTCGCCGGTCCCGACGCCGCCGCGCTGCCGGTCACGCTGGTCAACACCGTCCCCTCGGCGATGAGCGAGCTGCTCGCCGCCGACGCCCTGCCGGCCGGCGTACGCACCGTGTGCCTGGCCGGCGAACCGCTGACCGTGGCCCTCGCCGCCCGCGTCCTGGCCCGCCCCGGGGTGCGCCGGCTGCTCAACCTCTACGGCCCGTCCGAGGACACCACCTACTCGACCTGGGCGGAGATCACCGCCGACGGGGGCGTACCGCCGATCGGCCGGCCGCTGCCGCACACCCGGGCGTACGTGCTGGCCACCGACGGCATGCCGGTGCCGCCCGGCACCCCGGGGGAGCTGTACCTGGCGGGCGCGGGCCTGGCCCGGGGCTACCTCGACCGGCCGGAGGAGACCGCCGCCCGGTTCCTGCGCGACCCGTTCCGCCCCGGCGAGCGGATGTACCGCACCGGGGACCGGGTCCGGCTGCGCCCCGACGGTCAACTGGAGTTCCTGGGCCGCCTCGACGACCAGGTGAAGCTGCGCGGCCACCGCATCGAGCTGGGCGAGGTCGCGGCGGCCCTGGCCGACCTGCCCGGCGTGCGGGAGGCCGCCGCCGCCGTGCGTACCGGGCCCAGCGGCGACCCGCTCCTGGTCGGCTACCTGGTCGGCGCGCGCCGCGACGACGTGCCGGCCCGGCTGCGCGAGCGGCTGCCCGCCCCGCTGGTGCCGGCGACGGTGGTGTGGCTGGACCGGATGCCGACCACCCCGAGCGGCAAGGTGGACCGGGCGGCCCTGCCGGACCCCGAGTGGGAGGCGGCCGACGCGCCGCACCCGACCGCCGTCGCCGACGCGACTTACGCCGCCGGTGCCGCACCTGCCGCCGATGCGTTCGACCCCGCCGACGCCGGGCTCGCCCGGGAGGTCGCCGCCGTCTGGCGGGACGTGCTCGGCGTGCCGGTTGCCGGGCCGCAGGCCGACTTCTTCGACCTCGGCGGCGACTCCCTGCTCGCCCTGCGCTGCGCGGCCCGGCTCGCGGCGGCCACCGGCGTGCCCGTGCCGCCGGCGGCGCTGTTCGACCATCCCACCGTGGCCACCCTCGCCGCCCACCTGCGGGCCGCCGCGGTCGCCGCCCCACCGGCCCCGCCCGCCGCCACCCCGCCCGCCACCAGCGCCTCCCGCACCGCCCCGCCCGCCACCGGCCCCTCCCGCGCCGACGCCGCCCCGCCCGCCGTCGCCGACGGGGCCGCGCCGCTGTCGGCGGCGCAGCGCCGGCTGTGGTTCCTGCACCAGCTCGACCCGACCGACACCTCCTACCTGGTGTCCTACGTGGTCGAGCTGGACGGTGCCGTGGACCGGGCGGCGCTGGCCCGGGCGCTGCGCCGGGTCGTCGCCCGGCACCCCGCGCTGCGCACCGTGTTTCCCAGCTCCGACGCCGGCCCGGTCCAGCGGGTGCACGACGACCCGCAGGTCGAGCTGGTCCTGGAGCGGCCCGTGCCGGGGAGGCCGCTGGCGGAGCGGGTCGCCCGGGTGGCCGCCGCGAGTGCCCGGACCCCGATGGACCTGGCCGCCGGGCCGCTGCTGCGCGCGCACCTCGTCGCCGACGACCGCCGGCGCTACGCGCTGCTGCTGGTGGCCCACCACATCGTCTGCGACGACTGGTCGTTCAGCGTGCTCGTGCGCGACCTCGGCCGCTGCTACGACAGCGAACGGGAGGCCGCCGTGCGGGTCACCCGGCCCCGCCCGCCGTGGCCGGCGCGGCCCGTGCCGGGGCCGGCGGCGTTCGCGCTGGCCCAGCGGGAGTGGCTGGCCGGCCCCGCCGGCCGCCGCGCCCTGGACGAGGTGGTCGCCGGGCTGCGTGACGCGCCCACCCTGCTCGACCTGGCCGCGCCCGCCCCCGCATCGCCTCCGCCCGGTCCCGCCGGCTCGCCCGCGCGTGCCCCGCGCGCCGCCGACCGCCCGCGGGGGGCCAGCCTGCGGGCGACCGTGGACGCCGCCGACGCCGAGGCCGTGCGGCGGCTCGCCCGCGCCCACCGGGCCAGCCTCTACATGGTCGGGCTGGCCGCGTTCGCCGCCCTGCTCGGCGCCCGTACGGGGCGCACCGACCTGCTCGTCGGCACCGCGTTCGCCGGGCGCACCAGCGTCGCGGCCGAGGAGAGCGTCGGCTGCTTCGTCAACACGATGCCGCTGCGGCTGCGCCCCGCGCCGCGGCGCGGCTTCGCCGACCTGCTCGCCGAGGCCCGCGCCGCCGCGCTGTTCGCCGGCGAACGGCAGGGCGTGCCGTTCGACGCGGTGGTGGAGCGGCTGCGTCCGGCCCGCCACCCGCACCGCAACCCGGTGGTGCAGGTCGCCTTCGGCGTGCAGAACGCCCCGGCGGCCACCTGGCGGGGGGCCCAGGGGCTGGACCTCGCGGGGGTGGAACTCGCGCCGGACGCCGCCCGGCTCGACCTCACCTGCTGGCTCGACGAGCGCCGGGGTGGCCTGGAGGCGCTCTGGACCTACCGCACCGACCTGTTCGACGGTCCACGCGCGCAGGCGTGGCACCACGACTTCGTCGGGGTCCTCCGCCGGGCGGCGGCCGACCCCGCGCGCAGCCTCGCCGAGTGTGTCGACGATTCCTGGGGGACGAGAGATGACTGAGCAGAGCCGGGTGGCGCCGGCCATCGGACGCCGCCGACGGGACCGCTCCCTGGTCGACGTACGCCCCGACTGGCCGGGCGGTCCGCTGCCCGCCCTGGTCGAGGCCACCGTGCCCGACCTGGACCTGGCGGCCTGGCTGGCCGGCAACCGGGACACCGTCGACGAGCTGGCCCGCCGGCACGCCGCCGTGCTGCTGCGGGGCTTCGCCGTGGCCGGTCCCGCCGACTTCCGGGCCGCGATGGCCGCCCTCTCCGACGACGTGCTCAGCTACGGCGAGCGGTCCTCGCCGCGCAGCGAGGTCACCGAGGGCGTCTACACCTCCACCGAACACCCCGCCGACCAGCCGATCGTGCTGCACAACGAGCAGTCGTACACGCTGAACTGGCCACTGCGGATCGTGTTCTTCTGCGAGACCGAGCCCGCCGCGGGCGGGCGGACGCCGCTGGCCGACAGCCGGCGGGTGCTGGCCCGGCTGCGCCCCGAGACCGTCGCCGGGTTCGAGCGCCGCGGCGGCGTGTGCTACCAGCGCAACTACCTGCCCGGGATCAGCCTGTCCTGGCAGACGGCGTTCCAGACCGACAGCCGCGCCGAGGTCGAGGCATACTGCGCCCGCGCCCGCATCGAGGCGCAGTGGGTGGGCGAGGAGCAGCTGCGCACCCGGCAGGTCCGGCCCGCCGTGCGCGAGCACCCGGTGACGGGGGAGCGCACCTGGTTCAACCACGCGCTGTTCTTCCACGTCACCTCCCTGCCCGACGAGGTCAGCGCGGGGCTGCGCCGGGCACTGGCCGAGGAGGACCTGCCCTACCAGACCGCGTACGGCGACGGCACGCCCATCGGCGCGGACGTGCTCGCCGAGCTGCGGGCCGCGTACGCGGCGGAGACCCGGTCGTTCCCGTGGCGGCGCGGCGACGTGCTGCTGGTGGAGAACATGCTGGCCGCGCACGCCCGGGAGCCGTTCACCCCGCCCCGGCGCATCCTCACCGCCATGTCCGACCCGGTCAGCGCGCCCGAGCTGGCGGCGACCGCCGGGGGCCGGTCGTGAGCGGGCCGGGGCCGCGTCGGCGCGGGGCCGCGCCGGCCGCCGCGCCGGTCACCCGCCGGGTGCTGGTCGACGACTCCTTCGTGCTGCTGGTCGAGGCCGCGGTGGCCGACCTCGACCTCGCCGGCTGGCTCGCCGGCCGCCGCGACGAGCTGCTGCGCGACCTGGACGCCCACGGCGCGGTGCTGTTCCGCGGCTTCGAGGTGGCCACCGCCGACGACTTCAGCCGGGCGGCCCGCGCGGTCACCCCGGACCTGCTCGGCTACCTGGAGCGGGCCGCGCCGCGCACCGAGGTCGCCGACCGGGTGTTCACCTCCACCGAGTTCAACGCCGAGCAGTGGATCCCGCTGCACCACGAGATGTCGTACTCGCACAACTGGCCGACCCACCTCTACTTCTGGTGCGCCCAGCCGGCCACCGGCAGCGGCGGGGCCACCCCGCTGGCCAGCGAGCGGGTGGTGACCCCCCGGATCCCGGCGCAGGCGCGCGAGCGGTTCACCCGCGACGGGGTGTGCTACGTGCGCAACTACGGCCCGCACCTGGACCTGCCGTGGCAGGAGGCGTTCCAGACGACCGACCGGGCGGAGGTGGAGGCCTACTGCGCGGCGTCGGCGACCGAGTTCACCTGGCTCGGCGGAGACGGGCTGCGCACCCGGGCCCGGCGGCAGGCCGTGGCCACCCACCCGCGCACCGGCGAGACGTTCTGGTTCAACCACGCCCACCTGTTCCACAGCTCCAACATGCCGGCCGAGGTGTCCGCCGCGCTGCTGCGCGAGTACGGCCCCGAGGGGCTGCCGCGCAACGCGTACCACGGCGACGGCAGCCCGATCGACGACGAGGTGGTCGCCGGCATCCGGGACCTCTACCGGGAGCACGCCGTGTCGGTGCCGTGGCAGCGCGGCGACGTGCTGGTGGTGGACAACTTCCTCGCCACCCACGGGCGGGAGCCCTTCTCCGGCGACCGGCAGATCCTCGTCGCCATGTCCGACCTCTACGTCAACCGGAGCGTGGTGTGAACGGCTACCGACTCTCCCCGGTCCAGCGGCTCGCCTACACCGGGGCGCGGGAACTCGTGCGGGCCCGGGTCCGGCTCGACCGTCCGCTGGACGCCGCCCGCCTCCAGGCCGCCGTCGACGCGGTGGTCGCCCGGCACGAGGCGCTGCGGCTGACCCTGGTGCACCACCCCGGCCTGCGGGTGCCGCTGCAGGACGTCGACGACGCCCGCTCGGTGACCGTCGGCGCGGCCGGCAAGCTGTCCGTGACCCTCACCGACGACGCCCTGGAGCTGGCCGCCGCCCCGCTGATCGCCGACCCGGCGAGCCTGCGGCTGGTGCTGGCCGACCTGGCGACCGCGTACGCCGGCGGGTCCCTCGCCGACGACCCGGACGCCCTGCAGTTCCTCGACGTCTCGGAGTGGCAGTTCGACGAGCGGCAGCAGGCGGGCCTGCCGGCGGCCCCCGACGTCCCGGCCGCCCGGCTGGTCACCCCGCACGGCGACGATGCGGCCGAGGAGTCGGTGGCCGAGGTGCCGCTGGGCCCGCTGACCGCCGCCGCCGACGCGGCCGGGGTGACGGTGCCCAGCCTGCTGCTGGCCGCCTGGGCGCTGACCCTGTCCCGCCGGGCCGAGCCGCCCGCCGGGGCCGACGACGCCGAGCTGGTGCTGGCCCGCTGGAGCGACGGCCGGCACGCCGACGGCACCGCCGCCGTGGTCGGGCCGCTGGGCGGCTACGCGCCGCTGCGGCTGCGCCTGCCGCTGCCGGCCGCGCCGAAACAGCTCCTCGACGAGGTACGCGGCGCGGAGCGCCCCACCGAGGAGACGTTCCACCTGCTGGAGCCGGTGGGCGTCGACTCCGCGGCGGTGGCCGGCTTCGCCGCCGTGCCGGCCGTCGCCCCGGCGACCCTGGCCGCCCTCGGGGCCACCGACGTGCGGGTGAGCGCCCCGCCGCCGGTGGGCGGGCCGCACCTGAGCGCCGTGCTCGACGCGGGCACGGCGACCCTGCGGGTCACCGGCGGGCGGCAGCTGCGCGAGGGGCTGCTCGCCGTGCTCGGCACCCTGCCCGCCGCGCTGACCGACGGGGCCCCGCTGGCCCTGCTCGGCGCGGCGGAGACGCGCTGGCTGGTCGAGGCCGCCGGGCCGGCGTCCGACGCGCCGACGCGTACCCTCGCCGAACTGCTCCACGGCGGGCTGGCCGCCGCCGACCCGGGCGCCGAGGCGGTCGTCGCGGCCGACGGGACGTACACCTTCGGCGAGCTGTGCCGGCTCGCCGACGGGGTGGCCGCCGGCCTGGTCGAGCGCGGCCTGCACGGCGGCCGGCGGGTCGGGGTGCTGGCCGCCCGCTCCCGGGACACGGTGGTGGCGTTCCTCGGCGTGCTGCGCGCCGGCGCGGTGTTCGTGCCGCTGGACCCGGCCGCGCCCCCGCGTCGCCTCGCCGAGCTGGCCCGCGCGGTCGACGCCGGCCTGGTCCTCGGGGACCGGCCCGTGGCGGGCGTGCCGCACGCGGGCGTCGCCGAGCTGGCCGCCACCGCCGCCACCGCCGCGCTGCCCGAGACGCGGCCGACCGACCCGGCGTACGTGATCTTCACCTCGGGGTCCACCGGCACGCCGCGCCCGGTGCTGGTCTCGCACGGCAGCGCCGCGCACCTGGCGCACGCCCTGGAGCGCGTCGTCTATTCGAACGCCCCGGCCGGGGCGCGGGTGGCGGTCAACGCCCCGCTGACCTTCGACGCCTCCGTCAAGCAGCTCGTCCAGCTCGGGCACGGCCGCAGCCTCTACCTGGTGCCGGAGGAGGCCCGCCGCGACGGCGTCGAGCTGGCCGGCCTGCTCGCCGCGCACCGCGTCGACGTGCTGGACCTGACCCCGTCGCAGCTGCGCATCCTGCTCGCCGCCGACGGGGTGGCCGCCGGCCGGACCGCGCTGCCGGGGGTGCTGCTGCTCGGCGGCGAGCCGGTGCCGGCGGACCTGTGGGACGCCGTGGCGGCCCTGCCCGGGGTGCGCGCGGTCAACCTGTACGGCCCGACCGAGGCCACCGTGGACGCCACCAGCGCCGAGATCACCCCCGGTGACCCGCCGACGATCGGCCGGCCGCTGCCGGGGACGGGGGCGTGGGTGCTCGACGGCCAGCTCCGCCCGGTGCCGCCCGGGGTGGCCGGGGAGCTGTGCCTGACCGGCCCCCAGCTCGCCGACGGCTACCTCGGCGACCCGGAGGCCACCGCCCGCCGGTTCGTGCCCGCGGCGCTGCCGTCGGGCCGCGTCGAGCGGGTGTACCGCACCGGCGACCGGGTGCGCTTCGACGCGCGGGGGCGGCTGACCTACCTGGGCCGGCTCGACGACCAGGTCAAGGTCAACGGCTTCCGGATCGAGCCGGGGGAGGTCGCCGCGGTCCTGCGCGAGCACCCCGGGGTGGCCGACGCGGCGGTGGTGGCCCGCGACGACGACGGGCACGGCGCGCGGCTCGTCGCGTACGTGACGCCCGCCGGGGGCCCGCCGGCGGTCGACGTGGACCGGATCGTGGGCATCAACCCCCACGAGACCCGCTACCTGTACGACGAGATCTTCCGCCAGCAGGTCTACCTGCGTGACGGGGTGGTGCTGCGGGCCGGGGCGACGGTGTTCGACGTCGGCGCGAACATCGGCATGTTCTCGCTGTTCGTGCACGCCGTGTGCCCGGACGCCACGATCCACGCGTTCGAGCCGGTGCCGTCGGTGGTCGAGGCGTTGCGCCGCAACGTGGCCACCTTCGGGGTGCCCGCCACCGTGCACCCGCACGGGCTCGCGGCGGCACCCGGCGAGGTGGATTTCACCTACTATCCCGGCTACGCCATGATGTCCGGCCACGCCGAGTACGCCGACCCGGCCGCCGAACAGGCCGTCATCCGCCGCTTCCTGACCAACGAGCGGGACCGGGGCGAGGCCGACCGGGACGCCCTGCTCGACCGGGTCGACGAGCTGCTGACGGAGCGCTTCGCGCCGGACCGGCTCAGCGTGGCCGTCCGGCCGCTGTCCGACGTCATCGACGAGGTGGCCCCCGAGCGCATCGACCTGCTCAAGATCGACGTGCAGCGGGCCGAGGCCGACGTCCTCGCCGGAATCCGGGAGGGCCACTGGCCGCTGGTCGCGCAGGTGGCGATGGAGGTGCACGACGGCGTCGGCACCGCCACCGAGGGCCGCCTCGACGAGCTCATCGCGTTCTTCGAGGACCGCGGCTTCACCGTCCTCACCCGCCAGGACGACCTGCTCGAGGGCACCGACCGGTACACCCTGCACGCCGTGCGCCCCGAGTACGCCGACGACCCCCGCCCCGCGGTGACCGCCGCCCCGGCCGACGGCGAGCCGCTGGACGCCCGCCTCGCCGCCTGGCTGCCCGAGCGGCTGCCGGCGCACCTGGTCCCCGGGGCCGTGGTGGTGCTCGACGCGCTGCCGCTGACCGGCAACGGCAAACTGGACCGCGCCGCCCTGCCCGCCCCCGAGCGGGGCCGCCGCGCCGCCGGCCCGGGCGTCGCCCCCGCCAACCGGGCCGAGGAGATCCTCGCCGAGGCGTGGCGTGAGGTGCTCGGCCTGGAGACCGTCGGCGTGACCGACAGCTTCTTCGCCCTCGGCGGCGACTCGATCCGCAGCATCCAGATGCAGGTCGCCGCCGCCCGGCGGGGCCTGTCGTTCCGGCTGCGCGACATCTTCGCCCACCAGTCGATCCGGGAGCTGGTCAGCCACGGCGAGATCACCCTCGCCGACCCGGACGCCGACGAGCCGACCGCCGGGGCGGTGCCGGTCGACGGCGACCGGTCCACCGGGCCCGCCGCCGCTCGGCCCGAGCGGGGCGCGGACACGCTCCTGGCCGCCGCCGACCGGGACCGGCTGCCCGCGTCGGCGGTCGACGCGTACCCGATGACCACCCTGCAACAGGGCATGGTCTACCACTGCGAGCTGACCGGCGACCCGGCGATGTACCACAACGTCACCGCGCACCGCGTCGACGCGCCGCTGGACCCGGCCGCGCTGCGCGCCGCGTTCGCCGCGCTGGTGGCCGCGCACCCGGTGCTGCGCACCGGCTTCGCTCTCGACGGGTACGCCGAGCCGCTGCAGCTGGTGCACGCCGACGCGCCCGCCGACGTGCCGGTCGACGCGCTGGCCGACGCCGACCCGGCCGCCCGCGCCGCCCACGTCGACGCGCTGATCGCCGCCGAACGGGCCCGCCCGTTCGACTGGGAACGCCCGCCGCTGGTCCGGCTGCAGGCCGTCGACGAGGGCGCCGACGGGTTCACCCTCGTCGTCGCCGAGCACCACGCCGTCCTCGACGGCTGGAGCCTGGACCTGTTCCTGCGCGCCCTGCTGGCCGACCACGAGCGGCGGCGAACGGGCCGGCCCGCCCCGCCCGCCCCGGCGGCCCTGCCGCCGTACCACCACGTCGCCGCCGAGCGGGCCGCCCTCGCCGACCCGGCCACCCGCCGGTTCTGGCTCGACGGCCCCGGTGCCGCGCCGCCGCTGCTGCTCGGCGGGCCCGGCCCCCGGATCACCGTCACCCGGCCGGTGCCGCTCGACGACGACGTCACCGACCGGGTCGCCGAGGCGGCCCGCGCGGCCGGGGTGCCGGTGAAGTCGTACCTGCTGGCGGTGCACCTGCGGGCGCTCGGCGAGACCGCCGGCCGCGACGACGTGGTCTCCGGCCTGGTCGTCGGCGGTCGGCCCGAGGGCGCGGGCAGCGACGCCACCCTCGGGCTGTTCCTCAACACCCTGCCGGTCACGGCGACCCTGCGCGGCCGGCCGCTGGCCGAGCTGGCCGGGGACGCCTGGCACGCCGAGCGGTCCCTGATGGGCCACCACCGGTTCCCGCTGGCCGAGATCGTCCGGGCCGGCGGGGCGGGGCCCCGCTTCGACAGCTTCTTCAACTACACCCACTTCCACGCCGACGACCGCGCCGGCCCCCGCGTCGTGGTCAGCCGGGTGACCACGGTCGACGTCGGGTTCAGCCTCGCCGTCGACGTGGCGGTGGTCCCCGATACCGGCCGGCTCGTCCTCGCCCTGCAGTACGACGGCCGCCGCTTCGACGCGGACTGGGCCGACCGGCTCGCCGCGACCTTCACCCGGCTGCTGGCCACCGAGCCGACCGCGGCGCTGCCGCCGGCCGGGCCGCCGGCCCACGCGCCCACCGACGCCCGCTCCCGCTGGTCGGCGCGGGTCGCCGGGGCTTGGCGGGACGTCCTCGGGGTGACGCCGCGTTCGGCCGCCACCACGTTCGCCGCCGCCGGCGGGGACTCGCTGCGGGCGCTGCGCCTGGTCCGCACGCTGCGCCAGCGGTACGGCACCGGGCTGACCCTGGCCGAGTTCGCCGAACTGGCCGACTTCGGGGCGCTGGTGGACCGGGTGGCCCGCGATGGCTGACCGCGACCCGTGGCTGGTGGTCCGCGCGCCGGTGCCCCGCCCCGCGCTGCGGCTGTTCTGCCTGCCCTACGCCGGCGGCAACGCGGGCGCGTTCGAGAGCTGGCGCACCGGGCTGCCCCGGTCGGTCGAGGTCAACGCCGTGCAGTACCCGGGCCGGCGGGAACGCGCCACCGAGGCCGCCCCGCGCCGGATGACCCCGCTGGTGCAGGCCCTGGAGGCGGCGCTCGCGCCCCACCTCGACCGCCCGTACGCCGTCTACGGCGACTGCCTCGGCGCGTACGTGGCGTTCGAGCTGGTCCGGCGGTTGGCCCGGCGCGGCCACCGGCCCGCCGACGCGCTGGTGGTCTCCTCGGCGGTGCCGCCGCACCGCAGCGGCGTCGAACCGGACTACTCCACCCTGGACGACGCGGCGTTCCTCGCCGAGCTGGTCGCGCTGGGCACCCTGCCCCCGGCGGTGGCCGGGCACCCGGACCTGGCCGCGGCGGCCCTGCCGGCGGCCCGCGCCGACTTCGAGCTGGGCCGCAGCTACCGGCTGCGCGACGCCGACCCGGTGGCCACCCCGGTCACCGTCGTCGTCGGCGACGCCGACCCGCACGTGTCGGCGGTGGACGCGGCGGCCTGGGCCGACCTGACCACCGCCGGCTGCACCACGTTGACCGTTCCCGGCGGGCACGACCTGCTCGCCCGGGCCGACGCCGGGCTGCTGCGCGCCGTCCGGACCGCCCTGACCGGCAAGGAGCCGTCTTGACCCGCACGACACTGCTCTGCTTCCCGTACGCCGGCGCGGGCCCGTCGGTGTACCAATCGTGGCGGCGCGTCGCCCCGCCCGAGCTGGACGTCGTCCCGGTGTCGCTGCCGGGGCGGGAGAAGCGGTTCGTCGAGGAGCCGTACCGCCGCCTGGAGCAGGCGGTCGACGGGCTGCTCGACGAGGTCCTCGAACTGGTCGCCGGCCGCGACCGGGTGGCCCTGTTCGGGCACAGCATGGGCGCGGTGCTCGCCTACGAGATGACCCGCCGGCTCACCGGGGCCGCCGGGGTGGCCGTGTCCCACCTGTTCGTCAGCGGCTCCCCGGACCCGTGGTCCGGGCGCGAGCGCACCGCCGCCGGGCTGCCCGACGACGAGTTCGTCGCCCGGGTGGAGGAGTTCGCCGGGTACACCCACCCGGCGCTGGCCGACCCCGACATGCGGGAGCTGCTGCTGCCGGTGCTGCGCGCCGACGTGGAGCTGCACGAGGCGTACCGGCCGGCGGGGGAGAAGCGCGTCGACGTGCCGGTCACCGCCCTGCGCGGCGCGGACGACACGCTCGTCGCCGACGAGGCGCTCGCCGGCTGGGGGCGGGTCACCTCGGCCACCTTCGCCGTGCGGCGGCTGCCCGGCGGCCACATGTACCTGACCGACTCCCCGGCGGCCGTGCTCGACCTGGTCGGCGCGGAGCTGACGCGATGACCGACGCGCCGACCCGCCCCGCACCGGTGGTCACCGGCGACCGGCTGGCCGGCAAGACCGCCATCGTCACCGGTGCCGCCCGGGGGCTGGGCCGGTCCTGCGCGGTGACGTTCGCCGCCCAGGGGGCCGACGTGGTCCTCGTCGACCTGGCCGGGGACCTGCCCGGCGTGCCGTACCCGCTGGGCTCGGCGAGCCAGCTCGCGCACACCGCCGACCTGTGCGCCGGGTACGGGGTGGCCGCGTACCCGGTCGAGGCCGACGTGCGGGACCTGGCCGCCGTCCGGGCCGCCGTCGCGCTGGCGGTGGCGCGCTTCGGCCGGGTCGACGTGCTGGTCAACAACGCCGGCATCGCCGCGCCGTCGGGCAAGCCGACGCACGAGATCACCGAGGCCGAGTGGCAGCTCATGCTGGACGTCGACCTGTCCGGGCCGTGGCGGATGATCAGCGCGGTCGGCGAGGTGATGTGCCGCCAGCGCGCCGGCAGCATCGTCAACGTCGCGTCCACCGCCGGGCTGGTCGGCTACCGGCACTTCGCCGGCTACGTGGCGGCCAAGCACGGCCTGGTCGGGCTGACCCGGGCCGCCGCGCTCGACTACGCCCCGCTGCGGGTGCGGGTCAACGCGCTGTGCCCCGGCTCGGTGCGCGACGACCCGCACGTCGAGGGCCGGATGCTCGCCGAGATCGCCCGGTCGCTGGAGGTGCCGGTCGCCGAGCACGAGGAGACGTTCGTGCAGGCCCAGCCGATGAACGCGCTGATCGAGCCCGGCGCGGTGGCCCAGGCGGCGCTCTGGCTCGCCTCGGACGAGTCCGCGCAGGTCACCGGCTCGGTCATCACCGTCGACGGAGGGTTCACCACCCGATGAGCGCCCCGCACACCCCCCACCCGACCGAGGCGGCCCGGTTCTGTCACGCCGCGAGCGCCCGGGTCGCCCCCGACGCCGACGCCGACGGCCTCGCCGAGGCGTACGCCGTGCTCACCCGGCGGCACGGCCTGGCCGGCGGGCGGCTGTGGGTGGAGCGGGTGCCGGCCGGGCTGGCCGTGCGCCGCCGCGACGCCGAACTGGCCCGGCCGCTGCCGGTCGGCGGCCCGGACCTGCGGGCGGTGCTGCTGCGCCACGACGACGGGGCCGACCTGGTGCTGGTCGCCCGCCGGCACGCCGTGGGCCGGCACCGCCTCGGCACCCTGCTGGCCGAGCTGACCGACCCGGCCGCCCCGGGGAGCAGCGGGTCGGACGCCGACGCCCCCGCCTCCGCCTCCGCCGATGTTGCCGACGCCTCCGCCTCCGACCCCGACGCCGGGGACACCGGTTGGCTGCGCGGCGACCCCGGGCCGGACCGCCCCGCCGCGCACATCGTCGCCGTGCCGGCCGGGACCGACCTGGCCGCCCTCGTCGCGGCGGTCGGCGCGGTGCTGGCCCGGTACCGGGGCGTGCGCCGGGCCCTAGTCGGCGCGGTCGTCGACGAGCGGCTGGCCGTCGTCGGGGTGCCGGTCGACGGCGGCGCCCGTGACCTGCTCGCCACCGCCGCCGCGACCGGGTCGCCCTGGCCGGTCGCCGGCGGCGCGCCGCCCGCCGGGTTCCTCGACGTCGAGGTCGGCGTGCTCGACGCGGCCAGCCCCGCCGACGCGTACCGGCCCTGCCTGGCCCCGCTGTGGCCGCTGACCCTGGCGCTGGCCGGCACCACGCTGACCTGCCACCACCGCACCGCCGGGTGGTCCGGCGACCTGGTTGCGGCGTTCGCCCGCCAGGTCGTCCGGGTGCTCGGGCAGGTCCTCGCCGACCCGGACCGACCGCTGGCCGGTCACGACCTGTTCGACGACGCCGAGCGGGCCGCGATCGTCGCCCTCGGCCGGGGCCCCGGCGGGCCGCCCCCGGCGGTCGACACCATCGCCGGCCGCGTCGCCCGGCACGCCAGGCGGCGACCCGACGCGCCGGCCGTGTCCTGCGCCGGCCAACGGCTGACGTACGCGCAACTGGACGCCGCCGCCACCCGGGTGGCCCGCGCCCTCGCCGCGCACGGGGTGGCCCCCGGCGACCGGGTGGGCGTCTGCCTGGACCGGTCGGTCGACCTGATCGCGGTGCTGCTCGGCGTGCTGCGGGCGGGGGCCGCGTACGTGCCGGTCGACCCGGCGTACCCGGCCGAGCGGATCCGCTACACCGTCGAGGACTCCGGCGTCGCCCTGCTCGTCGGCGGTGGTGGGATCGACCCGGCCGGGCTGACCGCCGGGCCGGACGACGCGGCGGGGAAGGAGCCGGCGGCGGGCGGGCCCGACGACACCGCGTACGTCATCTACACCTCCGGCTCCACGGGCCGGCCCAAGGGGGTGTGCGTCCCGCACCGCAACGTCCTCGCCCTCGTGGACGCCACCGCCGGGGACTTCGGGCTCGGCCCGGCCGACGTGTGGACGATGTTCCACTCCAGCGCCTTCGACTTCTCGGTGTGGGAGATCTGGGGCTGCCTGCTCACCGGCGGGCACCTGGTGGTCGTCCCGCACCTGGTCACCCGGTCCCCGCAGGAGTTCCACGCCCTGCTGGCCGCCGAGCGGGTGACCGTGCTCAACCAGACCCCGTCGGCGTTCGCGCAGCTCCTCGACGTCGACCGGCGCGCCGCCGACCGGCTCGCCGTGCGGCTGGTCGTCTTCGGCGGCGAGCCGCTGGACGCCCGGATGCTCACCGGCTGGTTCGACCGGCACCCGGAGCGGGAGTGCCGGGTGGTGAACATGTTCGGCATCACCGAGACCACGGTGCACGTCACCGCGCAGACCCTCGACCGGGGGCTGGCGCTGGCCGGCAGCCGGTCGGTGGGGCGTGCCCTGCCCGGCTGGCGGGTGTACGTGCTCGACCCGGACGGCCGGCTGCTGCCGCCCGGCGCGGCGGGGGAGATCCACGTGGGCGGCGCGGGGGTGGCCGACGGCTACCTGCACCGCCCCGAGCTGACCGCGCAGCGGTTCCGGCCCGACCCGTGGGCGGGCGGACGGATGTACCGCAGCGGCGACCGGGGCCGGCTGCTGCCCGACGGGCGGCTGGAGCACCTGGGCCGCCTCGACGACCAGGTGAAGGTGCGCGGCTACCGCATCGAGCTGGACGAGATCCGCCAGGTGCTGTTGGACGACCCGGGGGTGCTGGCCGTGGCCGTGGTGGTGCAGACCGGCGCGGAGTCCGCCGACACCCGGCTGCACGCCTACGTCGTGCTCGCCGACCCCGCCGCCGCCGGGACCGCCGCCGACCCCGCCGCCGGGGCCGCCGTCGGGGCCCGTGCCGCCACCGGCGTGCTCGCCGAGGTGCGCCGCCGCGCGGCCCGGATGCTGCCCGACTACATGGTCCCGGCGACGGTCACCGCGCTGCCCGCCCTGCCGCTGACCGGCAACGGCAAGCTCGACACCGCCCGGCTGCCCGCCCCGGCCGAGCTGCCCGCGTCGGCCCCCGCGCCCGCCGCCGACGCGGCGTTGGACGAGCGGATCCGGGCGGTGTGGCAGCGGGTCCTCGGCGCCGAGGTCGGGCCGGAGGACAACTTCTTCGACCTGGGCGGCAACTCGCTGCTGGCCCTGCGGCTGCTCAACGAGCTGCGCGACCAGGGCCTCGCCGATCTCACCCCCCGCCACCTGTACGTGCACCAGACCGTGCGCGGGCTGGCCGAGGCGATCGGAGCCGCCCGATGACCCCCGACGTGGACACCCTCGCCCGGCTCTGGCCGCAGGTCGACCGGGTCGCCGTCAAGGACGGCTGCGTGTACGTCGTCGCCGACGACCACCTCGACCCGCTGGCGCTGCGCGGGCAGCTCGCGCGGGAACTGCCCGACGGGGAGCTGCCCCGGCACATCGTCCAGGTCGACTCGCTCGACCCGGCCGACCTGGTCGCCCCCGACGACCGGTACGGGGCGTACCAGCCGCCGCGCGACGACACCGAACGGCAGCTCGTGCGGGTGTGGGAGGGGGTGCTGGGGCTGCCCAAGCTCGGCGTGCTCGACGACTTCTACGCCGCCGGCGGGGACTCCCTGGCCGCTGTCGCGCTGGCCGTGGAGGCCCAGCGGGTCTTCGGCACGGCCCTGTCGCCGGCCGCCGTGCTGCGCCACCCGACCGTGGCCGCCCTCGCCGCCGAGGTACGCCAGGCCCGCGCCGCCACGCCGCTGCCCCGGGCCGCCGCCGCGCGGGCGTACCCGCTGTCGCCGCAGCAGCGGCGGGTGTTCCTGGCCCAGTCCCGCGACCCGGCCTCGGTGGCCTACCACCTGCCGCTGCTGCTGCCGGTGCCCGCCGACACCGACGCCGCCCGGCTGGGCCAGGCGCTGCGGCACGTGGTGGCCCGGCACGACATCCTGCGCACCGCGTTCGGCACCGAGGCGGGCCGGCCGGTGCAGCGGGTGCTGCCCGGCGTGGTGTGTGAGCTGCCCGAGGTGGCCCGCGCCGCCGACGAGCCGGTCGCGGTGACCCCGTTCGACCTGGCCGCCCCGCCGCTGCTGCGCGCCGAGCTGCGGCGCACCCCGACCGGGGCGGCGCTGGCCCTGGAGCTGCACCACATCGTCACCGACGGGCTCTCCCTGGCCCTGCTGCTGCGCGAGGTCGACGCCCGCTACGCCGGCCGCGACCTGCCGCCCGTGCCCGCCCAGTACGCCGACTACGCGGTGTGGACGCACGCGCAGGAGCCGCCGGGGCGCGACTGGTGGCTGGCCCGGTTCGCCGACCCGCCCGCGCCGCCGCGCCTGCCCACCGACGCCGACCGCGGCACGGGGCCCGACGCGGGCGACCCGTCGACCGCCGCCGCCGGTGTCGTGGAGTTCGCCGTGGACGCCGCCCGCACCGCCGCGCTGCGCGCGCTGGCCCGCCGCGAGGGCGTCACCCTGTTCCACCTGCTGCTCGCCGGCTACGCGACGTTCCTTGCCGCCGCCACGGGCGGCCCTGGCGGGGCCGACGGCGTCGACGTGACCGTCGGCACGCCGGTGGCCGGCCGGGGCGCACCCGGGCTGGACGCCACCATGGGCATGTTCGTCAACACCGTCTGCCTGCGCCACCGGGTCCGCCCCGACGTGCCGTTCCGGGCGCTGCTGGCCGAGGTGGCCCGGGACGCGGTGGACGCCTTCGCCCACCAGGACTTCCCGTTCGACAGCCTGGTCGAGGCGGTGCTGCCGGTGCGCGACCCGCACCGGCACCCGCTGTTCGACACCCTGTTCGCGATGCAGCACGCCGAGGTGGCCCGGGTCGAGTTCCTCGGCCGGCCGGTGGAGCTGGCCGTCGCCCCGACCGGGCAGGCCATGTTCGACCTGGACATGCAGGTCTACGAGCGGCCCGACGGGCTCACCGTGCACTGGGCGTACCACGCCGGGCTGTTCCTGCCGCAGACCGTGCGCGCGTTCGCCGACCTGTACCTCGACCTGCTCGACGCCGTGCTGGCCGACCCGGGCCGCCCGGTCGGCGAGCTGACCGGCGCGGCGGCCCCCGTGGCCGCCGCCCCGACCACCATCGACATCGACCTGTAGCCGGGAGAGCTCATGCAGTCGCTGATGACCCGGGGCCAGCTCAGGATCGCCGCCGCGCGGCGGCCCGACCACGCCCGGCACTGGCACGGCGTGCTCGCCGCCGGGGCGGAGCGGGTGGGCTTCCCCGAAGACCACGCCGCCGCACCGGGCACCCCGCCGCGCCCGGAGGCGGTCACCGTGCCGCTGGGCGCCGCGCTGGCCGACCGGCTCGCCGCCGCCAGCCGGGGCGCCGAGGCGGCCCGGTTCGTGCTGGTCGCCGCCGCCGTGGCGGCCCTGCTGCGCCGCTGGACCGGCGCGACCGAGGTGCTGGTCGGCCGCCCCGCCGACGGCGACGCGCTGGCCGGGCTGCTGCCGCTGCGGGTGGCCGCCGGCCCGGACCGCAGCTACCGGGACCTCGTCGGGCAGGTGCGCGCCGCGCTGCCCGAGGCCGAACGGTACGCCGACTACCCCGTCGAGCTGCTCGCCGAGGACCTCGCCCCGCACGCCGAACAGGGCCGCCACCCGTTCCTCGACGTCGCCGTGCACACCGCCGACGCGGCCGTCGACCCCCGCGTCGGGATCACCGTGGCCGTCGTCGACGCCGACCTGACCGTCCACCACGACGCCGCCCGCCACGACCGGGGCACCGCCGAGCGGATCGCCGCCCACCTGCTGCTCCTGCTCGCCGCCGCGCTCGCCGCCCCGGACGGCCCCGTCGACGACGTCGATCTGGTGACCCCGGCCGACCGGGCGGTGCTCGCCGCCATGAACGACACGACCGTGGACGTCGCCGCCGGCCCGCGCCCCGACGCGTGGGTGGCCCGGCGGGCCGCCGACACGCCCGAGGGCGTCGCCGTGCGTACCGACGAGGGCGCCTGGACCTGGGCGGAGCTGGAGCGGCGGGTCGCGGCGCTGGCGGCGGACCTGCGCGCGGCCGGCGCGGGCCCGGAGACGGTCGTCGCGGTCCTGGCCGCGCGGTCGCCCGCGCAGCTCGCGGCGATCCTGGCCGTGCACCGGGCCGGCGCGGCCTACCTGCCGGTGGACCCCGGCTACCCGCCGGCCCGCGTCGGCTACCTGCTGCGCGACAGCGGCGCGGCCCTGGTGGTGGCCGCCGACGCCACGGCGGTGCCCGACGGCGTGCCGGTGGTCGCGCTGCCCCCGGCCGACGCCGACCTCGCGCCGACCGCCGACCTCGCGCCGACCGCCGACCCCGCGCCGACCGCCGACCTCGCGCCGACCGGCGGGCCGGCGGCGACCCCGGCCGGCGAACCCGCCCCGCCCGGCGACGGCGACGACCTCGCCTACGTCATCTACACCTCCGGCTCCACCGGCGAGCCGAAGGGGGCGATGATCGCGCACCGGGCCCTGGCCAACCGGCTCGCCTGGATGCAGCGGCACTACCCGATCGGCCCGGACGACGTCGTGCTGCACAAGACCCCCACCACGTTCGACGTGTCGGTGTGGGAGCTGTTCTGGTGGGCCCGCGAGGGCGCGTCGGTGTGCCTGCTGCCGCCGGGCGCGGAACGCGACCCGCGCGCCATCGTCGCCGCCGTCGCCGCCCACCGCGTGACCGTCCTGCACTTCGTGCCGTCGATGCTGGGCGCGTTCCTCGACTGGCTGGCCACCGCCGACACCGCCGGCCTGGCCGGGCTGCGGCGGATCTTCGCCAGCGGCGAGGCCCTCGGCACCCACCACGTCGACCGGCTCGCCGCGCTGCTGCCCCACGTCGAACTGGTCAACCTGTACGGGCCGACCGAGGCCACCGTCGACGTCACCCACCACCCGTGCGTCCCCGGCGCGGCGCGGGTGCCGATCGGCCGCCCGGTGGACAACACCCGGCTGCACGTGCTCGACGGGCGGCTGCGGGCGCAGCCCGTCGGCGTGCCCGGCGAGCTGTGCATCGCCGGGGTGCAGCTGGCCCGGGGCTACCTCAACCGGCCCGAGCTGACCCGGGACCGGTTCGTCGCCGCCCCCGCCGTCGGGGAGGACCGGGTCTACCGCACCGGCGACCTCGCCCGGGTGCTGCCCGACGGCACCATCGACTACCTGGGCCGCCTCGACCACCAGGTGAAGGTGCGCGGCTACCGGGTCGAGCTGGGCGAGGTGGAGGAGGCGCTGCGCGGCCACCCGGCCGTCAAGGACGCCGTGGTCGTCGCCCGCGACGGCAACCTGCTCGGCTACGTGCGCACCGCCTCCCCGGTGGCCGAACGGGCGCTCACCGACCACCTGGCCGGGGTGCTGCCCGCCTACCTGGTGCCCGCCCGGGTGGTGGAGCTGGCCGAGTTCCCGCTGTCGGCCAACGGCAAGCTGGACCGGCGGGCGCTGCCCGACCCGCCCGCCGACGACCGGCCGTACGTGCCACCGCGCACCGACGCCGAGCGGATCCTCGCCCAGGCGTGGGCCGACGTGCTTGGGGTCGACCGGGTGGGGGTGGAGGACAACCTGTTCGCCCTCGGCGGCAACTCCATCCACTTCGTCACCGTCCTGGCCCGGGCGCACGCCGCCGGCCTGGACCTCAGCTTCCAGCAGATGTTCCGGCACCCCACGATCGCCGCGCTCGCCGCGGCCCCCGCCGACGGCCAGCGACCCCCGGCGTACGCGCCGTTCGACCTGGTGTCGCCGGCCGACCGGGCGCTGCTGCCCGACACGGTGGTCGACGCGTACCCGCTGGGCCAGCTCCAGGCCGGGCTGATCTTCCAGAACGAGCTGGCCCGGGGCGCGGCCCAGTACCACGACATCATCAGCTTCCTGATCAGCGCCCCGTTCGACGAGGCCGCGTTCGCGGCGGCCGTGCGCTGGCTGGTCGCCGACCACCCGATCTTCCGCACCAGCTACCACCTCACCGGCTACTCGGAGCAGCTCCAGCTCGTGCACGCCGACGCGCCCACCCCGCTGTGGGTGACCGAC
Organism: Micromonospora haikouensis; assembly: GCF_900091595.1. Taxonomy (GTDB): domain Bacteria; phylum Actinomycetota; class Actinomycetes; order Mycobacteriales; family Micromonosporaceae; genus Micromonospora; species Micromonospora haikouensis. The sequence continues at coordinate 48,011 of NZ_FMCW01000026.1, forward strand.
CTGCGCGGGCTCACCCCCGCCGAGCAGGAGCGCCGGTACGCCGACTGGCACGACCGGGAGCAGTCGTACCGGTTCGTCTGGCAGGAGCCGGGGCTGGTCCGCATCCACGTGCACGTGCTCGCCGACGACCTCTACCGCTACAGCCTCAGCCAGCACAACTCCGCCCTCGACGGGTGGAGCATCACCCTGCTGCACACCCGGCTGTTCGACACGTACCACCGGCTGCGCGCCGGCCGCCCGCTGCCCGAGCCGCCGGCCGGCAACCACTTCCGCGACTACATCGGCCTGGAACGGCGGGCCGTCGCCTCGGCCGGGGACCGGGAGTTCTGGCGCGACGTCCTGGCCGCCGGCGGGGTCACCGAGCTGCCCCGCTGGGAGCCGCCCGCCGAGCCCGCCGCGCACCCCGTGGTGTTCCACGAGGTGGACATCCCCGCCGCGCTGTCCGAGCGGCTGCTGCGGCTGGCCGACCGGCTGGCCGTGCCGCTGAAGACCCTGCTGCTGGCCGCGCACGTCAAGGTGGTCGGCGCGCTGGCCGCCGACCCGGCCGTGATCACCGGGTACGAGCAGAGCGGCCGGCCCGAGGCCGAGGGCGCCACCGCCGCGCTGGGCCTGTTCCTCAACACCGTGCCGGTGCGCGTCGACATCGGCGACGGGAGCTGGGCCGACCTGGTGGGCCGGGTCTACCGGGCCGAGGCGGACCTGCTGCCGCACCGCCGCTACCCGATGGCGCAGATGAAGGCCGACGCCGCCACCACCGACACGCTGTTCGAGACGGTCTTCAACTACACCCACTTCTACCTGCTCAAGCAGCTGCGTGAGCTGCCCGGCTTCGACCTGCTCGACGTGCGGGTCAGCACGGAGACCGAGTTCGCGCTGCGCGCCGAGTTCATGCGGGACTTCCTCACCGACCAGGTCCGGCTCAGCCTGCACTACCACAGTGCCGAGTTCACCGCCGAGCAGGCCGCCGGCCTCGGCGCGGCGTACCGGCGGGCCCTGGTGGCCCTGGCCGACGACCCGGACGCCCCGCACGGCGGCTACGACCCGGGCCTGCCGCCGGCCCGCCTCGTCCCCGCCCGCCGGGCGTTCGCCCGCCCCGCGCCGGCCGCGCCCGCCGCCCCGGCCGGGCGCACCCCGCCCGGCACCGACACGGCCCGCCGCATCGCCCGCGCGTGGGCCGACACCCTCGACGTGCCGGTGGCCGACATCGCCGAGGAGGACAACTTCTTCGACCTCGGCGGGAACTCCCTGGCCGCGATGCGGGTCGTCGCCGCGCTGCGCCCGCTGGTCACCCTCCGGCAGCTCATGACCCACTCCGACCTGGGCCCGCTGGCCCGCGCCGTCGATGCCGCCGCCACCCCGGCCGCCGCCGGCACCGGCATCGCCGCGCCGCTGTTGCAGCCGCTGTCGCCGCCCGGCGTCGCCGCCGACCGGGTCCTGGTCTGCTTCCCGTACGCCGCCGGCAACCCGCTCGCCTTCCGGCCCCTGGCCGAGGCGCTCGCCGCACGCGGCGTGGCCGTGCTCGCGGTCGCCCTGCCGGGGCACGACCCCGGTCGCCCCGAGCCCCTGGCCGACCTCGACGAGGTGGCCGGCCGGGTCGTCGCCGAGCTGCGCGCCGCCGCCGGGGGCGAGGTGCTGCTGTGGGGGCACTGCGTCGGCGCGGCCCTCGCCGTGGAGGTCACCCGGCTGCTCGCCGCCGCCGGGTCCCCGCCCGCGCGGCTGTTCCTCGGCGGCAAGCTGCTGCGCGACGCCGCCGACATCGACGCCAGCATCGCCGAGGTACGCGCCCTCGACGAGGCCGGGGTCGTGGACTGGTTGGTCGGGCAGACCGGCTTCACCGACCTCGACGGCCTCGACGCCGGGCACACCTCGGCGCTGGTCGCCGCGTTCCGGCACGACGCCCTCGGCTCGCACACCTACCTGCGGGACCGGCTCGACCCCCTGGCCGACCGCCCGTTGACCGTGCCGGTGACGGTGGTGCTCGCCGCCGACGACCCGCTCACCGCCGCGCCGGGCGACGCGCCCGCTGCGTGGCGACGCATCGCCGCCGACGTGACCCTCGCGGAGATCGATGGTGGGGGACACTACTTCTGCCGTACCCGCGCCGGGGAGGTGGCCGACCTCGTCGCCGGCGCCGGCCCGGCCATGCCGCGCGACAGCCGCCCCGGGGAGGACCATGTCTGACCGCACGCCCACCAGCGCCCCCGAGCGCCCCGCCACGCCGCGCGGCGAGTTCGTCGCCGGGGCCCGCTCGATGGTGCCGTTCCTGCTGTCCGCGTTCCCCCTCGGCGTGATCGGCGGGACACTCGGCCTGGCCAGCGGGCTGTCCTACCTGGAGACGTTCGGGCTGGCCATGGTGGTCAACTCCGGCACCGCCCAGTTCATCGGCTTCAAGCTGATCGCCGAGGGCGCGGCGTGGCCGGTGATCGTCCTGACCACCCTCATCCTCAGCCTGCGCATGCTGATCTATTCGACGCTGCTCGCCCCGCACGTGCGGGAGCTGCCGCAACGGTGGCGGCTGCTGCTCGGCTTCGGGCTGATCGACGCGGTCTTCTTCGTCGCGTTCGACCGGATGAAGGGCGGCGAGCCGGCCCGCCGCAAGAGCATGTTCTACTTCGGCGCGTCCGCCGTCATGTACGTCAACTGGGCCGTCGCCACCGTCGTCGGCATGGTCGCCGGGCACCTGCTGCCCGAGCGGTGGCGCGCCGGCCTCGACTTCCCGATGACCGCCGTCTTCCTCGTCGTGCTCGCCGGGGCGCTGGCCGGCTGGAAGATCTGGAGCGCCGCCGTGTCGGCCGGCGCGCTGGCGATGCTGTTCCTCGGGCTGCCGTACAACCTGGGGTTGATCGTGGCCGCCCTCGGCGGCGCGTGCGTGGGGATGGCCTGCGAGCGGATCGAACGCCGCTGGTTCCCGCCGAAGCCGCAGGAACCGCCGCCCGCCGAGGAGCCGGCGCGCGACGACGACCCGGCGGTCGCGCCCGCCGTCGACGGCGACGGAAGGTGACCACGATGTCCATGCTGCTGCTCATCCTCGGCATGGGGCTGGCGACCTTCGCCCCCCGGTACGTCCCGCTGCTGGTCTTCCGCGACCGGGAGCTGCCCGCCGACGTCAAGACGTTCCTCGGCTACCTGCCGGCGGCCCTGCTCGCCGCCATCGCCGTGCCGTCCGTGCTCGCCCCGGTCGACAACCGGGTCGAGATCACCGTGGTCACGATCCCCTACCTGGTGGCCGGGTTGGTCACCCTGGTGACCGGTCTGTTCGTCGAACGGTTCATGATCGTGTGGACGGTCGGGCTGGCGGTCTTCTTCGGGCTGCGCTGGTGGTTGGGGGCGATGTGACGGGCGACGACGACCCGGTGCGGGAGCCGCTGCGGGTCGCCGCCGCGCAGATCGAGGCGGTCGGCGGCGACCTGGCCGGCAACGCGGCGGCCCACGTCGCGGCCGTCGCCGAGGCCGCCGCCCTCGGCGCCCGCGTGGTCGTCTTTCCCGAGCTGTCGCTGTGCGGGTACGACTACCCGCTGCTCGCCGCCGACGTCGCCCGCTGCGAGGTCGAGGTGGGCGACGCGGTCCTGCGGACGGTGGGCGGGGCCTGCCGGGCGCACCGGGTGACCGCCGTGGTCGGCGGCTGCGCCCGACGCGCCGACGGCTGGGCCATCGCCGCGTTCGTCGTCGGCCCCGACGGCGCGGTGTCCGCCACCTACCACAAGCGGCACCTCGACGCCGACGAGCGCGCGGTGTTCGTCGCCGGCCACACCGACACGATGGTGCAGGTCGGCGGCTGGCGGCTCGGTCTCGGCGTCTGCTACGACGCGAGCTTTCCCGAGCACGCCCGGGGCCTGGCCCTGGCCGGCGCGGACGCCTACCTGGTGCCCGGCGCGTTCACCGTCGGCGACTCCGACCACCGGCGCGGCGTCTACTTCCCGGCCCGCGCCCTGGAGAACACCAGCTACGTGCTGTTCGCCAACTACGCGGGCGCGCACGGCGGCTGGCGCTTCGCCGGCCACAGCGCCGTGTACGGCCCCGACGGCCGGGCCCTGGCCGCCGCCGGCACCGCCGCCGGGCTCGCCGTCGCCGACCTCGACGACGCGGTGCTGCGCCGCCAGCGCGACAGCCAGCGGATGCTGCGCGACCGGGCCGCCCCCGCGCCCGCGCCAAGCCCCGTCGTCATCCCCCCGCCCGACCCCGGGCAACGATCCGACCAGCATGAGGAGCACCGGTGACCGGCATCGGCACGACCGCGATCCACGGCGACGACGGCCTGTACCCCACGGGCGCGGTGTCGCCCCCGATCGTGCAGAGCGCCACGTTCGGCGCCGAGAGCGACGAGCGGTTCACCGAGGTCGCCACGCAGGTGCGCCCCGACGCCTTCTACACCCGCTACGGCAACCCCAACCACGCCCAGGTGGCCGCCGTGGTCGCCGAGCTGGAGGGCGTCGAGACGGGCCTGGTCACCGCCTCCGGCATGGGCGCGGTCACCACCATCGCGCTGGCCCTGCTCAGCGCCGGGGACCACGTGATCGTGCAGCGCAGCACGTACGGCGGCACCACCTCGCTGGCCACCGGCCTGCTCACCCGGTTCGGGGTGACCTGCACCCAGGTCGACCAGACCGACGTCGACGCGTTCGCCCGCGCCCTGACCCCGCGCACCCGGCTGCTGCTCGTGGAGACCCCCAGCAACCCGCTGCTGGAGCTGACCGACCTGACCGCCGTGATCGAGCTGGCCCACGCCCACGGCGCGTACGCCGTCGTGGACAACACGTTCGCCACCCCGGTCAACCAGCGGCCGGCGGCCCTCGGCGCGGACCTGGTCTGGCACAGCGCCACGAAGTTCCTCGGCGGCCACTCCGACGTCACCGCCGGGGTGGTCGTCGGCTCCGCCGAGCTGGTCGACCGGGTCTGGCAGACCGCCATCGTCACCGGCGCGACGCTGGGCCCGATCGACTCCTGGCTGCTGCTGCGCGGCATCCGCACGCTGCCGCTGCGGATGGCCCGGCACAACGACAACGCCCTCGCCCTGGCCCGGGAGCTGGAGGCGCACCCGGCGGTCGCCCGGGTCCGCTACCCGGGGCTGCCCAGCCACCCCCAGCACGACCTGGCCACCAGGCAGATGAGCGGGTACGGCGGCGTGTTCAGCCTCGACCTGGCCGGCGGCCAGCCGGCGGCGGCCACCCTCCTCGCCGAGCTGCGGCTGGCCAAGCGGGCCGCCAGCCTCGGCAGCGTCAGCACCCTCGTGGTGCACCCGCGTTCCATGTGGGCGGGGATCGTCGACACCGCGCAGCTCGCCGCCACCGGCATCGGGGAGGGCCTCGTGCGGGTCTCCACCGGCATCGAGGACACCGCCGACCTGCTCGCCGACTTCACCCGCGCCCTCGACGCCGTGACCGGACGGGCGGCCTGATGGGGCATCCCGTGGTGGAGCCGTACGACCAGGGAATGCTCGACGTGGGCGACGGGCACCTCGTCTACTGGGAGGTGTCCGGCAACCCGGACGGCAGGCCGGCCGTGGCCGTGCACGGCGGCCCCGGCGGCAGCTCGTCGCCCGGCACGCGCCGCCTGTTCGACCCGGCCCGCTACCGGCTCGTCCAGTTCGACCAGCGCGGCTGCGGGCGCAGCACCCCGCACGCCAGCGACCCGGCCGCCGACCTGCGGCACAACACCACCGACCACCTGCTGGCCGACATGGAGCGGCTGCGCGAGCACCTCGGCGTCGACCGGTGGCTGCTGTTCGGCAACTCGTGGGGCTCCACCCTCGGCCTCGCGTACGCCCAGCGCCACCCGCAGCGGGTCAGCGCGATCGTCCTCGTCGGGGTCACGATGAGCCGCCGGTCGGAGATCGACTGGCTGTACCGGGGTGTCGGCCGGTTCTTCCCCGAGCAGTGGCGGCGGTTCGTCGACGCCGTGCCGGCCGCCGACCGCCCGGCGATCGCACCGGGCCGGGGCTCGGCCGCCGAGCTGCTCGCCGCGTACGCCCGGCTGCTGGAGCACCCGGACGCCCAGGTCCGCCAGCGGGCCGCGATCGCCTGGCTCACCTGGGAGGACGCCGTCGTCTCCCTCGAACCGAACGGCACGCCCGACGTCTACCGCGACCAGCCGCCGGACGACCAGGTCGCGTTCGCCCGGCTCTGCGCGCACTACTTCTCCCACGGCATGTGGCTCGCCGACGACGCGCTGCTGCGCGACGCCCACCGGCTCGCCGGCATCCCCGGCGTGCTCGTGCACGGGCGTTTCGACCTCGGCGCGCCGCTGGAGACGCCGTGGTCGCTGGCCCGCGCCTGGCCCGACGCGGAGCTGATCGTGGTCGACGACTCCGGGCACACCGGCAGCGACGCCCTGCGTGGGCACCTGCGCGCCGCGCTCGACCGGTTCGCCCCGGTGTCACCGGCCGGCTGAGCGGCGTCAGCCACCGCCTATGATCCACAGTGCCGTGACCCGTGGTGGCGGCTTCGTCCTTCCATCGTGAGGTGACCCCCTACATGCAGGCTCGACGTCTGGTCGCCATCGTGACGGCCCTGACCGCCGTTCTCGCCGCCACCGGTTGTGGTCCGGACGACTCCGGGCAGCAGGCTTCCGTCTCGACGACGGAGGCGTCGTGCCGCCGCTCCGACGCCTCCCCGGTCGGGCGGCAGGGCGGGAGCGAGGAGCTGGCTGCCGCCGTCGGTTGGATCTCGCGGGAGCCGGTCCGGGTCACCACCGACTCGGCGGCGGCCACCGGTCAGGGGGTGATGGACGCGCGGAGACGCACCGCAACGATGTCCTACACCCTGAAGAGGAACGACCGGATGATCCTCGTGACGTTAGAAGAGGACGACGTGTACTTCGCCATGCTCAACGTGCCGGGGATCAGCTTCGGGACGATGTACTCGCTGTCCAGGGCCGAGGTGCCCGCAGGCAGCTACCTGGACGTCGACCCCACCGACCTGGGCGGCGCGCGCCGGTTGGTCGACGCGGTGGTGAGCGTGCAGAGCGGCGGCGAGCAGGCGGCCACGGGCAAGCGGCGGCTCGCCGGTGCCGTCGACCTGACGGCCACCTGGTATGCGAACGAGGAACTGTGCCGGAAGTTCGGCGACAGGGTCCGGGCGGTCCCGTTCACCGCGACCGTCGATGACCAGGGTCGGCTGGTCGAGTTCGTCGTCGAGCTGCACGCCCTCGCACCCGAACTGGGCGACGCGCGCACGAACTTGGAGGCCCTGGGAATGCCGACGAATCCCCAACGACCCCCGGGGAGTCAGCCTGCCGGCGACGTCCGCTCGCTGTTGGCGGCATTCGAAAGCTGACCATACGTCTGGCCCTGCGCCGACGCGTTCGCCTGCTCCCTGTGTTGGACTGGCCGCGAAGCGTTACTGCACGTACCGTCCGTTGTGCAGGCTCCACGCCGAACGTCGTCGATCTCGTCCAGGAGGAGTCATGGCCGACTACATCGGGCTGCGCGTCGCCAGATGGCGGGACGTCGCCGGGATGACGCAGCAGCAACTGGCCGATCGGATCAGTGTGACCGCCTCCTACATCTCGATGATCGAGTCGGGTAGGCGGCCGGTAACGAAGCGGTCGCGGCTCATCGCCCTGGCGAGTGCTCTCGGCGTCAGCGTCACCGACCTCACCGGGCAGCCGCACGCGCCACGCAGCGAGGACGATCTCGCCATCTACACCACCGTTCCGGCGCTGCGCGGTGCCCTCGACGACGACCCCGAGGAGCCGGGACGGTTGCTGGACCCAGCCGAGCTGCGGGCGTCCGTGGATCAGGCGATGGCGGCCCGGATGGCCTGCGACTACAAGGCATTGGCTCGACTGCTGCCCGATCTGGTTGCCGCCACGCGACAGCTCGCCGACTCCGGGCACCCGGAGGGACCGCGACTGTTCGTACGGGCGGCGGTGACCACTGTGCTCGCCATCAAGCCGTTCGGCTACATCGACCTGGCGGCGCGGTACGCCGAGCGCGCCGAGCAGGTCGCCGCGCTGGCCGGGCCGGCGGAGGCCGCAGCCGCCGCGTTCGCCGCCGCGCAGAGTGCCCTGTCGTCGGGCACGCACGGTGGTCGGCGGCGGTCGCTGGTGGTGGCGACGCGCGCAGCGGAACGACTGGGCGACACGGGCGACGACGCGGCGTTGACCTGGTACGGGATGCTCCACCTGCACTCCGCGATGTCGGCGGCATCGTTGGGCACCGGCGACCCGGATGGGCACCTGGCCGAGGCGGAGAGCGCCGCGCGTCGGGCCGGGTCCGACCCCTGGCGGATGGAGTTCACGCCGGCGAACTGCGGCATCTGGCGGGTGGGCGTGGCCGTCGAGAACGGCACCCCTGAGCGTGCGCCAGAGCGGGCCCGGCGCGTCGACCGGTCCCAGATTCGCAGCGCGAACCGTCGATGCCGCCTGCACCTGGACGCGGGGCGCGGGTGGTATGCGGCTGGCGACCAGGACCGGGCGATCCTGGCGTTCCTGGAGGCCGATAACGCGTCGCCCGCAGAGTTGCGGTCACGGCCGAGCGTGCGGGAGATCGTCGGGCAGATGGTCCGGGACGCCCGCCGACGGGGCACCGCCGAGCTGCGGGATCTCGCGACCCGGGTCGGCGTCGACCCACTGGACCCGGAACCACACGGAATCTAACTCACGGTTATCTTTCCGTCACTCCGACTGCTCTAGCGTCAGGGCAGGGACGCGATGGAGATCTTGGAAGATGGTGGCCCCTCCAGGGGCCGTTTCCTTCCAAGATCTCCCACGGGCACTGGCGGTCGCGTCCCTTCCACCGGGTGTGGCGGTGGCGGTCCTTCCCTGGGCCGCTGCGCCGCGCCCCTGGCAACGGAGGCGGGACGATGAGCGACGACGGGCCGGTCGAGGGTCGGGGCGAGCAGATCCAACAGGCGGAGCGGGAGGCAGCCCGGCAGCGGCTGCTCGCACAGGCCGAGGCGGAGCGGATACCGGCCGAGGAGACGACCCGGGCGGTGCCGGACCGGCGGTGGCGGCGTGGACAGCGGTGACCTCCTGCCCGTCGGCCGGCGGGTCGCGTACTGGCGGGGACGGCGGCGACTGTCGCAGCAGATGCTGGCCGACCGGCTGGGCAAGTCCAAGAGTTGGGTCGACAAGGTCGAGCGAGGCGTCCGAGCCCTCGACCGGGTCTCCATCCTGCACGATATCGCCGCCGTGCTGCGCATCGACGCGGCGGTGCTGCTCGGCCGCGACGCCCGGCCCGCCGAGGCGACCGAACGCGCCGAGGGCGTCGAGCGGATCCGGGCGGCCCTGTCGGCGTACGAGATCACGCTCGGCCGCGCCACCCAGCGGCCCGCCGTGCCCGCCGACCGGCTGGCGCGGCAGGTCGGACACGGGTGGATCACCTACCAGCATGCCCGGTACCCGCAGCTCGTCGACCTGCTCCCGCCGCTGCTGGCCGACGCGCAGCGCACCCACGCCCGCGATCCCGCGGCGGGGCGCGGGCCGCTGGTCGAGGCGTACCGGATCACGGCCGCACTGCTGGTCAAGGTCGGCGAGGCCGACCTGGCCTGGCTGGCCGCCGATCGGGCGGTGTCCGCCGCGACCGGCGACCGGGCGCTGGTGGCCGCCGCCGTGGTGCAACTCGGCCAGGCGCTGCGCGCGTCCGGCCGGGCGCGGGCGGCGAGGTCGGCGGCGCTGGCCGCCGCGTACCGGATCGCCCCGGCCGACCCCGACGACGGTACGCCGCAGGAACTGTCGCTGTGCGGGGCGCTGCTGGTCCAGGCGGCCCTGGCCGCCGCCCGCCACGGTGACGAGGCTTCCGCCACCGAACTGCTCGGCGAGGCCGCCGCGATGGCGGACCGGGTGGGGGAGAGGCACGACCACCACCGGACGGGGTTCGGGCCGACGACGGTCGGCTCGGCGCGGGTCGCGGCGGCCGTGGAGCTGGGCGCGGCCCGCGCGGCCGTGACCTGGCACGAGCGGACGACCCGGCGGGACGCCTGGCGGTGGCTGCCCGCCGAGCACCGGGCCGCGCACCTGCTCGACGCCGCCCGCGCCTACCTTCAGGCCGACGACCCGGCCAGTGCCGGCCGGACCCTGGTCGACGCCGATCGCACGGCGCCGGCCGAGGTGCGCCACCGCCCGGCCGCCCGGTCGGTGCTGGCCCAGGTGGTACGCGACCCGCACGCCCCGGCCACGATCGTGCAGCTAGCGCTCGCCCTCGGGGTCACGTGAGCGGGCGGGTGTCGCGACGGGCAGCGACGGCTCGTATCCTGTGCGCGAAGGCACCACGAAGGCATCTGAAGTCACTGAAGGGGGTCGGTGTGAGCAACCGGATCGAGACGCTGGAGTTCCAGGCGGAGGCGCGCCAACTGCTCCAGCTGATGGTCCATTCGATCTACTCGAACAAGGACGTCTTCCTGCGGGAGTTGATCTCCAACGCCTCCGACGCGTTGGACAAGCTCCGCTTGGAGTCCCTGGTCGACAAGGATCTCGCAGCCGACGTCTCCGACCTGCACATCGAGATCGAGGTCGACCGCGACGCGCGCACCCTCACCGTCCGGGACAACGGCATCGGCATGTCCCGCGAGGAAGTCGTCCGCCTGATCGGCACGATCGCCAAGTCGGGCACCGCCGAGCTGCTGGCGAAGCTGCGCGAGTCGAAGGACTCGGCGGCGTCGGCGGACCTGATCGGGCAGTTCGGCGTCGGGTTCTACGCCACGTTCATGGTCGCCGACCGGGTCACCCTGCTCACCCGCCGCGCCGGGGAGAGCGAGGGCACCCGCTGGGAGTCGACCGGCGAGGGCACCTACAGCGTGGAGACCGTCGACGACGCGCCGCAGGGCACCGCCGTCACCGTGCACCTCAAGCCCGAGGACAGCGACGACCACCTCTACGACTACACCGCCGAATGGAAGATCCGCGAGATCGTCAAGCGATACTCCGACTTCATCGCCTGGCCGATCCGGATGACGGTCGAGCGCAAGGGCGAGGGCGACGAGACCACCCGCGAGGTGCAGACCGTCAACTCGATGAAGGCGCTGTGGGCCCGGCCGCGCAGCGAGGTCGACGAGGCCGAGTACAAGGAGTTCTACAAGCACGTCAGCCACGACTGGGCCGACCCGCTGGAGACCATCCACATGCGGGGCGAGGGCACCTTCGAGTACGAGGCGCTGCTGTTCCTGCCGTCGCACGCGCCCGTGGACCTGTTCGCCCCGCAGGCCCGCCGGGGCGTGCAGCTCTACGTCAAGCGCGTGTTCATCATGGACGACTGCGAAGCGCTGATGCCCAACTACCTGCGCTTCGTCAAGGGCGTCGTCGACGCGCACGACCTGTCGCTCAACATCTCCCGGGAGATCCTCCAGCAGGACCGCCAGATCCAGGCGGTGCGCCGGCGGCTGGTGAAGAAGATCCTCGCCACCGTCAAGGAGCTGAAGGCCAACGAGGCCGAGAAGTACCGCACCTTCTGGTCGGAGTTCGGCCCGGCGCTGAAGGAGGGCCTGCTCGACGACCCGGACAACACCGACGCGATCCTCGACGTCGTCTCGGTCGCCTCCACCCACGACCCGGCCGAGCTGACCGGCCTGCGCGACTACGTGGAGCGGATGAAGGACGGCCAGTCCGACATCTACTACATGACCGGCGAGTCCCGGTCGATGATCGAGAACTCGCCGCACATGGAGGCTTTCCGCGCCAAGGGCTACGAGGTGCTGATCCTCACCGACCCGGTCGACGAGGTCTGGGTCGAGCGGGTCGGCCAGTTCGACGGCAAGCCGCTGCGGTCCATCGCCAAGGGCCAGGTCGACCTGGACACCGAGGAGGAGAAGAAGGAGGCCGAGTCCGCCCGCGAGCAGCAGCGCCAGGAGTACGCCGACCTGCTGACCTGGATGTCCGGCAAGCTCGCCGACAGCGTGAAGGAGGTCCGGCTCTCCACCCGCCTGACCACCTCCCCGGCGTGCGTCGTCGGCGACGCCCACGACATCACCCCGACGCTGGAGAAGATGTACCGGGCGATGGGGCACGAGGTGCCGCAGGTCAAGCGGATCCTGGAGCTCAACCCGGGGCACCCGCTGGTGGAGGGGCTGCGCAAGGCCCACGAGCAGGACGCCGCCGCCGACGGGCTCGCCGACACCGCCGAGCTGCTGTACGGCATGGCGCTGCTGGCCGAAGGCGGGGAACTGGCCGACCCCTCCCGGTTCACCCGTGTCCTCGCCGACCGGCTGGCCCGTACCCTCTGACGTCTTCCCTCTGACGTCGCGGGGCTCCGTGCGGCGGTGCTACAGCGCTACCCAGTACCGCCGCACGGGGCCCAGCTCGGTGACCCGCACGTCGTCGAGGACGCCGCCGTGGCGTTCGATCGTCCTCGCCGACGCGTCGTTGTTTACCGCACAGGTGATCAGTACCCGGTCCAGGCCGAGCGTCCGTGCCTCGTCGAGCATCCGGCCCAACGCCCACGTTGCCAGGCCGCGACGGCGCGCCGACGGTCGGATGCCGTAGCCGATCTGGCCGGCGACACGCAGCAGGAAGTCGGTGAGCTCGTGCCGTAGCGCGATCCCACCGAGCACTCGACCGTCCTCGACGATCCACCGGTATGTGCAGGGCACCCGCCTGTCGGCCGTCGGTCCGCCGGCTTCCGGGCCCTCGACCAACCGGGCCACCCAGGCCGCGAACCCGGCGGGGGAGTTCACGTCGTCGTTCGGCCGCAGCCCGAAGCCGTCCTCGTGGACGCCGGGGCCCCACTCGCGATGGGCGTCGAGCCAGGCGTCGTGCAGCCGGACGGTGGGCGCGATCAGCTCGACCATGCGGCGACGATAGCCCCCGGCGTCGGCACGTGCGGTGCGGGCCGAGCGGCGCTGTCGGCGACGCTGCGGCTGCCGACGTGCTGCTTGCGGACCCGGAGCCGTCCGGCGGCCCGGCAGCCGCGCCGCCGGACGTCGCGGGGACTCAGACCGACGGCGGCGACGACGACGGCGGTGCCTCCGTGCCGGCGTCCGGCGTGAAGTGCCGCCGCAGGGTGCGTCGCCAGCGGGCGCAGGGCAGTTCGGGGCGCAGGGCCGCCAGTCCGGTCGCGTACTTGGAGACGGCAACCGGGCGGTGGCCGTGGCTCCACAGCAGGCGGTCGACGTGCGAGGCGGTCGACCCGGTCTTCGTTTCGACGATGGCCAGTCCGGGCAGCTCCAGCCGCGCGCCGTGGCCGCCTTCCCAGCACAGTCCGAGGTCGATGGTCGCCCGGCTCGCGGTCGTCGGCAGGAACAGCGTGCTGCGCAGGTATCTGGTGGTGAGCGTCGAGGCGAACGCGAGGCCGGTCCCGCCGCCGGTGCCGAGCGTCGCGAGGATCCCGTCGACGAACGTCCGGCCGGGCGACAGGGTGCCGCTGTCGCCGGGGTGGTAGGGCAGCCGGTGCTTGACCGTGCCGCCGCGCGTGCCCTCGGTCTTCACCTCCAGCCAGCACAGGTCCGAATCGACGTACGTCCGGGTTCTGATCTTGAAACGGCGGCGGCGTCGGTGGGCGGTGAGCCGGTAGCTGACGAGGTCGGGGGTGTCGAAGTACACCGACTCGTACCGGAACGACCGCCGGCCGTCGATCTCCAGCACCTGCGTGCCGGGGTCGAGCCCGGCGAGCAGGCCCGGCACCTCGGCGGCCGGGAGCAGGTACTTGCGGTCGAACCGGGTCTGCAGGGCGGCGCGTCCGGTCAGCTCCGCGAGGTCGATCGGCGCGAGGTCGGCCAGCACCGTGGTGGGCGTGGCGAGGGGGATCATCGCGTCGCGCCCGTCGCGCCCGTCTCGACCGGTCGCCGGGCGGCACCCGTGGTGGCCTTCGGCCGGGAGTAGCGGACGTCGACGACGGTGGTGTCGTTGACCAGGTCGATCCGTTCCACGTTGGCGGCGTGCACCCGCGCGCCGAGCTGTTGTTCGAGGTGGGCGGTGAGGGCGACCGGGTCGGTCAGCACGGTGTCGAGCACCATGACGTGCCGCCGGTAGCGGCGCAGAAGCCGGGGGTGGTCGCCGACGTACATGACCGCGAGGATCAGCCCCGTCAGGCCGGCGACCGTCCAGACCGAGGTGCCGGAGAGCGGGCCGAGGATGCCGAGCGCGAGGGCGGAGAAATAGTACGCCACCTCGTGCTGGTCGAGCTCGGTCGAGCGGAGCCGGATGATCGAGAGTACGCCGAACAGACCCAGCCCGAGGCCGGCCCCGACGGTGCCGCTGCTGAGCGAGCTGGCCACGGCGAAGACGCCGACGTTGACGCCGAGGTAGGCGACCACCAGGTCCCGCCGCCGATGACGGGGGAAGTACAGGGCGAAGACGAGCAGGCCCACGGCGACCAGGTTCATCCCGGTCAGGACCAACCGTGACATTGATGCTCCTCTGAGGTTTACCCGGCGTCGCGGGGTACGGGGTCGGCGCGCGGGCTGCGGATCGGTGCGGGGCGAGGTGGGGAGGGGTGCGGCGAGGGCGGGGCCAGGGCCGCCCGGCCAGGACCGCGCGGTCCTGGCCGGGCGCACCGGGGATCAGGAGCGGATCATGCCGCCGCTGTACTGGCCGGCGGTCACCCCGGTCAACACCCGGGTCGCGCCCGAGATGCTGCCGCCGGTGTACAGGCCGCCGACGTTCGTGCCGCTGACGCTGCCGCCGGTGTAGACGTCGTACCGCTGGCCGTTGGTGATGCGGTTCGACGAGATGACGACCTCCCGGAAGCTCTTCGACGCCCGGAACGAGGCCAGCACGGTGCTGCCGGAGACGACGTGCACGATCGTGTTGGCGGCGTAGGTGGTGCTGAACCGGGGGGCCACCCAGCCCTGGCCGGTGTTCGGCACCGCCTTGAACACGGCCATCGAGGTCAGGCCGGCACCCACCACCGTGCCGCCGGTGAAGCTGAGCGTCGCGTCGGTGTCGAGCGCGCCCTCGCCGCCGCCCCGGGTGCTGGAGCCGTTGGCGACCACCGTGCCGCCGGCGAAGGTGAGTTCGCCGTTGGAGTCGAACCCGTCGGTGCCGCCGGTGGCCACGACCGTGCCCCCGGTGACCCGGATGAACGCGTTCGGGGAGGGCTCCATGTGGCCGAGGCCCTCCTCGGCGGCGTTGACGGCGTCGTCGCTGGCCACGACCGTGGAGTTGCCGCCGCTGATGGTGAGCTTCAGCGCCTCCAGCGCCTCGTACGACCGGGTCACGTTGATCGTGCCGCCGGAGATGTTCAGCGCGTTCTCGCCCTTGATGCCGTCGTCGGCGACGGAGACCGAGATCGTGCCGTTGGTGATGTTGACGACGCCCTTTCCGGCTTCCGTGTCGTTGGACTTGAGCCCGTCGCCGGCGGTCGAGGTGACGGTGATGGCACCGCCGTTGACGGTGAGCGAGTCCTTGCCCCGGATGGCGTCGTCCACCGCGTTCACGGTGATCGTGCCGGACTGGATGACCAGGTCGTCCTTGCTGACGATGCCGTCCTGGTAGCGGGCCTGCACGGTCAGCGCCCCGGTGCCGCCGATGGTCAGGTCGGCGGCGCTGAACAGCGCGGCGTCCGGCTCGCCGGTGGTGGTGTAGGTGGTCGCGTCGGTGAGCCTGTTGGTGGTCCCGGCGGCCAACGTGACAGTGACGGCGTCGGCGTTGGTCACGTACAGGGGCGAGGACGTCGAGTTCGTGATCGAGGCGCCGCTGAGAATGATCTCGACGGTTCCGGCGGCGGCGGTGTCCACCTTGACGTAGCCGTTGTTCAGCGTGCCGCTGATCTGGTACGAGCCGGGTGCCGTGATGGTGATGGCGCTGCCAGAGACGGTGACGTTGCTGCCCGCTACGCTCGCGCCGGATCCGTTGAGGGTGATCGTGGCGGTCGGGGCGGCGATGGCGGCGCCGGCGAGCGGGCCGGCCAGCAGAGTGGCCGTGAGCCCGGCGAGGACGGCGGTTCTGCGGGTGGTCGAGGTCATGGTGATCCCGTTCTTCGAGGGCAGGTGGATGCGGTCCTGAACGCCGGCTGTTCGGTAGGTGAACGGCCGGTGAATGCGCCATGGCATCGACAATCATAGATAGATGTTCGATTGGGTCATAGGTCTCGCGGCGGAAAAGCGGTCGCCGCCGCGAATGACAGGTTGCTGACAGCAAACGCTGACGGAATTCTGAGCTGCGGGCGCTTGACGCCACCCGCAACTCGCCTTCGGCCGTACCGCCGCCCCGGGCGGCGTGCGAATCTTGGACAGTTCCCGTCCGCGACGGACCGGAACTGTCCAAGAATCAGAGGGCGGCCGGCGGTGGCTCGGCGCCCGGCGAGGGCGATGCGCCATCCGGCCGGCTCCGGCTGGCTCCGGCCGGGCGGAGCCGGCTCTGGTCGGGCGGGGGCGGCTCTGGTCGGGCGGGGGCGGCATCCGCCCACCCCTTTGCTCTGCACCCAAGGGCGCAACGCTTTACGCAGCGCAGCCGCGCGTCGGCCCCGCCACCCCTTCGTTCCTCGCGTAGGCGCAGCTCACGCTGGGTGTTGCGCGGATGGGTGCAGAGCAAAGGGGATGCGAGGCGTCAGGCGGGGTCAGGTGGGCGTCACACAGAGTGATCGCGGCTGCCCCTGCTGAGCCCGCGGCGGCCGACGCGGCGGCGGAACGGGCCGGGCGGCGGTGCCGGCGTTCCGCCATCCGGACCGCCGATGGGCGCTGACCTGGTCCTGTGGCACCCTGGACCGGTGCGGGACCAGACCCTGACCGGCGTGCTGCTGGTCGTCGGCGTGCTCGGCCTCGCCACCTGCTTCGGCTGGTGGCGACGCCGCCGCGACGGCCGCCTCCGGTCGGTCGCCCCCGCCGCTGGGGCTGGCACCGGCCCCGGCGCGCCGCAGGACGCGCACCGGGCCCTGCTCGCGCGGCTGGGCGCGCGCTCCGGCGCGGTGACGCTGGTTCAGTTCTCCTCGGCGGTGTGCGCGCCGTGCCGTGCGGCCCGCCGGGTCCTCGAGCAGGTCGAGGCGGTCGTCCCGGGCGTCGTGCTGGTCGAGGTCGACGCCGAGCAGCACCTTGACGCCGTCCGTGAGCTGGACGTCTGGCGGACGCCGACGGTGCTGGTGGTCGACCCGGCCGGGCGCGTGGTGCTCCGGGCGTCCGGGGTGCCCGTGCGGGACGAACTGGTCGCGGCCGTCGCGCCGCTGCTGGCCGGAGCCGACCGGTGACGATCACGCGGTCGTCCGCGCGCCGGTCGTCCGGGCCGCCCTCGGGGTCCGTGCCGCCGTCAGGGTCCATGCCGCCGTCGGGGGCCGGTTCTGCGCGCGGGGTGCGACTGACCCGACGGCGAGCGGTGGACCACGGGCGGCTCGCGGCGAGCCTCTGTCCGGCGTGCCACGCCGCCTGACAGTCGCCCCCGCGCGCCACGGCGCGCCCCCTCGCCGAACGGACCCTCACGCCATGCTGCTCGACCCTCGCGGCCCCCGGTTCGCCGCCGCCGTCACCACCGTCGTCCTCGCCGCCGCGCTGATCACCGGCTCACTCGCCCTGGTGCTCACCCAGGCGGTGGTCTTCGCCGTCACGGCGGCGAGCCCGCGCCTCGGCCCGTACGCCCTGGCCTACCGGGCGCTGGTCGCGCCCCGGCTCGACCCGCCCGCCGAGCGGGAGCCGGCCGCCCCGGTGCGGTTCGCCCAGCTCGTCGGGTTGGCGTTCATGCTGCTGGCGGCCGTCGGGCACCTCGCCGGCCTGCCGGCGCTCGCCCTGACCGCCACGGCGGCGGCCCTGGCCGCGGCCTTCCTCAACGCGGCGTTCGACTTCTGCCTCGGCTGCGAGGCGTACCTCGCGCTGCGTCGGCTCACCGGGCGGCCCGTGCCCGCCCGGGTGCCGACCGGCCCGGCCTGATCGACTGCCTGCGCGGGGTCCGCTCCGGAGCCGGCGCGCGGCGGCCCGTGGCCGGGCGATCCGGCTTGCTCGGGGGCGTCCTGGCCGGCGTCGACGCGGCGTTGCCAAAATCCCTACTTTTCAAGTAGGATTTGCGGGTGGTGGGGGTGGTCGGTTAGCGTCGGAGGCACCGGACGCCGCATCGATGTGCGTCCCGGCCGATCCGGGGCGGCCCACCCCGGGCTGCACCGTGCGATCCTGGGAGCCTCCGATGACCGCCGACCCGCAGCAGGGACCCATCGTCGATGCCGACACGACCTCGCTGCGGAGCGTCCTGCGTCAGCAGGCCAGCACCGTCACCGTGGTGACGGCCCCCGGGGCCACGCCGGTCGGCTTCACCGCGACGTCGTTCACGTCGGTGTCGCTGGATCCGCCCGTGGTGTCCTTCTGCCTCGGTCTCGCCTCGTCGGCGTGGCCCACGGTGGCGCGCGCCCGGCACGTCGCGGTGCACCTGCTCGCCCAGCACCAACGGGACCTGGCCCGCACGTTCGCCGCCACCGGGATCGACCGCTTCGCCCACCCGACCCGGTGGCGGGTCGGCCCCGAGGCGGTGCCGATCCTCGACGACGCGCCGGCGTGGCTGCTCTGCCGCGTGGTGGACCGGGTGGTCGTCGGCGACCACGCGATCGTGCTCGCCGAACCCGAGCTGCTGCGGCACGCCGACGTCGGCTCGCCGCTGCTCTACCACCGGGGCGGCTACGCCGGCGTCGACCCGGCCGACCGGGCCGCCGTGGCCTGAACGGCCCCGTCGAGCAGCGGCGCCCGGTCGACGGGTGCGTGCGGCAACCGTGCGGCGGTCACCGCCCACCGGGCGTCGCGCGTCGTCGCCTGGCCCCACGACCGCGCGACGTGCGGCAACCGCGGGCCGCCACCCGGGCCGGCGCCGCGACGCCGACATCGGCGACGAGCGACACCCTCGACGAGGGGGGCGCGCCCGCCGCCGTTGCGCAGGTCGCGGCGACGGTGCGGGGCGAGGTCCGCGTGTACGCGGGCTGACGCCCGGCCTCGGCGCGACGCCGAGAGATCTTGGTGCGAAACGGCCCCTCTGAGGGCCGAAAGTTACCAAGATTCACGTTGATCGGTGCGTGCTGCTACTCCCGCTTCAGGTCAGCGTCGAAGTGGACGCCGGTGTCCGTGATCGCGGTGCCCTTGGTGGCGACGCGCAGGGCGTTCGGGCCCGTCGCCGTCACCGTGGCGGTCAAGCCTTCCGAGCAGGTGATCGGCTCGCCGTTCGCAGCGACGGATGCGCGGCGGCGGACGTGCGGGCGGCGGGCCGCGGCGCGGCGGACTTTACAACGAAAACCGTTTCCAACAAGATGTACGCGGGACGCCACCGCAACAGGACGGGAGTCGTTGATGGGTCACCTGCTGGTCATCGAGAGCTGGGTGGGCGCGATGAGCGCCCTGCTGCCGAGGGCGATCCGGGAGGACGGCCACCGGTTCACGTTCCTCACCCGCGACCTGCACCACTACCTGCGGGCGACGCCGCCCGGCGAGGTCCACCCGCTGCTCGCCGCCGACAACGTGGTCACCGCCGAGACCAACGACCCGGCGGCGCTCGCCGCACACGTCGCCCGGCTGCACACCGCCCTGCGCTTCGACGGGGTGCTCACCTCCTGCGACTACTACCTGCACACCGCCGCCGAGGTCGCCGCCCACCTCGGGCTGCCCGGCCCCGACCCGGCGGCGGTGCGCCGCGCGTACCGCAAGGACCTGGCCCGCGAGGCGATGCGCCGGGCGGGCCTGCCCGGGCCGGCGTTCGCGGTCACCGACGGCTGGGCGGACACCCTCGCCGCCGCCGAGCGGCTCGGCTTCCCGCTGGTGGCCAAGCCCGTCGACCTGTGCGCCGGCATGTACGTGCGCGCCGTCGCCGACCCGACGCAGCTGCGCTCGGCGTACGACGCGCTGGCCGGCTTCGGCGTCAACGCCCGCCGGCAGCCCCGGGTGCCGCTGGTGCTGCTGGAGGAGCTGCTCACCGGCCCGGAGGTGAGCGTCGAGACGGTCACCTGCGACGGCGTCACCACGGTCGTCGGGGTCACCGACAAGAGCCTCGCCGGCGCGCCCGCGTTCGTCGAGAGCGGACACATGTTCCCCGCCGACCTGCCCGCCACCGACGCCCGCGCCGCCGCCGACGCGGCCGTCGCCGCGCTCGCCGCCGTCGGCCTCACCCACGGCGTCGCCCACACCGAGCTGCGCCTGACCCCGGCCGGGCCCCGGGTGGTCGAGGTCAACCCGCGGCCCGCCGGCAACCAGATCACCGAACTCGTGCGCCGGGTCACCGGCATCGACCTGCCGATGGCGTACGCGCGCCTCGCCCTCGGCGAGCGCCCCGACACCACGCCGGTCGACACCGGCGTACGCAGCGCCGCCATCGCGTTCCTGCTGCCGCCCCGGGCCGGCACCGTCGACACGATCACCGGCACCGACCGGCTCGTCGACGACCGTGGCGTCGTGGACTGGGCCGTCAGGCCCGCCGGGCACCGCACCGGCGACGCCAGCAGCAACAACAGCTACCTCGGCCACGTCATGACCGTCGACACCGACGGGCCGGGCGCGCGGGCCCGCGCCGAGGCGCACGTCGCCGCCCTCGACGTCCGGTACGCCGACCAGCTCGCCGGGGCCGCCGCGTGACCGCCCCGGCCGCCGGCCCCACCGTCACCGCAGCACCCCACGACAGCCTCGACGACCTGATGGCGGCGGTGCTCGCCGGCCGCCTTGGTCCCGATCCGGCGGGGGAGCGGGTCAGCGTCGGGTTCGTCACCCGGCAGGGCGCCCGCCACCCCGGTCGCGCCCGGGGCTACCGCAACCACGTGCTCAGCCTGCGGGTCGGCGTCGCCGTCGGCTCCTGCGCCGTCGAGCCCGACGAGCTGCCCGACGACGTCGCGTACGACTGCGTGGGCGCCACCGTGGCGGAGCTGCTGGCCCACCCGAGCCTGCCGGTGCGCGTCGCCGCGCTCGACGCGTACCTGATGGGGGTGCGCCCGCACGCGGGCGCGGCGACCGACGTGGTGACCGTGCCCGCCGGCACGTCGCTGGCCAAGTCGGCCGCCCGCGCCGCCGCCGTGGTCGACCTGCTCCCCGCCGAACCCGGGCGGACCGTGCTCGTCGTCGGCGTGGTCAACTCCCTGCTCGACCAGCTGCGCCGGCGCGGCCTGCGCTACCTGCCGTGCGACCTGGCCGGCGGGCGCACCGAGTGGGACGAGCCGTGCCTGTCCGACGCGGCGGCGCTGCTGCGGCGCTGCGACGCGATCCTCGCCTCCGGCATGACCCTCGGCAACGGCACCTTCGCGCCGCTGCTGCGCCACGCCCGGGCCACCGGGGTCCCGCTGGTGGCGTTCGCCCAGTCCGGCAGCGCGGTCCTGCCGTGCTTCCTCGGGGCCGGGCTGACCGCCGTGTCGGCGGAGCCCTACCCGTTCTTCTGGCTCGACGGCGGCCCCACGCCGCTCTACCGCTACCGCGCCGACCGGGAGGGCCGATGACCGCGCCGCAGCTGCTCGATCTCGTCGGGCGCACGCCGGTGGTGCTCGTGGACGCCCCGCTGCCGCACCCGCACCCCGGCTTCCTCGCCAAGGTGGAGTGCCTGAGCCCCGGCGGGATGAAGGCCCGCGCGGCGGTGTCCATGCTGGCCGGCGCGCGCTCGCGCGGCGAGCTGGCCCCGGGGGCCCCGGTGGTGGAGTCGACCAGCGGCACCATGGGCGTCGGCCTCGCCTTCGCCGGGCAGGCCCTCGGCCACCCCGTGGTGCTGGTCATCGACCGGGAGCTGGAGCCGTCCATGCGGGCGCTGCTGCGCGCCCACGGGGCCCGGCTGGAGGTGGTGGACGCCCCGCACCCCGTCGGCGGCTGGCAGCAGGCCCGCCTCGACCGGCTGCTCCGCGTGCGGGCCGCGCTGCCCGGGGCGTACTGGCCCGACCAGTACCGCAACCCCGACAACGCGTCCGGCTACGCCGGGCTCGCCGACGAGATCGTCGCCCAGGCCGACGTCGTGGACACGCTGGTGTGCAGCGTCGGCACCGGCGGGCACAGCGCCGGCCTGGCCCGCGCGCTGCGCCGGCACTGGCCCCGGCTGCGCCTGGTCGGGGTGGACACCGTCGGCTCCACCATCTTCGGTCAGCCCGCCCGCGCCCGGCTGATGCGCGGCCTCGGCAGCAGCATCCACCCCCGCAACGTCGACTACGCCGCCTTCGACGAGGTGCACTGGGTCGGCCCGGCCGAGGCCGTGCAGACCTGCCGGCGGCTGGCCCGGCACGCGTTCGTCACCGGCGGGTGGAGCACCGGCGCGACCGCCCGGGTCGCCGCCTGGGCGGCGAGGACCCGACCCGGGGACCGGGTCCTCGCCGTGTTCCCCGACGGGCCGCACCGCTACCTCGACTCCATCTTCGACGACGACTACTGCGCCCGGCGGGGGCTGCTCGGCCCCACCCGGGGCCACCCCGTCGAGATCCCCCACCCCCGGGCGGTGGAGGTCACCCGGTGGAGCCGGTGCCGCACCGTCGTCGACCCCCGCCGCCGGCCCGCCGAGCCGGCCCGAGGGCAGCGGGTGCCGGCGTGAACCTCGACTGGCGGGCCTACCCGCTGCCCCTCGCCGAGCCGCTGCGCATCTCCCGGTCGGTCATGGCCCGCCGCGACGCGGTGGCCGTGCGGCTGACCCACGACGGCGGCACCGGCCACGGGGAGGTCGTCACCAGCGCGTACCAGCGTCTCGACCTGGGCCGCATCGACGCGCTGCTGACCGCCCTGCGTCCCCGGGTCACCGGGTACGCCGACCCGGAGGCGCTGCGCGCCGACCTCCCGGCGCTGGCCGCCGACCTGGCCGACGCGCCGGGGGTGCTGGGCGCGCTCGACGCCGCCGTGCACGACCTCGCCGGGCGGCGCGCCGGGATGCCCGTGTGGCGGCTCGTCGACGCCCCCGCGCGGGAGGCGGTCTCGACCGCGTACACGATCGGGCTGGTGCCGCCCGCCGACGCCGCCGCCACCGCGCGGCGGCTCGTGGCGGCCGGCTTCACGGTGCTGAAGGTCAAGGCCGGGGCGGACGACGACGTCGCCCGGGTCGCCGCCGTGCGGACCGCCGCCCCGGCGGCCCGGCTGCTGCTCGACCCCAACGCAGCGTGGACGCCCGAGCGGACCGTCCGGGTCCTCGACGCCGTCGCCGCCTGCGCCGTGGACGCCGTCGAGCAGCCCGTCCCGCCCGGCGACCCGGACGCGCTGGCCTGGATCGGCGCGCGGGTCGCGGTGCCCGTCGTCGCCGACGAGGACGTTGCCACCGTCGCCGACGTGCACCGCCTCGCCGGGGCCGTCGCCGGCATCAACGTCAAGCTCGCCAAGTGCGGAGGGATGGCCGCCGCGCGCCGGCTGATCGACACCGCGGCCGGGCACGGCATGGACGTCATGCTCGGCTGCCTGGTCGCCAGCACGCTCGGCGTCGCCCCGGCGCTGCATCTGGCCGGGCACGCCCGCTGGGTCGACCTCGACGGGCACCTGCTGCTCGCCGACGATCCGTGGACCGGCATCGGCGGCGCCGACGGCACCCTGCGTACGCCCGGCGGGCCCGGCCTCGGCGTGCGCCCGGCGCGGGCCGACCGGCAGGCGGTGGCCCGATGACCGCGACCTGGACGACGCTGCGCGGCTTCCCCCCGGCGATCCGGCTGCTGGTGGTCAACCAGCTCGGCGTCAACATCGGCTTCTACCTGCTGCTGCCCTACCTCGCCGGCTATCTCGCCGACGACCTCGGGCTGTCCGCCGCCGTGATCGGCCTGGTCCTGGGCGTACGCAACCTCAGCCAGCAGGGCCTGTTCCTGCTCGGTGGCTCCGCCTCCGACCGGCTCGGTGCGCGCGGGGTGATCATCGTCGGGTGCGCGCTGCGCGCCGTGGGCTTCGGCGTCTTCGCCGTCGGGGTGTCGCTGCCGGCGCTGCTGGCCGCCTCCGTGCTCTCCGGCCTGGCCGGTGCGCTGTTCAACCCGGCGGTGCGGGCCTACCTCGCGCAGGCCGCCCCGGACCGGCGGGCCGAGGCGTTCGCGCTGTTCAACGTGTTCGCCAGCGCCGGGTCCCTGCTCGGGCCGCTGATCGGCAGCGCGCTGCTGCTGGTCGACTTCCGGGCCGCCGCCCTCGCCGCGGCCGGCGTGTTCGCGGCGCTGACCGTGGCCCAGGCCCTGGTGCTGCCGACGCAGCCGGCCCGCAGCAGCGGGCAGGGCGTGCTGGGGGACTGGCGCGAGGCCGTCACCGACCGCCGCTTCCTCGCCTTCACCCTCGCACTCAGCGCGATGTTCGCCCTGCAGAACCAGCTCTACCTGGTGCTGCCCGTGCAGGCGGAGCGGGCCGGCGGGCATCCGCTGGCCGTGGCGGCGCTGTTCGTCGTGTCCACGGTGGTGACCCTCGCGTGGCAGGTGCCGGTGACCCGCTGGCTGCACCGCCGCCTCGCCCGGGGCCCGGCCATCGCGCTCGGGCTGGCGGTGATGGGCGGGGGCTTCGTGCTGCCGCTCGCGCCGGTCGGCGGTCCCGCCGGCCCCGTCCGGCTCGCGCCGGTGCTCGGCGCGGCCGTGCTGCTCGCCGTCGGGGTGCTGGTCGCGCAGCCGTTCGTGCTGGAGCTGATCCCGGCGTTCGCCCGCGACGGGCTCACCGGCACCTACTTCGGACTGTTCTACCTGGTCTCCGGGGTGGTCGCGGCGGCCGGCACGACCGCCGTCGGCCGCGCCATGGACGACGGGTCCGGCTCCGGGGTGCCGGCGGTGGCGTGGTTGCTCTGCGCCGCGCTCGGGCTGGCCTCCGCGGCGGCCGTGGGGATGCTGCACCGCCGGGGCGCGCTCGACCCGACGCCCGCGCCCGCCCCGTCGGCGGTGCCCGCATGAGCGGGGGAGCCGGCGGCACCGGACCGGCCGCCGCCGGGGCCAACCTGCTCACCGACAACCCCGAGCTGTACGAGGCGCAGTTCCCCGACCCGCAGCACGCCGCCGCCGGCTTCGTCGACGACCTGCTGCGCCGCCACGGGCCTCCCGGCCGCCGGCTGCTCGACGTCGGCTGCGGCACGGGCCGCGACGCCGGGCGGCTCGCGCAGCTCGGCTGGGCGGCCACGGGCATCGACACGTCGGCGGCGATGCTCGCCCATGCCCGCCGCCGGCACCCGCACGTCCGGTTCGTGGCCGCCGACATGCGCGGCTTCGACCTCGCCGACTGGTTCGACGCGGTGACCTGCCTGGACAGCGCCATGCTCTACTGCCACACCAACGCCGACCTCACCGCGTTCCTGGCCCGGTGCCGCGCGCACCTGGCCCCGGGCGGGCTGCTGCTGGCCGAGATGCGCAACGGCGCGTTCTTCCTCGGCAACACCGAGCTGCTCGACGGCACGTCGGTGCGCACCGTGCCGTGGCGCGGCGTCGCGTACACGTCGCGGACCCGGCTGTGGATCGACCACGCGGAGCAGCTGCTGCGCCGGGAACGCGCCTGGAGCTGGCCGGGCGCGCCCGAGCCGCTGGTGCAGACCTCGGCCTGGCGACTGCTGTTCCCCCAGGAACTGCGGCACCTGCTCGACACCGCCGGCTTCGACGTGTTGACGTTGTTCGATGGGCCGGGTCCGCGTACCGCGCCGCCGTGGCGGCCCGGCGCGGCGCTGTCCACCGCCCTGCGCGGCGACCGGCTGCACCTGCTGGCCCGCCGCCGCCCCGACCCGGCCTGACCTGCACAGATCCGACCCGGCCCGACCTGCGCAGCTCGGGCCCGGCCCGACCCCACCCGTTGTCCGGCGTCGCCGCCGGACCGGCCGCACCCCGACCGACCCGCTTCCCTGGAGGGACCCCCCGTGACATCCGTCATCCCCATGCCCGCCGCCCGGCTGACCCGGCGCGGCCTGCTCGGCGGCGCAGCCGCCGCCGCGTCGGCCACCCTGCTCGCCGGGTGCGGCGACAGCCCCACCGGCACCGCCTCCGACCGGCCGCGCCGGGGCGGCCGGCTGCGGGCCGTGTTCGCCGGCGGCGGCGCGCAGGAGACCCTCGACCCGCACCTGGCGAACCTGTTCAACGAGGCGTCCCGGGCCAAGGCCATGTTCGACAAGCTCGCCGACTACGGCCCTGACGTGTCGATCCGGCCCCGCCTGGCCAGCGGGTGGGAGCCCGACGCCGGCCTCACCCGGTGGCGGATCACCCTGCGCGAGGCCACCTTCCACGACGGCCGCCCCGTGCGCGCCGCCGACGTGCTGTACAGCTACGCCCGGATCACCGACCCGAAGCGCGCCTTCCGGGCCAGGGCCAGCCTGGAGCTGATCGACCTGCGCGGCAGCCGGGCGGTCGACGACCGGACCGTCGAACTCGCGCTGCGCCGGCCGTTCGCCGAGTTCCCCAACGTCCTGGCGGCCTTCGGCGCGTACGTGGTGCCCGAGGGCGCCGACGCCTTCGACCGGCCCGTCGGCTCCGGCCCGTTCGCCTTCGGCGCGTTCCAGCCGGGCCGGTCCCTGCTGCTCAAGCGGTACGCCGACCACTGGGACGGCGCGCCGCACCTGGACGAGCTGGAGTATCTCGTGGCCAACGAGGAGTCCGCCCGGATCAACGCGCTGCTCGGCGGGCAGGCCGACTACGCCCACGACGTCACGCCCACCACCGCCCGCACCTACGCGGGCGACGCGCGGGTGCGGATCACCCGGATGGCCAACAGCACCATGCAGGCCCTCGCCATGAAGGTCGACCGGCCGCCGTTCGACAACCGGGACCTGCGCGAGGCGATGTTCCTGCTCACCGAACGCCAGCAGCTCGTCGACACCGTGCTGTCCGGCGCCGGCCAGGTCGGCAACGACCTGTTCGGCAAGGGCTACCAGCACTACGCCGACGACATCGCCCAGCGCGTGCCCGACCTCGACCGGGCCCGCTTCCTCGTCGAGCGGGCCGGCGCCCGGGGGCTGCGCATCCCGCTGGACACCGCCCCCGTGGCCAGCGGCTTCGTGGAGACCGCGAGCGTCTTCGCCGAGCAGGCCCGGCAGGTCGGGCTGACCGTCGAGGCGCGCAGCGGCAACAAGGACACCTACTGGAAGGACATCCTGACGGGCGGGGTGCTCGCCTGCTACCGTTCGGGAGCCATGCCCATCGAGACTCATATATCTCAGCGGCTGTTGAGCACGTCCACCACCAACGCCACCCGGTGGCGGCGGCCCGACTTCGACGCGCTCTACGCCCGCGCCGTGTCCAGCACCGACGAGCAGACCCGCCGGCAGGCGTACGGCGACATGCAGCGCGTCCTGCACGCCGAGGGCGGCTTCCTGGTCTGGGGCTTCGCCGACTTCCTCGTCGCGACCAGCCCCCGCGTCGGCGGGGTGTCCGCCGCCGCGCCGGCCAACACCCTCGACTGGGCGCGCTTCGACAAGGTCTGGCTGGGTTGAGCCTGCCCCGCTACGCCGCCCGGCGGGCCCTCGTCGGGGCCGGGCAGGTCGTCGGCGTCGCCACCGTCGTGTTCGTCCTGACCGAGGCGCTGCCCGGGGACGCCGCCGTGGTGATCGCCGGCGACCAGCCCGACCCCGCGCGCATCGCCCTCCTGCGCGACCAGCTCGACCTGGACCGGCCCGCCTGGCAGCGCTACCTCGACTGGCTCGCCGACCTCGCCAGCGGTGACCTCGGCGTCTCGCTGGTCTCCCAGCGGCCGGTCGCCGGGGTCCTCGCCGCCGGGGCCGCGCCCACCGTGCTGCTCGCCGCCGCCACGCTGCTGCTGCTCGTCCCGCTCTCCGTCGGGCTGGGGATGCTCGCGGCCCGGCGGGAGGGCGGCCGCCTCGACCGGGCGCTCTCCGCCACCGCCGTCGGCCTGTACGCGGTGCCCGAGTTCGCCCTGGCCCTGCTGCTCGTCGCGGTGTTCGGCATCCGGCTGGCCTGGCTCCCGCCCACCGCCGTGGGCACCGGCGGCGACCTGCTGTCCCGGCCCGCCGTGCTGGCGCTGCCCCTGGTGGTGCTGCTGGCCCGGCCGTTCTGCTCGCTGAGCCGGCTGACCCGCGCCGGCATGATCGAGGCGATGCGGGCGGAACACGTCGCGCACGCCCGGCGGCTCGGCGTGCCCGAGCGCCGGCTGCGGCTGGTCCACGCGCTGCCCAACGCCCTCGCGCCCGTCGCCCAGCAGCTCGCCCGCACCACCGACTGGCTGCTCGGCGGGGTGATCGTCGTCGAGGCGGTGTTCGTCGTCCCCGGCCTGGGCACCGCGCTGGTCGACGCGGTGACCGCCCGCGACGTGCCCACCGTGCAGGGGCTGTGCGTGCTGGTCGCCGTGACCACGGTGACGGTGAACCTCGCCGCCGACCTGGTGGCGTTCCGGCTCGCCCCGCGCGTCGGGGCCGCCGCGTGAGCCCACCCGGTCGCCGCCACCGCACCCCGGCCCGGCTGCGCCTGGCCGTCGGCGTCGCGCTGCTCGCCGTACCCCTGCTGGTCGCCGTGGTGGGGCCGGCCCTGGCCGGCGACGCGGCGCCGCGCGGCCGGCCGTTCGACCCGGGCGGCGCGTTCGGCACCGACTTCGTGGGGCGCGACGTGCTGCGCCAGGTGCTGCTCGGCGGGCGCTCCGTGGTCGGCGTGGCGCTCGCCGCGACCGCCCTGGCGTACCTGGTGGGGGTGCCGCTGGGGCTGCTGGCCGCGCTGACCCGCCGCCGGTGGCTCGACGAGCTGGTCATGCGCCCGCTGGACCTGCTGCTCGCCGTGCCGTCGCTGATCCTGCTGATCCTGCTGGCGGCCACCGCGCCGCGCGGGCCGGCCACCCTCGTCGGCATCGTCGCGGTGATCGGCCTGCCCGAGGTCGCCCGGATCAGCCGCGCCGCGGCGCTTCCGCTGGCGCACGGCCCCGCCATGGAGGCGATGCGGCTGTACCGGGAGACGTGGTGGCGGCGCGCCGTCGGCCACGTCGTGACCGGCAGCCGCCGGGTGCTGCTCGCCGACGCGGGCGTGCGGTTCATCGGCGCGCTGTACCTCGTCGCCACGGCCAGCTTCCTCGGCGTCGGCGTCGCCCCCGACGCCGCCGACTGGGCGGTCATGGTGGACCGCAACCGCGCCGGCCTGCTGCTGCAACCCTGGTCGGTGCTGGTGCCCGCCGCGCTCCTCGTCGCCCTCGCCGTCGGCGTCAACCTCGTCGCCGACCGGCTGCTCGCCGACCGCGACGCGGCGGCCGGCGAGGGGGCCGCCCGGGACGCGGGATCCCGGCACGGGGCCGCCCACCGGGACGCGCCCGGGGCACGTGTCCCCGCCGCCCGGGCGCCGCTCGACGACGGGGCCGCCGGCCCGGCCGTCGCCGCCGGCCCGCCGACGCCGCCGGTGGACGCCTGCGCGGTCCGGGTGGTCGGCCTCGACGCCGAGGTCGCCGGGCGTCGCCTGCTCGCCGGGGTCTCGTTCACGGTGGCGGCGGGCGAGGTGCTGGCGCTCGTCGGCCGCTCCGGCAGCGGCAAGACCACCGCCGGCCGGGCGCTGCTGGGGGAGGCCGGCCCCGGCGTGCGGCTCGCCGGCCGGGTGGAGGTGGCCGGCCGTGCCGTGTCCCCGGCGACCCCACCGCCCCCGGGCGTCGTCGGCTACGTCCCGCAGCAGCCGTCGGCGGCGCTCAACCCCGTCCGCCGGATCGGCGCGGTGCTGCGCGAGGTCGCGCGGCGCCACACCCGGCCGGAGCGGCGGACACCCGGCGGCCCTTCGGGCGACGCGGCGGCCCGCGCGACGGTGACCCGGCGGTCGGCGGTGCGCCGGGCGGTGGCCGACGTGCTGGCCCGCGTCGACCTGCCCGCCGACCGGGAGTTCCTGCGGCGCTTCCCGCACCAGCTCTCCGGCGGCCAGCAGCAGCGCCTCGTCGTCGCCCACGCGCTGCTGGCCAGGGCGCGCGTCCTGGTCGCCGACGAACCGACCACCGGGCAGGACAGCCTCACCCGCCGCGACGTCGCCCACGAGCTGCGGACCCTCGCCGACGCCGGGATGGCGGTGGTGCTGCTCAGCCACGACCTGCACCTGGTGCGCGCCGTGGCCGACCGGCTGGTCGTCCTGGACGCCGGCGCGGTCGTCGAGGCCGGCCCGGCGGCCGACGTGCTCGCCGCGCCCCGGGACGAGCGCACGCGCCGCCTGCTCGCCGCCGCCCCGGCCGCGCCGCTCGCCGCCGCCTCTGCCGCCGCAGCACCGGCGCTGCGCGTGGGCGACCTGGTCGCCGCCCACCGTGCCGGCGCCCGCCGCCGTACCGTGCTGCGCGGCGTCACCACCGCCGTCGCCCCCGGCGGATGCCTCGCCGTGGTCGGCCGCTCCGGCAGCGGCAAGACGACGCTCGCCCGCTGCGTCGCCGGGCTGCACCCGCCGCGCGGTGGAACCGTCGGCCTCGACGGCCGGCCGCTGGCCGGGACCCTGGACCGGCGAACCCGCGCGGACCTCGCCGCCGTCCAGTACGTCTTCCAGGACGCCCGGCCCAGCTTCCACCCCCACCGGTCGGTCCTGGAGCAGGTGTCGAGGGCCGCCGTGCGGCTGCGCGCCCTGCCGCCGACCCGGGCCCGCGACGCCGCGCGCCGCGCCCTCGGCGAGGTCGGCCTCGCGGCGGACGTCGTCGCGCGCCGCCCCGACCGGCTCTCCGGCGGCGAGCTGCAACGCGCCGCCCTGGCCCGGGCGCTGCTGGCCGAGCCCCGCGTGGTGATCTGCGACGAGATCACCTCGGGACTGGACACGGTCAGCCGGGACCGGATCGTGGCCCTCGTCGACCGGCTGCGCCGCGCCCACGGGCTGGCCCTCGTGGTGATCAGCCACGACCGCGACGTCGTCGCCCGCCTCGCCGACCACGTCGTCGTCCTGGACGCGGGGCAGGTCGTCGAGGCCGGGCCCGCGTCCGCCCTGCTCACCGCCGCCCGGCACCCGCTGACCCGGGCGCTGCTGCACCCGTCGGAGACCGGGGCCGGCCCCGTGACCGGCCCGCGGCCGTGATCGTTTCCCGGTCCGGTCCGGGTCGATGCCGGCCGACCCGTCAGGCGGAGTCGGAGCGGCCGGAGGTGGCCGCGACGAGGACGACGCCGACCCCGGCCATCCCCGCCTGCACGACCACGTCGACCAGGCGGAACCCCTGCCCGTTCGCGCCGGCGAGACGGGCGACGACGCTGCCGGCCAGGGCGGCGACCACACCGACGACGAGGGTGAGCCACAGCGGCGCGGTCGGTCGGCCCGGCACGGCGAGCCGGCCGAGCGTCCCCACGACGAGCCCGACGACGACGGCGCTGACCAGCGCGGCGACGGTCACGCCCACTCCGCCGACCGGCGGGCGCGCCCCTGGCCGGCCGGTGCCGGGCGACGGCTGCCACCCCCGCCGCCCGGCACGACCGCCCGGCCGACCGGCGGTGCCACCGGACCGGGCCGTTCGGGGGACCCGGTCGCCGCGTCGCCGACGACGACCGGCAGCACCTGGTCCAGCCGGGCCGACTGCAGGATGCGCCGGATCCGGGGGTTCGGTTCGCGGACGGTGAGCACCCCGTCGGCGCGGGTCAGCCGCCGGTGCACGTCCAGCAGGAACCCGATGGCGGCGGCGTCGATGTGCCGGCAGGCGGACAGGTCCACCACGATCTGGGCGGGACGCAGCGCGAGCAGCCGGTCGAACACGGCGCCGGTCTCCGGCAGGCAGGCCAGGTCGAACTCGGTCACGGCCACCTCGACCAGGGGGATCGTGCACTCCCGGCGTGCCAGCGGCGTCGTCACGGCCGTACCCCTTCCTCTCGCCCGACCGGTCCCCGCCACCGTGCCGGCCAGGGTTGGCGGGGACCGCGCGGACGTGTGACAGTTGCGTGACAAATCCGTCGTACGCGGGACACGGTTGGCCGCCGGGCGACGGCCTTGGGGATGATGCCGTCATGACGGCCGTACTGGTGATCGAGGACGACGACCGCATCCGGCTGGCGCTGCTGCTCGCCCTGGAGGACGAGGGTTACGACGCCCGGGGCGCGGCGACCGCCGAGGAGGGGCTGCGCGCCCAGCGCCGCGACCCGGCCGACTACGTCCTGGTCGACCTGATGCTGCCCGGCCTCGACGGCTTCGAGTGCATCCGCCAGTTGCGCCGCGACGACGACGTGCCGATCGTGGTGGTGAGCGCCCGCGACGACACCCACGACATCGTCGCCGCCCTGGAGGCCGGCGCGGACGACTACCTGGTCAAACCGGTGGCGATCAAGGAACTCACCGCCCGGCTGCGGGCCCTGCGCCGTCGCGCCCGCGCCGCCGCCCCGGTCGCCGCCGAGCCGGTGCCGGTCCTGGCGTTCGGCGACCTGGAGGTCAGCCCCGAGGCGGGCGAGGTACGCCGCGCCGGGCAGCGGGTGCCGGTGACCCGCACCGAGTTCCGGCTGCTGTGCGAGCTGGCCGAGCACGCCGGCCGGGTGCTGTCGCGCCAGCAACTGCTGCAACGGGTCTGGGGCTACGACACCGGCGACGAGCGGCTGGTCGACGTGCACGTCGGACGGCTGCGGCAGAAGATCGAGTCGGATCCGGCCAACCCCGAACACCTGGTGACCCTGCGCGGGCTCGGCTACAAGCTGCGCCGATGAGCCCGCTGCGCCGCCCGCCCCGGCTCCGCCTCGGCCTGCGCGCCCGGGTCATGGCCGCGTTCGCCCTGGGCGCGCTGCTGCTGGCCGCGTCGATGGCCCTGATCTCCTACGAGCTGACCCGCCAGTCGCTGATCGACGAGCGGGAACGCACCGCCGTGCGGGCCGCGTACTTCGACGCCGCCGTGGTGCGCAGCGGCCTGGACACCGACGCCCCCGACGTGGTGGAGGTGCTGCGGTCGCTGGACACCGGCAGTAGCAGGCGGGCCCTGCTGCACCTGGACGGCAGGTGGCACGCCCGCATCGCCGACTCGGGCCTCACCGCCGCCGTCCCGCCGGAGCTGCAACAGCTCGTCGGCTCGGGGCAGCCGGCCGTGCAGCGGGTCCGCGTCGACGGACAGACCGCCCTGCTGGTCGGGGTGCCGCTGTCCGACTCGGCGACGTACTACGAGGTCAACTCGCTGTGGGAGCTGGAACGGACCTTCCAGGCGCTGGCCCTGGCCCTGACAGCGGTGGCCATCCTCGTGGCCGGCTCCGGGGCGGCCCTGGGCTGGTATGCGACGCGGCACGGGCTGCGCCCCCTCACGGCGGTCGCGGACGCCGCGGAGAAGATCGCCGCCGGTGACGTCACCGCCCGCCTCGACCCGGCCACCGACCCGGACCTGACCCGGCTTTCCACCTCGTTCAACCACATGGTCGACCAGTTGGCCCGCCGGATCGAGCGGGACCGCCGCTTCGCCGCCGACGTCAGCCACGAGCTGCGCTCGCCGCTGCAGACCCTCGCCGCGGCGGCCAGCGTCCTGCAGCGGCGGCGGGAACACCACGACGAGCGCACCGCCGTGGCCGCCGGCCTCGTTGCCGACGAGATCGACCGGTTCCAGCGGCTGGTCAACGACCTCATCGACCTGGCCCGCAGCGACCAGCCCGCCCACCGTGCCCCGGTCGACGTGGCCGACCTGGCCCGGCGCGCCTGCGCCGGCCACGACCTGCCGCCCACGCTGGTCCGCCTCGCGGCCGGCACCCCGGCCACCTGGCGGGTGGAGCGGCGTCGCGTCGCGCAGGTGCTGGCCAACCTGCTCGACAACGCGGTGCGCTACGGTGCGGGCCCGGTGGCGGTGCGGCTGTCACGCGACGGCGACACCGGCATCATCGAGGTGGACGACGACGGCCCCGGCGTGCCGGTCGAGGACCGGGCCGCCATCTTCGACCGCTTCGTCCGGGGCCGGGCCGCCCACGCCCGGGGCACCGGCGACGGAACCGGCCTCGGTCTGGCGCTGGTCGCCCAGCACGCCGCCGCCCACGGCGGCACGGCCGGCGTCGACGACCGCCCCGGCGGGGGAGCGCGGTTCCGGGTGGCCCTGCCGGGGAGCCTCGCGTGAGCCGCCGCGCGGCGCGGGCGCTGCTGTCGGCCCTCGTGGTGGCCTGCACGGTGGCGGCCTGCGGGGTGCCGGCCGAGGACACGCCCCGGGCCGTCGAGGCCCCACCCGGGCCGTTCCCGTCCCCCGCGACCGTCGACGGCCCCGCGACGGTCGGACCGGTCACCGTGACGCTGTGCTTCGTGCGGGACGATCGGCTGGTCCCGGTGGACCGGCGGGTGGGCCGCCCCCTCGACGCCGAGGACCAGCTGCGGGACCTGCTCGCCGGACCCAGCGCCGTCGAGCGGGACAGCGGTCTGACCAGCGCGTTGCCGGGGGCGATCGGCGCCGGCGTGGTGGGCGTCGCCGACGGCCAGGCACGCGTACGGGTCGACGGGACCGGCGACGACACCGGCCGCAGCGACGAGGTGCTCGCGTTCGGTCAGATCGTCTGCACGCTGGCCGCCCGCGACGACGTCGACGCCGTGGCGTTCCTGCGTGACGGCCGCCCCCTCGGGGTGCCGCGCGCGGACGGCTCGCTGTCGGCCCAGCCGCTGACCCCCGCCGACTACGCCGCGCTGACCGCGATCCGCTGACCGTCGGCCCCGCTGGCCGTCGCATGTGGACGGTGGAGTGTGGACGGTCACTGTCGTCGAGTTCTGCGTGTCTTCTGCGTGGTGCCCCGCCCGGCGCGCCGGTTGGATCGACGTTGCCCGCCAGACAGCGTCGCGGCGTCGGCCGCCGACCGCACCCCGAAAGGACCAGATTCGTGTCACTGCTCCATGCGTGCAGAGGAAGCGGACGGCGGATCAGCGCCCTGTTCGTCGCCCTCGTCATGATGCTCGGCATCGCCACGGTGCCGCAGTCGCCCGCCCACGCCCAACCCGGCGACAGTCTGTCGATCATCGACTGGAACATCTCCAGGATCACCGACGGCGGCGACGTCCACGAGAGCCGCTACTTCAACATGATCGCCGCCATCCACACCTACAGCGGCAACTACATCGCCAACGAGGTGATGCAGACCAACGGCAACTACCGCGCCATGATCCAGGTGCGGGTGCTGGACACCAACAACGCCCACCTGGTCTCGCTCTACTTCTGGGCCGACAACCTGTACCTGGCGGCGTGGTACTCCCCGACGAACAACCGGCACTACCTGTTCAGCCAGGGTGACCGGTGGCGGAACGTCGTCAGCGTCCTCGGCCTCGACACCAGCCGGGTCACGGTATACAACATGGACGGCAACTACAACGAGCTGGTGGGGGGCAACTCCCGCAGCACGCTGGTGACGAACCCACAGCGGATGTACGACAGCCTGCGCACCCTCGGGCGGACCACCACGCTCAACAACGACGTCAGCGCGGCGCTGGTCCAGGCGATCACGATGACCTCCGAGGCGGCGCGGTACTCCCCGATCCTGGACACCATCCGCTACAACATCCGTTACGCCAACCGCCTGCAGTCCCTGCCGCTCAACGACGACAACGTCTGGCTGACGACGCACTGGGGCACGGTGTCCGCGTTCGTCCACCGGGTGCTGATGAACCCGTCCGGTCAGATGATCGTGCTCTACGGACGGATCGCCATCACCACCCTCGCCGGGCTGATCAGCTGGCTCAAGTGGGTGGAGATCAACGGGTACATCGTCTGACCCTGGCCGGGCCCCTGCGACCCGCCGACGGCGGGTCGCAGGGTGTCGCTATGGTGCCGAAGCGCCCAGCGCGTCGAGCTGCTGCACCGTCTCCCGCTGGCCCGCCTCGTCGCCGAGCTCCCGCTGCAACCGCATCGTCGCGCGCAGGTCGGCCGCCGCAGCCGGCCGGTCGCCCAGCCCCTCGTGGGCGGTGGCCCGCAACCGCAGGACGGCGACGGTGAACTTCTGGTGCCGCAGCTCCTCGTTGAGGCGCAGCGCCTCGTCGGCCAGCTCGACCATGCGTTGCCACTGGTCCAGCCCGCCGTGCAGCTCGATCATCGCCTGCATCGCCGACAGCTGGCTGATCAGCACGATGTGCCGGGGCAGGGCGGTCTCCGGCGTGGTGACGATCTCGATCACCTCGGCGTACGCGGCGAGGGCCTCCTCGTACCGGCCGGCGTCGCGTAGCGTCCGGCCGAGGATCACCAGCGACTGCGGCAGGCCCTGCCAGTCCCGCACCGACCGGAACAGGGCGACCGACTCCTGCGCGTGCCGCATCGCGACGTCGAACCGGCCCAGCCGGGCGTTCGCGTACGAGCAGTAGAAGCGCGCCCAGCCCTGCTGGTCCTCGTCGCCGGCCCGGCGGGCGTGCTCGTACGCCAGCTCAGCCTGGCGCAGCCCCTCCTCCGGCTCGCTGCGCGGGTAGATGTGCGCCCAGGCCAGGTAGCCCCGGTGCACCGCCCGCAGGTGGTCGTCGCCGAGCCCGTCGGCGGCGGCGCTGGACAGCGCGAACACCTCCGCCCAGTGCTCCCAGTGCGCCCACAGGTCGGAGAACCAGTGCAGGGACTCGGCGACGTCGACGACCCGCTGGTGGGCGCCCTCGGCGGCGGCCCGGCGCAGGGCGGGCAGCCAGTTGTCGCCCTCGGCCTGGAGCCACTCGCGGGCGGTGTCGGCCGAGTCCAGCTCGACGTGCCGGGTCGCGCCGGGCGCGGGAGCGCCGTACGCGGGCTCGAACCACCGGCCGGCGACGATCGTCGTGTCGAGCAGCCAGTCCGCTGCGCGCCGGTCCGCGTTCGCCCGGTCCTGGGCGGACTCCTCCCGCTCCAGTTCCCCCTGGGCGTAGAGGCGCAGCAGGTCGTGCAGGAAGAACCGCCCGTCGCCGCCCTGCTGGAGCAGGCCCAGGTCGATCAGCTCGTCGAGCGCGTCCTCGGTGCGCGCCGGCGTCTCCTCCACCAGCACGGCGGCCAGCTCCACCGCCGTGCTGGGGCCGGGCACGGCCGCGAGCCGCCGGAACAGCCGGCGGCCGATGCCCGAAAGCTGCTGGTACGACAGCGCGAACGCGGCCTTCACCTGGAGGTCGCCGACGGCGAGCGCGTCGAGCCGGTGCTCGTGCGCGGACAGCCGGGTGACCAGGTCGCCGGCCGTCCAGGCGGGGCGGCTGGCCAGCCGGTTGCCGGCGATCCGCAACGCCAGCGGCACGTGGGCGCACAGGCGGGCGAGCTGCCGCAGCCCATCGGCGTCGGCGGTCCGGTGCGTGACGATCCCGGCGAGCAGCGCGACGGAGGCGGCCTCCGGCAGCGGCTCCAGCGCCAGCCGGTGCACGCCCTCCAGGCCGCCGAGGGTGCGCCGGCTGGTCACCACGACCGCCGCCGGTCCCTCCGCCGGCAGGGCCGGGCGCACCTGCCCCTCGTGCGCGGCGTTGTCCAGCAGCACCAGGATCCGCCGCCCCCCGACGACGGTACGCCACAGCGCCGCGGCGTCGTCGACGTCCCGGGGGGTCGGCCCGGCGCCCGGCTCGACGGCGTGCACGAGCCGGTCGAGCACGGCCGTGGGGGTCAGCGGCCGGGCGTCGAGCCCTCGCAGGTCGAGGAAGAACTGGCCGTCGGGGAAGGCATCGGCGGTCTGGGCGGCGGCCTGCACGGCCAGGGACGTCTTGCCGAGCCCGGGCGCCCCGCTGACCAGCACCACCGGGGCCGGCAGCCCGGCGCGGGCCGCCTCGACGAGGGCCCGGACGCTGTCGAGCTCCGCGCGGCGGCCGGTGAAGTCCGCGACCCGCCGGGGCAGCGGGCACCGCCCCTGGGCGGCCGGCTGCCCGCGGCGTCGCCCGGCCCGGGCCGCGCCGGTCAGCGCCGCGTGCTGCGCGGGGCTGAGGGCCAGGGCGGCGGCGATCGCCGTGACGGTGCGGGCCTGCGGGCCCTGGCTGACGCCGCGCTCCATGTCGCTGATCGCCCGGTCGCTGACGCCCGACCGTTCCGCGAGCTGCTCCAGGGTCAGGTCCGCGGCGATCCGCAGCGTGCGCAGCAGCGGCCCGAAGGCAAGGCCCTCCACCGGCGGGTCTTCCCGAGGAACTGCGGTCACCGCCCCATGCTCGCACGCCGGGAGCGGGCCGCCGCTGTCGCGTCCGGTGGCTCGCGCAGCGAGCGGCACCTGGTGCCCCAGGGGGTCGGTGCTCAGGCCTGCGCCGTCGCGGTCGATCGCGTTCCGTGACGGTGGCGGGGGTTGGCCGGGAGGGACGGCCGCTGTCGCTCTCGGTGACGAACTGCCGACCCCGGCGCACCGCTTGTCGGCCCTTTGCTCTGCACCCACCCGCGCAACACCCCGCCCGAGCTGCTCCTGCCGGGGGCAGAGCGGGGCCGGGGTGCGGCATCGGGTTGCGCTGCGTGAAGCGTTGCGTCCGTGGGTGCAGAGCAAAGGAGGCGGTGGGAGTGGTGGGGGCAGGCCCGGCGCAACCGCGTTGCGTTACCTGCCGTCGGTGCGGAAACCGAAGACCAGCTCCACCGGTCGGCCGGCGCGCAGCTCGACCGCCACGTCCCCGTACGGGCTGGACACCGTGAGTCGTTGGCCGACGGGGGAGCGCAGCCGCGCCCGCACCGACGAGGCGTCCCAGGCCAGCTCCTCGACGGTGACCCGGCCCCGGCAGGTCGCCCCGCGCAGCACCCCCCGGTCCAGGCCGGGCAGCGGGGCCGGGAGCAGCCGTACGTGGCCGGGCCGGGAGTGCACCAGCGACTCGATCAACACGCCGGGCAGGGCGTGTGCGGCGTCGGCGTTGTAGGTCTCCCGGCCGGGGTTGTGCGCGCTCATCAGCGACCGGAAGAACATGTCGTTGCCCAGGATCTTGGCCACGTTCTTTCCGGCCAGCGCGCCGTCGCGCAGGCGTGTCGCGACGAGCGCCCGGTGCAGACTGCCGTGAGCGGAGAGGTTCTCGTCGCCGCGCAGGAGCAGCGCGCGGCGCGCGGCGGCGGCCAGCTCGGGGGTGTCGTCCGGGTTGATCTCGTCCAACGGCCACACGGGGTAGAGGTGGCTGACGTGCCGGTGGTCCTCGTCGCTGCGGTAGCCCGGCCAGGCCCACTCCGCCAGCGCGCCGCGCTCGTCGACCCGGTACGCGGGCAGCCGCCCCCGCAGTGCCGCCCACCGGTCGGTGCCGGTGACGGCGTCGGCGGTGGCCAGGGCGTGCCGGGCGGCGGCGATGTCCATCGTGGCGTTGACCGCCAGGTGCACCGGCCGGCCGTCGTCGTCCAGCGGGCCGGTCTCGGCCGAGTACGACGGCACCACGACCACCGTGCCGTCGGCGGCGGAGACGGTGAGCACGTCGGCGAAGAACTCGGCGGCCTCCGTCAGCCAGCCGGCCAGCTCGCCGAGCGGCTCCCCGGTCACCAGGTGGTGCTCGTACAGGGGGAAGAGCAGCCAGTCCGCGCCGGGGAGCCACGCGGCGAACGGCCAGTCGTCGTGCATGTGGAACAGGTGCCCGTGCTCCCCGTCGGTGCGGCTGGGCGCGAGCAGGCCCCGCGCGCCGTAGATCGCCTCGGCGTTGCGCCGCCAGTCGTCGACCTGCGACCCGATCAGCCGCGCGTACGCCTCGCTCACCTCGGGCAGGGCCCCGATGTTGGCCCCCGCCAGTTGCAGGTTGAGGTTGGCGTCAGTGGTGAAGTCGCCCGCCCAGGCCGCGTCCCACGAGCCGAGCCACAGCCCGGTCAGCCGGGGCGGCAGGACGCCGCTGGCACTGAGCAGCAGGTACCGCCCCGCGTGAAACAGCCGCTCCACCAGCGCCGGGTAGGGCCGCTGCGGGTCGGCGGCCTGCCGGGCGAGCAGCTCGCCGACGGGCAGCTCCCGCTCGGCGGCCGGCACGGCCAGGTCCAGGCTCGCCCGGTCGTAGGCGGGGGAGTGCCGGGCGGCGTGCCGGGCGAGGAGGTCGGCGTACCCGGCGGGGGAGCGGACGCGCAGCGTCTCCTCCAGCTCGGCGGTGCGCCACGGCGGCGTGCCGGGCCGGTCGAGCACCATGGTGAGCAGCGCCGGCCCGCGCACCGCCACCCGGTCGCCGAGCACCCGCACGTCGCCGGTGAGCAGGGCCAGGCCCTCGAAGCCGTACGCGCCGCCCACCGGCGGGTAGTGGCCGCGGATGCGCAGGAAGACGTCCTGGCCGCGCTGGTACGCCGCGGTCTCGTAGCGGACGTCCGCCGGGCGGCCGGGCAGGTCGCCGGTGAGCCCCACCACGCAGTCGCCCGCCTCCAGCCGCAGCACCACCAGGCCGTCGGCGCGGGAGACGAAGCCGCGCCGCTCGCCGCCGGCCCACTCCACGACGACCTCCCCGGTGCGGAAGTCGGTGCTCCGCCGATACCCGGCCGGCAGCGCCGCCGCGCCCGGCCCCGCCGCTCCGCCCGGCCCCGCCGCGTCGATCGTCAGCGCGAAGCCCGGGTGGAACGACTGGGTCCAGCGCAGCTCCCGGCCGCCGCCGAGCAGCCGGCTCGCCTCCGCCCGCCGGCCGGCGAGCGCCAGCTCGCGGACCCGGGGCAGCAGGTGGGCCAGCCGGGGCGGCCGGGCGTCGTGGGTGCCGTTGGGCAGCACGAACCGGTGGTGGTTGACGACGACCCGCTCGGCATGGGGAGCACCGAGCACCATGATTCCGTACTCGCCGTTGCCGGACAGGAAGGCGTCCTCCCAGCCGGCGGCGGGGGCGTCGTCCCAGATCCCGTGGGCGGACGCGGGCAGGGCAGCCGTCATCGACGATCCTCTCTGGGGAAGGGCGGGGTGGGCAGCGGGCGGCGGTGCGGTCAGCGGGGCGCGGCGGCCGTGCTGTCCCGGATCGTCAACCGGGGTTCGAGCAGCGTCGCGTCGGGCACCGGCTCGCCGTGCACCTTGCGCATGAGCAGCGACACCGCCTGCTGGCCGACCTCCTCGGCCGGCAGGGGCACCGACGTGAGCCGGGGACTGGCCTGCTCGGCGAACTGGTCGGGGCAGATGCCGACCACCGACACGTCTTCCGGCACGCGCCGGCCGAGGGTGGGCAGCGTCGCCAGCACGGGCCCGACGGCCGACTCGTTCTGCACGATCAGCCCCGACATGTCCGGCCACCGCTCGAACAGCTCCACCAGCTCCCGGCGTACGGCCGCCGTGCCCTCCTCGCAGGGCCGGACCACGGTGTCGACGCCGAGCCGCGCGGCGGCGTCGAGGATGCCGTTGCGGGTGCGGTGCGCGAAGCCGGTGCCCCGGTCGTAGACGGCGGCCGGGGCGCCGAGCAGGGCGATCCGCCGGTGGCCCAACCCGGCCAGGTGCTCGACGCAGACCGCGCCGGCCCGGTGGAAGTCCAGGTCGACGCAGGTCAGGCCGGTGGGGTCGGCCGGGAAGCCGATCAGCACGCTGGGCCGCCCCAGCTCCCGCAGCAGCGGCACCCGCGAGTCGTGCATCTCCACGTCCATCAGCAGCAGACCGTCCACCATGGCGCTGGCCGCGATGCGACGCAGCCCCGCCGGCCCCTCGTCCGAGGTGACCA
Source organism: Micromonospora haikouensis (assembly GCF_900091595.1). Lineage (GTDB taxonomy): Bacteria > Actinomycetota > Actinomycetes > Mycobacteriales > Micromonosporaceae > Micromonospora > Micromonospora haikouensis. The sequence continues at coordinate 89,007 of NZ_FMCW01000026.1, forward strand.
GCAGCACGTCGTGCTCGACGGTGCGGGCGGTGGTCACCACCGCCATCGCGAACTGCATCACCACCGGCACCTGCATCCCGGAGCGCAGCGGCAGCACCAGCGCGACGACGTTGGCCCGCCGGCTGGCCAGGGCGCGTGCGCCGGCGTTCGGGTGGTAGCCAAGCATCCGGATGCTGGCCAGCACCCGGTTGCGGGTCACCTCGGAGATCGCCCGCTTGCCGCTGAGCACGTACGACACGGTGCTGACGGCGACCCCGGCGTGCCGGGCGACGTCGGAGATGGTGACCAGGTCGGGTGACTTCGCCGGCCGCGCCGCCGTGGGCAGGCGCGGGCCGTGGTCACCGGGACCGGCCGGCACCCGTGGCCTCCCGCGCCGGGGCGTCGGCGGCGGACGCCGCCCGGACGCGGAGCGTGCCGACGAGCCGGATGTCGGTGGCGGACCGGCCGACCAGCACGGTGTGCGCGGCGTCCTCCACGACCCGGGCGCCCCGGGTCTCGTCCCACCAGCCCAGGTCGGCGGCGCGCAGCCGCAGCCGGACCACCCGGCGCTCGCCGGGGGCGAGGGCGACCCGCGCGAAGCCCCGCAGCTGGCGCAGGGGCTGCTTGACCCGGGAGCGCCGCTGCCGGGTGTAGAGCTGCACGACGTCCTCCCCCGGTCGGTCACCGCTGTTGGTGACCTCGACGCGCACCTCGACCTCCCCGTCGGCGGCCACCGACGCCGCGCTGAGTCGCAGGTCAGCGTAGTCGAAGCGGGTGTAGCCGAGCCCGTGGCCGAGCGGGTACAGGGGGTCGCCCCGGTGGTAGAGGTAGGTGGCGTCGGCGTCGATGATGTCGTAGTCGAGCAGGTCGGGCAGCTCGGCGGCGTCGGCGTACCAGGTCTGGGTGAGCCGGCCGCCCGGCTCGGCGTCGCCGAACAGCACCGCGGCCAGCGCCGCGCCGTGCTCCTGGCCGCCGTGCGCCGACCACAGCACCGCCGGCAGGTGGGCGTCGGCCCACCCGATCGCGTACGGGTAGCTGCTGGTCAGCGCGAGGACGGTGCGGGGGTTGGCGGCGTACGCGGCGCGCAGCAGCGCCTCCTGCCCGGCCGGCAGCGCCAGGTCCACCCGGTCCTCGGTCTCCCGCCCGTTGACCATCGGGTGGTTGCCGAGGGCCACCACCACCACGTCGGCGTCGGCTGCCAGGGCGGCCGCCTCGACGGCGCCGTCGGCGACCAGCTCCACGGCGAACGGGGTGCCCGCACCCGGCTCGGCGGCGTCGGCGCGCAGCCGCCCGTCGGGGCCGACGGCGACGTACCGGCCGGTGGCGAGGTGGTGCAGCAGCACCGTGCCGTCGGGGCCGGGCCGGAACCGGAAGGTCTCCCGGACGATCCACCCGCCGGGCCCGGTGCGGTCGTTGACCAGGCCGGCGTCGTCGTCGCCCCCGACGTGCCGGCCGTTGGCGACGGCGCGCAGCGCCACCGCGTCCCCGCCCCAGTCGAACACGTCGAACCAGGTCGCCTCGGTGGCGGCGGTGGCGTCGAGGGTGAGCGGGCCACCGTCGGCGTCGGTCGCGCAGCGCACGTACCGGTCCCCGGCGCGCAGCGCGATCCGGTCGGCACCGCTGTGGCTGGTGACGGTGCCGACCCGCGCGGCCAGGGCGTCGAGGGTGCTGACCGCGTACGGCAACGTGCCGCTGTACCAGTCGGTGTGCACCGCGTCGGCGAGCGGGCCGAGCACGGCGACCCGCAGCCCCGGGCGCGCGGTCAGCGGCAGCAGGCCGTCGTTGCGCAGCAGCACGACGCACTGCCGGGCGGCCTCGCGGGCCAGTTCCCGGTGCGCGGGGCAGTCGACGACGTCGGGTGCCACCCCGGCCCACGGGTCCTCGTGCGCCGGGTCGAGGTCGCCGAGGCGCAGCCGGACGCCGAGGATCCGCCGGACCGCCCGGTCCACGTGGGCGGTGGTGATCAGGCCCCGCTCCAGCGCCTCGGCGATCCGGCCGGTGGTCAGGGCGCTGTTCGTGTCGTCCTCGGTGAAGTTGTCGATGCCGGCGCGCAGGGCGGCGGCGAAGCCGTGGACGTGGTCGGGCTCCCGGCCCTGCACCCCGGCGATGTTGGTGGCCGCCCCGGCGTCGCCGACGACCATGATCTCGTCGGGGGCCATCGGGCGCAGCTCGCCCTCGATCAGCGGGCTCAGGTGCGCCGGAACGCCGTTGACCAGGTTGTACGAGGCCATCACGGCAACCGCCGCCCCGGCGGCCAGGGGCGCCCGGAACGCCGGCAGCTCGTACTCGTGCAGCACCCGTGGCGGCAGGTCGCTGGAGGTGGTGGCGCGGTCGGTCTCGTTGTTGTAGCCCAGGAAGTGCTTGAGCGTCGGCGCGGTCCGCAGCCGGTCGGGGTGGTCGCCGCGCAGCCCCCGGGCGTACGCGGTGGCGAGGTGCCCGGTGAGCCACGGGTCCTCGGACCAGCCCTCCTCGTTGCGCCCCCAGCGGGGGTCACGCAGCGGGTTGACCACCGGCGCCCACACGTTCAGCCCGACCCGTTCGGGGTCGGCGTGGTGCTTGGCGCGCACCTCGGCGCCGACGGCGGCGCCCACCGACCGCACCAGCTCGGCGTTCCAGCTGCTGGCCAGCCCGATCACCTGCGGGAAGACCGTGGCCGTGCCGAGCCAGGCCACCCCGTGCAGCGCCTCGGTGCCGGTGCGGAACGGCGGCAGCCCGAGCCGGTCGACCGGGGCCTGCCACTGGTGCAGCAGCCCGATCTTCTCGGTGAGGGTGAGGCGGGCCAGCAGGTCGTCGACGCGGGCGGCGGGGGACGGGCCGGGCGTCCGGCCGGTGCTGTCGGTCATGGTGGATCGGTTACCTTCCATGGGCTAGCGATGCCCGGGCGGCAGGTCGAAGCGCTTCGACGACCGTCGTGACGGGTGGCATCGCGGGGTGGTGGTGTGCGGGTGTCGACCCGGACGCGGTGAAGCGCTTCGACAACCGACGAGGAACCAGGCCGCCTCGTCTGCCCGGACGGGACGGCTGCTCCGAGGTTGGCACCACCGGGCCGATGTGGTCAAGGCCTGACGGTGACGGGTTCCGGCGTCAGCGGGCGGGCAGGCGGCCACTCTCGACGGTGGCCAGGGCGGCGGTGGCGCCGCCGAGCGCGGCGGCGGTGCCCCCCAGTGTGGACGCCTCCAGCCGGCACCCGCCGGCCTCCGGGGCGAGCGTGCGGGCGGCCAGCTCGGCCCGGGCCGCCGGCAGCAGCCACGGCCCCAGCGTCGCGAGATGGCCTCCGACCAGCACCGCCTCGGGGTTGAGCAGGTCGGCCAGCACGGCGACCGCGTGGCCGAGGTGGCGGCCGGTCTCGGCCAGTCCGGTGCGTACGGTCGGGTCGTCCTGCCCGGCCAGGGCCTTCAGCCGGTCGAGCTCGGGCAGGAAGTCGGTGACGGGACCGTCCTCGGCGGTGTCGGGCAGCAGCCGACGCACCACGGCGGGCAGGCCGACCAGCGCCTCCAGGCAGCCGGAGCGCCCGCAGGCGCAGGCGGGGCCGGTCGGGTCGAGGCACAGGTGCCCGATCTCGCCGGCGAAGCCCCGGTTGCCGCGCAGCAGCCGGCCGTCGACGATCGCCCCGGCGCCGATCCCCGCGCCGCCGGTGAGGTGGACCAGGTCGGTGGCCCCGGCCTGGGCGCCGTGCCGCTGCTCGGCCAGGGCGGCGAGGTTGGCCTCGTTGTCCACGGCGACGGTGAAGTCCGGGTCGCGCAGCGCGGCGCGCAACTGGTCGGCGAGGGGCACGTCGCGCCAGCCGAGCGCGGGGGACAGGGGCACGCAGCCGGCCGCGTCGACCAGGCCCGGCACCCCGACGGTCAGGCCGAGCACGGCCCGCCCCTCGCCGGTGACGCGGGCGGTGGCCCGACGGGCCAGCGCGGCGAGGGCGCGGACCGTCTCGGCCGGGGTCGCGGCCGGCGCGGCGAAGGCACGCCGCCAGGTGAGCAGCCGGTTGCCGCCGATGTCGACCGCCACCGCCGCGAGCTCGTCGGCGCCGACCTGGAGGCCGAGGGCGGCGTACGGCTCGCCGTCGAGGACGAGCATGGTGGCGGGGCGGCCGATCCGGTTCTCGGTCAGCCCGGTCTCGCGCACCAGCCGGCGCTCGATCAGCTCGCCGACGAGGCTGGAGACGGTGGCCTTGTTGAGCCCGGTGCGGGCCGCGATGTCGGCCCGGGAGCAGGGGGCGTGCACCCGGACGTGCCGCAGCACCACGGCCCGGTTGGCGACCCGCACGTCGCCGAGGTCCGTCGGCTGCGGGTCGTTCTGCATGCTGATCAAGATGTGCCCGCTCCCTGCGCTGCCGGTGCGCGATCCCCGGTCGGTCCGCGCGTCCATCATCGCGCACCGCGGCACCCCAGCGGACCACCGCGCGCGGCACGTCGCCTCGCGGTCGCCGCTCCCTTGTGGGTCGGATCACCGTCGATTAGTTTATTCGGCTAGTAACCCAACTAATCCTAGCCGGGCGCGCGTGCTCCGCAAGCCCCGCGTGTCAGATGAAGGGAACGCCGTGAAGCCGTCCCTGCCAGGCGTATCCACCGATCGCCGGACCCTGCTGCGTCTCGCCGGTCTCGGCGCCGCCGCGACGATGGGTGGCGCCACCCTCGCCGGCTGCAGCAAGGAGGCCGGAAGCAAGGGCAGCGCCACCCAGGCCGACGCGGTCCGGGCCGTCCTGCCCAACCACAAGCCGGCCGAGGTCCTCAAGCCGGACATCCCGGGGGAGGGGCCGATCCCGGACGGCTACCTCAGCTACCCCAAGGACCTCGTCGACGCGGTCACCGAACAGCCCGGCAAGGGCGGCGCGGCGATCCGCACCATGAGCCCCTGGTGGGGGCCGACCCCGCCGACGCTGGGCAGCAACTCCTACCTCGCCGCGATCAACACCAAGCTGGGCGTCGAGATCAACCCCAGCCTCCAGGACGGCACCACGTTCGCCGACAAGCTCAACGCCATGCTCGGCGCCCGCGACGTGCCCGACCTGCTCATGGCGCCCAACTGGGAGGTCGACAAGGTCGCCCGGTTCTCCGACGCGGTCAAGGCGCTCTTCGAGGACCTCACCGACCACCTCAAGGGCGACGCCGCCGCGAAGTACCCGTACCTGGCCGCGCTGCCCACCGGGTCCTGGGAGTACTCCGTCTGGGGCGGGCGGCTGGCCGCCGTGCCGTACCCCACCGACGGCCCCTTCGCGTGGGCCCTGTTCCACCGCAAGGACCTGTTCGACAAGGCCGGCCTGGCCGCGCCGACCTCGCCCGAGGAGCTCTACGAGCTGGCCAAGAAGGCGACCGACCCGGCCAAGGGCGTGTGGGCCTTCGGCACCGTCTTCGACATGGTCCAGCAGTTCTACGGCTGCCAGCAGACCTGGCGCAAGAAGCCCGGCGGCGGCCTGGAGCACAAGTTCGAGAACCCCGCCTACAAGGCGGCCCTGGAGTTCACGGCGAAGCTGTTCAAGGAGGGGCTGGTCCACCCCGACACGGTGGCCAGCAAGGGCGCCGACGAGAAGCAGCTGTTCAAGGCCGGCAAGATCCTGATGTTCCAGGACGGGCTCGGCGCGTGGCAGGGCCTGCAGGGCGAGCAGTCCAAGGTGCTGGCGAGCTTCAACATGCAGCCGCTGCCCGTGTTCGGCGCGGCCGGCGCCCAGCCGGTCATCTGGGGCAGCGAGAAGCCGATCTTCTTCACGTTCGTCAAGAAGGGCCTCGGCGCCGACCGGGTCGACGAGATCCTGCGGGTGCTCAACTGGTGCGCCGCGCCGTTCGGCAGCCGCGAGTTCGAGCTGCGCGAGTACGGCGTGGAGGGCAAGCACTTCACCCGCGCGGCCGACGGCAGCCCGATCCCGACCGAGCTGGGCCGCAAGGAGCTGGGCGGCCAGTACAACTTCTGCCGGGTCGCGGTGAAGGTCAAGAGTGGCGACACCCCGGACTACGTCCAGCAGTACCTGGACTACCTGAAGAAGAACGTCGCCCTGCTGGAGAAGGACCTGTTCGCCGGGATCAAGCTGGAGCTGCCCGCCAACTGGTCGAAGATCATCCAGCCGACCGACGACAAGATCCGCGACATCCTGCGCGGCCGCCGCCCCGTCAGCGACCTCGACCAGGTGACGAAGGAGTTCATGGCCTCCGGCGGCGAAGAGGGGCGCGCCTTCCACGAGAAGGCGCTCGCCGACAACGGCCGATGAGCGGCCCGGGCACCGCCGGCGCGGTGGACGCGCCGGCGGCGGCCGGGCAGGCCCCGCCGCCGACCCGCAAGCCCCGGGGCACCGGCCGGCGCCGGCACCGGGCCAGCCTGGGCGCGCGGCTGCGCCGGGACTGGCCGCTGCTGGCGATGACCGCGCCGGCCGCCGCGCTGCTGCTGGTCTTCCACTACCTGCCGACCCTCGGCAACGTCATCGCCTTCCAGGACTACAACCCCTTCGTCGGCGACGACCCGGTGGAGGCGTTCCTCTACAGCGAGTGGATCGGCTTCGGCAACTTCGAGGCGCTCTTCGCCGACCCCCTGTTCTGGGACGCGGTGCGCAACACCCTCACCATCACCGCGTTCCAGCTGGTGTTCTTCTTCCCGCTGCCGATCCTGCTGGCGATCCTGCTCAACAGCCTGGTCTCCGGGCGGGTGCGCGGCTTCGTGCAGAGCGTCGTCTACCTGCCGCACTTCTTCAGCTGGGTGCTGGTGGTCACGTTCTTCGTGCAGATGCTCGGCGGGGCCGGACTGCTCGCCCAGGAGATGCGCGAGGCCGGGATGCAGCCGTGGAACATCATGACCAACCCGGACACGTTCATCGTGCTGGTCACGGCCGAGTCGGTGTGGAAGGACATCGGCTGGGGCGCGATCGTCTTCCTGGCCGCGCTCGCCGCGATCGACCCCAACCTGTACGAGGCGGCGGCGGCCGACGGCGCCGGGCGGTGGCGGCGCATGTGGCACATCACGCTGCCCGGGCTGCGGCCCGTGATCGTGCTGCTGCTCATCATGCGGCTCGGCGACGCGCTGTCGGTCGGCTTCGAGCAGTTCATCCTGCAACGGGAGGCGGTCGGCCGCGACGCCGCCGAGGTCCTCGACACCTTCGTCTACTACCAGGCCATCGCCACCCAGCAGTGGGGCCTGGGCGCGGCGGCCGGGCTGTTCAAGGCGGTGGTGGGCCTGATCCTCATCCTCGCGGCCAACAAGCTCGCGCACCGGCTCGGCGAGCAGGGGGTGTACTCCAAGTCATGACAGCGCAGCTCAGTGGCATTTCACCGGTGCCGGCCGCCCCCACGACGGCCGGCAAGCCGAGGCGGCGGCGCGGCAGCCCGCGGCCCCCGTGGGAGGAGCCGCCCTCGCCGGTCGGCCTGTTCGGCAAGGGCGTCGTGCTCGTCCTGCTCGTGGCGGCGGTGCTCGTGCCCCTGTGGGCGGTGCTGGTGACCAGCCTCGCCTCCCGGGAGACGATCGACGCGGCCGGCGGCATGGTGATGGTGCCCCGGGAGTTCGACCCGTCGGCGTACATCACGATCTTCAACGGCGGGCAGATCACCCGGGCCGTCTGGATCAGCACCCTGGTCACCGTCCTCGGCACGACGGTGAGCCTGGTGCTCACCGTGCTGGCCGCGTACGGGCTGTCCCGGCCGGGCTCGGTGGGGCACCGGGGCCTGCTGTTCTTCTTCCTGCTGACCTTCCTGATCTTCCCGGGGCTGGTGCCCAGCTATCTCGTGGTCACCGGGCTGGGGCTCAAGGACAGCATCTGGTCGCTGATCCTGCCCAGCGCGATCAGCGTGTTCAACCTCGTGGTCATCCGGGCGTTCTTCATGGGCGTGCCCGGTGAGCTGCTCGACAGCGCCCGCATCGACGGGGCGGGCGAGTTCCGCATCCTCACCCGGATCATGCTGCCGCTGTCGAAGGCGGTGATCGCGGTGGTCGGCCTGTTCTACGCCGTCGGCTACTGGAACGCCTACTTCAACTCGGTGCTCTACATCGACGACAACGACAAGTTCCCCATCCAGCGGGTGCTGCAGAGCTACATCCTGGCGGGCCAGTCGCCGAACGTCTCCGGCGCCGCGGTCAGCCTGCCCGGGATCACCGCGTACCCGCCGACGCTGGCGGTGAAGATGGCCGTGGTGGTGGTGACCGTCGTCCCGGCGATCATCGTCTACCCGTTCGTGCAGCGGCACTTCACCAAGGGCGTCATCACCGGCGCGGTGAAGGGCTGACACCCCGGCGTCCCGCGCGGAGCCGACTCCGCGCGGGACGCCGGCCGGCGTACGCGGACACCACCACCTCGACGAACGGACGGTGCGGCATGTGGGACGAGGCCCGGCTCCGCTTCGGCGGCGACTGGAACCCCGAGCAGTGGCCCGAGGGGGTCTGGGCCGAGGATGTGGCCCTGATGCGCCGGGCGCGGGTCAACCTCGTCACCGTCGGCGTGTTCGCCTGGTCCCGCCTCGAACCCGCGCCCGGCCGGTACGACTTCGGCTGGCTCGACCGGGTGCTGGACCTGCTCGCCGACAACGGCGTCGGCGCGGCCCTGGCCACCCCGACCGCGTCGCCGCCGCCCTGGTTCTCCCTGGCCCACCCGGGCGCGCTGCCGGTGACCGCCGACGGGGTACGGCTGCACCACGGCAGCCGGGACACCTACTGCGCCGCCGCACCGGCGTACCGGGCCGCCGCCCGGCGGATCGCCGGGGTCCTCGCCGACCGCTACGCGCACCACCCGGCGGTGGCGCTGTGGCACGTGCACAACGAGTACGGCACCGTCTGCCACTGCGAGCACGCGGCGGTGGCGTTCCGGGCGTGGCTGGCCGGGCGGCACGGCAGCCTGGACGCCCTCAACGACGCCTGGACCACCAGCTTCTGGAGCCAGCACTACTCCGACTGGGCGCAGATCAGCACCCCCCGGGCGACGCAGTACCTGGCCAACCCCGGCCAGCTGCTCGACTTCCGCCGGTTCTGGTCCGACACCCTGCTCGCCGCGTACGCCGAGCAGCGGGACCTGCTGCGGGCGGCGAACCCGGCGGTGCCCGTCACCACCAACTACGTCCTCGGCGACTGGGTGCCCGTCGACCACGCCCGCTGGGCCGCCGAGGTCGACCTGGTGGCCGTCGACCACTACCCGTCGGCCGTCGACGGGGCAGCCGAGGAGCAGACGGCCCTCGCCGCGGACCTGGCCCGGGGCTGGGCCCGCCACGGCGCGCGCGCCCGGGCCGCCGCCGACCCGACGGCGGACGCCCCCGCCCACCGGGCTCGCGCCGACGGCGACGGACGGCGGCCGGTGCCCGGCGACGCCGCCGACGGCGGCGCGTGGCTGCTCATGGAGAGCGCCCCGAACCTGATCTACACGGCCGGACGGATGCACACCAAGGAGCCCGGCCGGATGGCCCGGCACAGCCTGGCCCACGTCGCCCGGGGCTCGCGCGGCGCGATGTACTTCCAGTGGCGCGCCCCCGTCGGCGGGGCGGAACGCTTCCACTCCGCGCTCGTGCCGCACGCCGGCCCCGACAGCCGGGTCTTCCGCGAGACGGTGGAGCTGGGCGCGATCCTGGACCGGATCGCCGAGACCGACGGCGCGGGGGTCGAGGCGTCCGTGGCGATCGGCTGGGACGCCGCCAGCGGGTGGGCCCTGCAGCACCCCGGCCTGCCCTCGCAGCGCGTCAACCACCACGAGGAGGTCGCGGCGGCGCACCGGGCGCTGTGGCGGGCCGGCTTCGGCTGCGACGTGGTGCTGCCCGGCGACCCCGTCGACGGGTACGCGCTGCTGGTGCTCCCGGCGCTCTACCTCGCCTGCGACGACGCCGCCGCGTGGGCCCGCGCCTACGTCGCCGGCGGCGGCAACCTCGTGGTGACCTGGCTCAGCGGCGTCGCCGACGAGCACGCCCGGGTGCGCGCCGGCGGCTACCCCGGCGCGTTCCGCGACGTGCTCGGCGTCCGGGTGGAGGAGTTCCACCCGCTCGCCGACGGCGACGAGATTCCCCTGGGCGGGGGCGGCGTCGGGCGGATCTGGGCCGAGAGCGTCGGGCTCGCCGGGGCGGAGGTCGTCCGGGCGTACGCCGCCGGGGTGCTCGCCGGGCAGCCGGCGGTGACCCGCCACCGCCACGGCGCCGGCACCGCCTGGTACGTCTCCACGCGACCCGACGACGAGACGTACCGGCGGCTGCTGACCGACGCGGCCCTCGCGGCCGGCGCGGCGCCGACCTGCCCCGCCGCGCCGGCCGGGGTGGAGGCGGTGCGCCGCCGGGGTGCGGCGGTGAGCTGGCTGTTCCTGCTCAACCACACCGGCCGGGCGCACCGGGTGCCGGCCGCCGGCGTGGAGCTGCTCACCGGCGCGCTCGTCGACACCGCCGTGGAGGTGCCCGCCGGGGGCGTCGCCGTGGTCCGGGAGGGCCCCGCCGCCCGCTGACCGTCGGCATCCTTGCGCGTACTCACGACCGTCGATTAGTTTGTTTGGGTATCAGACTAACGGTCGACTCGACCGCCGTCGGACCAGCGAGGGGAAACGCGTGGGAACCAGGGGAGCGACCGCGGTGCTGACCGCGTTGATGCTCGGCGCGACCGCCGCCGTCACCGCCGCCGTGCCCGCGCAGGCCGCGGCGGCCGGCTGCGCCGTCACCTACCGCGTCGGCGGGCAGTGGTCCGGGGGTTTCACCGCCGACGTCACCGTCACCAACCTGGGCGCCCCGGTCACCGCCTGGACGCTGACCTGGTCCTACCCCTCGGGCCAGCGGGTGACGCAGGCGTGGAACGCCACCGTCACCCAGGCCGGCGCGCAGGTGACGGCCCGCAACGCGGCGTGGAACGGCGGCCTGGCCACCGGCGGCAGCACCACCTTCGGGGTGATGGGCTCGTTCGGCGCGGCCAACCCGGCCCCGACCGGCTTCGCCCTCAACGGCACCACCTGCGGCGGCGACGACCCGGGCGACCCCGGCGACCCGGGTGGGCCGTCCGGCGTGCTGGCGCAGACCCACACCGCCGGCCGGGTCGTGACCGCCGGGCAGACCGTGCAGTACAGCTGGCCCGGCATCTACTTCGAGGGCCGCTTCCGGGGCACCGGCGTCGGGCTCGTCTTCGACGACGCCGCCAACGACTACGACGTCGCGGTCGACGGCAAGGTCGTCGCCACCCTGGTCAAGCCCGGCACGACCACCCGCTGGATCGACGGGCTCGCCGCCGGCGAGCACAGCGTACGGCTCGTCAAGCGCACCGAGAGCCCGTGGAGCGCCAGCGCGTTCGGCGGCCTCGTCGCCGCCGCAGGCGGGGCCATCCTCGACCGGCCCGCCGCCCGCACCCGGCAGGTCGAGTTCATCGGCGACTCGCTGACCGTCGGCTACGGCAACACCTCCGGCACCCGCGACTGCACCGGCGACCAGGTCACCCGCACCACCAACACCGACCTCAGCTTCGGCGCGCTGACCGCCCGCGAGCTGAACGCCGACTACCAGGTCAACGCCTACTCCGGCATCGGCATGGTGCGCAACTACAACGGCGGCTCGCCGGGCGTCAGCTACGGCACCTACTACGACCGGGCGCTGCTGCACGTCGACGGCGACGTCTGGGACCGGCCCGCCACGTGGCGTCCGCAGCTCGTCGTGGTCGACCTCGGCACCAACGACTTCTCCACCCCGATCAACAGCGGCGAGCCGTGGACGGACGCGAGCCTGGCCGCCGCCTACCGCGCCACGTACGTGGCGTTCCTGGAGAAGCTACGGGCCCGCTACGGCGCGGGCACGACGATCGTGGTCGTCGGCACGAGCCTCTTCGGGGACAAGGCCCGGCAGGTCGTCGGTGACCGCAACGCCGCCGGCGACGCCAAGGTCCGCTACTGGCACCTCGACGACGCCGGCCTGGACCTCCTGGGCTGCCACTGGCACTACTCGGTCGCCGACGACCGGCTCATCGCCGACCGGCTCGGCGACTACGTCGCCACCCTCGGCCTCGACTGGTAGCCTCCCCACCCCCGCGGCGGCCAGCCCCCACCGGGGCGGCCCCGCAGGTGGGCCACCCCGAACTCCCACGTTCCTCTCATCGTCCTCGGGTGGTGGGTCCAGACCGACCTGTTCTGCTCTACCGGTGCGATTGCGAATCATCCGGCGGCGACGAGCCGCCCTGCTGGCCGCCGCCTGCGTGGCCGTCCTTGCGACGGTCGCGGTGGTGGCCGACCGGTGGGTCGCGCGGACGGCGGCGCAGCGGCTGTCCGACCGGCTGGCCTGCGCCGCCGGCCTCGACCGGTCGCCCACGGTCGACCTCGGCGGGTTCCCCGTGCTGCCCGGCGTGCTCACCGGTGAGCTCGGCAAGGTGAGCGTGCGGGCCGCCGACGTCACGCGCGGCGAGGTGCGGGCCGCCGAGGTGGACGCCGAGCTGTCCCAGGTGCGGCTGCCCGGCGAGCAGCCGGCCCGCGTCGGCGCGCTGGACCTGCGGATCCGCGTCGGCTTCGACGCGCTGCCCGGCACGGTCGGCGAGCGCCCGGTGCAGTACCGGGGCGTCGGCGGGCTGCTCGCCGTCGAGACCACCGCGCCGATGGCCGGGCAGCAGCTCCCGGTCACCGTGCTCGCCCGGCCCGCGATCGACGCCGGCCGGCTGACCGTCACCCCCACCGAGATCGAGGTGTTGGGCATGCGGCGGCCCGCCGGTGCCAAGCTGGTGGAGCGGCTCACCGGTGGCCGCGACCTGTCCCGGCCGCTGCCCGCGCTGCCCGCCGGCCTGAGCTGGCAGGGCGTCGACGTCGCCGACGACGGCCTGCGGCTGCGCCTGACCGGACACGACCTGACCCTGCCCGGGGGCGGCGACGGCCGCCGCGCCGGCACCTGCGGAGGAAACTGATGCACGCCCGTACCGACGGTTGGACCCACCGGACGCTCAAGCGGCTGGGCGGCTGGTGCGTACGCCGGCCGTGGCGGGTCCTCGCCGCCTGGCTGCTGCTCGCGGTCGCCCTGGTCGGCGGCGTCGCCGCCTTCGGCCGGCCGGTCGACAACGACGTGGCCCTGCCCGGCAGCGACGCCCAGCTCGCCCGCGACCTGAGTGAACGCGGCGGCGGTCCCGCCAGCAGCGGCCAGGTCGTGGTGCACGTCGACACCGGCCGCCTCGACGAGCCGGACCGCCGGGCGGCGCTGGAGCGCAGCGCCGCCGCGCTCGCCGCCGTGGAGCACGTGACCCGGGTCGACGGCGTCGACGCCCGCGCCGGCACCCTCAGCCCCGACGGCCGCACCGGCTACCTCACCGTGCGCCTCGACGTGCCCGCCCGCGAGGTGGACAAGGCGCTCAGCGGAGCGGTGCTGGACGCGGCGCAGCCGGCCCGCGACGCGGGCGTCGAGACGGTGCCGGGCGGGGTGCTCGCCACGGCGGCCGAGCGGGGCGGCTCGCACACCGCCGAGGCCGTCGGGCTGCTCGTCGCCGCCGTGGTGCTGCTGTTCGCCTTCGGCGGCCTGGTCGCCGCAGCCGTCCCGCTGGTCACCGCGCTGTTCACCCTGGGGTGCGCGCTTGCCACGGTCGGCCTCGCCGGCCACCTGGTGTCCGTGCCGTCGGTGGCCGGCAACCTGGCCACGATGATCGGGCTGGGCGTCGGCATCGACTACGCCCTGTTCCTGATCACCCGCTACCGGGCGCTGCGGGCCGCCGGCACGCCGGCCGACAAGGCGCTGGTCGCCGCCATGGGCACCGCCGGCGCGGCGGTCGTGTTCGCCGGCGGCACGGTGGTCATCGCCCTCGGCGGCCTCGCCGTGGCCGGCGTGCCCATCCTCGGCACGCTGGGCTGGACCGCCGGCCTGGTGGTCGTGGTGGCCGTGCTCGGCGCGGTGACCCTCCTGCCGGCCCTGCTGGCCGTGCTCGGCCCCCGCCTCGACGCGCTGCCGCTGCGCCTGCGCCGCCGCGCCGCCGACGGCGGCTCCGGCTGGGCCCGGCAGGCCGAGCGGGTGACCCGCCGCCCCTGGCGGTGGGCCCTGCTCGCCGCCGCGCTGCTCGCCGTGCTCGCCGCACCCGCCGCCACGCTCACCCTCGGCCAGCTCGACGCCGGCGACGACCCGCCGGGCAGCGCCACCCGCACCAGCTTCGACCTGCTCGCCGAGGGGTTCGGCCCCGGCGTCAACGGCCCGCTCAACGTGGTCGCCGCCGTCGACCCGCCGGCCGCCAGCGCCGCCGATCCCCGGCTCGTCGAGCTGACCCGCGAGCTGGCCGCCACGCCCGGCGTCGCGTCGGTGGCCCCGGTGCGCCTCGCCGACGGCGGCCGGGTCGCCACGGCCAGCGTGCAGCCGGACACCGGTCCCAGCGACCCCGCCACCGCCGCCCTGGTCGCCGACCTGCGCGACGTGCGGGTCGACGGCGTGCAGGTGCACGTCGGCGGGGCCACCGCCACCCGCGCCGACCTGGCCGACCGCGTCCGGGACCGGATGCCGTGGGTGATCGCCGTGGTCGTCGGGCTGTCCACCGTCCTGCTGTACGTGGCGTTCCGCGCCCCCGTGGTGGCGGTCAAGGCCGCCGTGATGAACCTGGTCTCGATCGGCGCCGCGTACGGGGTGCTGACGGCCGTCTTCTCCTGGGGCTGGGGGGTGGAGCTGACCGGCCTGTCCGGGCCGGTGCCCGTGGAGAGCTACGTGCCGATGATGCTGTTCGCGCTGCTGTTCGGCCTCTCCATGGACTACGAGGTGTTCCTGCTCAGCGCCGTGCAGGAGGCGTGGCGGGCGACCGGCGACAACCGGGTCGCCGTCCGCGACGGGCTCGCCGGCACGGGCCGCGTGATCACCTCCGCCGCGCTGATCATGGTGACCGTCTTCGCGGGCTTCGTCCTGCACACCGACCCGGTGATCAAGATGTTCGGCCTCGGCATGGCGGTCGCCGTGGCGGTGGACGCCACCGTGGTCCGGGGGCTGCTGGTGCCGGCGACGATGGCGCTGCTCGGCCGGGCCAACTGGTGGCACCCGGGCCGCCGGCGCCGGCCCGCCCCTGAGCCGGACAAGGCGCAGGCTCTCGCCGGACTCTCATCGAATTCCCAGCCGCCCGTGGTCTGATCCGTCGAGATGAACGCCGCCGCCGTCCGGGTCCTGGTCGTCGACGACCAGCCCAACATCGTCGACATGCTCGCCACCGTGCTGCGGTTCCACGGCTTCGACGTGGTGACCGCGACCACCGCGGCCGAGGCGCTGCGCCGCGCCGGGGAGAGCCGCCCCCGGCTCGTCGTCCTCGACGTGCTGCTGCCCGACGGCGACGGGTTCGAGGTGTGCCGGTCGCTGCGGGCCGCCGGCCACGAGATCGGCATCGTCTTCCTCACCGCCCGCGACGCCCCGCGCGACCGGATCGCCGGCCTCACCTACGGCGGCGACGACTACGTCACCAAGCCGTTCTCGGTCGAGGAACTGGTCGCGCGGGTGCGGGCGGTGCTGCGCCGCATCGGCTCCGCCCCCGTGCCCGCCACCGGCGTGCTCCGCTACGCCGACCTCGAACTCGACGAGGAGACCTGCGAGGTCCGCCGGGGCGGCCGGCTGCTGTCGCTGTCGCCGACGGAGTTCAAGCTGCTGCGCCACCTCATGCTCAACCCCGGCCGGGTGCTCTCCCGCGCCCAGATCCTCGACGCCGTGTGGCGCTACGACTTCGACGGCGCGTCGAACGTCGTCGACACCTACATCGGCTACCTGCGGCGCAAGCTGGACCCGCTCGGGCCGCCCCTGATCGAGACCCGGCGCGGCTTCGGCTACGCCCTGCGTGCGCCCGGGTGAACCGGCTGCCACTGCGCCGCAGCCTGCTGCTCGGCCTGGTCGGGCTCACCGCGACCGCGCTGGTGTCCGCCGGGCTGGTCAGCGCGCTGGCGCTGCAGGCGTACCTGATGCAGCGCACCGACGACCAGCTGCGCTCCGCCGCCGCCGTCGTCGCCACCCGGGTGAAGCAGCTCGCCGGCCAGCCCCCCGGCACGGTCCGGGCCGCCGTCGCGCCGTCGGACTACCTGGTGGAGATCCGCCACCGCGGCACGCTCACCCGGTTCTCGGCGGCCACCCCGCCGGCCACCCCGCTGCTCGACCTGTCGCCGGCGCCGCCCGCCGACGGCCCGTCGGCGCCGGTCACCCTGGACGGCCGGTGGCGGGTGGTCACCGTACGCGCCGGCGAGGCCGTCGTGCTCATCGCGCTGCCGCTGGCCCCGGTGACGCAGACCGTGCGCCGGTTGGTGCTGGTCGAGCTGGCCGGCGGCGCGGCGGTGCTGCTCCTGCTGGCCGGCTCCGCGCGGCTGCTGCTGGTGCGGGGGCTGCGCCCGCTGGACCGGATCACCGCCACCGCGACCGCCATCTCCGACGGCGACCTCGACCGCCGGGTCCCCCTGGACGGCGTGCGGGTCGCCGATCCGCGCACGGAGGTGGACCGGCTCACCCTCGCGGTCAACGGCATGCTCACCCGGCTCCAGGCGGCGATCGCCGCCCGCACCCGCTCGGAGCAGCGGCTGCGGGACTTCGCCGCCGACGCCTCCCACGAGCTGCGCACCCCGCTGACCTCGATCCGCGGCTACCTGCAGATCCTGCGGCACGACATGGTCGAGCCCGGCCGCCGGGCGGAGGTGCTGGCCCGCAGCGAGGACGAGGCCGTCCGGATGGGCCGCATCCTCGACGACCTGTTCTACCTGGCCCGCCTCGACGCCGAGCCGCAGCTGCGGCACGACCGGGTGGACCTGGCGGTGCTGGCCCGCGACTCCGTCGCCGACCTGCTCGCCGCCCAGCCCGGCCGGCCCGCCCGGCTGCTGGCGCCCACGCCCGTGCCGGTCACCGGCGACGAGCACGCCCTGCGGCAGGTGCTGGCCAACCTGCTGGCCAACGTGCGCGCCCACACCCCGGCCGACGCCCCCGTCACCGTCGCCGTCGAGCCCGACGCCGACGGCGTCACGGTCCGGGTCACCGACGGCGGGCCGGGCGTCGACGCCGCGCTCGCCGAGCGGGCGTTCGACCGGTTCACCCAGGCCGAGCCGGGGCGCGGCGGCGGCAGCGGGCTGGGCCTGGCCATCGTCGCCGGCATCGTCACCGCCCACGGCGGGAGGGTCGGCATCGAGTCCCCGCCGGGCGGCGGGACCGAGGTCTGGTTCGCCCTGCCCCGCGCCGCCGACACGCTCAGGTGACCCGCGACGGCCCGCCCGGCACCCGTTCCCAGCCGCGCCGCTCGGCCAGGCCCCGCAGCCGGTCCAGGGCGTCCCACACGTCGACATAGCGGGTGTAGAGGGGCGCGGGCCCCAGCCGCAGCCGGTCGGGGGCCCGGTAGTCGCCCACCACGCCCGCCTCGGCCAGGGCGCGGGAGATCCGCAGCGCCTCCGGGTGGTGCAGGCAGACGTGGCTGCCGCGCCGGTCGGCCTCGCGCGGGGAGGCCACCCGGAAGCCGTACGGGGTCAGCCACGCGTCGGCCAGCGTCACGATCAGCTCGCCGAGGCGGCGGCCCTTGGCGCGGACCCGGTCGATGCCGGCCTCGGCGAGCACGTCCAGCGCCGGGTCGAGCGGCGCGAGGGCGAGGATCGACGGGGTGCCGACCAGGAACCGGTCCAGGTCGGGGGCCGGGTCGTAGCCGGGCCCCATGCCGAACTGGTCGCGCCGGCCGAACCAGCCCTGGATCGGCTGGCGCAGCCGGGACTGCAGCTCGCGGCGCACGTACAGGAAGGCCGGCGCGCCCGGGCCGCCGTTGAGGTACTTGTACGTGCAGCCGACCGCGAGGTCCGCGCCGGTGGCGGCCAGCTCGATCGGCACCGACCCGACGGCGTGCGACAGGTCCCACAGCACCGTCGCGCCGACCTGCCGGGCGGCGGCGTTGACGGCCGCCATGTCCAGCAGCGCCCCCGACCGGTAGGCCACCGCCGACAGCACCACCAGCGCGACGTCCCCGTCGAGCGCGGCGCGCAGCTCGTCGAGCCGCAGCCCCTCGTCGAGGTCGGAGGGGAGCAGCCGCAGCGTCAGCCCGCGCGCGGCGGCCAGCCCTTCCAGGACGTACCGGTCGGTGGGGAAGTCCTCGGCGTCCACCAGCACCGTGCGGCGGTCGCCGGCGGCGTCCAGCGCGGCGGCGGCGAGCTTGTAGAGGTTCACCGACGTGGAGTCGGAGACGACCACCTCGCCGGGACGCGCGCCGAGGGCGTGCGCGGCGAGCCGGTCGCCGATGCGCCGGCCCCACTCGATCCAGGTGGGCCAGGACCGGACGAGCCCGTCGCCCCAGCCCTGGCGGACCAGCCGGTCCAGGTGCGCCGGGGTGGCCGCCGGCAGCCGGCCCAGGGAGTTGCCGTCGAGGTAGATCAGGTCGTCGTCGGCGATCACGAACCGGTCACGCAGATCCGCGAGGGGGTCCGCGGCGTCCAGCTCCTTGGCCAGGTGGCGCGGGAAGTCGTCTCGCACGTGCCGTACCCCTTCCCGACCTGCCGGCCCCCGGCGCCGCCGGCCGGCGTCCGCACCGGCCGCCCAAGCTAGCCGGCCTGCCTGCGGCACCGGCCGGCGGCGGGTCGCCGTCCCGGCCGGTGGACGGATCTCACGTATTCCGATATCGACGCCCGGCCACCCGTAACGCCGCTCGGATCCGGTGCGTTGTGGACGTGGAACGCGGCGATGGGGAGGCGACGTGCGTGCAGATGACGGCGTGGATGCGGGGCGTTCGGCACCGGTGGTCCACGACGAGGTCGCGACCCGGGATCCCGACCTCGCCCACCACACCATCGCCGCGCAGTACTCCGCCCACCGCCCCCGGTTCGCCGGCAGCGCCCTCGGCTTCCGGTTCCGGCTCGCCACCACCCAGGCGGGAGAGCTCGGCGTCGACCAGATCGTGCACTCGATGGACGCCCGGTCGTGGACGGAGCCCTACTCGGGCTTCCTGGCGGTGCACGTGCGGCGCGGGTGATACCACTGGCGGGTCGGCCGCGACGAGCTGGCCCTGCCGCCGGGCGCGGTGGGCCGGTTCCACAACTCGCCCATGATCGTGCAGTGGAGCGACGTCACCGCCAGCGTGGTGCGGCTGTCGACCGCGCACGTCGCCCGCGTCGCCGCCACCCGCACCGACGTCGCCGTGGCCGACTTCCGGTTCGAGGGGATGGCCCCCGTCTCCGCCGCCATGGCGCGCGCCTGGGCGGGGCTGTCGGCGTTCCTCGACACGCAGGCCGCGGCGGCGGGCGAGACGCTGGCGCACCCGCTCATCCGGGCCAGCCTCGCCGAGCACGTGGCGACCACCGCGCTGGCCGTGTTCCCCAACACCACCATGACGGCCGGTTACGTGCCGGGGCCGCGCCGGGTGGAGCCGGCCGTGGTCCGGCGGGCCGTGGCCCACATCGAGGCCCACGCCGCCGAGCCGATCACCCTGGCGCAGATCGCGCAGGTCTGCGGGGTCGGCCCGCGCGGGCTCCAGGCCGCGTTCGCGCGGCACCTCGGCGTCAGCCCCACGACCCACCTGCGCCGGGTCCGGCTGGACCGCGCACACCGGGACCTCGTCGACGCCGACCCGACCGGGGGCGCGTCGGTCGCGGCGATCGCCCGCCGGTGGGGCTGGGGCAACCCGGGCCGCTTCGCCGAGGCGTACCGGCGGGCCTACGGCCGGCCACCCAGCCACACCCTGCGGGCCTGACCGCCGGCCGGGCCTGCTGCGGCTGGGCCGGTCGGGCCGAACCGGCCCCGGCCGGGGAGGTTCAGCCGGGCGGCCAGCCGGCGGGGATGCGTTCCAGCAGCCCACCGGCGAACACGTCGCGCAGCCCGAGCGGCTTGAGGTGGACGTACCCGATGTGGCAGTCGCAGGCCCCGTTCACGCAGGTGCGGGGCCGCAGCGCGGCCCGCCACGAGCCGTCGTACAGGTTGCCGATGGGCTCGTCGACGAAGTGGCAGCGGCGCACCGTCCCGTCGCCCCGCACGGAGATCGCCGTCTCCCCGGCGTGGCAGGGCCGGTCCAGCGACAGGTGCGGGCGCACGCTGTAGCCGAACAGCGGGTCCAGCGCCGTCCAGGCAGCCTCCTGCGCGGCGTCGTAGCGGTGGCCGTCGGCGGCGTTGACCCACAGGTAGACGTGCGGTGGCAGCGCCGCGCGCAGCGCCCGCGCCTCGTCGAGATGCTCCGGCAGCCCGACCACCCCGACGGAGAACCGCACCCCCAGCTCGACCAGGCGGGCGCAGCGGGCCAGGAACCGCTCCCGGGTGACCTGCCCCGGGTGGTACGTCGTCCACAGCGCGGCCCGGGCCGGGTCGGCGTCGGCCAGCCAGTCCACCCGGGCGGCCAGGTTGGTCTGGATGACCACCCGGTCGACGTGCGGCAGGTGCGACAGCGCCACCATCGCCTCCCGGTACCAGCGGCGGGTAAGCCCCTCGCCCCACGGGGTGAACAGCACCGACAGCCGCACGTCCGTGGTCGCGGCCACCCAGCCGGTGAACCGTTCCAGGGCCGCCCGGTCGGCGGCCAGCACGTCCGGCGGGTCCCGCCGCTTCGCGAACGGGCAGTAGGGGCAGTCGTAGTTGCAGCTGGCCAGGGGGCCCCGGTAGAGGATCGCCAGGCCGCTGCCGCTGGCCCCGCTGCCGCTGCCTGCGCCGCACCGGTCGGCCGTGCTCACCGGGGCACGTACCCGGTCATCGCGCGGCGTACCTGAGCGGAGGTCAGCCACGGCCCGACGGCGTCGGAGCGGGCCAGCCCGGCCGGGGTGAGCCGCAGCCCGCCGTCGGTGGCCCAGCCCCGCTCGACCAGCCGCCCCAGCTCGGGGAAGTCCTCGCCCGGCGCGGCGCCGAACCGGGCCGCGTAGGCCGCCGCGTCGACGCCCTCGGCGCGCAGCAGCGACTTCAGCAGCCACCGGCGGCGCTGCTCCGTGCCGTCGAGGGCGAAACCGAACTCGGCGTACGCGAAGTCGCCGGCCGGACGCGCCAGGTAGTCGTCCAGCACCGCCCGCACCTCGGACACGCTGACCGCGTAGTCGAACGAGTAGTGCAGGCCCGTCGTGTACGACCGCGCTCCGCAGCCCAGCCCCACCATGCCGTCGTCCTGGCAGCAGTAGTCCGGCCCGTCCGGCGCGGGCACGTCGGCACGGCGGAACTGCCGCATCGACTCCTGCCGGTATCCGGCCGCGCCGAGCACCTCCACCGCCTGCGCGTACAGGGCGAGGCGCTGGGCGTCCCAGTCGGCGCGGGCGTGCGCCCGCCGGCCCAGCCCGGTCAGCGGCCGCACGTACAGCGGGTAGAGGTACAGCTCCTCCGGCCGCCAGGCCAGGGCCGCCTCCAGGCTCTGCCGCCACGTGTCGGCGGTCTGCCCGTCGATGCCGTAGATCAGGTCGACGTTGAGCAGCGGGATCGCCGCGTCGCGGATCGCGCCGAGCGCCGCCTCCACCTCCGCCCGCCGCTGCGGCCGGCCGGCGGCGCGGGCCTCGGCGTCGAGGAAGCTCTGCACCCCGATGCTCACCCGCGTCGTGCCGTGCGCGGCGAGCACCGCGAGCCGGTCCGGCGTCGCGGTGGCCGGCGACGTCTCCACCGACAGCGGTACGCCGGGCAGCCGCGCGCCCAGCGTCGACGTGGCGATGTCGAACAGCTCGGTCAGCTCGCCGGCCGTCAGATAAGTCGGCGTGCCGCCGCCGAACGCCACACGGGCGTAGCCGGCGTCGCCGCCGAGGGCGTCGGCGACCCGCTCGGCCTGCCGGCGCAACTGCCGCAGGTATGCCGTGACCTGCTCGGCGGGCGCGCCGGTGCGGGTGAACAGGTTGCAGAAGCCGCAGCGCATCTCGCAGAACGGCACGTGCGCGTAGAGGAACAGCGCGTCGCGGGGCTCGGCCCGCCACACGTCGGCGAGCAGCGGCCGGGGCCGCAGCGCCCGGTACGACGTCTTGTGCGGGTACGCGTACAGGTACTGCTGGTACGGCGAGCCGTCGAGGCCCGCGAGGTTGCTGGTCACCATTCTCCCGGTCGCAGGGTGAAGTGGGCGTACGGGACGGTCCACACCACGTCGTGGCCGACCCGGTGGCCGGTGTGGCCGTCCTCCCCGTACGCGGTGCCGTGGTCGGAGCACACGATCGTGAACACCGGTCGCCCCCGCCCGGTGAGCAGGGCGAACAGTCGTCCGACGCGGCTGTCGACGTACTCCAGGGCGGCGGCGTGGCTGGCCAGGTCGTCGGCGTCGGCGCCGGGCAGGTAGTGCCGGTTGGGCTGGTGCAGCGCCGCGACGTTGAGGAACGTGAACAGCGGCTGCCGCGCCGGGACCCGGGGCAGCGCCTCGGCGAGCCGGTCGAGCTGCGCGTCCAGGCAGCCGGGGGCGGTGACGCCGAACTCCGGCTCCCAGTGCGCCTCGGCGAACAGGCCGGGCAGCACCGACCCGAGCGCCCCGCGCCGGTTGAAGAAGCCGACCCCGCCCAGGCAGAGCGTGTGGTAACCCTCCCGCGCGAGGGCGCTCGGCAGGTCCGCCGCGTCGAACACCCAGGTGCGCTCGCCGGAGGTCTCGCTGCCGGGGAACGCCGCCGCGTACAGCCGCTCGTGCCGCCCCGGCGCGGCCGGGGTGGGCAGGAAACCGGCGAAGAACGCGTGGTGCGCGGCGTAGGTGAAGCTGGCGGGGGAGTGCCGCCGCTCCCACCGGCCGCCAGGCAGCACCCGGGCGAGGGCGGGGGTACGCCCGGCGGCGGCCAGGTCGTCGGCCACGTCGAAGCGCAGCGTGTCCAGGGTGACCAGGCAGACGTCGTGACTTCCGATCAGCTCCCGCACGCCACGACCTCCGCCGCGCGCATGCCGGTGGCCGTCGCTGCCGTGGCGGTGGCCCGCCAGCGTTCCCACCGGCCGCTGGTCAGCGCGTGCACCTGCTCGGCGTAGGTGTCCCGGCCGTCGGCCAGCACCCCGGGCAGCAGGTCCCCGAACGCGTTGACCTCCGCCACCGCGTGCCGCCGCCAGCCGAGCAGGAACATCAGGTCCACCCCGACGTGCAGGCTGCGCGGGAAGCACGCGGCGGCCCGTACGCAGGTCTCCATCGCCGCCGACCACGCCGTCGGGCCGGCGGCGGCCCGCAGCTCGGCCAGGTCGCCGCGCGCGTTGCCCAGGTGCAGGTTGGTCAGCGGCCCGGCGGCGGCCCGCACCACCGCGTGGGTGGGCCGCCCGGCGACGACCACCACCCGCACGTCGACGACCCGGTCGCCGAGACCCGCCTTGGGCAGCCACCGCTCCACGTGCAGCCCCTCGGCGGCGAGCCGGTCGACGAGCGCGGCCACGGTCGCCTCGTCGTCGTAGGTGCGCACCCGCAGCGAGTTGAACAGCCCGTCCGGGGCGACCTCGATCGGGGTGACCGCCCGCACGCCGCGCGGGCCGACGGCCAGGGCCAGCACCCCGGCCGCCGACGAGCCGTGCGCCGGCTTGACGAACACCCGCGCCCACCCGGCGGCGGCCATCGCGGCCCGCAGGGACGCGTACCCGTCGATGGGAGGCAGCGCCGCCGGGACCGCGACCCCGGCGGCGGACAGCCGCGCGTGGCAGCGGCGCTTGTCGCACAGCGCCGCCACGTCGCCGGGGTCGTTGAGCAGCTCCGCGCCGCCGGCGGCGACCCGAGCCAGGCCGTCGACCAATCCGGCGTACGCGTCGGCGAGGCCGAGCAGCTCGCCGTGCCGCGCCGGGGCGTCCGCCCGCCGCAGCAGCCGGTCCACCTGCGGGTCCTCGCCGGGGGAGTCGACGCGCACCAGCGCGCCGGCCGGCGGCGGGGCCGCCCCGGTGAGCACGTCGGCCCAGGGCAGCATCGCAGGGCGGGGCAGCCCGGCGGCGAGCACGGCGGCGGTGAACAGGCCGACGCGACGGTTGTCGGGGTTGCCGACGACGGTCAGGCGCATGTCACTCCGACACCGCCGTGTACCGGTGCTCCTCGTCGTCGTCGATGTCGGGCTCCTGCGGGTCGGACAGGTCCACCGTCACGCCGGGCACGGCGGCCCGGACCGCCGCGACGACCTCGTCGGAGACGTAGTGGTGGCTCAGGTCCAGCTTCGTGAGGTGGGTCAGCGGCTGCCCGCCGGCCAGGGCGAGCGCGCCCCGGTCGGACAGCGTGCCCAGCGACAGGTCCAGCAGCTCCAGCCGCCGCACCACCGGCGCGGCGGCCAGGGCCTCGGCGATCCCGTCGGCGTGCTCGGCGTTGCACAGCCCGAGCCGGCGCAGCGCGGGGAACCGCTGCCCGGCCAGCAGCGGGGCCAGGTCGTCGACGGTCGTGTCGCCGCCGTAGTACTCGACGCCGAGCCACAGCTCCAGGTCGGTCAGCGCGGGCAGCTCGGAGTCGAGCACCGCGCGGACGAAGTCGCCGCTCAGGCCGCCGCTCTCGACCTCGAGGCGGCGCAGCCGCCCGTGGCGCACCGGCGAGAACCGGAAGTCCTCGCCGCCGCGCACCCGCAGCACCTCCAGCTTCGGGTACGCGGTCAGCAGCCGGCTGACGTCGCCGACCCGCATCCAGGAGATCTCGCACTCCTCGCTGACGATGTCGCCGAGGAACAGCGCCGTCAGGTTCGGCAGGCGCGGCGCGGCGGCGCAGAGCTGGTCGAGCGGGGCGGGGTTGACCGCCGCGTACCCCCAGCTGCCGACGACGAGGGCCTGCACCGACTCGCCGACGGCGTCGACGAACCGGTCGAACGCGTCCCGGAAGCGGGGGCAGGGCTCGTGTTCGTTGGTGTCGCCCCAGTCGGCGTGGTCGATGCGCCAGGCGACGGGCCCGTCGACGGCGGGCAGCGGGCCGTCGGCGGGGACCTGGACGACCCGGAGGCCGGCGAAGGACTCGGCGTGCGACAGGACGCTCATCGCAGGCTCACTCCCCGACCGCGGTGAAGCGGTATTCGCGGCCGTTGTAGACGTCGGCCTTCTGCGGCTCCGACAGGTCGACCTCGACGCCGGGCAGGGCGGCGACGACCCGCTCGGCGGCGGCCTCGGACAGGAAGTGGTGGTGCAGGTCGAGGCGGCGCAGGTGGGTCAGCGGCCGGCCGGCGAGCAGCGCCTCGGCCCCGGCGTCGGTGAGCACCCCCTTGGACAGGTCGAGCACCGCCAGCCGGTCGACCACCGGCGCGGCGGCGACGGCCCCGGCGACCCGGTCGGCGCCCTCGGCGTTGCAGACCGCGAGGTGGCGCAGCGCCGGCAGCCGGGTGCCGGCGAGGATCTCGGCGAGGTCGTCGGTGGTCGTGTCGCCGCCGTAGTCGGACCGGCCGAGCCACAGCTCCAGGCGCTCCAGCTCGGGCAGGTCGCAGCCGCCGACCGCGCGGACCACCGCACCGGGCAGCCCGCCGGTCTGGAAGACCAGCTCCCGCAGGCCGGTGTGGCGCACCGGGGTCAGGTGCAGCTCGTTGGCCCCGCGCACCCACAGCACCTCCAGCGACGGGTACGCCGTCAGCAGCCCGGTGACGTCACCGTGCGTGAGCCAGGAGATCTCGCACTGCTCGCTGACGAGGTCGGCGAGGAAGACCGCCCGCAGCGACGTCCACCGCTGCGCCGCGTCGATCAGCAGCTCCACGGGCAGCGCCCGCTCGTACGCCGAGCCCCACTCGCCGATCACGACCGCCCGCACCGCGTCGGCGGGCACCTCGTCGCGCAGGGCCGTGACCAGGGCCGCGAACTCCTCGGGCTCGGCCTCGAAGTCCTCGACCTCCAGCCGCCAGGCGACGGCCGACGGATCGTCGGGCAGTTTCATCCCCGGGGTGAAGGGCAGCACGGGCAGCCCGGCGAACGACGACAAGTGGGAGCGGATCACGCCAACCTCCGGCTCGACTGGTGCAGCGGCGGCGCGACCGTAACAGGCCGTACCGACAAGCTGATCACCGACCGGCCCGCCGAGGCCCGCATCTAGTCATGAGCGTCGATGTCTGGTAGAAATCCTGCAAGGCCGGCCCCCTGAATCGCAAGAATCCAACCCCCACGGCGATACGGGAGAACCATGTCCACGACCCGCCCCACGCTGCGCCGCCGAGCGGTGACCCTGCTCGTCGCCGCGCTCGCGGCCCTCGGCGTCACGCTCGGCTTCGCCAGCCCCGCCCTGGCGATCACCCACTCCAGCGCCGCGTCCCAGTTGTCGGCCGCCGGCATCTCCTGGACCTCCAGCGGCAACTGCAGCGACCGCTACACCGCCACCTGCACGTCGTTCGACGGCATCCGGCAGGCCACCATCGACGGGATCATCACGTTCAAGCGGGTCAGCGGCTGCGCGATCACCATCACCGCCGGCACCGAGGTCGGCCACGCCGACGGCCCCTACAGCCACTGGACCGGCTACAAGCTCGACATCGGCCTGACCACCTGCGTGCAGAACTACATCTCGGCGCACTTCGCCTACGTCGGCTACATCGCCGGCTTCGGCTACCAGTACCGGTCCGCCTCCGGGAACCTGTACACCAAGGAAGGCAACCACTGGGACATCCTGTACTACACCTGCGGCTGCTGACCTCGCACGCCGACAGCCGCCGCCCGGCACGACGTCTCGCCGGGCGGCGGCTGTCCGGCTACGACGCCCGCGCCGCCGGGCACCTCACCTGACGGCCGACTCCGGGGCCGCCGCCGCGGCGGCCTCGGCGGGCTGCTCGGCGGCCCCAGCCAGCTCGCTCAGCTCGCCGATCTCGGCGGCGAGGCGGTCCGCGCCGACCTGCTGCCGCGGCTTCACCGTCGGGAACTCGGCGGTCTCGCCGCCCCCCGCCGCGGCGGCCATCACGGCGGCGGCGGCCAGGTCGGCCACCCGCTTCGCCTCCCGCTGCACCCGGGCCCGCACGTCCTTGGCGTGCCGCTCGGCCGAGTCGGCGGCGGTGCGCGCCTCCTCCAGCCGGTTCGCCTCCGCCGTGAGCTCCTGACGGACTTCGGCCAGGCGGTGCTGCAACTGGTTGACCTCGTTCTCCAACGCCCCGCCCTCCCGGCGGATCTGCGCGAGCTGCTGCTGTGCGGTGTCCAGCTCGGTGTGCAGCTGCGTCAACGCCTGCCGCTGGCTGCCCACCTCCTGCTGCACGGCGGTGAGCTGCTCCTGGTGCGCGGTCGCCTGCTCGTCGGCGCGCTTGCGCACCTCCGTCGAGTACTGCTGCGCCTCGGCGATCAGGGTGGCGATCTTCTCCTCGGTGGCGGTGAGCTGCCCCGCCACGTCCCGCTCGGCCGCCGCCCGGTGCTCGGCCAGCTCCTGCTCGGCCGCCGCCCGCCGCTCGTTGATCTCCCGCTCCACGTTGACCCGCCACTGCGCCAGCTCCTGCTGGCTCTGCGCGCGCGCCGCCTGGACCTCCTGCTGGATCTGGGTGCGGGCTGCCTTGGTCAGCGCCTCGGCCGCCGCCCGCGCCTGCTCCACCTGCTGGGCGGTCAGCTCGTTGATCCGCTTCGCCTCCTGCTGGGCCTGCTCGTGCGCGGCCTCACCGTCGGTCCGGAGCTGCTCCACCAGCTCCTGCACGTCCGCGAGCTGAGCCTCCGCCGCCGAACGCCGCTCCTCGTACGCCTTCTCCTGCTCGGCGCGCCGCGCCGTCAGCTCCGCCTCCAGGTCGTGCAGCGCCTGGGCGGCGTGCTCCCGCGCCTCGACCAGGATCCGCTCCGCCTCGGCCTGCAGGTCGCCGGCCCGCTGCGCGGCGGTGTCCGTGATCGCCGCGGCCTGCTTCTCGGCGAGCGCGAGGATCTGGTCGACCATCGGCCCCAGGTCCCGGAACGACGCCTTGTCCACCTGCGCCGGCCGCTGGCGCAGCTCGGACACCTCCGCCTGCAGCGCCTGGAACTGGAGGGTCAGGTTGCGCAGCTGGTGCTGCGCCCGGTCCCGGTCGGCGGTCAGTGCCGAGGCCGCGGCCTCGACCTGCTCGACGTACCGGTCGACCTGGCGCTTGTCGTAGCCGCGCAACGCCTGCTCGAAGCTCGGCCGCCCGTTCGGCTCGTTGCGTACCGCGAAGGTTTCCCCGCCGTGGGACATCCGGCATCCTCCGTAGAGTCGGACCTATCCGAGAGCCGGCGGTGCGGCCGCCGGGCGTGATGGGGCGCAACGTTACCGGCGTCGCCTCCCGCCGCACACCCCACCCCGCCCAGGCCGGGCCCGGTGCCGCCGGGCGCGGGCCGCGGCGGCCCCGGTCGGACCTGGTCGCCCGCGCGGGGTCCGCCGCCGGACCGGCCCGCGCCCCGCGCAAAACCCGCGATCGGTACGTCACACACCGCGACCGCTCGCCCGGCAGCGCCCCACCGCAACCTGTCCCCTTTGCTCTGCACCCACGGACGCGACGCTCCACGCAGCGCGACCGTCCGATTTGGCCACCCGACACCCGCGATCTCGAATGCGTGCAGGTCGACGGCGGTGTTGCGGGTATGGGTGCAGAGCAAAGGAGAAGCGTCATGTCCTGCGGAGGCAACAGGACATGACGCAGAGTCGTGCCGACCGGCACTGGGAAGCGCCGCCACCGCTAGTCACGGAACGTCATTGGTTGCCGGCGTCACTCGCCTCGTGAGGTGAGGTGAGGTGGGGCGAGGCCGTTCCTCAGGTCATCCCACCGGCGACGCTGGGGCCGGGTCCGATGTCACCGCAGGCGATGCGGTCTGGGGTGGCCGAGCCCATCAGGGGTGCGGTGGGGTCGAGTCGGCGAGCGTTCATCACTTACTCCTTGTCTCGGTTCGAGGGGTGTCAAGGGGCCTGTCAGGCGGTGGGGAGGCCCACGACCTCGACATCGACGCCCTCGTTGCGCAGCGACTTCATGGCCCGGTAGAGCGCCACCTGGGCGAAGGTGAACAGCGAGTCCACGGTCAACGCCGCACCGCTGCCCAGCGAGATGGCGTACACCACCTTGCGGGGGCGGAAGTCGGAGCCGATCCGGCGCCTGCGTCCCGACCCCCGCGCCATCCGGGCCAGGGCGGCGCGGGCGTTGCCGTCGTGGCGCAGCGCGTCGGCCGCGACCGTTCCCTGGGCGAAGAGGTGGCTGAGCGGGGAGCTGCGCCCGGCGCGCTTGACGTGGATCAGCTCGTCGTCCGGGCCGAGCAGGTCACACGCCTCGATGCCCCGGGGGTGCTGCGCGGTGCGCAGCAGTCGCTTGTCGAGCAGCACCAGGCCGCGTTCCCTGGCCGCCCGCTCGTTGTACTGCTCCTCGTTCTCGTCGTCCCGCCACGCCGGCAGGGCGACGCTGGCCGGCCGGGCCAGGATCTGGGCGATCTCGTCGCGCAGGAACTCGCGGTGCCGGTGGCCGATCTCGTACCAACGGTCCTCGTGCAGCAGCAGCTGATCGGTGCCGTGCGCGAGCTGCGCGGTGACCCAACGGGCGGCGGGCCGCGAGTCCAGCTCCTCGGTGCCGGCCGCGTCGCCGCAGAGGGTGATGCGGCCGGCGCGCAGGCTGGTCCACCGCTCGCCGGCGGGCACGCCGCGGGTGTGCGCGAGCACCGAGGCCAGGTCGAGCTCCGTCGGCAGCGTCGGCCGCCGTCCCGACTTCGGCACCCTGATCCGGTACGCCCGGACCCGCTCGACCTCGTCGAGCAGCTCGCCGGGGACGGCCAGCCCCACGTCGGGCGGATCGGGCAGGCCCAGCCTCGCGTCCAGCTCGGCGATCAGCGCCGGGAGCCGTGGGTCGCCGGCCGGTACGGGCCGGATCTGGGTGATGAACTCCAGGTCGGGCGCGGGCGACTCGAGCCGGCACACCCGGTCGATCTCCCGCAGGTCGGCGAGCAGCCCTTCCGGTTCGACGCTGAGTTCGACGTGCAGGGCGTCGCCACCCGAGACCCGGGTGGCCCTGCCGGTGCGCCGGCACACCGTCAGCGCCGGGTTGTTCGTGCGGCCGGTCACCTGGCCGACGATCTCGCCGGTGCGGTCGATGCCGTACATCCGGATGTGCTGGCCGCCGGGGACCAGGCTGCGGTCGACCCGGCCGCCGGTGCCCATGAACCGGCGGCGGACCTGCCGGATGTCGTCGGGCAGCAGTGCCCGGACGGCGAACGCGATGCCGAAGCCCGGGTCGATGGCGTCGCGCTCGACCATGAACCGGCCGAGCGTGCCGTAGGCCAGCGCGTACGCCCGGTCGTCGACCGCCACGAGCAGCGCGCCGCCGCCGCTGCGGTGGCCGAGGGCGACCTCTGCGCCGGTGAGGCCGGCGAGCACGTCGCACCACTCCGCCCTCTCCCGGTCGACGGTGCCGTTGACCAGCAGCGCGGGCGTGCCGGCGACGTCCCGCCGCAGGAGGCGGAACCCGCTGTCGCGCAGGTACGGCTGGTTCAGCGCGCTGGTCAGTCCGTCGAGGGTTGGCGGCACGATCAGCCGGTAGAGGGTGGTCGGGTAGGTGCCCATGGCAGTCTCCTCACGTCGAGATCGCGTCAATGGAAGCATTGTCTGTGAACTGTGTCAACGCAGAATCCGCCCCTTGACGGCCGTGCGAAACTGTCGAGGTGCAGGAGAACCCGACCATCACGGCGGCGGAGATCGCCCGGCTCGCCGGGGTCGGCCGGGCCGCCGTCAGCAACTGGCGCAAGCGCCATCCCGACTTCCCCGCCCCGGTCGGCGGCACCGCCGCCAGCCCCGAGTTCGACCTGCCCCAGGTCGAGCGGTGGCTCCGCGAGCAGGGCAAACTCCCCGAGGCGACGCCCGCCGAACGCATCTGGCGACACCTCGCCCAGAGCTCGTCCGCCACCGCCACCACTGCCGCCGCGCTCACCGCACTCGGCGAAGCCCTGCTGGCCCGCAAGCGCGACACCCGACCCGCCGCCACCCGCCGCAACCAGGCCCAGTCCGGCCAGGTCCCGCCCGACGTGGCCGCCGATCTCGACGCCCTCGCCGACCAGCTCGGCCCCGAGGCCGCGTTCGACCAGTTGTGGCAGCGGTTCACGGCGTCCCCGCCCGTGCGGGCGCACGCCACCCCCGACGACCTCGCCGACCTGATGGCCGCGCTCGCCGACGTGCGGGGCGGCAGCGTCCTCGACCCGGCGGCCGGCACCGGCGCCACCCTCCTCGCCGCCGCCCGCGCCGGCTGCGCCGAGGCGCATGGGCAGGAGATCGCCGACGAGGTCGCCCGGCTCGTCGGCCTCCGCCTCGCCCTGGGTGACGTCCCCGGCGAGGTGCGCCCCGGCGACTCCCTGCGCGCCGACGCCTACCCCGGCGAGACCTTCGACGCGGTCCTGTGCCACCCGCCCTTCGGCGCCACCCGGTGGGGCGACGAGGAGCTGGGCCACGATCCGCGCTGGATCGTCGGCACCACCCCCCGCACCGAGCCCGAGCTGGCCTGGGCGCAGCACGCCCTCGCCCACCTGCGCGTCGGCGGGCATGCCGTCCTGCTGATGCCACCCGCCGTCGCCGGCCGCCGCGCCGGCCGCCGCATCCGCGTCGAGCTGCTGCGCCGTGGCCACCTGCGCGCCGTCGTCGCGCTCCCCGCCGGCGCGGCCGCCCCGCACGGCGTACCCCTGCACCTGTGGGTGTTGCGGCGGGCCGCCGCCGACGCGCCGCCACCGGCGCGGGCGCTGCTCGTCGACGCCGCGAGCTGCGCGCCGGGCGAGCTGTCCGCGCGGGTCCTGGCCGCCTGGCGGGCCTTCGCCGTCGCCGGCGACGCCGAGGTCGAACAGGCCGGCTTCGCCCGCGCGGTCCCGGTCGTCGAGCTGCTCGACGAGGAGGTCGACCTCACCCCCGCTCGCCGCCAACCCGCCGTCGAGGTCGAGGCCACGGGCGAGCAACTGGTACGCACGAGCGCGCGCCTCGCCGCCCTCGTCGGCGACCTGCCGGCGCTGATGCCCCGGGTCACGACCGCGCCCGAAGGCCCACCGGAGCCCACCCTCACCGTCGGGGAGCTGGCCCGCACCGGGGCGCTCGAACTCATCGGGCCTTTGCGGGCCACCGGAGCGCAGGAGATCCCGCTCGCCCCCGGCGACGTGGTGGTGCCGATGATCGCCCGACAGCTCACGCCCCGGGTCGTCACCGAAGGCGGGGAGCTGCTCGCCCGCCACCACCACCTGCTGCGCCCCAATCCGGCCGCGCTCGACCCGTGGTTCCTCGCCGGTCAGCTGCGCACCTCCGCCAACGAGCGGCAGGTCTCCAGCCTGTCGGGGACGCTGCGCTTCGACGTGCGGCGGGCGCAGGTGCGGCGGCTGCCGTTGGCGGAACAACGGACGCTGGGGGAGGTGTTCCGGCGGCTCGACGCGTTCGAGTCGACAATCCGACAGGCCGCCGAGCTGGGGGCGGAGCTGGTGAAACTGGCCGCCGACGGCCTGGCCAGCGGCGGCCTGCGCCCGGACGACGACCCACCGCGGCCGCGCAGGCCCCGCAGGAGCCGGTAGCCGTTCGCACCGACCACGATGTACGGTCATGCGTCCGTCGGACGTGGACGGACACGACGCCATCGGCACGGGGTGGGCGTCATCGTGGGGGAGACGAATGACGCTGGGCACGATCGGCGGCTACGAACTGGTCAGGCCCCTCGGCTCCGGCGGCATGGGTGAGGTCTTCTTCGCGGTGTCGTCCACAGCGGACCGGGTCGCCCTGAAGGTGATCAGGCAGCACCTGATCGCGGAGCCGACCGTTCGGGAGCGGTTCGCCGCCGAGGTCGAGAGCCTCAAGCTGGTCTACGGCTCCCGCATCGCCCGCATCGAGGATGCCGACCCCTACGCCGACCCCGCCTGGCTCGCCGTCGAGTACGTCGCCGGCGCCACCCTGCGTCAGCATGTGGACGCGCGCGGGCCGCTGCCGATTTCCCTGGCCGCCATGGCCGGAGCGATGCTGGCCGACGGGCTGGCCAAGGTGCACCAGGCCCGCCTGCTGCACCGCGACCTCAAGCCGCAGAACATCATCCTCGGGCCGGACGGCCCGAAGCTCATCGACTTCGGGCTGGCGCTGCTCATCGACCGCAGCGACTACCTGACCGAGCCCGGCGCCCTGGTCGGCACCCCCGCCTACATGTCACCCGAGCAGGTCCGGGGCGAGCGGAAGCTGACCGTCGCGGTCGACATCTACGGCCTGGCGGCGACCCTGGTCTTCGCCCTCACCGGCCACGGGCTCTATCCGCCGACCAACTCGTGGAACCTGCTGCTGCGCATCAGCGAGCCGGGCGACCTGCCGGACCTGTCCGGCGTGCCGCCCGAGCTGGTGCAGCTGCTCGGGGCAATGCTCGCCTTCGACCCCACCGCCCGGCCCCGGCTCGACGCCGTGCGGGCCCGCCTGCTCGCGGTGGCCACGGCGAGCAGCGGTCGGTCCGTGCCCGACCTGCGGCAGGAGGTCGCGGCCCTCACCTTCGACCCGGCGGCGGAGCTGCTGGTCCCGGTGGAGCTGGAGGACCCCCGCCGCGACCCCGAGGACACCGCCCCCGCCTCCGGGGACGAGACCCCGGGCCCCGAGCCGGCCGGCGGGCGGGCCGCTCCCGAACCGTCCGCCCCGCCCCCTGTCGACGTGGGCTGGCTGGTCAACAAGATCCGCCGACAGTACGCCCGCCGCGCCACCCTGTAGGAAGGCACCACCGATGACCACGACCCAGGACGCGACGTTCGCCCCGGGCTCCCGCATCGTCGTCCGGGACGAGGAGTGGCTGGTCCGCAGCGTCAAGACCGGCACCGCCGACGGCACCATGATCAAAGCCGTCGGTGTCTCCGAGTTCGTCCAGGACGCCGAGGCCACCTTCTTCACAGCCCTGGAGACGATCACGCCGCTGGTGCCCGAGGAGACCGAACTCGTCCAGGACACATCCTCCCGCTTCCGGCGCAGCCGGCTCTTCCTGGAGGCCGTGCTGCGGCGCACCCCGCTGCCCCGCACCGAGCGGGGCCTGGCCCTGGCCGACCGGTTCCTGCTCGACCCCTTGACCTACCAGCTGCGCCCCGTCGAGCTGGCCCTGTCGGGCCTGCGCCCGCGCATCCTGCTCGCCGACGTGGTCGGCCTGGGCAAGACCCTGGAGATCGGGCTCATCCTCGCGGAGCTGATCCGCCGTGGCCGGGGCGACCGCATCCTCGTCGTCTCCCCCCAGCAGGTGCTGGAGCAGTTCCAGCGGGAGCTGTGGACCCGCTTCGCCATCCCGCTGGTGCGGCTCGACTCGACCGGCATCCAGCGCATCCAGCAGGAGATCCCCGCCGGCCGCAACCCGTTCACCCACTTCAAGCGGGCCATCATCTCCGTCGACACCCTCAAGGACGCCGGCCAGTTCGGCCACCACCTGGAGGCCACCGTCTGGGACGCCGTCGTCATCGACGAGTCGCACAACCTCATCAACAAGGGCACCCAGCGCAACGAGCTGGCCCGCCGGCTCGCCGCGAAGACCGACGCGCTGCTGCTGGCCAGCGCCACCCCGCACAACGGCAACAAGGAGTCCTTCGCGCAGCTCGTCTCGCTGCTCGACCCGGCGGCCATCGCCAACGAGAAGACCTACCAGGCCAGCGACATCGCCCACCTCTACCTGCGCCGCACGAAGATCAGCCCGGAAGTACGCGACCAGATCGGCGACCGCTGGGCCGACCGGGGCCCCTCCCAGGCGGTGCCCTGCCCGGCCGGCGAACGCGAAGAGGAGATCTTCGCCGAGCTGACCGACGTGTGGCTGGCCGGCAAGTGGTCCGACGAGGCGATCACCGGCCAGCACCGGCTCTTCCCGTACACCCTGTTGAAGTCCTTTCTCTCCTCCCACCGCGCGTTGCACGAGACGGTGACCAACCGGCGCCGGAAGGCCACCGGCACGGAGGCGGCGGCGCTGGACCGGCTCGCGGAGCTGACGGCCGCGATGACCGACGGCGACTCCAGCAAGCTGCGCAGGCTGGTCGAGGTGCTGCGCGGCATCGGCGTCGGCCGGGGCAGCGACACCCGGGCCGTGGTCTTCTCCGAGCGGGTGCCCACGATCAAGTGGCTCGCCGAGGTCGTCCCCGGCCTGCTCGGGCTGCGGCCGAGCGCCGTGCGGGTGCTGCACGGCGGCGTGGCCGACGCCGACGAGCAGCGCATCCTCCAGGAGTTCGAGCTGGCCGGCAGCGAGGTGCGGCTGCTGTTCACCGGCGACGTGGCCTCCGAGGGCGTCAACCTGCACCAGCAGTGCCACCACCTGATCCACTACGACGTGCCGTGGAGCCTCATCCGCATCGAGCAGAGAAACGGGCGCATCGACCGGTACGGCCAGAAGCACCAGCCGCAGTTCCGCGCCCTCATCCTCACCTCCGCCCGCGACGACGCGAAGGACGACCGCACCGTCGCGCAGAAGCTCCTCGACCGGGAGGAGACCGCGCACCGCAGCCTCGGCAGCGTCGAGGCGGCGACGGGCCTCTACGACGCCAGGGCCGAGGAGGACCGGCTCGTGCGGGACCTGCTCGCCGGCCGGTCGGTGGAGGAGTCCTATGCCGCCGCCCACGCCGAGGTCGACGTGATGGCCGACCTCTTCGGCGACGTCGGCACCGCGCCGGTGGCCGCCGACGTGCCGCGCGCCCGGGTGCCGAAGCTCTTCGACTCCACCCGCGAGTTCGTCGACGCCGCGCTGCACGAGATCTACGACGACCGGCCCGAGGACCACATCGACCTGCGCCGCGAGGATGGCCTGCTGACCTTCCTCGCCCCCGACGACCTGGTGCACCGGCTCACCGACCTGCCCCGCTCCTATCTGCGCGCCCACCGCGAGGGCGAACACCTGCGGCTCAAGGTCACCTTCGACCGCCCGCTCGCCCAGCGCAAGCTCGACCAGGCCCGGCAGAGTCGGACGCCGATGTGGCCGGAGATTGCCTTCCTCAGCGACGTGCACCCGATGGTCGACTGGCTGGTCGACAAGGTGCTGATCCGGCTGGGCCGCCAGCAGGCCCCCGTCCTCACCGCCGACGTGACCGCGCCGACCTTCCTCGTCCAGGGCGTCTACGCCAACCGCCTCGGCCAACCCACCGTCGTGCAGTGGATGGCCGTCTCCGGCCTGCCCGCCCAGCCGACGATCCGCCCCATGGACGAGGTGCTGCGCGCCGCCCGGGTCGGCCCCGACCTGGTCAACCGCGCCGAGCCGATCGCGACCGACTCGCTGCGGGCCCTGCTCCCGCAGGCCGTGGCCGCCGCCCGGGAGCACCTGGCGGGCAAGCGCGCCGAGTGGGACGCGGCCAACGCCGAGCCGCTGCGCCGCCACCGCGCGAAGCTCGCCACGTTCCAGCAGGCCAGCCTCTTCGACGACCTGCCCGGCGCGCACCGCGAGAGGCGTCGCCAGCGGGTCGACGCCACCGTCGCCGAGCAGCGCGACCTGCTTGACCGGCTGGAAACCGCCGGCGATCCGCTGCTGCGCGTCCTCGCCGTCCTCGCCCCGTCCCCGGAGCACCCCGCCCCGTCCCCGGAGAACGCCGCATGAGCTTCGAATCGCTGACCAACCGTGGCGAGTACCTTTCCGCGCACTACCTGGCCGAGATCCTGCCCACCACCGTCAAGGGCGGCCTGGCCAAGCAGTGGGCCGAGCGGGAGAAGTCCGGGGAGTCCACCCCGCGCACCGGCCTGCGTGGCCTGCGCCGCGCCTACTTCGACGCGAAGACCGAGCTGGCCGACGACGAGTTCTTCGACCCGGAGCGCCTGCGCAAGCTGCACCAGCAGCTCCTGCTGGCCCTCGGCTTCGAGCCGCAGCCTCGGACCATCACCGTCGAGCGGGCCGGCCACGACCACGAGGTCCACGTCGCCCACGCCGAGCTGGACACCGCCCACGGCATCGTCGCCGTCGACTGCGGCTGGGCCGTCGACACCGAGGCCGCCCAGGACCCCGACGGCGCGGGCCGGCTGCTCGACCCGGTCACCCTGCCCGGCAACGAGACCATCACCACGGGCGCGAAGCTCGCCTCCTGGCTGCTCGCCGCCGACAACCCCAAGCTGCGGTACGCGCTGGTGCTCAGCGGCGGCGTCGTCACCCTCGCCGACCGCACCGCCTGGGGCGAGGGCCGCTACCTGGCCGTCAGCCTCGACACCCTCTACGCCCGCAACGACGACCGGGAGTATGACGTCGTCGCCGCCCTGTTCGGCGCCGACTCGCTGCGCCCGCCCGCCGAGGGCGGCACCGAACCCCTCGCCGAGCTGGTCGCCGGCTCCCGGCAGCACGCCGTCGGCGTGTCCAGTGAGCTCCGCGAGGGCCTGAAGGTCTCCGTCGAGCTCATCGCCAACGAGGTCCTCGACCGCATCCGCCAGGCGGGCCACCAGCCGCAGGACGTCATGGACCTCGACGAGCTGGCCGGGG
This sequence comes from Micromonospora haikouensis, assembly GCF_900091595.1. Classification (GTDB taxonomy): domain Bacteria; phylum Actinomycetota; class Actinomycetes; order Mycobacteriales; family Micromonosporaceae; genus Micromonospora; species Micromonospora haikouensis. The sequence goes on from NZ_FMCW01000026.1 coordinate 125,944, forward strand.
AGCTCAAGGAGGAGGCGCTGCGCTACCTCTACCGCATCCTGTTCCTGCTCTATGCCGAGGCCCGCCCCGAGCTGGGCGTGCTGCCCGTCAACGACCCCCAGTACGTCGAGGGTTACAGCCTGGCCCGCATCGGCGACCTCGTCGCCCGCCGCCTCGCCCCGTCCGCCGAGGGCGGCACCCACCTCCACGAGTCGCTGGACCTGCTGTTCCGCATGGTCAACGAGGGCCACCGTCCGCGCGGCGGCGCGGACGTCGAGGAGAAGACCAGCGAGGGCGAGGGGCTGCGCTTCGAGCCGATGCGCTCGGAGCTGTTCCTGCCGGAGAAGACGAAACTCATCGGACGGCTCGTCGCCGAGCCGGGCAGCGACCCCGACGACCCGCATGGCCCGAAGATCGACACCCGGCTGCGCAACAAGGTCCTCCACGAGGTGCTGCGCCGGCTGATGCTCACCAGGGGCGGGCGCAGGCGGCGCGGCGGCTTCATCTCGTACGCCCAGCTCGGCATCAACCAGCTCGGCGCGGTCTACGAGGGCCTCATGTCGTACACCGGGTTCGTCGCCACCGAGCAGCTCTACGAGGTCGCCCGCAACGGCGACCCGAAGGACGGCTCGTGGATGATCCCCGCGTCGAAGGCCGACGACTACGACGACGCCGTCTTCGTCTACCGCGAGGACGCTTACACCGGGGTGCGCAGCCGCGTCCGCTACGGGGCCGGCCAGTTCGTCTACCGGCTCGCCGGCCGGGACCGGCAGACCAGCGCCTCCTACTACACCCCGCAGTCGCTCACCGAGGTCACCGTCCAGCTCGCCCTCAAATACCGCCTCGACCAGGACGGCACCACGACCCTCGCCCGTGAGCTGCTCGACTGGACGATCTGCGAGCCGGCGCTCGGCTCCGGCGCGTTCCTCAACGAGGCCATCAACCAGGTCGCCGCCGAATACCTGCGCCGCCGGCAGGCCGAACTCGACGTCACCCTCGACCCCGAGGACTACCACCTCGAACTCCAGCGGGTGAAGGCCTACATCGCCCTGCACAACTGCTATGGCGTCGACCTCAACCGCACCGCCGTCGAGCTGGCCGAGGTCTCCCTCTGGCTCAACGTCATGCACGCCGGCCTCCAGGCCCCCTGGTTCGGCCTGCACCTGCGACGCGGCAACTCCCTCATCGGCTGCGGCCGCAAAACCTACGAGGCGAAGCAGCTCGCCGACAAGTCGTGGCTCACCACCGCCCCCGCCGAGAAGCCGTTCCGGGACGGGCCGATCGACGAGGGCACCGTCCACCACTTCCTGCTCCCCGCCGACGGCTGGGGCGCGGTCGCGGGGGAGAAGGAGGCCCGCGAGCTGGCGCCGGCCGAGACCGCCCGATTGAAAGCCTGGCGTACGGCGATGAAGCGCACGCCGTCCGCGAAGGGCAAGAACTCGCAGGTCAAGCGGTTGCAGGCGCTCGCCGGGCGGGTCGAGTTCCTGTGGGGGCTGGTGCAGCAGCGCCTCGCCATCTCCGAGCAGGAGATCCGCCGCGACATCCGGGTGTGGGGTGCAGACGACCTGCCGCCGGTGACCGGGGCGGTGGCCCGGGAGAAGATCCTCGCCGACCTGACCGCGCCCGGCACGCCCTACTGGCGGCTCAAGACGCTGATGGACATGTGGTGCGCGTTGTGGTTCTGGCCGCTGGACAAGGTCGGCCTGCTCGACGGCACCGACCCGGCATACCCGGCCGCGCCCGTGCAGGTGTCGCACGTCAGCGAGGTGCCCGCGCACGAGGAGCCGGCCGCCTACGAGGTGGCGGACATCTTCGGCAACGTGCAGCCGCAGCAGATGAAGCTGTCCACCAGGCCGACCGGCGGCACGCGACGGGTCAGCGTGGCGGAGCAACTGCGCCGGCAGGTGCCGCTGACCGACCTCGACGACTGGCTCACCTTCGCCGAAGCGCTCATCGGCCGCAGCGACGCCGACGAGAACACGGCGAGGTTCTACGGCCGGGAGCTGACGAGCCTGGACGAGATGAGCGACTTCGAGCAGAAGCTCGACGGGGTGATCGGCGTCGACGCGCCGTGGACGTTGTCCGACAGGTTCCCGTGGCTCCTGGCGGCCGAAGCGGTCGCCGACCAACAGGGGTTTTTCCACTGAGGTGATCTCAGCAAGATTCGGATAGGTAGCGGTATTCGAAGTGTGTGAGGTTGAGTGCGGCGCGGACGATGTCGCCGAGGTGTCGGGGGCTGGCGGTGGTGTGTCGGAGGGTGCGCCAGCGGCCGGTGAGGATGGCGAAGCCACGTTCTCCGAGGCACCGCAGGGATCGAAGGATCGCGTTGTGGGTGCGGTTGTCGACCGCCAGGCGTCGGCCGCCGGCGGGTTGCTTGTACGGGGTGTGGATGCCCTGGCCAGCGCCTTCGTAGCCGGAGTCGGC
>NZ_FMCW01000079.1 GCF_900091595.1 Micromonospora haikouensis
CCCGCATCCGCAGCGAACGCCAACGACGCTGGGGCCAACCCACCACCCACGCAGCCTGACCCCAACACCGTCAACGTTCATGGTCACGGCACTAGCCGCCGCCCGCTGATCGTCATCGGCTCCGACCTGGTCGCCCGGTTCCGGAACCGGCTGGCCTGCCGCGGCATCGTCGTCGTCGCCTCGGTGAACCCGCCCGACGCCAGGGTCTGGGTGCACGCCGAGCGCGTCGGCGCAACCTACGTCATCGTCCTGCCCACCGCCTCCTCCTGGCTGGTCCACCACCTCCTGCGCGACCTGCCGTAGCAACCGCCTGCCGGGCCAGCTCGCGCGGAGGCCGTCGGCCATCGGACCTAACAGAGTTGCGGTGCCTGGTGATCACCATTCCCCGACCGGGCGGCAGCGCCATCCGGCAGCAACGCCGAGCCCGCCCCACGGTTCCCGCTGCCGGGACACCGAATACAGAAAGCGGCCCGCCACCAGGCGGGCCGTCGTCGTTTCAGGACCCGGGACGCAGATCGCCTACGAAACGTACGCGTCCCGGGTTCTCCATCGAGATGGAGGAACCCAGTGTTCACCACACTCCTCGCGATCGCCACCATCGTGGCGGCGATCCTCGGAGCCGGCGTCGGCTACCTCGCGACCCGGCCCACCATCACCCGGCTACGCGCCGAGCTGGCCGACGCCGCCTGGAAACTGACCCACGACCCGCTCACCGGACTGCTCAACCGCACCGGCCTGCGCACCATCCACACCGCCGTCGTCACAGCCTCCCCACCGCAGAGCCTCGTCGTCATGCTCATCGACCTCGACCGGTTCAAAGAGGTCAACGACACCCACGGCCACGACGCGGGCGACGACCTGCTCGTGGAGATCGCCGACCGGCTCACCCAGGCCGTCCACACCTACGGCGGCACCGCCGCCCGGCTGGCCGGCGACGAGTTCACCGCCATCCTGCCTCTGCGGCACCATCCGGTCGGCGACATCGCCGACCGGATCGTCAGCGCCATCACCGCACCGGTCAACGTGCAGATCAACGGCGGCCTGGCCACGGTCACCGTCACGGCCAGCGTCGGCATCGCGACCGTGGTCAGCACCGACGCGTTGCAGGACATCGCGCTGCACCGCGCCGACATCGCCATGTACCACGCGAAGCGCCAGGGGCCCGGCCGGCACGTCGTCTACGCCGACGGAATGACGATGCCCGACCGTGCACACCGTCGTGGACCGCGGCTGCGTGACCTGCGCCGCGACCAGCGGGGGAGCGCCGAATGAACCTCGCCACCCTCACCGCCTGTGCAACCTGCCGGCTGGCCCTCACCGAGCACCCCGACGGGCACGGCACCATCTACCGGCACCCAGTGACCGAGGGCCGTCATGCCGTCGTCCCCGTCGACGCCGACCAGGTGAACGGCGTGTTCGACCGCTGCCACACCTGCACCAGCGCGCCGTCGGTGTGGAAGTACCACACCAGCCTCATCCAGATCGCGGTCCTTGCGGCCGTCGAGACCTACAACGACCAGTGGCACGTCTGCTATCGATGTGCCCAGTTCATCGAGGCCGACGACTCCGAGGGCCTCACCGCCCACTGTGCCGCCCGTATGCAGTGGCTGCCCCACCACCACGAGTACGCCGTCCTCCGCGCACTGCACCGCGGCATCGTCCTCGGCCGCGAAAGCAGGACCCTGCTCACCACCACCGACTGGCCGCCGGCCCGGCTCACCGCCGACATGCTGCCGAAGATCCGCGACCGGTTCACCGGCCTCCTCCGCGGCCCCATGCACATGCCCCCAGCCATCAACGACCCCGACCACCGCCGGGCCCTGGCCGACCAGCTCGACCTCGCACCCATGTACTGGATCAACCAGGATTTCACCGACATGGTCAACGAGGTCGGCGACGACCAGCCACCGGCGGCCGTCACCGACGACCTCGCCGCCACACCGGCCGGGCTGCTCGCCTGGCCCGAACCCGTCGGCGACACCCGGCAACTCGCCGCCGTGTCCTGGACACCCCACGCGGACGGCTGGCAGCTCATCGGCTACCGCAGCATCGGCGGCACCGCCCTCGACGACGACCTGATGCCCGCACTACGACACGAGATCGGCTGGCTCGTACCCATCCACGCCGAACACGTACCCCGAGGGGCCAAGCTCGACGGACGCCACCCGCTCGGCCCTCTCGTCACCACCTGGCTGCTGATCAGACAGCAACTGGCCGAGGCGGTGCCGGCGAAACTGCCCAAGGCAACCACCAGGGCGTACCAGCGCCACCGGCGTCCTGCCCCCGAGGTCAGGATCGTGCGCATCGCACCGCGCAGCACCACCGCCGCACCTCAACGAGGCAAAGCCGGTGAAGGCTCCACGCGGGCCAAGCCCGACCACCGGTACTGGGTCTCCGGCCACGACCGCCAACAGCCGTACGGCCCCGGTCGCAGCCTCCGTCGCACCATCGAGATCGCACCCTTCCTCAAGGGAGACGAGGGCCTGCCGATCAAGCTCAGTACCACCGTCCGTGCCCTCGGTAGCCGAGGCGATGACCGGACGCGGCGTACCGACCAGTAGCTGGGCATCGGTGTGGTGGTGGAGCTTGCTCCACCACCACACACGCACAGTGGCCTTCTTGCGTCTGGGCGCCCGGTCGCCGCTTGTGCGCGACCGATGTGGTCTGACCTCTCGATCGGCCCGGGCGCGAGTGCATCGGCCGGGAGGATGCCCGACAGGCGGCGTGGCCCGGCCGGCGTTCACCCTCGATGGCTGGTCGACGTCACTCCTCCGTGCCGGAGGGCAGGGTGGTCAGGGGCCTTGGGGTAGCCGATGTTGCGTGTCACTCGCCTCGGTCGCCGGGTGTCTCCTCCGGTGGGCTCGGCTGGCCATCGTTGAGGTACTCGATGTACAGGATCTGCTTCTGGTATTCGAGGTACCTCTGGTTCGTTGGTCGCCGGTTTTCGATGGAGGCGCGCGCTGAGGTGAAGGCGTCTACGAGCCAGTTGACCGCGTTGCCTTCCTTCTCTGCCTCAACGAAGGCTTCGACCTCGATGGTGCCCCCCTGAGCGTCGCTGGAGGTCGCGACGTCAGTGACTCGGGGTGGGTCCTCGGCCGCGAGCATCTCTTCCATGAATCGCTCGGCTTCATCGTGCAGTTCGGCTGCGGATGGGAGCCACCCATCCCGTCTTCGGGCTGCGACTCGTAAGACGACCCTGGCCTCCATCCCTGCGCCATCCCCCTAATGATGTCACCTTGACATGGGCGGGAATCAGCCCACTTCAGCAGCTGGTTCGCGTACCTCTGAGGCTTGGATGGGTTCGGGTGCACCTGTCGGGAGTGCTGGCCGCACGGGGACGGGCACACGATGCCTCGTTCCATTTCTCCCCGCCAGCCTCTGAACCTGCGGAGGTAGAGATCTTCCAATGAGGTGATCTCAGCAAGGTTCGGCGGCCGAGTGGGATGACACGGGCTTAACGTCCATACCGGACGGCGCTGGATATGGACGTGGAGCCATC
>NZ_FMCW01000088.1 GCF_900091595.1 Micromonospora haikouensis
CCATATCCAGCGCCGTCCGGTATGGACGTTAAGCCCGTGTCATCCCACTCGGCCGCCGAACCTTGCTGAGATCACCTCACTTACGGATCTCTCCATTCGAATCAACGGTGCCTCGGTCGAACCGCTAAAGACGACGCAGCATCATCCATTCTGGAGCAAAAGCCGCAATATGTGGATAAATGCGGCGGATCTCCAGGAGAAGGAAGCGCTGAGGACGCTGTCAGGCATCCCAGCCACCGTGGAGAAGGTTCACAACTTCCTCGGCGAAGCGCCGATGCGCGACCTTACGATCGCCGAGGTCCACACGTACTATGTGATCGCCGGCACAACACCGGTACTCGTGCACAACTGCGGTGGCGCTATTGTTGACCCCGGCAAGTTCGACTACATGTTCGGCAACGTTGCCTCCAACTCGCACAACGCTGCCCGCTCGGCGCAAAATCAGGCGCAGTTTGCTAGGGTTGGCGTATACAACAACGCAGAAGGTCGCGGGCTCCTGCAATCGCACTTCGATGAAGTGGTGGGATCTGACTCGAACATCCTGCGTACGTTCAAGAACGAGCATGGCGAATTCCAGATCCGAGACTCGTTGTTCGCTGGCCCGGGTGGCTTCTTACACCTTGAGACCACCTGGCAAGTGACCGGCGACCGCCTTCGGATGACGACGGTTATTCCTCGCGGAGGTCGGTAATGGAGTATAGGCAATTTGTAGTTCCGTCGGATGCAGAACTGCTTGACACGCTAGGCGTTTCCCCTGAAGCGGTTGAAGGCGAACCTACAGTATGCGCCCTTCGGCTGACCGCCGCATCCGGGGATAATGTCCTCATTTCATATGACGTGCCAGGTCGCTCCTTCCGGATTCAAGTTTCTTCGGGCAATGCATTGCGCCTGGATTTGCTGCGGGAGTCAGTAACGAACTTCACTGTCGGTGCCGAAGATGGAAGCTTCCGCGTGCGCGTGGCGCTTGAATCGACGGGCTTGGCGGGCGAACTGGAAGTACTCGTGGGGAATGAGATAGTCGTGCGGGACAGACTGCTGATGGCATAAATATATTCGACAGAACTCCCGCACTATTCCCTGAATTGAATTCAATGGACCTTGACAGCCGCCCATTACGGCCACTCACCGTAGTGGGCGGCTCTTCCGTGATGGTCCCGGCAAAGTCATTTCGGTGTTGCGATCCTCGCCGGCGCGATGGCCGGGCGCAGCGGTTCCCGAACTGGAGAGATACATCTCAATCATTCGACGACAGGCACAGCCACCTGTCGATAGCGTCGATGTGCACGGTGGCTTCTCTCGGCGCAGCAGACCCGGCACCCTTGGGCCGGGGTTTTCGGGGGGTAAACACGGAGACCGGGCCAGCCCGGAACCACCATCAAAATCGGGCATGGGGTTCATGTCGGTTGATTGACGCGAACCGATGCCCAACTTGGATTGGGCCTGGTTGGCGTCATCCCGCTCAGCTGAGCTCAGCCTACTGAGGTGATCTCAGCAAGGTTCGGCGGCCGAGTGGGATGACACGGGCTTAACGTCCATACCGGACGGCGCTGGATATGG
>NZ_FMCW01000002.1:0-137326 GCF_900091595.1 Micromonospora haikouensis
TATCCGCCGTGCGCGTAGGATACTTGAGAAGGGCTGTCCCTAGTACGAGAGGACCGGGACGGACGAACCTCTGGTGTGCCAGTTGTCCCGCCAGGGGCACGGCTGGTTGGCTACGTTCGGAAGGGATAACCGCTGAAAGCATCTAAGCGGGAAGCCTGCTTCAAGATGAGGTATCCCACCCCACTTTGTGGGGGTAAGGCCCCCAGCTAGACGACTGGGTTGATAGGCCGGAGATGTAAGCTCGGTAACGGGTTGAGTTGACCGGTACTAATAGGCCGAGGACTTGACTACGAAGCTGCTACGCGTCCACTGTGCAACTCTGAACAAACAGACGGCCTTGGTTGGTTGTTTGATATGTTCATAGAGTTACGGCGGTCATGGCGGAGGGGAAACGCCCGGTTACATTCCGAACCCGGAAGCTAAGCCCTCCAGCGCCGATGGTACTGCACTCGGGAGGGTGTGGGAGAGTAGGACACCGCCGGACATTCTTTCGTTTCAGGGCCACCCCGGTTGGGGTGGCCCTGAAACGCGTCCGGGACCAGATGCGGCGACGAACCCGCTTGCCGGAACCGGCCCGGGGAGCCGCCAGCGGATTGCGGATCCCCGGGCGGGATCAGGAGCGCGTCTGGATCCCCTCGCGGATCTGGCGCAGCAGGTCACCGGCGGAGTCCACGGGCCGGCCCGGGAACATCGCCATCGCGACGCTGCCGTGGTCGGCCCAGCCGCAGATCGCGAAGTCACCGCCCTCACCGCTGGTCGTGCCGCACTTCATCACCCCGCCGAACCGGCCGGGGGAGACCTCCCGCAGGCCGGTGACCTTCCCGGTCTCGTCCGTCATGAGGCGGAACAGGGTGTCCAGGTCGCGTTCCGGCTGCCAGAGCAGGGTCGTACCGCCGAAGATGAGCACCGACCGCTTGTCGTCCGCCGGGTCCCGGTAGACGGTGCCGAAGCTGCGGTCCAGGTCGATGTCGGCGGACAACCCGTCGCGCAGGTACTCGGCGGTGCTGCGGGCGCGTTCGCTGTCGTCCCGTCGCAGGCCGGCGACGGTGTCGGGGCTCGACAACTCGGTGTCCTTCTGCTGCGCCACCCGCCAGCCGGCGATGCCGAGCGCGCCCACCCCCGCGAGGCCGGCCGCCAACACCACCGCGAGGACGATGCGCCGGCGCCGGGATCGGGGCGCGCGGCCGGGGCCGTCCTCCGGGTCCTGGTTGCCGAGCCGGATCGGTTCCTCGGTGAGGTCGATCGGCTCGGGCTCGTCGGCGAGCGAACGCTGCGTGAGATGCGCGTCGGACATAGCCGACACCGTACGCGAACAACAGGTGGCGCACGTCAGGTCCTCGGAAGCGCTCCGTAGACTTTGAGGGTGACCGAGAGACTGGATGCCCGACGCCCCGACGCCCCGACCCTGTCCGCCCAGTACCAGCCGGGCGAGGTAGAGCAGCGACGGTACGAGCAGTGGGTAGCCGGCGGCCGGTTCCGGGCGTCGGCCCAGAGCGACAAGCCCCCGTTCACCGTGGTCATCCCCCCGCCGAACGTCACCGGCTCGCTGCACATGGGCCACGCGTTCGAGCACACGCTGATGGACGCGCTGACCCGGCGCAAGCGGATGCAGGGCTACGAGGCGCTGTGGCTGCCGGGCATGGACCACGCCGGCATCGCCACCCAGAACCTGGTGGAGCGGCAGCTGGCGGGGGAGGGCCTGTCCCGCCACGACCTGGGCCGCGAGAAGTTCGTCGAGCGGGTGTGGCAGTGGAAGGCCGAGTCCGGCGGCGCGATCCTGGGCCAGATGCGTCGCCTCGGCGACGCCGTCGACTGGGACCGGGAGCGTTTCACCATGGACGCCGGCCTCTCCCGGGCCGTGCAGACCATGTTCAAGAAGCTCTTCGACGACGAGCTGATCTACCGCGCCAACCGGATCATCAACTGGTGCCCGCGCTGCCTGACGGCCCTGTCCGACATCGAGGTCGAGCACACCGACGACGACGGCGAGCTGGTCTCGATCCGATACTCGGCCGACGTGGTGGTCGCCACCACCCGGGCCGAGACGATGCTCGGTGACACCGCCGTGGCGGTGCACCCCGACGACGAGCGGTACCAGCACCTGATCGGCACCGAGGTCGAGGTGCCGCTGACCGGCCGGCGGATCCCGATCGTGGCCGACGAGCACGTCGACCCGGCCTTCGGCACGGGCATGGTGAAGGTGACCCCGGCGCACGACCCGAACGACTTCGAGATCGGCCAGCGGCACGGCCTGCCGGCCCTGGCGATCATGGACGAGCGCGGGGTGATCACCGCCCACGGCCCGTTCCAGGGCTTGGACCGCTACGAGGCCCGGCCGGCGATCGTGGCCGCGCTGCGCGAGCAGGGCCTGATCGTGGCCGAGAAGCGGCCGTACGTGCACGCCGTCGGTCACTGTTCCCGGTGCAAGACCACGGTCGAGCCGCGGCTGTCGCTGCAGTGGTTCGTCAACACCGGCCCGCTGGCGAAGGCGGCCGGTGACGCGGTGCGCGACGGCCGGGTGAAGATCGAGCCGGCCGAGCTGGCCAAGCGCTACTTCGCGTGGGTCGACAACATGCACGACTGGTGCATCTCCCGCCAGCTGTGGTGGGGCCACCGCATCCCCGTCTGGTACGGCCCGGACGGCGAGATCGTCTGCGTCGGCCCCGACGAGGAGCCGCCGACCGGCGCGGGCTGGCGCCAGGACGAGGACGTCCTGGACACCTGGTTCTCCAGCGGGCTGTGGCCGTTCTCCACGCTCGGCTGGCCCGAGCAGACGCCGGACCTGGCGAAGTTCTATCCGACCAGCGTCCTGGTCACCGGCTACGACATCCTGTTCTTCTGGGTCGCCCGGATGATGATGTTCGGCCTCTACGCGATGGACGGCCGGCAGCCGTTCGACGTCGTCGCCCTGCACGGCATGGTGCGCGACGAGCACGGCAAGAAGATGTCGAAGTCGTTCGGCAACGTGGTCGATCCGCTGGACTGGATCGACCGGTTCGGCGCCGACGCGACCCGGTTCACCCTCGCCCGGGGCGCCAACCCCGGCCAGGACGTCCCGGTCAGCGAGGACTGGTGCCAGGGCTCCCGCAACTTCTGCAACAAGCTGTGGAACGCCACCCGCTTCGCGCTGATGAACGGCGCGCACGTCGACGGGCCGCTGCCGGCGGCCGGGGAGCTCTCCACCGTCGACCGGTGGATCCTGTCCCGGCTGGCGCACGTCACCGCCGAGGTGGACGAGCAGTTCGAGGCGTACGAGTTCGCGAAGGTCTGTGACCTGCTCTACCACTTCGCGTGGGACGACGTCTGCGACTGGTACGTGGAGTTGAGCAAGCCGGTGCTCGCCGAGGGCGGGCCGGGGGCCGACGCCACCCGCCGGGTGCTCGGGCACGTGCTCGACCAGCTGCTGCGGCTGCTGCACCCGGTGATCCCGTTCGTCACCGACGAGCTGTGGATCGCCCTCACCGGCGGGGAGACGGTCATGACGGCCGCCTGGCCGGCTGCCGACCGTACCGGAATCGACGACGCCGCGGAGGACGAAGTCGGCACCGTCCAGCGGGTGGTGACCGAGATCCGGCGCTTCCGGTCCGACCAGGGCCTGCGGCCCACCCAGCGGGTGGTCGCGCGGCTCGACGGCCTGGCCGGCGCGGGCATCGCGGGCCACGAGCGGCTGATCCGGTCGCTGGTCCGGCTCGACCCGCCCGCCGACGACTTCCAGGCCAGCGCCACGCTCGCCATGCCCGGCGAGGTGAGCGTCGCGCTGGACACCCGCGGGTCGATCGACGTGGCCGCCGAGCGGGCCCGGCTCACCAAGGACCGGGCGGCGGCCGAGAAGGAGGTCGCCCAGGCCCGGGCGAAGCTCGACAACCCGGCGTTCGTGGGGAAGGCCCCGGAGCCGGTCGTCGCCAAGATCCGCGAGCGGCTGGCCACCGCCGAGGCCGACCTGGTCCGCATCGACGCCGCTCTGGAGGCGCTGCCCTCGTGACCGACCGCACCGACCGCACCGACCGCGCCCGTGGGGGCGACGGTGGCCGTACCGAGTTCGCCGAGGTGGAGGCCGCGCTCAACGGGCGCGGCTTCACCCGCATGCACTTCGAGCTGGACCGCATCGAGACGCTGCTCGACCTGCTCGGCAGCCCGCAGCGGGCGTACCCGTCGATCCACCTCACCGGGACCAACGGCAAGACCTCGACCGCCCGGATGATCGACTCGCTGCTGCGGGCGTTCGGGCTGCACACCGGCCGCTACACCAGCCCGCACCTGGAGAGCGTCCGCGAGCGGATCAGCCTCGACGGGGAGCCGGTCGGCGAGGACCGGTTCGTGGCCACGTACCGCGAGATCGCCCCCCTGGCCGAGCTGGTCGACCAGCGCTCCGCCGAGCCGCTGACGTACTTCGACATGACGACGGCCCTGGCGTTCGCGACGTTCGCCGACGCCCCGGTGGACGTCGCAGTGGTCGAGGTGGGGCTCGGCGGCGCGGAGGACGCCACCAACGTGATCCAGGCCGGGGTGGCGGTGCTCACCCCGATCGGGCTCGACCACACCGAGTGGCTGGGCGACACGCTCCAGGACATCGCCCTGCACAAGGCCGGGATCATCCACAAGGGGGCCACGGTCGTCTGCGCGGCGCAGGAGGAGGAGGCCGCCCGGCCGATCCTGGAGCGCTGCGCCGAGGTCGGCGCGACCGTCGCCCGCGAGGGGTCCGAGTTCGGCGTGCTGCGCCGGTCGGTCGCCGTCGGCGGCCAGGTCCTGGACATCCAGGGACTCGGCGGGGTGTACGAGGAGATGTTCGTCCCGCTGCACGGCGCGCACCAGGCGCAGAACGCGGCGGTGGCGCTCGCCGCCGTGGAGGCGTTCCTCGGGGCGGGGGCGAAGCGGCAGCTCGACGTCGAGGCCGTCCGGGAGGGTTTTGCCGCCGTCAGCTCGCCCGGCCGGCTGGAGAAGGTGCGCACCGCCCCGACGATCCTGCTCGACGGCGCGCACAACCCGCACGGGATGGCCGCCACGGTCACCGCGCTGCAGGAGGAGTTCGCGTTCAGCAAGCTCGTCGGCGTGCTCGCCGTCCTCGGCGACAAGGACGCGGCGGGCCTGCTGGAGTTGCTGGAGCCGGTGCTCGACCACCTGGTGGTCACCCGCAACTCCTCGCCCCGCGCGATGCCGGAGCAGGAGCTGGCCGAGCTGGCCCGGGAGGTCTTCGGGGCGGACCGGGTGGAGGTGGCCGAGGAGATGCCCGACGCGATCGAGGCGGCGGTGGCCGAGGCCGAGTCCGACGTGCCCGGCGAACTGGCCGGGGTCGGCGTGCTGATCACCGGCTCGGTGGTGACCGTGGCCGACGCCCGCCGGCTGCTCAAGCGATGACGTCCCCCAGGGACCCCTCGTCGCCGGCCGGGCCCGGCCGGTCCGGCGCGGACGCGAACGACGGGGCGGGCTCGGGCGGCGACGGGCTGGGCTCGGGCGACGACACGGCGGGTGCGGGCGGCGACGGGGGCTCGGGCGGCGAGACGGCGGGGCAGCGGCGGTCCGGGCTGCGTAACCCCGCGGGGGCCGTGCGTGGCCTCGGGGCGGGGACGCTGGGCCTGGAGGCGCTGGTGCTGCTGCTCGCCATCCAGCCGATCCGGGTGGTTGGCGGCGAGCGCAGCGGCGCGGCCGTCGCGGTGATCGTGTTGTTGGCCGTGGCGGCGGTGGCGCTCGCCGGCATGATGCGCCGCCCGTGGGCGTGGCACGCCGGCACCGTGCTCCAGGGGGCGCTGCTGCTCGCCGGGCTGCTGCACTGGTCGCTGCTGGCGCTCGGCATCATCTTCGCGTTGGTCTGGGGCTACGCCCTGCACGTGCGCCGGGTGATCCTCGGCCGCTGAGCCGCCGGTGGGTGTTAAGAAGGGCCCCCTGCTCTGCCGAATGCGTTAACAGGGGGCCCTTCCTTGCGCCTCAGGCGTCGGCGCGGGTGCGCCACTGGGTGAGGGCCACGCCGTGGCCGTCCGGATCGCGGAACGCCGCCGCCCACACCTCCAGCTTGGTGCCCCGGTTGACCACCCGGGGGGCATAGGTGAAGCGGACGCCGGAGTCGCGCATCCGCTCGTACGCGCCCTGGATGTCGTCGACCTCCAGGTTGACGTGGACGAGGCGGCGGCTCATGGGGGCGGCACCGGCGACCTCGCGCAGCACCAGCCGGGTCGCCCCGGAGGCGAGCACGGCGTTGCCGGAGCCCCGGTCGACCTCGGTGAAGCCGAGCGTGTCCCGGTAGAACTCCAGCGAGCGGCCCAGGTCGGTGACCAGCAGGGTGATGCCGACGCCGCTGATCGGGGCGGCGGCGTCGGCCGGCTCGGCCTCCGGGTCGTAGCCGAAGATCGCCTCGTCCAGCTCGGCCTGGTCCAGGGGCGCCGGCCGGGTGCCCGGGGCGTCCAGCGGCACGTCGATCGGGTCGAGGGAGGGGCGCGCGTCGATCGGGTCGGCGGGCGCGGGGCCCGCGTCGATGGTCTCCACCGGCACCGTCGGTTCGAACCGCTCGTCGGCCGGGTCGAACCGTTCCTCGGTCGCCGCGAAGCGCTCCTCGGCCGGGGACCGGGGGGCCGGGGTCGCCCGGCGGGGCAACTGGCCGGCGCTCGGCTCCACCAGCGTCCCCTCCAGCACGACCGGTCCGCCGGGGCGGTGGTGCATCACGACGGGCTCCCGGTCCTCCGGCAGCGGGCCGAGGTCGTCGTGCAGCGGGTGGAGGTCGTCGCGCAGCGGGTCGGGTGCCGACGGGTCGCGCGGGTCGTCGTGGTAGTCGTCGTCAGGGCCCCGGTCGGCCCACGGCGGCGCCTCCTGCCCGATGAGCACCTCGTCGACCGGGTCGGGGCCGCCGAACTCGGGCGGTAGGTCGGCGGCCGCCGCGGCGGCGGTCTCCGCGTGGGTGGGCACGTCGTCCCAGAGGACCCGGACGTGGCGCTGGTCGTCCAGGGCCACCCGGATGGGCAGGGACTGGCCGACCGACGGCCACTTCGCCACCGGCACCCTCGGCTCGATGATCTTCTTCGACCGGGGCGGCATGCCCGGCGCGTCGATGACCAGTTGCAGCTCGCAGCGGCCGAACGCGTACGTGGTGGGGGGCTCGGAGGCGCTGTGCACGTGCCCGACGCCGACGACCCAGGTGCGCCCGCCGCCGCGCACGGTGGCCAGCGCGATCGCCAGCACCACCAGCGCCACGCCGAGCGCCACGATCGCCCAGCTGGTCATGCCCAGCCCGAACAGGACCACGAAGGTCGCCACGGTGCCGAGCACCGCGGCGATGAGCTTGCGTACCGGCGCGATGGGTCGGTTCCCGTTAGCCACAGTGGACCTCCCTGGAGTCAAGGGCCAGGCTAGGCCGGATCGGCGACCCAGGGAAAGAGCAGCCGCCGCGCCGGCGCCGGGACCGGGTCGCTAGGCTGACCGTACCCAGCCGAGCCGCCTTCCGCGCACAGGAGGAACCCAGCGTGTCCAGCAGCAGCCCGGACGAGCGCACCCTCGTCCTGATCAAGCCCGACGCGGTCCGCCGTGGCCTGGTCGGCGAGATCCTCTCCCGCTTCGAGCGCAAGGGCCTGCGGATCGACGCCATGGTGTCCCGGACGATGGACGGCGACTTCGCCGACCAGCACTACGCCGAGCACGTCGACAAGCCGTTCTACCCGCCGCTGAAGGGCTTCATGACCGGCGGCCCGCTGGTGGCGCTCGTGCTCGCCGGCGACCAGGTCATCGAGGTCGTGCGCGGCATGATCGGCAGCACCGACGGTCGCCGGGCCGCCGCCGGCACCATCCGCGGCGACTTCTCCCTGTCCAACCGGGAGAACCTGGTGCACGCCTCCGACTCGACCGACAGCGCCAAGCGCGAGATCGCGCTCTGGTTCCCCGAGCTGGACTGACGGGTTCCCGAGCCGGACTGACGGGTATCCGACCGGCGGGCGGCCCCGCCGCCCGCCGGTCGCCTCACGCCGCCAGCCCGGCGAGCTTGTCCGGGTTGCCGACCAGGTAGAGGCCGGTGATGCGGCCGTCGGCGGCGGCCACGGCCAGCGCGTACCGCCGGCCGTCGGGCCAGTGGATGACGACCCCCGGCTGGCCGTTGAGCTCGGTCGGGGCGAGGTGGGGCGGCTGCCGCCTGCGGGGCCCGTGGACGCCGGCGAAGAAGCGGGCGACCCGGTCCGCCCCGCGCACCGGGTTGCGGGCCGACCGGACCCGCCCGCCGCCGTCGCTCCACGCCGTGACGTCGTCGGCCACCAGGGCGGTCAGCCGGGCCAGGTCACCGTCGCGGGCGGCGGCGAGGAACGCGTCGAGCAGCCGCCGCTGCTCGCCCGGGCCCGCGGTGAAGCGGCGGCGGTCCGCGGCGACCCGGTCCGTCGCCCGGCGTGCAGCTGCCGGCAGTCCGCCGTCGACCGGCCGAGGATCTCGGCGATCTCCGCGAACGGCAGCGCGAACGCGGTGCGCAGCACGTAGACGGCGCGCTCCGGCGCGGTCAGCCGCTCCAGCAGGTGCAGCAGCGCCAGCGAGAGCGAGTCGCGCAGCTCCGCGTGCTCGGGTGGCCCGAAGGGCGGTTCGACCGGCGGCCCGAAGGGCGAGGGCGCGGTGGCCACCGGCTCGGGCAGCCACGGACCGACGTACGTCTCCCGGGCCGCCTGCCGCGCGCGGAGCCGGTCGATCGCCAGCCGGGTGACCACCCGGGACAGGTAGCGGCGCGGCTCGGCCACGGCCGCCCGGTCGGCGCCGAGCCACCGCAGGTAGGCGTCCTGGAGCACGTCCTCGGCGTCGTGCAGGCTGCCGAGCAGCCGGTACGCCAGCCCGAGCAGCATCGGCCGGTGCGCGTCGAGCGCGCCGGCCGCCCCCGTCGCGTCGGCTGCCGTCGCCCGGCCCGGCTCCGCCGGCGGAAGCGGCGCGCGGCCGGGCCCGCACCCGCTCCCGGCCAGCCGCGCCCCCGGTGCCGTCACTCGTGCGTCGAGGGGCGGCGTCGGGTGGCCGCCACGATCCGGTTCCACACGTTGATGGTGGCGATCGCGACCGTCAGGTCCGCCAGCTCCTTCTCCGACCACACCTTCGCGGCGGCGTCCCACACGTCGTCGGGCACCCCGTGCTCGCCGAGGCGGGTGAGCGCGTCGGTGAGCGCGAGCGCGGTGCGTTCCCGCTCGTCGAAGAAGGGCGCCTCCCGCCAGGCGGCCACGGCGAACAGCCGCCGGCTGGACTCGCCCGCCGCGAGCGCCTCCCGGCTGTGCATGTCCACGCAGAACGCGCAGCCGTTCAGCATGGACGCCCGGAGCTTCACCAGCTCCAGCACCGTGTGGTCGACGTTGTCCCGGGCGTAGCGCTCCAGCCCGGACACCGCCCGGTAGGCCTCCGGCGCCACCGCCGTCAGGTCGATCCGGCTCATCGTGCCTCCCCTCGTCGTGAGCATTCACCCGTCACGACGGTCGGCGAGGGTCCGGATGTGACGGCTCGCGGTGTGACGCGCGTCATCCCGGCGGCGCGCGGGGGCCCGGCGCCCCCGACTGGTCAGTCGGCCTTCCCCCGCCGGTCATCCGGCCCGCCGCGACAGCACACCTGCCCCCGGTACACCACTGGTGACCAACTTCCCGTGGAGGGGACAGATGACTTCTCTCGACCGACGTACCCTGCTGCGCGCCGGCCTCGCGACCGGGGCGGGCCTGGCCGGCGGCGCCCTGTTCGGCGCGGCCGGCGCCCGGGCCACCGGTGCCGGGGCGACCCCGCCGGCCGGCGCGCCCGCCTGGCGGCCCTCCGGCCGGCCCGTGCTCACCCACGGCGTGCAGAGCGGCGACGTTACGGCCGACTCGGCGCTGGTGTGGACCCGCGCCGACCGGCCGGGCCGGATGTGGGTGGAGGTGAGCCGCCGGCCCGACCTGCGCGGCGCGCGGCTGCTGCGCGGCCCGGTGCTCGACCCGTCCGCCGACCACACCGGCCGGGTGCGGGTGCGCGGCCTGCCGTGCGGCGAGCGGCTGCACTACCGGGTGTCGGTGGAGAGCCTGGACCGGCACGGGGTGCGCAGCGAGCCGCTGGTCGGCTCGTTCGCCACCGCGCCCGGCGTGCACGGCCGGCGGGGCGTGCGGTTCGTCTGGACCGGCGACATCGCCGGGCAGGGGTGGGGCATCGCCCCCGACTTCGGCGGGATGCGGATCTTCCAGGCGATGCGGTCCGTCCGCCCCGACTTCTTCCTGTGCAGCGGCGACACCGTGTACGCCGACGGGCCGCTCGCCGAGACGGTGACGCTGCCCGACGGCCGGATCTGGCGCAACCTGGTCACCCCGGAGAAGAGCAAGGTCGCCGAGACCCTCGCCGAGTACCGGGGGCAGTTCGCGTACAACCTGCTCGACGAGCACCTGCGGGCGTTCGTCGCCGACGTGCCGCAGGTCAACCAGTGGGACGACCACGAGGTGACCAACAACTGGTATCCCGGCGAGGTCCTGGCCGACGCCCGGTACACCGAGCAGCGGGTGGACGTGCTCGCCGCGCGGGCCCGGCAGGCGTTCGGCGAGTGGCTGCCGGTGCCGGCGGGCGGGCCGCTGTACCGGAAGCTGTCGTACGGGCCGCTGCTGGACGTGTTCGTGCTGGACATGCGCACCTACAAGGACCCCAACGACGGCAACACGTACGCCGACCCGCAGCGCGGCCTGCTCGGCCGGGAGCAGCGGGCCTGGCTGATCCGGGAGCTGAAGCGGTCCCGGGCGACGTGGAAGGTGATCGCCAACGACCTGCCGATCGGCCTGGTGGTGCCGGACGGGTCGGCGCAGGAGGGCGTGGCGCAGGGCGACCCCGGCGCGCCCGCCGGGCGGGAGCTGGAGTTCGCCGAGGTGCTGGGCTCGGCGCACCGGGCCGGGGTGACCGGGATCGTGTTCCTCACGGCCGACGTGCACTACACGGCGGCGCACCACTACGACCCGGCGCGGGCGGCGGTGGCGGACTTCACCCCGTTCTGGGAGTTCGTCTCCGGGCCGGCGCACGCGGGCGCGTTCGGGCCGAACGCCCTGGACGGCACGTTCGGCCCGAAGGCGGTCTTCGTCAACGCCCCGCCGCGGGCGAACACGTCGCCGGCCGAGGGCTTCCAGCACTTCGGCGAGGTGGCCATCGACGGGGAGTCGGGCGCGTTCACGGTGCACCTGCGCGACCGCGACGGGGCGTCGCTCTGGACCACCACCCTGCCCGCCCCGCGCCGCTGACCTGATCCCGACCCGGTCCGCGGGCGGTTGCCGTGGCGCGCGAGACGGTAACCGCCCGGGGCCGGGCGGGGCAGTTAAGTCGGCGGCGGGCGCCGCCGTCGATCGCGTATCCTTGACCCTCAGTAAGGCGACGACCCGGCCATCACCGGTGAGCCTCCGGAAGAACAGCCGGCGCAACCCGGCCCAGTAGAACCGGACGGGTCCGGCCCGTCACAGCCGGCAACGAGCGGGCGGTCGATCCTGGCCGCCAAGCGGGGTGGTACCGCGGGCCTGCCCCGGCGCGCCGGTGACGGCGTACCGGGAAGGGTTCGTCCTCGCAGACCACACGACCACGTGAGCTGCGCGAGGAGAGCGACCCCCGATGGCCTATCCGTTGCACGACCCGACCGCCGCCGGCGTCCCGGCGAGCCCCGACCTGCCCGCGGTCGAGCGCCGGGTGCTGGAGCACTGGGCGGCCGACAAGACCTTCGAGGCGTCCGTCGAGGCCCGCCCCGCGGGGGACGACGGCAAGAACGAGTACGTCTTCTACGACGGCCCGCCGTTCGCCAACGGCCTGCCGCACTACGGCCACCTCTTCACCGGGTACGTCAAGGACGCGGTGCCCCGCTACCAGACGATGCGCGGCCGGCACGTCGAGCGGCGCTTCGGCTGGGACTGCCACGGCCTGCCCGCCGAGGTCGTCGCCGAGAAGCAGCTCGGCATCACCAGCAAGGCGGAGATCCTCGACCTCGGCGTGGCCCGGTTCAACGAGGCGTGCCGCACCTCGGTGCTGGAGTTCACCCAGGACTGGGAGCGGTACGTCACCCGGCAGGCCCGCTGGGTCGACTTCGCCAACGACTACAAGACCCTCGACCTGGACTACATGGAAAGCGTCATGTGGGCCTTCAAGACCCTGCACGACAAGGGCCTGGTCTACGAGGGCTTCCGGGTGCTCGCGTACTGCTGGCGGTGCGAGACCCCGCTGTCGAACACCGAGACCCGGATGGACGACGTCTACAAGGACCGGCACGACCCCACGCTGACCGTGTGGTTCGAGCTGACCGCCGACGACGCCGCCCCCGAGCTGCTGCGCGGGCCGGTCCGGCTGGGCGTGTGGACCACCACGCCGTGGACGCTGCCGTCGAACCTGGCGCTCGCCGTCGGCCCCGACATCGAGTACGCGGTGCTGGAGCGCGACGGCTCCCGCTACGTGGTCGGGGCGGCGCGGCTGGGCGCGTACGCGAAGGAGCTGGAGGGGTACGAGCAGCTCGGCACCGTGTACGGCCGCGACCTGGTCGGGCGCCGCTACACCCCGCTGTACGACTTCCTGGTCTCCCGGGCCGGCGAGAACGCGTACCAGGTGCTCGGGGCCGAGTTCGTCACCACCGAGGACGGCACCGGGATCGTGCACCTCGCCCCCGCCTTCGGCGAGGACGACCAGAACGTCTGCAACGCCGCCGGCATCCCGACCGTCGTCACCGTCGACGACCACACCCGGTTCACCGCGCTCGTGCCGCCGTACCAGGGCGAGCAGGTCTTCGACGTCAACAAGCCGGTGATCCGGGAGCTGAAGGAGCGGGGGGTGGTGCTGCGGCAGGACACCTACACCCACTCCTACCCGCACTGCTGGCGCTGCGACACGCCGCTGGTCTACAAGGCGGTGTCGTCGTGGTTCGTGGCGGTGACGCAGTTCAAGGATCGGATGGTCGAGCTGAACCAGCAGATCAACTGGACGCCGGGCCACATCAAGGACGGCTCGTTCGGCAAGTGGCTGGCCAACGCCCGGGACTGGTCGATCAGCCGCAACCGGTTCTGGGGCTCGCCGATCCCGGTGTGGAAGTCCGACGACCCGAACTACCCGCGCCTCGACGTCTACGGCTCGCTCGACGACATCGAGCGGGACTTCGGCGTACGCCTGACCGACCTGCACCGGCCGGCGGTCGACGACCTGGTGCGCCCCAACCCGGACGACCCGACCGGCAAGTCGACGATGCGCCGGGTGCCGGAGGTGCTGGACTGCTGGTTCGAGTCCGGCTCGATGCCGTTCGCCCAGGTGCACTACCCGTACGAGAACCGCGACTGGTTCGAGCACCACTACCCGGGCGACTTCATCGTCGAGTACATCGGGCAGACCCGCGGCTGGTTCTACACCATGCACGTGCTGGCCACGGCGCTGTTCGACCGGCCGGCGTTCCGCAACTGCCTCAGCCACGGCATCCTGCTCGGCTCCGACGGGCGCAAGATGTCCAAGAGCCTGCGCAACTACCCGGACGTCTACCACGTCTTCGACTCGTACGGCTCCGACGCGATGCGCTGGATGCTGATGTCGTCGCCGGTGCTGCGCGGCGGGGACATGCCGGTCACCGAGGGGTCGATCCGCGACGCCGTCCGGCAGGTGCTGCTGCCGCTGTGGAACGTGTGGTACTTCTTCTCGCTCTACGCCAACGCCGACGGCTACACCGCGCGGCGGCGGGTGGACTCCACCCACCTGCTCGACCGGTACGTGCTGGCGAAGACCAACGAGCTGGTCGCCACGGCGCAGGCGCAGCTCGACGCGTACGACATCTCGGGGGCCTGCGCGACGGTCCGGTCGTTCCTCGACGCGCTGACCAACTGGTACGTCCGCCGGTCCCGCGACCGGTTCTGGTCCGGCGACGCCGACGCGTTCGACACGCTCTGGACGGTGCTGGAGACGCTGTGCCGGGTGGTGGCGCCGCTGGCGCCGCTGACCGCCGAGGAGATCTGGCGCGGCCTCACCGGCGAGCGGTCGGTGCACCTGACCGACTGGCCGGCGGCCGAGGAGTTCCCCGCCGACCACGACCTCGTCGCGGCGATGGACGCCGTCCGGGACGTCTGCTCGGCGGCGCTGTCGCTGCGCAAGGCCAAGGGGCTGCGGGTGCGGCTGCCGCTGTCGAAGCTGACCGTGGCCTCGCCGGTGGCGGCGCAGCTGCGCCCGTTCGCCGACCTGGTCGCCGACGAGGTCAACGTGAAGGTCGTGGAGTTCTCCGAGGAGGTCACCAGCTACTGCCAGCAGGTGCTGACCGTGGTGCCCCGGGCGCTCGGGCCCCGCGTCGGCAAGCAGGTTCAGCAGGTGATCAAGGCGGTCAAGGCGGGCGAGTGGGAGCTGGTCGACGGCGCCCCCGTCGCCGCCGGGGTCACCCTCGCCGAGGGCGAGTACGAGCTGCGCCTGGTCGCCGCCGACGCCGAGCACTCCGCGCCGCTGCCCGGCGGCGAGGGCGTGGTCGTGCTCGACACGGAGGTCACCCCGGAGCTGGCCGCCGAGGGGCTGGCCCGCGACGTGGTGCGGGTGGTGCAGCAGGCCCGCCGCGACGCCGACCTGGACGTGTCGGACCGGATCGCGCTGACGCTGTCGGCGTCGGCGGAGGTCCGGGCGGCGGTGGCGGCGTACCGGGACTTCGTGGCCCGCGAGGTGCTCGCCGACTCGATCGAGGTGGTGGCGGAGGACGCCGACCTCGCCGACCGGGCCGACCGGCCCGGCTTCGCCGGCGAGGTCGGCGACGGCGACCGCGTGACGGTCGTGGCGCGCCGCGCCTGAGGTGTAAGGAGGGGCCCCCTGTTAACGCTTTCTGTATAGGAAGGGGCCCCTCCTAACTGCCCCGGGCAGCGTCGTGTGACGGCCCGGGGCGGTGCCGGCCATCGGCTGCGGCGTCCATCGAGCGGTCGCGGCGGCAAGGAAAGGTCGCGGCGGCCAGGAAGGGTCGGGGCGGCCACGGAGCGGGCGCGGCGGCGACCCGTGCGGGCGGGCTCGACAGCGTCGGCTAACGTGACAACACCCGTGCCAGTACGACCGCCGGTATCGGCCCGACCGCTGGTTACCGGCCCGACCGGCCGTCACCGCACGGCCGCCTGTCCCAGCACGACCCCGGAGGACCAGTGCCGCTGCTCTACACCATCGGCAAGCTCACCGTGGCACCCACGCTCCGGTTGGCGTTCCGACCGACCGTGGAGGGGCTCGAGCACATCCCGGAGACCGGGGGCGCGATCTTCGCCGGCAACCACCTCTCGGTCGCCGACGAGCTGTTCCTCGGCACGGTCGTGCCCCGGCACCTGGCGTTCTGGGCGAAGTCGGAATACTTCAAGGGCACCGGCGTGAAGGGTGCCTTCTCCAAGTTCGTGCTCACCGGCCTGGGGGCGATCCCCGTCGAGCGGGCCGGCGGCCGGGCCGCGCTGTCCGCGTTCGACGCGGCGATCCCGGCCCTGCAGGGCGGCGACCTGGTCGCCGTCTACCCGGAGGGGACCCGCTCGCCCGACGGGCGGCTCTACCGGGGACGCACCGGCGCTGCCCGGCTGGCCGTAGCGGCCGGCGTGCCGATCATCCCGGTCGGCATGATCGGCACCGACAAGGCCCAGCCGATCGGCGCCCGGGTGCCCCGGCCGGGCAAGTCGAAGATCATCGTCCGGTTCGGCAAGCCGCTGGACTTCACCGGCCGCCCCGACGACCGGACGTCGCTGCGCGAGATGACCGACGAGCTGATGAGCGAGATCCAGAAGCTCACCGGTCAGGAGTACGTCCCGCGCTACGCCCCGCCGCGCGCGAACGCGCCGGTCGCCGGCGAGCCCCCGGCCGGGGCCTGACCCGCCCGAGCACGCCCGACCTCCCGGGTCGCGCCGTTTCTACGGCCGTTCTCAAGGGGCGGGTCGGTTCTGCGGGGGCGGGTCGTCACGGCGCGTCGTTGCCGCGGCGGCGTTCCTGCGCCACGACCCGGTCGACGTCCGCGAGGCGGTCCAGCTGCTTCATCGTGCGGGCCATCCGGGCGTTCGCCGGGATCCGGTCCCGGTTGCGGTCCAGGAACGCCCAGTACCCCGTCGTGTACGGGCACGCGTCCGCGCCGAGCCGCTTGCGCGGGTCGTACCGGCAGCCGCCGCAGTAGTCGCTCATCCGGTTGACGTACGCGCCGCCGGAGACGTACGGCTTGGTGGTCATCCGGCCCAGGTCGGCGTACTGGCTCATCCCGACCACGTTGGCGGTCATCACCCACTCGTAGCCGTCCACGAAGCGGGTGTGGAACCACTCCACCAGCTCGGCCGGGCGCCAGCCGCGCTGCAGGGCGTAGTTGCCGAGCACCATCAGCCGGGGGATGTGGTGCACCCAGCCGTGGTCGCGCACCCCGGCCAGCACGTCCGACAGGCAGTGCGCCTGCACCGCGTCGGCGTCCAGCTCCTGGAACCAGCCGGGCACCGGGCGGCGGGCCGCGAGCGCGTTGCTGCGCCGCCAACCGGCGTCGAAGTGCCAGTACAGGTGCCAGACGAAGTCCCGCCAGCCCAGGACCTGCCGCACGAAGCCCTCCACGCTGGCCAGCGGCGCGCCCTGGCTCCGGTACGCCTTCTCCGCGCCCCGGATCGCGTCGAGGGGGTCGAGCAGGCCGAGGTTGAACGAGGAGGAGAGCATGCTGTGCGCCAGCCACGGGTCGGTGGAGAGCATCGCGTCCTCGTACGGGCCGAAGGCCGGCAGCCGGTGCCGCAGGAAGTGGCGCAGCCGGGCCTGGGCCTCCTTCGTGGTGGCCGGGAAGCGCCGTGGCCCGTCCCGGCCGACGAACCGGATGCCCTCCCGCTCCCAGCGGTCGAGGTCGGCGCGGACCTCGGCGTCGATGTCGTCCTCCTTCGGCACCGGCGCGGCGGGGACGGCGAGCCTGCCGTCCTTCGGCGGCGGCTCCCGGTTCTCGACGTCCAGGCTCCACCGGCCGCCGACCGGCTCGTCGCCGTCGACCAGCACCCGGTGGTGCTCGCGGGCGAACCGGTAGAACGCCTCCATCCGCAGCGCGCCGCGCCGCCCACCGGCCCACTCGGCGAAGTCGTCCAGGCTGGTGACGAAGCCGCGCGGCGGCAGCACGGTCACCCCGTCCCGCCGCCGGACGAACTCCAGGGCCCGGCGCGAGGTGGGATGACACACCTCGACCGGCTCGCGGACCTTGCGCAGCCCCTCCGCGTACGTCTCGGTGCGCAGGTAGGTGGCCTGCGCACCGAGCTCGGCGGCGCGGTGGCGCAGCGCGGAGAGGATCAGGTGCGCCTTCTGCCGGTGGTAGACGCGGCGGCGGAAGACCGCCTTCGACTCGATCAGCAGGACCGGCTGGCGGCGGTCGTCGAGGAAGTGCGGCCCCAGCTGATCGGCGAAGAGCCAACGCCGCGACATGCCCCGATTGTGGCCCGGGTCGGCCGCCGTCCGGCCCGGAAGCCGGAAAACCCGAGCACCCGAGACCAGCGCGGCGCGGACCCGCCGCCCGCCGCCCGCTGGTCCGCCTCCCGCCGGTCGTCGGCCGGGCGGGGCGCGTCATGTCGCGCTGGAGCCCACCTGTTCCGGGGTGATGATCTGCTCGCGCATCTCGTCGAGCAGCCGGGCGCTGTCGTCCACGGAGAGCTGGGTGAAGATCCCGGTGGTGAGGCTGCCGTGGTCGACCGAGGTGCAGACCACGACGGCGGTGGCGTCGAGCGCGCCGACGGCGCAGCGGGCGAACCGCCCCCGGACGTCGGTGTCGACCACCTGCGGATCGCCGAGCTGGTATCGCGGCTTGAGCCGGGCCAGTTCGTCGTCCGCGTCGCTCTCGGGGGTCAACCGGAAGCCGGTGCCGCCGAACACGACGACGGGCTTGCCGGCCGACGAGGCGTACACGCCGGCGAAGGTGTCCTCGGCCAGCAGGTGCGCCTCGCGCGTCTCGGCCTCGAGCTGGTTCGCGGTGGCCTTGCTGCGGGCGTCCTCGCGCAGCGACAGGTCGGCGATCTGCGCAGGCAGCGCCGCCTTCGCCGGATACTGCTCCCACATCGGCTTCACCCAGTACGCCGGGCAGCCGCAGCAGCAGGCGATGCTCAGCAGCAGCACCCACGGCCAGCGCCGCCGGCGTCGGCGGGGGGCCTTCGGCGCGGGCGGGGGAGGGGCGGGCCGGCGTTGTTGCGGAGGCGGTGGGGGCGGTGCCACCGGGCGAGCCGCAGGCGGGGGTGACACCTGTCGGGCCGGCGGAGGCGACACCTGCCGGGGCGGCGACACCTGCCGGGCGGGTGCCGGCGGCAGCGGCCGGGCCACGGGCGGCGGGGCTGACCGGGCGGCCGGCGGTGGGCTGACGGGCCGGGCCGCGGGCGACACGGGCCGGGCCGGCTGCGGCGGGGTCACCGGGTGGGACGCCGCCGGGGTGCCGCGACCGACGACGGGTGCCGAGCCGGCCGCCGGCCCCGGGTACTGCCGGGTGGGTGGCGTCGCGGGGTACGGCGTGGTCGGCGGCAGCGGGGGCAGTTCGGCGGCGTGCAGGTCCCAACTGCCGGTGTCCACGCCGGCCCACGGGTCCACCGGAACCTGGCTCTCCGGGGGCGGCAGCGGCCCGTGCCCGACCGGTGCGGGCGGCAGCGGAGCCGGGGGCGGGGTCGGCGGCGGAGGGGCAGGCGGGGTGAACACGGCGGACTCCCCCCAGCTCCGCTTGCGCGGGGCCGGCGGCGGGACCGACGCGGACCCGCGCAAGCGGGGCGCGGGCGGCTCGGCGGCGGCGGGGTCGACGGTCGTCCGGTCCGGACGCGCGTCCAGCTTCGTGGCGTCCGGGCGTGCGGCGGATTCCGGGGCGTCCGGGCCGGCATCCAGCTTCGTGGCGTCCGGG
Source organism: Micromonospora haikouensis (assembly GCF_900091595.1). Lineage (GTDB taxonomy): Bacteria > Actinomycetota > Actinomycetes > Mycobacteriales > Micromonosporaceae > Micromonospora > Micromonospora haikouensis. The sequence goes on from NZ_FMCW01000002.1 coordinate 18,746, forward strand.
CGCGGGTCCAGCTTCGCGTCCTGGTGGGCCTCGATCCTCGTCGGGTCCGGGGTGGGGGTCGGCCTGCTGGCCCTGGCGCGGCCCGGGGCGAAGGCCGGCGAGGTCACACCGGCCCGGCCGAGGGCGGGCCGCGGCGGCGTGGGCTCGACCCGGGTCGGGTCCGGGCCGGGGAGCGGCGGGGTGGGGGGGATCCGGGTCGGGTCCGGGCCGGGGCGCACCGGGGTGGCGGAGCCGACCGGTCGAGGCGGCGCGGGAGGTGCCCCGTGGGCGCCGGCAGGATCGACCCGGGTGGGCTCCGGCCCCGGCGACGACCCGGGCTCCGGCGAGGCGTCCGCGACCGGGACGGTCGCCTCGGCGGCCCCGCCGTCGGGGAGCGCGGCGGTCCTGGTCGCGTCGGTTCCGTGGTCGATCGCCCCGTCGGTCACCTCCGTGCTGTCGCCGGTCGCCCCGTCGGTCGCCGCGCCGTCGGCCCTCACCGCACCGTCGGCCCTCGTCGTACCGCCGGTCGGCGGTTCTCCGTCGGCGCCGGTCGCGCCGTTCGTCCTCGGTTCTCCGTCGGTCGGCGTCTCCGGGTCGGTCGGCGCGTGCTCCATGGCCGCCGTCTCGACCGGGGCCGTCGTGTCGGTCGCGGTCGTGTCGTCGGTCGCCGTCGTGTCGGTCGCGGTCGTGTCGTCGGTCGCCGGCTCGGCGGAGGGGACCTGCGCGGCATCGACCGGCTCGACCCGCTGGGTGTCGACCTGCTCGGTGTCGGTCTGCCCGGCCTGCGTGGTGTCGGCCTGCCCGCTGTCAGCAGGCTCGGCGGGGCCGTGCGGGGTCGGTGCGACCGGCGGCGGTACGGGGGAGGGGGCCGCCTCTCCGGCGACCGCCGGGCCCTGGTCCTGGTCGACGGCCGGGGTGCCCCCGTCGGCCGGTCGATCTGCTCCCGGCTGCGGGTGCGGCATCGCGGCAATCTCCTCTCGCGCCGGTCCGAGGTTAGTACCGGCGTGCCACCGGCGGCGATCCGCCCACGTCCGGGGCGACCGTGACCAGGCTCGCGGCCCGCTTGCCCACGCCGGGAGCCGGGAGATCCCGCAGCGGTGACCGGGCCGCGCCGCGGGACCGGACGTTCTTCCGGCTGGGGCCGGGCGGGCGCGGTGGGCGCGACGCGGCGGCCGGCGGGCGGACGCGTACCCTTGGGCATCATGAGCGTTCCGTCCACCACGCCGCGTCCCGCCGTGGAGCCGTCGATCTGGCCCCGTCTGGAGCCGCTGCTGCCCCAGGTGACCAAGCCCATCCAGTACGTCGGTGGCGAGCTGGGCGCGGTGGTCAAGGGCTGGGACGAGGTCGTCGTGCGCTGGGCGCTGATGTATCCCGACGCGTACGAGGTGGGCCTGCCCAACCAGGGCGTGCAGATCCTCTACGAGGTGCTCAACGAGCTGCCGGACGTGCTGGCCGAGCGGACGTACGCGGTCTGGCCCGACCTGGAGAAGCTGATGCGCGCCCACGGCGTGCCGCAGTTCACCGTCGACGCCCACCGCTCGGTGCGCGACTTCGACGTGTTCGGCGTCTCGTTCTCCACCGAGCTGGGCTACACCAACCTGCTCACCGCGATCGACCTGGCGGGCATTCCGCTGCTGGCGGCCGACCGCACCGACGCCGACCCGGTCATCGTGGCCGGCGGGCACGCCGCGTTCAACCCGGAGCCGATCGCCGACTTCGTCGACGCCGCCGTGCTCGGCGACGGCGAGGAGGCCGTCCTGGAGATCACGGCGATCGTCCGGGAGTGGAAGGCCGAGGGCTCCCCGGGCGGCCGGGACGAGCTGCTGCTGCGGCTGGCCCGCACGGAGAGCGTCTACGTGCCGCGCTTCTACGACGTGGACTACCTGCCCGACGGCCGGATCCAGCGGGTGGTGCCGAACCGGGCGGACGTGCCCTTCCGGGTGCACAAGCGCACGACGATGGACCTGGACGCCTGGCCGTACCCGAAGAAGCCCCTGGTCCCGTTGGCCGAGACGGTCCACGAGCGGTACGCGGTGGAGATCTTCCGGGGGTGCACCCGGGGTTGCCGGTTCTGCCAGGCCGGCATGATCACCCGGCCGGTGCGGGAGCGGTCCATCACGACGGTGGGGCAGATGGTGCAGCAGGGGCTGGAGTTCTCCGGCTTCCACGAGGTGGGCCTGCTGTCGCTGTCGTCGGCCGACCACTCGGAGATCGGCGACATGTGCTCGGGCCTGGCCGAGCAGTACGCCGGCACCAACGTGTCGCTGTCGCTGCCGTCGACGCGGGTGGACGCGTTCAACATCGACCTGGCGCAGGAGCTGTCGCGCAACGGCCGGCGCACCGGTCTGACCTTCGCCCCCGAGGGCGGGTCGGAGCGGATCCGCAAGGTCATCAACAAGATGGTGTCGAAGGAAGACCTGATCCGCACCGTCGTCACCGCGTACACCAACGGCTGGCGGCAGGTGAAGCTCTACTTCATGTGCGGCCTGCCCACCGAGACCGACGCCGACGTCCTGGAGATCGCGGACATGGCGCACGAGGTGATCCGGGCGGGCCGGGCCGCCACCGGCAGCAAGGACATCCGCTGCACGGTTTCGATCGGCGGGTTCGTGCCGAAGCCGCACACCCCGTTCCAGTGGGCGTCGATGGAGCGGCCGGAGGTCATCGACCACCGGCTGCGGCTGCTCAAGCAGGCGATCAACGCCGACCGTTCGCTCGGCCGGGCGATCGGCTTCCGCTATCACGACGGCGAGCCGTCGCTGATCGAGGGCCTGCTCAGCCGGGGCGACCGCCGGGTCGGCGCGGTCATCCGGCGGGTGTGGGAGAACGGTGGCCGGTTCGACGGCTGGAGCGAGCACTTCTCGTACCAGCGGTGGGTGGACGCCGCGACCGAGGTGCTGCCGGCCTTCGGCGTGGACCTCGACTGGTACACCACCCGCCAGCGCGACGAGCTGGAGGTCCTGCCCTGGGACCACCTGGACTCGGGCCTGGACAAGGACTGGCTCTGGCAGGACTGGCAGGACTCCCTGTCCGAGTACGAGCAGGACGACTGCCGGTGGACCCCGTGCTTCGACTGCGGCGTCTGCCCGTCGATGGACACCGAGATCCAGATCGGCCCCACGGGCAGGAAGCTGCTCCCACTGACCCCGGTCAACGGCGCCGGGCTGCGGATTCCCGCCCCCACCCCGCAGTGATCCCCCGCGCGGGATGATCAACCGATCCGAGGAGCACGACGATCAGTAGGAAACCACAGCCGGAGGGCGGGCAGGCGCCGGTCGTCCAGCGCGTCCGCATCCGGTACGCCAAGCGTGGGCCGTTGCGGTTCACCTCGCACCGCGACTTCGCCCGCGCGTTCGAGCGGGCGCTGCGGCGGGCCGGGGTGCCGATCGCCTTCTCCCAGGGCTTCACCCCGCACCCCAAGATCTCGTACGCCAGCGCGGCCCCGACCGGGGTGGCCAGCGAGGCGGAGTACCTGGAGATCGGGCTGCGGGAGCCGGTCGACCCGGGGCAGCTCCGGGCGGCGCTGGACGCCGCGCTCTCGCCCGGGCTCGACGTCCTCGACGCGGTCGTCGCCGCCGGGGGCAGCCTGGCCGACCGGATCGAGGCGTCGTACTGGCGGATCGAGCTGCCGGAGGTGGAGCCGGCCGTGCTGGAGCGCGCCGTGGCCGCTTTCACGGCGGCGGGGGAGGTTCAGGTCGAGCGGATGACGAAGCAGGGGCGGCGCACCTTCGACGCCCGCGCGGCAGTCATGAAGATCGATGTGATGCGGTCCGTCGAGACGCCTTCCGGGGCACCGGGCGTGTCGTGTGCGATACTCGAACTGGTCGTCCGGCAGGTCACCCCGTCCGTGCGACCCGATGACGTCCTTTCCGGCCTGCGCGCGGTGGCCGACCTGGAGCCGCCGGTCTCCCCGAGGGTGATCCGGCTGGCGCAGGGCACGTTGACCGCACAGGGCGAGATCGTCGATCCGTTGGACGCGGATCGCGACGGGGCAGCCATCGTGTGAGCGTTGACCGACGGTCAGCGTTCTGGCAGGCAGACTTCGGCGGTCGCGCAGCTCGCGCGCCCGGCGGAAACACTTTTGCGGCGACCCTGCGTGGCAGCGCTCACCCGCGCCCGGGGCAGCCAGAACTGGAGAACGTCCATGCTCGAGAACGAGCCCGAGGGCGGCGAACGGACCGGTTCCCAGCCGGCCGGCGACACCGCTGACCGCACCACCGACACCGGCCGCGCCGGCGGTGACACCGTCACCGGCACGGCGGATCTCACCGCGGGCGGCCCTACCGCCGAGGGGGCGGCCCCGGCCGGCGGGCCCACCGCCGCGCAGGGCGAGGCCGCCGGGGATGCCGCCGCCGAGGCGCCGGCCCCGCCGCCCCGCAAGCGGGCCACCCGTCGGCGGGCCACCCCGCTGAACCAGCCGGAGCAGACCGAGGCTCCGGTGGAGGCGTCCACCTCCGCCGGCTCGGCCAGCGGGGAGGCCCCCCAGGCCGAGGTCCTCGCCCCGATCGCCGGTGAGCTGGAGGAGGCGCCGAAGACGCCGCGTCGACGCCGGAAGGCGACCACCGCGAAGGCGACGGCGGAGCCGATCGTCGCCGCCGCCGCGGAGGAGGCCGGCGCGGAGGTCGTACCCCCGGTCAAGGTCACCCGGACCCGCCGCCGCAAGGCCGCCGCGCCCCCGGCGGAGGCCCCGGCCGCCGAGCCGGCCGAGGCCGCCGAGACGGGCGAGCAGCCGACGGAGGCCGAGCCGACGCCGGCCGTGGCCGAGCCGACGCCGGCCGTGGCCGAGCCGCCGGCAGCCCAGCCGCCGTCCGCTGCCGCAGCCCAGCCGGATGCTGTCGCTGCCGGCGGTGCCGTGGACCAGCCGGCAGCCGGCGCGACCGAGGCCAGCCAGCCGGCCGCTTCCGGCCGGGCCGCCGCCGGGCGTGGCCGCCGCCGGTCCAGCGGCGCCGAGAACCGTTCCGGGGAGGTGCCGCCCGGGGTGGCCGTCTCCGGTGCCGTCGAACTGCCGGCCGGCACCGCCGAGGCTGCCGAGATCATCGAGCCGGCCGAGCCCGCCCAGGCCGCCGAGCCCGCGCCGGCCAGCCAGCCCGCCGAGCCCGCCACGCCCGGCGAGCCGGTCGAGGCCGCCGAGCCGAGGACCCGCCGGCGGCGGGCCGTCCTCTCCGCGCCGACCGTCCTCTTCATGGCCCCGCAGCCGGACGAGCCGCCGGTCGCCCGCGTCGTGGTGTCGACCCCCGTCGAGCCGGAGCCGGTCGAGGAGGAGCCCGAGCCGCCCCGCCGGCGTCGCCGCGCCCGGCGCGAGGTCGAGCCGGTCGAGCAGGCCGAGGCGCCGGAGGTCGAGGAGGAGCCGGCCGCCGAGGCGGAGGAGCCCGAGGCCGCCGAGGACGAGGAAGACGAGGAGAGCGCCGCCCGTCGGCGTCGCCGCCGGGGACGCCGGGGCCGGGGCCGGGGCAAGGGCGGCGCGGACGAGGCCGACGACGACGAGGCCGAGGAGGCCGCCCAGGCCGAGGAGCCCGAAGCCGAGGGCGACGAGGACGAGGGCGAGGGCGAGACCGACGAGGGCGGGGACGGGCTGACCCGTCGTCGGCGGCGTCGCCGCCGCCGGGGCGCCGGGGACACCGACGGGGGCGCCGACGACGGCGTGCCGACGGTCGTCAAGATCCGGGAGCCGCGCAAGGCCGTCGACGAGGTGCAGGGCGTCTCCGGCTCGACCCGGCTGGAGGCCAAGCGGCAGCGCCGCCGGGACGGCCGGGAGCAGCGCCGGACCCGCCCGCCGATCCTGAGCGAGTCCGAGTTCCTGGCCCGCCGGGAGGCGGTCGACCGGGTGATGGCCGTCCGCCAGCGCGGTGACCGCACCCAGATCGCCGTCCTGGAGGACGGCGTGCTGGTCGAGCACTACGTCACCCGCAACTCCTCCGGCACCATGGCCGGCAACGTCTACCTCGGCAAGGTGCAGAACGTCCTGCCGAGCATGGAGGCGGCCTTCGTCGACATCGGGCGCGGCCGCAACGCCGTCCTGTACGCGGGCGAGGTCAACTGGGACACCACCGGCCTGGAGGGGCGGGCCCGGTCGATCGAGCAGGCCCTGCGCTCCGGCGACTCGGTGCTGGTGCAGGTCACCAAGGACCCGATCGGGCACAAGGGCGCCCGGCTGACCAGCCACATCGCGCTCTCCGGCCGGCACCTGGTCTACGTGCCGAACGGCAACGCCTCGGGCATCAGCCGCAAGCTGCCGGACACCGAGCGTAAGCGGCTGCGCGACGCGCTCAAGAAGCTGGTCCCGGACGGCGCGGGCGTGATCGTCCGGACCGCCGCCGAGGGGGCGAGCGAGGACGAGCTGGCCCGCGACGTCAAGCGCCTGCAGGCCCAGTGGGAGGACATCCAGGCCAAGGCCGCCTCCGGCGGCGCTCCGGTGCTGCTCTACGAGGAGCCGGACCTGGTCATCCGGGTCGTGCGGGACCTGTTCAACGAGGACTTCCGCGAGCTGGTGATCGAGGGCGACGAGTCGTACGGGATGGTCGAGTCCTACCTCTCGCACGTCTCGCCGGACCTGGTCGACCGGGTGCGCCGGCACGCCGGCACGACCGACGTGTTCGCCACGTACCGGATCGACGAGCAGATCCTCAAGGGCCTGGACCGGAAGGTCTTCCTGCCCTCCGGCGGCTCGCTGGTGATCGACCGCACCGAGGCGATGACCGTCATCGACGTCAACACCGGCAAGTACACCGGCTCCGGCGGCAACCTGGAGGAGACGGTCACCCGGAACAACCTGGAGGCGGCCGAGGAGATCGTCCGCCAGCTCCGGTTGCGCGACATCGGCGGCATCGTCGTGATCGACTTCATCGACATGGTGCTGGAGTCCAACCGCGAGCTGGTGCTGCGCCGGCTCACGGAGTGCCTCGGCCGGGACCGCACGAAGCACCAGGTCACCGAGATCACCTCGCTCGGGCTGGTGCAGATGACCCGCAAGCGGATCGGCGCGGGGCTGCTGGAGGCGTTCAGCGAGCCCTGCGAGTGCTGCAAGGGGCGGGGCCTGATCATCCACACCGAGCCGGTGCCGGAGAAGCCCCGTTCGGGCGGCGGCGCGGGGGACAAGGTCAAGGCGGTCGCCTCGGCGGCCCCCGCCGCCGCACCGGCCCCGGCCGAGTCGGTCGGCGGGGCGTCGTCGCGGCGTCGGGCGCGCAAGAGCGCGGCCCCGGAGCGCACGGTGGTCGAGGTGGTCGAGGCGCCGGCCGACGCCGACACCGAGGCCGACTACCACGACACGATGGGCTACGACCTGTCCCGGTACGAGGCGGACACCGCCGCCGCGCCGGCCGTGGCGGACAGCCAGCAGGGCGAGTCCGCCCGGCTGGCGGGTGCCGACGACCCGGACGCGCTCGGCGACGACGAGGGCGACGGCGACGGCGGCGACACCGGTGGCGGCCGGCGGCGCTCCCGCCGGGGTGGCACCCGGCGGCGTACCCGCCCGTGACCGGCTGACCGGCCGCGCGTTTCGCAGGGCCCCTGCCCGGGTGACAGCACCGGGGCGGGGGTCCTGTCGCGTGCCGGACCCCGGTTAGGATCGGCCACCCCCGGTCAGGAGAAGAAGAATGCGTCGTCTGCTCGCCCTCACCGTCGCCGCGGTCGTCCTGTCCGCCACGGCGGCCTGCTCCGCCGAGCGCTCCGGCTCCGACCCCGCCGACGGGCCGGGCGGCTCCTCCCCGGCGGCGGTCGGCGGGGCGACCCCGGGCGGCGGGGGCGCGGCACCCGGCGCGTCGGGCGGGCCGCCCGCCGCGAGCGGCGCGGCCGGTGGGAACGCCCCGGAGGTCTGCGCCGCCGCCCAGCAGGCCAGCGGCGCGGCGGTCCGCACGTACGTGGCGGAGCTGGGCCGGATGATCGGTGCGGTCGGCGCGAGCGACAGCGCTACGGCGGAGGCCGCCCGCAAGCGGGCGGAGGCGGCGTTGACCGGCTGGCGCACGGCGCTGCGGGAGCAGTCGACCCGGGCGACCGACCCGCAGCTGCGGACGCTCCTGGCCGACCTCGCCACCGAGGTGGGGATGCTCGGCACCGACGTGGACGCGATCGACGAGGAGGAGCTGGACGAGCTCCAGCAGCGCCTCGACCAGCTCTGCGCCCGCTGACCGGCTCCCCGCCGGCCGGCGGGACGGCGCACCCCGGTTTGGGTGTCGCCCCGCCGATGGCGTACGCTATCTTGCGGCGCACTTTGGTGTGCCGAGTTCCCGCGTGCCCGCGCCGCCGCGCTTCTGCTACCCGGCGAGCCGCCGAGGGAACGACCGCCAGCAGCCTCAACGACAGGGAGTCCGCCTCCGATGTACGCGATCGTCAAGACCGGCGGCAAGCAGTACAAGGTCGCCGAGGGCGACGTGATCGAGGTCGAGAAGCTCGCCGGTGCCCCCGGCGACGCGGTGAAGCTCACCGCGGTGCTCCTCGTCGACGGTGACGACCTGGTGACCGACGCGGCGAAGCTTGCCGAGGTCGCGGTGTCCGGCGAGATCGCCGCGCACACCAAGGGCCCGAAGATCAAGATTCACAAGTTCAAGAACAAGACCGGCTACCACAAGCGCCAGGGTCACCGCCAGCCGCTGACCCAGGTCAAGGTGACCGGCATCTCCAGCGGGAAGTAGGTCGTCCTCAGATGGCTCACAAAAAGGGTGCGTCCAGCTCGCGCAACGGCCGTGACTCCGCGGCCCAGCGACTCGGCGTGAAGCGCTTCGGTGGTCAGGTCGTCAGCGCGGGTGAGATCCTCATCCGGCAGCGTGGCACCAAGTTCCACCCCGGTGACCTGGTCGGCCGCGGCGGCGACGACACGCTCTTCGCGCTGGCCGCCGGCTCGGTCCTGTTCGGCACCAAGCGCGGTCGCAAGACCGTCAGCATCGTGCCGCAGCAGTAGTTTCGACGCGTCGCGGGCCGCGGACCGGTTGGTCCCGGCCCGCTTCGCTTTTTCTCGTACGTGCGGGGCGTCTCCCGCTGGAAGGATTGACGACGTGACGATGTTCGTGGACCGGGTCGTCCTGCACCTGCAGGCCGGCGACGGCGGGCACGGCTGTGTCTCGATCCACCGGGAGAAGTTCAAGCCGTTCGGGGGCCCGGACGGCGGCAACGGCGGGCACGGCGGCAGCGTGACCCTGGTCGTCGACCCGCAGGTGCACACCCTGCTCGACTTCCACTTCCACCCGCATGTCAAGGGCGAGAACGGCAAGGGCGGCGCGGGCTCGAACCGGGACGGCGCGAACGGGCGCGGCCTGGTGCTCAAGGTGCCCAACGGCACCGTCGTGCAGACCCCCGGCGGCGAGGTGCTGGCCGACATGGTCGGCGCGGGCACCACGTTCGAGGTGGCCCGGGGCGGCCGGGGCGGCCGGGGCAACGCCTCGTTGGCCAACGCCCGGCGCAAGGCCCCCGGCTTCGCCGAGCTGGGCGAGCCCGGCGAGCAGCTCGACGTGGTGCTGGAGCTCAAGAGCGTCGCCGACGTGGGCCTGGTCGGCTTCCCGTCGGCCGGCAAGTCGTCGCTGATCTCGGTCATCTCCGCCGCCAAGCCGAAGATCGCCGACTACCCGTTCACCACCCTCGTGCCGAACCTGGGCGTGGTCCGGGTCGACAACCACACCTTCACCGTCGCCGACGTGCCCGGGCTCATCCCCGGCGCGGCCACCGGCAAGGGCCTCGGGCTGGAGTTCCTCCGGCACGTCGAGCGCTGCGCGGTGCTGGTGCACGTGATCGACACCGCGACGCTGGAGCCGGGCCGGGACCCGCTGGCAGACATCGACGCCATCGAGTCGGAGCTGAGCCAGTACGGCGGGCTCACCGACCGGCCCCGCCTCGTCGCCCTCAACAAGATCGACGTGCCGGACGGCCGGGACCTCGCCGACATCGTCCGCGCCGACCTGGAGGCCCGTGGCCTGCGGGTGTTCGAGGTCTCCGCGGCGACGCACGAGGGCCTCAAGGAGCTGATGTTCGCCATGGCGGAGCTGGTCGAGAAGGCCCGCGCCGCCGCCCCGCCGGCCGAGCCGACCCGGATCGTCATCCGCCCGAGGGCGGTCGACGACACCGGCTTCACGATCACCGCCGAGCCGGACGGCTCGTTCACCGTCCGGGGCGAGCGGCCGGAGCGCTGGGTGCGGCAGACGAACTTCGACAACGACGAGGCCGTGGGCTACCTGGCCGACCGGCTGGCCCGCCTCGGCGTCGAGGACAAGCTGGCCAAGGCCGGGGCGAACCCGGGCGACCTGGTGCGCATCGGCGAGCGCGAGTTCGACTGGCAGCCCACCCTCTACGCGGGTGTCGACTTCGTCCCCGGCAACCGGGGCACCGACGTGCGGCTGGAGGAGAAGTCGAGCCGCCCCTCGGCCGCCGAGCGGCTCGCCGCGCGCAAGGCCCGCCGGGTGCGGCCCGCCGACGAGCTGGGGGCCGACGTCACCGACGACGAGCCGACCGCCGACGACGACCTCGCCGACGACCTCGACGACGAGCAGTGGGCGAGCGACGAGAAGTAGGCGGCGACGGGGAGCGGCCCGGCGACGCGACGACGACCGCTCGCGGGGCCTCCGCCGGCGGGTCGCCCGCCGGAAACCTGCCGGAAATCCGCCGCGCCTAGCTTGACGGGATGCTGATCGAATCGCGGCCCACGACCGACCCGGAGATCGCCACCCTGGTCGTGGCGCAGCAGCGTGAGCTGCGCGAGGCCGACGGCGGGCTGGACGGGCAGGTGACCGTCACCCACGAGGACATCCGCTACCTCGCCGTCGTCGACGCCGGCCGGGCCGTCGCGTGCGGCGGCATCCAGGAACTCGACCCGCGCACCGGCGAGCTGAAGCGGATGTACGTCCGGCCCGCCTTCCGGGGCCGGGGGATCGCCCGCCAGCTGCTGGCCGCCCTGGAGGACCTGGCCTTCCAGCAGGGGTACGCCGAGCTGCGGCTGGAGACCGGCAGCTACCTGCCGGCGGCCATCGGCCTCTATACCTCCTGCGGGTACGCCCCCATCCCCGTGTACGGCGAGTACGTCGACAACCCGTACAGCCGCTGCTTCGCCAAGCGCCTCCCGGTGGCCGCCTGACTTCGCGGGCGCGCGCCGGCCGGGCGGGGCGGCCCGGTCAGGGGCGGTCGATCGGGTCGTCCAGCCGACCGCCCGTGCCCACCCGGTTGGACAGCAGCAGGCCCAGGGCGAGCATGCCGAGGCCGAGCAGCAGGTGCAGGAAGTCGTCCGCGCCGTTGAGCGGGATGAAGTTGGCCGCGCCGTGCTCGTTTTCGGCGAACTTGACGAACAGCCCGTAGAGGCAGAGCCCGAGATAGAGCGCGCCGCCGCCGGCCAGGAAGACCCGGGCCCCGGCGACGCTGCGGGCCAGGGCCAGCCCGGCCAGCCCGAAGATCAGGTGCAGGGCGTTGTGCAGGACCGAGACCTGGAACAGCCCCAGCAGCTCGGCGCCCGAGTGGTGCCCGGCGAAGGTCAGGTCGTCGTACCCGGTGGTGATGCCCGGGACGAAGCCGAGCACCCCGAGCAGGAGGAAGAGCACGGCCACCGCGACGGCGGCCACCTGCACCCGGGCCCGTGGGCGCTGCCGGTCACGCGCCATCGATGTCACCTCCGTGGATCAGCAGCCCCCGACGATCCTCCATTGTGTGTGCGCGGCGACACGTTCCGCAGAGAAACCGGGAATCAGGTGTGGGCCCTCGGAGCGAGGGTAGGTCAAAAGACGCCGACAGGATGAACGCTGGCGAATCCCCTGATTTGACTACCGTGACGACTTATCGAGCGGAAGGGACATCATGACCTACGATCTCTCACCTACGACGTCCACGTACGGGCAGGAGTCGAGCAACGGCCACGGCGTACGCGATCAGGCCCGCCAGGTGGGCTCGGAGGCCGCGCACGCGGGCGGTGCGGTCGCGCAGACCGCCAGGGAGCAGGGCCGGGAGGTCGTCGGCGAGGCCACGCGGCAGGCCCGCAACCTCTATGGCGAGGCCCGCGACCAGCTCGCCGGGCAGGCCGGGGAGCAGCAGCGCCGGGGGCCGGCGGGCTGCGTTCGCTGGCCGACGAGATGCGCACGATGGCGCAGAACAGCGGCCAGTCCGGCCCGGTGACCGAGCTGGCCCACCAGGCCGCCGAGCGCGTCAACGGCGTTGCCGGCTGGCTGGAGGAGCGGCAGCCCGGCGACATCCTCACCGAGGTCAAGGACTACGCCCGCCGCAACCCGGGCACCTTCCTCGTCGGCGCCGCCGTGCTCGGCGTGCTCGCCGGCCGGCTGACCAGGGAGCTGTCCGCGGCGTCCGACGGCGCCGGCGGCGGCCCGACCCCGGCGTACGACCCGGAGCGCACCGCCGTCATCCCGACGCCGCCGGCCCAGCGTGCCGTGCCGGACCAGATCCCCCCGGGCGGCTACCTCGACCCGACCCCGAGGCCGGCCACACCGGCCAGGGCGCGGCCTACCCCGACCCGGGCACCACCACCGGCTACGCCGACCCGGCGGACGGCACCGGAACGCCGCTGCCCCCGGTGACCCGGACCGACCCGCTGCCGGGCGTGCCGTCCAGCGGCGCTTCCCGCCTGTGAGCCGTCGAGCCAGCCGAAGGGAGGAGACGGCATGACCGCGCCGACGCAGGACCCCGGACTCGACTCCGGGTACCACCCCGCGGGTGCCCCGCACGCCGCGGACGAGGTCAGGAGCAGCTCGATCGGTGAGCTGCTGCGCCAGGTGAGCACCGACCTGTCCACGCTGATGCGCCAGGAGGTGGAGCTGGCCAAGGCCGAGATCCGCCAGGAGGGCAGGAAGGCGGGCAAGGCCGCCGGACTGTTCGGCGGCGCCGGCTTCGGCGGGTACATGGTGGCGCTGTTCCTGTCGATCGCGCTCTGGGCCGGGCTGTCCAACGTGCTGGCCGCCGGCTGGGCCGCGTTGATCGTCGCCGTGCTGTGGGGCGCGATCGCCGCCGTCCTCTACTCCCTGGCCAAGAAGCACGCCCAGCGCGTACGCGGCCTCAGGCAGACCAACGACAGCGTGCAGCGCATTCCCGACGCGCTCAAGCCCCACCCGGAGGGAGTCACCCGATGAGCACCGATCCCGACCAGATCCGCCGGGAGATCGAGGCCACCCGCAACAGCCTCAGCACCGACGTGGACGCCCTGGCGTACAAGGTCAGCCCGGGCCGCATCGTCGACGACCGCAAGCAGCGGGCGCGCAACGCGCTGCAGAATGTGAGGGACAAGGTCATGGGCACCGCTCCCGACTACGGCCACAGCACCGGACACGCCGCCCACGCGGTGGCCGACCGGGCGTCGTCGGCCGCGTCCACGGTGAGCGACAAGGCGCACTCGGCGGCCTCCACCGTCGGCGACGCCGCCCAGCGGGCGCCGCAGGTGCTGCGGGAGAAGTCCGAGGGCAACCCGCTGGCCGCCGGCCTGATCGCCTTCGGCGTCGGCATGCTGGTCTCCTCCCTGATCCCGGCGAGCCGCCGCGAGCAGCAGGTGGCCGCCCAGGTCAAGGAGCGGGCCGGCGCGCACGCCGGCGCGGTGAAGGAGAAGCTCGGCGAGGTCGCCGGCGAGCTGAGGGAAGAGCTGCGCGAGCCGGCGCAGCACGCGGGCGAGTCGGTGAAGGCCACCGCCCAGGACGCCGTGCACGCCGTTCGCGACGACACCCGGTCGGCCGCCCACGACGTGAAGGACCACGCGCAGCAGTCCCGCGACCAGGTGCGGTACTGACGGAGGAGATCCCGCCGCAGCTCGCGGCCCCGGGTTGGGAAGGGTCCCCTGTACAACAGAATGCGTTAACAGGGGGCCCTTCCTTGCACCGGGGTCAGGCGGTGCGGCGCACGTCGGCGATGACGAGGCCGCTCGGCGGCAGGGCGGGCATCCGCCGCAGGTCGATCGCGAGGTCCTGCGGCGGGACCTCGTAGCGCATGGTCGTGGTCAGGTTGGTGACGGCCCGCTTCAGCAGCTCGATGGTGATCCACTCGCCGGCGCAGCGGTGGCCGGTCAGGTGCTCGCCGCCGCCCTGCGGCACCAGCGCGTACGGGTCGCCGCGCCAGCCGGCGAAGCGCTCCGGACGGAACCGTTCCGGCTCGGGCCAGAGCGCCTCGTGGTGGTTGGTGCCGTACAGGTCGAGCAGCACCCGCCGGCCCTGCGGGAAGTGGTGCCCCTGCCAGTCGAAGGAGCGCCGCACCCGGGCGGCGGCGACGGGGAAGAACGGGTAGTAGCGGCGTACCTCCTGCACGAAGCACTCGGTGGCGTCGTCGTCGCCGCGCACCTGGTCGCGCCACTGCGGGTGGTCGTGCAGGGCGAGCGCGGCGAAGACCACGAAACGGTCGACGGCGACAGTGGGTCGCAGCACGTTGAGCAGCTCCACGGCGGCGATCCGGCGGGGCAGCAGCTGCCCCCGGCCGTCCCGGTGCTCGGCGACCGCCCGCAGCGCGCTGCCCGGCGGGGCCGGCAGGACGCCCACCCGGGCGCGTTCGACGACCTCCCCGAGCCACCGCTCGCCGCGGCGGCGGCCGACCCGGCCCCGCCAGTGCCGGGGGCCGAACGCGGTGGGCCCCTCGATCATCGACCGCATGACGGCGGTGCGCCGGGCCACCTCGGTGTCGGCCAGCGGCACACCGGCCCAGGCGCAGACGGCCCGGGTGAGCAGCGGGGCCACCTCGTCGTGCAGCACCACCCGGCCGGCGCGCTCCCAGGCCGGCACCCGGGCCCGCCACTCGTCGTCGAAGAGCTGGCCGAGCTGCCGGACCGCCGACGGCGTCATGATCGACATGAACATGGCCTTGCGGTCGTGGTGGGCCGCCCCGTCGAGGCCCTGCACCCCGCCCACGCCGGTGAGGGTCCGCTGCATCCGCTTCGGCGCCGCGCCCGCCCGGACGAAGCGCTCGGGGTCGTAGAAGATCGCCGCCGCGGGTCGGCCGCGCAGGCAGATGGTCGGTTCGAGCAGCAGCCTGGTCTGGAAGATGTCGGTGCCGTACCGGTCGCAGCGGTCGCCGATGAACCGGTAGCCCTCCCGCAGCAGGGCCAGGGTGCTGTCCGGGCTGCGGTCGGCCGGCATGCTGGCCATCGGACCCCTCCTGACGTTCCCCGCCCGGTGGCACCGCGCGGTGGGGGTTCGTCTACCCACGTCGCGGCGGCCGAATCCCCGCAGCCCGGCCGAGCCCGGTCGAGGCTTGCGGAGGCCGACGGCGCGACGGCGGTCCGCGCGGCGGGCGCCGGCTGGCCCCTCCCAGGGCGCCGGGAACCTGGTTGGCTGGAGCGCACGGGCCGGCGACCGGTCGGTCCGGGGCGCTCGGGCCGCCGGTGGCGGGAGCGTCCGGGCAGTCACGACGGGGAGGACACATGCGGGAGAACGCGTCGCGATACTGGCGACAGCGGCGGGCGGTCGACGCGCTGGGCGCGGGCCGGGCCGGCGGCGGGGAGCCGGTGGGCCCGCTGCTCGCCCGGCCCCGCCGGGAGCAGCGCCCACCGCGCTGGTTCACCGTGCATCTCGGCTTCGCCGCCGCCGGGCCCGACCTGGCCCGCGAGCTGGCCGTGACGTACGCCGAGGGGCTGAGCGTGCTCCGCCCCGAGCTGGCCCTCGGGGCCGCCGCGCTGTCCCCGGCTGACGCCTGGCACCGGGCCGAGCGGCTGTTCTGCGGGGCGGTCGGCCCCGACGGGGAGCGCTGCGCCGACGTGGCCGGTCACCCCGGCTTCCATCACGCCCCGGGCCCCGGCGGCCTCGGCTGGGGCGACGGCGACTGACGGGCGTTTCGGGCGGTCAGGGCGGTTCGGGGCCGGGCCGTGACCGGCTGCCGCTCCCGGGGACGCACGTCGGCGTGCCGTCCCCGCGGGCGACGGGCGGTCGCGGCCCGGCGGCCCGGTTCAGTCCAGGTCGAACTCGCCGTCCTGGGCGCCGGCGACGAACGCGTCCCACTCGGCCTGGGTGAAGACGAGCACCGGGCCGTCCGGCTCGGCGGAGTTGCGCATGCCGATCAGGTCGTCGACGAAGGCCACCTCGACCGCGCCGTCCGAGGTGTCCCCCTCGGCCCGCTGCCAGACCGCCCGGGACAGGTCGAAGTCGCCCTTGGGGTGCTGACCCATTGTTGCTTCCTCCATCGCATGCCGTGACGGGAAACGAGTGTGGTTCCCCATCGGGCAGGATAAGCGGATGCCGAGCCTGAGCCGTGTAGAGGCGACCGCGCGTGGCGCGTTGATTACCGTCGAGTCCTACCACGTGGACCTCGACCTGACCGCAGGCGACGAGCGGTTCCGCTCGCACGCCACCATCCGCTTCCGGGCGACCCCCGGCGCGGAGACCTTCGTCGAGGTGCTGCCCGCGCAACTGCTGGGGGCACGCCTGAACGGGCGGCCCCTCGACCCGGCGACGCTCGCCGGCAACCGGTTGCCGCTGACCGGCCTCGCCGAGGCCAACACGCTGGTCGTCGAGGCCGAGATGGCCTACTCGAACACCGGCGAGGGGCTGCACCGGTTCGTCGACCCCGCCGACGGCGAGACCTACCTCTACGCCATGTCCTTCCTGGACAACGCGCAGCGCATCTTCGCCGCCTTCGACCAGCCCGACCTGAAGGCCCCGGTCCGGCTCGCCGTCACCGCGCCGCCGCAGTGGACGGTCGCCGCCAACGGCGCGCTGGCCGCGACGCCCCGGCCGGGGCGCTGGGAGTTCGCCCCCACGGCCCCGCTGGCGCCGTACTTCGTCACGCTGATCGCCGGGCCGTGGCACGTGCGCCGCGCCGAGCACGACGGCATCCCGCTGGGCGTCTGGTGCCGGCGTTCGCTCGCCGCCCACCTGGACGCCGACGTCGAGGAGATCCTCACCGTCACCCGCCAGTGCCTGGACCGGTTCCACGAGCTGTTCGCCGAGCGGTACCCCTTCGGCAAGTACGACCAGGCGTTCGTGCCGGAGTTCAACGCCGGCGCGATGGAGAACCCGGGCCTGGTCACCTTCCGCGACGACCTCGTGTTCCGCTCGGCGGTCACCGACACCCAGCGCGAGCTGCGGGCCACCACCATCGCCCACGAGATGGCCCACATGTGGTTCGGCGACCTGGTCACCATGCGCTGGTGGGACGACCTGTGGCTCAACGAGTCGTTCGCGGAGTACCTGGGCACCCGGGTCACCGCCGAGGCGACCCGGTTCGACCGGGCGTGGACGACGTTCGCCCTGCGCCGCAAGGGCTGGGGGTACGCGGCCGACCAGCGTCCCTCCACCCATCCCGTCGCGCCGGAGGAGGTCGCCGACGCCGCCCTGGCGCTGCTCAACTTCGACGGCATCTCGTACGCCAAGGGCGCCAGCGTGCTGCGCCAGCTCGTCGCCTGGCTCGGCGACGACGCGTTCCTGGCCGGGCTGAACGCCCACTTCGCGGCGCACCGGTTCGGCAACGCCACCCTCGCCGACCTGCTCGGCGCGCTCTCCACCGCCGCCGGGCGGGACCTGTCGGGCTGGGCCGAGCGCTGGCTGCGCCGGGCCCAGGTCAACACCCTGCGGGTCGACGTGACGCTCGACGCCGACGGTCGGTACGCGGACGCGGCGATCGTGCAGACCGCCCCGGCCGGCCACCCGGTGCTGCGCCCGCACCGCGTCGGCGTCGCCCGGTACGCCGCCGACGGCACCGTCACCCGCGACGAGGTCGACCTCGACCCGGACGCCGACGGCGGCCGGACGGTCCTCGCCGGGCTACGCGGGCAGCCGGCCGCCCAGCTGCTGTTGCCCAACGCCGGTGACCTCACCTTCGCCAAGATCCGCCTCGACCCCGCCTCCGTCGACGCGGTGCCGCTGGTGCTGCCGACCCTGGCCGACCCGCTGGCCCGGGCCCTGCTGTGGGGCGAGGCGCTGGACGCGGCCACCGACGGCGAGCGGCCGGTGGCCGCCCTGGTGGAACTGGTCGCCGCCGCGCTCCCCGGCGAGACCGAGGTGATCATCGTGGAGGACGTGCTGCGCACCGTCCGGCCGCTGGTCGACCGCTATCTCGACCCCCTCGCCCGGGAGGCGGCGCTGCTCCGGCTCGCCGGTGCCGGCCAGCGCCTGCTCGCCGCCGCCGAGCCGGGCGGGTCGCGGCAGCTCGCCGCCGCCCGGGCCCTGATCGGGGCCAGCACCGACGTCGACCTGCTCGCCGGCTGGCTGGCCGGCGACGGCGTCCCCGCCGGGCTGGCCGTGGACGCCGAGCTGCGCTGGGCGCTGCTGGGCCGGCTCGTGGTGCTCGGCGCGGCCGGGGAGGCCGAGATCGCCGCCGAAAGGGTGGCCGACCCGAGCGCCACCGGCGCCGAGCGGGCCGCCCGGTGCCGGGCCGCGCTGCCCGACCCGGCCGCGAAGGCGGCGGCGTGGGAGATCGTGGTGCGCAACACCGAGCTGTCCAACCGGCTGGTCGAGGCGGCCGCGCAGGGGTTCTGGCAGCCCGAGCAGGTTGAGCTGACCGGGCCGTACGTCGAGCGGTACTTCGCCGACATGCCGGCGGCGGCGCGCAGGCGTACCCCCTGGGTCGCCGACCAGGTCGCGGCCGACGCCTACCCCCGCTACGCCGTGGCGCAGCCCACCCGGGAACTGGCCGCGGCGCTGCTGGCCCGCGACGACGTCACGCCCGGCCTGCGCCGGGTGGTCACCGACGCCGACGACGACCTGCGCCGCGCCCTGGTGGCCCGCACCGCCGTGGCCGCCGCCTCGGCCTGATCCGCCGCGGCCCGGGGACCGTACGCCCCGTTCCGTCCCGTCTTCGGCCTTCCCCTGGCCCCGGCCGCGCCCGCGGCCCGGGTCGGGGGAGGGGTCGAGAACCGGGTCGGGGGCGCCGCCGCGCGCGGCCCGCATACGATCTGCGGGTGCGGGAAGACATCCGGCGGGTCGGGATCATGGGCGGCACGTTCGACCCGATCCACCACGGTCACCTGGTCGCGGCCAGCGAGGTGGCCGACCGGTTCGGGCTGGACGAGGTCGTCTTCGTGCCGACCGGGCAGCCGTGGCAGAAGGCGGACCAGCCGGTCACCCCGGCCGAGGACCGCTACCTGATGACCGTCATCGCCACCGCGTCCAACCCCCGGTTCCAGGTCAGCCGGGTCGACATCGACCGGGGTGGGCCGACGTACACCGTCGACACGCTGCGCGACCTGCACGCCGAGTACGGGCCGAAGGTGCAGCTCTACTTCATCACCGGCGCGGACGCGCTGGAGCGGATCCTGTCCTGGAAGGATCTCGACGAGATCTTCGCGCTGGCCCACTTCATCGGCGTCACCCGCCCCGGGTTCGAGCTGACCGACGAGCACGTGCCCGCCGACACGGTGAGCCTGGTGCAGGTGCCCGCGATGGCCATCTCGTCGACCGACTGCCGCGCCCGGGTGGCCCGGGGCGAACCGGTCTGGTATCTGGTGCCCGACGGTGTGGTGCAGTACATCGCGAAACGGCGCCTCTATCAGCAGTGATCGCGCCGGATATGCGGTCGTTCGTCCCCGAAACCGGCCAGAACCGACAGGTCGTCACGCGGACGGGTGTGAGACGCTTGGAGGGTCGCACGGTTGATCGAAGGAGAACGGTGACAGTTTCCGAACGCGCTCACGAGCTGGCGATGGCCGCCGCCCAGGCCGCGGCCGACAAGAAGGCGCAGGACATCGTCATCATCGACGTGGGTGACCAGCTCGCCATCACCGACGCGTTCCTGCTCGCCGCCGCCCCCAACGAGCGTCAGGTGCTGGCCATCGTCGACGCCATCGAGGAGCGGCTGCTGGAGCTGCCGGAGAAGGCCAAGCCGGTCCGGCGCGAGGGCGAGCGGGGCGGGCGCTGGGTGCTGCTCGACTACGTCGACATGGTGGTCCACGTCCAGCACACCGAGGAGCGCGAGTTCTACGCCCTCGACCGGCTCTGGAAGGACTGCCCGCAGATCCCGTTCGTCGACCGGGACCTGGTCGAGGCCGACGCCGCCGCCGGCACCGCACCGGCCGAATGACCCGACTGATCGTCTGGCGGCACGGCAACACCGACTGGAACGCCGCGAGCCGGGTGCAGGGCCAGACCGACATACCCCTCAACGACCTCGGCCGCGAGCAGGCCGCCGCCGCCGCGCCCCTGCTCGCGGCCCTGCGCCCCGACGCGATCGTGGCCAGCGACCTGCGCCGCGCCGCCGACACCGCCGCCGCCCTCGCCGCGCTCACCGGCCTGCCGGTGCGCTCCGACGCCCGGCTGCGCGAGCGGCACTTCGGGCGGTGGCAGGGGCTGGAGCTCGCCGAGGCGGAGCAGCGCTACCCCGACGAGCACGCCCGCTGGCGGGCCGGTGACCCCGACCCGGGCGCCGACATCGAGAGCCTCGACGACCTCGGCAAGCGGGTCGGCGGTGCCCTGCAGGACGCGGCCGACGCCGCGCCCGGCGCGACGATCGTGATCGCCACCCACGGCGGCGCGGCCCGGCAGGGCTGCGGGCACCTGCTCGGCTGGGACCACGCGGTGCTGCGGGCGATCGGTGCCCTGCGCAACTGCCACTGGACCGAGCTGCGCGACAGCGGCACGCGGGGCTGGCACCTGCGGGCGCACAACGTCGGCGTGCTGACCACCACGGCGGCGGCCGAGGCGGTCTGACCCGGCGGCGTCCCGGGCTACTGTTCCCCGGGCGGGCGGGCCAGGTGGCCCCGGCGGCCTGGGCCCGGATCGGCTACGGTGCCGGAATGCCCGTCGCGGTCGTCACCGACTCCACCGCCTACCTTCCGCCCGAGCTCGTGCGCCAGCGCGGTCTCACCGTCGTGCCGCTGACCGTGGTGCTCAACGGCGCGGAGGGGCTGGAGGGCGTCGAGACGTTCCCCGACGACGCCACCCGGGCGCTCGGCGGCCGGCGGGTCTCGGTCAGCACCTCCCGCCCGGCACCGGAGCAGTTCGCGCGGGCGTACCGCGACCTGCTCGACGCCGGTGCCGACGCGGTGGTCTCGGTGCACCTGTCCGCCGAGCTGTCCGGCACCGTCGAGGCCGCCCGGCTCGCCGCCGCGCAGGTCGGCGGCGACCGGGTCGCGGTCGTCGACAGCCGCTCCACCGGCATGGGCCTCGGCTTCCCGGCGCT
The DNA here is from genome assembly GCF_900091595.1 of Micromonospora haikouensis. Lineage (GTDB taxonomy): Bacteria > Actinomycetota > Actinomycetes > Mycobacteriales > Micromonosporaceae > Micromonospora > Micromonospora haikouensis. Next base: position 39,719 of record NZ_FMCW01000002.1, read on the forward strand.
CGCGGCCGCCGAGGCCGCCGCCGAGGGCGCCGACCTTCCGGGGGTACGCCGCACGGCGGCCGACGCGATCGACCGGACCACGATCTATTTCTATGTCGACACCCTGGAGTTCCTGCGCCGGGGCGGCCGGATCGGGGCCGCCGAGGCGCTGCTCGGCACCGCCCTGTCGGTCAAGCCGATCATGCACATGCCGGACGGGGCGATCGTGCTCAAGGACAAGGTGCGCACCGCCAGCCGGGGCGTGGCCCGCCTGGTCGACCTCGCCGTCGAGGCGGCCGGCGACGCCGACGTCGACCTCGCCGTGCACCACCTTGCCGCCCCGCAACGCGCCGAGCAGCTCCTCGCCGCGCTCACCGAGCGGCTCGGCGGCCGGGTCCGTTCGACGTACGTCACGGAGGCCGGCGCGGTGGTCGCCGCGCACGCCGGCCCGGGGCTGGCCTGCGTCGTCGTGCACCGCCGTCCCGGCCTGGGCGGGCGGGAATCCGGCTCGGGCCCAGCCGGCTCGGGTTCGGTCGATTCGGGGCCGGTCGGCTCGGGGCCTGACGGAGTGGTGGAGGCACGCTGATGGGTGGCTCCTTCGTGGTGACGGGCGGGGGCCGGGGGATCGGCCGGGCGATCGTCGAGCGGCTGCTCGCCCCCGGTGACACGGTGGCGCTGGAACGCGACCCGGCGACGACGGAGTGGACCCGGACGCACCCCGCCGGGGACCGGGTGCGCGTCGTCGTCGGCGACCCGGTGACGCGGACGACGCCGCCCGCGCGGCGGACCTCGCCGAACGCGCCGCATCGCTGGCCGGCTGGGTCAACAACGCGGCGGTGTTCCGTGATGGCGTGGCCGACTCCACCGACCCCGCCGAGCGGTACGAGCTGATCGGGCTCAACGTATGGCCGGCCGTGGTCGGCGCCGCGACGGCCGTCCGTCGGTTCCGGGCCGCCGGGCGGGGTGGGGCGATCGTCAACGTCTCCTCCCACCAGGCCCGTCGGGCAGTCCCCGGCGCACTGCCGTACTCCGTGGCGAAGGCCGCCGTGGAGGGGCTGACCCGGGCGCTGGCCGTCGACCACGGCCGGCACGGCATCCGGACCAACGCCGTCGCGCTGGGCTCGGTGGTGACCGAGCGGCACGAGACGTTCCTCGCCGGCCTCCCGCCGGCCGATGCGGCGCGGGTCGAGGCGGAACTCGGCCGGCTGCACCCGGTGGGCCGCATCGGCCGCCCGGACGAGGTGGCGGAGGCGGTGGCGTACCTGCTCTCGCCGCAGGCGAGCTTCGTCAACGGCGTCACCCTGCCGGTCGACGGCGGTCGGGCCGCGCTCGGCCTGGACCCCGAGGCCCACTGACCGCAGATCCCGCCGCCGAGCGCTGTCGCCTGCCGTCCCGGTGTGGTAGGTCCGGCCACTGGTCCCGGACCAGGTGGCGGGACCGTCGGTGCGGGAGTGCTTCCCCTGCTGCATAGGGAGCTGAGTCGAATACGACATCACCGACCACCCCCGGCACCCCCGACTCGTCGATCAAGAGAAAAGCGTCAGGATTGATCTCGACGGTGACGCAAACTTCTTGATCACCGGGTGGCCGGGGGCGCGGGCTGCCGGGTGGGGTGGGGTTTCGCTGCCTTAGCACATGGTGGGCATGATCAGGCGGTTGTCCACAAGGGCCTTCGTTGTCCACAGGCGGTGGTCGGTGGGCCTCGGAGGGGCCTTGTGCCGGCCTAACCTCGCGCCGTGTCAGACGACGAGGAGACGGCCGTACGGCGGCGACTGCGATGGCTGGCGGGCGACCCGTCGCCGGCCACACCCGCAGTACGCCCGGCCGTGCCGGCGGAGCCGGTCGCGCCACCGGCGGGCGGGCGGCCCGAGGCGGCCGGACCGCCGCCGGCACCGGGACCGACGGGTGGGCCTGCTGTGGGGCGGGCCGTCGTGGTGCCGCCGGAGGACCGGTGGCCGCTCGCCGACGGGCCGATGATCGAGCGGCCGGTGCCCTGGCCGGGGGAACGGCACCCCGGCTCGGGCCGACGGATCGCCCGCGCGTCGTCTCCCGTCCGGGACCCGCTCGGGGGTGACGCTCTGGGCCGGTCCGGCTCGCTCGGGGGTGACGCTCTGGGTCGGTCCGGCTCGTTCGGGGGCGTTGGCCTGGGCCGGTCCGGCTCGGCCGGAGACGACGGTCTGGGGCGCGCCGGTTCGCCCGGGGGCGGTGGTCTGGGGCGCGACGGCCTGCTCGGCGGCGACGACTCGGGGCGTTCCGGCGAGTCGACGCTCGGCCCCGACGGCGAACCGGCGTCCGCGTCGTGGTCGTCGCGGCTGCCGGGGCCCGGCGCGTTCGACCCCGGCCGGCGGGGCGTGCGGGCGCTGGCGGCGGTCGCTGTCGCGGTGGTGCTCGCCGCCGGCTTCTGGGCGTGGCGCTCCCACCCGCAGGCCGAACCCGTCCGGGCCGAGCCGTCCGCCGCCGCCGGCTTCGACGCGACACCGGGGGCGGAAGCGCCGGTCGCCGCCCCGACGCCGGGCGGTGAGCTGGTGGTGGCCGTCGCCGGCAAAGTACGCCGCCCCGGGCTGGTCCGGGTGCCGGCGGGCGCGCGGGTCGGCGACGCGGTGCAGGCCGCCGGCGGCGCATTGCCCGGCGTCGACGTGGCATTGCTCAACCCGGCCCGCAAAGTCGCCGACGGCGAGCTGATCCTGGTCGGTGTCACCGCCCCGCCGGGTCAGCCGGGTGCCGCCCCGGCCGCACCTGGGCAGCCGGCCGCCGGTGCGGCGGCCCCGGCCGGGTTGATCAACCTGAACACGGCCACCCTCGCCCAGCTCGACACGCTGCCCGGGGTGGGACCGGTGCTGGCCCAGCGCATCCTCGACCACCGCGACCGCACCGGGGGGTTCCGTTCGGTGGGCGACCTGCGCCAGGTGGAGGGCATCGGCGACTCCCGGTACGAGCAGCTCAAGGAACTGGTGACGGTGTGAGCGGGAGCGCGGGGGCACCGGCGGCGGATGCGTCGGCAGGCCGCGGCGGCGCGGTCGTCACCGCACCCGGGGCTCTGCTGGCCGGGGTCGGGACAGCGGGCGATCCGCCGGCCGAGCGGGCCGCCGGTGCCGGGGACGGGCCCGACCTGCGGCTGGCCGGGCTGGCCGTGGCCGCCTGGCTGGCCGCGTTGGCGAGCCTGCACCTGAGCGCCCGGTCGGCGGCGCTGCTCGCCGCCGGGGCGGCCGGGCTGGCCGCGCTCGTCGCGGCGCACCTGCTCGGCCGGTTGGGACGCCCTGCGGGCCCCGTCCGGCGGCACGGGTGGATCGCCGTGGCCGTGCTGCTCGGCGTGGTGTGCGGGGCGACGGCGACGGCCGCCCGGCTCGGCGTCCGGGACGCCCCCGCCGTCCGCGCGCTCGTCGACGACCGGGCCACGGTCACCGCCGACCTGGTCGTACGGGCCGACCCGCGCCCGGTCCGCGGCGTCGCGGGCCGCCCCGCGACCCTGCTGGTCCGGGCCGAGTCGGTCGCCCTGACCGGCCCCGACGGCGTGCGGGTCGTCGCGTCCCTGCGGGTTCTGCTGCTCGCCACCGACCCGGCGTGGCGGGCGTTGCTGCCCGGGCAGCGGCTGACCGCCGAGGGGCGACTCGGCGCGCCGCGCGGCGGCGACCTGACCGCCGCGGTGCTCACCGTGCGCGGCGCGCCGACGCCGCACGGACCGCCCCCGTGGTCGCAGCGGGCCGCCGGCACCCTCCGGGCGGGTCTGCAACGCGTCTGCGAGCCGCTGCCCGACGAGCAGGGCGGGCTGCTGCCCGGCCTCGTGGTCGGCGACACCAGTCGACTGCTGCCGGCCGTGGAGGAGGACTTCCGCACGACGGGCATGACCCACCTGAACGCCGTCTCGGGCTCCAACGTGGCGATCGTCGTCGGCGCGGTGCTCCTGCTGGCCCGGTGGGCCAGGGCCGGTCCACGGGTGGCCACCGGGCTGTGCGTACTGGCCCTGGTCGGTTTCGTCATCCTGGTCCGCCCCTCGCCGAGCGTGGTGCGCGCCGCCACCATGGGCGCTATCGGGTTGGCGGCGCTGGCCGCCGGCCGGCCCCGGGCCGCCCTGCCGGCGCTGGCCGCGGCGGTGGCGGCGCTGGTGCTGTTCGACCCGGACCTGGCCGGCGACCCGGGGTTCGCCCTGTCCGTGCTGGCCACGGCCGGGCTGTTGCTGCTCGCCCCCGGGTGGCGCGACGGGCTGCGCCGGCGGGGTGTGCCGCCCGGGTTCGCCGAGGCGCTGGCCGTGCCGGCCGCCGCGCAGCTCGCCTGCGGCCCGGTGGTCGCCGGGATCTCCGGCACGGTGAGCCTGGTGGCGGTCCCGGCGAACCTGCTGGCCGTCCCGGCGATCGCGCCCGCCACGGTGCTCGGCGTCGCGGCGGCGGTGCTGTCCCCGGTCTGGTCCCCCGGTGCGGAGCTGGCGGCGTGGCTGGCGAGCTGGCCGGCCTGGTGGCTGGTCACGGTCGCCCGGTACGGTGCCCGGCTGCCCGCCGGCACGCTGCCCTGGCCGGACGGGGTGCCGGGCGCGCTGCTGCTGGCCGGGCTGACCGTGGCGCTGCTGGTCGCCACCCGGCGGCCGGTGGTGCGCCGGCTGGTGGCGGTGGTCGCCGTCGCGGTGGTCGCCGGCACCCTGCCGGTCCGCCTCGTCGCCGGCGGCTGGCCGCCCGACCGCTGGGTGGCGGTGGCGTGCGCGGTGGGCCAGGGCGACGCGCTGGTGCTGCCGGTCGCCGTCGGCCGGGCGGTGGTGGTCGACGCCGGTCCGGACCCGGCGGCGGTGGACGGCTGCCTGCGGCGGCTCGGCGTACGGGAGGTGCCGCTGCTGCTGTTCAGCCACTTCCACGTCGACCACACCGGCGGGGTCGCCGGGGTGTTCCGGGGGCGCCGGGTCGCGGCGGTACGCACCCCGCAGTGGCCCGAGCCCGCCGCCGGGCGGGACCTGGTGCGGGCCGCCGCGGCGGCGGGCGGGGCGGTGCTGGCTCCGGCCCCGGCCGGGTGGGCGTACCGGGCCGGCGGGGTGGAACTGGTCGTGCTCGGGCCGCCGTATCCGCTGCGGGGCACCCGGTCCGATCCGAACAACAACTCGCTGGTGCTGCGGGCCACGGTCGCCGGGGTGCGGATCCTGCTCGCCGGGGACGCCGAGACGGAGGAGCAGCGGGCTCTGCTCGACCGGATGCCGTCCGGCGGCGTACGGGCCGACGTGCTGAAGGTCGCCCACCACGGGTCGGCGTACCAGGACCCGGCGTTCCTGGACGCCGTCCGGCCGAGCGTCGCGCTGGTGCCGGTCGGCGCCGGCAACTCGTACGGGCACCCGAACGCCGCAGTTCTCGCCCGGCTGGTGCGCGGCGGTGCCCGGGTGCTGCGCACCGACACCGACGGGGACGTGGCGGTGGTCCGCGGTGGCGGCGACAGCATGGCCGTGGTGGTCAGGGGCGTGCCGCCCGGACAACGCCCGTGAGACCCCAGGGCATTGGCGGCATTGATGGTGGAGAGAGTTGAATGTCTAGATTTGCGTTGAGTGCGGGGTCTGGCGTCACGGGGCTCGACGAGCAGGCACGCGCGGCGGAGGGGACGTGCGAACATGGGCGGCGTGACCGCGCCCGACCTCGCCCCCATTCTGCTGGTCCTCGGCGACGAGGAGTTGCTCGCCACGCGCGCGGTGACCGAAGCGGTGGCCCGGGTCCGCGCCGTCGACGCGGGCGTGGACGTCCGGGAATACCAGGCCGGAGCACTGGCCGTCGGCGAGATCGCCGAGATGCTCAGCCCGTCGCTGTTCGGCGGCCGGCGGGTGCTGGTCCTGCGCTCCGGTCAGGACGCCCGCAAGGACCTGGTCGCCGCTCTGCTGGCGTACGCGAAGAACCCCGACCCCGAGGTCCACCTCGTGGTGCTGCACCTCGGGGCGGCCAAGGGCAAGGCGTTCGCGGACGGGCTGCGGGCGGCCGGCGCGACCGTGGTGCCGGCGGCGAAGCTCAAGGGGCACCGCGAGCGGGTGGCCTTCGTCCGCGACGAGGTGCGCCGGGCCGGCGGCAGATGCACCGACGACGCGGCGGAGGCGCTCATCGCGGCGGTCGGCACCGACCTGCGCGAGCTGGCCGCCGCCTGCTCCCAACTGGTCGCCGACACCGACGGCCGGATCGGTGCCGACACCGTGGCCCGCTACTACAAGGGGCGGGTGGAGGTGACCGGCTTCACCGTCGCGGACGCCACCATGGTCGGCGACGTCCCGGCGGCGCTGGAGGCGCTGCGCTGGGCGCTGCACGTCGGCGTCGACCCGGTCCCGATCGCCGACGCGCTGGCCGACGGCGTACGCACCGTCGCCCGGGTCGCAGCGGCGGGGCGGGGCGACCCGTACCAGCTGGCCAGCAGCCTCGGCATGCCGGCGTGGAAGGTCAAGAGCGCCCAGCAGCGGGCCCGGGGCTGGACGCCGGAGGGACTGGTGCGGGCGATGCAGGCGGCCGCCGAGTGCAACGCGGCGGTCAAGGGCGGCTCGGACGACCGGGCGTACGCCCTGGAGCGGGCGGTCTTCTCGGTCGCGGCGGCCCGGCAGGGCGGCGCCCGGTGAACCGGCCGGTCCGGGCGTCGTGGGCGACCGTGCCCACCGAGGAGGAGCGGTACCGCCCCCTCTACGCCCGGGCCCTCGGCCTGCGGTTCGTCAACCCCGGCGGGGTGCTCTGCTTCCTCTTCTTCGAGGGGGCCGTCTCGCTGGCCGCCCTGCTCGCCCTGGCCGAGCTGGTGACCTGGTGGGCGGTGCTCGTCCTGCCCGCCGCCGTGGCCGTGATGGTCAAGCTCAACGACATGGTGGCCGAGCTGGTGGTCCGGACGGCCGCCCTGGTGCCCGAGCAGGAGCGGGACCGCTTCCGCCGGCAGTTGGAGCCCGTCGTCGGCCGCGCCTCGGTGCGGAGTGCGGCCGACCCGTTCGGCGGTGCCGGTGTCCCGTTGGGGAACCCTGGTGCCTCGGCCCGGAACGTCGGCGCCACTGTGCCCGGTGCCGGCGGCCACGCCAGCGCGGCTGGCGCAGCCGGTGCGGCCGGTGCACGGGGCCGGGTCGCCATCAGCAGCGTGCGGTCTGGCGGACCGTCCGTGGCTCCGGGCGTGGGCCCCGACGCTCTCGTCGACTCCGAATCGGTCGGCCCCGAATCGGTCGGCCCCGGGTTCGCCGATCCCCGGTTCGTCGATCCCCGGTTCGTCGATCCCCGGTTCGTGGGCTCCGAGTTCGCCGACCCTCGGTTCGTCGGCTCCGAGTTCGCCGGGTTCGGCCCGGCGCCTTGGGTGGAGGAGACCCGACCCGACCGGTGATCCGACTCCCGGCCCGGGAAGCGGGATCCTCCGGGACAGGACGATCCTCCAGGACGGGGCGATCCTTCGGCACGGCGATCCTTGGGGACGGGGCGATCCTCCAGGACGCGCGATCCTCGCGGGCCGGTGGCGGACTGAGGTGATCGACTCCATGTCGCCGACATGGTGGTATCAGCGCCGCCGGAAGGCCCCATGTCGCCGACATGGCAGCGTCCGCGTCGCCGGAAGGCCCCGCGTCGCCGCCTGGATGACGGCACTCGCGTCGCCGCCTACATGACGGGCACTCGTGTCGCCGACATGGCAGCGTCCGCGTCGCCGGAAGGCCCCGCGTCGCCGCCTGGATGACGGCACTCGCGTCGCCGCCTACATGACGGGCACTCGTGTCGCCGACATGGCAGCGCCTGCGTTGCCGGAAGGCCCCGCGCCGGGCGGGCAGGCGCGCGGAAAGCCGGAAGCCCCGGTGGTCCCGGGGCTTCCGGCTCAGGTCTGTGTTCGCCGCGTCAGGCGGAGAGCGAGACCACGCGCTTGGCGATCGCCGACTTGCGGTTGGCCGCCTGGTTGGAGTGGATCACGCCCTTGCTGACCGCCTTGTCCAGCTTGCGCGAGGCGTCCCGCATGAGAACGGCGGCCTTCTCGGCGTCACCGGCCTCAGCGGCCTCGTGGAACTTCCGGATGGCGGTCTTCAGCGACGACTTGACCGACTTGTTACGCAGCCGGCGCTTCTCGTTCTGCCGGTTGCGCTTGATCTGGGACTTGATGTTCGCCACGCGACAGCCTCGTCTTGATAGCTCGGGTTGGTCTGCTTGTGCGCGCGACGAGCATGCGTCATCGCTGCGCGAAGAGCCAGGTTACCAGGTCCGTCGGGACGAGCCAAAACAGCCCTTCGCGCCCCCGCCGGCCGGGCCTCCACCGGACCGGTCACCGCAGGCCGGGCACCGCAGGCCGGACAGTGTCCGCAGGGCGCGGCAGGCCGGGCCCCGCCGGGGTGACGCGGCCCAGCCCCGTGCGGCACCAAGCCTCACGCGGTCGGGCGGCGGGCGAGCCCCACGGCGTCAGGCGGCGAGGTCCCAGCCCTGTCGGGCGGCGAGCCAGCCGAGGGCCCGCTCACCGCTCCAGCGCTGGTGGGCCCGCAGGTGCGGGGACGCGTCCGTCGGGCCGGAGGCCGCCGAGGTGAGCAGGTACCCCGAGAACGCGGCGAGTGTCACGTCGAGGGCGTCCGTGGGTGCCCCGGCGGTCGCCGGGTGCCCCGCGAAGAGCGCGTCGGCGTCCAGTCCGCTGGCGTGGGCGGTGATCAGCAGGCTGACCAGGTCGAACCAGGCCGGCCCGTGGCAGAGCCAGTTCCAGTCGCAGAACCAGGCCCGCCCGGCCGGGTCGACGAGCACGTTGTCCAGGCGCAGGTCGCCGTGGGCGAGCCCGCCGTGCGCGGCGTAGCCGGGGAGGCGGGACTCCAGCGCGACCAGGTCGGGCAGCCGCCGCCGCGTCCCGGGCGGCAGGTCCGGGGCCGGCTCCCGGCCGGCGGCCACCTCGCCCCACCAGAGGATGTCCTCCCGGGCCAGGTCGGCCAGCCGGGGCAGGCCGAGCGCGACCAGTTCGGGCGGCGGGTCGGCCAGGGCCGCCGCCACCTCGGCGTACCCGGCCAGGGCGGCGTCGAGGTCGGCGCGGGCCCAGGGCAGCGTGGGCGTCCGGCCGTCGATGGCGTCCAGGCCGAGGGCGTACCAGCCGGCCGCCGAGACCGTCCAGCGCGGGCGGGGGACCGGCAGGCCGGCGGGGAGCCGGTCGAGCACGGCGGCCTCCCGGGCGTACCAGTCGACGAGGTGACGCTGCTCGGTCAGCGACGCCGCCTTGACGAACACGCGCCGGCCGTCGGCGCCCGCCACCAGGGCGGCGAAGCCCCGGGTGAACCCGGCGCCGGCCACCTTCACCTCCGACACGGGCGCGCCCAGCCGGGCGGTCACCGCCGCCCGCAGCCCCGCCGGCAGTTCCGCCCAGGAGGGGCGGTGGGCGGTCGCGTCGTACGACACCGGGGGGAGCGCGATCGGGGTCACCCGCCCATGCTGCCCCACCCCGCCCACTCCCGCCGTACCGTGTCGCCCGCCGGCGTCGGACGGCTCTGCCAGACTGCCAGACCATGAGGACCGACGACTTCTGGCAGTTGATCGACCAGGCCCGGGCCGGCGGGGGCGGCGCGGCCGGCGCGGTCGCCGCCCGGGCGGTCGCGCTGCTGGCCGAGCGCGACGCCGCCGACATCATCGGGTACGCGCGGCACCAGCGCCGGGTCATGGCGGCGTCCCACCGGGCCGAGCTCTGGGGCGCGGCCTACCTGATCAACGGCGGCGCGTCCGACGACGGGTTCGAATACTTCCGGGGCTGGCTGATGACCCAGGGTCGGCAGGTCTTCGCCCGTGCCGTGGCCGACCCGGACTCGCTGGCCGAGCTGCCGAAGATCCGTCAGGCGGCGCTCACCGGCGAGGAGTTCGAGGCGGAGGCGATGCTGACGGTCGCGGAGGAGGCGTACCGGAAGGCGACCGCCGCCGAGTTGCCGCCGGTGGAGGAGGTCCCCTATCCGGAGCTGGGCGAGTTCTGGGACTTCGACGACGAGGACGAGGCCCGCCGCCAGTTGCCGAAGCTCGCCGCCCTGTTCGTCGAGGCCCCGCAGGAGTGAGCCGGGGCCGGCGGCCGGTGGGACGCCGGGAGGAGTGATCCGACCGCCCCGGGGGCGACGTGGGAGCATAGAGGGGGCTGGCGTCCGCGCCGGCCCGCTCACGTCAGCCGACCAGAACGGACCGCTGTGCCACCGACGCTCGATTCCGGCGCGAACGCTCCTGGTGCCACCGACCCGGCGCGCATCCGGAACTTCTGCATCATCGCCCACATCGACCACGGGAAGTCGACCCTGGCCGACCGGATGTTGCAGCTCACCGGCGTGGTCGACCCCCGGCAGATGCGCGCGCAATACCTGGACCGGATGGACATCGAGCGCGAGCGCGGCATCACCATCAAGAGTCAGGCCGTGCGGATGCCGTGGACGATCCGGGAGGGCGACCGGGCCGGCGAGCAGGCCGTCCTCAACATGATCGACACCCCGGGGCACGTCGACTTCACGTACGAGGTGTCCCGGTCGTTGGCCGCCTGCGAGGGCGCGCTGCTGCTGGTCGACGCCGCCCAGGGCATCGAGGCGCAGACCCTGGCGAACCTCTACCTGGCGCTCGAGAACGACATGCGGATCATCCCGGTGCTCAACAAGATCGACCTGCCGGCCGCCCAGCCCGAGAAGTACGCCGAGGAGCTGGCCCACCTGATCGGCGGCGACCCGGCGGACTGCATCCGGGTCTCCGGCAAGACCGGCATCGGCGTGCCGCACCTGCTCGACGAGATCGTCCGGCAGTTCGCCGCGCCGGTCGGCGACGCCGCCGCGCCCGCCCGCGCGATGATCTTCGACTCGGTGTACGACGTCTACCGGGGCGTGGTCACCTACGTCCGGGTGATCGACGGCCGGATCAGCGCCCGGGACCGGATCAAGATGATGTCCACCGGCGCGGTCCACGAGCTGCTGGAGATCGGTGTCATCTCCCCGGAGATGGTGAAGGCCGACGCGCTGGGCGTCGGCGAGGTGGGTTACCTGATCACCGGCGTGAAGGACGTCCGCCAGTCCCGGGTCGGTGACACCGTCACCATCAACAGCCGGCCCGCGAGCCAGGCCCTGGGCGGCTACAAGGACCCGAAGCCGATGGTCTACTCCGGCCTCTACCCGATCGACGGGTCCGACTACCCCAACCTGCGCGAGGCGCTGGACAAGCTCAAGCTCAACGACGCCGCGCTGGACTACGAGCCGGAGACCTCGGGCGCGCTCGGGTTCGGTTTCCGCTGCGGCTTCCTCGGCCTGCTGCACCTGGAGATCATCCGGGAGCGGCTGGAGCGGGAGTACAACCTCGATCTGATCTCCACCGCCCCGAACGTGGTCTACCGGGCCATCACCGAGGACGGCCAGGAACTGGTGGTGACCAACCCGAGCGAGTACCCCACCGGCAAGATCGCCGAGGTGTACGAGCCGGTGGTGCGGGCCACCGTCCTGACCCCGAACGACTACGTCGGCGCGGTCATGGAGCTGTGCCAGGGCCGCCGGGGCAGCCTGCTCGGCATGGACTACCTCTCGGCGGACCGCGTCGAGCTGCGGTACACCCTGCCCCTGGCCGAGATCATCTTCGACTTCTTCGACCAGCTCAAGAGCCGCACCAAGGGGTACGCCTCCCTGGACTACGAGCCCTCCGGCGAGCAGGCGTCCGACCTGGTGAAGGTGGACATCCTGCTGCACGGCGAGCCGGTGGACGCGTTCAGCGCCATCGTGCACAAGGACAAGGCGTACAACTACGGCGTCACCATCGCCGCGAAGCTGCGCAACCTGATCCCGCGCCAGCAGTTCGAGGTGCCGATCCAGGCGGCCATCGGCAGCCGGGTGATCGCCCGGGAGACCATCCGGGCGATCCGCAAGGACGTGCTCGCCAAGTGCTACGGCGGTGACATCAGCCGCAAGCGCAAGCTGCTGGAGAAGCAGAAGGAGGGCAAGAAGCGGATGAAGATGGTGGGCCGGGTCGAGGTCCCCCAGGAGGCATTCATCGCCGCCCTCTCGTCCGACTCCGGCGACGGCAAGGCCGCCGGCAAGAAGTGAGGGTGTCCTCGGTGGTGTGACACGAACCCGGCCGGGCGCAACGCCCCGGCCGGGTTTGGAGTTTCGGGCCCTCGGGAACTTAGCGGTCACGACAGCTTCAACACACCGTTGTGACACTTCTTGAGGAGGAGGGCGACCGTGGAGCTCACCGTTTGGGGCATCATCACCGCCATCGTCGTTGGTCTCATCGTCGGCGCTCTGGGCCGCCTGGTCGTCCCGGGTCGGCAGAACATGCCGATCTGGCTGCACATGCTGATCGGCATCGGCGCGGCCCTGCTCGGCACCGTGCTCGCCCGGGCCATGGGCATCGCCACCGAGACCGCCGGCGTGGACTGGGGCGAGCTGCTGGTCCAGGTCGTGCTGGCCGCCATCGCCGTGGCCCTGGTCGCCGGTGTGGGCCGCCGCCGCAGCGTCACCCACCGGTAACGACACATCGCTGGCTCGACGGGCGTCCGACCATTGCGGTCGGGCGCCCGTTCGCATTTTTTCCGGCGCTCCTGGCCTGCGGGGACGTGTCCCGGCGGCAGCTTTCTGACCGCATGCCGCGATGACGGGTTTGAATTTCCGGCGGCTCGGGAACTTGATGGTCGCGACAGTGAACAAACCTTTTAAGCTTTCTGAGGAGAACGACCATGACCGTTGTCGGAATCATCACCGCGCTCATCGTCGGTCTGATCGTCGGCGCTCTGGGCCGCCTGGTCGTCCCGGGTCGGCAGAACATGCCGATCTGGCTGCACATGCTGATCGGCGTGGGCGCGGCCCTGCTCGGCACGGTGCTCGCCCGGGCGATGGGCATCGCCACCGAGACCTCCGGCATCGACTGGGCCGAGCTGCTCGTCCAGGTCGTGGTCGCCGCCATCGCGGTGGCGGTCGTGGCGGGCGTGGGCGGTCGCCGCAGCGTCACCCACCGGTAAGCACCCCGCACGCACGAACGGGCGTCCGGCCTCCGCGGCCGGGCGCCCGTTCGCGCGCGTACGCCCGGTTTTGCCCTGATGTCGGGCTGCCCCCGGGTTCCTCGCCTGCGGTACGGTCGCCTCGCCCCCGCCCGCCCCCTGTCGTAAAGGAATTTTTCCTACTAGGGTGCGGCAGAGAAGGTTAGTGCCAGGACGGCGCGAGGGAGATGTGGCGTGAACAGGTGGAAACGGCTGGCCCCGGTCACCGCCGTGGTGGCGTCGGCCGCGATGGTGCTCGCCGGCTGCGGCGGCTCGGGCGACGACGAGGCCGCCGACAACAGCAAGCTGACCGTCTGGATGATGGGCGAGGGCAGCGAGGCGCAGACGGCGTTCCTCGACGGCGTCGAGGCCGAGTTCAAGAAGAAGCACCCCGACACCGACGTCGTCGTCCAGTACATTCCCTGGCTTGAGGCACCGAAGAAGTTCCAGGCGGCCCTCGCCGGTGGCGAAGGCCCCGACGTGACCGAGCTCGGCAACACCGAGACCCAGGGCTGGGCCGCCCAGGAGGCGCTCGCCGACGTCACCGCCAAGTTCGCCGCCTGGCCCGAGGGCAAGGACATCCTGCCCGACCTCGTCCGCAACGCCCAGCTCGACGGCAAGCAGTACGGCGTGCCGTGGTACGCCGGCGTCCGCGCCCTCTACTACCGCACCGACTGGTTCGCCGAGGCCGGCGTCAAGCCGCCGACGAACTGGGACGAGCTGGTCGCCGCCGCCAAGGCCGTGCAGGCCAAGAAGCCGGGCACCTACGGCATCGCGCTGCCGGGCAACTCGGAGCTGCCCTTCTACTCCTTCCTCTGGGGCGCGGGCGGCGAGATCGCCATCCAGCAGGGGGACACCTGGAAGTCCGGCTACACCAGCCCGCAGGCCCAGCAGGCGGTCAAGTTCTGGACCGACCTCGTCACCGTGCACAAGGTCGCCCCGCCCGCCGCCGCCGGGTGGAACGAGATCGACGCCCGCACCCAGTTCGCCACCGGCAAGGCGGCGATGGCCTTCGCCGGCAGTTGGCAGGCCGGCGCCATCAAGAAGGACAACCCCGAGATCGAGAAGGTCTGGGGCACCTTCCCCATCCCCGGCCCGGACGGCAAGCCGGCCCCGGCCTTCGCCGGCGGCTCGGACGTCGCCCTGTGGCAGGACAGCAAGAAGCAGGACCTCGCCTGGGACTACCTGACCGTGCTGCTGAGCAAGCAGAAGGACAAGGAGTTCGCCAGCAGCCTCGGCTTCTTCCCGGTCTACTCCGACCTCGTCGGCGGCGGCGAGTACGCCAACGACAAGATCATGGCCGCGTTCGCCACCTCGTTGCAGAACACCAGGCTGACCCCGCTCACCCCGAAGTGGGTCGAGGTCAGCCGCACCAAGACGGTGACCCAGGCTATGAACAGCTCGGTCATCAAGGGTCAGAAGACGGTCGAGCAGGCCACCGCCGACGCGGCCGCCGAGATGGAAAGCATCCTCAACGCGAAGTGACCACGCTGACCCAGGCACCGGAGACGCCTGCCGCGCGGGAGACCCCCGCGCGGCGGCGTCGCCGGGTCGACCGCCTGCCCTACCTGCTGCTCCTGCCCTGCCTGGCGATCATCGGCGTGCTGCTGCTGTGGCCGCTCGGCCAGGTCGTGGCGATGTCCTTCTTCCGGCTCGACAACGTCCGGCAACTGCGCGGCGACCGGGACTGGCCGTGGGTCGGGCTCGGCAACTACGCCGAGATCCTCGGCGACCCGTTCTTCCGCACGGTGCTGCGCAACACGGTGCTCTTCGCCGCGGCCAACGTCGCCCTCACGATGATCCTCGGCACGCTGGTCGGGCTGCTGCTCAACCGGCTCGGCAAGCGGATGGCCACCTTCGTCGCGAGCTGCGTGATGCTGGCCTGGGCCACCCCGGCGCTGACCGGCACCATCGTGTGGAAGTGGCTGTTCGACGACACCTCGGGCCTGGTGACCTGGCTGTTCAACGCCCTGCCCGACGGGCTGTCGAACGCGCTGTTCGGCCGCGCCGACTGGACCGGGTACGGCTGGTTCAACTCGCCGCTGATGTTCTTCTCGATCCTCACCCTCGTGGTGGTCTGGCACTCGTTCCCGTTCATCGCGGTGAGCGTGCTGGCGGGGCTGAAGAGCGTGCCGAGCGAGCTGCACGAGGCGGCCCGGGTCGACGGGGCCGGCCCGTGGAAGGTCTTCTGGAAGATCACCTTCCCGCTGCTGCGGCCCGTCTTCGGCATCCTCGTGGTGCTCTCCACGATCTGGGACTTCAAGGTGTTCACCCAGCAGTTCGTGCTGGCCGGCGGCACCCAGGACCGGCCGACGTTCATGCTGTCGATCTACTCGTACGCCGAGGCGTTCTCCCCGCCCCCCAAGTACGGCCTGGGCGCGGCGATCGCCGTCATCCTCACGCTGATCCTGCTGGTGGTGACCGGCCTCTACGTGCGGATGGTGCTCAAGCAGGAGGAGGACGCGTGAAGCGCGGCGCGGTGGTGAAGCGGGTCGCCCTCAACGGGGCGGGCCTGCTGGTGGCGCTCTTCGCGGCGTTCCCCGTCTACTGGATGATCGCGACGTCGCTCAAGCCGAACCGGGAGATCTTCTCGGCCACGCCCCGGCCGGTGCCGACCGCGCCGACGCTGGAGCACTACCGGGAGATCCTCACCGGCAACCTCATCCCCGGCGTCACGTTCCTGGACTTCTTCCTCAACTCCGTGCTCGTGGCGGTGTCGACCGTGGTGCTCAGCGGCCTGGTCGCGCTGCTCGCCGCGACGGCGGTGGCCCGGTTCCGGTTCAAGCTGCGCACCAGCTTCCTGATCATGCTGCTGGTGGTGCAGATGATCCCGCTGGAGGCGCTGGTCATCCCGCTGTTCCTGATGATCCAGCGGCTGGGCCTCTACAACACGCTGCCCAGCCTGGTCCTGACGTACCTCGGCTTCTCGCTGCCGTTCGCGGTCTGGATGCTGCGCGGCTTCGTGGCCGCCGTGCCCAAGGAGTTGGAGGAGGCCGCGGCGATCGACGGCGCGAGCCGCGCCCAGACCTTCCGCCGCGTCCTGTTCCCGCTGGTCGCGCCGGGCCTGGTGGCCACGAGCATCTTCTCCTTCATCACCGCCTGGAACGAGTTGATCTTCGCCCTGACCTTCGTCAACGACCAGGACCGCTACACCCTGCCGGTGGCGATGACGTTCTTCTTCGGCCGCGACGACACCGCCTGGGGGCCGGTGATGGCCGCCTCGACGCTGTTCACCCTGCCGGTGATCGTCTTCTTCCTGCTGGTGCAGCGTCGGATGGTCTCCGGCCTGGTGGCGGGCGCCGTCAAGGGCTGAGGTGCAAGGAAGAGCCCCTTGTTAACGCATTCTGTCGAGAAGGGTCCCCTTCTCACACCCCGTCGGGCGGGCGGGCGGCGTCGGGCGGGGCATCGGCGGGCCGCGATGCCGCCGTAGGCTGTCGCCATGACGGGCAGGCTGGTGACGGTGAACCTCGGCGTGGTGACCGAGGCGGAGTGGGCGGGCGACGCGAGCGGCCGCAGCGGGATCGACAAGCGGCCGGTGGACGGGCCGGTGCTGCTGCGCGTCGACGGGGTGGCCGGCGACTTCATCGGCGAACGGGCCCACCACGGGGGCCCCGACCAGATCGTCTACGCGTACGCCGAGGAGGACGCCGCGTGGTGGGCGGCCGAGCTGGGCCGCGACATCCGGCCGGGTGCCTTCGGTGAGAACCTGACCACGTACGCGGTGGACGTGACCGGGGCGGTCGTCGGCGAGCGGTGGCAGATCGGGTCGGCCCTGCTGGAGGTCACCAAGCCGCGCACGCCGTGCCGGACGTTCGCCGGGTTCTGGGGCGTACCGGACCTGATCAGGCGGTTCACGGTGCGCGCCGCCCCGGGGGCGTACCTGCGGGTGCTGCGGGAGGGCGAGGTCGGCGCGGGCGACCCGGTGGAGGTGGTGGAGCGGCCGGCGCACGGCGTGACCGTCGGCGAGGTGTTCCGGGCGAGCACCCTCGAACCGGAGCTGCTGCCCCGGCTGCTCGACGTCCCCGAGCTGCCCGAGCCGCTGCGGCGGAAGGTCGAACGCCGGCTCGCCACGCCCGACGCCTGACCGCCCCGGCGGCCCCAGGGCCCGCGCCCCAGGCGCCGAGCGCCGCGCCAGAGCGCCGCGCGCCGTGCCCAGGCGTTAACAAGGGCCCCCTGCTATGCGGAATGCGTTAACAGGGGGCCCTTCCTTACACCGTCAGCGGAGCCAGGGGATGCTGCGGTCGAGCAGGCCGCGCTCCTTGAGCTCCTTGCGCAGCGGGATCTCGTCGTCGATGTACCCGTTCCAGTTGATGCCCCAGTAGTTGGCGGTGTGGGTGCCCTCGCCGCAGAGCTGGCGCTGCACCGGCGTGCGGTTGGCCCACCACTCGCCGTCGGTGTCGATGTGCAGCTCGTCCAGCGGGCGGATCCACCGGTACGTGTAGCCGACGAAGAGCATCTTGCGGGTGATGTTCGACAGGTTCGTCGACCGGGAGTGCCACTGGCGGCGGTCGAAGATGAACGCGTCGCCCGGGTTCGCGGTGATCTCCACCGTGCCCTCCGGGTCCGGGTTGTGCACCGTGAGGTCCGCCGGGCGGGGCAGCGAGTTCCACAGGTGGCTGCCCGGGATCACCTTGGTCGCGCCGCGGCCGGTCTCCGACAGGTCGGAGAGCACGTACGCCACCTTGAGCGAGAACATCGGCCGGGGCAGGTTCGGGTCCATCGTCTCCGGGTCGGAGTTCTGCCGGTACCCGTCCTGGTGCCACCCCCAGTACGGCTTCTCCGGCTCCAGCGCCGGCGGGGTGACGTCGAGGTGGTTGTGGTGGGTGTAGATGTTCCAGCCGGCCAGCCCCCACATGTACGGGAAGGCGATCGGGTGGGTCAGCAGCTGGCCGAAGAGCTCGTCGCGCTCCAGGAAGCCCAGCAGGTGCAGGGTGCCGTCCTTGGTGGTGTTGCCCTTGGCCTTCTCCTCCGCGTACACGCGGTCGACGGCCTCCTCCAGGGCGGCCCGGTGGTCCTCCGTCAGCACGTTCCGCAGCAGGAGGAAGCCCTGCTCGTGGAACTCCTTGCGGTCGGTGTCGCTGATCGGTTCGTAGCCGGTCCGGCCGTCGTAATCGAACACCGCGTCGTACCCCTCCCCATGAGGTGAAACCATTTCTGGCACAGGACGCCGATGCTACTGCGCCCGCGCGGGCGGGTGCGGAGCGCGCCCGACGGTGCGGGGGAGCGGCTGGACCGTTGGCACCCGTCTGGGCACGGAGGGTGAGATCAGGTGCTTGTTCGGCGGCTTTCGCCGGATATGGAGGATTGTGCGGTAACCGTCGGTGTGGAGAATCGAGCCGCTCAGGCGTCGGCGAAGACCTCGGCGAGCACCTCGCCGTCGTTCGCCGGGGCGTCGCCCACCCGGCTCCAGGTGCCGGCCTTCGCGGTCCACTCCAGGCCGGCGAAGCGCACCCGCTTCACGCCGTGGTCGGAGGCGTGCGAGACCAGCCAGTGCGCGTACCGCCAGCCGTCGCGCCGGTCGTCGGCCGGCACCGCGAGGCCGGTCAGCTCGGCCGGGGACGCCGCCTCCGGCAGCCCCCAGTCCAGGCTCAGGCCCCGGGTCAGCGCGGCGGCGGCCGCCGCGCCCCGCATCACCGGCGTCGCGCCGACCGTGCAGGCCACCGCGCCGGTCGCCTCGCCGAGCAGCGCCCGGGTCAGCACCTCCGACTCGTCCGCCCACTTCTGGTACGCCTCGGGGAACGCCGAGCGCTGCACCTTCTGCGCCGCGTCGGTGACCCGCATCTTCTCCCAGCCGCGCACCCGCTTGAGCGCGGCGTAGAACTTCCGGGTCGCGTACCGGGGGTCGGCGATCTGCGCCTCGGTGCCCCAGCCCTGGCTCGGCCGCTGCTGGAACAGGCCCAGCGAGTCCCGGTCGCCGTCGGGGAGGTTGCGCAGCCCGGACTCCTGGTAGGCCGTCGCGAGGGCGACCACCACGGCCCGCTCGGGCATCTTCCGCTGGACGCCGATGGCGGCGATCGTGGCGGCGTTGGCCATCTGGTCGGCGTCCAGGCGCACCTGGCCGTCGGCCTGCACCGTGCAGGTGCGGCTGGTCAGGGACAACGGCAGGCGCAGCTGCCCGCCGGCCTGCCGGACGACGAGCCAGATCCCCACCACGGCGATCACGGCGACGACGACACCGGTCGCGACGACTGCCCGACTTCGCACCCGCACCCCCTGTTCGACGGCGTCCGCCAAGAGTACGTCCCCGCCGCCGCCGTCCGGCCCGTCCGACCGATTCGCTCCGTTCCGTGGCGGGTCGGCCGCGATGCGTGTCCGCCTTCCCCGCGCCCCGGCCCGGAAACCGGAGGCCGACCCGGGAACCGCTCGGTGCCCCGGGAGTCGACCGGCCGGCCCGGGAAACCGGTCAGTCCGTCGGCACCCAGCGCGCGTCGCGCTTCTCCCGGAACGCCAGCACGCCCTCGCGCCCCTCGTCGGACAGGAAGAACCCGGTCGACAGGGCGGCCAGCTCGGCGACCCCGGCCCGCAGGTCGGCCGCCGGCGGGCGGCGCAGCAGCGCCTTCGCCCCGGCCAGCGCGTTCGGCGCCCCCCGCACCAGCGAGGCGCAGGCCCGCGCCACCGCCGCGTCCAGCGCGTCCGCCGGCACCGCCGAGGTGACCAGCCCGATCTCGGCGGCCCGCCGCCCGTCGAAGGTGTCGCCGGTGAGGTACAGCTCGGCGGCGGCCCGGGGCGCCAGCCGGGGCAGCACGGTCGCCGAGATCACCGCCGGGATCACCCCGATCCGCACCTCGGTGAACGCGAACGTCGCCTCCTGCGCGCAGATCGCCAGGTCGGCCGCCGCGATCAGGCCCAGCCCGCCGGCCCGCGCCGGCCCGGCCACCCGGGCCACCACCGGCTTCGGGCACTCCCAGACCGCCGCGAGCACGTCGCCGAGCATCCCGGCCGGGACCGTGCCGCTGGCGTACGCGGAGGCGGTCTCCTTCAGGTCGGCGCCGGAGCAGAAGACCGGGCCGGTGTGGTCGAGCACCACCACCCGGACCGCGTCGTCGGCCACGGCGGCGGCCAGCCCGGCCAGCAGCTCGGTCATCAGCGGCGTGGAGAGCGCGTTGCGGTTGTGCGGGCTGTCCAGGGTGAGGGTGGTCACCCCACGGGCCGTGGCGACCCGCACGAGCGCGGCGGTGGAGGTCATGCCGGGCACACTAGTGGCCATGCCCGGCGTCCTTCCAGAAGGCGAGCCCGTCCCGGCCGACGGCTCGCTGCCCGCCACCGCGACCCGCGCCGTCGGCGCGCGCGGCTTCGGCGTGTACGTGCACGTGCCGTTCTGCGCCAGTCGCTGCGGCTACTGCGACTTCAACACCTACACCGCCGACGAGCTGGGCGGCGGCGCGAGCCGCGAGGCGTACGCCGACACGGTGCTCGCCGAGTTGGCGCTGGCCGCCCGGGTGCTCGGCGACGCCCCGCCGCGCCGGGTCGACACCGTGTTCGTCGGCGGCGGCACGCCCACCCTGCTGCCCGCCGACGACCTGGCCCGCATCCTCGACGGCATCGACCGCACCTGGGGGCTGGCCGCCGACGCGGAGGTGACCACCGAGGCCAACCCCGAGTCGGTGACCCTGGAGTCGCTGAAGACCCTGCGGGCCGCCGGGTACACCCGGATCTCGCTGGGCATGCAGTCGGCCGCGCCGGGGGTGCTGGCGATCCTCGACCGCCGGCACCGCGCCGGCCGGGCCACCGAGGCCGCCCGGGAGGCCCGCGACGCCGGGTTCGACCACGTCAACCTCGACCTGATCTACGGTACGCCGGGGGAGAGCGCCGACGACTTCGCCGCGTCCCTGGCGCAGGTGGTGGCCGCCGGGGTGGACCACGTCAGCGCGTACGCCCTGATCGTGGAGGACGGCACCCGGCTGGCCGCGCGGATGCGGCGCGGCGAGCTGCCGTACCCCTCCGACGACGTGGCGGCGGACCGTTACCTGGCCGCGGAGGCCGCCCTCGACGCGGCCGGTTTCTCCTGGTACGAGGTGTCCAACTGGGCCCGCACGCCGGCCGGCCGGTGCCGGCACAACCTGCTCTACTGGAACGGCGGCGACTGGTGGGGTCTCGGGCCCGGGGCGCACAGCCACGTCGGCGGGGTGCGCTGGTGGAACGTCAAGCACCCGGCCGCGTACGCGAAGCGCCTGGCGGCGGGGGAGTCGCCCGGCCTGGCCCGGGAGGTGCTGACGCCCGACGAGGCCCACACGGAGGACGTCATGCTGCGGCTGCGGCTCGCCTCGGGGCTGCCGCTGGCGGTGCTGGACGACGCGGGCCGCGCCGGGGCCCGGCGGGCCCTCGCCGACGGCCTGCTCGACCCGGCCGGCTACGCGGCCGGCCGGGCGGTGCTCACGCTGCGCGGCCGGCTGCTGGCCGACGCGGTCGTGCGCGACCTGCTGCCCTGACGGGGGTGACCCCGACCGGCCGGGGGAGCGGCCGGTCGGGGGTCACTTGATCAGGTTGACGGTCATCGGGTAGCGGTAGGGGCTGCCCTCGTTCGCCTTGATGCCGGCGACGATGCCGAAGATGATGCCGACGATCATGGCGCCGAAGCCGATCAGGAGCCCCACCAGGATGCAGGTGAGGATCCAGCCGATCAGGGCGATGACCGACCAGAGGAGCTGGAAGTTCAGCGCCGCCACCGCGTGGGCGCGGACCGTCGGCGACTGGTTGCCCCGGGCGAGCAGGGCGATCAGCGGCGCGAGCCAGCCGAGCACGCCACCGCCGAGGAACATCCCCGCCGCGCCGCCGAAGTGGGCGACCAGGACCCAGGTCTTGTCCTCGTTGTTGGCGTAGCCGCCGGAGGGCGCGCCGTACGCGCCGCCGGTCGGATATCCGCCACCGGGCGGGGGGAAGCCGCCACCGGGTGGCGGGTAGCCGGCCGACGGCGGCTGGTCACCGGTGGGCGGCGGATAGCCACCGGGCGGGGGATAGCCGCCCGCCCCGGGGGCCCCGGACAGTGGTGCGGTGGGGGGCTCGTGCCCCGGCGAGCCGTACGGTGCCGACGGGTTCGGCTCCGGCGGGTAGCCGCCGGGGTCGCCCGATCCGGGAGGGCGAGGTGGTTCAGTCATGCACGTCACGGTAGGGGTTGCGGGCAAGCGGGCACCAGAGCGACACCGCCGCGGAGCGGCGGATGTTCGGCCCGCCCACGCAGGTGGCGGCCCGCACCGGGCGGCCGTCGACCGGTCGGCGCGCGCCCGGCCGGCCTCCCGCGCGGCGGTCGCCGCACCCGCGGTCCGTCGTTGATCTTACCCAGCACGGGGCAGCCGACGTAGACTGGCACTCGTTACAGTCGAGTGCCAGGCGTCGACGCACCGGCGGAGCGCCGACCTGCGGTGCCGCCGCGCCGCCGGGCCCGACATGCGACAGGAGGTGGCAGGGTGGGTCTGGACGACCGCAAGCTCGCCGTGCTCCGCGCGATCGTCGAGGACTACGTCGCCACCCAGGAGCCGGTCGGCAGCAAGGCGCTGGTCGAGCGGCACCAGCTCGGCGTCTCCCCCGCGACGGTGCGCAACGACATGGCGGTGCTGGAGGAGGAGGGCTACATCCGGCAGCCGCACACCAGCGCCGGCCGGGTCCCCACCGACCGGGGCTACCGCCTCTTCGTCGACCGGCTGTCCCGCGTCAAGCCGCTCAGCCCGGCCGAGCGCCGGGCGATCGAGCGCTTCCTGGTCGGCGCGGTCGACCTCGACGACGTGGTGCACCGCACGGTGCGGCTGCTGGCGCAGCTCACCCGGCAGGTCGCCGTGGTGCAATATCCCTCGCTGGCCCGCTCCTCGGTGCGGCACCTGGAGCTGGTGCCGATCTCCACCACCCGGCTGATGCTGGTGATGATCGCCGACACCGGCCGGGTCGAGCAGCGGCTGGTCGAGCTGCCCGCGCCGGTGAGCGCCGACGACGTCACCGACCTGCGCCGGCTGGTCAACGAGAAGCTCGTCGGCAGCCGGCTGTCGGAGACCCCGCCGCTGGTGCAGGCGCTGGTCGAGGAGTCGAGCCCGCACCTGCGCGGCACCATGACCACGCTCTCCACCGTGCTGCTGGAGACGCTGGTCGAGCGGCACGAGGAGCGCATCGCGCTGGCCGGCACCGCCAACCTGACCCGGGGCGGCCTGCTCGACTTCCAGGGGTCCCTGCGGCCCATCCTGGAGGCGCTGGAGGAGGAGGTGGTGATGCTCAAGCTCATCGGCGAGGCCGAGTCGACCACCACCCGCGTGCTGATCGGCGACGAGAACGAGATCGACAACCTGCGGGCCGCCTCGGTGGTGAGCACCGGCTACGGCCCGGGGGCGACCGCGCTCGGCGGACTGGGCGTGGTCGGCCCCACCCGGATGGACTACCCCGGCACCATCGCCACGGTGCGGGCCGTGGCACGCTACGTGGGCGAGCTGCTGGCCCAGAACTGACCAGTCAGGGCCGACGGCCGGCTCCGGCCGACGACCGGCGCAACGCGACAAGAACATGAGGACACGGGACGCAGTGGCCAGGGACTACTACGGCATCCTCGGCGTGAGCCGGGAGGCCTCCGACGACGAGATCAAGCGCGCCTACCGCAAGCTGGCGCGGCAGTTCCACCCGGACGTCAATCCGGACCCGGAGGCACAGGAGAAGTTCAAGGACATCAACGCCGCGTACGAGGTCCTCTCGGACGACCGGAAACGGCAGATCGTCGACCTCGGCGGCGACCCCCTCGCCCCCGGCGGCGGGGGCATGGGCGGCCCGGGCGGACCCGGCGGGGCCGGCCCGTTCGTCGGCTTCCAGGACATCATGGACGCCTTCTTCGGCGGCGCGGCCGGCGGCTCCCGGGGCCCGCGCCCGCGCACCCGGCCCGGCGCGGACGCGATCCTGCGCCTGGAGCTGGACCTGCACGAGACGGCGTTCGGCGTCGAGGCCCCCATCACCGTCGACACGGCGGTGCTCTGCACCACCTGCTCCGGGGCGGGCACGGCGGCCGGCACCCACCTGGCCACCTGCGAGGCGTGCGGCGGCCGGGGCGAGGTCCAGTCGGTGCAGCGCACCTTCCTCGGCCAGGTGGTCTCCGCCCGGCCGTGCACGGTCTGCCAGGGCTACGGCACCACCATCCCGCACCCCTGCCCGACCTGCACCGGCGACGGGCGGGTGCGCACCCGCCGCTCGCTCACCGTCAAGATCCCCGCCGGGGTCGAGGACGGCATGCGCATCCGGCTCGCCCAGCAGGGCGAGGTCGGCCCGGGAGGCGGCACCGCCGGCGACCTCTACGTCGAGATCCACGAGCGCCCGCACGACGTCTACTCCCGCAAGGGCGACGACCTGCACTGCCGGGTCACCGTCCCGATGACGGCCGCCGCGCTCGGCACCCGGCTGACCATCAAGACCCTCGACAGCGAGGAGACGGTCGACGTCAAGGCCGGCACCCAGCCGGGCAGCACCCTGCGGCTGCGTGCCCGGGGCGTGCCGCACCTGCGCGGCACCGGCCGGGGCGACCTCTACGTCCACCTCGACGTGCGCACCCCGACCAAGCTCGACCCCGACCAGGAAAAGATGCTGCGCGACTTCGCCAAGACCCGGGGCGAGGAGGTCGCCGAGCTGAGCAAGCAGGGCGGCTTCTTCTCCCGGATGCGCGACGCCTTCAACGGGCACGCCTGAGGTGTCGGCGCCGCTGTTCCTGGTCGACGCGCTGCCCACCGGCGACGCGCTGACCCTCGGCGGCCCGGAGGGGCACCACGCGGCCACCGTCCAGCGGCTGCGCGCCGGCGAGGAGCTGCTGCTGGCCGACGGCCGGGGCGGCACCGCCGCCGCCGTGGTCACCGCCGTCGGCAGGGGCGCCCTCGACCTGCGGGTCACCTCCCGGGGGCACGTCGACGCGCCCGTCCCCCGGCTCGTCGTGGTGCAGGGCATCGCCAAGGGCGACCGGGGCGAGCTGGCCGTGCAGGCGATGACCGAGGTCGGCGTCGACGAGATCGTGCCCTGGGCGGCGGCCCGCTCGGTGGCGCAGTGGCGCGGCGACCGGGGCGTACGGGCCCGGGAGAAGTGGGCGGCGACGGCCCGGGAGGCGGCGAAGCAGGCCCGCCGGGCGTGGCTGCCGGTGGTGGCCGGCGCCCCCGACGAGTCCACGGCCACGGTGGCCCGCCGGATCGCCGGGGCCGCCGCCGCGTTCGTCCTGCACGAGGAGGCGCAGGAGCCGCTGACCGCCGCCGCGCTGCCCGCCACGGGCGAGATCGTGCTGGTCGTCGGCCCGGAGGGCGGCATCACCGACGCGGAGGGGACCGCGTTCACCCAGGCCGGCGCCCGCCCGGTGCGCCTCGGCCCGCACGTGCTGCGCACCTCCACGGCGGGCGTCGCCGCCCTCTGCGTCCTGGCCACCCGCCTGTCCCGCTGGTGACCCGCCCGTCCTGTCGATGACCTGCCTGTCCCGCTGGCGGACCCCCGCCCCGGTCAGGTGCGCAGGTAGGACGCGCCGTTGAGGTCGACGATCGTGCCGGAGGCCCACTCCGCCTCCGCCGACGCCAGCCAGTGGACCGCCGCCGCGATCTCCTCCGGGCGGGCCACCCGGCCGAACGGGCTCTGCGCCCGGATCGCCGCGCCGCCCGCGCCGGCCAGGTGCTCCGTGGTCATGTCGGTCTCCACGAAGCCGGGGGCCACCGTCGCGACCGCGATGCCGTACGGGGCCAGGGCCACCGCGAGGGACTGGCCGAGCGCGTTGAGCCCCGCCTTGCTCGCCCCGTACGCCGGCTGCTCCGGCTCGCCCCGGAACGCGCCCCGCGACGAGACGTTCACGATCCGCCCGCCCCGCCCGCGCATGTGCTGGGCCGCGCACCAGGCCACGTTGGCCGCCCCGGTCAGGTTGGTCTCCAGCAGCTGCCGCCAGCGCCGCTGCCAGTCGGCGTAGGACGCGCCGAAGACCGGGTGCGGGGCGTTCCGCTCGCCGTACACCCCGGCGTTGTTGACCAGCACGTCCAGCCCGCCGAGGCGGGCCGCCGCGTCGTCGACCATCACCCGTACCGCCTCGGGGTCGGCCAGGTCCGCGCGGACCACGACGTGGCCGTCGCCCGGCAGCTCCGCGCGCAGCCGCTCGGCCAGCTCCCCGGAGCCCCGGTGGTGGATCGCCACCCGGTCCCCGCCCGCCGCGAACCGCGCCGCCACCGCGCGCCCGATGCCCCGCGAGGCCCCCGTCACCAGCACCGCCCGTGAAGTCACGCGGCCATCATGCCCCAGCCGTCCGGCACCACTTACCATGCCCCGATGGGATCCGACTGCCTGTTCTGCCGCATCGTCGCCGGGGAGATCCCGGCCACCGTCGTCCGGGAGACCGACACCACCCTCGCCTTCCGCGACATCGACCCGAAGGCCCCGGTGCACGTGCTGGTCATCCCCAAGGAGCACTACGCCGACGTGGCGACCCTCGGCCAGGGCGACCCGGCGCTCGCCGGCGAGCTGCTCGCCACGGCCGCCGCCGTGGCCGAGGACGAGGGGCTGCTCGGCGACGGTTTCCGGCTGATGTTCAACACCGGGGCGTACGGCGGCCAGGAGGTCTTCCACGTGCACGCGCACGTGCTCGGCGGCGCGCCGCTGGGCCCGATGCTCTGCCGCTGAGGGGGCGGCGGGCGCGTCCGTCGCGGGCGCGTCCCGCGCCGCGGTGTTAGGAAGGGGCCCTTCCTATACGGAATGCGTTAACAAGGGGCCCCTCCTTACACTGCGGGCGTGAGTGGAATCGACGAGCGGCTCGGGCGGATGGTGCGGCGGGTCCAGGCCGAGGGGCGGGTGCCGGCGGTCGCGGCGGCCCTGCACCGGGCGGACCGCCCGCTCTGGACCTGCGAGGCCGGCGGCACCGGCAACGACACGGCGCTCGGCCCGCAGACGCTGTTCCGGATCGGCTCGGTCACCAAGACGTTCACCGCCGTGCTGGTCATGCAGTGCCGCGACGCCGGCCTGCTCGACCTCGACGACCCCGTCGGCGCGCACCTCGACGTGCCCGCACACGGCGAGCTGACCGTGCGCCGGTTGCTGTCGCACACCTCCGGCCTGCAACGGGAGCCGCACGGCGACGTCTGGGACACCCTGCTCGCCCCCGGGGCGGACGAGCTGCTGGCCGACCTGGCCCGCGCCGAGCGGGTGCTGCCGCCGGCCCGCCGCTTCCACTACTCCAACCTCGGCATGGCCGTGCTCGGCCAGCTCGTCGCCCGGCTGCGCGGCGGCACCTGGGCCGAGGTGCTCACCGACCGGGTGCTCACCCCGCTCGGCCTGACCGCCACCACCGACCGGCCGGGCCCGGCGGCGGCCACCGGGTTCCTCGTCGACGCGTACTCCGACGAGGCGCACCCCGAGCCGCCCACCGACTTCGCCGCGGTCGGCCCGGCCGGGCAGCTGTGGAGCACCGCCACCGACATGGCCCGCTGGGCGGCGTTCCTGGCCGACCCGGCGGCGCTCGACCCCACCGGCGCGGTGCTCGCCCCGGCGACGCTCGACGAGATGCGCTGGCCGCTGACCGTCACCGACGAGACGACCTGGGGGGCCGGCTTCGGGCTGGGGCTGATCCTGCTGCCGCAGGGCGACCGGGTCGTGCACGTCGGCCACGACGGGGCGATGCCCGGCTTCCTCGCCGCCGTCTACGGCCGCCGGGGCGGCGACGGCACCCCCGGGGCGATGGGCGCGGCGGTGCTCGGCTCGTCCGGGACCGGCGTGCAGGTCATGGAGCTGCCGCACCGGCTGCTCGCCGCCGCCGTCGAGCACGACCCGGCCGAGGTCGAGCCGTGGCGGCCGGGCCCGCCGGCCCCGGAGCACCTGCGCGGGATGCTGGGCCCGTGGTGGGGCGAGGGCTTCGCGTCCGTCTTCAGCTGGCACGACGGCACCCTGCAGGCCCGCAGCGCGGGCGACCCGGCGGGCAAGCCCCCGGCGGTCTTCGCCCCGCTGCCGGACCGGCCGGACGTGTTCCGCACCGTCTCCGGGCGGGAGGCCGGCGAGCTGCTGCGGTTGACCCGGGACGCGACCGGGGCGGTGGTCCGGCTGCACTGGGCGACGTACCGCTTCACCCGGGGCCAGGAGACCTTCGACGGGTACGACTTCCGGCGCTGACGCCCGGCCGGGCCGGCAGCCCGGCGGCCCGGGGAAATGGGCGAGGTGCCGCCGCGCGGGAAACGTTACGATGGAGGTAACGTCCGATCGCCGCGCCAGCAGGGCCCGGCGCCGAGATCGAGAGCAGGTGCGCAGGGCCCCTCGGCCCGACCCATGACCGGCACCCCACCTCCCGGCCCGCCCCGGGTGCAGACCAGGATCACCGTCCCCGACTCGAAGATCATGGTCAACCTGCTGGGCGCGGGCGACGAGATCCTGCGACTCGTCGAGCGTTCGGTCGACAGCGACGTGCACGTCCGCGGCAACGAGATCACCATCACCGGTGCTCCGGCGGACAACGCCATCGCCGAGCGCCTCTTCAGCGAGCTGCTCGAACTGATCGAGAAAGGCGAGACCCTGACCACTGACGCCGTGCGGCGCACCGTCGGGATGCTGGAGCAGGGCGGCACCGAGCGGCCCGCCGAGGTCCTGACGCTCAACATCCTCTCCCGGCGCGGGCGCACCATCCGCCCCAAGACGCTCGGGCAGAAGAAGTACGTCGACGCGATCGACGCGCACACCATCGTCTTCGGCATCGGCCCCGCCGGCACCGGCAAGACCTACCTGGCGATGGCGAAGGCCGTCCAGGCCCTCCAGGCCAAGCAGGTCAACCGGATCATCCTGACCCGGCCGGCGGTCGAGGCGGGGGAGCGGCTGGGCTTCCTGCCCGGCACGCTCAAC
Source organism: Micromonospora haikouensis (assembly GCF_900091595.1). Taxonomy (GTDB): domain Bacteria; phylum Actinomycetota; class Actinomycetes; order Mycobacteriales; family Micromonosporaceae; genus Micromonospora; species Micromonospora haikouensis. The sequence goes on from NZ_FMCW01000002.1 coordinate 68,381, forward strand.
GAGAAGATCGACCCCTACCTGCGCCCGCTCTACGACGCGCTGCACGACATGCTCGACCCGGAGACGATCCCGAAGCTGATGGCGGCCGGGACGATCGAGGTCGCGCCCCTGGCATACATGAGGGGGCGGGCGCAGCCGTACGACGCGCGGGTCCTGACCCCCGAGGGGTTCCGGCCGTTCGGGTCGCTGCGGGTCGGTGACCTGGTCATCGGCTCGAACGGCACGCCCACGCCGGTGATCGGCGTCTACCCGCAGGGGCCGAAGCAGGTCTACCGGGTCACCACCCAGGACGGCGCGTCCACCGTCGCCTGCGGCGAGCACCTCTGGACCGTCGCCACGCCCGACGACAAGCGGCGCGGGCGTCGGCGCACCCTCGAAACCCAAGAGATGATCGGCAAGGAGTGGCGGGGCCACACCCGCCGGTACGAGCTGCCGGTCGTCGCGCCCGTGCAGTTGGCGCCGCAGGACGTTCCGCTCGACCCGTACGCGCTCGGGCTGCTCCTCGGCGACGGTGCCTTCTCCTCCCGGGCGACGCCGGCCTTCTCCACGGCGGACCCGGAGCTGGCCGCCGCGCTCGACGAGGCGCTGCCCGGCATCGCCCTCGTTCGCAAGAGCGAGTACGACTACGTGCTCCGGCACGTCGACGGTCACCGGGGTGGGGTCATCGTCGCCAACCCGGTGACGGCCGTGCTGCGCGAACTGGGCCTGGCCGGGGCGACCTCGGGCACCAAGTTCGTGCCCGAGGTCTACAGGAACAACAGCCTCGACGTCCGGCTGGCCGTGCTCCAGGGGCTGCTGGACACCGACGGCGGGCCGGTCGTCCAGGCGGGGCGCACCTGCCGGGTGCAATACTCGACGACGTCGCCGCGGCTGCGGGACGACGTGGTCTACCTGGCCCAGTCGCTCGGTGGGGTGGCCACCTGGCGGGTCCGGGAGGCCGAGGGGCGTAAGCCCGGCCTGGCCAAGGGCCGCCCGGTCCACTACCGCGCCGACGCCTACGTCGTGGAGATCAGGCTTCCTGCCGGTGTCGCGCCGTTCCGCCTGTCGCGCAAGCGTGCGCTGTACGACGAGCACGGCGGTGGCCGGCCGATGCGGTTCATCGACTCGATCATCCCTGCCGGGGTGCAGGAGACGATGTGCATCCAGGTCGCGGCGGAGGACTCGCTGTACGTGACCGACGACTTCCTGGTCACGCACAACACCCTCAACGACGCGTTCATCATCCTCGACGAGGCGCAGAACACCACGCCCGAGCAGATGAAGATGTTCCTCACCCGGCTCGGCTTCGGTTCCAAGATCGTGGTCACCGGCGACGTCACCCAGGTGGACCTTCCCGGCGGGACGACCAGCGGCCTGCGGGTGGTCCGGGAGATCCTGGAGAACGTGGAAGACGTGCACTTCGCGCAGTTGTCCAGCTCCGACGTGGTGCGCCACCGGCTGGTCGGGGAGATCGTCGACGCGTACGCCCGCTGGGACGCCGAGCGGGAGAACCAGCAGGCGCAGGGCGTGCACGCCGTGCCGGGGCGCACCGCCCAGGGCGGCCGGGCCGGTCGGCGCCGACAGACCTAGGGAACCCAGTTGTCCATCGAGATCGCCAACGAGTCCGGTGTCGACGTCGACACCGACGCCGTGCTCGCCGTCGCCCGGCACGCCCTCGACGAGATGGGGGTCAACCCCCTCGCCGAGCTGTCCGTGCTGCTGGTCGACATCGACTACATGACCGAGCTGAACCACCGCTGGATGGGCGGCGACGGCCCGACCGACGTGCTCGCCTTCCCCATGGACGAGGGCAGCGTCGACCACGGGCCGGGCGAGTCCAGCTCGGCCGGCGGGGAGCCGGCGCTGCTGGGCGACATCGTGCTCTGCCCGGAGGTGGCGGCCAAGCAGGCCGCGACGGCCGGCCACTCCTCGGCCGACGAGCTGCACCTGCTCACCGTGCACGGGGTGCTGCACCTGCTCGGCTACGACCACGCCGAGCCGGAGGAGGAGCGGGAGATGTTCGAGCTCCAGGCCCGGCTGCTGGCCAGCTGGCGGTCGACCCGGTCCGCGTGATGCCCGCACAGGTGTCGGCTGCCGGCGCGGCGGCGGGCCTGCCCGACCTGCAGCTGCTCGTCTTCGCGGCCGGGCTGGTGGTGCTCGCCGGCCTGATCGCGATGACCGAGGCGGCGCTGGCCGCCGTGTCACCGGCCCGGGCGGCCGAGCTGGCCCGCGACGGGGCCCGGGGCGCGCGCACGCTCCAGGCCGTCGCCGGCGACGTCGTCCGCCACCTCAACCTGCTGCTGCTTCTGCGGCTGCTGGCCGAGCTGACCGCCACCACGCTGGTCGCGCTGGTGGCGGTCGACACGTTCGGCGCGGGCTGGCGGGCGGCGCTGGTCACCGCCGGCGCGATGACCGTGATCAGCTTCGTGGTGGTCGGGGTCGGCCCGCGTACCCTCGGCCGGCAGCACGCGTACGCGGTCGGCCGGGCCGTCGCGCCGCTGGTGCGCTGGCTGGGCCGGGCGCTCAACCCGCTGGCGTCGCTGCTGATCCTGATCGGCAACGCGGTCACCCCGGGGCGCGGCTTCCGGGAGGGGCCGTTCGCCACCCAGGTGGAGCTGCGCGAGCTGGTCGACCTGGCCGAGCAGCGGGGCGTCGTCGAGCACGGCGAGCGGCAGATGATCCACTCGGTGTTCGCGCTCGGTGACACCATCGCCCGCGAGGTGATGGTGCCGCGCACCGAGATGGTGTGGATCGAGGAGAGCAAGACCCTCTCCCAGGCCCTCGCCCTGTTCCTGCGCTCCGGCTTCTCCCGCATCCCGGTGATCGGGGAGAGCGTCGACGACGTGCTCGGCGTGCTCTACCTGAAGGACCTGATCCGCCGCACCCAGGGCGGCGACCCGGCGGCTTCCCTGCTGCCGGTGTCGGAGCTGATGCGCCCGGCGACGTTCGTCCCGGAGTCGAAGCCGGTCGACGACCTGCTGTCGGAGATGCAGGCCGCGCGCAACCACCTGGTCATCGTCGTCGACGAGTACGGCGGCACCGGCGGCCTCGTCACGATCGAGGACATCCTGGAGGAGATCGTCGGCGAGATCACCGACGAGTACGATGTCGAACGCCCGCCGGTCGAACGGCTGGCGGACGGCGCGGTGCGGGTCACCGCCCGGCTGCCCGTCGAGACCCTCGGCGAGCTGTTCGACGTCGAGCTGCCCGCCGACGAGGTCGAGACGGTCGGCGGTCTGCTCGCCCAGGCCCTGGGCCGGGTCCCGATCCCCGGCGCGGAGGCCGAGGTGGCCGGGCTGCGCCTGGTCGCCGAGGGCACCACGGGCCGGCGCAACCGGATCGACACCGTGCTGGTGAGCCGGGTCGAGCCGACCGACCACCCCGACACCACCCCCGGGCGCGGCGAGCCCGCCGAGGCCCGGGGCACCCAGAACCGAGCCGAGGAGAGGCAACCCGCCGATGCCTGAGTCACCCGCCGCGCCCGCCGCCCTGCCCACCCCGTCCGCGCCGGTCGAGCTGAGCGCCGAGGACGGCAAGCTGGTCATCCTCGCCCGGGGGGCCCGGGGCCGGGTGGGCGCCGTGGAGGGAGCCGCGGTACGCGACCAGGACGGCCGGACGTACGCGGCGGCGAGCGTGTCGCTGCCCTCGCTGACCCTCACCGCCCTCCAGCTCGCGGTGGCCTCCGCCGTGGCGGCCGGGGCGACCCGGCTGGAGGCCGCCGTCGTGGTGACGGAGGCGTCGACCCTGGACGGGGCGGGGCACGCCGCCGTCCGTGACCTCGCCGCCGACGCGCCGATCCACGTGGCCGCGCCGGACGGCACCGTCCTCGGCACGGTGGTCGAGTGAGCGACGTGCGGGGTGGCCGGGCGGGCGACGTCGGCGGCGGGGGAGCGCGCCCGTACCGGGCGGGGTTCGCCTGCTTCGTGGGCCGGCCGAACGCCGGCAAGTCGACGCTGACCAACGCCATCGTCGGCACGAAGATCGCGATCACCTCGAACAAGCCGCAGACCACCCGGCACGTCATCCGGGCCGTGCTGCACCGGCCGGAGTCGCAGCTCGTCCTGGTCGACACCCCCGGGCTGCACCGCCCCCGCACGCTGCTCGGCGAGCGGCTCAACGACCTGGTCCGCTCCACCTGGAGCGAGGTCGACGTGATCGGCCTGTGCATCCCGGCCGACGAGCCGGTCGGCCGGGGCGACCGGTTCATCACCGGGGAGCTGGCCGAGCTGAAGGCCACCGTGCTGGCGGTGGTGACCAAGACCGACCTGGTGGACAAGAAGCGGCTTGCCGAGCAGTTGCTCGCGGTCAGCGAGCTGGGCGAGTTCGCCGCCGTGGTGCCGGTCAGCGCGGTCTCCGGGCACCAGCTCGACACGCTGGTCGACGTGATGACCGGTTACCTGCCCGAGTCGCCGCAGCTCTACCCGGACGACATGCTCACCGACGACCCGGAGCAGGTGCTGGTCGCCGAGCTGATCCGGGAGGCGGCCCTGGAGGGGGTCCGCGACGAGCTGCCGCACTCCATCGCCGTGGTGGTGGAGGAGATGATCCCCGAGGGCAACCTCATGAAGATCTACGCCGACGTGTACGTCGAGCGACCCAGCCAGAAGGCGATCGTGATCGGCCACCGGGCCAGCCGGCTCAAGGAGGTCGGCACCACCGCGCGCCGGCAGATCGAGGAGCTGCTCGGCACCCGCGTCTACCTGGACCTGCACGTCCGCGTGGCCAAGGACTGGCAACGCGACCCCAAACAACTCCGCAAACTGGGCTTCTAACCCCCACCCACCCACCCACCCCGGCCCGAGGCGGGTGTTCCGGTTCTGGGCAGAAGGATGGCGTTTCTCACTTTCTAGGCGGCTTGCTGGGCGTTTTGCGGTGGGGGGTCGGAGGGTAGGGATCGACAGCTCCCCCTGCCCCCGACCGGAAGCCGGCTGATGCGAAACCGGTACCTGGACCTGCTCCGTGCCCTGGCGATCGTCCGTGTCGTCGTCTATCACGTGACCGGATGGGCCACGCTGACCCTGGTCTTCCCGGCCATGTCGGTGATGTTCGCGCTCGCCGGTTCGCTGATGGCGGCGTCGCTGGACCGGTCCGGACCGTCGGCGGTACGCCGGCGGCTGCGCCGCCTGTTGCCCTCGCTGTGGGTGCTGGCCGCGATCTTCGTCCCCGCGATGCTGCTCACCGGGCTGCCGTTGACACCGAAGGTGCTGCTGTGGGCGTTCCCGGTCGCCGACCCGCCGGCCAACTACTGGGGGGCGCTGGCGCTCAGCGTGATCTGGTATCTGCGCGACTACCTGTGGTTCGTGTTCGCCTCGCCCGTCGCGCTGTGGCTGTTCCGGCGGGCCCCGTGGCCCACCCTGCTCGCCCCGTACGCGTTGCTGGCCGCCATCGAGTTCGGACTGCTCCCCGCCGCGCCCACCGTGCTGCGGGAGTTCGGCCTCTACTTCGGCGCGTGGCTGCTCGGCTTCGCCCACCACGACGGCCTGCTGCGGCGTACGGCCAATCGGGTGCTGGTCCCGGCGGCGCTGGCCCTCGGCGTCGCCGGGGCGGCCTGGATCGCCACCCACCCCGGGCCGCGCGGGTACGACCTCAACGACATCCCGCTGGGCAACGCGTTGTGGTCGGCCGCGTTCATCCTCGTGGCGATCGGCCGGGCCCCGGCGTCGGCGGCCTGGGTGGACCGGTCCGCCGTGGCGGGCCGGGCGGTGACGGTGCTGAACCGGCGGGCGCTCACCGTCTACCTGTGGCACATGCCGTTCGTGGTGGCGCTCACCCCGCTGGTCGACGTGGTCGGCTGGTCCCGTCAGGACCCGGTGGGCCTCGCGATCCGGGTGGTGCTGGTCTTCGCGCTGGTCGGCGCGGTCACCGCGGCGGTCGGCTGGGTCGAGGACGTCGCCGCCCGCCGGCCCCCGGAGCTGTTCCCCGGTGGCGTTCGCCCCGTGCCGGCCCGAGGGGCCGCCCCCGGCCGCCCCGTGCCGGCGGTCGGGGCCGACGCCGGCCGCCCCGTGCCGGCCGGCGCCCGCCCTGTGCCCGTCAGTCCCGCCCCGGCCGGCTACGACCGGGCGGTGCTGCCCGCGCCCCGCGCCCCCGAGGAGTACACCCTCAAGCTCAGCGCGCGGTGACCGTCAGGTTGCCGCTGTCGGCGGCCACGTCGAGCAGCAGGGATGCTCCCGGGTCGTCGACGATGCCCAGCTCGGCGTCGTCGGAGTCGACGTCCGAGCGCACCCGGTACCGGCCGGCGGGCACGACGAGCTGCACGTCGCCGCTGGCGGCGTGCGCCCGCACCGAGGCCGGGACGGCCAGCTCGACGGTGACGTCGCCGGATTCGGCCTCGGCGTCCACCTGGCCGCCCAGGCGGCTGCCCGTGACGTCGCCCGACGAGGTGCGCAGGGTCGCCGGGCCGCGTACGTCGTCGACCTCGACGTTGCCGGAGCTGGCCTCGGCGCGGACCGCCCCGGTCGCCCGGGTGATCTCCAGGTTTCCCGAGTCGAGCCGGAAGTCCACCTCGCCGACCCGGCTCAGCGTCACGTTGCCCGACCCGGTCGCGCCGCTCACGGCGACGCCCTCCGGGGCGTTCACCTCGTAGGAGATCGTGCAGCGGGAGCCGCAGTCGGTGTCGAGCACCAGCTCGTCGCCCCGGATCTCGTACCGGGCCTCGGGCTGGTCGCCGTGGTAGCGCAGCACCCGCTTGATCCGTACCTGGCCGGCGGGGCCGCCGCCGACGACCGTCACGTCGCCCGAGCCGGGTAGCACGGTGACCCGGGCGATCCGCGTCGACTCGACGTCGTCGAAGTCCAGCCGGCGCAGCGACAGGTTGTCGCACCCGGCGAGGAGGATCAGGGCGGCGACGGCCCCGACCGCGACGGCGCGGGCGGGGACGCCGCAGGTGGCGCGGGCGGGGCGGGTGGCGTGGGCGGTCGGGTGCGAGGCCATGGCCGGCACGCTACGGCCGGTCCGGCCCGCCGCGCATCGGGGATCACCCGCCGGGCACCCCGATTCGACCCTGATTCCGTGGGCCGGGGGAGAATGATCGGATGGCCGGGTACCGCCGACAGCTCTACCGCGACGACGCGGTGGTCCTGCGCGTGCAGAAGCTCGGCGAGTCCGACCGGATCATCACCCTGCTGACCCGCCGGCACGGGCGGCTGCGCGCGGTGGCCCGGGGGGTCCGCCGCACCACCAGCAAGTTCGGCGCCCGGCTGGAGCCGTTCGGCCACGTCGACGTGCAGCTCGCCGGCGACCCGAAGGGCAACACCGGCAGCTCGCTGCACAGCGTCAGCCAGGTCGAGGGGATCGACCTGTACGGCAAGCGGTTCCTCGGCGACTATCCGCGCTACACGGCGGCCAGCGCGATCGCCGAGACCGCCGAGCGGCTCACCCCGGTCGAGCGGGAGCCGTCGCTGCGGCTGTTCCAGCTCACCCTCGGCGCGCTCAAGTCGCTCGCCCGGGGCGAGCACGCCACCACGCTGGTGCTCGACGCGTACCTGCTGCGGGGGATGGCCCTGGCGGGCTGGGCGCCCGCGCTGACGGCCTGCGCCGTCTGCGGCACCCCGGGGCGGCACCGGGCGTTCTCCGTGCCGGCCGGCGGCGCGGTCTGCCCGGACTGCCGGCCCCCCGGCGCGGCCCACCCCACCCCGGCGACCGTCGACCTGATGTCCGCGCTCACCACCGGCGACTGGGTGCTCGCCGACGCCACCGAGACCGGCGTACGCCGGGAGTGCAGCGGCCTGGTCGCGGCGCACCTGCAGTGGCACCTGGAGCGCGCGCTACGCTCGCTGCCGCTGGTCGACCGGGGTGGCCCGACGGCCGGCGGTGCCGCCGCCGTGGACAGGGGGAAGACCGAGTGATCCGATCGTTGAGGGCCGGCCGGCGTGAGCCGGTGCCGCCGACTCCGCACCCGTCGGGCGCCCGGCCCCCGGCGCTGCCGGCCGACGCGCTGCCGAAGCACGTCGCGATCGTCATGGACGGCAACGGCCGGTGGGCCAAGGAGCGGGGGCTGCCCCGCACCAAGGGCCACGAGCAGGGCGAGCACAGCCTCTTCGACACCATCGAGGGCGCGATCGAGCTGGGCATCCCCTACCTGTCGGCGTACGCGTTCTCCACGGAGAACTGGCGGCGCTCCCCGGACGAGGTCCGGTTCCTGATGGGCTTCAACCGGGACGTCATCCGTCGCCGCCGCGACCAGCTCGTCGACCTGGGCGTGCGGGTCGTCTGGTCGGGCCGCGCCGGCCGGCTGTGGAAGAGCGTCATCTCCGAGTTGCAGACGGCCGAGGAGATGTCGCGGGGCAACTCGACGCTGACGCTGCAGTTCTGCGTCAACTACGGCGGGCAGGCCGAGATCGCCGACGCCGCCGCCGCGATCGCCCGCGACGTGGCGGCGGGCCGGCTCGACCCGGGCAAGGTCACCGAGAAGACCGTGGCGAAATACCTCTACCACCCGGAGGTCCCCGACGTGGACCTCTTCCTCCGCCCGTCCGGCGAGGAGCGGATCTCCAACTTCCTGCTCTGGCAGACCGCGTACGCGGAGCTGGTGTTCCTCGACACCCTCTGGCCCGACTTCGACCGCCGCCACCTGTGGTATGCGTGCGAGCTGTACGCCCAGCGGGACCGCCGGTTCGGCGGGGCGCTGCCCAACCCGGTCGCCCCGCCGCAGCCCTGACCGGCCGCAGCCCTGACCCGCCTGCAGCCCTGACCGGCCCGCAGGGACGCTTACCGGCGCGGCCGGTGGGGTATCACCTCCGGCAACAGCCACGACGGCGGAGGTGAACCCACATGATTCAGAAGCGGATTGCCCAGTGGGCGGTCATGGCGGTCGCCGTGCCGCTGGCGGCGGCCGGCGCGCGCCGGCTCAGCCACACGCTGGAGGCCCGGCGTGGCCCGACCGGCGTGACCCGGATGCTGACCAGGGGCGCCGACCTGATGCGCCCGCAGAAGGCGAAGCGCCGCCGGTTCTTCTGACCCGACCGGTTCTCCCCGACCCGACCGCGCCGGTGCCGCCCCCGAAGCCTCGGGGCGGCACCGGCGCGTTGCGGCTCAGGCCTCCACTTCGGAGCGGCCCTCGGTGGCCCACAGGGTGTGGAACGAGCCGTCCCGGTCCACCCGGCGGTAGGTGTGCGCGCCGAAGTTGTCCCGCAGCCCCTGCAGCAGCGCGGCGGGCAGCCGCTCGGCGCGCAGGCCGTCGAAGTACGCCAGCGACGACGAGAACGCCGGCGTCGGCACCCCGGCCCGCGCCGCGTCGACGACGACCCGCCGCCAGCTCGGCACGCCCGCGCTGACCGCCTCGGCGAAGTACGGCGCGACCAGCAGCGACGGCAGCTCCGGCTCGGCGTCGTACGCCTCCTTGATCCGGTCCAGGAAGCGGGCCCGGATGATGCAGCCGCCCCGCCAGATCGTGGCGGTGCCGCCCAGGTCGATGTCCCAGTCGTACTCGCTGCTGCCGGCGCGGATGTGGTCGAAGCCCTGCGCGTACGCGACGATCTTGCTGGCCAGCAGCGCGCGCCGCACGTCCTCGACGAAGGTGTCGCGGTCCTCGACCTGCCACTTCTCCCCGGCGTCGCCGAAGGCGCGGCGGGCGGCCTCACGCTGGCCGGCGTGCCCGGACAGCGACCGGGCGAACGTCGCCTCGGCGATGCCGGTGATCGGGATGCCCAGGTCGAGCGCGCTCTGCACCGTCCAGCGGCCGGTGCCCTTCTGCTCGGCCTGGTCGAGCACCACGTCCACGAAGGCCCGGCCGGTCGCCGCGTCGGTGTGCCCGAGGACCTCGGCGGTGATCTCGATGAGGAACGACTCCAGCTCGCCGGTGTTCCACTCCCGGAAGATCTCCGCGATCTCCGCCGGGCTCGCCGACAGCCCCGCCCGCAGCAGGTCGTACGCCTCGGCGATGAGCTGCATGTCGGCGTACTCGATGCCGTTGTGGACCATCTTGACGAAGTGGCCGGCGCCGTCGGGGCCGATGTGCCGGCAGCACGAGGTGCCGTCCACCTGCGCGGCGATCTTCTCGAACATCGGGCCGAGCTTCGCGTACGACTCGGCGGAGCCGCCCGGCATGATGCTCGGCCCGAGCAGCGCGCCCTCCTCGCCGCCGGACACGCCGGTGCCGGAGAAGTGCAGCCCCTTGGCGCGCAGCGCCTCCTCCCGCCGCCGCGTGTCGGCGAAGTGGGCGTTGCCGCAGTCGACGATGATGTCGCCCTCGTCGAGCAGCGGCACCAGCTCGTCGATCACCGCGTCGGTCGGTGCGCCCGCCTTGACCATGATGATCACGGCGCGGGGGCGTTCCAGCGAGCCGACGAAGTCCGCCAGGGACTCGGACGGCACGAACGTCCCCTCGTCACCGTGCTCGGCGACCAGGCTGCGGGTCCGCTCCGGCGACCGGTTGTGCACCGCCACCGTGAACCCGTTCCGGGCCAGGTTGCGGGCCAGGTTCCGACCCATCACCGCCAGCCCCGTCACGCCGATCTGCGCCGTCGCCTGTTGCGTCATCCGTACCCGCCACCTCTCGCGTCGCCTGTAGTGCTGCGACGGTATCGCGCCGCCCGCCGCGCCGGGACCGGTGGTCGACGCGGTGTCACAGTGTGGTGGCGTGCGCCCCGCAGCCGCCGCCCTGACCTGCTGGTCAGCCGATCAGCGGGCGGAACGTGCCCAGGACGACGCTGACCGCCAGCGCCGCCCCGGCCAGCGCCGCCGCACCGGCGACCAGCAGCCCGTCGGCGGGGCCGAACCGCTGCCGCCGGGCGACCGTGCGCGGCGTGGCCGCGTCGAATCCCCGGGCGTCCATCGCCACCGCCAGCCGGGTGCCCCGCCGGATCGCGCCGACCAGCAGCGCGAACGCCGTCGAGACGAACAGCCGCAGCCGGGCCACCGGGTTGCGGCCGGCGTCCACCCCGCGCGCCCGCCGGGCCATGCTGATCATCTGCCACTCCTGGCCGAGCAGCGGCACCAGCCGGAACGCCGCCAACGCGCCGATCGCGAAGCGGGCCGGGGCCTTCGCGTTCTGCACCAGCGCGTCGGCCAGGTCGGTCGGATCGGTGGTGGCGAAGACGATCACGCCGGGCAGCGCCACCGCGAGCATGCGCAGGGCCAGCCCGAGCGCGGTCAGCAGCACCCCGCTGGTGACCGCCACCGGCCCCGCCTCGACCAGGGTCCGGCCGGTGCGCTCGGCGGCGAACAGGACCAGGGTCACCACGATGCCGGCGGCGCTGAGCAGCAGCGGGGCGGCCCGGCGGGCGAGCACCCCGTAGCGGATGCCGAACAGGGGCAGCACGGCCAGCTCGACGCCGATGGCGACGGCCGGCGCCACCGGGTCGAGGGTGGCGAGCAGGGTGAACGAGAAGACCAGCGCGGCGGCGACCTTCGCCACGGGGTTGCGCCGGGCCAGCGGGGCGCCGGGCACGGCCACCGGAGAGATGCTGATCACGTCGCCACCGCCCGTCGGTGCCCGGTGCCGGTCACGCCGCCACCGCGGCCGGGTCGCGGGTCAGGGTGAGCCGCCGGTCGGCCAGGGCCGCCACGAAGTCCGCGTCGTGGGTGACGGCGACGACGCCGTGCCCGCCGTCACGCAGCTCGGCGAACAGGTCCACCAGCTCCAGCCAGGTGCGCCGGTCCTGGCCGAAGGTGGGCTCGTCGCAGACCAGCAGGCGGGGCGCGGTGGCCAGGGCCGTCGCCACGCTCAGCCGCCGCGCCTCCCCACCCGAGAGGGTGTACGGGTTCGCGCGCGCCAGCCGCGCCAGGCGCAGCCGGTCCAGCAGCCCGTCCACGGTGGCCCGGACGGCTGCCTCGCCGTGGCCGGTGCGGCGCGGCCCGAGGGCCAGCTCGTCGTAGACCGTGCCGGTGACGAACTGGTGCTCCGGGTCCTGGAAGACCGACCCGATCCGGCGGGCCAGGGCGGGCGCCCGCCAGCGGTGCGGCGCGGTGGCGGCGTCCCGCCCGGCCAGCTCCCGGGTCGCCTCGATCCGCCCCGCCCCGGGCCGCAGCAGGCCGCCGAGCAGCAGCGCCAGGGTCGACTTGCCCGCACCGTTCGGGCCGAGGACGGCGAGCGCCTCGCCGGCGCGTACCGCCAGGTCGGTCGGGGCGAGGCGGGGCGGCAGGGCGGCCCCGTCGGCGGTGAGCAGCGCCGCGCCGGGGGCGGCGGTGGCCCGCCGGGGCGGCACCGTCCGGCCGGGCACCCAGACCCCCTCGGCGGCGAGCGCGTCGCCGTGCGCGGCGAAGACGGCCTCCGGCGGCCCGTCGGCGCGGACGCCGCCGCCCGGCTCCAGCACCACCACCCGGTCGACCAGCGGCAGCGCCTCGGCGACCCGGTGCTCGACCAGGACCAGCGCGGTGTCGGCGGTGACGGCGTCGGCCACGGCCCGGCGGACCAGCGCCGCCCCGGCCGGGTCGAGGTTGGCGGTCGGCTCGTCGAGCAGCAGCAGCCCCGGCCGCGGGGCGAGCGCCCCGGCCAGCGCGAGCCGCTGCTGCTCGCCGCCGGAGAGGGCGGCGGTCGGGCGGTCCCGGTCGTACGGGAAGCCGACCCGGCGCAGCGCCTCGTCCACCCGGGGCCAGATCTCACCGGCGGGCACGCCCCGGTTCTCCAGCCCGAACGCGACGTCGTCGCCGCAGCGGGCCATCACGAGCTGGCTCTCCGGGTCCTGGAAGACGATGCCGACCCGGTCCCGGTCGGCGCGGGGGTCGACGCCGTCGACCTCGACGGTGCCCTCCTGCTCGCCCGAGTCGTCGGACAGCAGCCCGGCCAGCGCGGCCAGCAGCGTGCTCTTGCCGGCCCCGGAGGGCCCCAGCAGCAGCACCCGCTCGCCGGCCTCGACGCTCAGGTCCACCCCGCGCACCGCCCAGGCCCGCCGCCCGGCGTGCCGCCACCCGAACCCCCGCACCACCACCCGCGCCCGTACCGCCACGCCTCCCCGCCCCCTCCGCCCGCCGTCGGTGATCAAGAGGTCTGCGTCAGGAGAGCGCGCTCGGCTGACGCAAACCTCTTGATCGACATATCGACATGTGGAACCGCGCGCTAGATCGGGGTGCGGGCGCGGGCGGCGGGGAAGCGGTCCAGGGCGCCCGTGGTGAGCAGGGCGCGCAGGAGGGCCCACGCGCCCGCACCCGCGATGATCGTGGCGCTCACCACGGTGAGCAGGGCGTACGGGAGGCGGTAGCCGGTCAGGTCGTACTCGGCGTTCCACACGAAGAAGTCGAACAGGGCGGCGCCGACGCCGGTGAGCGCCCCGGCGAGCAGCGCGGTCGGCAGCCGGAAGGAGCGGTAGCGGAACGCGGCGAACGCCAGCTCCGCGCCGAGGCCCTGGACCATGCCCTGCGGGATCACCGTGCCGGCCCACTGGCTGCCCAGCAGGGCGGACAGGACGGCGGCGACGGTCTCGCAGTACAGGGCCGCGCCCGGCTTGCGGATCACCAGGCCGCCGAGCACGGCCGGCATCAGCCAGACGCCGTAGAGCAGGGTCTGCGCGGGCGGGAAGAACGCGAACGCCCCCTCGGTGGCGCTCCAGACCAGGCCCCAGGCCCAGAAGATGACGCCGAAGGCGACGGCGATCACCGAGGCGACCACGATGTCGATCGTGCGCCAGCGGTTGCTGTCGGTGTGGTTCATGGTGGCTCCCAGTCCTTGACGAACCAGGAGAAGACGCACGCCGCGCCCGGTGGCACCGGACGTCGACGCGGCTGGAGGTCGACCGAACTCCCTGCGCTGGCATTACCCAGATCAGGTTCGAGGGTCTGCGGGCGGTGCCCGCACTCTCAGCGCTGTGCGCTCCCCTGTCGGATGTGAAGTTGTCTCCCCGACGCTAACACCCGGGAAGATCACCGGGCAAAGTGATCTTTCCGCAGCTCACCGTGATCCTCGCCGGATCGTTCCGGTATCCGGATACCGCCATTTCGGCGCAGCCCATCGACCTGGCCCGCTGGGCGCGATAGTGTCGCGCCGCCGAACCGTTCACGCCCCGAGGACCGCCCGTGCCGTCGACGACTGACAGTTCCGCCCCGCCCGTCGGCCCCGACGGGCGGGCCTCGGCGACGGGGCCGGCCGGAGCAGGCCCGCCGGACGTACCGGAGGGGGAGGCGGCGTCGGTCGGGCCGCGACGGTCGCTCGGCGGCCGGATCGGCTCGGTCGAGGTGCTGGCCGCGCTGCTGGTCCTCCTGATCGTGTTCCGCGCGCCGCTGGCCGACGCGCTGTCCGCGCCCCGGCTGCAGACCTGGACGACGGTCTTCGTCTCGGTGCTGGTGCAGGCCGTGCCGTTCCTCGTCTTCGGGGTGCTGCTCTCGGCGGTGATCGCGGTCTTCGTGCCGCGCTCGTTCTGGGCCCGGGCGCTGCCCCGGCACCCGGCCCTCGCGGTGCCGGTGGCCAGCGCCGCCGGCGTGGTGCTGCCCGGCTGCGAGTGCGGTTCGGTGCCGATCGCCGGGTCGCTGATCCGGCGCGGCGTCACCCCGGCGGCGGCCCTGGCGTTCCTGCTCGCCGCCCCGGCGGTCAACCCGGTCGTGCTCGCCGCCACCGCCGTCGCCTTCCCCGGCGCACCGGAGATGGTGCTCGGCCGGGCGGTGGCCAGCCTGGTCGTCGCCATGGTCATGGGGTGGCTCTGGCTGCGGCTCGGCCGCGCCGACTGGATCCGGCTGCCGCGCCGGCCCGAGCTGGACGGGGCGTCGCGCGGCGCGGCCTTCTGGGCGGCCGTGCGGCACGACGTCGTGCACGCCGGGGGCTTCCTGGTCGTCGGCGCGATGGCCGCCGCCAGCATCAACGTGCTGGTGCCGGAGCGCTGGCTGCAGACCCTCGCCGACTCCCCGGTGCTGTCGGTGCTCGCCCTGGCCGTGCTCGCCGTGCTGCTGTCCATCTGCTCGGAGGCCGACGCCTTCGTCGCGGCGTCGCTGTCGCAGTTCTCCCTCACCTCCCGTCTCGTCTTCCTGGTGGTCGGTCCGATGGTCGATCTCAAGCTGATCTCGATGCAGGCCGGCGTCTTCGGCCGCCGGTTCGCGGTCCGGTTCGCCCCGGCGACGTTCGTGGTCGCCGTCGGGGTGGCCGGCCTCGCCGGGGCGGTGCTGCTGTGAACCGGCAGGCGCAGGCCGTCGTCCTGCTGCTGCTCGGCGGCGCGGTGGTCCGGGCCAGCGTCACCGACCTCTACCTGCGCTACGTCAAGGAGGGGCTGCGGCCGTTCCTGATCGCCGCCGGGCTCGTGCTGGTCGCCGCCGCGGTCATGACCCTGTGGTACGACCTGCGCCCCGCGCCGCGCGGCGACGCCCACGGGGCCGACGACGGGGCCGACGACGGGCCCGGGACGGGCGGGCACCCGGCCGACGACGACGGGCACGGGCACGGCCACCACGGGCCGCGCGTCGGCTGGCTGCTCCTGCTGCCCGTGCTCGGGCTGCTGCTGGTCGCCCCGCCGGCCCTCGGCTCGTACGCGGTGGGCCAGGCCGGCACCGCGCTCGCCGGCCAGCAGCAGTCGGACTACCCGCCGCTGCCGCCGGGCGACCCGGCCCCGGTCACCGTCCTCGACTACGCCTCCCGGGCCCTGTTCGAGCGGGGCGCGTCGATCGGCGATCGGCGGGTCCGGCTCACCGGGTTCATCGCGCCCGGCCCCGACGGGCAGCCGATCCTCGCCCGCATGGTGCTCTCCTGCTGCGCCGCCGACGGCCGCCCCGTCAAGCTGGGCATGACCGGCGACGTGCCCCTGGGCCTGCCGCCCGACACCTGGGTCGAGCTCACCGGCCGCTACAGCGACCGGGTCGGGCGGGACCCGGTCAACGACGCCGAGATCCCCTACCTCGCCGTGGAGTCCTGGCGGGAGGTGCCCGCCCCGAGAAACCAGTACGAGTGACCGGCCCCGGCCTGGGTAGGCTGCCGATCATGCGGATCGACGCGCGAGGGCTGACGTTCGAGGTGCACGCCGGCGGGCCGGCCGACGGCGAGCCGGTGCTGCTGCTGCACGGTTTCCCCCAGCACAGCGGCGAGTGGGACGAGGTCACGCCGGCGCTGCACGCCGCTGGGCTGCGCACGTACGCGCTCGACCAGCGCGGCTACTCGCCCGGCGCCCGGCCGGCGGAGGTCGAGGCGTACCGCATTCCCGAGGTGGTCGCCGACGCGGCGGCGGTGCTCGACGCGCTGGGTGTCGACGCGGCCCACGTGGTGGGGCACGACTGGGGCGCGATCGTCGCCTGGGGGCTGGCCGCCGCCCACCCCGACCGGGTGCGCACCCTCACCGCCGTGTCGGTCCCGCACCCCGCCGCGATGGCCCACGCGCTGGCCACCGACACCGAGCAGAAGGCCCGCTCGTCGTACATGGCGCTGTTCCGCAAGCCCGGCAAGGCCGAGAAGGTGCTGCTGGCGTTCCGGGCCGTCGCCCTGCGCCGGCTGCTCGGCGGCATCGGCGACGCCGCCCGGGTCGCCCGGTACGCCGACCCGATGCGCGCCCCGGGCGCGCTGACCGCCGCCCTGAACTGGTACCGCGCGATGTCCGGGAAGGACCTCGCGGCGGTCGGGCCGGTGTCGGTGCCGACCACGTACGTGTGGAGCGACCGGGACACGGCGGTCGGCCGGGTCGCCGCCGGGGCCTGCGCCGCCCACGTCACCGGCGACTACCGCATGGTCACGCTGGCCGGGGTGTCGCACTGGATCCCCGACGCCGCACCCGGCCCGCTGGCCGAGGCGATCCTGGCCCGCACGGCCACGGCCCGATGAGGCCGGCACCGGCCGCCCGGCCGCACACCCGCGCCTCGCTCGCCGCACAGCTCACCGACCTGGGGGTACGCCCCGGCACGGTGGTGCTCGTGCACGCCGGGCTGAAGGCGCTCGGGTTCGTCTGCGGTGGCGCGCAGGCGGTGGCGCTCGCGCTGCGCGACGTGCTCGGCGAGCGGGGCACGGTCGTGGTGCCCACCCACACGCCGGAGAACAGCGACCCGGCCGAATGGACCAACCCGCCGGTGCCGGCGCAGTGGTGGCCGGTGATCCGGGCCGAGACGCCCGGCTTCGACCCGGCGGTCACCCCGAGCCGGTTCATGGGGGCGCTGGCCGAGACCGTCCGGGGCTGGCCGGGTGCCCGGCGCAGCGACCACCCGCAGGTCTCCTTCGCCGCTCTCGGGCCCGCCGCCGAGCGGATCGTGGCCGGGCACCGGCTGGCCGGCATGCTCGGCGAGGACTCGCCGCTGGGCCGGCTCTACGACGCCGACGCCGACGTGCTGCTGCTCGGCGTCGGCCACGACTCGAACACGTCGCTGCACCTGGCCGAATACCGGCAGCCCGCCCCGCCGACGCGACGGGAGGGCGCGGCGGTGCGCACCCCGGACGGCGGCCGGCGCTGGGCGGGGTGGGACGACATCGTGCTCGACGAGAGCGACTTCCCCCGGCTCGGGGCGGCGCTGGAGGCGACCGGCGCGGTGCGGGTCGGCCCGGTCGGCGACGGGACGGGGCGGCTGATGCGCCAGCGGGCCGCGGTCGACTTCGCGGTGGACTGGCTGGCCCGCCACCGGGCAACGGTGGCCGGCGGCCGGACAAGGACCGACGGGACCGGCGAGACGCCGGACGGCAGCCGGGGGACGGAGGACGACGCATGACGGTCAGCGCCGAGGACTACCTGGCGGTGGTGACGGAGACGATCGGCCGGGTGTCGGCCAGCCAGCGGGAGGCGGTGGGCCGGGCGGCCGACCTGATCGCCGACGCGCTGCGCGCCGACGGGGTGGTCCACGCGTTCGGCACGGGCCACTCCGAGGCCCTCGCCATGGAGATCGCCGGCCGGGCCGGCGGCCTGGTGCCGACCAACCGGATCGCGCTGCGCGACGTGGTGCTGCGCGGCGGGGCCCCGGTCGACGTCCTGGGCCCGCTGCTGGAGCGGGATCCGGCGGTGGCCCACCGCCTCTACGAGCTGGCCCCGGTCCACCCGTCCGACGTGTTCGTGGTGGCCTCCAACTCCGGGGTCAACGGGGCGGTCGTGGAGTTCGCGGCGCTGGTGACCGGGCGGGGGCACCGACTGGTCGCCATCACGTCGGCGCAGCACTCGGCGCGGATGGCGTCCCGGCACCCGTCGGGGCGCAAGCTGGCCGACTTCGCCGACGTGGTGCTGGACAACGGCGCACCGTACGGCGACGCGACCCTGCCGCTGCCCGGCGGCGGCGCGGTCGGCGGGGTCTCCTCGATCACGGCGGCCCTGCTCGCGCAGCAGGTCACCGTCGAGGTGGTGGCCCGGCTGCTCGCGGCAGGGGAGCCGCCCCCGGTCTACCTGTCGGCCAACATCGCCGGCGGCGACGCGCACAACGACGCCCTGGAGGCCCGGTACGCGGGCCGGATCCGCCGGGGGGCGTGACCGCTTCCGACCGGGCCCGGCCGCGCCCCGCCGTCCCGGGCGGGCGCGGGCGTGAATGGGTTTCGTCGTCGATCCGATCGGGCAATGGCGATGCTGCCGGCGGGCCGCACCCGCCGGCAGTACCGTCGCCCCCGGAGGTAACGCGTGTCCAAGGAAACCGAGCGGCAGCGCTGGCAGCGCAACTTCGCCGACCTGCTCCAGGAGCTGCGGGTCGCGCAGACCGGTGTGCAGATCCTCTTCGCGTTCCTGCTGACGCTGCCGTTCAGCAACGGTTTCACCAGGACCAGCGACTTCCAGAAGGACGTCTACATCGTCGCGCTGCTGTCGGCCGCCGCCGCCACCGCGATGATCATCTCCCCGGTGGCCTTCCACCGGGCGCTGTTCCGGCAGGGGCGCAAGCCGGAGCTGGTCCGCTTCGCCCACCGGATGGCCAGCGGCGGGCTCGGCTTCATGCTGGTCTCGATGGTCAGCGCGGTCCTGCTGATCACCGACTTCGTGCTGGACCGGGGCATCGCGTTCGTGCTCACCGCGGTCACCGCCGTGTGGTTCCTGACCTTCTGGGTCTTCCTGCCGTTCGCCCGCCGCAACTGGGGCGAGGACGACATCGACGACGACGATGACGACCCGCAGCCGCTGACGGGCGACTGACCTGCCGCGACCAGCGGAGTGCAAGGGGGCCGGTCAGCGGGAAGCGATCGCCCAGGCCAGCACGGCCGCCAGGATGAGCCCGTTGAGCAGCGCCAGCACCAGGTACGCCTGCGGCGGGATCTTGCGGCCCCGCTTGACGAAGCTCACCAGCACGGCGGCGTACGCCAGCAGCAGCACGGCGACGACGATCAGGAAGTAGAGCACCGCCCCACCCTAGACGAGCGGCTCGGCGGCCGGCCGGCGGTCGGCCGCCGAGCTGGGCCGGGCGGCGGGCCCGGCCGGGTAGCATGCGCGTATGAATCGAAGGTCATCAATCAATAAGTGGGGCGCGGCGTATCGGCGTGCCGCCGGGGTGGTCGCGATCGCGCTGGCGGTCCTGGCGGGCGGGGTGGCCGTCGCGGCCGGGGCCGCCACCGCGGCGGCCACCGGCTGCCGGGTCGACTACAAGGTCACCAGCGAGTGGCAGGGCGGCTTCGGCGCGGACGTCGCCATCACCAACCTCGGCGACCCGGTCTCCGGCTGGACGCTCACCTGGTCCTTCGCCACCGGGCAGCGGGTCACCCAGGCGTGGAACGCCACCGTCACCCAGAGCGGGTCGGCGGTCAGCGCGAGGGACGCCGGCTACAACGGCGCCATCGGCACCAACGCCAGCGTCAGCTTCGGCTTCAACGGCGCGTGGACCACCGCCAACCCGGTGCCGACGGCCTTCTCGCTCAACGGGCTGCCGTGCACCGGCGCGCCGACCGCCACGCCGTGCGCGCCGCCGTCCACCCCGTCGTCGCCGTCGGCCACCCCGTCCCGTACGCCGACCCCGACGCCCTCCACACAGGCCCCCGTCACCGTCTGGCTGGCCGGCGACTCCACGGTCGCCAACCCGTCCTCCAGCGGTGCCTGCCCGGTCGGCTGGGGCAACCAGTTCGGCCAGTACCTCAACGCCAACGCGACCGTGGTGAACAGCGCGGTCGGCGGGCGCAGCATCCAGACCTGGCTGTACGACCCGAACGTCACCACCACGAAGAACTCGGCCGGCGAGTGCGTGGTCAGCCCGGAGACGTACTCGACCCGCTGGCAGGCCATGCTGAACTCCGGCACCGGGATGAAGGCCGGCGACTACCTGTTCATCCAGGTCGGCATCAACGACGGCGACCCCAACTGCAACCGGCACGTCGGCTCCGCGCGGTACAAGCAGCTGCTCGGCGTGATGGCCAACGCGGCCAAGCAGCGCGGCGCGCGCCCGGTCTTCCTCACCCCGGCCGCCGCGATCACCTGCTCGGGCAGCACCGCCGTCGGCAACCGGGGCTTCCTCACCGAGACGTTCGACGCGGGCGCGGCCAACAACGTGCCGGTCATCGACCTGCACCGGCTGAGCTACACGCTGTACAACCGGCTCGGGCTGTGCCCGAACAACGGCGACTACGGCTCGGGTGCGGTGGGCGCGTTCTTCTGCAACGACCACACGCACTTCGAGGCGGCGGGTGCCCGGCAGATCGCCGGCGTGGTCGCCACCGCGCTGCGCGACCAGCAGATCGGCCTGGCGGCCTACCTGCGCTGACGCGAGCGGTCAGGAGAGCGCGCAGGCGGCGCCGTTGAGGGTGAACGCGGTCGGCCGGGTGTTCGCGCCGGGGGTGTCGGCCAGGAAGCCGAAGCTCACCGTCGCGCCGGCCGCGATCGTGCCGTTCCAGCTGGCGTTGGTCGCCCGCACGGTGCCGCCGCTCTGCGCGTAGCTCGCGTTCCACGCCTGGCTGATCCGCTGGCCGTCGGCGAACGTCCACTGCACCGTCCAGCCGTCGACCGGCACGGTCCCGGTGTTGCGGACGGTGACCTCGCCCTGGAAGCCGCCCTGCCACTGGCCGGTGACCGCGTACCCGACGGAGCAGCCGGTCGTGCCGGCCGGCGGGGTCGTGGCGGGCGGGGTGGTGGCCGGTGGGGTGGTGGTGCCGGGCGTCGGGGTGGTGGCCAGCTTCGCGGCGACGATCGGGGCGAGCCGGGCCGCGATCGCCCGGTGGCCGGCGTCGTTCGGGTGCACCGAGTCGCTCAGCCCGTCGGCCGGCAGCCACCCGGTGGTGTCCACGTAGAACACGTTGCGGTCGCCGCCGCCGGTCACCGTCGCGGCGGCGGCGGCGGTCTCCGCGGCGTACCGGCCGCTGAAGGTACGCAGCGCGAAGATCGCCGCGCGCGGGTACTTCCCCCGCACGGTACGGATGAACGTGGCGTACTGGCTCTGGAAGTCCGCGCCGCTCACCCCGTGGCCGCGATCGTTGGTGCCCAGGTTGATCACGACGGCGTCGGCCTGGTAGCGGCTGAAGTCCCAGTTCGGGCTGGTGGCCGCGTACCCGGTCTTGAGGAACTGCGCGGCCACGCTGACGCAGCCGTCGGCGGTGGCCACCAGGCAGCCCCCGCCGTAGCCGAGCTGGGTGTGCTCGGTGCCGAGCTGCTCGCCGGTCAGCCAGCCGTACGCGGTCAGCGCCACCCGCGACGACGTGGTGCCCAGCGTGATGGAGTCGCCGACGAACTCGATCAGCCGGGGCCGCACCGGGGTCGGCAGGGTGGTCGCGCCCGCGTCGAGGGTCAGCCCCTGGAACACCGCGTCCCCGGTGTACGAGCCGCCGACCACCCGGTACGACACCAGTAGCGTGTGGTTGCCGGCGCGCAGCGGGGCGGGGGTCAGGTTGACGGTCCCGCTGACGTTGGTCAGGTACGTGAAGTCGGCCCCGTCGATGCTGTAGTAGAGGTCGATGGTGCGGCGTTGCCGCAGCTTGACCGTGGTGCCGGTGAACCCGGTCTTCAGGTAGGCCCCGGCCCAGTTCGGCACGTACGCGGTGCTGTTGCTCTTGTCCCAGCGGCCGACGAACGCGATGTTCGGGTCCGTGGGCGAGCCGTCACCGTTCGCCGCCCGTGCCGGCGGCAGCCCGAGGAGCGTGGCGGCGAGCATCGCCACCACGCCGACGGCGCCGGCTGCGACGATCGACCGCCTGCGAGACACGGACATGGGTCGCTCCCTCCCGGCGCCCCGGCACCGGCATAGGGCAGGCACCCCAGGCACACGTATCGACGCCCATCTAATCCTCTTCCTCTGGTGCGCACAACCACGGCGGGCGCGGCAGACGCGACGGTCGTGGCGGCGCTCGCGGGCTGGCCCGCGTGGCGGTCGCCCTGCGTCACGGTCGTGGCTTCTCCGAGGCCGACGGTCGGCCTGACCCTGCGTCACGACCTTGCCGCCCCCGACACGTCTCGTCGCCCCCTTTGCTCTGCACCCATCCACGCAACACCTGAGTTGAGCAGCCACTCGGCAAGATCGCGGACCGTGTCGAGGGAGCGGCGTGTGGTCGCGCTGCGTGAGTGCTGCGCATGTGGGTGCAGAGCAAAGGGGGTGGAGGGGGCGGCGGCGTCGGGGCGGCGAGTCACGCGGCGTCACGTCCCGCCGGACGTCGGCGCGGCGGGGCAGACCCTACGCGCGCCGGTGCGACCGGCAGGCCCGCCGGTCCGTCCGACGCCCGCCGGTGCGCTCCGGCGGGCCCGGCAGGCCCCACGTTCGCCGGTGCGCTCCGGCAGGTCCGGCAGGCCGGGCCGGTCAGTGGCCCGCGCGCAGGCCGAGTCGGCGCAGCTCCAGCGCCGCGAGCGCGTCGACGGTGGCGTCGTCGCCGCGCCGCCACGCCTCGGCCACGTCCGGGGCGATCCGGGCCAGCTTCCCCAGCGGCTGTCCGGCCAGCGCCCGCAGGGCCAGCAGGTCCCGGCCGGCGGGGCCGGTGGCCAGCGCCTTCGCCGAGGCGGCCCGGCGCATCCAGCGCAGCCGCAGCGGCAGCCAGCCGAACAGCACCAGGCCGAGCGGGAAGACCAGCACGGCGATGCTGAGCGCCAGCGCGAGCTGACCGACCAGCTCCTGCTGGTCGCGGCCCGCCTCGGCGACGGCCCGCGCCGCGTCGGCGGCCTTCGTGAACGGGGCGGTCAGCTCGTCGCCGACCAGCGGCACCCGGCCGACCTTGCCGCCGGCCTCGGCCAGGTTGTCGGCCAGGCCGCCGCCAGCCCCCTCCAGCTTCTGCCCCGGTACGGCGAGCTTCTCCACCAGGTCGTGCACCCAGAGGGCGAAGCGGATCGCGGCGTACACCCAGGCGAGGACGAGCAGGTCGGTGAGCAACTGACGGGCGGCGGTCGGGAAGCGATCGGCGTAGATTTTCACGCCGCACAGCGTGCCACGGCCGCCCCGGCTGGGCACGGGTCGGAATTGTCAGCCGGCGCAGGCCGGGCAGGTGCCGAAGATCTCCAGGGTGTGGCTGACGTCGGCGTACCCGTGCTGCGCCGCCACCCGCTCCGCCCAGGCCTCCACGGTCGGCCCCGCGACCTCGACCGTGCGGCCGCAGACCCGGCAGACCAGGTGGTGGTGGTGGCCCTCGCTGCACCGCCGGTAGAGGTGCTCGCCGCCCGGCGGGCGCATCACGTCGATCTCACCCGCGTCGGCCAGCCCCTGCAGCGTGCGGTAGACGGTGGTCAGCCCCACCCGCTCGCCGCGCTCGCGGAGCATGGCGTGCAGGTCCTGCGCGCTGTGGAAGCCCTCCACCTCGCCCAGCAGCGCGCTCACCGCGGAGCGTTGCCGGGTGTTCCGGACGGCGGTGCCTTCGCTCATGATGCCTCCCCGGCGTGACTGACCGCGTCGGCCACGATGTGCGCGACGTGCTCGTCGACCAACGCGTACGCGATCTCGCGGCCACGCCGGGAGCCCCGGACCACGCCGGCCCCGCGCAGCACCCGCAGGTGCTGGGAGACCAGCGGCTGGGCGGCCCCGAGCTTCTCCACCAGCTCGTGCACGCACCGTTCACCCTGCGCCAGCTCGCTCACGATCGCCAGTCGGATGGGGGCCGAGAGCGCGCGCAGCAGCTCACCGGCGCCCTCGTAGGCCTCGTACCCTGATCCGCTGGTCACTGGATAACGGTAACCAATCCCGCCGACACGCCGGGGCGCAGGATCAACGAAGTACCACCTCGTGGGGTTCCGGGGCCGGCGTGCCGGCCTCCGCGCGTCGGCGGCGCAGTGCCCGCCAGGCCGCCGCGACGACCGCCACCGCGAGGAAGGAGGCGATCGCCAGCAGCACCACGGACGCCCCGGGCGCGGTGTCGGCGTTGGCGGCCACCCACACGCCGGAGCCGGCGGCGAACAGCCCGAGCGCCATGGCCGCCGTCATCGTGGCGCGGAACCCCCGGGTGACCTGCTGGGCGGTGGCCACCGGGACCACCATCAGCGCGCTGATCAACAGCACTCCCACGGCCCGCATGGCGATCGTCACGGTGACCGCGGTGCCGACCGCCAGCAGCAGGTTCAGCGCCCGCACCGGCAGGCCGGCGACCCGGGCGTACTCCTCGTCGTGGCAGACCGCGAACAGCGCCGGGCGCAGCGCCAGCATGGTGACCAGGATCGCCGCCCCGAGCACCACGATGGTGGTCAGATCCTGCGGCGAGATGGTGGTCAGCGACCCGAACAGGTACGCGTTGAGGTTGGCGCTGGTGGCGTCGGAGAGCCCCACCAGCATCACCCCGCCGGCGATGCCGCCGTAGAACAGCAGCGCCAGCGCGAGGTCGCCGGAGGTGCGGCCCCGGGCCCGGACCAGCTCGATGGCGACCGCGCCGAGCGTCGCCACGACCACCGCCACCAGCACGGGGGAGCGGTTGAGCAGCAGCCCCGCGCCGACCCCGGTCAGCGCCACGTGCCCCACCCCGTCGCCGATCAGCGCCAGCCGGCGCTGCACCAGGTAGATGCCGAGCGCCGGAGCGGCCAGGCCGATGACCAGCGCGCCGATCAGGGCCCGCTGCATGTACGGGTACTGGAAAAGCTCCATGCTCAACTGCTCCACAGCCCTGCGGGCTCGTCGGGTGCGTGCGGGTGCACGTGGTCGTGGTCGGGGTCGGCGTGGTGCCCGGCCGGTTCGGGGACCGCCCCGTCGTGCGCGATCCCGCCCTGGTGCACCACCACGGCGCGGCTGATCAGCGGGCGCAGCGGCCCCAGCTCGTGGGCGACCAGCAGCACCGTCCCGCCGCCGTCGAGGAAGCCGCGCAGCGCCCCCGCGAACGCCTCCTGGCTGGCCGCGTCGACCCCGGCGGTCGGCTCGTCGAGGACCAGCAGCTCCGGCTCGCCGGCCAGCGCCCGGGCGATCAGGGTGCGCTGCTGCTGCCCGCCGGAGAGGGTGGCCACCGGGTCGCCGGCCCGGTCGGCCAGGCCCACCGACGCCAGCGCGGCGTCGACCGCCACCCGGTCGGCCCGCCCCGGCGGGCGCAGCACGCCCCGGCGGGCCAGCCGGCCGGAGGCGACCACCTCGCGGGCCGTGGCGGGGACCCCGCCGCCCGCGCCGAGCCGCTGCGGGACGTACCCGATGCGTTTCCACTGCCGGAACCGGCGCAGCGGGGTGCCGAACAGCGCGACGGACCCGGAGTGCAGCGGGACCAGCCCGAGCACCGCGCGGATCAGGGTGGACTTGCCGGAGCCGTTGGCGCCGAGAATGGCGACGACCTCGCCGGTGTCGACGGCGAGGGAGACGTCCCGCAGCACGGGGCGGCCGTCGTAGCCGACCACCCCGTGCGCGACGGTGATGACAGGTTCGGTCACGAGCAGCTCAACGCCGTCCTCAGGGTCTGCAGGTTGGTGCGCATCACCGAAAGGTAGTCCTGCCCGCCGCCGTCGGCCGACAGCCCCTCCAGCGGGTCGAGCACCGCCGTCTTCGCGCCGACCTCGCGGGCGATGGTCTCGGCGACCTTCGGGCTGACGAGGGTCTCGAAGAAGATCGTGGTCGCGCCGTGCTCCCTGGCCTCCTTCGCCACCTCGGCGAGGCGCTGCGGGGACGGCTCGGTCTCCGGGGTGAGACCGGTGATGCCGACCTGTTCGAGCTGGTAGCGCTCGGCCAGGTAGCCGAAGGCGGTGTGGCTCACCACGATCTCCCGCCGCTGGCAGGTCTTCAGCCCGGCGGCGAAGTCGGCGTCCAGCTTCTCCAGCTCGGCGCGCAGGGTCTTCGCCCGCGCGGTGTAGTCGGCGGCGTGCTCCGGGTCGGCCTTGCCGAGCCGCTCGGCGAGCTGGTCGGCGACGCCGGCCAGCCGGGTCGGGTCGAGCCACAGGTGGGGGTCCCTGCCGCCGGTGTCCTCCTCGTCGGCGTGCTCCTGCTGGCCCGCGCCCTCGCCCTCGTGGTCGTGCCCGCCCGCGCTCGCGGCCAGCAGTGGCTGCACCCCGGCCACGTCGAAGGCCCGGTCGCCGCCGCTCTGCGCGATCGCCTCGTCCACGGCCGGCTGGAAGCCCTTGAGGTAGACGACCAGCTCGGCCTGGTTGACCTCGCCGACCTGGCTCGGGGTGAGCTCCAGGTCGTGCGGCTCGGCACCGGGCTTGGTCAGGTTGGTGACCCGGACCGCGTCGCCGCCGACCCGCTCGGCGACGAACTGCAGCGGGTAGAAGGCGGCGGCCACGTCGACCCGCTGCGGGTCGGTGCCCGTCGTGCCGTCGTCGGAGCAGGCGGTGGCGGCACCGAGCGCGACCAGGGCGGTCGCGGCGGCCAGGACACGTACGGTGGGGCGGCGGAGCATCATGCCCCCAACTCTCCGCGATAACGAAATTGATTGTCAAAAACGCATGCTTGCATGCGAGTGGCTCTTCTGCTAGTGCCGACTCCGCTGTCGGCGGCAGGGCGGCTCAGAGCAGCTTCGCCAACGCCACGGCCACCAGCAGGGTCAGCATCACCAGCCGGATCACCCGGGTCGCCGGGGACTGCACCGGCCAGGTGGTGACCAGCAGCGCCGCCAGCGCGGCGGCGAGCACCAGCAGCAGCGCCCCGCCGAGCACCCCCGGGGCGAACAGCCCCACCAGCACCAGCACCAGGGCCGCCAGGAAGACCGTCGTCGGGTTCGCCCGGGCCAGCCGGAGCGGCAGGGAGCGCTGCGTACGCTGCATCCCACAGACTCTACGAGGAGGATCCCGGGTGCTGGTCACCAACCGGTTCGTGATCGACGAGGACGTCGCCCCCGCCTTCACCGAACGCGCGCACGCCGCCCTCGCCGCGCTCGCCGCCCGCCCCGGCTACCTGCGCGGGGAGCTGCTGCGGGCCCTGGACGACCCCCGCCACTGGTGCCTGGTCACCGAGTGGGAGTCCGTCGGGACGTACCGGCGGGCGCTCGGCGGGTTCGACGTGAAGGTGCACGCCACGCCGCTGCTGGCCGAGTCGCTGGACGAGCCGTCCGCGTACGAGACGCTGGCCGGCGCGGCCCCCGGCGGCGCCGTGGAGGTCAACCCCAGTGATCGGGCCGCTGATCCGCTGCGCTGAGCCGCCGGGCACTACCCTGCACCTATGACCGCACCCGGACCGTCCGGTCCACCCCCGTACCCCGTGGCGCCCGGGCCCGACGGCCCGCCGGCCCCCGGCGTGCCGCCGACGCCCCCGGAGCCGCAGGTCCCCGCGCCCCCGGCCGGCCCCGGGGTGGTCCCGCCGTTCGCGGCGCCCCCCACCGAGGGGCGCGGCGCCCGCCTGTGGCTCGGCCTCGGCGCGGGGGCGCTCGCGGTGCTGATCTGCTGCGGCGGGGGCGGCACGGCCGTGGTGGGCCTCGCGGTCAGCAACGTGCAGGCCGTGCGCGAGCAGGGCCGGTCGGTCACCGACGACTACTACCGGGGGCTGGCCGAGCGCAAGTACGACCAGTCGTACGACGCGCTCTGCGACGACGCGCAACGGCGCGAGTCCCGGCGGGAGTTCGAGCGGCGGGTCGCCGCCGAGCCGCAGATCGACTCGTACCGGGTGGGCGACGTCGACACGGTCAACCTCACCGTGCCCGTCTCGGTCACCTTCAGTGGCGGTGACCGGGGCGACCAGGAGGTCACCCTCGCCCCCGACGAGCAGACCGGCGCCATGGAGGTCTGCGGGGTGAGCTGACCACCGCCCCCGGTATTCTGCTGGGCTCGGGGTCCCCGCGGTCGTACCGTGGGTCCCGAACCGACCGTTCCATCCACCGCGCGCCCCCGCCGACCGCCAGCCGGCGTAGGAGGAAACAACATGCCAGC
Organism: Micromonospora haikouensis; assembly: GCF_900091595.1. GTDB lineage: Bacteria > Actinomycetota > Actinomycetes > Mycobacteriales > Micromonosporaceae > Micromonospora > Micromonospora haikouensis. The sequence goes on from NZ_FMCW01000002.1 coordinate 96,304, forward strand.
CGACCGTATCGACGCCGTCGTCAGCCTCGCCAAGCGCCGAGGCTTCGTCTTCCCCTCCAGTGAGATCTACGGGGGCACCCGGTCGGCGTGGGACTACGGCCCGCTCGGGGTGGAGCTGAAGGAGAACGTCCGCCGGCAGTGGTGGCGGACCATGGTCCAGCAGCGCGACGACGTCGTCGGCCTGGACTCGGCGGTCATCCTGGCCCGCAAGGTCTGGGAGGCCAGCGGCCACATCGCCGAGTTCGTCGACCCGCTCACCGAGTGCCAGTCCTGCCACAAGCGGTTCCGCGCCGACCACCTGGAGGAGGCGTACGAGGCCAAGCACGGCAAGCCGCTGACCTCGCTGACGGAGCTGAACTGCCCCAACTGCGGCAACAAGGGCACCTTCACCGAGCCGAAGATGTTCAACGGCCTGATGAAGACCTACCTCGGCCCGGTGGAGAGCGACGAGGGCCTGCACTACCTGCGCCCCGAGACCGCCCAGGGCATCTTCGTCAACTACAAGAACGTCGAGACGGTCGCCCGCAAGAAGCCGCCGTTCGGCATCGCGCAGACCGGCAAGTCGTTCCGCAACGAGATCACCCCGGGCAACTTCATCTTCCGCACCCGCGAGTTCGAGCAGATGGAGATGGAGTTCTTCGTCGAGCCGGGCACCGACGAGCAGTGGCACGAGTACTGGCTGCAGGAGCGCTGGAACTGGTACCTCGACCTCGGCCTGTCGGAGGAGAACCTGCGCTTCTACGAGCACCCCAAGGAGAAGCTCTCCCACTACTCGAAGCGCACCGTCGACATCGAGTACAAGTTCCAGTTCGGCGGCAGCGAGTTCGCCGAGCTGGAGGGCATCGCCAACCGCACCGACTTCGACCTGTCCACGCACAGCAAGCACTCCGGCGTCGACCTGTCGTACTTCGACCAGGCCAAGGGCGAGCGCTGGATGCCGTACGTGATCGAGCCGGCCGCCGGCCTCACCCGCGCGGTGCTCGCGTTCCTGCTGGAGGCGTACGACGAGGACGAGGCCCCCAACACCAAGGGCGGGGTGGACAAGCGCACCGTCATGCGCTTCGACCCGCGCCTGGCCCCGGTGAAGGTGGCCGTGCTGCCGCTGTCGCGCAACGAGGCCCTCTCGCCGAAGGCCAAGCAGCTCGCCGCCGACCTGCGCAAGCGCTGGGTGGTGGAGTTCGACGACTCGCAGGCCATCGGCCGCCGCTACCGCCGCCAGGACGAGATCGGCACCCCGTTCTGCGTGACGGTCGACTTCGACACCCTCGACGACAACGCGGTGACGGTGCGCAACCGGGACACCATGGCCCAGGAGCGCATCGGCCTGGACCAGGTGGAGCGCTACCTGATCGAGCGCCTCCCCGGCTGCTGACGGTGTAAGGAAGGGCCCCTTCTTAACGTTTCCGGTATAGAAGGGGCCCCTTCTCACCACCCCTCCGCGGGGGACGGGGCCTCCCCAGGGGACGGGGCCTCCCCGGTGGGCGGGGCGTCGGCGGTGCGGGGCTCCACGCGTACGCGGGTCGTCGCACCGAGGCCGCGCCGCGACTCGTACGCGTCCTCCACCATGCGGCGCACGCGCTCCGGGTCCCGGCGGATCTGCGCCGGCGTGAAGTGCAGGATCAGCACCCCGTGCCGGCTCAGCTCGTTGTGTCGGTCCAGCGTCCGCGCCCAGTCGGCCGGGCTGAAGTGGAACTCCTGCGAGTCCACCTCCAGGGCCACCGCAGCGTCAGCCAGGTAATCGTCCGGGGTCGGCAGCACAGCGCCGTCGCCGCTGACCAGGCGCGGATTCCACCAGATCTGCGGCACCACCCGGCTACCGGCGAGGCACTCCCGCAGCTCGGCCTCCGGCGCCGACCGGGTGCCGTCGACGACCTCCGCGAACGCCTTGCGGACCAGCGCCGTCCGGCTGCGCCGCGCCCGGCGGATCTCCTCGTCCAGCGCGGGCAGGTCGGCGTACCCCCGTTGCACCGCCTCGGCGACGATCGCACGGACCGGGCGCAGCTCGCGCAGGTCCCGGGCCGCGTCGACGACGGCCCGGGCGGGCGAGCACACCGGGTAGAGCGCCGTGTGCCGGGCCCGCTCATCGAGCGCCAGCGCCCGGGAGATCACCGCGTGCCCGGCCGACCGGCGTCGCGCGTGGTGCGGCATGACCAGGTGTACGTCGTCGCTGCGCGGGCTGTAGCGGAAGCCGTACCAGGTCAGGGCTGCCAGCCCGGTGAGCTGCGCCTGCCCGCCCGCGTAGAGGGCGGCGGAGATGCGCCGCTGCTCGTCGGTCAGCGCGCCGGTGAACAGGGCGTACGTGGCCGGAAGGACGCGCTGCCAGCGGCCCCGGCGGGCCTGCCGGTAGAGGTACATGTCGTCGAAGCCGGCGGTGAGCAGCTGCGCCCGCGTGACGATCTGCTGCTGGCCCTGCGCGGTCCGGTCCAGCTCGGGTGAGAAGTCGGCCATGCCCGGCAGCATGGCCGCGCCGCCCCGCACTGTCCCGCCCGACGGCCCCGCCTGTGGACAACGACCGGCCCTGTGGACAAGCCCCCGTCGGCCCGGCGGGTGTGCTACGGGTGGTTGTTAACAGGGGTCCCTTGCTATGCAAAAAGCGTTAACAGGGGCCCCTCCTTACACTTGGCGGGTGAGTGGGAGCGGAAGGCAGGGGAGCGGGCCGGGCGGCGGGCTGCGCATCGGGCGGCACGAGGTGTGGCCGCCGGTGGTGCTCGCCCCGATGGCCGGGATCACCAACGTCGGGTTCCGCCGGCTGTGCCGGGAGCAGGGCGGCGGCATCTACGTCTGCGAGATGATCACCACGGTCGCGCTGGTCGAGCGGAACCCGAAGACGCTGCGGATGATCGCCTTCGGCGACGACGAGCGGCCGCGCAGCCTCCAGCTCTACGGCACCGACCCGGAGATCACCGCCGCCGCCGTGCGGATCGTGGTGGAGAAGGATCTCGCCGACCACATCGACCTCAACTTCGGCTGCCCCGTCCCGAAGGTCACCCGGCGCGGCGGCGGATCGGCCCTGCCCTGGCGGCGGCGACTGTTCGCCCGCCTCGTCCGGGCCGCCGTGGACGCCGCGTCGCCCGCCGGGGTGCCGGTCACTGTGAAGATGCGCAAGGGCATCGACGACGACCACCTGACGTACGTCGAGGCGGGGCTCGCCGCCCAGGACGCGGGCGTCGCGGCGGTGGCCCTGCACGGGCGTACGGCCGCGCAGCGCTACTCGGGCACCGCCGACTGGGACGCCATCGCCACCCTCAAGCAGGCGCTCGACGTGCCGGTCCTCGGCAACGGCGACATCTGGGAGGCCGACGACGCGTTGCGGATGGTCGCCCACACCGGCGTCGACGGCGTGGTGATCGGGCGCGGCTGCCTGGGTCGGCCGTGGCTCTTCGCCGACCTGGAGGCCGCGTTCGAGGGCCGGCCCGAGCGGCGGCTGCCCACCCTCGGCGAGGTGGCGACGACCATGCGCCGGCACGCCGAGCTGCTGGTCGACCAGTTCACGGCGGGCGCGCGCAACCCGGCCCGGGGCGAGCGGGACGGCTGCACGGACTTCCGCAAGCACGTGGCCTGGTATCTCAAGGGCTTCCCGGTCGGCAGCGAGCTGCGCCGCGAGCTGGCGATGATCGAGAGCCTGGCCCAGCTCGACGACCTGCTCGGCAAGCTCGACCCGGCCGAGCCGTTCCCGGTGGCGACGCTGGGTCAGCCGCGCGGCCGGACGAACTCGCCCGGCAAGGTCTTCCTGCCCGACGGCTGGCTGGCCAGCCGGGACGACGACACCGTGCCGGAGGGCGCCGAGCTGGCCGACTCCGGCGGCTGACGGTTTGCAGGGGCCCCTTGTACAACAGAAAGCGTTAACAAGGGGCCCTTCCTTACTCACGCCGAAGGGCCCGACCCCTGCCGGGGTCGGGCCCTTCGTGTGGCGTCAGGAGGCGTAGCCGCGGCTGGCGATCCAGTGCGCCAGGGCGTCGACGTCGATGCGGTAGCTGGCCTGGTCCGGGTTGGCCGAGTCGGCGATCGTCACGGTCTTCCCGCCCTCGGAGTAGCCGACGACGCTGATGTAGTGGCCGCCCTCGAAGGAGTGGCTGACGCCGTCGGTGTCGGTGGCGGTGCCGGCGATGTTGGCCACCACGGCCCGGCCGTCGTCGACCGCGCGGACGACGTCGGCGCGCAGCTTGTCGACGCGCTTACCGTCGACCTTGTCGGCCGGCATCTCCGTGCTGTGGTACGCCTTGCGGCCGGTCTCCTTGTTCAGCACGGGGGTGATGTCGTTGATGGAGTTGGTGCCGGCCTCGGTGGTGCCCATCTCCTTGGCCATGGTGTCCACGTCGATGTTCTTGCCCTGCACGCTCAGCGCGTTGCGCGCCGCCGCCGGGCCACAGTAGTAGAAGTTGGGCTGCGCCTCGTAGCGCACGTCCAGCTGGCGCTCACCCGCCGGCCGACGCTCCGCCTGCACCGACGCGGCGGCCCGCTCCGCGGGGGTGGCCTGCGCGGCCAGCGCCGGACCCGCGATCCCACCAGCGGTCGCAGCGATACCGGCAACGGTCAGAGCGGTACGACGAATCAGATCGGTACGCATGTCAGCGTGCTCCTCTGCTCGGGGGAGACGGCACCGCGAAAGGGGGATACGCGCGGCGGCACCGCGAGAAGACTGGGGGACACACACCCGGCGGCCAGGGGGCGGCCTGCTCGGGGCGTCGGGAGGATGTAACGACCCCGGCCCGTCCGCCATTCCCCGACCCGGGGACCGGGCTCACGGGGCGGGGCTGACCAGGCGGCAGAGCCCCGGTCGCATGCCAGATGCAACGCCCCCGCCCCCGACCCGATTCCGCCACCGCGGTGACCCGGGCCACGGGACGCCGTGGGGTGGACCGGACAGGTGGGTGGTGGGTGGCGTGCCGGGTTTGTCGTGGTGGGTGGTCAGAGCCAGCCGGAGCGGCGGAACAGTCGGTGCAGGGTCAGTGCGGCGGTGGCCATGAGCAGGAGTGCGGCGCCGTAGCCGTAGCGCCAGTGCAGTTCGGGCATGTGGGTGAAGTTCATCCCGTAGATGCCGGCGACGGCGGTTTGGGTCGCGGCGATGGCGGCCCAGGCGGCGATCTTGCGCATGTCGTTGTTCTGTTCGACGGCCAGTTGTGCCAGGCGGGTCTGCAGGATCGAGTTGAGCAGGTCGTCGTAGGCGTTGACGCGGTCGACTGCTCGGGCGAGGTCGCCGTCGACGTCGGTGAACCAGCGGCGTAGCGCGGGGGGTGGGCCGTCGGTGGGTGGTGTGGCCAGGGTGCGCAGTGGTGCCTGTGCGGGTAGGACGGCGCGTTTGAGTTCGACGATTTCTCGTTTGAGTTGGTAGATGTGCGGGATGTCGGCGGTGCGTTCGCGGGCGAAGACGGTTTCTTCGAGTTGTTCGAGGTCGGTTTCGACGTGGGTGGCGACGTCCAGGTACTGGGTGACCATGCGGGCGCAGATGGCGTATGCGACGGCCCAGGGGCCTTCGGCGAGGATGGCGCGGCGTTGTTGGAGGTCCTGGCGGACGGTGGTGAGTGCGCCGGGTGCGCCGTGGCGGACGGTGACGACGAAGCGGTCGCCGATGAAGATCATGACGTCGCCGGTGTCGACGACTTCGGAGGTCTCGGTGAGTTCGGTGTGTTCGACGTATGCGGCGGTGCGGAGGACGAGCAGGGTGACGTCGTCGTGGCGTTGCAGGGTGGGTCGGTGTCCGTCGGTGAGGGCCTGGGTGATGTGGAATTCGTCGAGGCCGAAGGTGTGTCCGACTGCGGTCATGACGGCGGGGGTGGGGTCGTGCAGGCCGAGCCAGACGAAGGAGTGTCGGTTGCGGCGGCTGTGGGTGTGGGCGTCGGTGTAGTGGGGTCGGCCGGGTTGGCGTTGGCCGTTGACGTAGACGGCGCAGTCGACGACGGCGTCGGGGTTGGTCGGTCCGGTGGCGGGTGGTGTGGTGCGGGTGGGGCGGCGCAGTGCGCGTCGGAGCAGGTCGGGCAGGGTGGTGCGCTGTCGGGTCGGTGCGGGTCGTTGGTCCACCGGTCACCTCCGCCTTGCGGGGACTGACGGCAACCGTAGGGGATCTTCGGGTGGGGTGGTGGGTCAGGGCACGGCGGTGGCGAAGACGATGAGGTTGTCGGGGTAGGTGTGGTGGCGTTGGTCGAAGCGGCCGCCGCAGGTGATGAGGCGGAGTTGGGGTGTGGGGTTGGTGCCGTAGACGAGGGCGGTGGGGAAGCGGGTCTTGGGGTAGGTGCGGATGTCGTCGACGGTGAAGGTGGCGGTGCGGTTGTCGGCGCGGGTGATGTGGATGCGGTCGCCGGGGTTGAGTCGGCCGAGGTTGAAGAAGACGGCGGGGCCGGTGTCGCGGTTGTCGACGTGTCCGACGATGACGGCGTTGCCGGCTTCGCCGGGGCTGACGCCGGGGCGGTACCAGCCGGCGGTGGGGGGTGGGCCGGCTGGGGGGACTTCCAGTTGGCCGTCGGTGGTGGCGGCGACGGGGACGATGTCGGCGTGTACGTCGATGGTGGGGATGGTGATGTGCAGGGGGGTGGCGTGGGGCAGGGGTGGTGCGGGGCTGGTGGTGCTGGTGGTGGTGGGCTTGGTGTCGGGTTGGGGTGGTGGGGGTGGGGTGTGGGTTGCGGCGGTGGCGAGGAGGCCGAGTCCGGCGGCGGCGGTGAGGGTGGTCAGTGTGATGGCGGCCCGGTGGGTGTGGTGGGGGGCTGCCACGGTGTCTCCTTTCGGGCAGGTGGGGGTGCCCGCGTCGGTGGTGGCCGGCGCGGGCACCCGTGGCAGGGATGGGTGGTGTGGTTCAGGCTGGTGCGGTGGTGCGGCGGCGTCGTCGGCGGGTGAGGATGAGTGCGCTGGTGGTGGCGGCGGCGACGAGGGTGCTGCCGGTGGCGAGGAGGCCGGTGGTGTCGCTGTCGGTGCCGGTGCCGGCGGGTGCGGCGCCGATCGGGGTGACGGTGAAGGTGGCGCTGCCTGAGGTGGTGCCGTCGCCGCAGGTGGCGGTGACCGTGTAGGTGCCGAGGGTGAATCCGGCGGTGAACAGTTCCGCGCTGAGTCCGCCGCCGGCTGCGGCGGTGGTGGATCGGACGTTCTGGTCCCGGTCGGGGCCGGTGACGTGGAAGAGCGCGTCGCCGGATTTCGGGTTGCAGGTGGAGGTGAGCACGACGGTGCCGCCGACCGGGGTGGTGGCTGGTGAGACGGTGGTGTCGGCGATGGCGGCGGCGGGGAGCAGGAGTGTGCCGAGGCCCGCGCCGAGCGCTGCCGATCCGAGGATTGTCTGTGCCTTCATACGCGTCTTCCCTCACTTTTCGTCCGCTGTCGCGTGGGACGTCGTTCGGGTGGCCAGCTCCGTGTGTAGCACCGGTGTGTCCCACACTAGGAGGGTTGGGTCCTCGATCCGGTGGGATTGAGAATTCTTCGTTGCCGTCCTGTGGCGGGGGCTGGTGGGGCGGTGTGGGTGGTCCGTCCGTGCCATGATCGTGATCATGAATACGGGGACTGTCACCGCGGACGCCGCGGGCACGTGGACGCTGGGCGATCTCACGGTCAACCGGATGGGTCTGGGCGCGATGCGGTTGACGAAGACGGCGGATGGTCGACCCAGCGACCGGGGGCGGGCGGTCGGGGTGTTGCGCCGGGCCGTGGAGTTGGGTGTCAACCACATCGACACGGCCTCGTTCTATTTCTCGGCGTTGCGTTCGGCGAACGAGCTGATCAATACGGCTCTCGCGCCGTACCCGGAGGATCTGGTGATCGCGACGAAGGTCGGGCCGGGCAAGGACGCGTCGGGGGAGTGGTTGCCGTTGGCGCGGCCCGAGCAGTTGCGGGGGCAGGTGGAGGAGAACCTGCGGCAGTTGGGCCGTGACCACCTGGACCTGGTGTATCTGCGGCAGGATGGTCTGGAGTCGGTGGCGGAGCATTTCGGCGCGTTGGCCGAGCTGCGTGAGGCGGGTCTGATCCGGCAGCTTGGCATCTCCAACGTCCGTCCGCATCATCTGCCGCAGGCGCAGGCCGTCGCGCCGGTGGTGAGTGTGCAGAACGCGTACGGGCTGGGGTATCGGACGCGCCACGACCAGTTCCTGCGGGACTGCGCGGCGCAGGGTGTGGCGTATGTGCCGTTCTTTTCCCTGGCGACCACGGGCCGGGAGGCGGGCGCGAGCGGCGTGGAGGACGCGGAGGTGCGGGCGGTCGCCGCGGCGCACGGGGTGTCGCCGGTGCAGGTCCGGCTGGCGTGGACGTTGGGGCGGGGCCCGAACGTGCTGGCGATTCCCGGCACGGGCGATCCGGATCATCTGGTGGCGAACGTGGCGGCGGGGGCGTTGCGGTTGACCGACGGGGACCTGACCCGGTTGGAGGCCGTGCACCGGCGCGGCGAGTGACGGTGGCGTTGTCGCCGCCGGCCGGTGTCGGGTGGCGGCGGGTGGTGTGACAGCGTGTCGGGGTGAACGATGGCGTGCCGGTCGACGTCGACGTCGCCCTGGTCGGCGGTGGGGGTGCCGCGTCGCTGGTCCTGGCGGCGCTGGACCGGCACGGGTTGGCGGGGTTGCGGGTCGCCGTGGTGGATCCGGTGCGCAGGCGCGGCCAGGATCGCACGTGGGCGTTCTGGGGTCGTCCCGGTGGTGAGCTCGACGGGGTGCTCAGCGCCAGTTGGGGGCAGGTGGAGGTGGTCACGCCGGCTCGCCGGCGGGTGCTGGACCTGGCGCCGCTGCGGTATGCGATGGTGCGGTCCGCTCCGGTGTATGCGCGGGCGGCGGAGGCGGAGCGGCGGCTGGGGGCGGTACGGTTCGACGTGGCGGTGGCGGGGCTCGACGACGACGGCACGCGGGTGGTGGTGCGCGGCGGGGACGGTGCGCCGCTGGTGCGGGCGTCGTGGGTGCTCGACTCGCGTCCCCGGCCGCCGGCGCGGCCGGGCCGGACGTGCTGGTTGCAGCATTTCCGGGGTTGGTGGGTCGCCTCGGAGGTGGCGTTGTTCGATCCGCGGCGGGCGGTGTTGATGGATTTCCGCACCCCGCAGCCGGGCCGGGGGGTGTCGTTCGGTTACGTGTTGCCGGTCAGCGACCGGTTCGCGCTGGTGGAGTACACCGAGTTCTCCCCGGCCCGGTTGACGGGCGACGGGTACGACCGGGCGTTGCGCGGCTATCTGGGTCGGCTCGGGTGGGATCCGGCGGCGTTGGTGGTGCGGGAGGTGGAGGATGGGGTGATTCCGATGACCGATGCGCCGTTTCCGCGTCGTCCCTCGCCTCGGGTGGTGCGGTTGGGCACGGCGGGTGGCGCGACCCGCCCGTCGACGGGGTTCACGTTCTCGGCGATGCTGCGGCAGGCCGAGCAGGTGGCGGCGGCGTTGGCGGGTGGGCGGGCGCCGGTGCCGGCACCGGCGTATCCGCGTCGGCACCTGTGGATGGACGCGGTGGCGTTGCGGGCCCTGGACACGGGTCGGGTCGGTGGTCCGGAGTTCTTCGACCGGTTGTTCGACCGTAATCCGGCGTCGCGGGTGCTGCGGTTCCTCGACGGTGACACCGGGGTGGTGGAGGATCTGGCGGTGATGCGGTCGAGCCCGTTGGCGCCGATGACGTCCGCGGTGCTCGGTGACGCGGTGGGGCGGTTGCGTGGTCGGCTGCGTCGGCCCGGGTGAGCGCGGGGTCGCCGGTCAGCCGGGGCTCGCGGCGACGGTGTCGCGGATGCGGGCCCGCAGGTGCTGCAGGGGGTCGCCGTCGCCGACGGCGAGGCGGTTGCGGGTCGCGGCGACGGTGAGGCCCCACCGGGGGTAGGCGAAGGCGAGGCTGCCGCCGCTGCCGGCGGCGCCGAAGGACCCGTCGTCGTCGATGGAGTAGCCGAGACCCCAGGTCGTTTCCCGGCCGAAGACCCATTCGGTGCCGCGGACGGCGGGGGAGGACACGGCACGCAGCCGGTGCGGTGAGATCAGCCGTACGCCGTCGACGGGGCCGAGGAGCGCGGCGTACATGCGGGCGGCGGCGCGGGCGGTGAGGGTGCCGACGGCGGGCACGTCGGGTCGGGTGGCGAGGGTGGCGTCGGGGCGGACCCCGGGCGGGACGACCCGGTCGAGGTGGGGTAGTTGACCGGCGAACGCCTCCAGCATGGTCGACAGGTTGCCGTCTTCCATGCGGGCCAGGCCGGGTTGGGCGGTGGGGTGGACGCCGCAGAGCAGTTCCCCGGCGACGCCGAGGGGCGCGGCGACATCCTCGGTGAGGATGTCGCCGACGCGGCGGCCGGTGACGCGGCGGATCACCTCGCCGACGATCCAGCCGAACGTCCACGCGTGGTAGGCGAGTTGGTGGCCGGGTGTCCACAGGGGTCGGGCGTCGGCGACGATGCCGCACATGCGGTCCCAGTCGGCGAAGTCGTCGAGGGTGACGTCGGCGGGTAGCGCCGGTATCCCGGCGGTGTGGGTGAGGGCGTGGCGCAGGGTGATGTGGTCCTTGCCGTGGCGGGCGAACTCGGGCCACACGTCGGCGATGCGCAGGTCGTAGTCGAGGTGCCCGCGTTCGGCCAGCACGTGTACGACGGTGGCGGTGAGTCCCTTGCCGGTGGAGACGCCGTAGACGCCGGTGGCGGCGGTCATGGGCCGGCCGGTGGTGGTGTCGGCGACGCCGGCGTGGGCGTCGACGATCGGTTCGCCGTGCAGGTAGGCGGCGACCTGTACGCCTGCCTCGCGGCCGGTGCAGACGAGGCCGTCGATGGTGGCGTGGATCTCGGCCCGGAGGTTGTCGAGGCGGTCGGTCACGGTGAGCCACCCTGCCATGCCGCCGGTGGTGGCGCCGCCGGTTTTCTGCCGGCGGGGGGTGGTCGGTGCCGGTCGGGGCGGCCGGTAGGTTGCGGGCATGGTGGATGCGGCGGCCGGTGGGGTCGTGGAGATCTGGACCGACGGGGCGTGCAGCGGCAATCCGGGTCCGGGTGGGTGGGGTGCGGTGCTGCGGTACGGCACCCACGAGCGGGACCTGTGCGGGGGAGAGGCGACGCCGACGACCAACAACCGGATGGAGCTGATGGCGGCGATCCGGGCGTTGGAGAGCCTGACCCGGCCGGTGTCGGTGCGGTTGCACACCGACAGCACGTATGTGCGTAACGGCATCACCGGTTGGTTGGCCGGGTGGAAACGCAACGGGTGGGTGACGGCGGCGCGGCAGCCGGTCAAGAACGCGGACCTGTGGCAGCGGTTGGAGGCGGCCTGCGCCCGGCACGAGGTGACCTGGTTGTGGGTGAAGGGGCACAACGGGCATCCGGAGAACGAGCGGGCCGACGCCCTGGCCGGCCGGGGCATGGCGCAGGCGCGGGCGGAGGTGGGGGCGGGGGCGGCCCGACGGGGGTGACGTTGCGTCACGGGGTGGGGTTGTGCCGGGGCACACCGGTGGGTAACGTTGCGGATCGATGGCGTTACTTTCAGTTGTCACGGGAGGTGTCCGCGTGACCGCGACCGCCGCTACCGACCTGCCGCTCTGGCCGGCGTCCACTCTCGATCACGGCCCGTTCGCGCTGCTCGACGAGGAGCAGCGGCATCGGCTCGCGGGGCCGGTGACCCGGGTCCGGCTGCCGACCGGCGCGCCCGCCTGGCTGGTCACCCGGCACGCCGACGTGCGTCAGGTGCTGCGTCACCCCGGGCTCAGCGCCGACCTGGAGCGTCCCGGGTTTCCGCTGCTGCGTCCGCTGCCCCCGCAGTCGGAGCCGGACCGGCAGGGCGGCTTCATCCGGATGGACGGGGAGGAACACTCCCGGCTGCGCCGGATGCTCACCGCCGAATTCATGATCAAGAATGTGCGGCGGATCGAGCCGTTGATCCAGCAGACCGTCGACGCGGCGTTGGCCGACCTGGCCGCGGCGGGTCCACCCGCGGACCTGGTCGAGACGTTCGCCCTGCCGGTGCCGTCCATCGTGATCTGTCACCTGCTCGGTGTCCCCTACGCCGACCACGACTTCTTCCAGGTCCGCAGCCGCACCCTGCTGGACCGCACGACGTCGATGGAGCTGGTCCGGGCCCACGCGCAGGAGCTGCGCGACTACCTGCGTGAGCTGGTCGTCGCCCGGCACCACGACGCCGACGGCGACGACCTGATCAGCCGGCTGGTGCGCGACCGCGTCGCCACCGGGCAGCTCACCGTCGACGAACTGGTCGGCATGGCCCTGCTGCTGCTCGTCGCCGGCCACGAGACCACGGCCAACATGATCGGCCTGAGCACCCTGCTGCTGCTGCGCGAGCCGGGCCGCTTCGCGGCGCTGCGCGAGTCGCCGCACCGGGCGGCCGAGCTGGTCGAGGAGCTGCTGCGCTACCTCAGCGTGGTGCGCACGGGGCTGCCCCGGCTGGCCCTGGTCGACGCCGAGATCGGCGGCCAGGTCATCCGGGCGGGGGAGGGCGTCATCGCGGTGTTGTCGCTGGCCAACCGCGACCCGGAGGTCTTCGACGACCCGGAGGAGTTCGACCCGTACCGGCAGGCCCACCAGCACCTCGCGTTCGGCTTCGGGGTGCACCAGTGCATCGGTCAGCCGCTGGCCCGCGCGGAGCTGCGTATCGCCCTGGTGGGGTTGGCCGACCGTTTCCCGACCCTGCGGGCCGCGGTCGTGCCGCAGCAGGTGTCGACCCGCGACACGTCGGTCGTGTTCGGCCTCAACAACCTGCAGGTGACCTGGTGAGCCAGGTGGGCGTGGTGCGGGTGGCGGTGGACCGGGGCAGGTGCTGCGGGTCCGGCAACTGTGTGGTCGCCGCGCCGGAGGTCTTCGACCAGGACGACACCGACGGGCTGGTGCTGCTGCGGCGGCCCGAGCCGCCGCCGGAGGCGGCCGAGCGGGTCCGCCGCGCCGTCGAGGTCTGCCCGGCCGGCGCCATCCGCCTCACGTCGACGACGCAGCCCTGACCGGCCGGGCCCGCCCGCCGGTGCGGGGCGGCGGCCCAGGTCGCGCCCCGCACTCCTCGACGACCCACGACGACGGTTGACGTCGCCGACACCGCCCGCCGGGTGAGAGGTCAGGGTTCGCGGGAAGGGTCGGCGGCGCCGGAGACGGCGTCGACGTCGTAGCCGGCCCGGCTGGTGTCCCGGGCCGGGCGGGCCTGTTCGGCCGGCAGATCGGCGAAGTCGTCCCCGCTGTCGGTGCTCGTGCGCACCGAATCGCCCGGCGGGCGCAGGGAGGCCTCCATGGCCGGCACGCCGTCCGGCTCGTCGGTGCTGGCACGGTCGTAGCGTCGCTCACTGGTCATGGGGCCCTCGTGCCCGGCTGGCCGGCCCGCAAACGTCCCCCGGGCCGGCGGTGAGCGCCGCCCGGGTCGAGCGTCGGCCGGTCAGCGGCGGCGGACCCGGCCCGCCGGGTTCGCGCCGCGGCGGCGGACCGGGACGACCGGCAGCGACCAGTGCGCGGGGCGGGTCACCGTCGCCGGGAGACCGGTGCGGTGGTCGCCCCGGGCCGCGTCGACCTGCGACTGGTGCACGAACAGCGCCCCGCGCAGGTCCGCGCCCCGCAGATCCGCGCCCCGCAGGTCGGCGCCGGTGAGGTCGGCCAGCGTGAGGTCCACGCCCCGCAGGTCCGCCCCGAGCAGCACCGCGCCGCGCAGGTTCGCCCCCACCAGGTCGGCCCGGCGCAGGTCGGCGGCGACCAGCGCCGCCCCCCGCCGGTCCGCGCCGGCCCGCTCACCCAGGACCCGTTCGCTCACCCGCACCAGCAGCGGGTTCACCCGCCCCCGGTGCGCGTCGACGTCCACGGCCAGCAGCTGCGCGGCGGTGCCGCCGGCCAGCCGCCGGGTCTGCGCCAGCGCCGCGTCCAGCTCGACGCGCAGCGGCCCCGGCGCGGTCAGCGTCACCGCCTGCGTCAGATACCACAGCAGCTCGTGCAGCGGCCGCAGCACGGCGAACACGTCGAACATGCGGGTCGCCTCGCCGGGGGCCGACCGCCAGTCCCGGCCGGCGAAGGTGACCTGGGCGACCCGCTGGCCCGCCCCGAAACAGTCGAAGACGGTGCACCCGGGGAAGCCCCGGGCCCGCAGGTCCCGGTGGATGTCGCAGCGGAAGTCGTCGCCGAGGTTCGGGCACGGCCGCCCGGCCGGCTTGTCCACGGCGAAGTCCGACGAGGCGGCGAACGCGGGCGCGACACAGCACAGCCCGACGCAGCGGGCGCAGTCGGCCCGCAACTCGTCGCCGGAGTCGGGCGGGGCGGTCTCGGACACGTCGGGCCCTCCTCGAAGACGCCGCAACAGCGCCGGGACACCCCCGGGCCCCGCCCATTGTCGCGTCGGCGGCCACCCACCCCGGACACCGGGTGGGGCCGCCGGCGGCCAGTGTCGTGGCCGTCAGCCCTGCCGCCAGTCGTCGGCGCTCAGGTGCGAGCCCGCCTGCGGGCCCATCAGCAGCATCCCGCCGTCGACCGGCCACGACGCCCCGGTCACGTACGCGGCGGCGGGGGAGGCCAGCAGCGCCACCACCGCCGCGACCTCCCGGGCGTCGCCGGGCCGCCCCACCGGCACCCCGGGGCGCGCCTGCGTCAGCGGGTCGACGTCCTCCTGCCCGGTCATCGGGGTGGCGATCTCACCGGGGGCGACCGCGTTGACGGTGATCCCGTCGGCGGCCAGTTCCTGCGCCATCACCCGGGTCAGCAGGCCCAGCCCGCCCTTCGCGGCGCAGTACGCCGACGAACCCACCCGGGGGGCGTGCTCGTGGACGCTGGTGATGTTGACGATCCGGCCCCCGGTGCCCGCCGCCCGCATCCGCCGGGCGGCCCGCTGACCGCACAGGAACGGCCCGTCCAGGTCCACCGCCAGCACGTCGCGCCACTGCTGCCAGCTCGTCTCGACGAACGGCGCGGACGCGCCCGTGCCGGCGTTGTTCACCAGCACCCCGAGCCCGCCGAGCCGGTCGGCCAGCTCGTCGACGACGGCCGCCGCGTCCGGCAGCCGGGTCAGGTCCAGCTCGGCGGTGGCGCAGCGGCGGCCGGCGGCGCGTACCTCGTCGGCCGTGCGCCGGGCGCCGTCGGCGTCGCCGTACCAGGTGATGCCGATGTCGAAGCCGGCGTCGGCGAGCGCCACCGCGCACGCCTTGCCGATGCCGGAGTCGGCGCCGGTGATGATCGCGATGCGGGGATAGTCGTCGTAACGCTGAGGCATGCGGGGGCACTACCCCCGTTGGCGGCGTCGAACCGCCGGGGTGCGGCCGCGACGTGTAGCCGGCCGCCGGGCGGGTAGCCGCAGCGCCATGGAGCTGGTCGAGGAGTCGCCGTACCGGTTCCGGATCGACCGGCGCGATCCGATGCGGGTGCCGGGGGTCGTGTTCGCCTCCCGGGAGCTGATCCCGCACGTCGACGAGGACCGGTGGCCGCAGCAGGTGGCGAACGTGGCGACCCTGCCCGGGATCGTCGGCGCCTCGTACGCGATGCCCGACGTGCACTGGGGGTACGGGTTCCCGATCGGCGGCGTCGCCGCCACCGACGTGGCCGCCGGTGGCGTGGTCTCCCCGGGCGGCGTCGGTTTCGACATCTCCTGCGGGGTGCGGCTGCTCGCCGCCGACCTCGACCGGACCGACCTGCCGAGGGTGCGCGACGCGCTGATGGACGGCCTCGACGCGGCGATCCCGCGCGGCATGGGCCGCGGCGCGGTGTGGCAGCTGGCCGACCGGGCCGAACTGGACGCGGTGCTGCGCGGCGGCTCCCGCTACGCCGTCGAACGCGGCCACGGCGTGCCCCGCGACCTGGCGCGCTGCGAGGACGCCGGCGCGCTGCGAGGACGCCGACCCCGGGCAGGTCAGCGACCGCGCCGTGCAGCGCGGCCAGCAGCAGGTGGGCCGCCTCGGCTCCGGCAACCACTTCCTGGAGGTGCAGGCGGTCGACGAGGTGCACGACGAGGCGGTCGCGGCGGCGTTCGGGCTGCGCGCCGGCCAGGTCGTCGTGATGATCCACTGCGGGTCGCGGGGCCTGGGCCACCAGATCTGCACCGACCACGTCCGGGCGATGGAACGGGCGATGCCCGGCCACGGCATCGAGGTGCCCGACCGGCAGCTGGCCTGCGCGCCCGTGCGGTCGCCGCAGGGCCGGGCGTACCTGGGGGCGATGGTCGCCGCCGCGAACTACGCCCGCGCCAACCGGCAGTTGCTCACCGCCGCCGCCCGCCGGGTCTTCGCCGGCACCGCCGGCAGCGGCCTGCACCTGGTGTACGACGTGTCACACAACCTCGCCAAGATCGAAACGCACGGGGTGGACGGGGCGGACCGGCGGCTGTGCGTGCACCGCAAGGGCGCCACCCGGGCCCTGCCGCCCGGGCACCCGCAGCTGCCCGCCGACCTGCGCGCCGCCGGGCAGCCCGTGTTCGTCCCCGGCTCGATGGGCACCGCCTCGTACGTGCTCACCGGCGTGGCCGGTGCGCCCGCGTTCGCCTCGACCTGCCACGGGGCGGGCCGGGTGCGCAGCCGCGCGCAGGCGGGAAGGTCGGTGCGCGGGCAGGAGCTGCGCCGGGACCTCCAGGCGCGGGGCATCGCGGTGCGGGGGGCGTCGTGGCGGGGGCTGGCCGAGGAGACACCGCAGGCGTACAAGGACGTGTCGGCGGTGGTCGACGTCGCCGAGGCGGCCGGGTTGTGCCGGCGGGTGGCCCGGCTGGTGCCGCTCGGCGTGGTCAAGGGCTGAGCGGGCGCTCACACGTCGAGGGTCACCGCGCAGGACCAGCCGCGCGGGCCGGGGCCGAAGCGCAGCTCCTGCAGGGCCACCGCCTTCGGCACCGCGCCGACCAGTTCCACCGCGCCGGTGGTGTCGGCGAACGTCTCCACCATCGCCGCCACGGCCTCGGCCACGCAGCCCTCCCGGTCCGGCGCCCACGCCTCGATCCGCACGTCGGCGGTGTGCGCGACACTGCGCCTGCCCCGCCCCGATCCTGACCGCATGCCCCGATCATGCCGGCCGCCGGGCCCGCCCCGGTCCCGATCGCGCCACCCGAGGCCGGGCGTTGACCGCCGTCGACGGCGGTGGATAGTGTCCGTTTCACCGCCTGCGACGGGAGACACGTCATGGCCTGCGAGCACGTCGACGTGCTGATCGTCGGCGCCGGCCTCTCCGGCGTCGGCGCGGCCTGCCACCTGCGCCGCACCTGCCCCGACAAGACGTACGCGGTGCTGGAGGCCCGCGACGCGATCGGCGGCACCTGGGACCTGTTCCGCTACCCGGGCATACGGTCGGACTCGGACATGTTCACCCTCGGCTACGCGTTCAAGCCGTGGACGAACCCGCGCGCCATCGCCGACGGCGAGTCGATCCGCGCGTACGTGCGTGACACCGCCCGCGAGTACGGGGTGGACCAGCACATCCGGTTCCACCACCGGGTCCTCGCCGCGCGGTGGGACAGCGCCACGGCCCGCTGGACGGTGCGCGCCCACCGCGACGACACCGGCGAGGACGTCACCGTCACCTGCGGATTCCTGTTCGTCTGCTCCGGCTACTACCGCTACGACGCCGGCTACACCCCCGACCTGCCGGGCGTCGACTCGTACACCGGGCGGCTGGTCCACCCGCAGCACTGGCCGGCCGACCTCGACCACACCGACGCGCGGGTGGTCGTGGTCGGCAGCGGCGCCACCGCCGTCACCCTCGTCCCGGCCCTGGCGCGGCGGGCCGCCCACGTGACGATGCTGCAGCGTTCACCGACGTACGTCATCGCGTTGCCGTCGCGCGACGTGCTCGCCGACGCGCTGCGGCGCTGGCTGCCGGCGAAGGCCGCGTACCCGGTGGTGCGGTGGAAGAACGTGCTGCTCGGCACCGCCAACTTCCAGCTCAGCCGCCGCGCCCCGACGCTGGTCAAGCGGTTCCTGCGGCGCGCGGCGGCCGGTCGCCTCCCGGCCGGCTACGACGTCGACCGGCACTTCTCCCCCCGCTACGACCCGTGGGACCAGCGGCTGTGCGTGGCCCCCGACGGGGATCTGTTCGCCGCCCTCGGCACCGGCCGCGCCGACGTGGTGACCGACCGGATCGACACGTTCACGCCCACCGGCATCCGGCTCGCCTCCGGCGTCGAGCTGACCGCCGACGTCGTCGTCACCGCCACCGGACTCGATCTGCTCGCCCTCGGCGGCATGACGCTCACCGTCGACGGGCGGGACGTCGACCTCGGCGCGACGGTCGCCTACAAGGGCATGATGCTGTCGCAGGTGCCGAACTTCGCGATGACCATCGGCTACACCAACGCCTCCTGGACGCTCAAGGCCGACCTCGTCGCCACGTACGTGTGCCGGCTGCTGCGGCACCTGGACGCCACCGGCCAGCAGATCGTCACCCCGCTGGCCCCCACCGGCGGCCCGCTGGAGCCGATCATCGACCTCAAGGCCGGTTACGTGCTGCGCAGCGTCGACGCGCTGCCCAAGCAGGGCGCGTCCGCGCCGTGGCGGCTGCACCAGAACTACGTCCGTGACGTGCTGCTCATGCGGCACGGCCGGCTCACCGACGCCGGCGTGCGGTTCTCGCGCGCCCCGCAGGTGTCCCCGACGCAGCGACGCGACCCGGCCCACCCGGCCGGCAGCGGCGTCGGCTGACCGGGCGGGGCGAAGGGAGATCGACGTGCGCAGGTTCGACTTCACGGCCGGCACGGCCGTGGTCACCGGGGCGGCCGGCGGCATCGGCGAGGCCGTCGCCCACGGCCTGGCCCGGCGCGGCACCGACCTGGTGCTGCTCGACCGCGACGCCGACCGGCTCGCCGCCGTGGCCGCCGCGCTGCGCGCCGCCCACCCCGGCCGGCAGGTCGACACCGTCGTGGTCGACCTGGCCGACGCCGCCGCCACGGCCCGGGTGGCCGAGGAGCTGCGGCGGCGGCACCCGCGGCTGCGGCTGCTGGTCAACAACGCCGGTGTCGCGCTGGGCGGCCGCTTCGACCAGGTCACCCTGGACGAGTTCGGCTGGGTGGTCGACGTCAACTTCCGGGCCGTGGTGCAGCTCACCCACGCCCTGCTGCCCGCCCTGAAGGCCGAGCCGGGCGCGCACCTGGTCAACGTGTCCAGCCTCTTCGGGCTCATCGCCCCCGCCGGGCAGGCCGCCTACGCGGCCAGCAAGTTCGCCGTGCGGGGCTTCACCGAGGCGCTGCGCCAGGAGCTGGCCGGCGACGGCGTCGGGGTGACGTGCGTGCACCCCGGCGGCATCCGCACCCGCATCGCCGCCGACGCCCGCGTCGGCAGCGGGGTGCCCGTCGAGGAGTACGAGGCCGCCCGCCGCCGCTTCGAGCGGCTGCTGTCCATCGACCCGGCGACCGCCGCCGAGGCCATCCTGCGTGGTGTGCAGCGGCGTCGGGGGCGGGTGCTGATCGGCTGGTCGGCGCGGTTGCCCGACCTGTTGGCCCGGCTCGCCCCCGCAGGGTATGGCCGGGTGCTCGCCCTCGCCGTGAACCGGCCCGCCGCCGCGCCGGCGCCCGCCGTGAACCGGCCTGCGGTGCCCGGCCCCGCCGCGCCGGCCGGCAGCCGGGGCAGCGGGGCGGCCGACGGGCCGGCGGGGGAGCCGGGGTGAGCGGACCGGCCGACACCATCGTCACGGTGCGGGGGCGCGTCGCCCGGTGCCGGGTCACCGGCGACGGCCCGCCCGTGGTGCTGCTGCACGGCATCGGCCGCACCCTCGCCGACTTCGCCGAGCTGCACGGGCGGCTCGCCCGCGACCACCGGGTGATCAGCCTCGACCTGGCCGGGCACGGCGGGTCCGCGCCGCTGGACGAGCCGCACACCCTGCCGGCGTTGGCCCGGGCCGCCGCCGACTGCCTCGACGCGCTCGGCGTGACCGGCCCCGCCCACCTGGTCGGCAACTCCCTCGGCGGGGCGGTGGCCATGCGGTTGGCCGTCGACGACCCGGCCCGCGTGGCCAGCCTGGTGCTGGTCGCCAGTGCCGGCTTCGGCCGCGAGGTGACCATCGGGTTGCGGCTGCTGGCGGTGCGACCGCTGGCCCGGCTGCTGCTGCGGCCGAGCCGGGCCGTGGCCCGCCGCACCGAGCGGGCCCTGTTCCACGACCGGCGGCACGTCACCGCCGCCCGCCTCGCCGAGGCGCTGGCGGTGGCCCGCCGCCCGCACGCCGCCCGGGTGATGGGCGAACTCGTCGCCAGCCTCGGCACGGTGCGGGGCGTCGCCGCGCCGTGGCGTCAGGAACTGCTCGACGCGGTGGCCCGGCTGGACCGGCCCGTCCTGGTCGTCTGGGGCGACCGGGACCTGATCCTGCCCGCCGCCCACCTCGACGCCGCCCGGGCCCGGCTGCCCCGGGCCCGCACCCACCTGTTCGCCGACACGGGGCACCTGCCGCAGATCGAGCGGGCCGAGGAGTTCCACCGCCTCGTCACCGGCTTCTGGGCGGGCCGCCCCGCCGACCACTGACGCACGCCGACCGGCGGCGCAGGTGAACCGACGCGCCGCCGCCTGCGTCAGGGCGGGCTGCTGCCGCGCTTGTCCTCCTGCGCCAGCACCGCGTCGCGTAGCTGCGGGTCGTCGCGTTCGGCCAGCTCCGCGGCCAGCCGCGCGTCGCCGACGAGCCGGTCGTGGTTGCGGTGCAGGAACGCGTCGAACCCCCCGGTGTACGGGCAGGCCAGGTCGCCCAGCGTCGTCTCCGGCTGGTAGCGGCACCCGGTGCAGTAGTCGCTGAGCTCGTCGATGTAGCGGCCGTCGACGGCGTACGGGCGGGTGTCGATGCGGCCCAGGTCGGCGTACCGGCTCATGCCGATGACGGTCGCGTTTATCACCCAGTCGGCGCCATCGACGAAGCAGTCCCGGAACCAGTCCGCCAGCTCC
The DNA here is from genome assembly GCF_900091595.1 of Micromonospora haikouensis. Classification (GTDB taxonomy): domain Bacteria; phylum Actinomycetota; class Actinomycetes; order Mycobacteriales; family Micromonosporaceae; genus Micromonospora; species Micromonospora haikouensis. Next base: position 117,006 of record NZ_FMCW01000002.1, read on the forward strand.
GCCGGCCGCCAGCCGCGCTGCAACGCGTAGTTGCCGAGCACCAGCAGGCGCTGCGCGTGGTGCGCCCAGGCGCGGTCGCGGACCCCGGCGAGCACGTCGGCCAGGCAGCGCGCCTCCACGGCGTCGGCGTCGAGCCCGGCGAACCAGTCGGGCAGCGGCTCGGTCGCGGCCAGCCAGTTGCCGCCCCGGTAGCCCGGCTCGTAATACCAGTAGAGCTGCCAGAGGAACTCCCGCCAGCCCAGCAGCCCCCGGATGAACGGCTCCACCGCCGACAGCGACGCGGCCCCCTCCCGCCAGGCGCCCTCGGCGGCCCGGACCGCCTCCGCCGGGTCGAGCAGCCCCAGGTTGAACGACGACGACAGCACACTGTGGGTCAGCAGCGGGTCGCCCGCGCTCATCACCTCCTGGTAGCGGCCGTAGTCGGGCAGCCGGTGCGCCACGAAGTGCCGCAGCCTCGCGTCGGCCTCGGCGTGGGTGGCCGGGTAGCGGCGCGGGCCGTCGCGGCCGACGAACCGCACGCCGTCGCGCTCCCAGCCGTCCAGCTCGGCGCGGACCTCCGCGTCGATGTCGTCCTCCACGATCGGTGGGGGAGCCGGCGCCACCAGCCCGGCGGTGTCGGCGCGGCGGGGACGGCGGGGAACCCGCCCCGGCGGGCCCTCGAACACGCCGTGCTCGCGCCGCGCCCAGCGGTAGAAGTCGGACACCCGCAGCGGCCCCCGGCGGTCGGCGTCGGCCCACGCCGCGAAGTCCTCCCGGCGGACGAGGAAACCACGCGGCGGCAGGACGGTCAGCCCCGGCACCGAGCGGGCGAAGGCCAGCCCGGCCCGCGACGGCGGGTGGCAGACCTCGACCGGCCCGTCGACGCGCTCCAGCGCCTGCCGGAACGTGCCGGCGCGCACCAGCAGGGCCCGGTCACCCAGCTCGGCGGCGCGGTGCCGCAGCGCGGAGAGCAGCAGGTGGGCCTTCTGTCGGTGCATCGGGCGGCGCCGGAACAGCTCCCGGGCCTCCACGAGCAGCACCGGCTGCGCCGCGTCGTCGAGGAAGTGGGGCCCGAGTTGATCGGCGAGCAGCCACCGGCGGGAAGACATGTGTCGATTCTGCCCAGTCCGTTCCGACGCCGCCGCCCGGCACCGGCGTGTCCATCAGGTGGCGCACGCCACAGCGCCGCCCGGGTGGGCCGCGCCACGTTCCGCCCGCCCGTGGCGGACACCGGCGCGAGCGACGCCATCATGGATGGATGACGCATCCCAGCCCGGTGGCGGGCGCCGCCGCGCGGCGGCCGGCGACGTCGCCGCGCTGATGGCCGCCGACCGGGCGTTGCACGCCACCGCCGTGGAGGCCGCCGCCGCGGTCGAGGCGACCGCCGCGCCCGGCCGGCGGGCCGTCGGGGTCTGGGCCGTCGCCCTCAGCGCGTACGTGGCGGCGGTGTTCCACCGCGGCTCGCTGGGCGTCACCGGGGTCGACGCGGCGCACCGCTTCGACATCAGCGCGGCCACGCTGGCCACCTTCACCGTCGCCCAGCTCGCCGTGTACGCGGCGATGCAGGTGCCGGTGGGCGTGCTGCTCGACCGGTACGGCTCGCGGCGGCTGATCCTCGCCGGCGGCGCGTTGATGGTCGCCGGTCAGCTCTGCTTCGCGGTCGCCACGGACGTCGGCCTCGCCGTCGCCGCCCGGGTGCTGGTCGGCCTGGGCGACGCGATGACGTTCATCAGCGTGCTGCGCATCGTCGCGTTCTGGTTCCCCGGCCGGCGCAACCCGATGATGGTGCAGCTCACCGGCACCCTCGGTCAGCTCGGCGCGGTGCTGGGCGCTGTGCCGCTGGTCGCGCTGCTGCACCACGCGGGCTGGACCCCGGCGTTCCTCGGCGCCGCCGCGCTCGGCGCGACCGTGCTCACCATGGTCGTCGCGGTCGTCCGGGACACCCCGCACCGCGGGCCGGCCGCCGTGCCGGCCCCCGACCTGACGACGGTACGCCGACAGCTCGCCGCGGCCTGGGCGCAGCCCGGCACCCGGCTGGGCCTGTGGACGCACTTCGTCGCCCAGTTCTCCGGCTCGGTGTTCGCCCTGCTGTGGGGGTACCCGTTCCTGGTGCAGGGGCAGCAGATGGCACCCACCGCCGCCGCGTCCCTGCTCACCCTGATGACCCTGGCCAGCCTGGCGGCGGGCCCGGTCGTCGCCCACCTGTGTGCCCGCTACCCGCTGCGCCGCTCGGTGCTCGTGCTCGCCGTCACCGCGGCCACCGCCGCGGTGTGGGCGGTGGTGCTCGCCTGGCCGGGCCGCGCCCCGGGCTGGCTGCTGGTCGTGCTGGTGCTGGTGCTCGCCGCGAACGGCCCCGGCTCCGTCATCGGCTTCGACTACGCCCGCACGTTCAACCCGGCCAGCCGGATCGGCAGCGCCATCGGCATCGTCAACGTGGGCGGCTTCGTCGCCTCGATCGCGCTCGTGCTGGCCGTCGGGATCGTGCTGGACCTGGCGACCCCCGCCGGCCGGGCCGCCCCCGACCTGGCCGCGTTCCGGTGGGCCTTCGCCGTGCAGTACGCCCTCTGGGCACTCGGCGCGGTCCAGGTGCTGCGCTACCGCACCGCCGCCCGCCGGGTCCTCGCCGCCGCGCAGAGCATCGGCCGACCGGCCGAACCGGTCCAGGCCGCCCCGCCGGTGGTAACCCCCGCACGTCGGTGGGTCCGGCGAGGTGATCGGCGGTAGTTTCGCCGGGGAACGTGATCGGCGCGGGCAGCCCGCCGACGCGTACCGCGTCGTCGGCCGGGGCCCGGTGGCGGCGACACCGACAAGTGCGTGGACCAGGAGGAATCGTGAGCCAGGAAGTCCGGGGAGTCATTTCACGGCGCAAGGGCGCGCCGGTCGAGGTCACCACCATCGTGGTGCCCGACCCGGGGCCCGGCGAGGCGGTGGTCCGCGTCCAGGCGTGCGGGGTCTGCCACACCGACCTGCACTACCGCGAGGGCGGCATCAACGACGAGTTCCCGTTCCTGCTCGGCCACGAGGCCGCCGGGATCGTCGAGCAGGTCGGCGACGGCGTCACCGACGTCGCCCCCGGCGACTTCGTGGTGCTCAACTGGCGGGCCGTGTGCGGGGTATGCCGCGCCTGCCGCCGGGGCCGGCCGTGGTACTGCTTCGCCACCCACAACGCCGCCCAGAAGATGACGCTCACCGACGGCACCGTCCTGTCGCCGGCGCTGGGCATCGGCGCGTTCGCCGAGAAGACCCTCGTGCACGCCGGGCAGTGCACGAAGGTCAACCCGGCGGCCCGGCCCGCCGCCGTGGGCCTGCTCGGCTGCGGGGTGATGGCGGGTCTCGGCGCGGCCATGAACACCGGCGGTGTCACCCGCGGCGACTCCGTGGCCGTCATCGGCTGCGGTGGGGTCGGTGACGCCGCCGTGGCCGGCGCGGCCCTGGCCGGCGCGACGACGATCGTCGCGGTGGACACCGACTCCCGCAAGCTCGACTGGGCCCGCAGGTTCGGCGCCACCCACACCGTCAACGCCTCCGAGGACGACCCGGTGGAGGCGATCCGGGCCGCCACCGGCGGATTCGGCGCGGACGTCGTCATCGACGCCGTCGGCCGGCCCGAGACGTGGAAGCAGGCGTTCTACGCCCGCGACCTCGCCGGCACAGTCGTGCTGGTCGGCGTGCCCACCCCGCAGATGAGCGTGGAGCTGCCGCTGCTGGACGTGTTCGGCCGCGGCGGCGCCCTCAAGTCCAGCTGGTACGGCGACTGCCTGCCCAGCCGCGACTTCCCCCTGCTCACCGAGCTGTACCTGCAGGGCCGGCTCGACCTGGACGCGTTCGTCACCGAGGAGATCGCCCTGGACCAGGTCGAGGAGGCGTTCACCCGGATGCACCACGGTGACGTGCTGCGGTCGGTGGTGGTCTTCCCGTGACCGCCCGCGTCGACCACACCGTCACCTCCGGCACGTTCTCCCTCGACGGGCAGACCTTCGACGTCGACAACAACGTGTGGGTGATCGGCGACGACAGCGAGTGCGTCGTCGTCGACGCCCCGCACGACGTCGACGCGATCCTGCGTACGGTCGGCGGCCGGCGGGTGGTGGCGATCCTGGCCACCCACGCCCACGACGACCACGTGCGGGTCGCCCCGCAGCTCGCCCGGGCCACCGGCGCGCCGGTGCTGCTGCACCCCGACGACCGGGTGCTGTGGGACATGGTGCACCCCGACGTGGCCCCCGACGGCGAGCTGCGCGACGGCGCGACGGTCGAGGTGGCGGGCACCGAACTGCGGGTGCTGCACACCCCCGGGCACAGCCCCGGGGCGTGCAGCCTGCACGCCCCGGCACTCGGCGTCGTCTTCACCGGCGACACCCTCTTCGCCGGCGGGCCGGGGGCGACGGGCCGCTCGTACAGCGACTTCGGCACCATCATCGAGTCGATCCGGACCCGGCTGTTCACCCTGCCCCCGGAGACGGTCGTGCACACCGGCCACGGCGACAGCACCACCATCGGCGCGGAGGAGCCGCACCTCGCGCAGTGGCTGGCCCGGGGCCACTGACGGTCAGCACGCCGGCCGGCCGGGGATGCCCGGCCGGCCGGCGTCAGTCCTCGTCGGCCAGGCCGCCGCGCACCAGCTCCAGCAGCCGCGCCAGCCCCGGCCGGCAGCCGACCAGCCGCACGCCGCGCGGGCCGGCCCGCACGAGCGTCGCGGCCGAGCGCACGTCGACGAAGCTCAGCCCGGACAGGTCCAGCACGACGGGCTGCCGCGCCGGCGTCTCCTCGGTGACCGCGGCGAGCAGCGCCGCGAAGGCGTCCCGGTTGCTGCGGTCGACCTGCCCCACCAGCCGCAGCCCCGCCGGGTCGGCCGTGCGGTGGGCGCGCAGCAGCGGCGTCCACCGCGGCCCGCACGCCGGGGCGGCGGCGGCCGGGTGCGCGGACATCATCGCCTGGCACCACTCGGTGGAGAAGATCCGCCGGTCGTAGAGGCACAGGCCGGCCGCCCGGCCGTCGAGGAAGAGCGCGCCGCCGTCAGTCGGCGCGGTCGACGATGTTCGCCCTGGCGGCCGCGTACCGTTCGCGGATCGCCGGCACGACGTCCGCCTCGTGCGTCTCCGCCTGCCCGATCGTCCACGGTGGCGGCTGTGGCCCGCCCGACAGCATCCAGGCCGCCTGGCGGGCGGCGCCGTCGGCGACGTACTCCCCGGGTGGGGGGGACGAGCACGCGGCGGCCGAAGACGGCGGGCGCGATCCGGCGTACCGCCTCCGAGCGAGCGCCGCCGCCGACCAGGATGACCCGGTCGACCGTCGCGCCCTGCGCGAGCATCGCGTCCAGCCCGTCGGCGAGCGCGCACAGCATGCCCTCCACCGCCGCGCGGGCCAGGTGCGCGGGCGTGGAGGTCCGCAGGGTCAGCCCGTGCACGGCGCCGGTGGCGTGCGGGCGGTTCGGGGTGCGTTCGCCCTCCAGGTAGGGCACCAGGACCAGCCCGTCGGCGCCCGCCGGGGCCGACAGCGCCAGCGCCGACAGCCCCGCGTGGTCCACCCGCAGCATGGCCGCGGCCGCGTCCAGCACCCGGGCGGCGTTGAGCGTGCACACCAGCGGCAGGAACCGGCCGGTCGCGTCGGCGAACCCGGCGACGATCCCGCTCGGGTCGGCGGCCGGCACGTCGGAGACGGTGGACACGATGCCGGAGGTGCCGATCGACACGATCACGTCGCCCTGCCCGGCGCCGACACCCAACGCCGCCCCGGCGCAGTCGCCGGCGCCGGCGCCCAGCGGCGCGCCGGTGCGCAGCCGACCGGCCCGGCCGGTCGGCGCGAGCACCTGCGGCAGCAGCACGTCGTCGCGGCCGAACGCCAACCCGAACAGGTCCCGGCGGTAGTCGCCGGTGGCGGCCGACCAGTATCCGGTCCCGCTGGCCTCGCTGCGGTCGGTGCGCAGCGCGTCGAGCCCCGGCGCGCCGGACAGCCGCCAGGTCAGCCAGTCGTGCGGCAGGCACACCGCAGCGGTACGGGCGGCGTTGCGCGGTTCCGCCGAGGCCAGCCAGCGCAGCTTGGTGACGGTGAAGCTGGCGACCGGCACCAGGCCGACCGCCTCGGCCCAGGCCCGCCGGCCCGCCTCGCCGCCGCCGAGGTCGGAGATCAGGTCGGCGGCGGCACCGGCCGAGCGGGTGTCGTTCCACAGCACGGCGTCCCGGACCACCGCGCCGTCGGCGTCGAGGCACACCATGCCCTGCTGCTGCCCGGCGATCGAGGCGGCCGCCACGTCGTCCAGGCCGCCGGCCCGCGCGACGGCGTCGGCCAGCGCGGCCTCCCACGCGGCCGGCGGCACCGCCGTGCCGGCCGGGTGCGGCGCGCGCCCCTCGCGCACCAGCCTGCCGGTGTCGGCGTCGCGGACGACGACCTTGCACGACTGGGTCGACGAGTCGACTCCGGCCACGAGCGGCACGGGCCCTCCTGCGGCTCGGGGACACGGGCAGGAATTTGTTCAGCAGATGAATTATTCGAATCGGGTCCGGCCCGTGTCAACCGGCCGCCGGCGCGAAATGCGCTACGAGCCTCGGGTGCCGGCCCGGCACAATCGGCGCTTGTGTCCCACCCACCCCGAACGGCGCGCCCCGCCCCTGCCACCGGCCACCCACCGCTGACCCCGGCGCAGGCCGCCGCCCTGGCGCACGTACGCCGGTCGGCGCTACGCCGGCGCCCCGCGGCCCGCGCCGTGATCGCGCGGCACCTGGCCGCCTCCGGCGTCGGCCGCCGGCCACAGGAGCTGGTCGCGGCGGTCGGCGCGCACGGCCGGCTGACCGTGAACTTCCACCCCGACCGGCTGCTCGCCGACGGACGGACGGTGGCCGACGCGCTGGCCGCGCAGGGCGTCTACCGCAGCCAGTTCGCCACGGGCATCTCCAACGGCGGCCTGACCGCGTTCCCCGGCGGCGACCGGGACCGCTGGGAGGAGGCGATGTTCGGCGGCGCCTACCAGGAGGCGGGCGTGCTTCCGGCCGACCGCCCGACGTACGGCGGGCTCAACCTGCTCGACCACCCCGACGGCGCGTGTCCCCGGTTCGGCTCCTGCCACCTGCGGCTGCGGCCGCAGGTGCTGGCCCGCGCCACGTTCTGCTTCGGCGACAGCCACCTGGAGCCGCCCCACCTCGGCACCGTCGACGTGCCCGAGCCGGTGCTGGCGGAGCTGCTCGACGCCACGGCCGGCACGGGCGTCAGCCTCGGCGTCGCCGGGACGGACCCGGCCACCCTGCTCGGGGCCCTGCTGCGCCGCCGCGAGCGGGACGCCTGGCGCGCCGGCCCGGCCGTCCGCGCGCTGGACGACTACGTCGAGGCGCAGATCCACGGTGCGGTGGACCTCGGCCGCGACGTCGAGGCGTTCGTGCTCGACCCGTCGTTCGCGGGCACCCGGGTGGGCCGGGTGCTGGCCGACCTGGCGGCGCGCCACGGGGCGGCGCTGCACTGGCACGCGGGCTTCGAGCTGCCGGTCGACGGGGTCGACGCTGAGTTCCGGGGCCCCGGCATCCCGCCGCTGGCCGCCCGGATCCACGCCGAGTTCGCCCGCCCCGGCGAGCCGGTCGACGCCGCGCTGATCGGCCGGGCCGCCGCCTCGGCGGTCACCGAGCCCGACCGGTGGGCCGACCGCGGCCCGCTGGCGGCCACGCTGCAGGACCTCAAGATGCTCTGGCACGTCCTCGTCCGGTTCGGGGCGCCGCGCGCCCGCTGACCGGTGCCGGCCGTCGTGTCCGGTTCCGGGCGTGACCGGGACCGCACCCCGGCCGCTGCCACCCGTATCCGGAATGACGGACACGTGAAGCTGGTTGTGTCCCCCGTACCGCCCGCCGGTAAACCCCACCGGCCGGGGCGGGTTCCGAGGGGCGCTCACCCCGGAGCGCGTCGTGTCGACCGAAAGGGCAACCATCGTGAAGGCTGACTTCACTCGATGGCTCCCGGCCATCGCGAAGACCACGAACCGCAGGACCGTCCTGACCATCAGCGGCGTCGCCGTCCTCGGCGGCCTGGCGTTCGGCCCCACGGCCGTCGCCGCCCCCGTCACCACCGGCCCGCACGCGGGCGCCGTCGCCGCCATCGACCTGGCCACCGGCAAGACCCGGGAGGGTGCCACCGCCGAGTCCGCGCTGACCACCGGCGCGGGCGCCGGCACGTCCACCCCGTCGACGGGCAAGCCGAGCCGCGACGAGCTGATCCCGCACGGCGTCGAGGGCGCGCAGTCGCGCATCCCGCTCGACGACGCGCAGGTGGCCAACGCCAGGGCCATCGTCGAGGCCGCCAAGGAGAGCGGCGTCGGCGAACGCGGCGCGGTGATCGGCGTGGCCACCTCGCTGCAGGAGTCGAAGCTGTACAACCTCGGCCACCTCGGCGCGTACAACGACCACGACTCGCAGGGCCTGTTCCAGCAGCGCCCGTCGTCCGGTTGGGGCTCGCCCGACGAGATCACCGACCCCGAGTACGCGTCGAAGGCGTTCTTCGGGGCGCTGAAGAACGTCGGCGGCTGGCGGGAGCTGCCGCTGACCGCCGCGGCGCAGACGGTGCAGGTGTCGGCGTACCCGTACGCGTACGCCCAGTGGGAGGAGCAGGCCGCCGACATCGTCGCGCAGCTGTGGTGACGTGACGACACCCGAACGCCCCCGTGCCGTATCGGCACGGGGGCGTTCGCCTCCCCGGGTGCGGCCCGGCGCGGCCGTCGGGGTTCACTTCCTGCATGGACGAGCCGATCTGGGATGCGGTGCGGGCGGCGCGCGGGTGGCTCGACGCCGCCAACGGCGCCGGGGACGCGGAGTTGACCTGCCGGATCCTCAAGCTGACCGAGGAGGCGGGTGAGGCCGCCGGGGCGTGGATCGGCGTGCTCGGGCAGAACCCCCGCAAGGGGGTCACCCACAGCCGCGACGACGTGGCCGCCGAGCTGGCCGACGCGGCGTTCACGGCGCTGGTGGCCATCGAGAGCCTCGGCGGCGACGCGCGGGCCGCGCTGCTGGCGTGCGCCGAGAAGGTCCGCTCCCGGCAGCGGTGAGCAGCGGTGAGCACCGCCCCCGGCGGCGGAAAAAGATCCGCTGAGGGTCGCGGCGCGGCGGGCGCTGGCCTATGTTCAGAACGTCAGCTTCTGTCGCCGGGGAGGGGGTGCGCGCCGATGGGCCTGCGGACGTTCCTCGCGGGCTGGCCCGTCTACCGGCAGCTCACCGGCACCGACCCGCTCGGCCGGGGCGCGGCGGCCCAGTCGGCCCGCTCGGCGGCGTTGACGGCCCGCACCGAGACCGCCGACAGCGTGGCCCGCTCGGTCTGCCCCTACTGCGCCGTCGGCTGCGGTCAGCGGGTCTTCGTCACCGACGGCCGGGTCACCCAGATTGAGGGCGACCCGGACAGCCCGATCTCCCGGGGCCGGCTGTGCCCGAAGGGCTCGGCCAGCAAGAGCCTGGTCACCAGCCCGCTGCGGCAGACGACGGTGCGCTACCGCCGGCCGTACGCGACCGAGTGGGAGGACCTGGACCTCGACACCGCGCTCGACATGATCGCCGACCGGATCCTCGCCGCCCGCGAGGACACCTGGGAGGACGTCGACGACGCGGGCCGGCCGTTGCACCGCACGCTGGGCATCTCCAGCCTCGGCGGGGCGACGCTGGACAACGAGGAGAACTACCTCATCAAGAAGCTGTTCACGGCGATGGGGGCGCTCCAGATCGAGAACCAGGCCCGCATTTGACACTCCGCCACCGTCCCCGGTCTGGGGACCAGCTTCGGTCGCGGCGGCGCGACGGACTTCCAACAGGACCTGGTCAACGCTGACGTCATCGTCATCCAGGGCTCCAACATGGCCGAGGCCCACCCGGTGGGTTTCCAGTGGGTGATGGAGGCCAAGCGGCGCGGCGCGAAGGTCTTCCACGTCGACCCCCGCTTCACCCGCACCAGCGCGGTCGCCGACTCCTACCTGCCGATCCGGGCGGGCACCGACATCGCGCTGCTCGGCGGCGTGGTGCGCCACATCCTGGAGAACGAGCTGGACTTCCGGGAGTACGTGCTGGCGTACACGAACGCGGCGACGATCGTCAGCGACCAGTTCGCCGACACCGAGGACCTCGACGGCCTGTTCTCCGGCTACCGCCCCGACACCGGCTCGTACGACACGTCGAGCTGGCAGTACGCCGGCCACGAGGGTCACGCCGAGATCACCGGCACCGGCAAGGAACGCGACAGCGCGGCCGGGCTGCGCCACGAGTCGCACGGCATGCCGGTGCCCGCGCCGGCCCAGCGGGACGAGACGCTGCAGCACCCGCGCTGCGTCTACCAGATCCTGCGGCGGCACTTCGCCCGCTACACCCCGGAGATGGTGGAACGGGTCTGCGGCATCCCGCAGGACAAGTTCCTGGAGCTGGCCGACGCGTGGGCGGCCAACTCGGGCCGGGAACGCACCGGCGCCCTGGTCTACTCGGTGGGCTGGACGCAGCACAGCGTCGGTGTGCAGTACATCCGCACCGGCGCGATCATCCAGACCCTGCTGGGCAACATGGGCCGCCCCGGCGGGGGCATCCTGGCGCTGCGCGGGCACGCCAGCATCCAGGGCTCCACCGACATCCCCACGCTCTACAACCTGCTGCCCGGTTACCTGCCGATGCCGCACCACGCCGACCACGAGACGTTCGACGACTGGGTCGACAGCATCCGCCACCCCGGCCAGAAGGGCTTCTGGGGCGACTCCCGGGCGTACGCGGCGAGCCTGCTCAAGGCGTACTGGGGGGACGCGGCGACGCCGGAGAACGACTTCTGCTATGACCACCTGCCCCGGATGACCGGCGACCACGGCACCTACCAGCAGGTCCTCAACATGATCGACGGGAAGATCCGGGGCTACTTCCTGCTCGGCCAGAACCCGGCGGTCGGCTCCGCGCACGGCCGCGCCCAGCGCCTCGGCATGGCCAACCTCGACTGGCTGGTCGTGCGCGACCTGTTCCTCATCGAGAGCGCCACGTTCTGGAAGAACAGCCCCGAGGTGGCCACCGGGGAGATCGTGCCGGAGCAGTGCCGCACCGAGGTGTTCTTCCTGCCGGCGGCCTCCCACGTGGAGAAGGAGGGCACGTTCACCCAGACCCAGCGGCTGTTGCAGTGGCGGGAGAAGGCCGTCGACCCGCCGGGCGACGCCCGCTCGGAGCTGTGGTTCTTCTACCACCTCGGCCGGCGGCTGCGGGAGAGGCTGGCCGGGTCGCCGCATCCGCGCGACCGGGCGCTGCTCGACCTGACCTGGGACTACCCGACGCACGGCCCGCACGCGGAGCCGAGCGCCGAGGCGGTGCTGCGGGAGATCAACGGGTACGAGGTGGCCACCGGCCGCCCGCTGTCGGCGTTCACGCAGGCCCGCGACGACGGGTCCACCGCGATCGGCTGCTGGATCTACACCGGCGTCTACGCCGACGGCGTCAACCAGGCGGCCCGCCGCCGCTCCCGCCACGAGCAGGACTGGGTGGCCGCGCAGTGGGGCTGGGCGTGGCCGGCGAACCGACGCACCCTCTACAACCGGGCCTCCGCGGACCCGCAGGGCCGCCCGTGGAGCGAACGCAAGAAGTACGTGTGGTGGGACCCGGACGCGGGGGAGTGGACCGGCTACGACGTGCCGGACTTCGAGAAGACGAAGCCGCCGACGTACCGGCCGCCGGAGGGGGCCTCCGGGGTGGCGGCCATCGCCGGCGACGACGCGTTCGTCATGCAGGGCGACGGCAAGGCCTGGCTGTACGCGCCCAGCGGCGTGCTCGACGGCCCGCTGCCGGCGCACTACGAGCCGGCCGAGTCCCCGATGCGCAACCCCCTGTACGGGCAGCAGGCCAACCCGACCCGCAAGGTCTACGAGCATCCGGTCAACTCGGTCAACCCGAGCCCGCCGGAGGCGCACAGCGCCGTCTTCCCGTACGTGTTCACGGTCAGCCGGCTCACCGAGCACCACACGGCCGGCGGGATGAGCCGCACGGTGCGTCCGCTGGCCGAGTTGCAGCCGGAGATGTTCGTGGAGGTGTCCCCGGAGCTGGCCGCCGAGGCGGGACTGACGCACCTGGGCTGGGCGCACCTGGTCAGCGGCCGGGCGGCGATCGAGGCGAAGGTGCTGGTCACCGACCGGCTCACCCCGCTGCGGGTCGACGGCCGGATCATCCACCAGCTGTGGCTGCCGTACCATTTCGGCACGGAGGGGCTGGTCACCGGCGACTCGGCCAACGACCTGTTCGGCATCACCCTGGACCCGAACGTGCTGATCCAGGAGAGCAAGGTCGGCACCTGCGACGTGCGGCCCGGCCGCCGGCCCACCGGGCCGGCCCTGCTCGACCTGGTCGCCGACTACCGGCGGCGGGCCGGGATCACCCCGCAGCGCCGCGTCCCGATCGTGACCACCGACGCGGCCGGCGGCGGCGACGCGGCCGGCAGCACCGACGAACGCTCGCCGCAGGCGTCGGCCGACGAGCATGACGGGGGCGGGGATGCCTGACGCGAACAGCCTCTACGGGCCGCTGGACCCGGCCCCGGACGCCGGCTGGACCGACGCCCAGCCCCGGATGGGTTTCTTCACCGACACCAGCGTCTGCATCGGCTGCAAGGCGTGCGAGGTCGCCTGCAAGGAGTGGAACGACGTGCCCGGCTCCGGGCTGGACCTGCTCGGCATGTCCTACGACAACACCGGCGCGCTGACGGCGAACTCGTGGCGGCACGTGGCGTTCGTGGAGCAGCCCCGCCCCGCCGCCCCGGCCGCCGACGCGCCGGGCAGCAGCGTCGCCGGCCCCCAGTTCCTCGGCATGCCCGGCGCGCGGCCGCCCGGCCGCGGCACCGGCGCGGAGACCCGCTCCGACTTCCGCTGGCTGATGATGTCGGACGTGTGCAAGCACTGCACCCACGCCGCCTGCCTCGACGTGTGCCCCACCGGGTCGCTGTTCCGCACCGAGTTCGGCACGGTCGTGGTGCAGGAGGACATCTGCAACGGCTGCGGCTACTGCATCCCCGCCTGCCCGTACGGGGTGATCGACCAACGCAAGGGCGACGGCCGGGCCTGGAAGTGCACCCTGTGCTACGACCGGCTCGGCGCGGGCGGCACGCCGGCCTGCGCGCAGGCGTGCCCCACCGAGTCCATCCAGTACGGCCCCCTCGACGAGCTGCGGGAACGGGCCGCGCACCGGGTCGCCACCCTGCACGAGCGCGGCGTGCCGCAGGCCCGGCTCTACGGCCACGACCCCACCGACGGCGTCGGTGGCGACGGCGCGTTCTTCCTGCTGCTCGACGACCCCGAGGTGTACGGGCTGCCGCCCGACCCGGTGGTCACCACCCGGGACCTGCCCCGGATGTGGAAACGGGCCGGGCTGGCCGCCCTGGCCATGGCGGCGGCGGCCGTCGCCGCGTTCGTCGGAGGGTCCTCGTGAGCGCACCGCACCGGCCGGTCGGTGACCGGTTCCGCCGCTACCGCAGCGGACGCGGCGGCGGGGAACAGCTGACCGTCCCGCCGGCCGAGTTCACCTCCTACTACGGCCGCCCGATCCTGAAGCCGCCGGTGTGGAAGTGGGACATCGCGGCATACCTGTTCACCGGCGGGTTGGCCGCCGGGTCGTCGCTGCTGGCCGCCGGTGGGCAGCTCACCGGCCGGCCGGCGTTGCGCCGCGCCGGCCGGGTCACCTCGCTGGCGGCGGTCACCGCCAGCGCGTACTTCCTCGTCAACGACCTGGGCCGGCCGGCCCGCTTCCACCACATGCTGCGGGTGGCGAAGCCGACCTCCCCGATGTCGGTGGGCACCTGGATCCTCACCGTCTTCGGCCCGGCCGCCGGGGTCGCCGCCGTCGCCGAGGCCGCGCCGTGGCTGCCCGAGCGGGGCGTGCTCGGCGTGGGGCGACGGCTGCTGCCCGCCGCCGGGCGGGCCGCCGGGCTGGTCGCCGCCGCCACCGCGCCGGCCCTGGCCACGTACACGGGGGTGCTGCTCGCCGGCACGGCCGTGCCGTCGTGGCACGAGGCGTACCCGGAACTGCCGACCATCTTCGCAGGCAGCGCCCTGGCCAGCGGCGCCGGCGTGGGCCTGCTCGCCGCGCCCTGCGCCCAGGCCGGCCCGGCCCGGCGGATGGCCGTGGCCGGCGCGGCCCTGGAGCTGTGGGGCGCGCACCGGGTGGAGACCCGCCTGGGCCTGCTCAGCGAGCCATACCGCACCGGCGTGCCCGGCCGGCTGCTGCGCGCCGGCCGGACGCTGACCGCCGCCGGGGTCCTCGGCGCGTTGGTCGGTCGCCGCAGCCGGCTGCTGTCCGGCCTCTCCGGCGCGGCGCTGCTCGCCGCGTCGGTCGCCACCCGGTTCGGCATCTTCCACGGCGGTGTCGCCTCCGCCCGCGACCCGAAGTACACGGTGGTGCCGCAGCGCGCACGCGTCGACCGTCGCGCCGCCGGGAGCTGACGCCCTCCCCGCACGCCGGGCGGGGTGCTGTGGTCAAATGGCCGGTGGAGGCGTTCAGGCGGCTGGTGCCCCTCCCGGTCTTCAAAACCGGTGTGGTCCGGGACCCGGGCCAGGCGGGTTCGATTCCCGTCCGTCTCCGCCAGGCAACCCGTGGGAAGGACGCGATGCGCGACGCCGATCCCCGACGGCGGGTCCCGCGCACCGACGTCCTGCTCGCCGACCCCCGGCTGGCCGCCGCCGTCGGCCGGCTGGGCCGCGACCGGGTCAAGGCCGCGATCGTCGCCGCGCAGGCCCGCGCCCGCGCCGGCGAGATCACCCCCGATCGGGTACGCGACGCCGCCCTCGCCGCGCTGCCCGCCGCGACGCCGACGGCGGTGCTCAACGCCACCGGCGTCGTCCTGCACACCAACCTGGGCCGGGCCCCGCTGTCGGCCGCCGCCGTGGCCGCCGTGGCCGCCGCCGCCGGGCACACCGACGTGGAGCTGGACCTGGCCACCGGCCGGCGGGCCCGGCGGGGCCGCGACGCCCTCGCCGCGCTCGCCGCCGCCGTGCCCGACGCGGGCGGCGTGCACGTGGTCAACAACGGCGCGGCGGCCCTCGTCCTGGCCGCCACCGCCCTCGCGGCCGGGCGGGAGATCGTGGTCAGCCGCGGCGAGCTGGTGGAGATCGGCGACGGGTTCCGCCTGCCCGACCTGCTGGCCAGCACCGGCGCGCGGCTGCGGGAGGTCGGCACCACCAACCGCACCAGCCTCGCCGACTACGCCGACGCGCTCGGCCCCGACACCGGGTTCGTGTTGAAGGTGCACCCGTCGAACTTCGTGGTCACCGGCTTCACCAGCGCCGTCGGCGTCGACCGGCTGGCCACCCTCGGCGTGCCGGTCGTCGCCGACATCGGCTCCGGGCTGCTCGCCGCCGACCCGCTGCTGCCCGCCGAGCCCGACGCGGCGCGCACCCTGCGCGCCGGCGCGCACCTGGTCACCGCCAGCGGCGACAAGCTCCTCGGCGGCCCACAGGCCGGGCTGCTGCTCGGCGACGCCGACCTGGTCGACCGGCTGCGCCGCCACCCCCTGGCCCGCGCCCTGCGGGTCGACAAGCTGACCCTCGCCGCGCTGGCGGCCACCCTGCACGGCCCCGACACCCCCACCCGGGCGGCCCTGCACGCCGACCCGGCCGCCCTGCGGCGGCGCACCGAGCGCCTGCGCGATCGGCTGGCCGCCGACGGCTGCAAGGCCGAGGTGGTGCCCACGGCCGCCGTGGTCGGCGGCGGCGGCGCGCCCGGCGTCGAGCTGGACTCGTGGGCCCTCGCCCTGCCCGAGCGGTACGCCGGGCCGCTGCGCCTCGGCGACCCGCCGGTGCTCGGCCGGGTCGCCCGGGGCCGACTGCTGCTGGACCTGCGCTGCGTCCCCGCCGCCGCCGACGACGCGCTGCGCGCCGCCGTGCTGGCCGTGCCGGCGGAGGACTGACGTGCCGGCGGAAGCCGACCTGCGGGCGGTGGACTGACGTGCGGGTGGTGGGCTGACGTGCGGGTGGTGGCCACCGCCGGGCACGTCGACCACGGCAAGTCCACCCTGGTGCGGGCGCTGACCGGGATGGAACCGGACCGGTGGGCCGAGGAACGCCGCCGGGGCATGACCATCGACCTCGGCTTCGCCTGGACCACGCTGCCCTCCGGCGGCACGGTCGCGTTCGTCGACGTGCCCGGCCACGAGCGGTTCGTGCCGAACATGCTCGCCGGGATCGGCCCCGCGCCCGCCGCGCTGTTCGTCGTCGCCGCCGACGAGGGCTGGATGCCCCAGTCCGCCGAGCACCTGGCCGCGCTGCACGCGCTCGGCGTGGCGTACGGGCTGCTGGTGGTGACCCGCGCGGACCTGGCCGACCCGGGGCCGGCGCGGGCCCGGGCCCGCGCGGAGCTCGCCGCCACCTCGCTGGGCCACGTGGAGGCCGTCGCGGTCAGCGCCGTCACCGGGGCCGGCCTGCCCGATCTGCGGGCGGCCCTGGACCGCCTGGCGGCCCGGCTGCCCGACCCGCCGGCCGACGCGCCGGTGCGGCTGTGGGTGGACCGGTCGTTCACGATCACCGGCTCCGGCACGGTGGTCACCGGCACCCTCGGCGGCGGCCGGCTGGCCGTCGGCGACCACCTGGAGCTGGCGGGCACCGGCGAGCAGGTGCGGGTGCGGGGCCTGCACCGCCTCGGCGTCGCCCGCGACCGGGTCGACGCGGTGGCCCGGGTCGCGGTGAACCTGCGCAACGTGCCCCGCGACCGGCTGGGCCGCGGCGAGGCGCTGCTCACCCCCGGCCGGTTCGGCCGCACCGACCTGCTCGACGTGCGCGTCACCGGGGAACCGGCGGCCGACCTGCCGGCCACCCTCACCCTGCACGTCGGCTCCGCCGCCGTGCCCGCCCGGGTGCGCCCCCTCGGCGTCGACACCGTCCGGCTGCGGCTGTCCCGGCCGCTGCCGCTGCTCGTCGGCGACCGGGCGCTGCTGCGCGACCCCGGCCGGCGCCTGATCGCCGGCGGGGTCACCGTGCTGGACGTGGCCCCACCGCCCCTGACCCGGCGCGGGGCCGCCGCCGCCCGCGCCCGGGTCCTCGCCGACCTCGACGGCCGCCCCGACCTGGCCGGGGAGCTGCGCCGCCGCGCCCTGGCCCAGGTCGGGGAGCTGACCCGGATGGGGGTGCCCGTCACCGCCGCCCCCGTCGCCGGGGACTGGCTGGCCGACCCCGAGCACTGGCGGTCCCTGGCCGCCCGGCTGACCGCCGAGACCACCCGGTACGCCGCCGCGCACCCCCTGGAGGCGGGCGTCCCCGTCGACGTGCTGCGCCACCGCCTCGGCCTGCCCGACCGGGCCCTGGTCGAGGCCCTCGTCCGCCCGCCGCTGCGGGTGGCCGGCGGGCGGGTCACCGCGTCGGCCGGCGACGCGTTGCCCGAGCCGGTGGCCCGCGCGGTGGCCCGTGTCCGCGCCGAGTACGCCGACCGGCCGTTCCAGGCCCCGGAGGCGCACCGCCTCACCGAGTGGGGGCTCGGGCCCCGGGAACTCGGGGCGGCGGTGCGGGCCGGGGCGCTGCTGCGGCTGGCCGACACGGTGGTGCTGCTGCCCGGCGCCGTGGACGCCGCCGCCCGGGTCCTCGCCGGGCTGCCGCAGCCGTTCACGCTCAGCGCCGCCCGGCAGGCCCTGGACACCACCCGCCGGGTGGCGGTGCCGCTGCTGGAGCTGCTGGACCGCCGGGGCGTCACCCGTCGCCTGCCCGACGACGCCCGCAGCGTCGTGTCCCCGCCGCCCTGACCGGCCGGGGTGCTTTGTTGCGCGGTGCTGCGATCGTGGCGTGGTGACCGATTCGGCTCCCGCCTCCGCCAGCGGGGGCCGGTGGGGCCGGGTGTTCCTCCTGACGATGGCGCTGGGCTGGTCGGTCTGGGCGGTGCGCCTGGTGGGGCCGCGCCCCGCGAGTCCGACGTCGGGCAACTGGGGCGGGACGTGGCCGCCGGCCGGGTCGTCACCGTCGAGCGCGGCGACGGCTGGCAGCGCCCGGGTGCCTTCTGGGGCACGACGCCGAACCTGCGGGCCGGCCCGCGGGGCCCGACGCTCGCCTGGAGCCTGCCCGACGGCCGAATCCGCTACGCCGACGTGGGGGTGCCGCTGGGCGACCCGGAACCCACGCCGGACGGGACGGACGGCCGCCTGGCCCGCGTCGCGGAGGCCTGGCCGAGCACCTCCGCGCCCGCGCACCGGATCGCCGCCGCCGCGGAGGTGCTCGCCGCCGCTGTGACGCTGGGCTGGCTGGCGATGCTCGTCGTCGGTCCCGACCCGGTCGTCGGCACCCGCTGGTTCTGGTTCTGGCTGGGCTCGCTGCCGTTCGGGCTGGGCGTGCTCGCCTGGCTGCACCGGGAACGGTGGCGCCCGTCGCAACGGCACGGGTCTGCTCCGCCGGCTGCGGCCCGCCGGTCCGGGTGGGCCGGCCTGGGGTGGAGCCTGCTGGCCACGGTGGGGCTCACCCTCGCGGTGGTGGCCCTGCGCGGGCTGCTCGGCGGCGCGCTCGTCCCCGGCTGACCGGGCGGGTTTCGCAGGCGCGGCCCCGGCGGGCAACGGGTGGCCTAGCGTGGCGGTCATGGACCCTTCGGCGGTCTGGCGGGACAAGAGCCACCGGTGGCGGATCGAGGCGTACCGGGCACCGGACCTGCGCTTCGCCATCGTCGCCACGAACGGCCCCACCGAGTCGGCCCCGCTGTGGCTGTTCGGGATGGCCGCCCTGGCCCGCTGGCTGATGACCCACGCGATCTCCCTCGACGACCTGGAGACCGACTGACCGGCACCACCCCGGTCGGGTGAAAAGCGGCTTTCGCCCGCTTATGCGCGAATGGGGCTCCGTACCGTGCGGGGGGTGAAGGACCGGGGACTGCGGACGGTCGTGGCGGTGCTCGCCGGCCTCGCGGTCATCTACTTCGGCAGCAGGGGCCGCAGCGACGACGACGGCGGCGGCGTGTCCGGCGGGGTGGTGATCCTCGCCGTGCTGGCCGCCGCCCTGGCCTGGCACCTGACCAAGCCGAGCGACACCGCGGCCAAGTGACCCCACCGCGCCCCGGCTGCGGTCTCAGCGGGCGGCGGCCCGCCTGACCTCCCGCGCGGAGTCCTCGTCGAGGGCCACCCGGACCAGCGCCGAGGCGAGCCGCCCGAAGTCCGCCCCGTCGACCAGCCCGCCGAGCCCACGCGGGTCGGCCGGCAACCCCAGCAGCCCGGCGCCGGCCAGGGCCCGCCGGTCGGCGTACGGGCGCACGTCCGGCCAGACCGACTGCGCCTCGCGCAGGAAGATGTCCGCACCGGTCGGCCCGATCCCGGGGAACTCGGTGAGCAGCCGCCGCAGCGCCGCCGGTGACCCGCCGGCCTCCCGGTGCAGGCGGCGCAGGTCGCCGTGCCAGCGGTCCAGGCACAGCCGCGCGCCGGTGCCGAGCATGGTGGCGGTCCGCTCGTCGTAGCGGCGGTAGTGCCCGCGGCCCAGCGCGTCGACGCGGGCCTGCCAGCTCGCCGCCTCCATCGCCTGCGGCGTGCGGTAGCCGCAGGCGAACAGCTCCCGGGCCGCCGCCACCGCCACGCCCGCCCGGATCCGGGTGCTCAACAGCGTGGCCAGCACCAGCAGCTGGTAGAGCGGGCCGGGCCGGTCGGCGAGCCGGATGCCGGCCTCCTGCGCGTACGTGCGGCCCTGCTGCTCCAGCAGCGCCCGGGCGGTCCTGCGATCGTCTGCCACGCCTTCGGGATACCCACGCCGCAGCAGCCCACCCGTGCGGGCGCGTGGCGTGTGCACGTGGTTAGGAAGGGCCCCTTGTACAACAGAATGCGTTAACAAGGGGCCCTTCCTTGCGCCGCATGCGGGGTGCCGTGGCGGGTAGACGCGACGTGGCGCGGCCCACGCCGCGCCGTCCACCCGGAAGGGAGAATCCCGTGACGAACCCGCAGCAGCCGGAACTGCGCCGCAACGCGCGCAACGACGCGGTGCAGGACGCCAAGGGCCCCGGCGCGTCCGGCCATCCCCGCCACGGCGGCGCGTCGCCCGGCGACCGGGGCCGCACCGTCCCACGGGGTCAGGTGTCGCCGTACGGGCCGGCGGCGGCGCAGGTCGCCGACGACGACAGCGACGACTAGCCCCAATGCCGGGTAGTTAAGGTTCCGGGCTGGTTGTCAAGACCGGCCCGGCGAGGATGTTGAGACTGATGGTGGCCTGGTAGGTGCGTCGGTCGATGTTCGGGCCGCGGGCGTTGTATTTGGAGATGGCGCGTTTGACGGTGCGGGCGTTGACGCGTAGCCGACGTTCGGGCAGTAGTTGGTCCAGGACGAGGCGGCCGATTCTGCCGATCAGGTCGGTGACGGTGCCGGCGATGACACCGGCGGCGTGGATGACCTGGTCACGGGCCGCGTGGAGCGCGATGGTGAAGCTGGCCCGGTCCGGGTCT
>NZ_FMCW01000002.1:137336-379546 GCF_900091595.1 Micromonospora haikouensis
AAGTTGGGCTGCGCCTCGTAGCGCACGTCCAGCTGGCGCTCACCCGCCGGGCGGCGCTCGGCCTGCACGGTGGCGGCCCGCTCGGCGGGAGCGGCCTGCGCGGCCAGCGCCGGACCCGCGATCCCACCAGCGGTCGCAGCGATACCGGCAACGGTCAGAGCGGTACGACGAATCAGATCGGTACGCATGTCAGCGTGCTCCTCTGCTCGGGGGAGACGGCACCGCGAAAGGGGGATACGCGCGGCGGCACCGCGAAGAAAAGTCCGGGGGAAGGACGACCCGGCGGCGGGGGCCTGCTCGGGCGTCCGGAGGGTGTAACGACCCCGACCCCATCGGCATTCCGGGGTTCCCGGCCCCCGGCGTCCCGGCGTGCGGGGCGGGGGTGGGGCGGTTCGGGGGCCCGACCGGGCGGCAGAGCCCCGGTCGCATGCCAGTTACAACGCCCCCACCCCCACGCCGATTCCGCCGTCGGGGTGACCCGGCCCACGGGACGCCGTGGCGCAAACCGGGCATCCCTCGGGTCGCGGCCCGCCCGGATGGGTGGCCGCCTCGGCGACACGACGCGCCGAGGCGGTTCCACCCCCGCCGGCCACGAACCGCCGAGGCCCGCCCGGGTCGGGGCGGTCGGCCGGAGTCAGGGCAGGTCGGCCGTGGGTGCGGTGGGCTGCGGTGCCGGGCGAGGGCTGGGGAGCCCGGTGGGGCCCGTGGTCGGCCAGGGGATCTCCGGGGCGGGGTGGAACGTGATGCCGGCGGTGTGCCAGCGGGGGCCGTGCCCGGCGAGGCGACGGCGGAAGGACGCCCAGTCGTGCGTCCGGCGGGGCGACCAGCCCAGCTCGGCGAGGGCGGGCAGCCGGGGCAGCAGCATGAACTCGATCTCGGCCAGCGAGGTCACCGACTCGGTCCAGAGCGGGGCCTCCACGCCCAGCACCGCCTCGGCGGGCACGCCGCCCAGGTGCGTGCCCGGATCCCAGTCGTACGCCCGTTCCACGTCGATGAGGCCCGCCCAGTCGTGCCCGATCGGGGTGTCCGGGGCGTACTTCATGTCCAGGTATGCGCGGTTGCCGGGGGAGAGGATCACCCGCGCGCCGCGCCGCACCGCCTCGGCCGTCCCGGGGTCGTCGCCCCCGGTGCCCCACCACTGCAGCACCCGACCGTCGGCGTGCCCGGCCGGGGCGATCTGGTGCCAGCCGACCACGGTCTTGCCGGTGGCGGCGACGATGCCCTGCGTCCGCGCGACGAAGCGGGCGTACGCGTCGGCCGGGACCTTGAACGCCTCGTCTCCGCCGATGTGCAGCCACGGCCCGGGGGTGAGCGCGGCGACCTCGCCGAGCACGTCGGCGACGAAGGCGTACGTGCGCTCGTCGCCCGGGTCGAGATAGCTGAAGCCGACCTCGGTGCCCGTGTACGGCGGCGGCGCGACCCCGTCCGGCGCGAGCTGCGGGTATGCCGTCAGCGCCGCGTTGGTGTGGCCGGGCAGGTCGATCTCCGGGACGACGGTGACGTGCCGGCGGGCGGCGTAGGAGACGATGCGCCGGTAGTCGGCCCGGGTGTACGCCCCACCGGGGCCGCCGCCCACCTGGGTCGCCCCGCCGACGGCGGTCAGCCTCGGCCAGCCGTCGACGGCGATCCGCCAGCCCTGGTCGTCGGTGAGGTGCAGGTGCAGGTGGTTGAGCTTGTAGCGGGCCAGGTGGTCGATCACCCGCAGCACGTCGGCGACGCCGAAGAAGTGCCGCGCCACGTCGAGCATCGCGCCCCGGTAGGCGAACCGGGGCCGGTCGACGATGACCCCGCCGGGCACCGCCCAGCGGGCGGCCACCGGGGTGGGGCTCTCGACGGCGGGCGGCAGGAGCTGGCGCAGGGTCTGCACGCCGTGCAGGAGGCCGGCGGGGGTGGCGGCGGTGAGGCGTACCGCGTCGGGGGTCACGTCGAGCCGGTAGCCCTCCGCGCCGAGCGCGGCGACCGGGCCGGCGCCGGCGGCGACCGGGCCGGGCGCGTCGCCGGGCGTGCCGGAGAGCTGGAGGGCCAGGCCCTCGGCGGGCGGCGTGGCGTCGGTCACCGGGAGCGGGTAGCCGGTGGCCGGCCGCAGCAGGGCCGCGAGCTGCTCGGCGACGTCCCGGGCGGCCGGGTCGGGGCTGACCCGGACGGCCGCGTCGGCGGGGAGCGTGAAGTCGGCGGCCGGGTCGGGCTCGACCCGTTCCGGGGCGGGGACCACGTCGCCCAGCCGGACGGGGGCCGGTGGCGCGAGCCGGTCGACGGCGGCGCGGGCGGCGGCGTGGGCCAGGTCGGCGGCGGCCGGCCCGGGCGCGGTCGGGTCGACGGCCGGTCCGGTCGGGTCGAGCGGTCTGCGGCCGGGCTCGGCGGGGCGGGGCGCGGTGGGCGGCACGGTGCGGACTCCGGGGGGTGTATTTGCGAGGGATATGGCAAAGGTGAAGTTCGGCAGAACCGGTGCGGTCAAGAGTACGAGGGGAGCCGAGAAATGCGTGATCGTGCTCGTGGAAACGTTCCCAAAAACCGGTACGGACGCGGATAGTCGTGATGGCTGTGCCGATTGTCACCAAGTAGTCCCAGGTCATGCGATGTTCGCTTAGCCTTCGCCCACCGATCGGCGACGGCACCGGATTAGCGGTGGTCAGCCCTGGGGTATCAGCAAACTGAACCTTCGTTAAGTGTCAGTCCGGCGCGCGTGGGAGGCTCTGGTGGCAGCGCAAGAGACGGTCGATCACAAGTACGTCTACGACTTCGCCGAGGGCAACAAGGAACTCAAGGACCTGCTCGGCGGCAAGGGGGCGAACCTCGCCGAGATGACGAATCTCGGCCTGCCGGTGCCGCCCGGCTTCACCATCACCACCGAGGCCTGCAAGGCGTACCTCGCCACCGGACGGGAGCCGGACGGGCTCGCCGGCCAGATCGAGGCGCACCTGGAGTCGCTGGAGCGGGGGATGGGCCGCCGCCTCGGCGACGCGCACGACCCGCTGCTGGTCTCCGTACGCTCCGGGGCGAAGTTCTCCATGCCGGGCATGATGGAGACCGTCCTCAACGTCGGCCTCAACGACCGCAGCGTCGTCGGGCTCGCCGCCCAGGCGGGCGGCAACGAGCGGTTCGCCTGGGACTCCTACCGCCGGCTGATCCAGATGTTCGGCAAGACCGTCTGCGAGGTGCCGGGCGAGGAGTTCGAGCACGCGCTCGACGAGGCCAAGCGCGCCCGGGGCACCACCAGCGACCTCGACCTGGACGCCGACGACCTGCGGGGGCTGGTCGACGCGTACAAGAAGATCTTCCTCAAGCACACCGGCCGCGACTTCCCGCAGGAGCCCCGCGAGCAGCTCGACCTGGCCATCCGCGCGGTCTTCGAGTCGTGGAACGCCGAGCGCGCGGTGCTCTACCGCCGGCAGGAGCGCATCCCCGCCGACCTCGGCACCGCCGTCAACGTGGTGGCCATGGTCTTCGGCAACCTCGGCCCCGACTCCGGCACCGGCGTCGCCTTCACCCGCGACCCCGCCAGCGGCGCACAGGGCATCTACGGCGACTACCTGGCCAACGCCCAGGGCGAGGACGTCGTCGCCGGCATCCGCAACACCGTGCCGCTGCAGGACCTGGAGCGCCTCGACAAGCGGTCCTACGACGAGCTGCTCGCCATCATGGCCCGGCTGGAGGGGCACTACCGGGACCTGTGCGACATCGAGTTCACCATCGAACGCGGCAAGCTCTGGATGCTCCAGACCCGGGTCGGCAAGCGCACCGCCGCGGCGGCGTTCGTCATCGCCGGCCAGCTCGTCGACGAGGGCCTGATCGACCTCGACGAGGCGCTGCACCGGGTCAACGGCGCGCAGCTCGCCCAGCTCATGTTCCCCCGGTTCCAGCTCGACCACGACTTCGAGCCGGTCGCCAAGGGCGTCGGGGCGTCGCCGGGCGCGGCGTCCGGCAAGGTGGTCTTCACCTCGGCCCGCGCCGTCGAGCTGGCCGCCGAGGGCGAGGCGGTCATCCTCGTCCGCCGGGAGACCAACCCCGACGACCTCAACGGCATGATCGCCGCTAAGGGCATCCTCACCTCGCGCGGCGGCAAGACCAGCCACGCCGCCGTGGTCGCCCGGGGCATGGGCAAGACCTGCGTGTCCGGCGCCGACGAGATCGACGTCAACGTGCCGGCGAAGCGGTTCAGCGTCGCCGGACAGACCGTGAACGAGGGCGACGTCGTCTCGATCGACGGCACCACCGGCAAGGTCTACCTCGGCGAGGTGCCGGTCATGCCGTCGGAGGTGGTGCGCTACTTCGAGGGCACGCTCGACCCCGACGAGGCCGACGACGCGCTGGTCAGGGCCGTACACCGGATCATGACCCACGCCGACGCGGCCCGGCGGCTGGCGGTACGCGCGAACGCCGACACGGGCGAGGACGCCGCCCGGGCCCGGCGCTTCGGCGCGCAGGGCATCGGCCTGTGCCGCACCGAGCACATGTTCCTCGGCGACCGGCGTGAGCTGGTCGAACGGCTGATCCTGACCCGCACCGACACCGAGCGCTCCGACGCCCTCGCCGCGCTGCTGCCGTTGCAGCGCGACGACTTCGTGGAGATCTTCCGCGAGATGGACGGCCTGCCGGTCACGGTGCGGCTGATCGACCCGCCGCTGCACGAGTTCCTGCCCCCGCTGGAGCAGCTCGCGGTCGACGTCGCCGTCGCCCAGGAACGCGGCGAGGACGTGGCCAAGGAGGAGGCGCTGCTCGCCGCCGTCCGGCGGATGCACGAGGAGAACCCGATGCTGGGCCTGCGCGGCGTGCGGCTCGGCCTGGTCATCCCCGGCCTGTTCGCCATGCAGGTGCGGGCGATCGCCGAGGCCGCCGTGCGGGTCACCCGCGAGGGCGGGTCGGCCTGCCCGGAGATCATGGTCCCGCTGGTCGGGGCGGTCCAGGAGCTGGAGACGGTGCGCGCCGAGGCCGAGAAGATCATCGCCGAGGTGGTCGGGGACAGCGGCGTCGAGGTGCTGATCGGCACGATGATCGAGGTGCCCCGGGCGGCGCTGACCGCCGGCCAGATCGCCGAGGCGGCGCAGTTCTTCTCCTTCGGCACCAACGACCTGACCCAGATGGGCTGGGGTTTCTCCCGCGACGACGTGGAGGGGGCCTTCTTCTGGCGCTACCTGGAGCTGGGCATCTTCGGCATCTCGCCGTTCGAGTCGATCGACCGCGACGGCGTGGGCCGGCTGGTGCGGATCGCCGCCGAGGAGGGCCGGGCGGCGCGGCCGGAGCTGAAGCTCGGCGTCTGCGGCGAGCACGGTGGCGACCCGGAGTCCGTCCACTTCTTCCACTCCGTCGGCCTGGACTATGTCTCCTGCTCGCCGTTCCGGGTGCCGGTGGCCCGGCTGGAGGCCGGCCGCGCGGCGGTCGAGACGGTCGGCTCCGACAGCCGCTGAGCGACGGAGCCGTCGCACCGCCGGCCCGGCGGGGCCCGGCCGCACGACGGGCCGGCGGCCGCCGCGTCCGGCGCCGGCCCCGGTGGGGAAGCCGCACGCATCACCCACCGGGGCCGGCGGGCTCAGATCGGCGGACGCCGCCAGCCGGTGGCGCGGGACGCGTTCGGGGTGCGCCCCGGCAGGGTCGCCATCGGGGTCCGCATGGCCAGCGGCGCGCGCGGGTCGGGCGCGGGCATGCTGACGGGCGCGCTGCGCTCCTGGTCGAAGGCCGAGCCCGTCCGGGCGGCCACCTCCCGGGCCTCCCGGTGCAGGGTCTCCAGGTCGGTGCGGGCCCCGGTGACCAGGGTCAGCAGCGCGTGCCGGCCGGCCGGGTAGGTCACCACGCAGCCCCGGGCGGTGAACACGACCGACTCCTGGAACTCGCCGTGCCGGACCGTGTCGGCGACCCGGTGGCCGAGGCCGAAGCTGGCCGCGGCCAGGGCCGCCAGGTGGGTGGCGTCGGTGGTCGGCAGGTCGCTGGAGATGAGCAGGCCGTCGGTGCCGGCGAGCACGCCCCCGGCGACCTCCGGCCGGCGCTGGCGCAGCCCCCGTAGTTCCGTTTCCAGCACCGTGTCAGCGTCCACGAGCGTCACTTCCCGTCGTCCGATTCATCTGGTTCGGATCTGATTCAGGTGTGCGGATCATCGGTAACGTTCTGCTCTGGGAACGCTACCGGTCGCCATGGTGGACCGCGACCCGTCACGGTCGGCGATTAGCCGACAACTCTCGACTGATCGGCTGTTGCGCGCCGCCGGGCGGGGACTCGTCGCGCGGGGAGTCGTCGCCGCGCCGTCGGCAGCCGTCAGGCGTAGCCTGGGGGCGCTCGCGAAGGATGTCGTATCGCCGGTGGAGGGTGGAACCGCATGACCAGCGTCTGGGAGAGTCTCACCGTGGTCGCGCGGGATCCGGCCCGGCTCGCCCGCTGGTGGGCCGAGGCGCTGGGCTACCGGGTGGTGGCCGAGCGGCCCGGCGAGGTGGAGATCCGGCAGTCCGCCGACCGGCTCCCCGGCATCGTCTTCCTGCCGGTCTCCGGCGACAAGCAGGGCCGCAACCGCCTCCACCTCGACCTGCGCCCGGCCGACCAGGAGGCCGAGGTCGAGCGGCTGGTCGACATGGGCGCCCGGCACGTCGACGTCGGCCAGGGCGACGCCGGCCGGACGGTGCTCGCCGACCCCGAGGGCAACGAGTTCTGCGTGCTGCGGCAGCGGGGATAGCCGGTGCGCGGGTGAGCGACCAGCACTCCGCCGGCGCGCGCTGGGTCGACGAGCCGGCCAAGGACACCGGCGCGGGCCGCTCGCCGTACGAGCGGGACCGGGCGCGGGTCCTGCACTCGGCCGCGTTCCGCCGGCTCGCCGCGAAGACCCAGGTGCACACCGCCGGCACCGACGACTTCCTGCGTACCCGGCTGACCCACTCGCTGGAGGTGGCGCAGATCGCCCGGGAGATGGGGGCCCGGCTGGGCTGCGACCCCGACGTGGTGGACACCGCCGGGCTGGCCCACGACCTCGGTCACCCGCCGTTCGGGCACAACGGCGAGGCCGCCCTGGACCAGCTCGCCGCGTCGTGCGGCGGCTTCGAGGGCAACGCGCAGACGCTGCGGGTGCTCACCCGGCTGGAGGCCAAGGTGCTCGCCCCGGGCGGCGGGTCCGCCGGGCTCAACCTGACCCGGGCGTCGCTCGACGCCACCGCGAAGTACCCGTGGCCGCGCCGGCCGGCGGGCGGCAAGTTCGGGGTGTACGCCGACGACCGGCCGGTCTTCGACTGGCTGCGCGCCGGTGCCCCGGCCGAGGGGCGGCGCTGCCTGGAGGCCCAGGTGATGGACTGGGCCGACGACGTGGCGTACTCGGTGCACGACGTCGAGGACGGCGTCCACGGCGGGTACGTGGGCCTCGGCCCGCTGCTGGCCGACCCCGACGAGCGGGCCGCGCTCTGCGCCGACGTGGCCGCCACCTACTCCGGGGAGTCCCCGGCGGACCTGGGCGTCGTGCTGGTCGAGCTGCTCGCCGACCCGGTGCTCGCCCCGCTCGCCGGCTACGACGGCAGCCACCGGGCCCAGGCCGCGCTGAAGGCGACCACCAGCGTGCTCACCGGCCGGTTCGTCTCGACCGCGGTGGCCGCCACCCGGGAGCGCTGCGGGCCCGGCCCGCTGCGTCGGTACGCGGCCGACCTGGTGGTGCCGCGCCGGGTCCGCGCCGAGTGCGCGCTGCTCAAGGGGCTGGCGCTGCGCTACGTGATGCGCCGCCCCGGCGCGCGGTGCCGGTACGAGCGGCAGCGGCAGATCCTCGCCGAGCTGGTCTCCGCCCTGACCCGACGGGCCCCCGAGGCGCTGGACCCGGTCTTCGCCCCGCTGTGGCGGGACGCCCCGGACGACGCCGCCCGGCTGCGCGTGGTGATCGACCAGGTCGCCTCGCTCACCGACCCGGCCGCCGTTGCCTGGCACGAGCGGCTGCGGGCCGACTGAACGCCGAGGCCAGGGGCGCGAACGGGCCGGCGGGCGGCGGCGGGCGGCCGGTGGGCACCCGAGCGGACTTAGGCTAGCCTAAGCGCATGACGGAGCGCCCGAAGAAGGTCACCACCGCCCGGGTCCTGCGGACCTGGCGGCCCACCCCGCACGTGATCCGGCTGGTGCTCGGCGGGGAGGAGCTGACCGGCCTCCCGGTGGGCGAGCACACCGACCACTACGTGAAGCTGGTCTTCCCGCCGGACGGGGTGACCTATCCGGAGCCGGTCGACCTCGCGGCGATCCGCCGCCTGCCCGCCGAGCAGTGGCCGCGGCTGCGCGCGTACACGGTGCGATCCTTCGACGCGGCGGCCGGCGAGCTGACCATCGACGTGGTGCACCACGGCGACGAGGGGGTGGCCGGCCCCTGGGCGGCCCGGCTGCGCCCCGGCGACCCGGTGCGGTTCGTCGGCCCCGGCGGGGCGTACGCGCCGAGCCCGGACGCCGACTGGCACCTGCTGGTGGGCGACGAGAGCGCGCTGCCGGCGATCGCCGCCGCCCTGGAACGGCTCCCGGCGGGCGCCCCGGCGCGGGTCTACCTGGAGGTGGCCGACGCCGCCGAGGCGCAGCCGCTGCCCAGCAAGGGCGACGTCGAGCTGACCTGGCTGCACCGGGGCGACCGGCCGGTCGGCGAGGCGCTGGTGGCGGCGGTGCGGGCGCTGGACTTCCCGCCCGGCACGGTGCACGCGTTCGTGCACGGCGAGGCGACCTTCGTCCGCGAGCTGCGCCGGCTGCTGCGCGTCGAGCGCGGCGTGCCCCGGGAGTGGCTGTCGATCTCCGGCTACTGGCGGCGGGGCATGGACGACGAGGGCTGGCGCTCGACGAAGCCCGACTGGAACCGGCAGGTCGAGGCGGACGAGGCCACCACGCCCGCCTGACGCGGTGATCGGGACGTCGGGGGGACGCCTCCGCCCGCCGTCCCCCCGACGCCGCGTGGGTCACCCCGGCAGGGCAGGATGTAGGGCCGAGGGGGTGGCGAATGGCTGGGCGGATCCGCGACGAGGACATCGCGCTGGTCCGGGAGCGCACCTCGATCGCCGAGGTCATCTCGGACACGGTGACGCTCCGGTCGGCCGGCGGCGGCAACCTCAAGGGGCTGTGCCCGTTCCACGACGAGAAGAGCCCCTCGTTCAACGTCTCGCCCGCCCGCAACGTCTGGTACTGCTTCGGCTGCGGGGCCGGCGGCGACGCGATCAAGTTCCTGATGGACGCCGACCACCTCAGTTTCGTCGAGTCCGTCGAGCGGCTCGCCGCCCGCGCCGGCATCCAGCTGCGGTACGTCGAGAACGACCAGGCCGCCCCGCGCGCCGCCCGCCCCCAGCAGGGGCAGCGGCAGCGCCTGGTGGCCGCGCACGCCGCCGCCGTCGAGTTCTACCAGGCGCAGCTCGGCACGGCCGGCGCCCGCCCGGCCCGGGAGTTCCTCGCCCAGCGGGGCTTCGACCGGGCCGCCGCCCAGCGCTACGCCTGCGGCTTCGCCCCGGACGCCTGGGACCTGCTCACCAAGCACCTGCGTCAGCAGGGCTTCACCCACGACGAGCTGGTCACGGCCGGGCTGTCCCGCCCGTCGCGCTCCGGCACCCTGATCGACCGGTTCCGCCGCCGGCTGATGTGGCCGATCCGGGACATCACGGGCGACCCGATCGGCTTCGGCGCCCGCAAGCTGTTCGACGACGACGACGGCCCGAAATACCTGAACACCCCCGAGACGCCGATCTACAAGAAGTCGCACGTCCTCTACGGCATCGACCAGGCCAAGCGGGAGATCGCCAAGCAGGGCAAGGTGGTCGTCGTCGAGGGCTACACCGACGTGATGGCCTGCCACCTGGCCGACGTCCCGACGGCGGTGGCGACCTGCGGCACGGCGTTCGGCGCGGACCACATCTCGGTGCTGCGCCGGCTGCTGCTGGACACCGACGACGTGGCCGGCGAGATCATCTTCACCTTCGACGGCGACGCCGCCGGGCAGAAGGCGGCGCTGCGCGCGTTCGACGACGACCAGCGCTTCGTCGGGCGCACCTTCATCGCGGTCAGCCCCGACAACATGGACCCGTGCGACCTGCGCCTGGCAAAGGGCGACCTGGCGGTGCGCGACCTGGTCGCCCGCCGCGAGCCGCTTGTCGACTTCGCGCTGCGCCACGTCATCAACCGGTACGACCTGGACACCGTCGACGGCCGGGTGGAGGCGATGCGCCGGGCCGCGCCGATCGTCGCGAAGATCAAGGACCGGGAGAAGCGCCCCGAGTACGTCCGCAAGCTCGCCGGTGACCTCGGCATGGAGATCGAGCCGGTGCAGCGGGCCGTGCTCGCCGCCGCCGCCGGCCAGCCCGCCGGGGGCGCGGCGGCGGCACCGGCGCGCGCCGCCCGGCCCGCGCCCGGCGCGGACAGCCCGATGTCGCTGGTCGAGCGGGAGGCGCTGAAGCTCGCCCTCCAGGAGCCGGTGCTGGCCGGGCCGATGTTCGACGCGGTCGAGGCGGCGGAATACCAGCACCCGGTGCACGTGGCCGTGCGGGAGGCGATCGCGGCGGCCGGCGGGGCCGCCGCCGCCACGCAGGGCGCGGTCTGGGTCGAGGCGGTCCGCGACGCCTGCGCCGACCTCGCCGCCCAGGCCCTGGTGGGCGAGCTGGCCGTGGAGCCGCTGCGCATCGACGGGGAGCCCGACCCCCGGTACGTCTCGGTGACCATCGCCCGGCTGCAGTGGGGCTCGGTGACCGGCCGGATCCGGGACCTCAAGTCGAAGATCCAGCGGATCAACCCGGTCAGCAACAAGGACGAGTACTTCGCGCTCTTCGGGGAGCTGCTGTCGCTGGAGCAGCACGCACGGGCGCTGCGCGAGCAGGCCGCGGGAGGGCTGTGATGGGGCTGTTCAGTCGCAAGCCGAAGCTGCCTGCGGCGGCCCGCCCGCCGCTGGCCGACGCCGAGCGGGTGCTGGCCTGGGCCGCCGCAGGCGAGGCCGGCGGTCCGGGCGCCGGCGTGCTGGTCGCCACCAACCTGGGGCTCTGGCTGCCGGGGCGGGACGCCCGGCTGGGCTGGCACGACGTCCTCAAGGCCGTCTGGTCGGGACGGGAGCTGACCGTCACCCCGGCCGAGCGGCTCGCCGAACGCGCCGGGTACGTGCTGGTGGCCGACGGCCCCGCCGAGACGTACCTGCTGCTCGAACCGGGTGAGCTGCCGCACCAGGTGCGGGCGCGGGTGACCCGCTCGGTG
Source organism: Micromonospora haikouensis (assembly GCF_900091595.1). Classification (GTDB taxonomy): domain Bacteria; phylum Actinomycetota; class Actinomycetes; order Mycobacteriales; family Micromonosporaceae; genus Micromonospora; species Micromonospora haikouensis. The sequence goes on from NZ_FMCW01000002.1 coordinate 148,485, forward strand.
GCGTACACCCAGCACCACCCGGTGCCCGGCGGCGCCGGCCGGATCGCCGCCCGCCGCGTGCCCGGGGCGGACGGTCTGACCTGGACGGTCCGCTACGACCCGGGCACCCCCGCCGACGACGAGGCGGTGGTCGCCGAGACCGACCGCCTGGTCGCCGCCGCCCGCGCCGCCACGGCCCCCACCGACCTCTAGGGTCCCGCCGACGAGGTCGGCGACGCTCGTTCGGCGCGTGACGCAGCGCTACCACCAGCCCGACCCCCGCCACCCGTCCTCGGCCCTTTGCTCTGCACCCACGGACGCAGCGGGTTACGCAGCGCTGTCCGGGGTCGGCAGGCCCGCCCTGACGGACGCCGCAGATGCGCTGCTCAGGCGAGCGTTGCGCGGGTGGGTGCAGAGCAAAGGGGACAGTGGGTCTCTGGCGGGGCGGGCAGGTCGACACGCAGCGTGAGGCCCCGGCTCGGCCCCCTCGCCGCGCCCGTGTTCACCCACGGTGAGGTAGCGGCTGGCGGACCGTGTCCCTTTGGTGGCGGGTCGGTGGCCGGCTGACGGTTTCGTCCGCACCTTTCCCAGATCAACTACTTGCTTTTGTTCGAACGGACGAAAGTTGTGGTCAGATCGGCCGAAGCTCTGGACAGCAGCTGCAGAACGCTTCTACTGTGTCGCACACAACACGTCGCGATTTCGTCGATGTGAACGACTCCGATGCGGAGGTGAGTTGCCGGTGCGAACGGTGGAGCCCCTGCACCTGCGGCTGTTGCGATTGCTCCGCGACGAGGGAGCTGTCTCCCGGGCGGAGCTGGGCGACCGGCTGGAGATGCCGCGTCCCCGGCTGCTCGCCGAGCTGGAACGGCTGGTGGACCTCGGCTACGTCGCCGAGGCCGGCCTCGCGGCGTCGCGGGGCGGGCGCCGGTCGACCCTGGTCGAGCTCAACCCGCAGCTGCGCTTCGCGGCGGTCGACCTCGGCGCGAGCTCGATCGACGTCGAGGTGGTCAACGGGCGGCTGGAGCCGGTCGCCGCGTACGCGGAGCCGGCCGACATCCGCAACGGTCCGAAGGTGACCCTCCAGCGGGTGAACGAGCTGCTGCACAAGTTCCGGGTCGACGGGGCGTACGAGCGGCTGCACGCCGTGGGCATCGGCGTCCCCGGGCCCGTGAGCTTCCGCGACGGCGTGCCGGTCTCGCCGCCGATCATGCCCGGCTGGGACCGCTTCCCCGTCCGCGAGCTGCTGACCCGCGAGCACGGCTGCCCCGCGGTGGTCGACAACGACGTCAACATCATGGCGATCGGCGAGCGGCACGGCGGCGTCGCCCACTCGGTGGACGACTTCCTGTTCGTCAAGATCGGCACCGGTATCGGGTGCGGGATCTACCTCAGCGGCGAGGTCTACCGGGGCACCGACGGCTGCGCCGGGGACATCGGCCACATCCAGGTCGACACGCACGGGCCGACGTGCTCCTGCGGCAACGCCGGCTGCCTGGAGGCGCTGTTCAGCGGGGCCGCCCTGGCCCGCGACGCGAACGCCGCCGCGCGCAACGGCTCCTCGCCGGCCCTGGCCGAGCGACTGTCCACCCGGGGCACCGTCACGGCGGAGGACGTCGCCGAGGGCGCCATCGAGGGCGACGTGGTCTGCATCCAGCTCATCCGCGACGGCGGCCGGCGGGTCGGCGGCGTGCTGGCCGGGCTGGTCAGCTTCACCAACCCGTCGATGATCGTGATCGGCGGCGGGCTGGCCAGGCTGGGCCACATCCTGCTCGCCGAGATCCGCAGCGTGGTCTACCGCCGGTCGCTGCCGCTGGCCACCGGCAACCTGCCGGTCGTCCTGTCCGAGCTGGGTGCGCGCGCCGGGGTGGCCGGCGCCGCCGTGCTCGCCAGCGATGTGGCCTTCGGGGAGGCGTCATGAGCCAGGACGACAACGCGGCCCCGCTGGTCGAGGCCCCCGCCGACACCGTGGCCGGTGAGGTGGTGCTGCGGCTGACCGACGTGGTGAAGACCTTCCCCGGCGTACGGGCGCTGGGCGGGGTGCAGCTCGAGGTGCGGGCCGGCGAGGTGCACTGCCTGCTCGGCCAGAACGGCGCCGGCAAGTCCACCCTGATCAAGGTCCTCGCCGGGGTGCACCGCCCCGACTCGGGCGAGGTGCAGTGGCGGGGCCAGCCGGTCGAGTTCGCCAACCCGCAGGCCGCCATGCGCGCCGGCATCGCCACGATCTACCAGGAACTCGACCTGGTCGACGACCTGTCGGTCGCCGAGAACGCGTTCCTCGGCCACGAGCCGCGCCGGGGCGGTTTCGTCCGCCGCGGCCACATGGCCCGCCGGACCCGGGAGATCCTGGGCCGGCTCGGCCACGGCGAGATCCCGCCGGGCCGGATGGTGCGGGCGCTGCCGGCGGCCGGCAAGCAGATCGTCAGCATGGCCCGGGCGCTCTCCCACGAGGCCCGACTGATCATCATGGACGAGCCGAGCGCGGTGCTGGCCCACGACGAGGTGGGCAACCTGTTCCGGATCATCCGTGAGCTGACCGCGCAGGGCATCGCCGTCATCTACATCTCCCACCGCATGGAGGAGATCCGCGAGATCGGCGACCGGGTGACCGTACTCAAGGACGGCCGGACCACGGCGGCGAACCTGCCGGCGCGCGACACCCCGACCAGCGAGCTGGTTGCGAAGATGACGGGCCGCAACATCGAGTACGTCTTCCCGGACCGTCCCGCCGACACCGGCGCCGGCGCGGAGCTGCTCCAGGTCGACGGGCTGACCCGGGCCGGGGAGTTCGCCGACGTGTCGCTGCGCGTGCGGGCCGGCGAGATCGTCGGCATCGCGGGGCTGGTCGGCTCCGGCCGTTCCGAGCTGCTGGAGACCATCTACGGCGCCCGCCGCGCGGACGCCGGCGCGGTCCGGATGGGCGGGCGCGCGCTGCGCCCGGGCAGCGTCGGCGCGGCGGTACGGGCCGGCATGGGGATGGCCCCCGAGGAGCGCAAGAGTCAGGCGCTGCTGCTCGGCGAGCCGATCTTCCGCAACGTCACGCTGGCCACGTTCGGCCGGTTCGCCCGCCTCGGCTTCACCGACGCCGGGCGGGAGCGGGCCGAGGCGGAGGGGGTCGCCGACTCCCTGGAGCTGCGTCCCCGCGACGTGCGCCGGCCGGTGCGCACCCTCTCCGGCGGCAACCAGCAGAAGGTCGTGGTCGGGCGCTGGCTGCTCGGCGGCACGAAGCTGCTGCTGCTCGACGAGCCCACCCGCGGCGTCGACGTCGGCGCCCGGGCGGAGCTGTACCAGGTGATCCGGGGGCTGGCCGCCCAGGGCGTCGGGGTGCTGCTGGTCTCCAGCGAGGTGCCCGAGGTGCTCGGCCTGGCCGATCGGGTGCTGGTGATGCGCGAGGGCCGGATGGTGCGCGAGGCGCCCGCCGGTGAACTGGACGAAGACACGGTGCTCGACCTCGTCATGGCGGGGTCGCTGATGGAAGGCGCACCAGCATGACCGATAGCACACCCACCGCCACACCGGAGCGGCCGGCGGAGCTGCCGGCCCAGTCCCCGCCCGTGGACCCCGCCGCGACTTCGGCGGCCGCCAAGAGCCCCGGTCATCACGGGGCCGCCCCGGCCACCGGCCGGCTCTCCTTCTGGCGCGGCGACAGCGGCGAGGGCGCCCGGCGCAACCTCGGCCTGATCGGCGTCCTCGTCGTGCTGGTCGTGATCGGCATCGCCACCCGCCCCGACCTGTACGGCAACTCGAGCTGGGTGTGGGACAACATCCTCACCATCCTCAAGCTCGCGTCCGTGGTCGGCGTGGTCACCGTCGGCATGACGTTCGTGATCATCGGCGGCGGGATCGACCTGTCGGTCGGCGCGATCGTGGCGTTGGCCGGGGTGTGGGCCACCACGCTGGCCACCCAGAGCTACGGCGCGGGCGGCATGATCTTCACGGCGCTCGCCGTCGGGCTGGGCGTCGGCCTGGTCAACGGCCTGCTCGTCTCGTACGGGAAGCTGGTGCCGTTCATCGCCACCCTGGCCATGATGGTGGCCGCCCGGGGCCTGGCCGCGGAGATCTCCGACAAGCAGACCCAGGTGTCGGGCAACAGTGTGATCAACGGGATCGCCAGCACCAGCCCGCTCGGCATCCCCCTGCTGGTCTACATCCTCGCCGCCGTGGTGATCGCCGGCTGGGTGCTGCTCAACCGGACGACGTTCGGCCGGCGCACCGTCGCCGTCGGCGGCAACCCGGAGGCGGCCCGGCTCGCCGGCATCAACGTGCGGCGGCACACCGTGCTGCTCTACGCGCTCTCCGGCCTCTGCTGCGGCATCGCCGCGATCATGCTGACCGCGCAGGCCAACTCCGCCCAGGCGGCGATGGCGAACCTCTACGAGCTGGACGCGATCGCCGCCGCGATCATCGGCGGCACGCTGCTCAGCGGCGGGCGGGGGACCATCGTCGGCTCCCTGCTCGGGGTGATCATCTTCTCCACCATCACCAACCTCTTCGCCATCAACGGCCTCTCCACCGAGGCCCAGAACATGGTCAAGGGCGGGATCATCGTGGCCGCCGTCCTGATCCAGCAGTTCCAGTTCCGCAGCTTCACCCAGTTCCTCGGCCGCAACCGCCTCACCACCACCTGATCCACCCGCACCACCACCCGAGGCACCACACCGCCCAGCACATCCGGCGACCGTCGCACCGACGGTGGCTCGGCGCACCACACCCTTCTTCCGCCCACCACCCTCTTCCAGGAGGTCGTCATGACCCAGCACAGTCGGGACCTGTCCCGTCGGCGGCTGCTGTTCGGCGGGGCCGCGCTCGGCGCGGGCGCGCTGCTCACCGCGTGCACCAGCAACGAGGCGGCGCCCACCGCGGCGCAGACCAAGGTGGCCGAGGCCGCCGCCGGCGGCAACAGCACCCCGGGCAAGCAGGTGACCATCGGCTTCTCCGCCCCGGCCGCCGACCACGGCTGGATCGCCGCCATCACCAACAACGCGAAGGCGCAGGCCGGCGCGTACTCCGACGTGAAGTTCACGTCGGTCGAGGCCGGCGCGGACGCGGCGGCCCAGCGCGCGGCGCTGTCCACCCTGGTCGCCCAGAAGCCGGACGTCATCGTGCTGCTGCCGCACGACGGCAAGGAGCTCAACGCCTTCGGCCTGGAGGCCATGAAGGCCGGCATCCCCGTGGTCAACCTGGACCGGGCCTTCCCGGACGCCCGGGCCTACCGGCTCCAGATCAAGGGCGACAACTACGGCATGGGGGTGGCCGCGGCCACCTTCATCGCCGAGCAGCTCAAGGCGAAGGGGGTGAGCGCCCCGGTCATCGGCGAGATCGCAGGTATGGACGAGTTGGAGCTCACCCAGGAGCGCTCGAAGGGCTTTGCCGACACCCTCGCCTCCTACGGGCTGAAGGTGGCCAATCGTCGAGCGGCCCGGTTCACGGCGGATTCCGGCCAGCAGGAGGCCACCGGGCTGCTCCAGGCGCTGCCGAAGATCGACGCGATCTGGAACCACGACGACGACCAGGGCATCGGGGTGCTCGCCGCCGTCAACCAGGCCAACCGCAAGGAATTCTTCATGGTCGGCGGCGCCGGCTCGAAGAAGGCGATGGAGGACATCCAGGCCGACAACACGGTCCTGAAGGCCACCGTCACCTACAGCCCGTCGATGGCGTCCTCCGCGATCTCGCTCGCCCGGCTCATCGGCCAGGGCAAGGGCATGTCCGACCTGGTGGAGCTCCAGGTGCCCAAGGAGATCGTGCTGGCTTCCGAGACGATCACCAAGGAGAACGCGAGCAACTACCTCAAGCTCGGGTTCTGACACACGGGGGGAGACCCACCTTGTCCACTCACCACAGTCAACTGCGGGTCGGCATGGTCGGCTACGCGTTCATGGGCGCCGCGCACTCACAGGCGTGGCGCACCGTGAACCGGGTGTACGACCTGCCGGCGCAGGTGCGGATGGCGCTGGTCTGCGGCCGGGACACCGGAAAGGTGGCCGAGGCCGCCGACCGGCTCGGCTGGGAGGCGCACACCACGGATTGGCGTCGCCTCGTCGAGTCCGACGAGATCGACGTGGTCGACATCTGCACACCGGGGGACAGCCACGCCGAGATCGCGCTGGCCGCGCTGGCCGCCGGCAAGCACGTGCTCTGCGAGAAGCCGCTGGCCAACACGGTCGCCGAGGCCCGCGAGATGGCCGCCGCGGCGGTCGCCGCGCAGGCGGCGGGGGTCCGGTCCATGTGCGGCTTCACCTACCGCCGGGTCCCGGCGGTCACCCTGATGCGTCAGATGGTCGCCGAGGGAAGACTGGGCACCATCCGCCACGTCCGGGCGGCGTACCTCCAGGACTGGATCGTCGACCCGCAGTTCCCGCTGGTCTGGCGGTTGCAGAAGGACAAGGCGGGCTCCGGCGCGCTGGGTGACATCGGTGCGCACATCATCGACATGACCCAGTACGTCACGGGCCAGCGGATCACCGGGGTCAGTGCGATCACCGAGACGTTCGTCAAGCAGCGTCCGTTGCCGGCGGAGTACAGCGGCCTGGCCGCGCAGGCCGCCGGCAACGGCGCGGCCGACGGGCAGGGCCCGGACCTGGGACCGGTCACCGTGGACGACGCGGCGGTCTTCGTGGCCCGGCTCGATGACGGCGCGCTGGCCACGTACGAGGCGAGCCGCTTCGCCACCGGCCGTAAGAACGCGCTGCGGGTGGAGATCAACGGCTCGCTGGGCACCCTGGTCTTCGACCTGGAACGCCTCAACGAGCTGGAGTTCTACGACGCGACGCGACCCGCCGCCGAGCAGGGCTTCACCCGCATCCTGGTGACGGAGGCCGAGCACCCGTACATGTCGGCGTGGTGGCCGCCGGGCCACATCATCGGCTACGAGCACAGCTTCACCCACCAGGCGCGCGATCTCGTGGAGGCGATCGCCACCGGCGTCGACCCCGCGCCGTCGTTCGTCGACGGGTTGCAGGTCCAGCTCGTGCTGGACGCGGTGACCCGCTCGGCGGAGCTGGGCTCCACCTGGACCCACGTGGCGCCGGCGTTGGAGGCGGTCGCCGCCTGACCGGACGGCGGTGCGGCCCCGTGCCACACCGCCCGACCAGAGGCTTTCCGGACCGGCCGGCGAGGGACCCGCCGCGGTTGCGCCCCGCGGCGGGACGGGGTCGGCTCCGGAAGGCGTGCGACGGCGGGCATCCGCCCGGCGCGCACGACAGCACGACGGCACCTCCGGTGCGGCCGGACCGGGATTCCCCGGTCGCGCCGGAGGGCCGAGCACCACGCACCACGCACTGCGGGGGAGACAGGGACGGGACGCCGACCGACCCTGCCTGCCAGCCTCGTCCGCCGCCCGATCCGGCGAACCCACCCGGCACCGTTGTCGCCGCTTTCGGCGCCGGACGTGGGGAGTCGGGCCGGGCGGCCGGGCGGGGCGCATAATATCGACGTTGATCTATGCTGGAGCCACTGGCGGAAGGAGCACCATGCGTACGGGTGTCTGGCTGGTGGGGGCGCGCGGCTCGGTCGCGACCACCAGCATCGTCGGGGCGCTCGCCCTGCGGGCCGGGTTGACCGGCCCGACCGGCTGCGTCACCGAGCTGTCCGAGCTGCGGGGCCCCGCGTGGCCCTCGTTCGCCGACCTCGTGTTCGGCGGTCACGACGTGGCCGCCACCCCGCTGGCCAAGCGGGCCGAGTCCCTGGCCGACGCCGGGGTGGTCCCGGCCCGACTGGTCGCCGCGCTCGGCGAGGAACTGGCCGCCGTCGACGACGACGTGCGCCCCGCCCCGGTGGACGGGACCCAGGCCGACCGGGCCGCCGCCGTCGTCGCCGACCTTGCCGCGTTCCGCGAGCGGCACGGGCTGGACCGGGTGGTGGTGGTCAACGTGTCGGCCACCGAGCCGGCCGCCCGCCCGCACCCCGCGCACGCCGACCCCGACGCCCTGGCCGCCGCGCTCGCCGCCGGCGAGGAGGTGCTGCCGCCCAGCTCGCTGTACGCGTACGCGGCGTTCACCGCCGGCTGCCCCTACGTGGACTTCACCCCGTCGACCGGGGCCCGGCTGCCGGCCCTCGCGGCGCTGGCCGCCCGGCACGCCGTGCCGTACGCGGGGCACGACGGCAAGACCGGGGAGACCCTGCTCAAGTCGGTGCTCGCCCCGATGTTCGCGATGCGGCACCTCGCGGTGCGCTCCTGGTCCGGCACGAACCTGCTCGGCGGTGGCGACGGCGCGACCCTGGCCCAGCCGGACGCCAACGCCGCCAAGGTCGCCAGCAAGCAGCGCGTCCTCGGCGAGATCCTCGGGTACGTCCCGCAGGGCGACACCCGCATCGACTACGTCGAGGAACTGGGCGACTTCAAGACCGCCTGGGATCTGATCACCTTCGCCGGCTTCCTCGGCACCGGCATGCGGCTGGAGTTCACCTGGCACGGCTGCGACTCCGCGCTGGCCGCCCCGCTCGTGCTCGACCTGGCCCGGATCACCGCCGCCGCGCACGCCGCCGGCCGGCACGGGCCCCTGACCGACCTCGCGTTCTTCTTCAAGGACCCGCTCGGCCCCGCCGACTGCGTGCCGGAGGCGGGTGCGACCGCCGACCGGGCCCCCAGCCACGCGCTGGGCGAGCAGTGGGTCCGGCTGGCCGCGTTCGCCGCCGACCTGCACGCCGGGGCCGGCACACCGCCGGCCGGCGGTGCCGCGTGAGCACCCTCGCCGACCTGGCCGAGCTGGTCCGCGCCCCGGCCGGGCTCTCCGTGCCGGGCGACGTGCTGGCCGGCGCGGCGGCGGCCGGCGCGCTCGGCCGGCGTACGCCCGGCCTGGCCGCCGCGTCGGTGCTGCTGTACTGGGCCGGGATGGCCGCCAACGACTGGGCCGACCGGGGGCTCGACGCGGTCGAGCGCCCGGAGCGCCCGATCCCCAGCGGCCGGGTCAGCCCGCCCGCCGCGCTCGGCGTCGCCGCCGGCCTGACCGCCGCCGGGGTGGCCCTGGCCGCCGTGGCGGGCGGCCGGCGCGCCGCCGCCGTCGCCGTGCCGCTGGCCGCCGCCGTCTGGGCGTACGACCTGGCGGCGAAGAACACCGCCGCCGGCCCCGCCGTCATGGCGGCCTGCCGGGGGCTGGACGTGCTGCTCGGCGCGACCGGCGGCCGGCTGTCCCGGGCCGTGCCGGCGGCGGCCACCGTCGCCGCGCACACCTGGACGGTCACCGCCCTGTCCCGCCGCGAGGTCGGCGGGACCGACCGGGCCCTGCCCGGCGCGACCCTCGCCGGCACGGCCCTCGTCGCGGCCGCCGCCGTGGGCCCCCGCCCCGCCGCCGCCCCGGCGGCGCTCGCCGCCGGCTACCTCGCCCGCTACGGCGGGGCGCAGGTCCGGGTGCTCGCCGACGGTTCGGCCGGCCGGGTCCGGGCCGCCGTCGGCGCGGGCATCACCGGGCTGCCCGCGTTGCAGGGCGCGCTGACCGCCCGGGCCGGCGCGGGGCTGCTCGGCCTGGCGGTCGCCGCCGCCGCGCCGCTGGGCCGGCTGCTGGCCCGGAAGGTGTCCCCGACGTGACCGCCGACCCGCCGGCCGGCCCCGCCGCCGACCGACCCGCCCCCGCCCCCGCCGACCGCCCCGCCGCCCCGGCCGGGCCCGGCTCGCTGCGGTTCGGCTACGGCACGAACGGCTTCGCCAACCACCGGCTCGACGACGCGCTCGCCGTCATCGCCGACCTCGGCTACCGGGGGGTGGCGCTCACCCTCGACCACGACCACCTCGACCCGTTCGCCCCCGACCTGGCCCGCCGCACGGCCGCCGTGGCCCGCCGCCTCGACGCGCTCGGGCTCGCCGTGGTGGTCGAGACGGGGGCCCGGTTCCTGCTCGACCCGTGGCACAAGCACGCGCCGACCCTGCTGCACGACGACCCGGCCCGCCGCGTCGAGTTCCTCCGCCGGGCCGTCGCCGTCGGCGCCGACCTGGGCGCCGAGGCGGTCTCCTTCTGGGCCGGGGTGCGCCCCGCCGACGTCGCGCCGGCCGTCGCCTGGGACCGCCTCGTGGCCGGCTGCGCCACCGTCTGCGCGGCGGCCGACGCCGCCGGGGTGCGGCTCGGTTTCGAGCCGGAGCCCGGGATGCTCGTCGAGGACATCGCCGGCTGGCGGCGGCTGCACGACGCCCTGGGCCGTCCGGCGGCGTTCGGCCTCACCCTCGACATCGGACACTGCCGCTGCCTGGAGCCGGTCGACGTGCCCGACTGCGTCCGGTCCGTCGGCGCGCACCTGGTCAACGTGCAGATCGACGACATGCGCCGGGGCGTGCACGAGCACCTGGAGTTCGGCACCGGCGAGATCGACTTCCCGCCGGTGCTCGCCGCGCTCGCCGAGGTCGGCTACGCCGCGCTGGTCGCCGTGGAGCTGCCCCGGCACTCGCACGCCGCCCCGCAGGTGGCCGCCCGGTCGCTCGACTTCCTGCGGGCCGCCGCCGAGCGCGCCGTGGCCGCCGAACACGCCGTCGCCGCCGAGCGCGCCGTCGCGGGCCGTGCCGCCGCCGGGCCCGGCACACCGTCCGACCACCCCGGCGGCGGCTGAGCACCGTCCGCACCAGCTCGGAAGGGAGACCGGGATGACACCCGAACGACTACGCGCCGCCCTGCGGGGCGTACCGGACCCGGAGTGGCTGGACGCGGCGATCGAGCGCGTCGCGGCCGACCCGGCGACGGTCCCGCGGTTCTTCGCCGCCGCCGCCCGCCGCTGCGGCCGGGGCCCGCTGCCCGACGCCCCCGGCTGGACGGCCGACGAGGCGGCGCGGGCGCTGCTGCTGGCGGCGCTGCCCGCCGACCACGCCGGCCACGCCGCCGACGTCTACCGGCACGGCGACGCCGCCGAGAAGCTTGCCGTGCTGCGGGCCCTGCCGCTGCTGCCGATCGGCGCGGAGTGCGAGCCGCTGCTGCACGACGCGATCCGCACCAACGACACCCGGCTGATCGCCGCCGCCCTCGGCCCGTACTCCCGGCACCTCGACGCCGACGCCTGGCGGCAGGCCGTGCTCAAGTGCGTCTTCACCGGCGTGCCGCTGGCCGTGGTGCACGACCTCGACGCCCGCGCCGACGCCGGGCTGGCCGCCATGCTGGGCGGGTTCGCCGTCGAGCGGCGCGCCGCCGGCCGGGAGGTGCCGGCCGACGCCGCCGCCCTGCTCGACCGGCTCACCGCCGCCGGGAGCCCCACCGTGGGCCCTGCCGCAGGCCCCGCCGCGAGCCCGGTCGCGGACCCCGCCGTACCGTCCGACGCCCGGAAGGCGTGACCATGCGCATCTTCGACCCGCACATCCACATGACCTCCCGCACCACGGACGACTACGAGCGGATGGCCGCCGCCGGGGTCCGGGCGGTGGTCGAGCCGGCGTTCTGGCTGGGCCAGCCGCGCACCAGCCCGGACAGCTTCGCCGACTACTTCGACGCGATCATCGGGTGGGAGCCGTTCCGGGCCTCGCAGTTCGGCGTCCGGCACCACGCCACCATCGCGCTGAACCCGAAGGAGGCCAACGACCCCCGCTGCCGGCCGGTGCTCGACCTGCTGCCCCGCTACCTGGAGAAGGACGGCGTGGTGGCGGTCGGCGAGATCGGGTACGACTCGATGACCCCGGCCGAGGACGAGGCGTTCGCCGCCCAGCTCGCCCTGGCCGTCGACCACGGCCTGCCGGCCATGGTGCACACCCCGCACCGGGACAAGGCCCGGGGCGTCGAGCGCAGCCTCGCCGTGGTCGCCGAGTCCGGCATCGACCCGTGCCGGGTGGTCCTCGACCACCTCAACGAGGTGACCGCCGGCCTGGTCCGGGACTCCGGCTGCTGGCTGGGCTTCTCCATCTATCCCGACACCAAGATGTCGCCGCCGCGGATGGTGGAGCTGCTGCGGCTGTACGGCACCGAGCGGATGCTGGTCAACTCGGCCGCCGACTGGGGCCGGTCCGACCCGCTGCTGACCCGGGCCACGGGCGAGGCGATGCTGCTGGCCGGGTTCACCGCCGACGACGTCGACCGGGTGCTGTGGCGCAACCCGGTCGAGTTCTACGCCCAGTCCGGCCGGCTCGACCTGACCGGCGTCGACGACGCCGACGCCGATGCCCCGGGCGCGGCCGGCGGGCAGCCGGGGGCGGGCGGTGCCGGCAGTGCCGGCGGGGCCGCCTCGGCCGGCGGCACGTTCGCCGGCAACTCGATCCTGCGCGGCGGCAGCTGATGCGGCTGCGCCACGGCGGCGGCGAGACCGTGCACCTCGGCTACTGCACCAACGTGCACCCGGCCGAGGACCTCGCCGGCATCCTCGCCCAACTGGACACCTACGCCGTGCCGGTGCGCCGCGCCCTCGGCTCCGACCGCCTCGGGCTGGGGCTGTGGCTGGCCGTCCCGGTGGCCGCCGCGCTCGCCGCCGACGAGGGCCTGCGCCGCCGGCTGCGCGCCGAGCTGACCGCGCGCGGGCTGGAGGTGGTGACGCTCAACGGCTTCCCGTACGCGGCGTTCCAGGCCCCGGTGGTCAAGCACGCCGTCTACCACCCGGACTGGACGACGCCCGAGCGGCTCGCGTACACCCTGGACCTGGCCCGGGTGCTGGCCGACCTGCTGCCCGACGACGCGGCCCGGGGCTCGGTCTCCACCCTGCCGCTGGCCTGGCGCACCCCATGGGACGCCGACCGGGCCGACGCGGCACGGCGGCGGCTCGACGCGCTGGCCGCCGGGCTGGCCGGCATCGAGCGCGACACCGGCCGCACCGTGCGGGTCGGCTTCGAGCCGGAGCCGGGCTGCGTGGTGGAGTCCACCGGCCAGGCCGCCGCCCTGCTCGCCGGCACCGACCCGGCGCGGCTCGGCGTCTGCCTGGACCTGGCCCACCTGGCCTGCGCGTGGGAGGAGCCGGCCGCCGCCCTGGGCCGGCTCGCCGCCGCTGGGCTGCCGGTGGTGAAGGTGCAGGTGTCCGCCGCGATCGAGGCCCCGGCCGGCGCGGTGGAGGCGCTGCGCCCGTGGGTGGAGCCGCGCTTCCTGCACCAGACCCGCGCGGCCGGCTGCGGCCACGCCGCCGACCCGGCCGACCCGGTGTACGCCGCCGACGACCTCGACGCGGCCCTGGCCGCGTCGCTGCCCGGCGCGTGGCGGGTGCACTACCACGTGCCGCTGCACGCCCCGCCCGAGCCGCCGCTGACCGCGACCGTGCCGGTGCTGCGCGCCGCGCTGGCCGCGCTGTTCGCCGGCCCGGTCGCCGGGTGCGACCACCTCGACGTCGAGACGTACACCTGGGGGGTGCTGCCGGCGGCGCGGCGGCCCCGCGACGCGGCCGAGCTGGCCGCCGGGATCGCCGCCGAACTGGCCTTCGCCCGCGACGAGCTGGTCGCCGTGGGCCTCACATCACTTGGGACGGGGGTGCTGCGGTGAGCAAGCGACTGGTGGTGCTGGACGTGGTGGGCCTGACCCCACGCCTGCTGGCCCACATGCCCCGGCTGCGGTCGGTGGCCGACGGCGGCTTCACCGCCCCGCTCGGCACGGTGCTGCCGGCGGTCACCTGCGCGGTGCAGTCCACGTTCCTCACCGGTGAGCCGCCGACTGGGCACGGCATCGTCGGCAACGGCTGGTATTTCCGGGAGCTGGGCGAGGTGCTGCTCTGGCGGCAGCACAACGCCCTGGTCGGCGGGGAGAAGCTGTGGCAGGCCGCCCGGAAGGTCGAGCCGGGCTACACGGTGGCCAACGTGTGCTGGTGGTACGCCATGGGCGCGGACGTGGACTGGACGGTCACCCCCCGCCCGGTCTACTACGCCGACGGCCGCAAGGAGCCCGACTGCTACACCGACCCGCCCGAGCTGCACGACGAGCTGACCGCGAAGCTGGGCACGTTCCCGCTGTTCACGTACTGGGGGCCGGGGGCCGGGCTGCCGTCGTCGGCGTGGATCTGCCGGGCGGCCGAGCAGATCCTCGCCGACCACGCCCCCGACCTGACCCTGGTCTACGTCCCGCACCTCGACTACGACCTGCAGCGGTTCGGGCCGTCCTCGCCGCAGGCCGCCGCCGCGGCGGCGGAGCTGGACAAGGTGCTCGGCCCGCTGATCGACGCGGCCCGCGCCAAGGGCGCCACGGTGGTGGCCCTGTCCGAGTACGGCATCACCGACGTGGCCTGCCCGGTGGACGTCAACCGGCTGCTGCGCGCCGAGGGGCTGCTGCGGGTGTACACCCAGGACGGCATGGAGTACCTGGACCCGTGGACGTCGCGGGCGTTCGCCGTGGCCGACCACCAGATCGCCCACGTGTACGTCCGCGACCCGGCCGACGTGCCGGCGGTGGCGAAGCTCTGCGCGGGGCTGCCCGGGGTGGCCGAGGTGCTCGACGCCGACGGCCAGGCCGCGTACGGGCTGGCCCACCCGCGCAGCGGCGAGCTGGTGCTGGTGGCCGAGCCGGACGCCTGGTTCACGTACTACTACTGGCTCGACGACGCCCGCGCCCCCGACTTCGCCCGGCTCGTGGAGATCCACCGCAAGCCCGGGTACGACCCCGCCGAGTTGTTCTTCGACCCGGCCGCCCCGGGCGCGGCGAAGCGCCGGGCCGCGACCGCGCTCGCCCGTAAGAAGTTGGGTATGCGGTATCTGATGAGCGTGGTGGGGCTGGACGCCGGTGCGCGGGCGGTGCGCGGGTCGCACGGCCGGCTGCCGGCCGACCCGGCCGACGGTCCGGTGCTGCTCTGCTCCGACCCCGGCCCGGCCCGCGACGCGGTGGCGGCGACCGAGGTGAAGGCGCTGCTGCTGGAGCTGGCCGGCCTGACCCGTCACGGGTGAACCGGCCCCGCCACTGAACAGGGAGACACAACATGACGGTGACGGCCGCGCCCAGCGACGCGAGCGGCCTGCGCACCCGGGTCGACACCGAGCTGGCCGCCTTCCTCGAGCGGCAGGCTCCCGACTGGCCCGACGGCGCACCCCGGGGCATCTTCGCCGCTCTGCACCGGTTCGTCCTGGCCGGCGGCAAGCGGCTGCGCCCGCAGTTCTGCTACTGGGGCTGGCGGGGTGCCGGCGGGGAGGACGACGGCGGGGACGGCACCCCGATCCTGGTCGCCTCGGCGGCGCTGGAGCTGTTCCACGCCTTCGCGCTGATCCACGACGACATCCTCGACCACAGCGACCGGCGGCGGGGCGCGCCGTCGGTGCACCGCATCTTCGCCGACCTGCACACCCGCTCCGCGTGGCGGGGCGACCCGGAGGCGTACGGGCGCAACACCGCCCTGCTCTGCGGCGACCTCTGCGCCGCCTGGGCGGACCAGATGTTCCACGAGTGCGGGCTGCGCCGCGACGAGCTGCTGCGCGGGTACGCGGTGTTCGCGCTGATGCGCACCGAGGTGATCGCGGGGGAGTACCTGGACCTGGTCTCCGGGGTGGGCGACGGCTCGGTGGCCAGCGCGCTCACCGTGATCCGGCTCAAGGCGGCGCGCTACACGGTGACCCGGCCGTTGCAGATCGGCGCGGCCCTGGCCGGCGGGTCGCCGGAGCTGGCGGAGGCGCTGGCCGAGTTCGGCGACCCGGTCGGCGACGCCTTCCAGCTCCGCGACGACGTGCTGGGCGTCTTCGGCGACCCACAGGTCACCGGCAAGTCCGTCCTGGACGATCTGCGTGAGGGCAAGCCGACGGTGATGATGGCGCTGGCCCGGCAGTCGGCGGACCGGGCGCAGAGCGCCCGGCTGCGGGAGCTGTTCGGCAACGCCGACCTGGACGACGAGGGTGCCGCCGAGCTGCGGGCCATCATCGAGGCCACGGGCGCCCGGGACGAGATCGAGCGGATGATCCGGATGCGGGCCAACGCGGGCCTGCGTGCCCTGGCCGACGCGCCGCTCGCCCCCGCGGCCCGGGAGGCGCTCGCCGGGCTGGCCGCCCGGACCATCACCCGCACGGTCTGACGCCGCCGCCGGGCCGGCTGGTGCGGGCCCGGTGGTGCGGGCCCGTGGTGCGGGCCCGGCGGTGCGGGGCCAGCCCGCCGCCGGGCCGGCGGTGCTGCTCGGCAGCCCTTTCCTGCGGGCCGGCGGCGGGCGCACATTTTCGAAACATCCTCGACACAACCGCGCACATCGATTTATGTGAATGTGCTGCGAATCGGTTCGACGAGGTGTCTCCAGTGGGCGCGGTGCCCTCGTCGTCGGCTGCCGGCCGCAATCTCCGTCCCCGCGTGCCGACGGTCTCGTCCCTGCCGACGAGCCCAGCCCGCCGAGGAACGTCCACCGGTGTGCCGAAGGGACGTCCGTCGCGGTATCCGGCGCGACGACGCGCCCCACCACCGGCCAGAGAGGGCACCCCTGCATGTATAGAAGACTTCGTCACCACCGCCGCGCCGCCGGTCACCACGGCCCGGCCCGGAGCTGGCAGGCGGCGGGCACCGCCCTGCTCACGGTGGTCGCCGCGGCCACCGCCGTCGCCGTGTCGGCGGCGCCGGCCGCCGCGCACACCATCAACGCCAGCGACTTCCAGCAGGTCGAGCTGGCCCGCGGCGTCTCCGAGATGGGCGAGCCGATGTCGCTGGCCGTGCTGCCGGACCGGTCGGTGCTGCACACCGCCCGCAACGGCACGGTGCGGCGCACCGACGCCTCCGGCACCAACTGGTCCGCCTGGCAGGGCGTCAACCGGCTGTCCCGCTTCACCCTGAACTCCGACTTCACCATCAACATGTCCAGCAAGGTCGACATCCTCGACATCGGCACCGACCGGGGCATCTGCTGCCACGTCGGCAGCGACATGGACTTCGACGCCGCCGGCAACCTCTACCTGTCCACCGGCGACGACAGCAACCCGTTCGACTCCGCCGGCTACTCGCCCCTGGACGAGCGCACCAACCGCAACCCGGCGTACGACGCGCAGCGCAGCGCCGGCAACACCAACGACCTGCGGGGCAAGCTCCTGCGGATCAAGGTGAACGCCGACGGCACGTACTCGATCCCGGCCGGCAACCCCTTCGCCCCCGGCACCGCGAAGACCCGCCCCGAGATCTACGCGATGGGCTTCCGCAACCCGTTCCGGATCAGCGTCGACAAGGCCACCGGCATCGTCTACGTCGGCGACTACGGGCCGGACGCCGGCAGCACCAACTCCAACCGGGGCCCCGCCGGCCAGGTCGAGTTCAACCGGGTCACCGGCCCCGGCAACTACGGCTGGCCGTACTGCACCGGCACCAACACCACCGCCGAGACCTACAACGAGTGGGACTTCGCCAGCAACTCCACCGGCCCCAAGTTCAACTGCACCGGCGGGCCGACCAACAACTCGTTCCGCAACACCGGCCTGAGCACCCTCCCGCCGGCCAAGCCCTCCTGGATCAAGTACGGCGGCGACTCCGGCAGCCCGCCCGCGTTCGGCAGCGGCTCCGAGTCGCCGGCGGCCGGCCCGGTCTACCGGTTCGACGCCAACAACCCCTCGGCGACGAAGTTCCCGCAGTCCTTCGACGGGCAGTTCTTCGCCACCGAGTTCGGCCGTGGCTGGATCAAGCCGATCCACCTCAACACCGACGGGTCGCCCGGCACCATCGACAGCTTCCCCTGGGTCGGCAAGCAGGTGATGGACTCCGCGTTCGGCCCCGACGGGGCGTACTACGTGCTCGACTACGGCACCGGCTACTACAACGGCGACGCCAACTCGGCGCTGTACCGCTTCGACTACGTCGGCGTCGGTAACCGGGCGCCGGCCGCCCGCGTCAGCGCCGACCGGACCTCCGGACCGGCCCCGTTGACCGTGAACTTCTCCTCCGCCGGGTCCGCCGACCCCGAGGGCGGGGCGCTGACCTACTCGTGGGCGTTCGGCGACGGCACCACCTCCACGGCGGCCAACCCGGCGAAGACGTACACCGCGGACGGGTCGTACACCGCGACGCTGACCGTGCGCGACCCGCAGGGCGCGACCGGCTCCAGCAGCGTCACGGTCAACGTCGGCAACACCGCCCCGACGGTCACCATCACCGGGCCGGCCAACGGCAGCCTGTTCTCCTTCGGTGACAACGTGCCGTTCAGCATCACCGTGACCGACCCCGAGGACGGCTCGATCGACTGCACCAAGGTCAAGATGACCTACGTGCTCGGCCACGACCAGCACGGCCACCAGATCGCCTCGCAGAACGGCTGCTCCGGCACCATCACCATCCCCGTCGACGGCGAGCACGACGACGCGGCGAACATCTTCGCCGTCTTCGACGCCGAGTACACCGACGCCGGCGGCCTGACCACGCACACCCAGCACATCCTGCAGCCCCGGCACCGGCAGGCCGAGCACTTCAAGACCTCGTCCGGCATCAGCACCTACGACAAGACCACCGCCGAGGGCGGCAAGACCGTGGGCGACATCCAGAACGGGGAGTGGATCGCCTTCGAGCCGTACCGGATCGCGAACGTCACCTCGTTCACCGCCCGGGTCTCCTCGGCCGGCGCGGGCGGCACGCTCCAGGTCCGCACCGGCTCGCCGACCGGCACCGTGCTCGGCTCGGTGACCGTCCCGGTGACCGGGTCGTGGGAGACCTTCACCACCGTCACCGGGTCGATCTCCAACCCGCCGACCGGCACCACCACCCTCCACCTCACCTTCGCCGGCGGCTCCGGGACGCTGTACGACGTCGACGCGTTCACCCTGAACACCGGCACCGTGACGCCGCCGACCGGCACCGGCCGGATCGTCGGGTTGGCCGGCAAGTGCCTGGACGTGCGCAACGGCTCGTCGACCGACGGCACGCAGGTGCAGCTGTTCACCTGCAACGGCGCCGCCGGGCAGCAGTGGACGGTGGGCACGGACAGCACGATCCGGTCGCTGGGCAAGTGCCTGGACGTCAACGGGGGCGCCTCGGCCGACGGGACGAAGGTCCAGCTCTGGTCGTGCAACGGCGGCAACGCCCAGCGGTGGGCGGCGCAGTCCGACGGTTCGCTGCGCAACACCCCGACGGGCAAGTGCCTGGACGTCTCGGGCAACAACTCCGCCGACGGCACGGTCGTGCACCTGTGGACCTGCAACGGCGGGGCCAACCAGAAGTGGACCCTGCCCTAAGGCACCTCTGCGGTCTCCCTGCGGTCCCCCGCCCCGGGCGGGGGACCGCACCGCCACCACACCCAGGAGAACGACATGCGAAGACTCCTCCGTCCCCTCCTCGGGGCGGCCACCGCCGCCCTGGCCGTGCTCGCCTGCACCACCCCGGCCACCCCGGCGTCGGCCGCCGACGCCCCGTACGACGTGCTGGTCTTCTCCAAGACCGCCGGGTTCCGGCACGACTCCATCGCCGTGGGCACCCAGGCCATCCGTGACCTCGGCGCGGCCAACAGCTTCACCGTCACCGCCACCGAGGACGCCGCCCAGTTCACCACCGCCAATTTGGCCCGCTTCGAGGCGGTGATCTTCCTCAACACCACCGGCGACGTGCTCAACGACAGCCAGCAGGCGGCGTTCGAGTCGTACATCGGCGCCGGCGGCGGCTACGTCGGCGTGCACTCCGCCGCCGACACCGAATACAACTGGCCGTTCTACGGCAACCTCGTCGGCGCGTGGTTCGCCTCCCACCCGGCCATCCAGCAGGCCCGGGTGAAGGTGGAGGACCGGGCGCACGCCGCCACCGCGCACCTCGGCCAGACCTGGACCCGCACCGACGAGTGGTACGACTTCCGCACCAACGCCCGCTCCACCGCGCACGTGCTGGCCAGCCTCGATGAGTCGTCGTACTCGGGCGGGGCGATGGGCGGCGACCACCCGCACGCCTGGTGCAAGACCTACAGCGGCGGCCGGTCCTTCTACACCGGCGGCGGCCACAGCCAGTCGTCGTACTCCGAGGCGGCGTTCCGGTCCCACCTGCTCGGCGGCATCCGGTACGCGGCCGGGCGCACGAAGGCCGACTGCCGGCCCGAGACCGGCTACACCGCCCTCTACAACGGCTCCACGACCGGCTGGAGCCAGGCCGGGCCGGGCGGCTTCACCAACACCGACGCCACCCTCAGCTCCTCCGGCGGCCTCGGCCTGTACTGGTACAGCGCGAAGCAGTTCACCAACTACTCGCTCAAGCTGGACTGGCGGATCCCGGGGGACGACAACTCCGGGGTCTTCGTCGGCTTCCCCGCCTCCACCGACCCGAACTCGGCGATGACCAACGGGTACGAGGTGCAGATCGACGCCACCGACTCCGACGACCGCACCACCGGCTCGATCTACGGGGTCAAGTCCGCCGACCTGGCCGCCCGCGACGCCGCGCTCAACCCGCCGGGGGAGTGGAACACCTACGAGCTGCTGGTCGAGGGGGAGCGGCTCCAGGTCCTGCTCAACGGCGTGAAGATCAACGACTTCACCAACACCGACCCGGCCCGCTCGCTCGCCGGCTACGTCGGCATCCAGAACCACGGCACCGGCGACGACGTGTCGTTCCGCAACGTCCGGATCAAGGAGCTGGGCGGCACGAACCCGCCGACGACCCGCACCGGGCGGATCGTCGGGCTGGCCGGCAAGTGCCTGGACGTGCGCAACGGCTCTTCGGCCGACGGCACCCAGATCCAGCTGTTCACCTGCAACGGCGCCGCCGGGCAGCAGTGGACGGTGGGCACGGACAGCACGCTGCGGTCGCTGGGCAAGTGCCTGGACGTCAACGGCGGCTCCTCGGCCGACGGGGCGAAGGTGCAGCTCTGGTCGTGCAACGGCGGTGGCGCCCAGCGGTGGGCGGCGCAGTCCGACGGGAGCCTGCGCAACACGCAGTCGGGCAAGTGCCTGGACGTCTCGGGTAACAACTCGGCCGACGGCGCGGTCGTGCACCAGTGGTCCTGCCACGGTGGGGCCAACCAGAAGTGGACCCTGCCCAGCTAGCTGGAGGTAAGGAAGGGCCCCCTGTTAACGCATTCTGTTGCACAGGGAGCCCTTCCTAACCGCCGCAGGCGGCCATAGAGTGAGCGGCGGCGACCGTACGCGGTTGCCGGTGACCCGGCGGGAGGCGCAACCCGCTGGGCCCAGGCGCTGCTCCGCGCCCACCGGCACCCCGCCCGGTCCGCCGCGCACCAGCCCGGCCCAGCCCGGTCACCCTCGCCCCGGTCACGCACACGGAATCCCCCATTACCACCACAGGGGAGTAGGACTCATGGCGCGACCCATCACGCTCTTCACCGGCCAGTGGGCCGATCTTCCGTTCGACGAGGTCTGCCGGCTCGCCTCCGAGTGGGGCTACGACGGGCTGGAGATCGCCTGCTGGGGCGACCACTTCGAGGTCGACAAGGCCCTCGCCGACGACTCGTACGTCGAACGGAAGCTCGCGACCCTGGCGAAGCACAACCTGAAGGTCTTCACGATCTCCAACCACCTGGTCGGCCAGGCCGTCTGCGACCACCCGATCGACGAGCGGCACCAGGGGATCCTGCCCGCCCGGATCTGGGGCGACGGCGAGCCGGAAGGGGTCCGCCAGCGGGCCGCCGAGGAGATCAAGGACACCGCGCGGGCGGCGGCGAAGCTGGGCGTGGACACCGTCGTCGGGTTCACCGGCTCGTCGATCTGGCACACCCTGGCGATGTTCCCGCCGGTGCCGCCGGAGATGATCGAGCGCGGTTACCAGGACTTCGCCGACCGGTGGAACCCGATCCTCGACGTCTTCGACGAGGTGGGGGTGCGCTTCGCCCACGAGGTACACCCCAGCGAGATCGCCTACGACTACTACACCACCAAGCGCACGCTGGAGGCGATCGGTCACCGGCCCGCGTTCGGGCTGAACTGGGACCCGTCGCACTTCGTGTGGCAGGAGCTGGACCCGGTGAACTTCATCTTCGACTTCGCCGACCGCATCTACCACGTCGACTGCAAGGACGCGAAGGTGCGCACCGGCGACGGCCGGCGCGGCCGGCTGGCGTCCCACCTGCCCTGGGCCGACCTGCGCCGGGGCTGGGACTTCGTCTCCACCGGCCACGGTGACGTGCCGTGGGAGGACTCCTTCCGGGCGCTGAACGCCATCGGCTACTCCGGCCCGATCTCCATCGAGTGGGAGGACGCCGGAATGGACCGCCTCGTGGGGGCCCCCGAGGCGTTGCAGTTCGTCCGGCGGCTCGCCTTCGACGCCCCGTCGGCGGCCTTCGACGCGGCGTTCAGCAGCAAGGACTGACGCTCGGCAGCACCGAGGACTGAGCCGGCCGTGCCGGTCGGGCCCACCCGGGTCCGGCCGGCCGCGCCGGTCACCTGTGGGGCAGGGCCGCCTCCCCCGCCGGGCAGCGCCGCCGGTCGCCCCGCTGGCCCGGCCCGCCGGTCACGCCGCGCCGAAGACGTCGTCGCTGGCCAGGCGGGCCGCGCCCACCACCCCGGCCGTGTCGTCCAGGTCGGACAGCACGATCGGCAGGTTGCCGGTGGCCAGCGGCGGAGACCGCCGGTAGACCACCGACCGGATCTCGGCGAGCATGGTCGGCCCGAGGCCGACGGCCGTCCCGCCGATGATCACGATGCCCGGGTTGACGAAGTTGACCAGCCCGACCAGGACGCGGCCGAGCCGCCGGGCCGCGTCGCGGACCAGCGTCTGCGCGGCGGGGTCGCCGGCCACCGTCGCCCGGCCCACGTCCGCCACGGTGATCGCGCCGGCCTCGGCGAGCCGGGCGGCGAGCGCCGGCGACCGCCCGTCCTCGACCGCTGCGAGCGCCTCCCGGACCAGGGCCTCGTCCGAGCAGTACGCCTCCAGGCAGCCCGTCTCGCCGCAGGCGCAGGTCGGGCCGTCGTCGCTCTGCCGCAGGTGCGCGATGCCGCCCGCGCCGCTGGTGGCGCCCCGGTGCAGCGCGCCGCCGAGCACCAGGCCGCAGCCGATGGCGGTGCCCAGCTTGACGTAGAGGAAGTCGTCGAAGGCGCGGCCGGTGCCGGCGTGCTGCTCGCCGAGCGCCATCACGTTGGCGTCGTTGTCGACCAGCACCGGGCAGCCCAGCTCCGCGGCGAGCGCGTCGCGCACGCCGTACCCGTGCCAGCCGGGCAGGGCCGGCGGGGAGACGGGCGACCCCTCGCGGAAGGCGACCGGGGCGGGCAGGGCCACCCCGACCCCGGTGAGCCGGCCCAGGCCGAGGTTCGCGCGGACCTTGCCGAGTAGTTCGAGCGTACGGGCGATGGTCGCCTCCGGGCCGAGGCGGACGTCGACGGGCTCGCGGCGCCGGGCCAGGACGGACAGCTCGCCGTCGGTGACCGCGACGTCGATCTCCCGGGGGCCGATCGTGATCCCGGCGAAGCGGACCGCGCCGGCGATGCGCAGCAGCGACGAGCGGCGACCGCCCCGGGACGCGGCCGGGCCGGCGGTCTCCACCAGGCCCAGGGCGACCAGGCGGTCGACCTCCGCGACGAGCCGCGCCCGGCTGAGCCCCGCGGCGTCGCCGAGCTCGACCCGGGAGCGCGGGCCGTCGTCGCGGAGCAACCGCAGCAGCCGGGCCTGGTCGGCGTTGTCCGGGCCGTCGTACGTCATGTCGTGACCACCTCCGTCCGGAATCCTCCCCCGTCGTCCCCCGGCCGCGCCCGTCGAGGGCGACAACGAGTGCGAGGTCACCCCGGACGCGGCCCCCTCGGGTCGGCTGTCTGCGCGAAGAAGTACTCCAGCTTCCGGATGCCGGAGGACCGGGTCGGCCGGCCCAGGTCGTCCAGCGGGCCGCTGTCGGGCAGGAAGTTGTACGCCGCGTCGTGGTTGTGGGTGTACAGCTTCAGCCCGCGCGAGGCGGCCATCTCGCCGAGAATGTTCCACCACTCGGCGGCGGCGTCCCAGTCGGCCTTGTAGTTGCTGTTGGTCGGGTCGGAGCCGGTGCCGATGTGGCTTGGCGTCAGCAAAAGTGGGATGAGCTGGGCTGACGCCCCGGTAGCGGCCCAGCATGGCAAGGCGTGCCGGCACGGCAGGCGGGCGGCCCGGTGCGGCAGGGTGCGCCGCCGGCACGGCAAGCGGGCCGGCCACCCGAAGGTGGCCGGCCCGTCGCTAACCGTGAGTCAGAGAGTGCTGCCGTTGGTGCCCGTGCCGGACGGCTTCGTCCGGGCCGGGCCGGAGGCCGACCCGCTCGTGGTCGACCCGGACGCGCCGGTGCCCGACGGGCCCCCGCCCGCCTTCGCGCCGACCGTCGCCGGGGTGCCCGCGAACGGCTTGTCAGCGGCGGTCAGCTCGTGCTTGCCGCTGTCGCCCCCGCTGCTGCCGTTGCTGCCCAGCTTCTCGCCGATCTTCGACTGGCTGAGCTTCTCCCTGCCCTCGCTGTAGAGCCGGTTGGCCTGGGCCTGCGCGACGCCGGCCGCCTCCTGGACGGTCGGGTGGTCGAGCACCTTGCGGCCCCGGACGACCAGCTCCTCGTACTTCTCCCGGCCGGCACGGGCGCCCAGGACGAATCCCGCAGCCAGCCCGCCAAGAAACATGATCTTTCCGCGCATGGCGGCTCCTTCCGTACCTGACGCGCCGTCGCCTCCCCGGGGTGGACCCCGTGGGCGACGAGCATCTCGCGCCTACGTCCTCTGTCGGCAGCTAACTACCCATCCTCCACCGCGCTCATACCTGGTTGTGCCCGGATGGCGAATTGTCCGCCTGCCGGGCGGTTCGGACACCCCCGGCGCCGGTGCGCCCCGCGTCGGAACCCCCTGGACCAAACCCCGGGTGAATCCTGTACTCTTGTGCCGTCGCCGAGGGTGTCGGAGAGATCCGATCCGGGCGATGAGCGGTCCCCCGTAGCTCAATTGGCAGAGCAGCCGGCTGTTAACCGGCAGGTTTTTGGTTCGAGTCCAAACGGGGGAGCAAACAGCGAGAAGGCCCGCCGGCCACAGCCGGCGGGCCTTCTCGCATGCGTGCTTGGTGCAAGGAAGGGCCCCTTGTTAACGCCTGCGGTAGAGAAGGGTTCCCTTCTCACCCCGCTCTCACCCCGCGAAGCCCCGCGCGCCCGGCGAGCGAGTGTGAGGGGCGGCGCGCGGCCCGCGACGGCGGTGGCCCGGCGGGGGTAACGGGGCCGTTTCCGCCCGCCTGGGCGCGTTCGGCCGGCAGGATGGTCGATGTCGACTTAGACTCCCGCTGCGTCGATCGCTGCGTCGATTCAAGAGGTGGGTGGGTGGGATGGCCGGAAGACGGGGCGGCACCGCCACGCTGGTCGCGGCGCTGGTCGTGATCGGCTGGCTGGTCGTCGGTGGGGTGGCCGGGCCGTACGCGGGGAAGTTGGGGGAGGTCTCCACCAACGACAACGCCTCTTTCCTGCCCGCCGAGGCCGAGGCCACCCGGGCGCAGGACCTGGCCGCCGAGTTCGCCGACCGGCAGACCACCCCGGCGCTCGTCGTCTACGCGCGGACCACCGGCATCACCGACGCCGACCGGCAGCGGGCCGCGGCCGACGCCGCCCGGTTCGCCCAGGTCCCCGGCGTCGTCACACCGATCCCGCCGCCCGTCCCCAGCCAGGACGGCCAGGCCCTCCAGGTGGTCGTCCCCATCGACGAGGCCGAAGGGGAGCGGATCGGGCAGGTCGTCGACGAACTGCGCGCCATCGCCGGCGGCGACCGCGACGGCCTCACCGTGGACGTCGCCGGGCCCGCCGGGCTGCTCGCCGACCTCATCGAGGTCTTCGGCGCCATCGACGGCCCGCTGCTGCTGGTCACCCTCAGCGTGGTGCTGGTCATCCTGCTGGTCGTCTACCGCAGCCCGGTGCTGTGGATCTTCCCGCTGCTCGCCGCCGGCACGTCGTACGCCCTCGCGGCGGTCTTCGTCTATCTCCTCGCCGACCACGACGTGGTCAAGCTCAACGGGCAGGCGCAGGGCATCCTCACCGTCCTCGTCTTCGGCGCGGGCACCGACTACGCGCTGCTGCTCATCGCCCGCTACCGGGAGGAACTGCACCGGCACGGGCGCCCCTGGGACGCCATGCGGGCCGCCTGGCGCGGCGCCGCCCCGGCGATCATCGCCTCCGGCGGCACCGTCATCCTCAGCCTGCTCTGCCTGCTGCTGTCCAGCCTCAACTCCAACCGGGCGCTCGGCCCGATCGCCGCCATCGGCATCGCCGCCACCCTGCTGGTCATGCTGACCTTCCTGCCCGCCCTGCTCGTGCTCGGCGGGCGCTGGGCGTTCTGGCCGCGCCGGCCCGCCGTCGACCAGGCCGACCCGCAGACCGAGCACGGACTGTGGAGCCGCATCGCCGGCTTCGTCGCCCGCCGGGCCCGGGTCGTCTGGCTCGCCACCGCCGCGGTGCTGGCCCTGCTCACCATCGGCCTCACCCAGCTCGGCGTCACCACCCTCGGCCAGACCGACCTGTTCACCCAGCGCACCGACTCCGTCGCCGGCCAGGACGTGATCGCCGCCCACTACCCGGCCGGCACCGGCAGCCCGGCCACCATCTTCACCAACCAGGCCAGCGCCCAGCAGGTCGCCGAGGTGGCCCAGCGGGTGCCCGGCGTCGCCGCCGTCCGCCCCGTCACCCAGGGCAGCCAGGCCGGCCCGCCCGACCCGAACGCCCCACCGAAGGTGGTCGACGGCCGCGTCGAGTTCGAGGCCACCCTCGCCGACCCGCCCGACAGCAACGGCGCGGAGCGCACCATCCGCGACCTGCGCGAGGCCGTGCACGGCGTACCCGGCTCGGACACGGTCGTCGGCGGGTTCACCGCGATCAACGTGGACACCTCCGACGCGTCCGCCCGCGACCGCAACGTGATCATCCCCGTGGTGCTGCTGGTGATCGCCGTCGTCCTGGCCCTGCTGCTGCGCGCCCTGCTCGCCCCGCTGCTGCTCATCGCGACCGTGGTGCTGTCGTTCCTCGCGACCCTCGGGCTGTGCGCGCTGATCTTCCGGCACCTGCTCGACTTCCCCGGCGTCGACCAGTCGTTCCCGCTGTTCGCGTTCGTCTTCCTCGTCGCCCTCGGCATCGACTACAACATCTTCCTGATGAGCCGGGTCCGCGAGGAATCGGTCCACCGGGGCACCCGCCCCGGCGTGCTCGCCGGCCTCGCCGTCACCGGCGGCGTCATCACCTCCGCCGGCATCGTGCTCGCCGCGACGTTCTCCGCACTCGCCGTGCTGCCCCTGGTCGTCCTCGTCGAGCTGGGCGTCGCCGTCGCCGTCGGGGTCCTGCTCGACACCATCGTCGTCCGCTCGCTGCTGGTGCCCGCCCTGTCGTACGACATCGGGGCGCGGATCTGGTGGCCCGGCCGGCTGAGCCGCACGGACCGGGAGGCGCGTCATGCCCGCTGAGCCCGACGTCGTCATCGTCGGCGGCGGCCTCGCCGGCCTCGCCGCGGCCCGCCGGCTGCACCGCGCCGGCGTGTCCTGGCGGCTGCTGGAGGCCGGCGACCGGCTCGGCGGCCGGGTCGCCACCGACACGATCGACGGGTACCTGATCGACCGGGGCTTCCAGGTGCTCAACACCGCGTACCCCCGGCTCGGCACGCTGCTGGACCTGGCCACCCTCGACCTGGGCTGGTTCACCCCCGGGGTGCTGGTCCGGCGCGGCGAAGCCGTCGCCCGGCTGGTCAACCCGCTGCGCGAGCCCGCCGGGGCGGCGGGCACCGCGCTGGCCGACGTCGGCTCGCTGCGCGACCGGCTCCGGTTCGCGGCGCTGGCCACCGGCTGCGCCACCCTGCCGCCCGGCCGGCTGCTCGACGCCCCCGAGACCACCGCCGAGGGGGCGCTGCGCCGCGCCGGCCTCTCCGACGCGATCATCGAGGAACTGCTGCGGCCCTTCCTGTCCGGCGTGCTCGTCGACCGGGCGCTGGAGACCTCCAGCCACGTGCTGGCGATGGTGCTGCGCTCGTTCGCCCGGGGGCGCGTCGGCGTGCCCGCGCAGGGGATGGGTGCGCTGCCCCGGGCGATCGCCGCGCCGCTGCCCGCCGACCTGGTCGAGCTGCGCACGCCGGTCGCCGAGGTCGGCCCTCATCGGGTACGCACGCAGCCCGGCGAGCTGCGCTGCCGCGCCGTGCTCGTCGCCGTCGACCCGCCCACCGCCGGCACGCTGCTGCCGGCCCTCGGCCGGGTACGCATGCACGCCTACACCACCTACTACCACGCCACGGACACCCCGCCCCTGGACGAGCCGATCCTGCTCGTCGACGGCGACCGCCGGGAACTGGTCGCCAACACCGTCGTGCTGAGCCAGGCCGCGCCCACGTACGCGCCCGCCGGGCGGCACCTCGTCGCCACCTCCGTGGTGGGCCCGTCCGTCCCGCCCGAACCGGTCGTCCGCGCCGAGCTGGCCCGCCTCTACGGCCGCCCCACGGCGGACTGGGAGCACCTGACCACGGTCGAGGTCCCCGCTGCGCTGCCCGCCGCGCCCCCGCCGCAGGGCCGGCTGCGCAAACCGGTGGCGCTCGGTGGTGGCCTCTTCGTCGCCGGGGACCACCGCGACAGCCCGTCCATCCAGGGCGCGCTGGCCAGCGGCTGGCGTGCCGCCGGGGCCGTGCTGGCCGAGCTGCGCGTCCAGGGCTGAGGCCGTCGCGGACGGCTGCGTGCTGTTATCCTCGCGTTGCCCATCGTGCTGGATCATCGATCGGTTGCCGGCGGGTGGGGCTGTTTCGTGCTGGCCGGTGATCGCCGGCCGGGTTACGATCCGGCGCGGTTGCGGGGCGGTAGCTCAGCGGGTTAGAGCAGGGGACTCATAATCCCTCGGTCACGGGTTCGAGTCCCGTCCGCCCCACCGCGTAACATGATCTCGCTGTTGACCTGTGCTTCCACGGTTCGCATGAGTGAAGCACGGCCTGGCGTGTATAGCCTGAGCTATAGTTGTCCCGTGACCAATGGGCCAGCCCACCGCTGGGCGATCAGGACGACAGGCGATGTCCGTGACTGGTTACGGGCCCTGCGTCAGACCGACCCGGCGGCGTACCGGTCAGTGAACGCAGCGATCGACATGCTCGCCGAGACCGGTCCGGGTCTGGGGCGTCCGCTGGTCGACACTCTCCGGGGTTCGAGCATCAGCAACCTCAAGGAGCTGCGGCCGAGATCCGGCCGCGACGTCGCCATCCGGCTTCTGTTCGTCTTCGATCCATGGTCGCAGGCGGTGCTGTTGGTCGCCGGCAACAAGGCCGGAGACTGGACGCGGTGGTACGAGAACGCGATCCCGATCGCCGAGGTCGCCTACGAGGGTTGGCTAGCCTTCGAGAGGAAACGGAGGGAGGGCTGATGGTCGACTTCCATGACTGGGACGACATTCGCGCCGAGTTGCACGATGGGGACGACGACGCGCTCGATGTGGAGCGCGCCCGCACCGAGGCGTGGGTCAGCGCGTTCCACCTCGCCGAGGAGCGCAAGCGTCTCGGTCTCACCCAGCGGCAGGTGGCCGAGCTGATGGGAGTCACGCCCGGTCGGGTGAGCCAGATCGAAAACGGCGACCTGGACGCCAACGAGGTGGCAACCCTCAGCCGGTACGCGCGAGCGCTCGGTGCCCGGATGCGGATCATCTTCGACTACGGCAGCGACCTCCGTCAGATCGCCTGATCCCCGCGCGCCTCGGCCGACATCACGTACGACGAGGCGAGTCGTTCCGGTGACCCGCACCGGTCGGCAAGCCGAGATCATCGAGCACCGTTCGGCGCCCGCAGGCTGGGCAGACCTAGGGGCAGCGGGTTGCCGGCGATCGTGGCGGTGTGGTTCGCATGGTGGCACCTCCGGCCCACCGAAACGGATACCCGAACGGAGGGGTCAGCGCGACGAAGCCGCAGGCCACGGCCGACGCCGTGGCATTGCTGCCGTGCTGCACACCCAGAGTGGTGGACTCGTGGGTCAGTTCTGGCCGGGGCTCGCTACAGGCAGTCCTGCTTCCTTGGCGTGTTCGAGCAGTCGTCGGTCGTAGGTGACGAAGGCGATGAGTGCCGTTCCGGACTCGTTGGTCATAAGCTGGGCGGTGGCCAGGTGGATGGCGTCGAGGCTACGCAGGTTCGGCTCATCGAACGCGGCCGCGGTTGCGCGGATCGTGCTGTCGATCTCCAGTCGGAAGAGCCGTCCGACTGCCGCCGGCACGCCGATCAAGGCTTGCGGAGCCGACCGGCGTAACGCTCTGGGCACTTCCACCTCGACGAGTGCGGAGGAGACCAGCGGCACGTCGTCGTGAGCGTTGAGCCAGGAGACGAGGTCAGCACTGCACGCCTCCTGCCGAACCAACTTGACGACGGCGGCGGAATCGAGGTAGATCACCAGCGCTCCTCGTCCCGCATCGCGGCGAGCGTGGCGGCTACGTCCACATCCTCGTCACCGAGTTGCGGCGGAAGCGGAACAGGACCGCCGCCGGTCGGGGCGACGGCCCGCCCCGCAGCTACCAGCCTGGCTAGCATCGACCGGTCGCCCCCTACTGGAACAAGTCGGGCGATTGGGTGCCCGCGATCGGTGATCTCGACGGTTTCGCCGCCGCTCACCCGAGCCAGCACCTGGCTCGTGTTCTGGTTCAGCTCCCGGACACCGATGCGCTCCATGAATAAAGTGTAGAACGAGATGTTCTACCGCTCCAGCTTCTGGCGTCATCAGGGCTGTCTCGTTGCCGACCAGAGGGGGTCGAAGTGGCCCAGGTCATGGCGACCGGCTGGCGGTTGGGCTGGTTGGGGTCGGGATCATCGTGCCCGATGAGGTCATCGAGCACCTTCCGACGCCCGTGAACTGGGCAAACATACGGGCAGTGGGCCGCCGGTGATCGTGGCGGTGTGGTTCGCATCGTGGTGCCTCCGGCCCAGTGCGCTCGTCCAGCATGGCGGCGAGCCGTGGTCGTCGGGATGAGCGGTCGCGTTGGCCATGATCCTGACCGGTCGCTAAAGTGGTCGACATGGAGACCATTCCGATCACGGAAGCCAAGGCCCGGATTGCCGAGCTCGCCGACCGGGTCGCCAGGGAGCATGATCACTTCACGATCACCCGTAACGGCCGGGCCGACGTGATGCTGATCTCGGTGGCCGAGTACGAGTCGATGCGGGAGACGTTGGACCTGCTGTCCGACGACGAGACCCTCGCGGACCTGCGCCAGTCGCGGGAGGATTTCGCGGCCGGCGACACGTTCTCGGTGGACGAGGTTCGTGCCGAGCTGGAGCGGCGTCGAAGCAGGGCGGCCTGATGCCTCCGGGAGGCAGGCGGATGGACGACCACGCAGACGAACCGCTCAGCCCGTACACGGTGATGTTCTCCCGTCAGGCTCGTCGCAACCTGCACGAGGACCTGCCGCTGGAGGTGGCGATCGCGGCGACGGAGACCATCCAGCGGGCGATCGCGATCAACCCGTTCCGGGTGGGCAAGCCTCTCGACGAACCCTTCGACGGCTTCCACTCCGCCCGGCGTGGCACCTACCGGATCGTCTACCGGATCAACGAGCCGAAACGAGTCGTGGAGATCCACTCGATCCGCCACCGGCGCGACGCCTACCGTTGGTAGGACGCCCTTCACGAGTGGCCATGTCCGGGCGTGCCGCCGCTGGTGCAACGGCGGCGGCGTGACTCCGTAGCTGGGATAGCAGCGCTGCGAGCTGGCTGAACTCACTGGCAGGGGATCGCCGGCGATCGTGGTGGTGTGGTGGACTCCTGGGTCAGTTCTGGCCGGGGCTTGCTACAGGCAGTCCTGCTTCCTTGGCAGGTGGCGATCGCGGCGACGGAAACCATCCAGCGGGTGATCGTCGTCCAACTCCGCGCAACGGCTCGGCGCGGCGGATCGTTGGGGAATGACATGGGCGCTGTCGTTCGCGAGGTCGTCGTCGTGGTGGCCGTGGCCGCGCTTGCGGCGTGCGGCGCGGTCGCCGGGCCGCCAGCCGACTCGCGGCCGGCTCCACCGGTGGCCCGGACAACCGGAACGCCGGCGGTCGAGTCAGGCTGGACCTCCTGCGCGGTCGACGCGCCCGAAGCTTTCGCTGGCCCATTGACCGAGGCTCTCACCCTGCCCCGCCTCGGCACCGGCTTCCCGGCCACGGCGGCGGTCCTCTGCCGACAGGAGCCGACCCGCCGCCCTGACGGCGGCACGGACCTGGTCCTCACCGAGGGGCGCTCCACCGAGCTGACCGGCCTGCTCGCCGCCCTGCGCCTGCCTGACGGCGAGCCCACCACCGACGCCTGCACCCTGGAACTCCCGTCGGTGCCCAACCTGCTGCTGTTCGACGTGTCAGGCCGGTGGATCAGACCGGGGCTGCCGGTCGACGGCTGCGGCAAGCCCCTCCCCGAGGTCCAGCAGGCGGTCCGGAGCCTACGACTGAGCATCACGTCCCGGACCGTGGTGCGGGAGATCGAGTCGGCCGGGGCGGCCGCCTCGGGCTGCGGTCAGTCCTGGTCGGACATGGTCGCCACCGAAACCGGTCAGCAGGGCAGCCGGCCACGAGTCGGTCGGATCGTGCCGCCCTTCCCGCCGACCGCACCGCTGCGGCTGTGTGTGTTCCGCGTGCCGGCAGACCAGCAGGGCACGAGTAAGCCCGCCGGGTCGTTCGCGTACGGGCGGTCCCTCCCGCCCTCGGAACGGGAGGCGCTGCTGCGGGTGCTGGCCGCGCTGCCTCCGGCCGGACGGTGCGTGGGCGCTGCCGACAGGTTCGCCGTGCTGCGGGCCGGCGACGGCACGGGCGGCGAGCTGTACGTCGAACTCGACCACTGCCGAAGTGTCCTGGTCAGCCCGTTGGCCGGCCCACCGACCCTTGCTCAGGCGGACGGACCGCTCCTGGAACTCCTCGCGAGGTAGCGTGCGGCCTGCCGGGGAACCTCGGCTCCCGGGTGTCGGCCGGCACGACGAGCGGCGCTCCGGTGACCGGGTCGGGGACGACCTGGTTCGGCATCCCGAACACCTCGGTGACGAGCCCGGTGTCGACCGTCGAGGCGGGCGGGCCCTCGGCCACGATCCGGCCGTCGCGCATCGCCACGAGATGGGTCGCGTAGCGGGCGGCGTGGTTGAGGTCGTGCAGCACGGCCACGACGGTGCGGCCCCGGGTGACCAGCCGGTGCAGCACGTTGAGCACGTCGATCTGGTGCGCCACGTCCAGGTAGGTGGTGGGCTCGTCGAGCAGGACGAGCGGCGTCTCCTGGGCCAGCACCATGGCGATCCAGGCCCGCTG
Source organism: Micromonospora haikouensis (assembly GCF_900091595.1). GTDB lineage: Bacteria > Actinomycetota > Actinomycetes > Mycobacteriales > Micromonosporaceae > Micromonospora > Micromonospora haikouensis. The sequence goes on from NZ_FMCW01000002.1 coordinate 181,362, forward strand.
CCGTTGCCCGCCGGAGAGCTCGTCGGCCCGCCGGTCGGCCAGCTCGGTGGTGCCGGTCGCGGCCAGCGCCGACTCGACGGCCTCCTCGTCGGCGTGGGAGAAGCGGCGGAGCACCCGCTGGTGGGCGTAGCGGCCCCGGCCGACCAGTTCCCGCACCGTGATCCCCTCGGGCGCGGTCATGGTCTGCGGCAGCAATGCGAGCCGGCGGGCGCGTTCCTTCGCCGGCAGGCCGCCGAGATCCGATCCGTCGAGCAGGACCCGGCCTGCGGCGGGGCGGAGCAGCCCGGACAGGGCCCGCAGGAGAGTCGACTTGCCGCACGCGTTGGGCCCGATGAGCACCGTGAACGAGCCGTCCGGCACCGCGAACGACAGTTCCTCGCTGACGATCCGCTGGTCGTAGCGGAGGGTGACGTTCTCCGCCCGCAGCCGCGCGTTCAGCTGGTCGACCATCTGGTCCTCCTGATCTCGTGGACGAGCAGCCAGAGCAGGTACCCGCCGCCGAGGGTGACCGTGACCACCCCCACCGGCACGGTCAGCGGGATCACGTGCTGGGCGACCAGGTCGGCGCCGAGCAGCAGCACCGCCCCCACCCCGGCGGTGGCGGCGAGCGGCAGGCCCGGTGCCCGGACGAGCCGGCGGGCGATCTGCGGGGCGGCCAGGGCCACGAAGGAGATCGGGCCGGCGACGGTGGTGACGGCGCTGACCAGGGCGACCGCGATCAGGACGAGGATGGCGCGGCTCCGGTCGACCGCGACGCCGCTGGCGGCGGCGACGTCGTCGCCCAGTTCCAACTGGGCCAGGGCCGCCGCCCACAGCGGGGTGACCGCCAGCAGCGCCAGGACGACCCCGGCGGCGGGCCAGACCACCTCGGCGGTGGCGGTGTTGAGGGAACCGGCGCCCCAGGCGGCGGCGAAGAGCGCCGTCTCCAGGTCGGCCCGGAGCAGCAGCCAGGTGTTGGTGGCGGCGAGCATCGAGGAGACGCCGACGCCCACGACGATGAACCGGAATCCGGAGAGGCCGTCCCGGTAGGCGAGCAGGTAGATCGCCAGCGCGGCCAGCAGGCCGCCGAGGAGCGAGCCGAGCATCAGCAGGTGCCAGCCGCCGCCGAGCAGCAGCAGGGCGATCAGCATTCCGGAGAACGAGCCGTTGGCCAGGCCGATGATGTCCGGGCTGGCCAACGGGTTGCGGGTGATGGTCTGGAAGATCGCCCCGGCGACGCCGAGCGCCGCGCCGAAGGCGACGGCGGCGGCGACGCGGGGCAGCCGCCACTCCAGCACGACGGTGCGGGTCAGCCCGCCGATCCGGCCGCCGAGCACGCCGAGCACCTCGTCGACGCGGAGCGGGAAGTCGCCCAGCCAGAGGCCGACCACCGCCAGCGTCGCGACGACGAGCGCGGCGGCGGCGCAGACGGCGGCCTCGCGTACGCCGACGGCCACGTGCCGGCGGTCGGTGCCGAGCACCAGCCGGCGGCCTCCGGCGGTGCGGCGGACCGGCCGGCTCCCGGCGCTCACAGCGCGGTCGCCCGTCGCCGTCGGGCCAGCGCGATCAGCACCGGCGCGCCCACGAACGCGGTGACGATGCCGACCGGCATCTCGCTGGGCAGCACGGCGATCCGGCCGACCACGTCGGCCAGCAGCACCAGCACCCCGCCGGCCAGCAGGGAGCCGGCGAGGATCCGGCGTTGGTCGGTGCCGACGCCCCAGCGCACCAGGTGCGGCACCACGAGCCCGACGAACGAGATGGGCCCGGCGATGGCGCTCGCCCCGCCGGCGAGCAGGGTCACCGCACCCAGCACGAGCAGCCGGGTCCGGACGAGGCTGACGCCCTGCGCGGCGGCCAGGTCGGGGCCGAGCGCGAGCGCGTTCAGGCTGCGGGCCGCGAGCAGCCCGGCGAGCAGCCCGGCCACGATCAGCGGCAGCACCGGCAGCACCACGGCGGCGTCGCGTTCGAGCAGGCTGCCGGCGTTCCAGCCGCGCATCCGGTCGAAGGTGTCGGGGTGGGTGAGGGTGATCCCGGTGGTCAGGCCGGCCAGCACGGCGCCGGTCGCCACCCCGGTCACCAGCAGCCGGGTCGGGGTGGCGCGCAGGTCCGCCGCGCCCCCGACGGCGTACACGGCGGTGGCGACCAGGAGCGCGCCGAGCAGGGCGAGCCACATGTAGCCGGCCGGCGAGGTGACCCCGAGGAAGGCGATGCCCGCGGCGACGAACGCGGCGGCTCCGGCGTTGACGCCGAGGATGCCCGGTTCGGCGAGCGCGTTGCGGGTGAACGCCTGCATCAGGGCGCCCGCCACCCCGAGCCCGGCGCCGACCAGCAGCCCGGCGAGGGTGCGCGGCAGGCGTTGTCCCCAGACGACGTACTGCGCGGTGTCGCTGCCCGCGCCCCGCAGCGCCCCCCAGACGTCCGCCGGGGGCACCGGGTTCGCGCCCACGAAGACCGACAACACCACCGACCCCAGGAGTACGGCGACCGCCCCGGCCAGCCAGCGCCAGATGGTACGGCGACGCGCGGCACGGCCGGTGGTCGGCGGTGCCGCGCGTGCGGGTGTGGTGGTGGTCAATTCGACGCGGCGAGGATGCGTTCGAGGTCGTCGAGGACGGCCTGTCCACCGACCGTGCCGACCCCGGTGATCCAGAAGGACTGGTCGACCAGGTGCAGGCGGGGGAAGGCGGCGGCGTTGGCGTCGACCGAGGCCGGTATGGTGCTGCGGTCGTTGACGTCGACGGTGGTGACGAAGACGTGGTCGGCCTTGGCCTCCAGCACCCGCTCGGGGGAGATGTCGACCGAGATGGAGTTCTCCCAGTCGCGCTGGGGGGTCTTGAAGCCGACGCACTCCAGCGTGCTGCCGGCGAACGAGGTGGGCCCGTACAGCGTGAGGACGCCGTCGCGCGGCCGGATGAGCTGTGCGGTCTTCCCGGCGGTGCCGAACTTCCCGGCGATCTCCGCGCACCGCTGCTGGTAGCCGGTGAGGAGCTTGGCGGCGGATTCCGCCCCGCCGAGCGTGGTGGCGGTGAACGTGACGTTGTCCTGCCACGGGTCGGTCTGGGACGCCATGAACACGGTCGGGGCGACGGCGGTGAGCTGGTCGTAGAGGGCGGAGTGCCGGGACTCGGTGCCGATGATCAGGTCGGGCTTGAGGGCCGCGATCTTCTGCACGTTGGGTTCCTGGACGGTGCCGACGGTGGTGATGCCGGCGGCCTTGTCGCCGAGGTACCTGGGCACGCCGGCGGCCTCGCTGAGCACGGCCGCGCCGACCGGGGTGATCTCCAGGGCGATGGCGGTGTCGAGCTGGACCGGTTCGAGGACGACGACCCGGGTCGGCTTGTTCGGCACGTCGGTCCTGCCGCGCGCGTGCTCGACGGTTCTGGTGTCACCGACGCTGCCCGCCGGGTCGGAGTCGGCGGAGCCGCAGGCGGCCACGACGAGCGCCGTCGTCGAGGCGACGGCGAGGGCGAGGAGGCGTCGGCGGGCTGTTCGAGGGGGTGTCGAGCGCATGGTGCAGGTTCCCGTCTGGTGACTTATGGTGATGCCAGGGCGGCGGGATTAGGTTAGCGTAACCTAATCTTCTGCCTCCTCGCGGGCCGGGCGATCATGCCAGTACCCCTGCGTGTGAACCCGATCCGGGTCGATGCGCGCCTCGGCGAAGAGCCGACGCAGGTCCGCGATCCTGCTACTCTCCGTGGCCGCCCAGGCGTAGAAGTCGGTCCCCGCCCCGGCTGCCGCCGCGCCGTGCTCGACCAACCAGTCACTCACCATGGTGGTCAGCACCGTCCCGCCCCGGGCCCCGCTGCGCAACCCGACCTGGATCGAGTGGCCGGCGGTCACGTCGTCGAGGGTGGCGGCGTCCGCCGCGACGCCGGCCTCCAGCAGGACCGTCGCCCGCACCCCCGGCCCGAGGCTGGGCAGGATGCCCCGCACCGCCGGGTACGCGGTCTCGTCCGCCGCGATCAGCACCCGCGTCGCCGGCCCCGGCTCCCACTGCACGCCGTACCCGGGCTGGCCGGCCCGGACGTGCGGACCCGACAGCATCAGCCGGTCGCCCGGTCGGGCCCTCGCCGCCCAGCCGCTCGCCGGGCCGTGCGGCTGGTGCAGGTAGAAGTCCAGGTCCAGCTCGCCCGCCGCCGGCTGGGTCCGGTACGCGGTGTAGCTGCGCAGCAGGGGCCGCTCGCGGTCGGGCGTGGACCGCCACGCGCGCCGCCACCCCTGCTCGGGCAGCCCCGCCCGCAGCCCGGCCGGGTAGTCGCCGGTGATCGGCAGCATGATCTTGATGCGCTGGTCGAGCTGGTGCGGGGCCAGCTCCCGCAGTCGTTCGTCGCCGAGCGTGACGCGGACGAACCCGGGCGACAGTCGCCGGGTCGCCGCCACGGTTGTCTCGAACAGCACGTTGGGCGAGTTGCGGAAGGTCGACATGCCGACAAAGGTTAGCCTAACCTGACCGGCGACTCGTCGAGCCGGTGCTGCGTGGTACGGGCGGGCCGGCTTGTCGTACGGCGTGCCGCGTGCGCCGCCGCACCGAGCCGTGCCCAACCCGGCGCGGCAGGGCGGTGGTCTCAGGCGTTCGTGGCCTGCCAGGGGTCGATGACTCCGATCCCCGTATCGGCGAAGTCCTTGATGTGGCGGGTGGCGAGGGTGGCGGCCTGGGCTCGGCAGATGGCGGCGATCTGGGCGTCGAACCCGTCGATCGGGCGGCCGAGCCTTTCCCTGCCGGCGACCACGTCGGCGTAGGCGCTGGCTGCCGCGAGGTCGAAGGGCAGCACCTGTCGAGGGAAGGCGGCGAAGATCTCGTTGGCGGCCTGGTGCAGCGATTCTCGACGCTGGCCCTCGGGCAGCCGAGCGATGCCGTAGCGGATCTCGGCGACAGTGACAACCGTGGTGTGGAGGCTGGCGCCTGACCTCTGTCGGAGCCAGGTGAGCACCGCTGGCGCGGGCTCGGCCCGCATCAGTTCGGAGACGACGTTGGTGTCGAGAACGATCATCATTCGGGCAGGCTCGCGGCGCGGGGTGAGGTGGAACGCGACGGCAGCTCCAGGTCGACGCCGCCCAGCCGGGCGAAGCGCTCGGCGAGTGCGCTGAACAGGTCGGTCGCTGGCGTGTCCTCGGCGACGGCCGCGGTGAGGATGTCCCGGATCTCGGCTTCCATGGACTTGCCGTGCTGCGCGGCGCGGATGCGCAGCTTCTCCCGCACCGCGTCGTCGAGATCCCTGATGCTGAGGGCTGCCATCGCTTATCCTCCGACCTGGGTCATGAGAGCAATGCTAGCACCCGGCGCCGGGTGGCCCCGCCTCCGCCGGCCGGCACCGCGACCTGCGCAGGCCGAACGGGCGGCTGCCCAGACCCGGACGGATGCCGTAGCGGGGATCATGTTTGCGGTGGCGATACGCCTCAAGTAGCGTCACCGATCGTGAACACCGGACCGGCATCTCGCCACGCACGGATCGGCGATCCGGTGGAGGGCTGACCGCACGGCGGGTGCCGGCAGGGCACCCTCCAGGCTCGGCACGCGGACCTCCCGGCGGCCTGTGCACCGCAGGCCCCCATCCGTGTCGAGCACCGCGAGGTCAACCGAATGTCAGTCACGTTCAACCACACCATCATCGCCGCCAGGGACCGCGCCGAGTCGGCCCGGTTCTTCCGCCAGTTGCTGGAGCTGCCGGAAGCGCCGTCCTGGGGCCCGTTCACCAACATCCAGCTCACCGACGGCGTGCTGCTCCAGTTCGCCGAGCCGCCGGTGGAGATCCAGATGCAGCACTACGCGTTCCTGGTCGACGACGACCTGTTCGACCGGGCGTACCAGCGCCTGTGCGAGCAGGGCATCGAGCACTGGGCCGATCCGCAGATGCGCCGCCCCGGCGAGACCAACACCGAGCACGGCGGCCGGGGGGTCTACTTCAAGGACCCGGCGGGCCACGCCATCGAGCTGATCACCCGCCCGTACCTGTAGCCGGTTCTGCGGCCGGGCGGCCTGTCCACCGCCCGGCCGTCGGCCCGGGCGACCGATGAGTTCGGGTGCCGCGGCGTGCCGGTGCGGCGGCGACGGTCGCCGTCAGCCGACCAGGCGGCGTTCCCAGGCCCAGGCGGCGATCTCCACCCGGTTACGGGCGTCCAGCTTCGCCTGCACGCTGCCGAGGTGCGTCTTGACCGTGCCGACGGAGATGAACAGCCTCGAGGCGATCTCCGCGTTGGTCGCGCCCCGCGCCACCAGCCGCACCACGTCCAGCTCCCGGGGCGACAGCCCCGCCGGGTCGGGGCGCGCCGGCGCCGGCGGATTGAGGTGCCGCAGCAGCCGTACGGTGATCGACGGGCTGATCAGGGCCTCGCCGGAGACGGCGGCCCGGACCGCCTCCACCAGCAGGGCGGGGCCGGAGTCCTTCAGCAGGAACCCGCACGCGCCGTTGCGCAGCGCGGCGTGCACGTACTCGTCCAGGTCGAACGTGGTCACCACGACCACCCGCACCGGGTCCACGACGCCGGGGCCGGCGAGCCGGCGCAGCGCGTCCAGCCCGTTCAGCCTCGGCATGCGGATGTCCAGCAGCACGACGTCGGGCCGCAGCCGGCGGGTCAGCTCGACCGCCTCGACGCCGTCGCCGGCCTCGCCGACCAGCTCCATGTCCGGCTGCGCGCCGATGATCATCCCGAAACCGGTACGCACCATCGCCTGGTCGTCGGCCACCCTCCCCGCCCGTGAGCCCCCGCGCCGCCGGGCCGGTAAGGCCCCGCCCGGCAGGCGACCCGCCGCCCAGCGGCAGGGCCGCGTCGAGCACCCATCCGCCGTCGACGCCGGGCCCGGCCCGCAGCCGGCCGCCGAGCGCACCCACCCGCTCGGTGAGCCCGGTCAGCCCGTATCCCGGCCGGCCGCCGCGCTGCCCCCGCCCGTCGTCGGCCACCCGCACCGACAACCACTGCGGCGTACGGCTGACCAGCACGTCCACCCGCCGGGCCCCGGTGGCGTGCCGCCGGACGTTCGTGAGCGCCTCCAGCACCACCCGGTACGCCGACGTGGTCACCTCGACCGGCAGGTCCCCGAGCGGCCCGTCGGCGTGCAGGTGGGCCGGGACCGGGCCGGCGGCGGTGAACGCCGGCGGCGGCGGCCCCCGCCGCGAGCAACGCGTAGGCCATGCCGATGATCAGGTGGTCGGCGTCGACCTCGGCGCGCAGCGGCAGTGCGGCGGCGGCGAGGCCGGTCGCGGCCACGGCGGCCAGGGCCGGCAGCGGGGCGGCCCGCCGGGCCAGCACGAAGACCACCCCGAGCAGCCCGACCGACTCGGCCAGCCCCCACAGGTGGGCCGATTCCCGCACCGGCACCCGGCCGTCCAGGCCATAGGTGCCGCGTAGGAGGGCGTACGCCGCCGTCGTCGCCAGCGACCAGGCCGCCACCGCGCCGCCGGCCGCCGCCAGCCGGCGGGAGCCCTGCCGGTGCGCGGGCAACCACACCGCCGCGGTGGCGACCGCCAGCGCGACCTGCGCCAGCGCGGCCGGCACGGCCAGGGTGCCGGCGACGGGGAAGATCCGGCCGCCGACGACGTCGACGAGGCCGAGCAGCGCCATGCCGGCCAGGGCGACGGCCTGGCCGGCCCGCCGCCACCCGCCGCTGAGGGTTCCGGTCATCGCCCCCACCGTAGCCACCCGGCCGGCCCGGCGGATCTGCCGAAAGTCGGAGCCGGCGGGCGCGGACCCGACCCCGGACGGATGCGCCGGCGGCCCGGCCACCGGGAGGCTCTGCGGCGTCCGGTGACCGGCACCGGAGGTGGAGGAGAACATGACGACGCACCATCCCGACCCCACGGCGGCCGTCGCGGCGGTCGACGAACACCCCGGTCGGCGCGGGCCTGCTGGTCGACCCGGTGGACCTGGACCGGCTCGGCGTGCCGGCCGGCCCGACCGGGCTGCTGGCCGACGTGGCGGGCGACGACGACCGGGCCCGGACGGCGGCGGTGCGGGCCCTGCGCGCGGCCGGCGGTCAGCAGGTGGGCATCGTGGTGACCGCCGACGACCGCGACGAGCTGGACGGCCGGCTCGACGCGCTGCTGGGGGTGCTGCTGTCCCTGCTCGGCCTGACCGTGGTCGTCGCCGTGGTCGGCGTCGGCACCACCACGGCACTGTCCGTGGTGGAACGCACCCGGGAGTCCGGCCTGCTGCGGGCCGTCGGGATGTCGCGTCGCCGGCTCGGGGCGATGCTGACGGTCGAGGCGGGCCTGTACGGCGTCCTCGGCGCGGCCCTCGGCCTGCTGCTGGCGTGGCCGTACTCGTGGCTGACCGTCGCGGCGCTCGGCCAGGACGCGCCCGTCGAGTTCCCGGCCGGGCAGCTCGCCGGGGTCGTGCTGGCCCTCGCGGTGGCGACGGCGCTCGCCGGGCTGCTGCCGGCGCGCCGGGCGGCCCGGGTGAGCCCGGTGGTCGCCCTGGGCGCGGGCGACTGACCCCGCCCGGCCCTGCTCGGCCCGGCCGGACCGATCGTGGTCCGGCCGGGCCGCTTCCGGTGCGGTCGGGCCGCCCTCGGTGCGGTCGGGCCGTGGCCGCCGCCCCGGGGTCAGTAGGCGAGCTCGACCGGGCGGCCGAGCAGCTGGCTGCCGTTGTTGCCCAGCCAGCCCTCGGCCGCCGCCGCGTGCTGCGAGAACGTGTGGATGTCCCGGAAGCGGCGCTGCACGGGCGAGGAGTCCCGCGCCGCGCCGCCCCCGGTCGCCCGGTAGCAGGCGTCCACGGCGGCGGCGGTGACCTCGGTGACCCAGGGCAGGCTGGCCGAGATGCGCGGCTGCAACGCGGCGAACGCGGCCGGCCCGCCGCCGTGCGCCGCCCGGAACAGGTCGTCGGCCAGCGACCGCAGCAGCGCCCGGGCCGCCCGGACGTGCAGGTCGGCCCGGCCCAGCCGCTCCCGGAAGGCCGGCGAGTCGGCCAGCGGCTGCCGGGCGTAGAGCCGCCGCCGGCCCCCGTCGAGCAGGGCGACCGTGTCGTCCAGGGCGCCCTGGGCGATCCCGACGGCCACCGCGCCCAGGTGCAGGACGAACTGGGCCAGCGGCGCGACGAAACCCGGCCCCGGCACGCACGGCACGCCGGTGAACAGGTCGAAGCTCCGCTCGACCGGGCAGTAGACGGCGTCGACCCGCACGTCGTGGCTGCCGGTGCCGCGCAGCCCGAGGGCGTGCCAGGTGTCCTCCACGGTCACCTGCCCGGCCGGGAGCAGCATCGAGCGGACCTCCACCGGCTGGCCGGCCGGGCCGGGCAGCGGCTGACCGTCGCCGGTGAGCACGCAGTTGCCGAAGATCCAGTCGGCGTGCCGGGACCCGCTGGCGAACGCCCACCGCCCGGTCACCTGGAAACCGCCGTCGGCCAGCTCCGCCCGCCCCTGCGGGGCGAAGCCGCCGGCCACCACGACGTCGGGGCCGTGGGCGTACAGCTTGTCGAACTGGTCGCGGGGCAGCATCGCCAGCAGGTGCGGGGTCTCCGCGCCGATCATCACCGTCCAGCCCGTCGACCCGTCCGCGCGGGCCAGCGCCTCCAGCACCGCCAGGCCGGTGTGCGGGTCGGCGTCGTACCCGCCGTGGCTGCGCGGCACGAACATCCGGAAACAGCCGGCGGCCCGCAGCCGGTCGAGCAGGTCGACGGGCAGCCCCCGGGCCGCCTCGATCTCCTCCGCCCGCCGGGCCAGCTCCGGGGCCAGCTCCCGCACGGCGTCGATCAAGCGAATCCGGTCCTGGTCGTCCACTGCCGCCTCCTGGTCACACCTGGCACGCGACGTCCCTGCGACGCCACGGCACAGACGGTGCGTCGCCCGGCGTCCCGGCGGGAAGGGACAGCGGTACCGGCGGGCCGGGCCCGCGGCGTACGGCAGAAGTTCCCGACCGACCGGGACGGCACGCACCAGGCGGCCGGGACACCGGGACCGGGATGCTCGACGGGCCGGGGCCGTCGCCCGCACCGCGACCCGCCGGCCCACGCCCACGAGCCGTCAGCCCGGAGGTCTCCGTGTCCGTCAGCGCCCACCCCGTCCCCGCCGGCCGGCGGGCGACTGTCGCGGGACCGACATCCGCCCTGGAGCAACGGGCCATCGGCAACCGACGACGCGGCTGACAGGATCACGTCATGCTGGCCGACCCGCCGCCGCGTGCCCGCCCCGTCCCGAGCGTCGGCGACGACCACCGCCGCCCGGTCGCCGCCCGGGCCGTCGCCGTCGCCTGCGCGCTGCTGTTCACCGGCACCGCGCTGTGCTGGGCGCTGGCCCACCGCCCGTGGGGGCTCGCCCAGCTCTACTTCCTCGTCGACTTCACCGACTGCGCCGTCTACGGGACGGTGGCCTGGCTGGTCCTGCTGCGCCGGGGGCACCCGGTCGCGTGGCTGCTGGCCGTGACCGGGATCGGCGGCGGGCTCTCCGCCCTGGGCGCGCAGTACGCCGACCTGCTCCGGGTGCACCCCGGGCTGCCCGAGATCACCTGGCTCACCTCGGCCCGGCACTGGGGCTGGGCGCCGGGCATGCTGTCGCTGATCGTGGTGCTGCCGTGGCTGGTGCGGGAGGGGCGGCTGCCGGTGCCGGCGCGGGTGGCGGTGACGGCGGGCGCGGCGGTCGTGGCCGCCTTCGAGCTGTGCCAGCTCACCTGGCCGGGCCCGGGGGCCACCGGCTCCGACGTGCCGCTGCCGATCCGCAGCGCCGGCTGGGCGACGCTGGTCGAGCTGGTCCTGCCCGTGCTCGCCGCCCTGGTGCCGGTGCTCGGGCTGATCGCCGCCGGTGGGCTGCTGTGGCGGCGGCGGGTCGCGTCGACCACCGAACGGGTCGGACTGGGCTGGCTCGCCGTGGGCACGGCGCTGCTCGCGGTGAGCTTCGCCCCGGTGGCGCTGCCCGCCGACCGGGCGCACCTGGTGCCGCCCTGGCTGCCCCCGACGGGCATGCTGGCCGCCCAGGCGTTCTTCCCGGCCGCCGTGCTGGCCGTCGTGCTGCGGCAGCGGCTCTGGGGGATCGAGATCGCCGTCCGCCGTACGCTGGTCTGGTTCCTGCTGACGTTCCTGCTGGTCGCCGCGTACGTCGTCGGGGTGACCACCCTGGACGCCCTGCTCCCGGCCAGCCGGGCGGTGCCCGGGGTGCTGGTCACGGCCCTCGTCGCCGCCGCCGTGCAGCCGGGCCGCTGGTGGGTGCAGCGGCGGGTGGACCGGCTCATCCACGGTGCCGCCGCCGAGCCGCTCGGGGTGGTCCGGGGCGTGGGGGACCGGATCAGCGCCAGCGAGGACCCGGCCGACGTGCTGACCGGGGTGGCGCGGAGCCTCACCGACTCGCTGCGGCTGGGCGCGTGCGGCATCGAGGTGGACGGCCCGGAGCCCTGCACCGCCCACTGCGCCTCGACCGGGCCGGTGGGCGAGCCGCTGGTGCTGCCGCTGCGGCGGGGCGAACGGGAGGTCGGGCGGCTCACCGCGTGGGCGCGGGCCGGCGAGCGGCTCGACGGGCGTACCCGATCGGCGCTGGTCGACCTGGCCCCCGTGGTCGCCTCGGCGGCCAGCCTCGCCGCCACCAGCCGGGCGCTGGTGGCCTCGCGGTCCCGGCTGGCCGAGGCCCGCGACTCGGAACGCCGCAAGCTGCGCCGGGACCTGCACGACGGCCTCGGCCCCACCCTCGCCGGGGTGGCGCTCGGCCTCCAGGCGGCCCGCAACCTGCTCGGCGTCGACCCGGCCGCCGCCGGCCGGCTGCTGGACCGGCTGCGCGACGAGACGGACCAGGGCGTCGAGCAGGTCCGTGACCTGGCCCGAGGCCTGCTGCCGCCGGTCCTCGGCGAGCGCGGGCTGGCCCCCGCCCTGCACGAGCTGGCCGGGCGGTACGACGGCTCGGGGCTGGTCGTGCAGGTGGACGCCCCGCCGCTGCCGCTGCCCGAGCCGGTGGCCACCGCCGTGTACGGCATCGTCGCCGAGGCCGTCCGCAACGCCCAACGGCACTCGGGCGCGTCGGTCTGCACGGTGCTGGTCGAGCGCGACGCCGACGGGCTCGCCGTGCGGGTCGCCGACGCCGGGCGGGGCATCGGGGCGGGCATCCCGGCCGGGGTCGGCATGCTCTCGATGCGGGAGCGGGCCGAGGGGATCGGCGGGGTGTGCGCGGTCGGGCCGGGGCCGGACGGCGGAACGGTCGTCAGCGTGCGCGTGCCCGCCGACCGGCTCCCGCCACCCTCGCAGCTCCCGCCGTCCCCGCCGCTCCCGGCCGGGACCCCGGCCGACGGTGCCGGGCCGGTGGGTGCTGCGCGGCCGGTGGGAGCTGCGGTGGGTGCTGCGCGGCCGGTGGACGCGCCGTTGCCGGTGGACGTGCCGCGCGTGGATGGCGGTCTGCTGCCGGTGGGCGCGGCACGGGTGGAGGGCGGTCTGCTGCCGGTCGGCGGTGTGCCGCCGGTGGGGGTCGCGTCGGGCGGGTCGGAGGTGACCGTTCGTGGTCGGTGACGAGGCGGCGATCCGGGTGGCGGTCGTCGACGACCATCCCGTGTTCCGGCTCGGCATGACGGCGTTGCTGGCGTCCACCCCCGGGCTGGAGGTCGTCGGCGAGGCCGCGGACGCCGACGAGGCCGTCCGGGTCGCCGACCTCACCCGCCCGCAGGTGATCATCATGGATCTCCACCTCGGCGGCGGCCGATCCGGGGTGGAGGCCACCCGCGAGATCGTCGGCCGGCACCCGGGGACCGGGGTGCTGGTGGTGACGATGCTGGACGACGACGACTCCGTCTTCGCCGCGCTGCGCGCCGGAGCACGGGGCTACCTGCTCAAGGGCGCCGCGCCGGGCGAGGTGGACCGCGCCGTCCGGGCGGTGGCCAACGGGGAGGTGCTGCTCGGGCCGGTGGTGGCGAGCCGGGCGATCGGCTTCCTGGCCGGGGGCCGGGCGAGCGGCCCGGCACCCTTCCCCGAGCTGACCGACCGGGAGCGCGAGGTGCTCGACCTGGTCGCCCAGGGGTTGAGCAACCTCGTCATCGCCCGCCGGCTGACCCTGAGCCCGAAGACCGTCCGCAACCACCTGTCCAACGTGCTCGGCAAGCTCCAGGTCGCCGACCGCAGCCAGGCCATCCGGCGGGCCCGCGAGGCCGGCCTCGGCCAGCCCTGACCCGCCCACCCGACGTGGGCGTCGCGGGGCGGGCCCGGGGCGTGAGGAGGGTCCCCTTCTCTACCGGAGGCGTTAACAAGAGGCCCTTCCTTGCCACTCCCTATGCTCGGGGAATGGAACTGCGGATCTTCACCGAACCCCAGCAGGGCGCCAGCTACGACCAGCTGCTCGCCGTGGCCCGCTGCGCCGAGGACGCCGGCTACGGCGCGTTCTTCCGTTCCGACCACTACCTGAAGATGGGCGCGGTCAGCGGCGACCCCGGACCCACCGACGCCTGGACCACCCTCGCCGGGCTGGCCCGGGACACCTCCCGGATCCGGCTCGGCACGCTGATGACGGCCGCCACCTTCCGGTTCCCCGGGCCCCTCGCGATCACCGTCGCGCAGGTCGACCAGATGAGCGGCGGACGCGTGGAGCTGGGCATCGGCGCCGGCTGGTTCGCCGAGGAGCACAGCGCGTACGGCATCCCGTTCCCGCCGCTGGGGGAGCGGTTCGACCGGCTGGAGGAGCAGCTCGCCGTCATCACCGGGCTCTGGGAGACCCCGGCCGGCGAGACCTTCGACTTCGCCGGGCGCTACTACCCGGTGCAGGGTTCACCGGCCCTGCCCAAGCCGGTGCAGCAGCCGCGCCCGCCGATCCTGCTCGGCGGGAAGGGGCCGAAGCGTACGCCCCGCCTCGCGGCCCGCTACGCCGACGAGTTCAACCTGCCGTTCGTCTCGATCGAGGAGACGGCCGCGCAGTTCGAGCGGGTCCGCGCCGCGTGCGCGGAGATCGGCCGGGACCCGGCCGGGATGAACTGGTCCAACGCCCTGGTGCTGTGCTGCGGGCGGGACGAGGCGGAGGTGCGCAGGCGGGCCGAGGCGATCGGGCGGGAGCCGGCCGAGCTGCGCGAGAACGGCCTCGCCGGCACCCCCGCCGAGGTCGTCGACAGGATCGGCCGGTACGCCGAGACCGGCAGCGGCCGGATCTACCTCCAGGTCCTCGACCTGGCCGACCTGGACCACGTCGAGCTGGTCGCCGCCGAGGTGATGCCCCAGCTCTGACGGCCGCCACCGGGCGGGACCGGCCACCGGGGCGGGAGGTCCCGCCATCCGGGGGCCCGCCGCCTGGGCGAGTTCGCCGGATTCGCTGACACCGGGGCCCCGCTGGTGGAACCTGCGAGGGGAGCTTCGGGCGGAGGTGGGGGCGCGTGGGCCGCAGGCAGGTCGGGCTGCTCGTCCTCACCGGCCTGTTCCCCACCGTCGAGGCCATCGTGCTGGTGGCGATGGGCTTCGTGGCCGCCGAGGGGCTCGCGCCGCAGACCGGTGCCGTCTGGCCGTACGACACCTACCACGACCTGCGGTGGATGTTCGTCTACCACCAGTCGTGGCCGGAGTTCCTGACGACGTTCTGGCTGGTGGTGCTGGCCCGCACCGGTTACCACACCCTCATGGTGCGGCTGGCGTGGCCGGAGGGGATGCCGATGCCGTCGGTGCCCTGGATGCTCCGGCGGGGCTTCCTCCTGGCCGTGGTGGTCACGGTCGTCGTCTCGCCGTGGGCGGTGATCTCGGTGGCCGCGTCGGTGGTGGCGCTGTCCTGGGTGCTGCTCGCGTCGCTGCTGCCGATGTTTCTGATCGCCCCGTTCATGCAGCGGGCCGCCATGGTCAAGGTGTGGTGGGGCGGGCTGCCGTCGATCCGGCTGGTCGGCTGGTCGCTGCTGAACCTGGTGGCGCTCACGCTGGCCGGCGCGGTGGCGTGGAGCGTGCCGAGCTGGTGGACGGTGCCGGTTTCCGCCGTGGCGGGCGTGGTGAACGGGCTGCTGTGGATCCGGATCCTCCGGGTGGCCCTGCTCGCGCCGCCGCCGAGGTGGGCCCGGGTGCCCGTGACGCCGTTCGTGGTGCTGGTCGCGTTCGCCGTGCCGGTGCTGATCCCGCTGGCGGTGGACGCGGTGCCGGCCAGCCTGCGGGCCGAGCAGGTGCTGCTCGACCGGCCGCTGCCACCGGAGATCACCCAGGCGGTGGTCGTGCTGGCCGGCTACGGCTCCGCGTACGGGGGCGAGCAGCCGAACGACCCGAGGGTGCAGTGGTTCTCCTACCGGGGGTTGGACCCCGACGGCAGGCCCCGGCCCTACGGGCCGACGGACACCACGATCTCGATGGCCGACAGCGTGCGGCTGCTCGCCGACCAGGTGGACCGGCTGCACCGGCAGACCGGCCGGAAGGTGGCCCTGGTCGGGGAGAGCGAGGGGGCGCTCGTGGCCCGCACCTACCTCGCCGAGCGGCCCCACCCCGCGGTCGACGCGCTGGCCATGTTCAGCCCGCTGATCGGGGCCGGCCGGGCCTACTATCCGCCGCCCGGCGTGCGCCGGGGGTGGGGCCTGGTCACCGGCTGGTACCTGCGGGCCCTCTACGAACCCGTCCGCCTCAGCGGCGGGCCCGGCAACGGGCCGGACGAGCCGTTCATCCGCTCGCTGCTCGACGACGCGCCGTTCTACCGCAACGGGTTCATGTGCCCGGTGCCCGGCGTGCGGATGGTGGCCTTCCTGCCGTACACGACGGCCGCCGAGGCGCCGCCCGGCGACTACACCGGCATCCCGGTCTTCCAGACCATCGGCGTGCACGGCGGCCTGCTCGACCGGACGCAGGTCCGGGACAACCTGGTCGCCTTCCTCGCCGGCGCGTCGGTGCAGCGGACCCGGGCCGAGTACACGCTGATCCAGCGGCTCACCGCCGCCTGGCAGGCGCCGCCGCTGGACATCTCGGCCAATCCGGCGTGGGCGGACGTCCGGGAGCCGGACCCGGCGTTCACGGCCCGGGTCTGCGTGCCGGGCAGGTGACCGATCTGCGTGCCCGGCCGGTGACCGGCAGGAGCGCCGGGCGGGGCGGGCCGGCGCGGGCCCGCGCAGGTCACAGCGGCGGCGGGCCGCACACCTTCCAGCCGCCGTCCTGCTTCTTGAGGTGGAACTGCACCTCCCTGCTCGGGAGGCCCGGGTAGGTGATGTCGGCGGTCACGACGTACTGCGTGGGGGCTTCGCTGCTCCGCCGGACGGCGAGGTCGGTGATGCGGAATCCGGTCGGGTCGACGATCGCGCTGGCGGTGGCGTCCCAGTCCGCCCGGGACCGCCCGCGCTGTCCGGCCGCGCAGAGCAGGTCGTACGCCGTGCCGTTGTCGCCCCGCACGGCGGCGCCGAGGTACGCCTCGCTGGCGGCGCGCATGCCCGGCTCGTCCGCCTTGTCCTTGCGCTGGAGATAGAAGCCGCTGATCGGCGTGCCGCAGCAGACGAGCGCGACGACGACGAAGAGCGTGATCTCGAATCCCCGGGTGGACATGTTCGCCTTGTCGGCCATGCCGTGAGGGTAGGGACGGCCGGCAACGCCCCGGCGCCGGGCGGCGGAAGGCGGCGGTGGCGCTGCCCCTCAGCCCGTCGGGCGCGGGTCGCGGACGACGGTGTCGAGGCGGCCGTCCCGGTCGCTGTCCAGGTAGGTGATGTCCGGGACGCCGTCGCCGTCGAGGTCGAACTGCACCACGTCGGCGATGCCGTCGCCGTCGAGGTCGGTGACCACCTCGGTCGAGCCGTCGAGGTGGTGGGTGACGATCGAGTGCGACTCGACCGGCGGGCGCGGGGCCGGCCCCGGCGACGGCGCGGGAACCGGCCCGGGCGCCGGCCTCGGCGCGGGCCCGGGTGCGGGCGACGGCGCGGGGTACGCCCCGACGACCGGGGCGACCTGCGGGTACGCCCCGAGCGGCGCGTCGGTCTGCGGGTCCGGGCCGACGCCGGTCGGGTCGATCTCCTCCTCGGACGGGTACACGTCGCCGCGCAGGGCGGGATCCGGGTAGCTGCTCATGGGCGTATGGTTCCCCGACGACGCCCCGGGCAACCAGTGCCCGGCCCGCCGGTGCCGCCCGGGTGTCGACCCGATGACGCCGAGTGACGGGAGAGGGCACGTGGACGCGACCGACGGGAAGCCAGGCGGGACCGGGCCGGGCACCGGCGTGCCGGAGCGCAACTGGGCCGGCAACGTCCGCTACGCGGCGGCGCGGCGGCACCGCCCGACCGGCCTGGACGAGCTGCGCAGCCTCGTCGCCGGCAGCGACCGGATCCGGGCGGTCGGCACGGGCCACTCGTTCAACCGGCTCGGCGACACCGCCGGTGACCTGGTCTCGCTGGCCGGGCTGCCGCAGACGGTCGAGGTCGACCGGGAACGGGCGACGGTCACCGTCGCCGCCGCCATGCGCTACGGCGACCTGGCCACCCGGCTGCACGCCGCCGGTTTCGCCCTGCCGACGATGGCGTCGCTGCCGCACATCTCGGTGGCCGGCGCGGTGGCCACCGCCACCCACGGCTCGGGCGACGGGATCGGCAACCTGGCCACCGCCGTCTCGGCGCTGGAGCTGGTCACGGCCGACGGGGACCTGCTGACCGTACGCCGGGACGCCGACGGCGACCGGTTCGCCGGGATGGTGGTGGCGCTCGGCGCGCTGGGCGTGGTCACCCGGCTCACCCTGGACGTGGTGCCCGCCTTCGAGGTGCGGCAGTACGTCCGGCTCGGCCTGCCGAGGGCGGCGCTGGACGAGGCGTTCGCGTCGGCGTACAGCGTCAGCCTCTTCACCGACTGGCGCGGCGGGGCCGACGACCCGCGCGGCGCGGCCGGCCGGATCGGCCAGGTGTGGCGCAAGCAGCTCGCCGACGCCCCGCCGCCGCCGGCCGACTGGCTGGGCACCACGGCGGCGGCCGGGCCCGTGCACCCGGTGCCGGGCATGCCGGCGCAGAACTGCACCGCCCAGCTCGGCGAGCCGGGGCCGTGGCACGAGCGGCTGCCGCACTTCCGGCTCGGCTTCACCCCGAGCAGCGGCGACGAGCTCCAGTCGGAATACCACCTGCCCCGGGCGGCGGCGGCCGGGGCGCTGGCCGCGCTGGACCCGCTGGCGGACCGGATCGCCGCCGTGCTCCAGATCTGCGAGCTGCGTACGGTCGCCGCCGACGAGCTGTGGCTGAGCCCGCAGTACGGGCGCGACAGCCTCGCCGTGCACTTCACCTGGATCGGCGACGGCGACGCGGTGGCCCCCGTGCTCGCGGAGGTGGAACGGGCGCTCGCCCCGTTCGTGCCCCGGCCGCACTGGGGCAAGGTGTTCACGCTCGACCCGGCGGCGGTCGCCGCCGCGTACCCCCGGTTCGCCGACTTCGCGGCGCTGGCGCGCGAGCTGGACCCGGCGGGGAAGTTCCGCACCGACCTGCTGGACCGCTACCTGCCCCGTTGACGGCGCGGGGCGGGGCCCGGGCATAACCCCGTGACAGGAGCGCGACGGGATTGGCCCGGCCCGGCCGCTGCGGGGAAAAATGATGCATGTCGATTTATCCTGGCGTGCTGTCCGCCCCCCGTGTGCCCGGCCGCTCCCGGCCGGCAGCGCCCCGTCGCCCGTGGCGCGTCGTCGCCGCGCTGGCCACGACCCTCGCCCTGGCCGTCGCCGGCTCGACCCCCGCCCACGCCGACAACCCCTACGAGCGCGGCCCCGACCCCACGGTGGCGAGCATCGAGGCGACCACCGGCCCGTTCGCCACCGCCCA
Organism: Micromonospora haikouensis; assembly: GCF_900091595.1. Lineage (GTDB taxonomy): Bacteria > Actinomycetota > Actinomycetes > Mycobacteriales > Micromonosporaceae > Micromonospora > Micromonospora haikouensis. Next base: position 199,955 of record NZ_FMCW01000002.1, read on the forward strand.
GCTCACCGTCGCCCGCTCCGCCGTGACCGGCTTCGGCGGCGCGACCGTGTGGTATCCGACGAGCACCGCCGAGGGCACCTTCGGCGTGGTCGCCATCGCACCCGGCTTCACCAACACCCAGTCCGCCGTGGCCTGGCTCGGCCCCCGCCTCGCCTCCCAGGGCTTCGTCGTGGCCACCATCGACACCCTCTCGGTGTACGACCAGCCGGCGAGCCGGGGCACCCAGCTCCTCGCGGCCCTGGACTACCTGGTCGGCACCAGCGCCGTGCGCAGCCGCATCGACCGCAACCGGCTCGCCGTCATGGGCTACTCCATGGGCGGCGGGGGCACCCTCGCGGCGGCGAACACCCGGCCCTCCCTGCAGGCGGCGATCCCGCTGACCGGCTGGCACACCACCAAGAACTGGTCCGGCGTACGCGTGCCGACCCTCGTCGTCGGCGCCGAGAACGACACGGTGGCCCCGGTGACCTCACACTCCGAGCCGTTCTACACCAGCCTGCCGGCCAGCCTCGACAAGGCGTACCTGGAGCTGAACGCCGCCAGCCACTCCGCGCCCACCTCGCCGAACGTGACCATCGCGAAGTACAGCATCTCCTGGCTCAAGCGGTTCGTCGATGACGACACCCGCTACGAGCAGTTCCTCTGCCCCGCCCCGCGCGGCAGCGCGATCGAGGAGTACCGCGACACCTGCCCGCACTCCTGACCGGCCCGTTCAGCCGCCTGCCCGCGTCGGCTGGTCGCGGAGGCTGCCGCGCTGCACCGCCCGGCTGATGTCGCTGGGCGAGACGATGCCGACCAGCCGCCCGCCGGCCACCACCAGCGCCCGGCCGTCGGCGCACTCGCTGAGCCGGGGCAGCAGGTCGGTGAGCTGCTCGTCCGGGTCGGCCAGCACGAGCTGGTCGGCCCGGCAGGCCACCTCGGCCAGCGTGGTCGCCGGCCGGCGGTCGGCCGGGATGCCGCGTACCCGGTCGAGGGTGACCAGGCCGACCGGCCGGCCCTCGTCGGTCAGCGGCAACGCCGAGTGCCGGTACGCGAAGAGGTAGTGGTCGACGAAGTCGGCCACGGTCATGTCGCCCGACGCGGTCTGCGGCTGCGGGGTCATCACGTCGGCGACCCGCACCCCGCGCAGCGCGCTGCCCATCCGGGCCTGCCGCTCCTCCATCCCGGCCGCCCCGATCAGGAACCAGCCGATCAGCGCCAGCCACAGCCCGCCGACCCCGGCCCCGCGCAGGAACTGCCACAGGCCCAGCGCGATCAGCAGCGCGCCGAGGACCCAGCCCGCGCGGGCCGCCACCACCGACGCCCGCGTCCGGTCGCCGGTGGCCTTCCACACGGCGGCCCGCAGCAGCCGGCCCCCGTCCAGCGGGGCGGCCGGCAACACGTTGAAGACCGCCAGCAGGATGTTGATGCCGGCCAGCCAGGCCAGCGCGCCGAGCAGCAGCCCGTGCACCCCGGCCAGGGCGAGCAGCGCCGCGACGCCGCCGAAGAACACGCCGATGATCAGGCTGACGAGCGGCCCGACGCCGGCGATGCGCAGCTCCGCCCCCGGGTCGCGGGCCTCCCCGCGCAGCTCGGCCACCCCGCCGAACAGCCACAGGGTGATCCCGGAGACCTCCAGCCCGTTGCGCTTGGCGACCACGGCGTGCGACACCTCGTGGGCGAGCAGCCCGAGGAAGAACACCACGGCCGCGCTCAGCCCCGCCAGCACGTACGCCCAGGTCGGCCGGTCCGGGTACGACCGGGGAAACTGGCTGCCCGCCAGCCCCCAGGCGATCAGCCCGAAGATGACCAGGACGCTCCAGTTGACCCCGACGGGTACGCCCGCGATCCGGCCGATCCGGAAACTCGCCCTCATCTGCCCGTCATACCCCGCGAAACGCGGCCCATGCCAGGGCCGATGGTCCCCCGCACCCGCGTCACCAGCGGCGTCGCCGGGGGGTTGACCCGGCCGGGAATAGTGGCAAACGTGACGAGGCTGATCGACGAGGATGACGACGCGTACCGCTGGCTGGAGGACCTGGACGGCCCGGACGCCGCCGGCTGGGTGCGCGACCGCAACGCCGAGACCATGGCCGCCCTCACCGGCGGCGCCCGGTTCGCCGTCCTGCGGGCCGAGATCCGCGAGGTGCTCGACGCCGACGACCGCGTCCCCTACCCGACCTGGCGCGGCGACCACCTCTACTACAACTTCTGGATCGACGCGGCCCACCCCCGGGGGATCTGGCGGCGCACCACCGGAGACGAGTACCGCCGGCCCGAGCCGCACTGGGACGTCCTGCTCGACGTCGACGCGCTGGCCGCGCAGGAGGGTGAAAACTGGATCTGGCAGGGGGCGACGGTGCTGCGCCCCGGGCACGACCGCTGCCTGGTCAGGCTCTCCCGGGGCGGCTCCGACGCCACCGTCGTGCGCGAGTTCGACCTGGTCCGCCGGGCCTTCGTCGCCGACGGCTTCACCCTCGACGAGGCCAAGAGCGACGTCACCTGGGTCGACGCCGACCACATCCTCGTCGCCACCGACTTCGGGCCCGGCTCGCTCACCACCTCCGGCTACCCCCGCACGGTCCGCCGGTGGCGACGGGGCACGCCACTGCCGTCCGCCGAGGTCGTCTTCGCCGGCCAGGCCGACGACGTCTCCGCGTACGCCTCGCACGACCACACGCCCGGCTTCGAGCGCACCTTCGTGGGCCGCCGCCTCGACTTCTTCCGCTCGGAGTCGTACCTGCTGACGCCGGCCGGCGAGCAGGTACGCATCGACGTGCCGTCCGACGCCCACTGGGACGCGCACCGGGAGTGGCTGGTCATCGGCCTGCGCTCGCCGTGGACGGTCGACGGGGTGACCCATCCCGCGGGCGCGCTGCTGGCGGCCCCGTTCGACGGGTTCCTCGCCGGTGCGCGGGAGCTGACGACGCTGTTCACGCCGGACGAGCGCACCGCGCTGAGCTACCACGCGTGGACCCGCGGCCACCTGATCCTGGCCACCCTCGCCGACGTGCGCAGCAGACTGGAGGTGCTCACCCCCGGCGTCCCCGGCGCTCCCGGCTCGGCGGGGCACTGGCGGCGGGAGCCGCTCGCCGGCGTGCCGGAGTTCGAGCACACCCGGCTCGTGGACACCGACCCGGACGTCGGCGACGCGTACCTGCTGGCCTCCGAGGGGTTCCGGCAGCCGGCGACGCTGCGGCTCGGGCAGGTCGGCGGCCCCGTCGAGACGCTCAAGCGGGCACCGGCGTTCTTCGACGCCGCCCGCCTGACCGAACGCCAGCACTTCGCCACCTCCGCCGACGGGACCCGGGTGCCGTACTTCCTGGTGGGCGACCCCGACGCGGCGGGCGGGCCGACCCTGCTCACCGGGTACGGCGGCTTCGAGGTCCCCGAGCTGCCGCACTACAGCGGCATCGTCGGCCGGGGCTGGCTGGCCCGGGGCGGCAGCTACGTGGTGGCGAACATCCGGGGCGGCGGCGAATACGGCCCCGCGTGGCACCGGGCCGCGCTGCGGGAGAACCGGCCGAGGGCGTACGAGGACTTCGCGGCCGTCGCCGCCGACCTGGTGGCCCGGGGCATCACCACCCCCGCGCGCCTCGGCATGGAGGGCGGCAGCAACGGCGGCCTGCTGGCGGGCGTGATGCTGACCCGCTATCCCGAGCTGTTCGGCGCGGTCGTCGCGCACGTGCCGCTGCTGGACATGCGCCGCTACCACAAGCTGCTCGCCGGGGCGTCCTGGATGGCCGAGTACGGCGACCCGGACGACCCCGCCGACTGGGCCTACCTGCGCGAGTACTCGCCGTACCACAACGTCGACGAAGACCGGGCGTACCCGCCGACGCTGCTGGTCACCTCCACCCGCGACGACCGGGTGCACCCCGGGCACGCCCGCAAGATGGCCGCCCGGCTGCGCGAACGCGGGCACGAGGTGGCGTACTACGAGAACGTGGAGGGCGGGCACGGCGCGGCGGCGAACAACGCGCAACGGGCGTTCGTGTGGGCCCTGACCCTGGAGTTCCTCTGGCGGCATCTGGGCGGTAATGCGCAGCAGGTGTAGCGCCCTCGCGGCTGCGCCTTACCCGGGGCGCGGCTCCGTCACCCGAGGCGGCGCTGCGTGTGCCGAAGTCGCTCGATGCTTCATCCTGCCCCGCCCGCGCCGATCTTGCACTTAGGGCCCCGCAGGAGGGTGCTTCACCCCTTTCGCCTGAGCCCCAACTGCATGATCGGCGCGGGCGGGGAGGGAGGGGGGATGCCCGTCGCGCCGGCCGGCGTCTCCTTGGCGGGAGCGCGGCCGGTTCGACGATGATCGTTTGTCATTCATGGAGACGACACGCCGCCGCCCGTCTCCATAATCAGCAGACGATCATGACTGGTTGTCGCGTGCCGGTTGCCGTTGCCCTGTTGTCGCGTGTCCTGGGGAATGCCTCGCTATGCCGGAGGTGCTCCGGCCGGCAACGGATTGGCACCTCGTGAACGGGTCGACTCTCGCCTCCTCCCCGCGCTCACTCCACTCAGCCTGAGCTGGATCGGTTTGGGGGCAACGCGAGCGGGGCCGACTCCGAGGTGGTGCCAGAACCGTGCAGCGAAATCTTGGACAACTAATGTTTGTCGATGACGTTAACCGTCCAAGATCTGTGCTGGCGGGAGAGTTGCGGGGGCGCCGACTCGGCACCCTGCGGGCGATGACCGCGAGGATCACCGCTGAGGTGGTCAGTCAGCGGTGCCGGCTGGGACGACCCAAGTGGTGGGCTGCCCGGTAATCGCAGTGATCATGTCGTAGTCGCCGTCGTAGTGCAGCACGGTGGCACCGTGGCGCTCTGCTGTGGCGGCGATCAGCAGGTCGGCCATGGATAGTGCGCGGTGGTGACCCTTGTGCAACGCCTGGACCTGGACGTGGATGGCCCGGTCCCAGATCTCGTCCGGCATCGCGAGCCAGTGGAAGCCCTCGAGTAGCCAGCGGGCGCGCTGGGCCTCCTTGGACGTTCGGGCGCTCTGAATCACTTCTATCTCTATCGCGCCGCAGACCGCCAGTAGTCCACGGTCGGACAGTTCGTCGAGGACCGGCGCGACGACCGGTTTCGGCCAGCGGGCCAACGCCGACTTGTCGAGCAGGTAGATCTCACGGCTCACGCGGCGTCCCGCTCGTCAGCGATTGGCTCTGTCAGGTCGGGAAGGCCGCCGCTCTTGAGCCAGTCGGCGAACTCCCGACGCTTCTCCCGGTCGACCGCCGCCCTCAGGGCTGCGTTGACGGTGGCCTTCTTGGTGGTGGTGCCGAAGATCTTCGCCGCCTCGCTGAGTAGTTCGTCATCGACGTCGAGAATGGTTCGGGACACTGGCCTGCCTCTCTCGTAGGTCCTCCGGATGATATCAACTTCCTCTGGCATGTATATCAAGCGCTGGTGGGTATCACGAGAAAACTAGATCAAGAACGATTCTTTAGGTTCGACCGCAGTGTGCATCGCCCGGCTGCCAGCACAACGAGCCTCCGGGACGATCGCCGGGTTGAGCGGGTCACCCCCGCGTGCGCGGGGAACAGGGGGTGACCCCGGCGATCATCGGGTTCTTCGCGGGATCACCCCCGCGTGCGCGGGGAACAGGTGGGGCTTTTCCTTCTCGGTATCGTGCGTCGAGGATCACCCCCGCGTGCGCGGGGAACAGTCCCAGCTCCGAGAGGCGGTCAACACCCTTCCGGGATCACCCCCGCGTGCGCGGGGAACAGGACGAGCACACCTCCCTGTCCATCAACAACGCGGGATCACCCCCGCGTGCGCGGGGAACAGGCCTGCCCGGACTCCCGGGCCGCGATCGACCACGGATCACCCCCGCGTGCGCGGGGAACAGTACATGGAGTGTCACCTCGAGCAGCTCCCGCTGGGATCACCCCCGCGTGCGCGGGGAACAGACCCACAGGGGCCGGTCGTCGCCGTCCTTCAGCGGATCACCCCCGCGTGCGCGGGGAACAGAGCGCTGGATGGTCCGCACCGAGGACTGCTTCGGGATCACCCCCGCGTGCGCGGGGAACAGCCAGAGCGGGTGGCCCGGCCTTCGGAGCCGGTGGGATCACCCCCGCGTGCGCGGGGAACAGCTGGAGAATCGCCGCGACGCCAAGGCCATCATGGGATCACCCCCGCGTGCGCGGGGAACAGTTCGGCATCGATCAGCCCTCCGTGTTGGCCGGGGGATCACCCCCGCGTGCGCGGGGAACAGTCAACCTTCCAGACCCGCCACCCGCCCCAGTCCGGATCACCCCCGCGTGCGCGGGGAACAGCACGGGCCCCGGAACAGGCCGTACGCGGCCCAGGGATCACCCCCGCGTGCGCGGGGAACAGCTCAGCGGCCAGCAGGCGGCGCGCGTTGGTCGGGGATCACCCCCGCGTGCGCGGGGAACAGGGTGACGGTGAGGCTCTCGCCCGGGCGCAGAAGGGATCACCCCCGCGTGCGCGGGGAACAGGCGATCATCTGGGTCGCCACGCAGACGACCTGGGGATCACCCCCGCGTGCGCGGGGAACAGCACGGCCTCACCACCGGCATCACCGGCATGGCGGGATCACCCCCGCGTGCGCGGGGAACAGGGGTCCAGCACCATCGCGTCGGCTGTTGACGGGGGATCACCCCCGCGTGCGCGGGGAACAGTCATGGGTTGCCTCCTCAGGCTGGGATGAGCGGGGATCACCCCCGCGTGCGCGGGGAACAGTCTTCGGTGGGGTCGACGCCGACGGCGGGAGCGGGATCACCCCCGCGTGCGCGGGGAACAGCTGAAGGCCGTTCTTCAGGCCGGCGGCGAGCCGGGATCACCCCCGCGTGCGCGGGGAACAGACTTCCTGACCTGGGGCGCTATAGATCAACTCTGCGGATTTCATTCACTTTGCTGGTCAAGATCACATCCTGAGTGGTGGCTGGGCGTCCAGGCTAGGTGGTGAACAGCCTACGAGTTGACCGGCGTTTTCGGTGGGCAGGAGAGGAACCGTGGCGCAGCCTCCTGCCAGTTTCAGCGGCCAGGTGGCTGGGCCTTGACGTCCTCGATGAAGGTGGCCCAGGACGACGGGGTGAAGGTCAGCACTGGCCCGGCCACGTCCTTGCTGTCGCGTAGCCCGACGACGCCCGGGAGGTTGTCGGCGACCTCGACGCAGTTGCCGCCGTTGTTGCTTCGGGTCGACTTGCGCCAGACGGCACCGGTCAGGTCAGGCACGGGAGTACTCCTCTGCGGCTTGCTGGATCAGGCTCTGGGATCGGGACTCGTTGAGGGCGCGGCTGGCCATGTCGGCCCAGATGGTGTTGTAGGCGGCTGTCTCGTGCGGCTTGTCGAGATAGATCGCTCCGGTTGCGGCTTCCAGGTAGGCCACCGGTGGTTCCACCTCCTTGCCATGCTCGTCCCGTGGAAACTCCAAGATCGAGAAAGCTCCGGACATTGCCCCGGCATGCAATCCGGCAGAAAAAGTAAGCACCTGCACGGTCACGTTGGGTAGCTGGGTGGCCTTCAGGATCTGATGGAGTTGTTCGGCCATGATCGTTGCGTTGCCGACCGGGCGGCGTAACACGGCCTCGTTGATTATCACGCTCAGTTGCGGCGGGGAGAACCGGGTGAGGAGGGTCTGGCGCTCGGTCCTGAGCTGGATGGCCCGCCGCTGCTCCTCAGTGGCCTCCGCGTCGATCGCGCCACCGGGCATCCGGAAGACCTGCTCCGCGTAGGCGGGAGTCTGGAGCAGCCCGGGGACCAGCTCAGCCTCGTACTGCCGGATGTGCGAAGCCCCGGCCTCCAGTCCGATGTAGAGCTGGAACCATCTCGGCAGGCCGGAGCCGATGTAGTCGTGCCACCAGTTCTTGTTCTCCCGGGTGGCCGCTGTCATCGCGAGAAGCAGCTCGCTGTCCTCGGCGGACGCGCCGTAGAGGTCGAGCATCTGTTGCACGTCAGCCTGCCGGAAGCGGACGTGCTCCGCGCCGTTCTCGATCCGGTGCAGCGTCGCGCGTGCCCGGTCCAGGCGCTCGGCGGCCTGCTCCATCGTCAGCCCTGCCGCCTTGCGGAGCGACTCGAACTTGCGCCCGATCTGCCGCCGCAACATGGTCGATGCGGTCACCGCCTGTGACACTCTTCGCCTCCGCTGCTCGCGATCCGTCGACACCCGAGCGTCCAATTGAACCCGCCTCCTGCTCCTTTAGCAATAGACACGTTACAGCGAGTGCTGAGCTATAGAGAATCCACATCTCCGACTGCTCCGTTGAGACATTGCAATTGAGCAGACGCAGTGCTTCACTGCCTCTGCGGGCACTGTGGAGTTTCTGCTGCTCAGTGGCCATGGGTGCCCTGCTGTCGTACTCGCTGATCGAAGGCTGCGGTGGCAGGTGCCGGGCGGGTCCGCCGGTGCGGTGCGGGCCGGCGGACCCGTCCCTCCACAGGTCAATCTCGACGAGAGGCAGGTCTGTCATGCGCGTCTTCCTGTTCCGCCGGGGCCGGCCGCGTCGCCGGCCGCCGGTCCACGGCGCGGCCGGGCGTCAGCCGGCGGTGGGTCGCCGGCTGCTGCCCTGGCAGGTGCGTGAGCGGCGGTTCCGGTCGGCCCGGTTCGGTCGGCGTGGCCTCGACCCGCAGGAGGTGCGGGAGTTCCTGGAGCGGGTCGCCGTCGAGATGGCCGCCGCGCACGAGGCGCTCGCGCAGAGCCGTCGGGAGGCCAGCGAGGTCAAGGTTGCGCTGTGCCGGTTGCGCTCCGAGGCGTCGCCCGCCCGCAACGAGCGGGGGCGGGGCCGGTGAGCGAGCGGTTCGTCATCCACCTGCCGGTGGTCGCCAACGACCTGCTCTCGGCCCAGCGGCTGGCCCGGGTGGTGGCGCACTGGACGCACGTGTTGCCGCAGACCGAGCCCGGGGGCGCGACCGTGTCGCGGGAGGACGACCAGAACGTACGACACTGGGTCTTCTGCGACCGGATCATGGACGGTGGCCGGCGGTGCCTGCTGCGGCCGGACCACGACGGCGCGTGTTCCCGCCGGCCGGGGCGGCGGTGAGCGTGCGGTGTCTCCCGGCGGCCGGGGCCGGTGTCACGCGGTGGCGGGCGGGTTGGGCAGGGCGTCCACGACGAGCACGACGCTGCCCGGCCGCACCTCGTCGAGCAGCTGGCGCTGGCCGCTGCGGGTCAGCCGGATGCAGCCGTTGGTGACGTCCTCGCCGAGGGTGTCGTCGTCCTCCCAGGCGTGCAGGCCGATGTGCGCGCCGGCCAGGCCCGGTGGAATGGCGTCCGGGTCGTCGGGGATCGCGCCGAGGGCGAAGACGTCGACGCCGCCGTACACGGGCTCGGGTGGGGGCGTGCGGCCGAGGACGAAGGTGCGGCCCAGCGGGGTCTCCTGGTCGCGCATGCCGAGGCTGACCTGCCACGATCGTTGGGCGTGCCCGTCGCGGTACCAGGTGAGCCGGTGCGGCCGGCGCTCCACCACGATCTGGTCGCGCAGCGGCACGGTGGCCCAGTCGCCGTCGGGTGGCAGCCAGGCGATCCGCCGGGTGGCCGAGGGCAGCAGGACGGCCGTCCAGCCGGTGCGGCGCTCGACGATCGGCACGGTCACCTCGACGCCGTTGATGGTGGGGGCGAGGAAGGCCAGCGGCCGGCCGCCGGGCGCGTCGTAGGCGGCGACCTTGCGGGTCGGCGTCAGCCCCTCCGTGAGCGGGGTGGCATCGGACGGGCGCGGGTCGGCGGGGAAGCCGGCGGGCGCCGGGTCGTAGGTGACGACCGGCAGGGTGGCCGGCGCGGGCGCGGCGGCGGGCACCGGCTCGCCGGTGGGCGTTGCCTCCGTGGCGGGCGCGGTGGGGGCGGCGGGCGGCGGGGCGACCCGCGCCGGCTCCGGGGTGAGCGCCCGGGCCGTGACCAGCCCGGTCGCCAACAACAGGGGTACGCCGAGCGCGGCGGCCAGCCAGCCCAGCCCCCACCGCGACACAATCCGGTCAAACAGCACAAAAGCACTGTAGGCGGTGGGTGGCCGGTGGCGGGGGTGATTGCAGGGGGCCCCTCCTATACAGAAAGCGTTAAGAAGGGGCCCTTCCTTGCACCTCAGCTCAGCTTGGCGGCGGTGTGGATGGCTATCGCGTCGTGGGCCGGGACGTTCGCCGTGAACCAGCCGTTCGCGTCCACCGTGATCACCGGGCCGCTGCACGTGCCGCCCGTGAAGTCGCCGTGGATCACGTCGCAGTACCGGCCGGCGGGCAGCCCCGTGTGGTACGAGCGCCCCGTGACCGCCCCGTCCTCGTCGTTCATCGTGAGGTAGCCCTTGCCGGCGCGGCTGAACGCGATGTGGTTGTTGCCGTTGTCGTACCAGTTGGCGACGCCCGCGCCCTGGGTGGCGTTGGCGAAGCCGACCATGTTGGCGACGACCCGCCAGCGGTGCTCGCACTCCCAGCCCGAGTAGCAGGTGGTGTTCAGGGTCTTGTTGTTGGCGTCGGAGGGCGGGCCGGCGTCCCGGTTGCTGAAGGTGTAGCTGGACATGACCGTGGGGGAGCCGTACGGCCAGGCCAGCATGAAGGCGTTGGCCAGCGCGTAGATGCCGCCGTCGCGGTAGGTGAGCACCCCGCCGACGTCGCGCTGGGTGTCGTGGTTGTCGACGAAGACCGCCGCCGAGCCGCTGGGCAGGTGGCCCCACCCCTCGCCGAAGTTCTTCAGGTACGCGAGCTTCTCGCTGCGGAACACCCGGGCGAGGTCCTTGCCGTAGCGGAACTCGTGCACGTCGCCGTTGCCGGTGTACTCGGTCGGCTGGATCGGCTCGCCCGCGCCGTAGATGACCTCCTGCACGAGGTACGCCGAGCGGGACAGCCTGCCCTTGATGGCGGCGATGTCGGCGGCCGGCATGTGCTTGCTGGCGTCGAGCCGGAACCCGTCGACGCCGAGGGAGAGCAGGTCGTTGAGGTACCCGGCGATCTTCGACCGGACGTAGTCGGACTCGGTGGCGAGGTCCGACAGGTTGACCAGCTCGCAGTTCTGCACCTCGTACCGGTCGTTGTAGTTGGCGATGTCGTCGCCGCCGTTGCGCCCGCAGTGGTGGAAGTCCTGGGTCTGGTAGATCCCGGGGTAGTCGTAGTGGCCGTAGGAGGAGCCCGCCCAGCCGGTGCCGCCGGCGTCCTGGCCGGACATGTGGTTGACGACGGCGTCGACGATCACCTTCACGCCGGCGGCGTGGCAGGTGTTCACCATGGCCTGGAACTGCGCCCGGGTGCCCTTGCGGGACTCGATGCGGTAGCTGACCGGCTGGTACGCCAGCCACCACTGGTTGCCCCGGACGTGCTCCTGGGGCGGGGAGACCTGCACGTAGCCGTAGCCCTTCGGGCCGAGCACGTTCGTGCACTCGCTGGCCACCGACGGCCAGTTCCACTCGAACAGGTTGGCGATGACCTTCTTCGTGCCGGCCGGGGCGGCGGCGGCCGGGGGTGCCGCCACGGCGGTCGGTGCGAGCAGGCCGGCGATCACGCCCAGGGCGAGGACCGCCGAGCGGCATCGACGTCGATGCATCGGGGACTCCTGACGGGGGTCGGGGGAGGGGGCGGTCTGAACTGCTGCTTGCCGGCATCTTGCAGTCAGTGTTGAAATTTTCGGAAAGGTTACAAGCGCGTTGCGGCGGGTGTCAACGGATGGACGGGCGTCGCTGCGCGGGAAGCCCTACACGCAGCCCACGCCGGAACGGTTCGACGGTGCCACGGAAAAAGCCCGGGAAAATTCACGACCCGGCTGATCCGTTGAACCCGGTGCTCCGTACTCGATGGGGGAGCAGGGTCGGCCGGTGGGGGCGCCGCCGCTACACGATCGAGGAGCAGATGGCTCGGGCACAGCAGAACACCAAGGCCACGACCGTCCGTACCACGAGCAGCAGCCGCGGGGTGCGGACCAGGTCCAAGACCTCCATCGCACTGATGGCCGGGTCGGCGCTCGCGATCGTCTGGGCCGGCGTCGAGCTGGCCGGCGCCGGCACGGCGATGTACGCGTACGGCTTCTTCTTCACCGAGTTCTTCGCCGGCGTCGTCGCCCTGGTGTCGCTCAGCCTCACCGTGATGATGGGCCTGCTCGCCACCGACCGGCTCGTGCTGCGCATCCCGCACCGGGTGCTGTTGCAGTCGGCGCACCGGGCCACCGGCATCCTCGGCGTCGCCGGGCTGGTGTTCCACGTCATCACCAAGATCGCCATCGGCCGGGCCGGGCCGACCGACGCCCTCGTGCCGTTCATCGGGGGGCGGGGGCTCTACGTCGGGCTCGGCACGGTGGCGTCGTTCCTCATGGTCAGCGTGCTGTGGACCGGCATCATCCGGGCCCGGTTCGTCGGCGTCGGCCCCAAGTGGTTCTGGCGGGGGCTGCACTCGATGGCGTACCTGTCCTGGCCGTTCGCCCTGTTCCACGGCCTGAACGCGGGCCGGCCGGCGGCGTCCTGGGTGACCCTGAGCTACTTCGCCTGCGTGGTGCTCGTGGTGCTGGCGCTGATGGTCCGGCTCTCGGTGCACCTCGGCAAGCGCAGCCGCGAGCAGCACCAGGCCGCCGCCCTGAACAAGGCGATGGCCGGCAAGTCCACCGACGACGGCAAGACGACCACGATGCTGCTCGGCAAGATCGGCCGCAAGCGCGACGACGCCGAGGAGAAGCGGGAGAGCCGCACCGGGCGTACCCGTGCCGCCGGCGGCTGGGCGGAGACCACCGCCACCACCGGCTCCTGGGCGATGCCGACCGGCACCGCCCGCGGGCGACGCGACCCCGAGCGGTTCACCGTGCCGGTGGTGCCCGAGCCGGGCACCCTGCGCGAGCCGGTACGGGCCACCCGTCGCCGCGACGGGGAACTGGACGCCCCGGCCCGCCGCGGCGAGCGCGAGCTGACGTCGGCCGCCCGGCGTACCGCCGAGCCCGCCACCCGGCGCGGCGCGGACTCCGCCGAGGAACGGTCGAGCCGGCGGCGGCGCGACGCGGACGCACCCGTCTCCGCCCCCCGCCGCTCCCGCTCCGAGGAGGACGTCGCCCCGGTCTCCAGCCCCCGGCGCTCCCGGCGCGACGAGGACGTGGCCCCCGTGTCGGGGGGCCGCCGCGCCCGCTACGACGAGGACGTGGCCCCGGTCTCCGGCGGTCGCCGGGCCCGCTACGACGAGGACGTCGCCCCCGTCTCGGGGGGCCGCCGGGCCCGCTACGACGAGGACGTCGCCCCGGTCTCCAGCCCCCGCCGCTCCCGGCGCGACGAGGATGTCGCCCCCGTGTCGCCGGGCCGCCGGTCCCGCCGCGACGACGAGGACCTCGTCGCCCGCTACTCCTCGCCGCCCCAGCGCGCCGACGAGCCCGAGGAGCCCTGGGACAGCCCGCGCCGCTGGGAGTCCTCGACGCCCGTCTCCGCCGAACCGATCTCCGCGGCCCCGCGCAGCGGGTCCGGCCGGCACAGCGTCGACGACGAGGTCCCGGAGGAGCCCGACTACTGGCGGCCCCCGGCCCGGTTCGTCGCCGAGGACCTGCCGCCCATGGACGACACCCCGACCCTGGTCGACCTGGCCTCGCGGCGGGCGCTGCGGGCCGCCGGGGACGGCAAGCCCGGCCGACGCAAGCGGGACCGCGACCGGGACCGCGACCGCGACCGCGACCGGGCCAACGCCGACGCGATCGACGGCGCGTACTGGGCCGGGCTGCGGGGTGAGGCGAAGTGATGCGCACGACGGTGCCCCCCGTGGCGTGCGTCGGCGAGCCCCGGCTCACCGCCGGCTTCGCCGAGTTCGGCCGCCTCGACCTGATGGCCCACGAGGAGGTGCACGGCCCCATCGGGCCGATGGAACCGGCCAACCTGCTCCGGCTGGCCGAGGCCATCCAGCTCAAGGGCAAGGGCGGTGCGGGCTTCCCGTTCGCCCGCAAGCTGCGCGCCGTGCTGGAGTCCTGCGAGCGGCAGGACGCCTCCGCCATGGTCGTGGTCAACGCCACCGAGGGCGAGCCGGCCAGCTGGAAGGACAAGGTGCTGCTCACCCGGGCCCCGCACCTGATCCTCGACGGCGCGGCCCTGGTCGCGTACGCGCTGGACGCCGACGAGATCGTCATCGGCGTCGCCGACGACGACGTGGGTCGGCCGTCGCTGACCGAGGCGCTCCAGGAACGCCGGATGCCGGTGCCCACCAGCATCGTGACCGTGCCGCACCGGTTCATCTCCGGCGAGGGCGGCGCGCTGGTCAACGGCATCAACGGGCTGCCGCACATCCCGCCGGGCACCAAGAAGCGCTCCAGCGACTCCGGCGTCGGCGGCCTGCCCACCCTGCTGTCCAACGCCGAGACGTACGCGCAGCTCGCCGTCGCCGCCCGGCTCGGCCCGTACGAGTACGCGGCCCTGGGCACCGACGACGAACCCGGCACGGTCCTGCTCACGGTGACCGGCGCGGCCAAGCGGCCCGCCGTCGTCGAGTGCGCCGCCGGCACCCCCCTGCGCGACATCCTCGAACTGTGCGAGGTGCCCGACGGGCCGGGCATCCTCATGGGCGGGTACCACGGCAAGTGGATCACCGCCGAGGCCGCGCAGCGGGCCGAGGTGTCCCGCAAGGGCCTCACCGCCGTCGGCGGCACCCTCGGCGCGGGCATCATCGTGCCGCTGGCCCGCGACACCTGCCCCCTCGGCGAGGCCGCCCAGGTGGTCCGCTACCTGGCCGGCGAGTCCGCCGGGCAGTGCGGCCCCTGCAAGATGGGCCTGCCCGACCTGGCCCGCGCCGTCGACCTGGCCGTCTCCGGCAGCGCCCCGGTCGAGATCGTCCGCGCCGCGGCCGGCGACGTGAAGGGCCGCGGCGCGTGCAGCCACCCCGACGGCACCGCCCGGTTCGCCCTCTCCGCCATGGAGGTCTTCGCCGACGACCTGAAGCTGCACACCACGGGCGAGGGGTGTGGCAAGCGCACCAAGGGCGTCATGGGCCTGCCCGGTGCCCCCGACGCCGACCCGAGGAAGCTGACCCTGGACTGGTCCCGCTGCGACGGCCACGGGCTCTGCGCCCACGTCGTGCCCGACTTCATCCGGCTGGACGGCAACGGCTACCCCGCCTTCCCCACCACCCCCGTGCCGACCTGGCTGCGGGAGGGCGCCATGAAGGCCGTCAAGGTGTGCCCCGAGCTCGCGCTGCGGCTGGTCAAGGCCGAGTAGCGCACCCCGGGACCGTCGGACGCCGGAGCGCCGCCGTGGTGCCCCGCCCCGCGCGGCCCGCTACCGAAGGGAGACGCGGATGCGATTGTTCCGCCGGCCGTCGCGCCGCCGGACCGGCCCGGGTGGACGGTCGCCCCGCCGACGGCGGGCCGGGACAGCCACCCTGGTCGCCGCCCTGGCCGCCGCCCTGCTGGGCGCGGCGTCCTGCGCCGTCGACCCCCCGGGGCCGCCGGTCGACGCGGCCACCGCCGCGCCCACCGGCACCGGTGACCCCACGGCGACCCCGACCGGTACGCCCACCGGCGCGCCGCCGACGCCGGCCGCCCCGGCCCGGGTGCCGGACAGCCTCCGGTTCACCGGCACCACCCTCGACGGGAAGCCGTTCGCCGCCGCCGACCTGGCCGGCAGGCCGGTGGTGCTGTGGTTCTGGGCCCCCTGGTGCGCCACCTGCGCCAGCCAGGCGTGGACGGTCGCCGAGATCGCCCCGCAGTACCGCGACCGGGTGCCGATCGTCGGCGTCGCCGGCCTCGGGCAGCGCACGGCGATGCGGGACTTCGTGACCGAGTTCGAGCTGGGCGGCACCCTCCAGCTCGACGACGCGGCCGGGAAGCTGTGGCGGCGCTTCGAGGTCGTCGAGCAGAGCACGTTTCTGATCATCGACCGCGACGGGAAGGTGATCCACCAGGGCTTCCTCGACGGGGAGGACCTCACCCGCCGGGTCGCCGCCCTGGCCACCCAGGCCGGCTGATGGCCGCCCCGCTCCTGCCGCCGGTCGGCCTGGCCGCCCCGCTGCTGACCGCCTCGGCCGCCTGATGGACGCCCCGCTGCTGCTGGCGCTGACCGCCGGGATGCTCGGCGCGGTCAACCCGTGCGGGTTCGCGATGCTGCCCGCGTACCTGTCGATCCTGGTGGCCGGGCCCGGCGACGGACGCGCCGCACTCGGCCGGGCGCTCACCGCCGCCGCCGGCCTCACCTGCGGATACGTGCTCGTCTTCGGCGCGTTCGGGCTGGCCTTCGCGCCGCTGGCCGGCTGGCTGCGCCCCCGGCTGCCCTGGCTCACCGTCACCCTCGGCGTGGGCCTGGTGCTGCTCGGCTGCTGGCTGCTCGCCGGGCGGCGGCTGCCCACCCCGCGCCCGCTGGCCCGCGCGCCCCGGCTGACCCGCACGCTGCCGTCGATGGTGCTGTTCGGCGCGGCGTACGCGCTGGCGTCGCTGACCTGCTCCATCGCCCCGTTCCTGGCGATCGTGGCGACCAGCCTCCAGGCCGGCTCGACGCCGCGCGGACTGGCGCTGTTCGTCGCGTACGCCCTCGGGATGGGTCTCGTGGTGGCCGTGGCCGCCCTCGGCGTGGCGCTGCTGCGCGACCGGGTGGTGGCCCGGCTGCGCGGGGCCGGCCGGTGGGTGCCCCGGCTCAGCGGCCTGGTGCTGCTGGCCGCCGGCGGCTACGTCGCCTGGTACGGCTGGTACGAGGTGCGGCTCGCCGAGGGCCGGCACGACGCGTTCGGCGACCCGGTGGTGGTCGCCGCGGCCCGCGTCCAGCAGGCCCTCGTCGGTGCCCTGGACGCGGCCGGCCCGGCCCTGCTGGCGGTCGCCCTCGCCGCCCTCGCTGCGCTCGGGGTAAGGAAGGGCCCCCTGTTAACGCATTCGGTAGAGCAGGGGCCCCTTCTTAACACCTCCGGCAGGGCACGGGGTCGTAACGAAAGCGGCGGGGGCCGGGTTACCCCGACCCCCGCCGACAGCGTGACGGTCAGCGACCCGGAGTGAGCCGGTCCGTGCCGACCCGGTCGCGGAGCACCTCCGGCACCAGCACCGAGCCGTCGGCCTGCTGGAACTGCTCCAGGATCGCCGGGAAGAGCCGGCTAGTGGCCAGCGCCGAGCCGTTCAACGTGTGCACGAAGCGGGTCTGCTTGCCGCCCGCCTCGCGGTACCGGATCGCGGCCCGGCGGGCCTGGTAGTCGCCGGCCCAGGACACCGACGACACCTCCTTGTACTTGCCGGTGCTCGGCATCCACACCTCGATGTCGAGGGTCTTCTTCATCGAGGCGCTGGCGTCGCCGGCCGACAGCAGGCTGGTCTGGTGGTGCAGGCCGAGCCGGGCGACCAGGCCCTCCACGTGGGCGACCATCTGCTCCAGCGCGGCGGCGGCCTGCTCGGGCAGCGTGAACTGGAAGATCTCCACCTTGTTGAACTGGTGGCCCCGCACGGTGCCGCGCTCGTCGGAGTGCGAACCGGCCGCCTCCCGCCGGTAGCACGGGGTGTACGCGAACCGCTTCAGCGGCAGGGTCGCGGTGTCCAGGATCTCGTCCTGGTAGGCCCCCAGGATCGCCGTCTCCGCCGTGGGCAGCAGGAACTGCCCGCGCGGGGCGGACTCCCGGTCGAGGTGGTAGACGTCGTCGTAGAACTTGGGGAACTGGCCGGCGGCGAAGCCGGCGGTGTCCAGCAGCAGGTGCGGCGGGAGCAGGAAGTCGTAGCCGGCCGCGATGTTCTGGTCGATCAACCAGTTGAGCAGCGCCCACTCCAGCCGGGCCCCCAGCCCCGTGTACATCCAGAAGCCGGAGCCGCCGAGCTTGACGCCCCGCTCGTGGTCGACCAGGCCCAGCAGGCGGCTCAGCTCGACGTGGTCCCGGACCTTCTCGATCGCCGGCGGCTCGCCGAACGTCCGCACGACCCGGTTGGCCTCCTTGCCGCCGGGGACGACGTCGTCGGCGGGCAGGTTCGGCAGCTCGCTCATCCGCTCACGCAGCCGGGACTGCACCTCGTCGAGCTGGGACTCCAGCTCGGCGAGCTGCTTGCGCTCGGCCTCCGGGGCGACGCTCTCCGGCGCGGTGCCGGCCCGCTTCGCCGCCGCGTACGCCCGCGCCTCGGCCTTGCGGCGCTGCCGCTCGGCGTCGATCTCCGTGATGAGGGCGCGGCGCTCCTGGTCGAGCCGCTGGATCTCGTCCAGCGCCCGGTTGACCTCGGCGGGATCCAGTCGCTTCGCCAGCGCGGTCGCCACCGCCTCGCGATCCTTCCGGATCAACTCCATGTCGAGCATGCGCTCCGTACGCCTCCGTCCGGGAATCTCAGGTGGGAACCCACCGATGCTACCGTCGCCGCCTCCCCCGCCCGGCCCCGGCCGTGAGCCCACCGGCCGGGACCGTCGCGCCGCGATGCGGTCGCGCCATGTCGGCGACATCGCGGGGTTCCCTGGGGCGGGAAGCCGCGACGTCGCCGACATCGCGCGCCGGCACCGGCGCGGCACCGGGCGGCGCGGCACCGGGCGGCGCGCCGGCACCGCGGCGCGGCGCGGGCTCAGAGCCGGATCGGCATCAGGATGGAGTACGCGTCCGCGTCGTCCGGGCGGCGCACCGCCAGCGGGGCGATTGGCCCGTCCAGCTCCAGCAGGAGCTGCCCCCGATCGCCCGCGTCGAGGGCGTCGAGCAGGTACCGCCCGTTGACGCCGAGCCGCACCGCGTCCGGCGCGGCGTCGGCCAGCGCGGCGTCGTCGAGGACCCGCAGGCCGCCCGCGTCGTCCAGGCCCAGCACGGTCACCGGCACGTCGACGCCCTCGTGCCGCAGGACCCGCGCCGGCGGGCGGCCGGCGACCTGCGCGCGCAGCGCCGGCACGTCCACCGTGATCCGGTACGCCGGCACGCGCGTGCCCAGCAGCCGCTGGTAGTCGGGGAACTCGTCGGGCAGGGCGGCCCCGCCGACCTCCCGGCCGGCGACGGTGACGGTGAGGCCGGCCCCGTCCAGGCGCAGGTGGGCGTCGGCCCCGCCGTCGACGCCCGACAGCTCGCGGACACCGTCGCCGGTACCGCCCGGCGCCACGCCCACGTCGCCGGTGCCGCCCGGCAGCCCGCGCCCGTCGCCGGTGCCGCCGCCCAGCAGCTCGCGGACGGCATCGACGAGGGCCACCGGGGCGAGCAGCCGCCGGGCGGGACCGTCGACCGCGCCGGGGACCCGGGCCACCGCCATCCGGTGCCGGTCGGTGGCCACCAGGCGTACGCCGTCGGCGGCCACGTCGAACAGGACGCCGGAGAGCACCGGCAGCTCCGGGTCGGTGCCGACCGCGAAGCGGACCGCGTCGATCGCGGCGGCGAGGTCGGCGGGGGACAGGACGAGACGGGTGGTCATGGGGTGCTCCTCGTGGTCGATCAGGGCTCGGACCCGGGAGAGCTCGCGGCGGGCGTCGGTGAGGCCGTTCTCCAGCCGGCGCAGGTGCGCGTCGAGCAGCCGGCCCACCACGGCCGGTTCGGCCCGGTGCCGCACGGCGGCGGCGATCTCCGCCAGCGGCATCCCGACCCGGCGCAGCCCGGCGACCAGCCGGGCCGGCAGGACCTGGTCGTCGGCGTACCAGCGGTAGCCGGTGACCGGGTCGACCAGCGCGGGCACCAGCACCCCGGAGCGGTCGTAGAACCGCAGGGCGCTGACGGTCAGGCCGCTGGCGCGGGCCAGCTCGCCGATGCTGCGCAGTTCGCTCTCCACGCCGAGGATCCTGTGCCCTCCACCAGGTCGAGGGTCAAGCCGCCGCCCACGCCGCCCATGTTGCCCGCCGGGCGGCGATGTTTGCAGGGGACCCTTCCTATACCGAAAGCGTTAACAGGGGGCCCTTCCTTACACCTGCAGCGTGCGGAAGGTGAGGCCGGCGGCGGTCAGGCGGCGCAGCAGCGCGTCGCCCATCGCGGTCACCGGGGTCACCTGGCCCGCGACGGGCGGCAGGTCGTCGTCGAGGGCCAGGCAGAGGGCGGACTCGGCGAGCATCTTCGCCGTCTCGTCGTAGCCGGGGTCGCCGCCGGCCACCTCGGTCACCACCCGCCGGTCGCCGCCGGAGCCGACGAAGCGCACCCGGAACCACGACTTCGCCCGCTGCTCGGCGCTGGGCCCCTGCCCGGAGGCGAGCCGGCCGAGCAGCCAGCGTCGGGCCGGCGGCACCTTCACCAGCCCGGTCAGCCCGGCGAGCCCGACCGCGCCGAGGACGATCGTGGGCAGCCGCCGCACGGCGGCGAAGTGCCGGTAGCGGAAGTCCGGCCCGTACTCCGGCCGGGCCGCCGCCGACCGGCGGACCACCTGCGGGTCGATGGTCGGCAGCGGCACCGCCCACCCGCCCAGCTCCGCCGACCGGCCGACCCTGCCCGGCACCGCCCGGACCCGGCGGCCCGGCGGGCGCGGCTCGACGGCCCGCCGCGCCTTCGCCGCCCGGCCCGCCTCGGCGGCCCGGGACAATGCGGTGAGCGCCGAATGGTACGTGCCGGCGGAGAACCGGCCGCCCGCCCGGACGAACCCGTCCACGGTGACCGGCCCGTCGGCCGGCAGTTGCGTGACCGTGTACCAGACGCCCAGGTCGTGCGGGATCGAGTCGAAGCCGCAGGCGTGCACGAGGCGGGCCCCGGTGCGTACGGCCTCGGCGTGGTGCCGCACGTACATGGTGTCGACGAACTCCGGCTCGCCGGTGATGTCGAGGTAGTCGGTGCCCTCCCGCGCGCACGCGGCGACCAGCGGCTCCCCGTGGTGCACGTACGGCCCGACGGTGCTGGCGACGACGCGGGCGTCCCCGGCGACCCGGCGCAGCGACTCCGGGTCGGTGACGTCGGCGGTGAGCAGCGGCAGCCCGGCCAGGGCCGGGTCGATGCCGGCCAGCCGCCCGCGGACGGCCGCCAGCTTGGCCGGGTTGCGCCCGGCCAGCGCCCAGCGCAGCCCCGGCGGCGCGTGCCGGGCGAGGTACTCGGCGGTGAGCCCGCCGGTGAACCCGGTCGCCCCGAACAGCACGACGTCGTACGCCCGATCCTCACGCATCCCGCGAGTCTGCCACCGCCGGGCGGCACCGGCACCACGATGGGCGCTCAGGGCGTGAAGACCGTCCGCAGGCAGCCGTCGGCGCGGGTGCGGAACAGGTCGTAGCCAAGCGCGCCCTGCTCCAGGGGCAGGTGGTGGGTGGCCAGGTGCCCCGTGTGGATCTCGCCGCGCGCCATCCGGTCCAGCAGCATCGGGATCCAGCGTTGCCCGTGCTGCCGGGCGGCGCGCACGGTCAGCCCCTTCTGCATCACCGCGCCCAGCGGGAACGTGTCGACGAACCCGGTGAACGTGCCGAGCACCACCACCGTGCCGCCCTTGCGGCAGGCGTGCACCGCCTCGCGTACCGCGATGGGCCGGTCGGGGGCGGCGCCGGGCAGCGCGGCGGCGGCGAACCGCTCGGCCAGCGACCGGGGCTCGGTGTCGTCCCACGCCATGCCGACGGCCTCCACGCACACGTCGGGGCCCCGCCCGCCGCTGCGTTCCCGCAGCTCGGCCGGGACGTCGACGCTGAGGTAGTCGAGGGTCTCCGCGCCGACGTGCCGCTGCGCCAGGCCCAGCCGCTGCGGGTAGCGGTCGATCACCACCACCCGGTCCGCGCCGCGCAGCAGGGCCGCCTGCGCGGCCATCTGGCCCACCGCGCCCGCGCCCCAGACCGCCACCACGTCGCCCGGGGACACCTCGCCCAGCTCGGCGGCGAGCCAGCCGGCCGGCACCGCGTCCGAGGCGAAGACCGCCCGGTCGTCGTCGACCGGCTCCGGCACCGCGAACGCCCCGACGTCGGCGTACGGCACCCGGACGTACTCGGCGTGGCTGCCGGCGAAGCCCCCGGCCGACCGGGGATGGCCGTAGCAGCCGCCGGTGGGCTGCCCCCAGGCCACCTCGGCCGCCGCCGGCCCGGTGCTGCCGTTGTCGCAGCAGGCGTAGAGGCCCTGCCGGCAGTACCAGCAGTTGCCGCAGGCCACGGCGGCGCAGACCACCACCCGGTCGCCGACGCGGTGCCGCCGGACCCCGGGGCCGACCTCCACCACGTCGCCGAGGAACTCGTGCCCGAGCACGTCGCCGACGGACAGCGCCGGGGCCCGCCCGGCGAGCAGCGGCAGGTCCGCCCCGCAGGTGGCGCTGCGCCGCACCCGGACGATCGCGTCGGCGGAGTTGCGCAGCTCGGGGTCGGGCACCTGCCGCACCGCGAGGCCGTCCGCGCCGAGCCAGCACAGCGCCCTCATCCGGGCACCACCGGGCCGTCGCCGGGCCCCACCGGGCCGCTCGGTCGGGGGCCCTCCAGCGGGGAGCGGTCCGCGCGCAGCAGCTCACCGGTCTCGGCGAGCTGCTTGGCCTGGCGCAGCGCCTCGCGGACCAGCGGCGCGGGGTCGCCGCCGCCGACGAGGTGGGCGGCCATCCCGGTCACCGGCACGCCCCGCACGGGCCGGGCCGCCAGCTCGGTGCCGCGTCCGCCGGGCGCGGGCCCCTGCGCCACCTCCACCGCGCCGTCGAGCCGGCGCAGCGGCTCCGGCCACCGGCCGCCGGGCAGCACCCGCTCCGGCGGCCGGTCGATCGTGACCACCTGCCAGCCGTCGCGCGGGCCGGCCGGGCGCGGGCGGCCACCCCGGAAGGGTCCGCGCAGCACCCGCGCCACCGTCACCCCGGCGACCGCGCCGGCCACCACCCCGGCGGTACGGGCCAGCGCCCGACCGCCCCGCCTGCCCCGTCCCATCCGTCCCACCCGCCTCTCGTCGCCGGTGCGGCCTCTCGTCGCCGTGCAGCCGTCGGCGGGCCCGACGGCCGGTGCCCCCAGCGTCGGCGGCGGCCGGGTGAACCGGGATCCCCCCGAAGGGGTGAACCGGCCGGGGCCGGGTAACCGCCCGCCGCACGAGCCGGGGAGGGACGCGTGGCGTGGGGGTGCCGCATGACGCAGCACGAGGTGGCCGGGGCGAGGGTGGCGGTCGGGGTCGACCCCGTTTCCGCCGCGGTGGACGCGGCGCCGCTGCTGGCGTCCCGGCTCGCGCCGGCCCCGCTGCCCGAGCCGGTGCTGGTCCGGCCCCGCCTGCTGCGCCGGCTGGACGAGGGCGCGGCTGGGGCGCTCACCCTGGTCACCGCGCCCGCCGGCTGGGGCAAGACCACGCTGCTCGGGTCGTGGGCCCGGACCGTCGAGCCGGCACCGGCGTGGGTGTCGGTCGAGGCGGGCGACACGGGGGCGCGGCTCTGGTCGTACCTGACGGCGGCCCTGCGCCTGCACGCGCCCGGCGGGCCTTTCGCGGACCCGCCCCGGCCCGACCGGCTGGAACTGCTGGCCGCCGCGCTCGCCGCCCGGGAGCGCCCGGTGCTGCTGGTCCTCGACGACGTGCACCGGGTCGCCGATCCGGCGGCGCTGACCGTGCTGGAGTTCCTGCTCCGCCACACCGGGGGGCGGCTGCGGGTGGTGGCCGGGGCCCGCACCGACCTGCCGGCGGGGCTGCACCGGCTGCGGCTCGCCGGTGAGCTGACCACCGTGGGCCCCGGCGAGCTGGCCTGCACCGACGACGAGGTGGCCGACCTGCTCGTCGCGCACGGCGTGTTCCTGCCGGCCGCGGCGGTGCCCCGGCTGCGCGCGCGTACCGGCGGCTGGCCGGCCGGGCTGCGGCTGGCCGCGCTGGCCGCCCGGGACCGCCCGGACCCGGTGCGCTGGCTGGAGCAGTTCGGCGGCGACCAGCCGGACGTGGCCGGCTACCTGCGCGCGGAGGTGCTCGGCCCGCTCGACGACGCGGCCCGCGACGCGCTGCGCCGGGGCGCGGTGGCCGACGCCGTCAGCGCCGACCTGGTCGACGCGCTGACGGGCCGCCGCGACGCCGAGCGGGCGCTGACCGCGCTGGCCACGGCCGGCGGTTTCGTGGACCGCGACGACAGCCGGCCCCCCTGGTACCGCTGCCATCCGCTGCTGGCCGACCTGCTCCGCGCCGAGCTGGGCGAGCTGACCGCCGAGGAACGCCGGGACCTGCACCGGCGGGCGGCCGACTGGTACGCCGGGCACGCCCGCCCCGCCGAGGCGCTGCGGCACGCCCTCGCCGCCGGTCGCTGGGACGCGGCCACCGAGCTGCTGGTCACCGGCTGGCCGGAACTCGTGCCGTACGACGACGAGGGCGCGGGCGGGCCCGTCCCCGCCGCGCCACCGGAGGCCGAGGTCCGGCGGGACCCGGAGCTGGCGCTGGCCGCCGCCGCCGAACGGGCCCACGCGGGCGACGTCGACGCCGCCGCCGCGCAGCTGCGCCGGGCCGCCGGGCACGCCCGGTCGCTGCCCGTGCCGCGCCGGGACCGGTTCCGCCGGCTGGCCGTCGCCGTGGAGGTCACCCTCGCCCGGTTGACCGGCGACCCCGACGAGGTACGCCGGGCGGCGTCGCGCCTGCTCGCCACGCGTACCCCCGGGGGGCCGGCGGACGACCCGCGCGCCGGGGCCGCCGACGACGCCGACGTGGCGGCGGCAGCCGGGGCGGCCCTCGGCCTGGTCGCGCTCTCCGGCGGCGACCTGCGCGGCGCGGCGGCCGAGTTCGACGCCGCGCTCGCGGCGGCCCGGGCGGCCGGTCGGGCCCGCACCGAGCTGCTCTGCGTGAGCCGCTCCGCCCTGCTGCACGCGGCCCTCGGCGAGCTGCGGGCGGCCGAGCGGGCCGCCGGGGAGGCCCTGGCGATGCCGCCCTGTCAGGGCTGGTCCTGCCGCACCGACTGCGCGTACGCCCACCTGGCGCTGGCCGTCGTCGCGCTGCACCGGGACCTCCCCGACGACGCGGAGGCGCACCTGGCGCTGGCCGGCCCGACCGCCGACGAGCCGGCGGTGGCGGCGCTCGCCGCGCTGTGCCGGGCGACGCTGCTGCGCGACCGCGGCGAACCGGCCACCGGCCTGCGCCTGCTGTCGGCGGCCCGGGACGCCCTCGCGCCGCTGGCGGCCGGCGACGGGCCCGCGCCGGCCGTTGGCGCGCCCGGGTCCGCGCCGCTGTCGGCCGGGGACCGGTGGGCGTCGCCGCCGACCGCCGGCGCCCCGTTGGAGGCCGGGCGGGGCGGCGCGGGGGAGCTGGCCGCCTGGCTGCTGGCCGCCGAGGCGGACCTGCGGGCCGCGCACGGCGACCCCGGTGCCGCCCGGGAGCTGCTGGCCGGCACGCCGGCCGGTGCGCCCGCCGTGGCCCTGGCCCGGGTCGAGCTGCGCGCCGGTGACCCGGCCGCCGCCGCCCGCGCCCTGCCGCCCTGGGACGGCCCGGAGGCCGCCGCCTGGCCGCTGCCGGTACGCCTCGACGCCGGCCTGCTCGACGCGGTGCTCACCGGGCGGGCCGGGGACGCCCGGCGGGCCGGGCGGACGCTGGAGCGGGTCCTGGAGCTGGCCGCCGCCGAGGGGTTCCGCCGCCCGTTCACCCGCGCCGAGCCCGGGGTGCGGGACCTGCTCGCCGCGCACCTGGACTCCGGCACGGCGCACTGGCCGACGGTGAGCGACCTGGTCCGGGTGGCGCAGGAGCCGCCCGCGCGGCCGGGCACCGAGCCGGGCCGGGAGCTGGACGAGCCGCTGACCGAGCGGGAGCTGACCATCCTGCGCTACCTGCAGAGCATCCTGTCCAACGTGGAGATCGCCGCCGAGCTGTCCCTGTCGGTGAACACCGTCAAGACGCACGTGCGCAACATCTACCGCAAGCTGGACGCGACCCGCCGCCGGGAGGCCGTCCGCCGCGCCCGCGAGCTGCACCTGATCTGACGGCCCACCCCCACCGCCCCCACCGCCCCCGCTCCGCCGGCCCCGGGGGCGGGCGGTTAGGAGGGGGCCCTTCCTATGCAGAAAGCGTTAACAGGGGGCCCTTCCTTACAGTGATGGTGGTCGACAAGACGGCGCGCGGTCCGGCACGATCTGGGGCGGCGTTGACCGTCGGGAGCGGGGAGCAGGCGATGGGTGAGGTTGGCGAGGCGGCACCGGTCGACGTCGCCGGGCCGCCGGCGACCGCCGGTCGGGGGCGGGCGGTCGCCGACCGGCTCGCCCGGTTCGCCCGGCACGAGTGGACCCTCGCGGTGCTCGGGTCGCTGGTGCTGGCCGTGGTGCTGACCTGGCCGACGGTGCGCGACCTGACCGGCACCATCCCGCAGGACGTCGGCGACCCCACGTTGCAGGCGTGGCAGGTCGCCTGGGGCGGGCACGCGGTGCTCACCAACCCGACGCAGCTCTGGCACTCCAACACGTTCTGGCCGGAGCCGTACACGTACGCGTACTCGGACACGCTGCTCGGCTACGCCCCGTTCGGGTTCTTCGGCGACGGGCCGGTCGCCGCCGTGGCCCGCTACAACCTGCTGTACGTGCTGGTGCACGCGCTCGCCTTCGTCGGCGCGTACGCGCTGTCGCGGCAGCTCGGCGCGGGCCGGGCGGGCGCGGCGGTGGCCGGGGCGTCCTTCGCGTACGCGCCGTGGAAGCTGGCCCAGGCCGGGCACCTGCACGTGCTCAGCATCGGCGGGATCGCCCTGGCGCTGGCCATGCTGGCCCGGGGCCACGGCTGGTCGCTGCGGCACGGCTACCGCCCCGAGCGGGTGCGCCCCGGCTGGGCGGGGGCCGGCTGGGCGGTCGCCGCCTGGCAGGTCAGCCTCGGCTTCGGCATCGGCCTGCCCTTCGCGTACGCGCTGGCGCTGCTCTGCCTCGGCGCGGCCGGCGGGTACGGCTGGTCGTGGTGGCGGCGTCGGCAGCGGCCGGCGTTCGGCCGCCGGCTGCTGGTGGCGGACCTGGCCGGCGGGGTGTTCTTCGCCGGGGTGACCCTGCTGATGGCCGCGCCCTACTTCGAGGTGGTGGCCCGGCACCCGGACGGCCGGCGCACGGTCGAGCAGATCGCGATGTTCTCCCCGCCGCTGCGCGGGTTCCTCACCGCGCCGCCGGAGTCGTGGCTGTGGGGGGAGCGGCACGAGACGGCGCGGGCCTCGCTGAGCTTCGCCGGGGAGATGACGCTGCTGCCCGGGATGGTGCTGATCGGGCTGGCCGCCGCCGGGCTGTTCGTGTCGGCGTGGCGGGTGCGGCACCGGGTGGCGCTGGCCGTCGGGGTGCTGGTGACCGTGGCGCTGGCCGCCGGCAGCACGCTGGGCGGGGACGGCGACCCGGGGTACGTCACGCTGGTGGAGCACGTGCCGGGCTGGGACGGCGTGCGCACCCCGGGCCGGCTGGTGCTGTGGACGACGCTGCTGCTGGGCGTCCTGGCCGCCGGGGCGCTGACCATCGACACCGATTCGGAGCCGGCTGCGGCGGCGGGGAGGCCCGGCGGCGGGTGGCGGCGTTGGGGGCGGCTCGTGCTGGTGCTGCCGGTGCTGCTGGTGCTCGCCGAGGGCGTCAACCGGACCCCGCACGTGCCGGCCCCGGTCGCGCCGGCGGCGATGCACGGGCTGCAGGGACCGGCGTTGGTGCTGCCCAGCGACGGCATCCGGGAGTTCCACGTGATGCTCTGGTCCACCGACGGCTTCCCGAAGATCGTCAACGGGCTGGCGTCGTTCGTCCCGGCGAAGCAGCAGGAGATCCGGGCGGCGAGCGCGGGCTTCCCGGACGCCGCGTCGGTGGCGTACCTGCGGGGGGTCGGGGTGCGCACGGTGGTGGTGCTGCCGGCGTACACGGCGGGCACGCCGTGGCAGGGCGCGGAGACCCGGCCGGTGGACGGGCTGGGCGTGCGGCGCGAGGCCGTCGGCGACGGGTACGTCTACCACCTCGACTGATCGGCCGCCGCCGGCCCGCCGGCCGGGCGAGTTTGTTGGGAGTGCTTCCTAACTCGGCCCGGTAGAGGTTACCGTGAATGCCTTCCTCGGCAGCGGGAGCCACGCGCGCCGGTGGGAAGCCAGGGCAGGCTTCCCGCGCCCCGACGTCGGGCCTGGGCACGGTCGTCCGTCGACCGCCGACGTCGTGCTCGTCCCACCATCACGGGCATCCCCGAGAGGAAACCGCAGATGCGGAGAGGTCTCGTCGGCGCGGTCACCACCGTGCTGGCCGCTGCCACGGCAGTCGTGGCCGTTCAGTTCACCGTCGCCCCGTCCACCGAGGCGGCCGCGGCCGCCTCGGAGCCGTACTCCTTCAAGAACGTACGGATCGACGGTGGCGGCTTCGTCCCCGGCATCGTCTACAACCCCACCGAGAAGAACCTGATCTACGCCCGCACCGACATCGGCGGACTGTACCGCTGGGAGCAGGCCAGCCAGTCCTGGACGCCGCTGCTGGACTGGGTCGGCGCGGACAAGTGGGGCTACAACGGCGTGGTCAGCGTCGCCACCGACCCGGTGCAGACCAACCGGGTGTACGCCGCCGTCGGCATGTACACCAACGACTGGGACCCGAACAAGGGCGCGATCCTGCGCTCGTCGGACAAGGGCGCGACCTGGCAGGTCACCGAGCTGCCGTTCAAGAACGGCGGCAACATGCCCGGCCGGGGCATGGGTGAGCGGCTCGCCGTCGACCCGAACAAGAACAGCACGATCTACTACGGCGCCGAGGGCGGCAACGGCCTGTGGCGCAGCACCGACTACGGGGCGACCTGGGCCAAGGTCGCCAACTTCCCCAACGTCGGCAACTACCAGGCCGACCCGAACGACACCACCGGCTACCAGAGCCAGAACCAGGGCCTGACCTGGGTGTCGTTCGACAAGAGCACGGGCACGGCCGGCAACACCACCCAGACGATCTACGTCGGCGTGGCCGACAAGGCCAACCCGGTCTACCGCAGCACCAACGGCGGCGCCACCTGGGAGCGGATCCCCGGCCAGCCGACCGGCTACCTCGCCCACAAGGGCGTCGTGGACCCGGTGGGCGGCTACCTCTACATCGCCACCAGCGACACCGGCGGCCCGTACGACGGCGCCAAGGGCGACGTGTGGAAGTTCAACCGGGCCACCGGCGCGTGGACGCAGATCAGCCCGATCCCGTCGTCGAGCGCCGACGCGTACTTCGGCTACTCCGGCCTGACCATCGACCGGCAGAAGCCGAACACCCTGATGGTGGCCACCCAGATCTCCTGGTGGCCGGACGCGATCTTCTGGCGCAGCACCGACGGGGGCGCGACCTGGTCCCGGATCTGGGAGTTCACCAGCTACCCGGACCGCAGCAAGAAGTACACCATGGACATCTCCTCGGTGCCGTGGCTGACCTTCGGCACGAACCCGGCCCCGCCGGAGGAGACGCCGAAGCTGGGCTGGATGAACGAGTCGGTCGAGATCGACCCGCACGACTCCAACCGCTTCATGTACGGCACCGGCGCGACCATCTACGGCAGCACCGACCTGACCAAGTGGGACACCGGCGGCCAGCTCACCATCAAGCCGATGGTCAAGGGCCTGGAGGAGACCGCCGTGCTCGACCTGATCAGCCCGCCCACCGGGGCCCCGCTGGTCAGCGCGCTCGGTGACCTCGGCGGCTTCCGGCACACCGACCTCGACGCGGTGCCGGCGAAGATCTTCAGCCAGCCGGTCTTCACCAGCACCACCAGCATCGACTACGCCGAGACCAACCCGGCGACGATGGTGCGGGCCGGCAACTTCACCGACGCCGACCGCCCCAACGACAGCCACGTCGCGTTCTCCACCGACGGCGGGGCCAACTGGTTCCAGGGCAGCGAGCCGGGCGGGATCAACAACGGCGGCACCGTCGCCGCGTCCGCCGACGGCAGCCAGTTCGTCTGGTCGCCGGGCGACGCCGGCCAGCAGGTCGTCCGCTCGGTGGGCTTCGGCAACTCGTGGACCGCGGCGACCGGGATCCCGGCCAACGCCGTCGTCGAGTCCGACCGGGTCAACAAGAACAAGTTCTACGGCTTCTCCGGCGGCAAGTTCTACGTCAGCACCAACGGCGGGGCGAGCTTCACCGCGTCGGCGGCCACCGGGCTGCCGAGCACCGGGAACGTCAAGTTCAAGGCGCTGCCCGGCAAGGAGGGCGAGATCTGGCTGGCCGGCGAGGGCGGGCTGTGGCGCTCGACCGACTCCGGGGCCACCTTCGCCAAGCAGGCCGGCGTGTCGTCGGCGGTGAACGTGGGCTTCGGCAAGGCGGCCCCCGGGCAGACGTACCCGGCGCTGTTCGTCTTCGGCACCGTCGACGGGCAGGCCGGCCTGTTCCGGTCGGACAACACCGGCGCGGCCTGGGTCCGGATCAACGACGACAAGCACCAGTACGGCAACGCGGGCGAGGCCCTGACCGGCGACCCGCGCGTCTACGGGCGGGCCTACCTGGGCACCAACGGGCGGGGCATCATCGTCGCCGACCGGCTCGGCGGCGCCACCACCCCGCCGGCCACGACGCCCCCGGCGACCACCCCGCCGGCGACCACCCCGCCGGCGACCACCCCGCCGGCGACCACGCCGCCCGCGACGACGCCGCCGGCCACCACGCCTCCGGCGACCACGCCCCCGGCCACGACGCCTCCGGCCACCCCGACGGGCACGCCCGTGCCGGCCGGGGCCTGCTCGGCGACGTACAAGGTGACCACCTCCTGGTCCGGTGGCTTCCAGGGCGAGGTGACCGTGAAGAACAACAGCGGCTCGGCGAAGAGCTTCTGGAGCGTGGTCTGGAACTTCCCCGGCGGCCAGCAGATCACCCAGCTCTGGGGCGGCACCTACACCCAGACCGGGGCGCAGGTCGTGGTGCGGGACGCGGGCTGGAACGGGACGCTGCCCGTCGGCGGCAGCACCACCTTCGGCTTCGTCGCCAGCGGGACCGGAGCCAACTCGACCCCGGCGATCCTGACCTGCACGGCCAACTGACCGCACACTGACCGCCCCGCGCGGTCCCGAAACGCCGGGCCGGCCTCCCCGCACGGAGGCCGGCCCGGTTCGCGTCTCGAAGGGCCCCGGGGTCCCGCCCTGGTCTCAGGGTGCCCCTCGGCGGGCCGGCGGCTCAGCCGTCCAGGCCGACCGGGGAGTTGGGCCGGTCGACGTCGACGAACTCGATCTCCTCGACGTCGCGCTCGCCCCGGCGCCCGGCGGCGCGCGCCGCCGAACCGGCGGCCCAGCCGATCGCCGCGCCGGCCAGGGCGGCCCCGATCAGCAGCGCCCAGGGCAGGGCGGGCCGGCGACCGGCGAGCGCGTCGAAGGCCAGCACCGCCCGGCGGCGCGCCTCGTCGGCCGCCGAGCCGACCAGGTCACCCGCCTCGTCGGCGAGGCCCGAGCCGCTGCGCCGGGCGGAGCGGGCGGTGTCGCGGACGCTGTCCCCGGCGGAGGCGACGGCGGAGGCCAGGTGCTGCCACGCCTGGTCCGCTATCCGCTCGGGCTTGCTGCGGCGCTCCAGCAGGTGGGTTCCGAACATCGTGCTACCTCCTCGGGTGCCGAAGCTTGCGGCCACTTCGGACTGCGGCGTGGGTCCGGTGGGCGGTCGCCCGGGGTCTGCCCCGGCGCGGTCCGCCCACCGGGGCAGTGCCCCACCCGACGCCACCGCAAACCCCCGGCGCGCCGGCCGTGCCCTCAGCGTACGGACACCACCGCGGCGCCCCGGGCGAAGTCGTCGTCGTCATCGTCATCGTCGTCGTCCCCGGCGCCGCCGAAGCCGCAGGCCAGCATGAGTGCGAGCAGCGCGCCGACGCCGGCCAGGCCGGCCAGTCTCCGGATCATGGGTGGTCCCTTCCGAGCTACGGGTGTGGACGTCGCCGATGCTAGGCGGGGCGGGCAACGGTGGCGTGTCCCGCCGGTGGCGGCCGGGTGGGCACACGCCCGGGGTGCGGGGTGCGCGCAAAGGTCGGAGGGGACCGCTACCCTGGGTCGGCGACACCGGCCCCCGGGCCGGTCGTGCGGCAAACAGGATCTGAAAAGTCCGGATAAGGGCAACATGTTTTGTCCTGATCCACGAATTGCTCATCCCGAGGGGTGGCGACCGAGGCCATCGGAGGAATACTCTCGGTCGCGGCCCGCGTACTGATGAGGCGCCCGTCAACGGGCGAGTGGAGGTGCTCGCGTGAGCCTGTCGATCGTGAAGTCGGTTCTTTCCGGTGGTGTCATCGAGATCGCCCCGCGCGGTGAGATCGACGTCGACACCGCGTACGAGGTGCGTGAAGCCATCGCCGAGGTGCTCACCAAGGGGCGGCCCGCCCGCATCGAGCTGAACATGCGTCTCGTCACCTTCATCGACTCGGTCGGCATCAGCGCGATGGTGGCCGGCTTCCAGACCGCCGAGGTCAGCGGGGTGAAGCTGGTCGTCACCGAGCCGAGCCGGTTCGTGCACCGGCAGCTCTGGGTGACCGGCCTGCTCGGGCTCTTCGGTGCCCCGGAGCCCTACCTCGCGGGCACGGCCACCCCCGAGGTGCTGCCCGGCGCCTGACGCGGCCGCCGGCGCTGGTCCACGCGCCGGGGCCTTCGACCCTTCCCCCACGCCCCCGGGTGGGGGACGATCGACGGATGCCCCGGCGCGACAGCTTCCAGTACTCGGTCCAGGCCCGCTGCTCGCGGGCGGAGGCGGTGGCGCTGCTCAGCGATCCCGCCCGGCAGACCGAGCTGCATCCGTTGATCACGCGGGTGCGCCGGCTGTCGCCCCGACCGGGCGCCCTGGCCAGCTACGCGATCACCGACCAGCTCGCCGCCGGGCCGGTGCGCTTCGGCGTGACGTACCAGGCGGACGTGCTCGTGGTGACCGACGACGAGATCGTCACGGTGGCCCGGCAGCGGCCGGCCACGACGGTGCGTAACCACACCCGGCTGCGCGACGAGCCGGACGGCCTCGTCCGCGTCGACGTGGAGATCACCCTGGTCGCACCGACGCCGCTGTTCGCGTACGCCTTCCGGCAGGCCCGCTCGGCGCACCTCGGGCTGGCCCGCCGGCTCGGCGAGGTGCTCGGCCGGGCGGCGTAGCGCCCCGGCGACCGTCCCAACGGGGGCGGGCCGCCGGGGCGGGCGCGGGTCAGATCACCGACAGGTGCACGTGGTTGGTGTGGTCGCTGGACGGGTCCCCGTTTCCGCCGCTGTACGCCTTCCAGCCGCTGCTGGGCAGCCAGATCTGCTTGAACCAGATCACGTACAGCACGGCGAGCCGGTCGGCGTTGCGCACGAAGTACGCCGCCAGGTTGTTGCCGTAGGTGCGGTCCCCGCCGCTGGCCACGCCGCCGAAGCCGCCCTTCTGCGCGGCGAAGTCGCAGGCCCGGCCCTTCGGGTGCTCGCCGGAGCCGCCGGGCCGGTAGCAGGAGACGTACCGGGTGAAGCCGGCGGCCTTGGCCTGGTTGAGCGCGTGCAGGGTGCGCGGGGTGATGCAGCCGTTGGCGGGGGTGGGGTCGTTGACGCTGCACGACTCCGCCGGCCAGGAGCCGTCGGAGTTGCGCTTCGCGGGGGTGGCGTTCGCGCTGGAGGTGCCGCCCGGGCTGGACCCGCCGCCGCTGCTGCTGGCCTTGTTGTTGGCCACGGTCAGCGCCCGCTCGGCCTGCTCCTTGCGCTTGCCCATCAGCGCGACCTGCTTGCGCTGCTCGCGGATCTCGCCGTCGAGCGCCTGCCGGGTCTTCGTCGCCTCGTCCCGGGTGGTCAGCAGCTCGCGCAGCGCCCGGTCCTCGTTCGCGGCGATCGTGTCGAGCGCGGCGGCCCGGTCCAGGAACCCCTCGGGGGAGCTGCTGTCGAGCAGCACCGAGGCGGCGGTGAGCCGGCCCTTCTTGTACGCCACCCCGGCGATCTCGCCGACCTTGGTGCCGCGGGTTACCAGCTCGGCCTCGACCGTCTTGAGCTGGCCGCCGAGCTGCTGCTGCCGCTTCACCGACCGGTCGAGGGCGGTCTTGGCCTCCAGGTAGCCCTTGCTCGCCGCCTCGAGCTGGGCGCGCAGGGCGGGCGTGCCGCCCTCCTCGTCGTCGCCGGGTGCGGCGGCGAGCAGGCCGACGGGCGGCGCGGCCCCGGCCGGCGTCACCGGCGCGACCCCGAGGCCGACGGCGAGCGTCAGCACCAGCGCCGCCGCCACCCGGGCGGCGAGCCTTCCTACAGGTGCCACTACTGGCATATGCGTGTCCTTCCGTCAGCCGCCGACCGGGTTAGCTGACGGGTTCGGGACGGAAGATCCCTACCGCTGGAGCGGATGCACCCCACAAACATGGTTCCCCGGCTCGCCCGCAGGCGATTAGGCGGCGGCCACCACAGGCGCCGGAGGGCGCCGCCCGGCGATGGCCGGGGCCGAGCCTACCGGTGCGCGTGGGACCAGCGCTGCTTCCGTGACGGAGGGTACGCGGATGAAGCCTGTCAAGTCAGTCATTCGGCCACGAATGTCGCGAAAATTGATGAGCCTCGGTCTCACCAGCCGGCCGGCCCGCAGCCGTCGCGGGCGGCTCCCGGCTCGACCTGCAAGGTGGCGTGCTCGATGTGGAAGTCCTCGTGCAGGGCGGTGCGGGCGGCGGTCAGCACCGCGCCGACCTCCGCGCCGGGCGCCATGGTCAGGTGGGCCGAGGCGACCTCCATGCCGGAGGTCAGCGTCCAGACGTGCAGGTCGTGCACCTCGACCACGCCGGGCACGGCGGCCAGCCGGTCGTGCACGGCGGTCACCTGGAGGTGCTCCGGCGCGGCCTGCACCAGGATGCGCACCGCGGCCCGCCCGAGCCGCCAGGTGCGGGGCAGGATGAACACGCCGATCGCGACGGCCACCGCCGGGTCCGCCCACCACCAGCCGGTGGCCATGATCAGCGCCGCCGCGCCGATCACGCCGACCGACCCGAGCAGGTCGCCCAGCACCTCCAGGTACGCCCCGCGCAGGTTGATGCTCTCCTTCGCCCCGCTGCGCAGCAGGGCGAACGCGGCGACGTTGGCGAGCAGGCCCAGCACCGCCACCACGAGCATCGGGCCGGTGGTGACCTCGGGCGGGTCGCCGAAGCGGCGGACGGCCTCGACGAGGACGTAGACGGCGACGCCGCTGAGCAGCAGGGCGTTGCCGAGCGCGGCGAGCACCTCCAGCCGGTAGAGCCCGAACGTGCGCTGCGGGTCGGCGGTGGCCCGGCGGGTGGCGGTGATCGCGGCGAGCGCCATGCCGATGCCGAGCACGTCGGTGAACATGTGCCCGGCGTCGGAGAGCAGCGCGAGCGAGCCGGTGCCGAGCGCGGTCACCGCCTCGACGATCATCAGCGCGGCGAGCAGCGCGAACGCCGCCCAGAGCCGCCCCGAGTGGCGGTCCGCCGCGTTCGCCGCCCCGTGGTGGTGGTCATGACCTGCGCCCACGCCCACACCCTCCGTCCGTGATCCCCGCCCGGCTCAATCTATGCTCACATCGCAATATGTGCAAGTGATCGACAGCGGTCCGGCCGGGGAACGGCCGGGCGCCGGATCAGCCCGTGGGTTCGACGGTGACGAGGCGCTGGGTCGCCCGGGACAGCGCCACGTACAGCGTCCGCACGCCCGACCCCGGGTCGGCCCGGATCTCGCCCGGGGCGACCAGCACCACCCCGTCGTACTCCATGCCCTTGGCCTGGAGGCTGGTCACCACCTGCAGGCGCGGCGCGGCCCGGCCCGCCAGCCAGCCCGCCACCTCGTCGCGGCGCGGCACCGGCGTGATCACCCCGACCGTGCCCTCCACCTCGCCGAGCAGGTCGCCGACCGCCGCGACGGTCGCCGCCTCCAGCTCGGCCGCCGGCACGGTCAGCTCGACCGGGGCCACGCCGGTGGACCGCACCGCCCGGGGCAGCGCCAGGTCCGGGTAGAGCCGGCGGATCTCCGCCGCCGCCACCGCGAAGATCTCCGCCGAGTTGCGGTAGTTGGTGGTCAGCTCGAACTGGTGCCGCCGCCGCCGGCCCAGGGCCGCGTCCCGGGCCCGGGTCAGCTCCTCCGGGTCGCCCGTCCACGCGGTCTGCGCCGGGTCGCCCACCACCGTCCAGGACGCCAACCGGCCGCGCCGGCCGATCATCCGCCACTGCATCGGCGACACGTCCTGCGCCTCGTCGACCACCACGTGCGCGAAGTCGCGGTAGTCCTCCGGCCGCTCCCGGGCTGCCTCCCGCGCCGCGCGCTGCCGGTCGGCATGCGTGCTCAGCTCGCGTACGCCCCCGGCGAGCTGGAACGGGTCGCGCTTCGCCCGCTTCGGCTGCAGCGGCTTGCCCAGCAGCGCGTCCAGCTCGTCGAGCAGGGCGACGTCGGCGATCGTGAGCCCCTCGACGTCCAGCGCCCGGTACGCCTCGACGAGCAGGCCCACCTCCGCCCGGGACAGGACCCCGGCGGCGTATCGCCGCAGCCGGTCCGGGCGGGCCAGCCAGCCCAGCACGTGCCGGGGGTGCAGCCGCGGCCACCACGCCTTGAGGAACTCGCGGAACTCGGGCCGCTCGGCGATCTCGTCCTCGAACGCGCGCTGCTCCGGCAGCCGGCCGATGCCCAGCCGCCGGGCCTGCGCCCACAGCGCCGCGAACACCCCGTCGAAGCCCGCCCGGCGAGACTCGTTGCGGCGGGCCCCCCGGCCCAGCGCCCGGTCCCGGATGCCGTCGAGCTCCCGGCGGTCGAGCCGCAGCAGCTCACCCCGGTAGAGCAGGCGCAACTCGCCCGGCCCGCCCGGCACCGCGTCCCGCACCGCCCGCTCCAGCACCCGGCGCATCCGCAGGGAACCCTTCACCGCCGCCACCTCCGGCGGGTCGGTGCGCGTCGCGCCCATCCCCGGGAACATCGACCCCAGCGAGCGCAACGTCGCCGTCTCCTCGCCCAGCGACGGCAGCACCGAGGCGATGTACTCCACGAACACCGCCGACGGGCCCACCACCAGGATGCCGCCGCCCGCGTAGCGGCTGCGGTCCGAATAGAGCAGGTACGCCGCCCGGTGCAGGGCCACCGCCGTCTTGCCCGTGCCCGGCCCGCCCGAGACGATCGTGACCCCGGAGGCGGGGGAGCGGATCGCCTCGTCCTGCTCGCGCTGGATGGTGGCCACGATGTCCCGCATCCCCCGGCCCGTGGCCCGGGACAGGGTCGCCAGCAGCCCGCCGTCGCCCACCACCGCCATGTCCGGCGGGGCCGCCGCCGGATCCAGCAGGTCGTCCTCGATCCGGGTCACCCGCTCCGCCGACGAGGAGATCGTGCGCCGCCGCACCACGCCCAGCGGCTGGGCGGGCGTCGCCTGGTAGAAGGCGGCGGCGGCCGGGGCCCGCCAGTCCACGACCAGGGTCTCGGCGTCCTCGCCGCGCACCCCGAGCCGCCCCACGTGCAGCACCTGCCCCTCGCGCAGGTCCAGCCGGCCGAAGACCAGCCCCTCGTGCTCGGCGTCGAGCACGTGCCGGCGCTGGGCGGCGTGGAAGACCATCGCGTCCCGCTCGACGAGCGCCCCGAAGTTGCCCACCCGGGCCAGGCGGTAGCCGTCCTTCTCGGCCTGCGCGGCGAAGCGGCGCAGCTCGGCGAGGCGGGCGTACACCCGGTCGAGGTGCCGCTGCTCGGCGGCGATCTCCTGCTCCAGGGTCGTGCGGTCGGTCAACGTACGGGCTCCTCGCAGACGGCGGCGTCGGCCGCGCCAGGGGCGCGGCGGCGCGCCGGGGTGACCGGGTGAGGGTACGGCCAGCAGCCGACGGCTTCGCGGGGCCATGCCGCCGCCGCGATCCACCCCACGTCCCGGGCGGCCGGCGCGGGTCCCCCGGTCGGCGCCGCCGCGGCCCCGGTCAGGCCCCGTCGGGGCCCCCGGTCAGCGCGGCGCGGACGCCTCCGGCGCGCCCGCCAGCACCCGGCCCAGCACCCCGGCCAGGGCCGCGTTCACCTGCTCGGGCCGCTCCATCATCAGCATGTGCCCGGCGCCCGGGCAGACCGTCAGCTCCGTCGCCGGCAGGGCCGCCGCGATCGACTCGGCGCACGGCGGCGGGGTGAGCCGGTCCCGGTCGCCGACCAGCGCCGCCGCCGGCAGGCGGGCCAGTGCCGCGAGGGTGTCCAGCCGGTGCTGGGCCCCGATCGACGCCCGGAACCCGCCGATCGAGCGCAGCGTGGCCCGGGCCACCGCCGAGGTGACCAGCCGGATGTCGGTCGGGTCGCAGCGGTCGCCGAAGAGCATCCAGCGGATGCTGGGCCGCAGGGCGCGCAGCAGCGCCCGGGGCGGACGCCACGCGCCGCAGCGGGCCAGCACCCCCGCGCCGGTGGTCTCGGCCAGCCGGATCAGCCGGGCGATGCGGGGGGAGAGGCCGTAGACGGTGTGGGTGTGCCCCTCGGCGGTGGTCGAGACGAACACGAGCCCCGCCGTGCGGGCGGCGAAGTGGCCGGGGTGCCGGTGCGCGTACTCCATGATCGTCATGCCGCCCATCGAGTGCCCGACCAGCACCACCGGCCCGGCCGGCGCGACGGCGTCGAGCACGGCGGCCAGGTCGTCGCCGAGCTGGGCCAGGGTGGCGGTGCGCAGCGCCATGCAGCCGGACCGGCCGTGCCCCCGGGCGTCGTACGTGACCACCCGGACCCGGTCGCCGAAGCGCTCGCGCAGCTCGGCGAGCTGCCGGTGCCAGCTGCGCCCGTCCAGCGTCCAGCCGTGCAGCAGGACGGCGGTGACCTCGGCGTCGGCCGGCCCGGACGTCTCGACGTGCAGGCGCACGTCGTCCGTGAGCCGCACCTCCACGTGTTCCGGCATCGCCGCCTCCCCTCGGGCCGCCACGGAAACTTCACCGCCGGGTGACCCAGCAGTAACAAACCGACTACCCGCCATGACACCACGCCAACCCTGTGCAAGGAAGGGCCCCTTCTTAACGCCTGCGGTAGAGAAGGGTCCCCTTCTCACCTTCGACGGCCCGGAGCGCGGGGCGGGGCGCAGACGGCGAACCGCCCGCCGGGTGGCCCGGCGGGCGGTTCGAGGTGGCGCAGGTGAAGCGGTCGAGCGGGTGTCGCGGGCGGGCTCAGCCGCCGAAGACACCGGCCTCGGCGAGGCGCTTCTCGGTGGCGTCCCAGCCGTGGTCGGGAAGGGCGGCCGCGAGGCTGTTCAGCTCGGCCCGGATCTTGGCGGCGTGGCCGGCGGCGGCCAGCACCCGGATCTCCTCGACGAAGGCGTCGGAGTCGGTGCGCAGGTGCGCGGTCTTGCCGTTGGTCAGGTTCCGCACGTAGGCGTGCTTGCCGCCGTTGAGCGGGATCAGGTACTTGAACTCGCCCAGCACGCTGAGGGCCCCACCCTGGCCAGCCTGGCCGGCCCGGACTGACGCGCGCGCGGTCTTAGAGGTGTTGCTCGCCACGGAGGTACTCCTTGGAGACGTACGGGAGGACGGGGAACGTCCGGGGGCTGTGACGGGGGACGCCCGGGAAGAGCCTCGCCCCGCCGAAGATGTGCGCGGCACAAGCCGCCGAGAGAACTGTACACGACCACGATGCCTGGCTGGTCACCGCGACTGTCGGAGGGCACAACCGAGGCCGCCGGCCCGGCATTCCGTCCCCGTCCGGGGCGGCGAATTTTCCGATTCCCTGGCGCACCATCCGTCCCACCAGTCATCATGTGTTTCAACAGCCACTCGGGTGTCGAGGTCGTAGGGGAAGACGCACCTCGCTCTCCGGGAGGTCACCGTGCCAACGCGTGGCGTCGTATACGTCCACTCGACCCCGCTCGCCGTGTGCTCACACGTCGAGTGGGCGATCGCGCGCGTCCTTGCCGCGCCGGTCAACCTGCAGTGGACGGCCCAGCCCGTCGATCCCGGCGCCCGCCGTGCCGAGTGCGGGTGGACCGGTCGCCCGGGGACGGGCGCCGAGCTGGCTGCTGCCCTCCGGCAGTGGCCCATGATCCGTTTCGAGGTGACCGAGGAACCGAGCGCGGGCGTCGACGGCGAACGCTTCATGTACGTTCCGGGGCGGGGCCTGTTCCGGGCCACCGTCGGCGCGGCCGGCGACATCCAGCTCGGCGAGGACCGGCTGCGCGGCATCATGGCCGCCGCGCGGGCCCCCGAGGCCCTCGCGCACGCGCTCGACAAGGCGCTCGGCACGGCCTGGGACGCCGAGCTGGAGCCCTACCGGTACGCGGGCGACGGCGCGCCGGTGACGCTGCTCACCCGCGTCGGCTGAGGGCCGCCCCCTCCAGCGCCGCCCGGATGTGGCCGATCACCCCGGCCGCCTCCCCGCCCGGATGCGGCCGGTCACCCCCGGTGTCGGCGCGGCGGCTTGACCGGGCCGAGTTGCCCCGATAAGGGGTGAACTGGTGGGATGGACCGCGTGTCGAACTCCCCGCGACGTGCCGGCGTCGCGCTCGCCGCCCTGACCGCCGTGCTGCTCACCGGGTGCACGGGGGAGCCGGACCGGCCCCGCCCCGCCCCGTCGGCCAGCCCCGCCGCGGCCGACCCGACCCCGTCGGGCGCGCCGACCGCGACCGCCGACCCGGCCGCCCGCGCCGCCGCCCTGGTCGGCACCCTCGCCGACGAGGACCTGGTCGGCCAGGTCCTCATGCCCTACGCGTACGGCGACAACGCCACGAAGGTCTCCACCGGCTCCGCCGCCGGCAACCGGGCCCTCGCCGGGGTGGACACCCCGGCCGAGATGGTGGCGAAGTACCGGCTGGGCGGGCTCATCCTGGTCGGCTTCAGCGCCGACGACCCGACCTCCGGCAACCAGGAGACCACCAACGTCGACAACCCGCAGCAGGTCCGCGAGCTGACCACCGGGCTGCGCGACGCGGCCGGGAAGCTGCCCGCCGGCGCGGCCCCGCTGCTGATCGGCACCGACCAGGAGTACGGGGTGGTCACCCGGATCACCGACGGGGTCACCCTGCTGCCCAGCCCGCTGGCCGCCGGTGCGGCCGGGGACCCGGCGCTGACCGAGGCCGCCTGGCGGGCCGCCGGCCAGGAGCTGGCCGCGATGGGGATCAACCTCGACTTCGCCCCCGTCGCCGACGTGCTGGTCACCCGCAGCACGGTGATCGGCTCCCGGTCGTTCGGCGCGGACCCGAAGCGCGCCTCGGCCCAGGTGGCCGCCGCGGTGCGCGGGTTGCAGGGCGCCGGGGTGGCGGCCAGCGTCAAGCACTTCCCGGGCCACGGCCTGAGCGCCGCCGACTCCCACGAGGAGCTGCCGGTGATCGGCCAGAGCCGCAAGGTCCTCGACTCGACGGCGTTCCCGCCGTTCTCTGCCGGCATCGACGCCGGTGCCCTCGCCGTGATGTCCGCCCACCTCGACGTCACCGCCGTCGACCCGGGCACCCCGGCGACGTTCTCCCACCAGGTCCTCACCGGCGTGCTGCGCGGCCAGCTCGGCTTCCAGGGCGTGGTGATCACCGACGGCATGAACATGGCCCCCGCCAAGCGCTGGTCGCCGGGGGAGGCGGCGGTGCGGGCGCTCAAGGCCGGCAACGACCTGATCCTGATGCCGCCCAACGTCACCCAGGCGTACGACGGGCTGCTCGCCGCCCTGCGCGACGGCTCGCTGCCCCGGGCCCGGCTGGTCGAGGCGGTGACCCGGGTGCTGACCATGAAGTTCACCCTGGCCGGCACGCCCGCCCCGGCGATGTCCACGCTGAACGGCCCGGAGCACCGCAGGGCCGCCGAGGCGCTCGCCGCCGGCGCGGTCACCGTGCTGCGCGGCTCCTGCACGAAGGGGGTCCCCGGCCCCGTCACGGTCACCTCCTCCGGCGGCCGGGAGAAGACCCGCGACCTGCTGACGCAGGCGCTCACCGCCGCCGGGGTGAAGGTGGTGCCGAGCGGCGGCACCCGGGTCCACCTCGTCGGGTACGGCGACGGCAGCGGCGACCTCGCCGCCGACGCGGCGGTGACCGTGGCGATGGACACCCCGTACGTGCTGGCGAAGGCGAAGTCGCCGACGCTGCTGGCGACGTACTCCTCCAGCGCCGCGTCGATGACCGCGCTGGCGAACGTGCTCGCGGGCCGGGCCCGCCCGACCGGCCGCTCCCCGGTGCCGGTGTCGGGGCTGCCCGCGACGACCTGCGGAAACTGACCCGGGCCGGCGGTCGCAGGTCGGCGCGCGCGGGCCTTGCGGGCCGGGCCCGGCTGGTAGCGTGCGGCTGTCCGAGCGCCGCAGACGAGACGGAGGCGAGCCCCGTGACGCCACCGGAGCCGGCGCTGTCGGTCGTGGTGCCGATGTTCAACGAGGAGAGCGTGCTGCCGCTGTTCGCCCCGCGGCTGCGGGCCGTCCTCGACGCGCTCGGCGAGCCGTACGAGGTGCTGGTGGTCGACGACGGCAGCACCGACGGCACCCCCGCCGGCCTGGCCGGGCTGCGCGCCCGCTGGCCGCAGCTGCGGGTGCTGCGGCTGCGCCGCAACAGCGGCCACCAGGCGGCCCTGGTCGCCGGGGTGCTGCGGGCCCGGGGCCGGTGGGTGGTCAGCCTCGACGCCGACCTCCAGGACCCGCCCGAGACCGTCGCCGAGATGCTGCGCCGGGCCCGCGCCGACGGCCTCGACATCGTGTACGGGGTGCGCGCCGACCGCAGCCGCGACACCCGCTTCAAGCGGTGGACCGCCACCGGCTACTACCGGCTGATGCGTCGCCTGGTCGGTAAGCAGGTGCCCGCGCAGGCCGGCGACTTCCGGCTGCTCAGCCGGGCGGCCGTGGAGGCCCTGCGGGAGCTGCCCGAGCGCAGCCCCGTGCTGCGGCTGGTGGTGCCGTGGCTGGGCTTCCCCAGCGGGGAGGTCACCTACCAGCGCGAGGAACGGGCCGCCGGCCGCACCAAGTACCCGCTGTCCCGGATGGCCGGGCTGGCCGCCGAGAGCGTCACCAGCTTCTCCGCCGCGCCGCTGCGCGTGGCCACCTGGCTGGGGCTGGTCGGGGTGGCCGTGTGCGGGGTGCTGGTGGTGGTCGCCGTCGCCGCCTGGCTGGCCGGCTCCACGGTCACCGGCTGGCCCTCGCTGTACGTGGCGATCCTCTTCCTCGGCGCGGTGCAGCTGCTCTGCCTCGGCCTGCTCGGCGAGTACGTGGCCCGGATCTACACGGCCGTGCAGGGCCGCCCGGCGTACTTCGTGGCGAGCGACACCGGCGGGCCGGGCGCGGCCGACGCCGACGGGCCGGCGGCCGGCGGCACCGCCGAGCTGGCCGACAGCCTCCGGTGACCGCGCTCGCCTCCGGCGGCACCGACCCGGCCGGCCCCCGCCGCGACGCGACCGCCGACCGCGCGACCGTCGACCCCGCGTCCGGCAGCGGGCCCGCCCGGCGTCCCGCCGCCCTGCGGTACGCCCCGGCCGTCGCCGGCTACGCCGTCGTCGTCGCCGCGCTGCTGGCCACCGGCACCCCCGCGCCCGACGTGGCCCGCTGGACCGGTTACGCGCTGCTGGCCGTGCTGCTGCCCGGCACGCTGGTGTTCCGCGCGCTGCGCCGCCGCCCGCACACCCTCGTCGAGGACGTGGCGTTCGGCGCGGCCGTCGGCCTGGTGCTGGAGCTGGCCGGGTGGGCGGCGTTCACCGCCGCCGGCCTGCCCCACCTGCTGTGGCTGTGGCCCCTGGCGGTGCTCGTGCCGTTCGCGGTCGTGCCCCGGCTGCGCCGGCACTGGCGGGCCACCGGGCACACCCCGGTGCCGACGGGCTGGGCCTGGGCCCTCGCGGGGGTCGTCGCCGGCTTCACCCTCTATCTCTACGAGTCGTTCCTGCGGGTCAACCCGGTGCTGCCCACCGACGAGGGGCAGGCGCAATACATCGACCTCGCGTTCCAGCTCTCCCTGGCCGGTGCGGCCACCCACCAGGTGCCGCTGGACGTGCCGCAGGTCGCGGGGGAGCCCCTGCACTACCACTGGTTCGGCTTCGCCCACTTCGCGGCGGCCAGCCTGGTCAGCGGCGTGGACCTGCCGACGGTGTTCTTCCGGCTGGGCGTGCCGACGCTCTGCGCGCTCGCGGCCGTGCTGGCGGCGGTGGTCGGCTGGCGGGTCACCGGCCGGCCGTACGCGGGGGTGGCCGCCGCCGCGTTGATGTTCACCGTCGGCGAGTTCGGCTACGAGAACGGGATCCGCCAGCTCTTCGGCACCCAGGCCACGTTCATCGTGTGGGGCAGCCCGTCGATGACGTACAGCTGGGTGTTGCTCCTGCCGCTGGTGGCGGCGCTGGGCGAGCTGGTCGGGCGGGCCCGGGGCTCGGCGGTGCCGGCGCTGGGGCGCGGCACGTGGGTGCTCGCGGCGCTGTTCCTGGCGGCCTCGACCGGGGCGAAAGCCAGCTCGGTGCCGGTGGTGCTGGCCGCGCTGGCGTTCACCGCGGCGGTGTCGCTGGCGTTCCGGCGCACCCTGCCCCGGGCGGTGCTGGCGGCGGCCGGGCTGGCGCTGGCCGCGCAGCTGTTCGCCACCGCCGTGCTGTTCGCGTTCGAGAGCCACGGGGTGACGGTCGACCCGTTCTCGGGGCTGCGCCCGTACGTCGGCACGGGCCGCCCGGCGGGGACGACCGCGCTGCTGTGGGTGGCGGTGTCCGTCGCGTTCCTGCTCAACCTCCAGCTCCGGCTGGCCGGGGCGGTGGCGCTGCTGCGGCTGCGCCGCTGGCGGCTGGAGCCGGTGCAGGTGTTCCTGCTCGGCGGCGCGCTCGCCGGCCCGGCGATCTATCTGCTGGTGGGGCACCCGGGCAGCAGCAACCAGTACTTCACCCGGGCCGGCTTCGCGTTCGGGGTGATCCTGTCGGCGTGGGGCTGGGCCGAGCTGGTCGACTCCGCCGCGCTGGGCGCGCGGGGCCGGGCGCTGCTCGGCGCGGGCGCGGCCGGGCTCGCCGTGCTGCTCACCGCCGTCCAGCTGTGGCGTCCGGCGGCGTCGCCGTCGACCCCGGCGTACGCGCCGGTGCTGCCGCTGCTGACCTGGGCGGCGGCGCTGGCGGCGGTGGCGCTGCTGGTCGGGCTGTGCTGGCCGGCGCTGGTCGGGCGCTGGCCGGGGCTCGCCGGCCGGGGCGGGGCGGTGCTGCTCACGGCCGCCCTGGTCGCGGGCGCGCCAGGGCTGGTGCTGGACGCCGCCGCCGCGCACCGGTTCCCCAACGGCGGGGCGTACCCGGTGGAGCGGATGCCGGCGACCCGGGTGGCGGCGGCCCGCTACGTGCAGGAGCACAGCGCGCCCGGCGACGTGGTGGCCACCAACGCGCACTGCCGGGCGGTGGTCAACGGCTGGTGCGACGCCCGGTCGTTCTGGGTCAGCGC
The DNA here is from genome assembly GCF_900091595.1 of Micromonospora haikouensis. GTDB lineage: Bacteria > Actinomycetota > Actinomycetes > Mycobacteriales > Micromonosporaceae > Micromonospora > Micromonospora haikouensis. The sequence continues at coordinate 244,697 of NZ_FMCW01000002.1, forward strand.
CTACACGCAGCGCTCGGTGCTGGTGGAGGGGTGGGCGTTCGCGCCCCGGATGGTGGGCCTGCCCGGTGGCCCGTACGCCCCGTTCTGGGACGCCGGGCGGCTGCGCGCCAACGACGCCGCGTTCACCGCCCCCACCGCCGCAGGGCTGGCCGACCTGCGCGACACGTACGGCGTGCGCTGGCTGGTGGCGGACCGGCGGGTCGCGCCGGAGTCCCCGGCCCTGGCCACGCTCGCCGACCTGCGCTACACGAACGCGCGGATGGCGGTCTACCGCCTCCGCTGAGGCGCGCCCCGGTCGGCCCCGGTGCGCCCCGGCGCGCCCAGGTGTTAGGAGGGGCCCCTTGTACAACAGAATGCGTTAACAAGGGGCCCCTCCTTCAGGAGGGTCAGCGCAGCGGGAGGCTGCGGGCCACGGCCGCGCCGTGCGACTCGTACGCGGCCAGCAGAGCGGTCGGCCGGCCCGAGGCGACCGGCACGACGACCGTCACCGACCGGTTCGCCTTCAGCTCGACCGTCCGGTCACCGAGGGCGGCGGAGCCGTCCCAGGCGTACAGGTAGGCCGTGCCGGACCGGTCGGCCCGCAGGGTGACCTTCACCCCGCCGGGGACCCGGCGCTGGTCGGTCAGCCGCAGCGCCTTCTCGGGCAGCCGCGCCACGGCGGCCGGGGCCACCCCGTCGACCGCCGACTGGGCGATGGTCTGCGGGCTGTGCACGCTGCGCGCGGCGGTGTCCGGGAAGACCGGGGCGCTGGGCTGCCGCGCCGCCGGGGTGTAGCCGGGCAGGGTCGCCAGGCCGTAGCGGTACGGGTCGGCCCGTACGCCGGTGAACGTGGACCAGCCCAGCCGGGACTGGGAGCTGAGATCCTGGGTGTCCGAGTCGTAGACCAGGACGTTGAAGCCCATCCGGTTCGGGTCCACCGCGTCGGGCAGCACCGCGAACGGGATGCTGGCCTCGATGGTGTAGCCGGCGTACGGGCTGGTCACCTTGCTGACCACGGTCATGCCCGGCGCGGTCGTCGCCCCCGGGCCCTGCCGGTTGTCGGCGTCGCGCTGCCAGCACGGCGGGTCACCGTTGGCGGGGTCGTCGGTGACGGGGAAGATGCCGGCCTTGAACACCGTGGAGGTGTCGGTCGAGTTCCCCTTCGGGTCGACGATGATCTCGACGCTGTCGGTGCGCCGCTGCCGCTTGCAGTCCTGCGGCACGACCTTGCGGCCGAGCACGTCGTCGGTGACCTGGACGAACACCTTGAGGGCGTCGGCGGTCCAGGCGATGCGGCCCTTCGCCGAGGCGTCCTGCGGCGTGGTGGCCTGACCCTCCCAGATGCGGGAGAAGTCCAGCTCCTCGCCGGGGTACTCGCCGGCCGAGGCCACGCCGTCGACCGCGTGGTCGTGGCCGGCCTGCGGGACCTCGGTGGTCGGCACGATCTCCAGCGCGCCGGTCTCCACGGTGCTGCCGGCGGCGCTGGTGGTGGTGATGGTGATGCCGTAGTCGCCGTCGGTGCCGCCCGCGTTGGCGGTGGGCAGGGTGGTGTCGGTGTTGGTGACGGTGAAGGTGACGGCCCCGGTCGCGCCGGGGGCCAGGCCGGTGTAGCTCCTGGTCGCCGCGTCGGCGGTGAAGCCGGCGGGCAGGCCGAGGGTGACGGTGCCGCTGCGGGTGGCCTCGCCGTGGTTGCGCAGGTCGACGCGGACCGACCGGCTCTTGCCGGAGCCGATGGTGAGCACCGGCTTGATCAGCGTGTCGAGCTGCGGGTATCCGCCCTCGCCGGCCCACTCGCGGAACAGCCCCACCTCGGGCAGCGGCTCCAGGGTGCCGCGCACGTCGGCGACGACCCGCACGGCCCGGTCGGTGCGCCCGACGCCCTGCCGGGTGGTCAGGGTCGCGCCGACGAGCTGCTGCTGGTTGGTGTCGGCGCCGGCGGGGACGGTGACGGTGAACGTCGCGGTCCGCTCCTTGCCCGCCGGCACGCTGCCCCGCAGCGCGCCGGAGCCCTTGGCGGTCCAGCCCTGCGGCAGCCGCAGGTCGATCCGCGGCGCGGCCAGTGCCCGGTCCCGGGGCGCTCGCACGTGCGCGGTGACCTTGACGGTCTCGCCGGGGGCGAGGTCGAACCGGTCGGTGGTGAGGTACAGCTCGGTGCCCCGGGGCAGCCCACCGGCCGCGTTCGGCAGCACGGAGCCGCGCAGGATCGCCTCGGGGGAGGCGTCCGCCGGGTCGTACGGGACGCGGCTGTCGACCAGGGTGTAGAAGTCGCAGCGCATCTTCGTCGGGTCGGTGGGGGCGGCGGCGGTGCCGGCCCAGCCCTGGGTGACGTACTCCCGGCGGGCGTCGACCTCGATCTCGGCCCAGGTCTTGCCGGTGGCGCTCGGCGTGCCCTCCCAGACCCCGAAGACCTGGTCGGTGGGGACGGTCGGCACGAAGCTGGACGCGCACTCGGGCCCGGCGGCCGACGTGCCGGTGCCGCCCGTACGCAGGAACTTCGCGGCCCGGAACGGCTTGAGGCCCTCCTTGCGGAGCTGCTCGGGGAACGCGGCCGGGTCGGCGGCGGCGTGGAACGCCTCGGCGGCGAACCGGGCGGCCTGCTGGTGGTTGCCGTGGTTGCCCGGGGTCGGCGAGGGGTTCATGGTCATGACGATCTCGGGCCGGGTCTGCCGGATCACCCGGACGATCTGGCCGAGCGTGTCGTCGTGTCCCCAGATCCGCTCGGACAGCGGCGCGGACGCCGTGTACCAGAAGTCGACCCGGTCGAGGTTGTAGAGGTTCTCCACGCCGGCCCGGCCGATCGCGGTGCGCTCCTCGCGTTCGCGGATGATGCCGAGCGGCGGGCCCTCTTCGAGGCCGGCAGCGGCGCGGACTCCGTCACCGGGTACAGCGGCGGCGCGGGTGTCCGTACACACTGGAAGGCCTTCGCCCGGTGACGCTAGGGACCGGCGCGGCGGCCCGTCAATGCTTTGCAAGGTCTTTCTTTCTTTGCAAAAGAAATAAATTCAGGCCGGTCCACCTCTCCGGGTGCCGGCCCGGTCGCGCGCCCCCGATCCGACATCGGGGCCGAAGCGGGGCGTTTTCCCTGTTCGTGAGGGTTCCTCGGGTGGGCCGAGACGCTTTCGTTACTTGACTCGATAGTTCGTTCGCCGTAGGAAGGAAGTGTGACTGACGTGGTGACGCCACCAACGAGCCCGGTGAGCCGGGAGCGGTCGAAGGAGATCAAGCGGTTGTCCGTGATCTCCACCGCCCGCCAGGTGCGGGTGCTCTCCCGCGCCGAGCTGACCGAGCTCACCGGCCTGAGCCCCGCCACGCTCACCCCACTCGTGCGCGAGCTGATCGCCGAGGGCTACCTCATCGAGCGGGGGCCCGGGGCGTCCCGCGCCGGCCGCCCCCGGGCGATGCTGGAGTTCAACCCGCGCGCCGAGCTGGTCGCCGCCGTCTCCCTGGAGCCGTCCCGACTCAGCTGCGAGATCGCCGACAGCGACGGCACGGTCGTCGCCCACCGCACCGTCCGCCTCGCCGGCGACATCATCGACACCATCTGCCGGTCGGTGCCCGAGCTGGCCGGCGACGGCCTGCCGGCGCTGCGCGGGGTCGCCATCGCCGCGCCCGGCGTCTCCTCCGGCGGCGCCGTCCGGCTCGCCCCCTCGGTCGGCCTCGTGGAGGGCCGGCCGATAGGGGAGGCGGTGCAGCGGCACCTCGGCGTGCCGGTGGTGGTGGACAACGACGTCAACCTCATGGCGGCCGGCGAGCACGCGGCCGGCGCGGGCAGCGACGTCGCCGACCTGCTGCTGCTGCACGTCGCCGACGGCATCGGCGCGGGGCTGGTGCTCGACGGCCAGGTCCGCCGGGGCGCGGGCGGGGCGGCCGGCGAGGTCGGCTTCCTGCCGCTGGACCCGGCCGACCGGGGCCACGACGGGGTCGGCCCGTTCGAGGCCCGCTGGTCGGAGAACGCCGTCGCCGAGCGGGTGGTGGCCCTGGCCCCCGGCCGGCGGCCCGACGCCCCGGTGGCCGCCCTGGTCGAGCTGGCGCGCGCCGACGAGCGCGCCGCCGCGTACCTCGACGAGGTGCTGACCGCCTGGTCCCGGCTGATCGTCTCCTGCGTCTGCGTCATCGACCCCGGCCGGGTGCTGCTCAGCGGCGCCGCCGCCCAGCTCGACGACCCGGCCGTCGACCGGCTCCAGGCCCTGGTCGCCGCCGCCGCGCCGAGCACCACCGAGGTCCGCCGGGCCGTGCTCGGCGACCGGGCCGTGCTGCACGGCGCGGTCAGCTACGCCCTCTCCGCGGCGGCCACCGGGCTGCCCACCCTGCTACCCGCCCCCTAGCTCCGCCCCTCAGCTGCCCACCCCCTGGCTCCACCCGACCCGAACCCCTCGGAGGTACCCCATGAGACGTCGCCTTCTCCTCGCCGGTGCGCTGGCCACAGTCCTCGCCGCAGGCACCGCCTGCGGCGGCGGTGGCGACGACGCGTCCGGCGACGCGGGCGCCGAGAAGCTCACCATCTACACGGCCCGCGACAAGAAGGTCTCCACCTTCGTGGTGGACCAGTTCACCGCCAAGTACCCCGAGTACAAGGGCAAGGTGGAGATCCTCAACCTGGGTGCGCAGGAGATCCTGGAGCGGGTCCGGGCCGAGAAGGCCAACCCGCAGGCCGACGTCTGGTGGGGCGGCACCCAGCAGGGGCTCTCCGCGGGCGCGTCCGAGGACCTGCTGACCGGCTGGCAGCCGGCGTTCGCCGCCAAGATGGACGCGAAGTACAAGGACGCCGAGGGCCGCTGGTTCGGGGAGATCCTGCTGCCCGAGGTCATCATGTACAACAACAAGGCGCTCACCCCGGAGCAGGCCCCGAAGGACTGGGACGACCTGCTGAAGCCGGAGTGGAAGGACAAGATCGTCATCCGTGACGTCGCCGCGTCCGGCACCATGCGGTCGATCTACGCGTCGATGATCATGCGGCAGTCCCCGGACGGCAGCAACCCGCAGCCCGGCTACGACTGGCTGAAGAAGCTGGACGCCAACACCGGCTCGTACGCGGCCAACCCCGCCGACCTCTACCTCAAGCTCTCCCGCCAGCAGGGCGTGCTCAGCGCCTGGAACCTCCAGGACATCCTGCTCCAGGCCAACCAGTCGAACATGCCGTTCGGCTACGTGATGCCGGCCTCCGGCGCCCCGGTGCTCGTCGACGGCATCGCCGCGGTCAAGGGCGGCAACACCACCGGCGCGCAGAAGTTCATGGAGTTCCTCTTCGACGACGCGCTCCGCGCCGACCTGGCCAAGGACTACTACCAGATCCCGGCCGTGGAGATCGCCGAGAAGCCGCAGTGGCTGGCCGAGCTCAACCTCAAGCCGCTGGACGTCAACTGGGACGTGATCGGCAAGAACGAGACCGAGTGGATCAACCACTGGAACAGCCAGATCAAGAACAAGGGCTGACCACGGCGGCACCCGGGGCGGGCGCGGCGCGCCCTGGGCCCTGCCCAGCGGGGTGAGAAGGGGACCCTTCTCTACCGCAGGCGTTAACAAGGGGCCCTTCCTTGCACAGCGCCCGCCCCGAGACCACCCAGCCACCACAGGAGAGGACGCCATGATCGATGTCACGCTGGAGTCGGTGAGCAAGCGCTTCGCGCGCGGCGGCGACACCGCCGCCGTGGCCGACGTCGACATCACCATCGCCGCCGGGGAGTTCTTCACCCTGCTCGGCCCGAGCGGCTGCGGCAAGACCACCACCCTGCGCATGGTGGCCGGGTTCTACTTCCCCACCTCCGGCCGGATCCGGTTCGGCACGGAGGACGTCACCCGGCGTCCGCCGAACAAGCGCGACACCGGCATGGTGTTCCAGAACTACGCGCTCTTCCCGCACCTGTCCGTCGCGCAGAACGTCGCGTACGGGCTGAAGATCCGCAAGGTCGGCCGCGCCGAGTCGAGGCGGCGCGTCGAGGAGGCCCTCGGCCAGGTGCACCTCGCCGGGTACGGCGACCGGCGCATCGACGAGCTCTCCGGCGGCCAGCAGCAGCGGGTGGCCCTGGCCCGCGCCCTGGTGATCCGGCCGAAGACCCTGCTGCTCGACGAGCCGCTGTCCAACCTCGACGCGAAGCTGCGCGAGGAGACCCGCACGGAGATCCGCCGCATCCAGCAGGAGGCCGGCACCACCGGCATCTACGTCACCCACGACCAGGCCGAGGCGATGGCCATGTCGGACCGGATCGCGGTCATGCAGGCGGGCCGGGTGCAGCAGATCGGCGCGCCGCAGGAGATCTACCACCGCCCGGCGACGAGCTTCGTCGCCCGGTTCATCGGGCGCAGCAACGTGCTCACCCTGCCCGTGCAGGGCGCCACGGAACGGACCGTGACGGTGGGGCTGCCCGGCGGCGGCGAGATCGACGTGCCGGCCCCGGCCGACCACGGGCTGCGCCAGGGCGAGACCGCCCAGGTGTCGGTGCGCCCCGAGCACATCGGCCTCACCTCCACCACGGAGGCGGGCGCGCTGCCCGGCCGCATCGCCGAGCTGGAGTTCACCGGGATGGCCACCAACCTGGTCGTCGACACCGCCGGGGAGCGCATGCAGGTGGCCGCCGTCGACGTGCCGGCCGGCATCGCCGTCGGCGACCAGGTCGGGCTGCGGCTCAACCGGGACCGGATGTGGGTGGTGCGTCCGTGACCACCATCCCCGCCACCCCGGGCCCGGCCACCGTCGCGCCGGTCACGAAGGAGCCGACGCCGCCGCCGGGCCCGCGCCGCCGGCTGGCCGACCGGTTCGCCGGGGGCACCGGCTCCCGCTGGTTCCCGTACGTGCTGGTCTTCCCGCTCGCGCTGGTCCTCTTCGGGTACGTCGTGCAGCCCATGTTCGCCACCTTCGCCGAGAGCGTCGGCGTGGACGGGGTGGAGAACTACGGCAGCTTCCTCACCGGCGGCGGGGTGGCCCGGTCGTCGCTGGTCACCTCGCTGATCATCTCGGCGGCCAGCGTGCTGCTCTGCGGGATCGTCGGCGTGGCGATGGCGTTCCTGCTCAAGCGCTTCTCGTTCCCCGGCCGCAAGCTGATCGAGGCGATCATCCTGGTGCCGGCGGCCCTGCCGCCGCTGATCGGGGCGATCTCGTTCCAGCTCCTCTACAGCGAGACCGGCATCCTGCCGCGCGGCCTGCAGCAGCTCTTCGGCGCGGAGAATCCGGTGCTGCCGTTCAGCGGCATCGCCGGGGTGCTGGTGGTGCACACGTTCACCATGTACCCGTACTTCTACCTGTCCGCCTCCGCCGCCCTCGGCGGGATGGACCCGTCGGTGGAGGAGGCCGCCTACAACCTGGGCGCCGGGCGGGTGCGGGTGTGGCGCACGGTGCTGCTGCCGATGCTCACCCCGGCGCTGGTGTCGGCGTCGCTGCTGGTGTTCATGACGTCCCTGGCGTCGTACACCGCCCCGCTGCTGTTCGGGGTGGACCAAACGATGACCATGCAGATCTACATCAACCGCACCAACGGCGACCTGCCGATGGCGTCGACCTACGCCTCGGTGCTCGGCGTCGTCTCGGTGCTGTTCCTGCTCGGCATGCGCTGGTACGAGGGGCGGCGCAGCTACCGCTCCCAGTCCAAGGGCGTCGCCGCCCACCGGCGGGAGATCACCAACCCGCTCGGCCGGTGGCTCGCCCTGGCCGCGTCCCTGCTGGCCACGGCCGTGCTGCTCGCGCCGGTGGCGACGATCGCCCTGGTGGCGTTCTCCCGGGACGGCTCGTGGACCACCGAGGTGATCCCCGCGCAGTACACGATGCAGAACTTCGTCACGATCTTCGCGGAGCCGAGGGCGTTCCAGCCGATCCTCAACTCGCTCAAGATGAGCCTCATCGCCACCGTCGCCTGCGTCGTGGTCGGCGTGCTCATCGCGTACGCGGTGCGCCGGCTGGACTTCCGCGGCCGGGGCCTGCTGGACGTGGCGGTCATGCTGGCCTGGGCGCTGCCCGGCACGGTGGTGGCGATCAACCTCATCTCGGCGTTCAGCACCGGCAACGCGTTCAGCTTCGGGCAGGTGCTCATCGGCACCTTCTGGATCATGCCGCTGGCGTACTTCGTGCGGTTCCTGCCGCTGGTCTTCCGCTCCAGCTCGGCCGCCCTGGCGCAGCTCGACCCGTCGCTGGAGGAGGCCGCCCGCAACCTCGGGGCGTCCTGGTGGCGGGCGTTCGGCACGGTCACCCTGCGGCTGATGCTGCCGGGCGTGCTGGCCGGCGCGCTGCTCGCCTTCGTGCACGGGGTCGGCGAGTTCGTCGCCTCGGTGCTCATCTACACCTCGGAGACCGCGCCCATCTCTGTGGAGATCAACAACCGGATGTACTCGTTCGAGGTCGGCACCGCCGCCGCGTACGGCATGCTCCAGGTGGTCCTGATCTTCGTGGTGATGGTGGTCTCCGGCCGCTTGGAGGGCGGCCGACGCTCGACCCGGGAGGCGGCGCGATGGACGGCGTGACGACACCGGCCGGCGACCACGTGGCCGCCTGGCTCGCCCACGGCGGGCTGGTCCCGGTCGCCCGGGTCCCCGGCGGGGAGCTGGCGGCGGTCGCCGCCGCGGCCGACTTCGCGGTGCTGCCGGTCGGCGCGGTCGAGTGGCACGGCCCGCACCTGCCGCTGGGCACCGACCTGATCCTCGCCGAGGGCTTCGCCGCCGAGAGCGCGCAGGCCTCCGCAGACGGCGCGGCCTCGTCCGGCGGCGGGACCCCGGACGAGGCCGCGCCCCCGGCGGCGGGCCCGCGCGGGGTGCTCTTCCCCGCCGTCGCGTACGCCGCCTGCCCCGGCCAGACCCGGCCGTGGCCCGGCACCGTGGCGATCCGGCCGGAGATCGCCGTGGGCTACCTCGCCGACGTGATCGAGGGCATCGTGGCGGCCGGCTTCCCCCGGCTGCTGATCGTCAACGGGCACGACGCCAACATGTCCACCGTCCGGGCCGCCATGGAGTGGGTGTCCGGCCGGCGCACGGCGAGCCTGCTGCTGGTCAACTGGTTCCAGCTCGTCACCCCCGCCGAGACCACCGAGCTGTACGGGCCGCAGGTCTCCCGCGGCCACGGCGGCGCGTACGAGACGTCCGGGGTGCTCGGGTTCGACCCCGGCGCGGTCCGGCTCGGCGCGGTCGACGACCTCCCGCCGAAGCCGAAGCTGCCGGTGACCCACCCGTACGTGCTGGTGGAGTCCCGGCCCGACCCGTGGCAGGGCTGGTCCGGGCACGTCTCGCTGGCCGACGAGCCCGCCGGCCGGCGGGTGCGCGAGCTGGCCGGGACGCGGCTGCGGGAGGTCGTCGCCGCCTGGGTGGCCGCCGCCCCGCCCGCCCCGCCCACCGCCGACCCGCTGCCGGACTCGCCGCCCGACGTCGGTCCGCTGCCGGACTCGCCGCCCGCCGAGGGGGAGCCGTCGTGACCGTCGACCGGGGACTCGACATCGTCGACTTCCACCTGCACTTCCGCATCGCGGCCGACCCGACGATCCAGGCGTGCGAGCACGCCGCCGGGATGCACCCCGGCGGGGAGCACGAGCGGGCCGTCCGCGCCGCCGGCTCCGCCCCGTACGCGGCGAAGTGGCGGCGGGCGTGGGCCTTCGCCGACCCGGAGCCCCCGGCGCAGCGCTGGGAGGACGAGGCGGACCGGTGGGCCGAGGAGCTGCGCCGGGTCAACGTGCGGCGGGCCGTGTTCGTCACCGGCGGCGGCAACGACACCGTCGCCGACGTCGTCGACCGCCACCCCGACCTGCTGCTCGGCCTCGCCCACCACGACCCGTACTCCCCGGGGGCCGCCGCCGAGCTGGAACGCGCCGTCACCGAATGCGGCCTGCGCGGGCTGAAGCTGTTCGCCCCGCTGCTGCGCGGCCCCCTCGACCACGCCGACCTCGACCCGCTCTGGGCGACCGCCCAGCGCCTCGGCGTGCCCGTGCTGATCCACATCGGGCACTACGGCAGCGCGGGCGGGCTGAGCTTCGGCCGGCACGGTGGCCCCGACGAGCTGGCCCGGATGGCCCGGCGCTTTCCCGAGCTGGCCGTCGTGGTGCCGCACTTCGGCGTCCAGCACGTGCAGGACCTGCTCTTCGCCGCCTGGGGCTGCCCGAACATCCACGTCGACACGTCCGGCTCCAACCAGTGGGTGCGCTGGATGCCCTACAAGCTGACGCTGGAGGACCTGTTCCGGCGCTGCTACGAGACCATCGGCCCGCACCGCATCGTCTACGGCAGCGACTCGTCGTGGTTCCCGCGCGGCTACGTCACCCGTTACCTCGACGACCAGCTCCGCGTCTGCCACGAGCTGGGCCTGCCCGACGACCACCTGCGTGCGATCTTCGCCGGCAACGCCGAGCGCCTGCTCGGCCTGGACACCACGACCGGCTGACGTCCCGGGCGCGGCGAGCGGCGTCGCGCCTGCCCCACGTCCGCGGCCGGCACCGGAAGGAAGCAGAGACCCTGATGAGCACACCCGCGCTGACCACCTACCAGCGGCACCACCTGCGGCCCACGTACGACCACCACGTCGGGCGGCTCTTCCCGGCGATGGTGCGGGCCAGCCAGGCGCACGTGGTGATGCTGACCGAGCAGGGGCTGATCCCCGCCGAGCGGGGCGCCCGGCTGCTGCGCGGGCTGGCGGAGCTGCGCGCCGACACCAGCGCTGCGCCGCCGTTCGACGGCACCTTCGAGGACACGTACTACCTGCTGGAGAAGCGGCTGGCCGCCGCGTGCGGCGTGCCGGCGTCCGAGCTGGACGTGCAGATGGCCCGCAGCCGCAACGACCTCGACGCCGGGGTGTTCCGGATGCTGCTGCGCGACCAGCTCGTCGGCGTCCTCGACCGGGTGCTCGCCACCGGGGCCACCGCCCTGGCCGCCGCCGACCGGTACGCCGACGTGGTGATCACCGGCTACACCCACCGCCGGCCCGCCCAGCCCACCACCATCGGCCACGCCCTCGCCGGGTACGCCGAGGCCCTCGCGGGCGAGGCCGCCGCCTACGCCGACCTGATCGACGCGCTCAACGTCTCGCCGCTGGGCTCCTGCGCGTTCGCCGGCACCGACCTGGACATCGACCCGGCCCGGGTGGCGGAACTGCTCGGCTTCGCCGGCCTGGTCACCAACTCGTACGAGGCGGTGGCCGGCGCGGACCACCTGGTCCGGGTCGGCACGCTCAACGCGCAGGCCCTCGCCACCGGGGCGCGGCTGGCCCGCACCCTGATGGACTGGCTGAGCTGGCGCTGGGTGACCACCCCCGGCGACTTCACCCAGGGCAGCAGCATCATGCCGCAGAAGCGCAACCCGGTGGTGCTGGAGCACCTCGTCTCGTACGCCGGCGCGACCGCCGCCGACGCCGCGAGCGTGCTCAACAACGTCGGCGCGGCCTGGTGGGAGGACTCCAACAACGCCACCACCGACGTGCAGGTGCGGCTCTGGGAGAGCAACGACCGCACCGACCGGTTCTTCGCCCTGCTCGGCGGCTTCCTCGCCGAGATCGAGCCGCTGGAGCCGCCGTCGGCGGGGGAGATCGTCGCCTCCGGGGCCACCACCACCGCCGCCGCGGACGCGCTGACCCGGCACGGCGTGCCGTTCCGGGCCGCCCACTCGGTGGTCGGCCGGCTGGTCCGCGCCGGTGCCCCCGACACGTGGACCGCCGAGGGCGTCCGCGCGGCGGCGCAGGGCATCACCGACCGGCTCGACGACGACGCGATCGCCGACCTGCTCGCCGCCGCCGTCCGCCCCGAGCTGGTGCTCGACCGGGCGCAGGTCGACGGCCCCGGCCGGTGCGCCGTCCGCAACCAGGTGGCGGCGCTGCGCGGCCACTTCGACACCGTCGCCGGCCGGCTCGCCGCCGTACGGGCCCGGCTCGCCGCCGCCGACACGGCGCTCGACGCCGTCGCCCCCGAACGGGCCGCCCGGTGAGCGCGCGCGCCACCACGACCGAGGGGACCGGCGCGTGAACCTGCGGCTGGACGGCCCCGCCACCCCGCCCGCCCCGCTGACCGGCGACGCGGAGGTGACCGGCGCTGCGCAGGTGACCGGCGACGACGGCGTGCTGCTCGGCATCGACTTCGGCGGCACCAAGATGGCCGTCGGGGTCGCCGACGCGGCGGGCCGGCTGCTGGCCCGCGAGCGGGTGCCCACGTACGCCGAACGGGGTGCCCCGCAGGCCCTGGACCGCGCCCTGGAGCTGGCCGCGAAGCTGGTGGGGCAGGCCGGCGGGCCGCTCGCGGCGGCGGGCGTCGCCTCGCCCGGGGTGGTCCGGCCCGACGGCATCGACCTGGCCCCGAACGTGCCCGGCTGGGACCGGCTGCGGCTGGCCGACGCGGTGCGCGACCGGCTCGGCGCGCCCGTCGTCGCCGTCGACAACGACCTGAACGCCGCCGCCCTGGCCGAGCTGCGCCTCGGCGCGCTCCGCGACGCCGACCCCGGCCTGGTCGTCGGCATCGGCACCGGCGTCGCGGCGGCGCTCACCGTGCGCGGTGCCGTGCTGCCCGGCCACCACGGGGCGGCCGGCGAGATCGGGTACGCCGTGGCCGGCGGCCCCTGGCCCGGCACCATGCTGGAGCTGGACTTCTCCGGCCGGGCGCTGGACCGGCTCGCCGTCGACCTCGGCGTGCCCGGGGCCGCCGCCGGGCTGGCCGCCGCCGCCGCCTCGCCCGGCCCGGCCCGGGACGCGCTGACCGCCCGCGTCGACGAGCTGGCCCGCCACCTGGTCACCTGCTGCCTGCTGGTCGACCCGCAGCGGGTGGTGCTGGTCGGCGGGGTGGCCGGCAGCGACCTGATCCGTGGCCTGCTCGTCGAGCGGCTCGCCGCCGTGCTGCCGTACCGGCCGGAGGTGGTGCTCTCCGGCTTCGCCGACGACGCCGCGCTGCTCGGCGCGGTCGTGCTGGCCAGGGAGGCGGTCCCGACGGCTCCGACGGCCCCGGCAGCCTCGACGGCCCCGGCGGTCAGTTGACCTGGAACGTCCGCGTCGCGAGCTGATAGGCCGGGAACATGTCCTCGAACTCGTCGGTGTCCATCCCGCCGAGGGTCAGCAGCACCGGCCCGCCGGCCGGGGTGTCCGCCACCAGCGCCCGCTGCCGGTTCGGGCCGCTGAACTCGCTGCGCTGCAGGAACGTCGCCTCGACCAGGTCCAGCGGGCCGCGCCGCACCCGCCGGTACTCGATCTCGCTGACCCGGCCGTAGTCGGCGAGGAACCCCTCCAGCGTGGCGCGGCCGTCCCCGGTGGACCCGTCGGCCGCCCACACCCGCAGGAAGCCCACGCTGCCGGCGGGCTTCGCGTCGACCTCGCAGCGCAGCCGGGCCCCGCCCAGCGTGATCGTGGCCTCCTCCGCCACCGCCTCGGGCGTCCACCCGGTCGGCAGCGAGAACGTGACCGGCAGCTCGCAGGGGCTGCCGGGAGCGCCGACGGTGAGGCCGGCCTCGGCGGGGGCCACCTCGTCGTACCAGGGTGGGCCCGTCACCACCGGGGACGGGCCGTAGCTTGTCGCCGCCCGCGTCCCCTCGTCGGCGCAGCCCGCCGCCGGCACCGTGCAGAGGACGGCCAGCAGGACCGCCCCGATCCGTCGCAACACCGCTCGAAATCCCCCGTGGTCGTCCACACCCGCCCGGTCCACCCCGGACGGGCCGATGGATGGTAACGGTGGGTGGCCAGGTTGGTCGGTGGCGGGGCGGTCCGCGTGACGGTCAGTCGTCGGCGGGGCCCGGCGGAGCGGTCAGTCGGCGGCGGGGCGGTGGGCGCGCAGCATCAGCGACACCCCCGGCAGCGCCCGCACCGGCAGGTGCCGCTCGGCGGTGACGACGGCGCGCAGCCCGAGGTTGACCAGCGGGTTCAGCTCGTCCAGGTCGCTGCCGGTGGACTTGCGCCGCCGCCAGGCCGCGACCGGCCGCAGCAGCACGTTCCAGCTCCACAGCTCGTCGACCACCAGCCCGGCCTTCTCCACCACGGCCCGCAGTGACGCCCGGTCGTAGCGGCGGACGTGACCGACCGCAACGTCGTGCGCCGACCACAGCGCCATGTCGGCCGGCACGGCGATCAGCGCCACGCCCCCGGGGCGCAGCGTGCGGCGGATCTCGGCGGCGGCCAGGTGGTCCTCGTCGAAGTGCTCCAGGATGTCGAACGCGGTGACCAGGCCCAGGCTCGCCGACGGCAGCGGCAGGTGCCGGGCGTCGGCCCGGATCACGTCGAGGCCGCGTTCCCGGGCGACCCCGGCGCCCTCCGCGCTGTATTCCAGCGCCACGGGCTGCCAGCCGTGCGCCCGCAGGACTCGGGTGTTACCGCCGCCGGCCGCGCCGACGTCGAGCGCCCGCCCGGGGACGTGGCCGGCGGCGGCCAGCCGGCGGAGCGCCCGGGCCAGCAGGACCCGCCGCTCCCGGTACCACCAGTGGGTGTCCTCCAGCGCGGCGAGCTTGCGGATCTCGGTCGCTTCCACGGCATGCTCCTAGCGCGATCTCGGCGAACCTCACCCTAGACGAGCACTCCCGAACCCAGCAGCCAACGCCCCGCCCTCCCGCCCTCGCCCCCGCCCCGCGCTGTCCCGCGCCCCCGCCCCCGCCCCCGCCCGCGCCGTCCCGCCCCCCGCCCCCAGCGCCGATCTTGCACTTTGGGCCCCGCAGATGGGTGTTTCACCCCCTTTTGCGGGGGCCGTAAGTGCAAGATCGCGGCGACCGAGGAGGCTGTCAGTCGGCCTGCGTCTCCTCGCGGTGTCACGTCCAGTCCGGCCATGATCGTCTGTCGTGCATGGAGACGACACGCCGCCGTTCGTCTCGATATTCAGCAGACGATCATCGTTGGTTTTGACACGCCGCCTGCCCTGTTGCTGCGCGTGGGTCGATCTGCGACCTCCAGCCTGCGCCGACCCGCCTCAACTGGATCGGTCGGGGCGACGCGAGCCGCGCGTTCGCTTCCGGGGCGCTTCCGGGGTGCGCGCGAGATCTTGAACGATTGACGTTCATCGCCTGGAGGGGCCGTTTCGCTCCAAGATCTCCCAATCTCGCCCGCGATCTTGCAGTTGCGGTCCCCCGGAGAGGGGCATCGTCCATCGGGTGGGCCGTGGCTGTGGGTGCGTGGGAAGCTGTCCGTGCGGTCGCCCTGCCGCGCGACCAGTCGAGAGACCTGATCCTGAAGCAGGTGAACGAGCTGTGAGCACCCCCCACCCCCGCTGGCGCACCCCCACCCGCAGCAACACCAACGGCGGCGAGTGCGTCGAGGTCGCCGACAACCTGCCGGGCGTCGTGCTGGTGCGCGACTCCAAGGCCCGCGACGCCGGCACCCTCACCTTCGCCCCGTCGGCGTGGCGCGCCTTCGTCGCCGACCTCCGCACCCCCGCCTAGGGCCTGTCCTGCCCGATCATGGAACGGTGCGGTAGGCGTCTTGGCCAGAGTCTCGCCGTGGTTGTGGTCAACGTGGTGGAGAAGTTCGGCGTGGACGATCTCCTCGAACGCTCATGGGATCTGCCAGCAGAAGTCATCGAGCCGTTGCGCGCGCAGGTCGAGGTGACGCCCGACGGGTGGGTCGTGGACATGTGGCCCATGACAGCGCAGCTCGCCGCCGTCGTGCAGCCCTGGGTTGACGAGTCCATCGTTGTCGAGTCGGGTTTCTGGTTCGTCGGCTCTGCGCAGGTCGCTGCGTGAGGCGAGTCATCGGAGCCGGATGATGGCGCTTCAGCAGCACCGTCTGCCCAACGCCTGCGCCGCCGAAATCGGATGCGCGGCGCAGGCGGGGATGGGAGGGTGCCGGGCGTGGCAGAGGCGCAGGGATTCGCGTACGCCGAACGGGCGGACGGCACGGTGGTGATCACGCACCATGGGCGGGTCGCGGGGACGCTGCGGGGCGGCCGGGCGGCGCAGTTCCTCGCCGAGGTCGACGACGACCCGCAACTGGTGATGGCCAGGTGGACGGGCAACTACCGCCGGGGCAACGAACGTCAGGCGCGCCGGCACCCCCGCAACCGCACCTAGCCCTCCCGACCGCGCCCCGGATGTGGAGCCGGTGCCGCCGTGCACCCGGTCGCGGTCGGGTGCACGGCGGCGGTGCTCAGAACCGGGGCGGGGTGGGGCTGGCCGGGGTGAGGACGCCGCCGGCCCGCGTACGGACGGCGTGCGCCGCAGCCGCCGCGTTGCGCACGATCGTGCCGGCGTCGTGGCTGACCATCTCCCGGTTTCGCTTGACGATCCGGCCGTCGATCAACACGGTGTCGATGTTGGCCGGGGTCGCCGACCGCACCACGGTCGACTCCAGGTCGCCGATCGGGGCGATGTTCAGGTCGTCCGCCCGGATCAGGACGATGTCGGCCCGCTTGCCGGGGGTGATCGACCCGGTCACCGCCTGCAGGCCGAGCGCCTTCGCGCCGTTGATCGTGGCCATCTCGATCGCCTGCCGGAACACCACCGGCGGCAGTTCGGCGGTGTCCGAGCCCACCCACGGGATGCCCAGGTTCCAGGCCACGTTCATCGACTCGAACATGTTGATCGGGGCGAGCGAGCTGGCGTCGAACGACAGCGAGACGGTGACCCCGGCGGCCAGCATCCGCAGCAACTGCCCGTGGAACCCACCGGCCGTGCCGAGGCGCAGTTCGGAGTGGACGGAGAAGCTGACCGGCGCGTTCGTCCGCACCATCGCCTGCCGGTCCGCCTCGTCGAACGGCAGCGCGTGGCAGAGCAGGAAGTCCGGGCCGAGGAAGCCCATCTTCTCCAGGTCGGCGGCGTGCACCGCCGTGGTCGGTCCCTGCCCGGAGTGCACCGAGATCGGCAGCTTCCGCTTGCTGACCTCCGCCATCTCCGCCAGGAACGTCGGCAGCTGGCCGGGCCCGCGCAGGTTCACCCCGAGGTGCACCAGGCCGTCGAACGGCGACTTCTTGCCGAACCACGTGGCCGCGACCCGGTCGATGTCCGCGAAGTCGATCGGCTGGGTGGCCGGCTGGCCGTCCCGGTGGCCGTACGAGTAGCGCGCCCGCACGAGGCCGTCGGCGTGGGCGTGCAGCTCCGCGTCGGCGTACTCCGGCCCGCGTACGTTGTGCGACCAGTTGTTGACGGTGGTGATGCCCGCACTCGCGCACTCGACGAGGCCGAGCAGCACGCTGTGGTAGAAATCGTCCGGCTGATACGCGGCGACGGTGGCCGACTTTGCCGCGAAGTACTCGAATCCGGTGGAGACGAAATTGCGGCCGAGAGCGCTCCACATGTGATAGTGGGTCTCCACGAAACCGGGCATCGCAATCATTTTCGACGCGTCGATGACCCGCGCGCCGCGCGCCTTCAGGTTCGGGCCGACCTGGACGATGCGCCCGTCGCACACCTCGATGTCGGCCTTGGCCTGGTTGCCGATGGCGGGGTCGACGGAGACCAGCGCGGCGCCCTTGATCAGGTAGTGTCCCCGTTCCGGGCGTCGGCCGGGCTTCCCGCTGGGGGCGTGTGGGCCGGGGGAGGAGGCGGCGGCCGGAGCGCCGAACGCGAGCGGGGCGATGGCGGCGGCACCGGCGGCGGCGAGCAGCGCGCGGCGGCCGACCGAATGCGCGGGAACGGGCCGTCCGCAGTCGTCGACAATTGTCGTTGTATGGTCGTCGCCGCTTTCCGGCGTCGACAGTGGATTTGCTGTGGGGGGCATGCCGGAAAGCTAGGGAGCACCGATTTCCCGCACATTGCCGACTGGCTAGCATCGCGTGAACCCACTGGTCGCGACCGCATGCCGGGAAGACCGTCACCGACCGGCACGCAGCGGCGCGACGCTGCTGCCGACCGTCACGCCGCGGGTCGGCCTGGGCGCCGCCGGTGCGGGCGCCGGTGTGGTGCGGGCGTGGGCGCCGGTGTGGTGCGGGCCTGGGTGTCGCCGGTGCGGGCGTGGGCGCCGGTGTGGTGCGAGCGTGGGTGTGGGTGTGGGTGTGGGCGCGGGTGTGGTGCGAGCGTGGTGCGGGTGTGGGCGCGGGTGCCCAGCCGGATCCGGGAGGTCACCGTGGCGGCCATGATCGACTTCATGTCGGCGACATGGCGGCATCCGAGCCACCGTGACACCGCCATGTCACCGACATGAAGTCGATCATGCACCTCGAGACGCTGCGGGCCGCCGCCGCCAGGCCCGCCACGTCAAGACGGGTGCGGGCGTTAAGAAGGGCCCCCTGCTATGCGGAAAGCGTTAACAGGGGGCCCTTCCTTGCACCTCAGGGGCGGGTGAAGACCAGGGCCACGTTGTGGCCGCCGAAGCCGAACGCGTTGTTCAGCGCGGCGGGGATCTCCAGGTGCCGTGCCTTGTGCGCGGCCACGTCCATGTCCAGCCCGGCGTCCGGCTCGTCCAGGTTGATCGTCGGCGGCACGACGCCGTCGCGGATCGACAGGATGGTGGCGATGGACTCCAGCGCGCCGGCCGCGCCGAGCAGGTGACCGGTCATCGACTTGGTGGCGGTGAGCACCGGGTGGTCGCCGAGCGCGGCGCGCAGCGCGCCGATCTCCAGCATGTCGCCGACCGGCGTCGAGGTGGCGTGCGCGTTGACGTGCACGATGTCCTCACGGGCGATGTCGGCGTCCGCGATGGCCTTCTTGATCGCGCGGATCGCGCCCTCGCCCTCCGCGTGCGGTTGCACGATGTCGTACGCGTCGGAGGTGATCCCCGCGCCGGCCAGCCGCGCGTACACCCGGGCGCCCCGGGCGGCGGCGTGCTCGGCGCGTTCCAGGACCAGCACGCCCGCGCCCTCGCCGAGGACGAAGCCGTCGCGGCCGGTGTCCCACGGGCGGGAGGCCCGCTCGGGCTCGTCGTTGCGGGTGGACATGGCCCGCATCGAGGCGAACCCGGCGATCGGCAGCGCGTGGATGACCGCCTCGGTGCCGCCGGCCACCACCACGTCGGCCCGGCCGGAGCGGATGATGTCCAGCCCGAGGGCGATGGCCTCCGCGCCGGTGGCGCAGGCGCTCGCCACCGTGTGCACGCCGGCCTTCGCGCCCAGCTCCAGCCCCACCCAGGCGGCGGGCCCGTTCGGCATCAGCATCGGGATGGTGTGCGGGGACACCCGGCGGGGGCCGGACGCCTCCAGGATGTCGTCCTGGGCGAGCAGGGTGGTGGCCCCGCCGATGCCGGACCCGACGCTGACGGCCAGCCGCTCCCCGTCCAGCCCGGAGCCGGCGAGGCCCGCGTCCGCCCACGCCTGCCGGGCGGCGATGATCGCGATGGCCTCGGAGCGGTCGAGCCGGCGCATCTTCACCCTGTCCAGCACCTCGGACGGGTCGACGGCGAGCTGCGCGGCGATGCGCACCGGGAGCTGCGCCGCCCACTCCTGGGTGAGCGGACCCACCCCGGAGCGGCCGGCGAGCATGGCGTCCCAGGTCGACGCGACGTCCCCGCCCAACGGGGTGGTCGCGCCGAGCCCTGTGACGACGACGTCGGAACGACTCATGTCAGGACTGCGCCTCGATGTAGCTGACGGCGTCGCCCACGGTCTTCAGGTTCTGCACCTCGTTGTCGGGGATCTTGACGCCGAACTTCTCCTCGGCGGCGACCACGACCTCCACCATCGAGAGGGAGTCGACGTCGAGGTCGTCGGTGAAGGACTTGCCCTCGGCCACGTCGTCCGGGTTCACCCCGGCAACCTCTTCGAGGATCTCGGCGAGGCCGGCGGTGATCTCGTCACGGGTCATGGTTGGTGCGTTCCTCTCCTGGGTGTGGAATCGCCGGCGGCGCGTGCCGCGCGGCGTGCGAACGGCCCCGATGGGGGCCGGACGTCAGGGGCAGCGGACGACCTGACCGGCGTAGGTCAGGCCGCCGCCGAAGCCGAAGAGCAGCACCGGGGCGCCCGAGGGCACCTCCCGCCGCTCGATGAGCTTGGACAGGGCCAGCGGCACGCTCGCCGCCGAGGTGTTGCCGGACTCGACGATGTCCTTCGCGATGATCGCGTCGGGGATGCCGAGCCGCTTGGCGATGCCGTCGATGATCCGCCCGTTGGCCTGGTGCGGCACGAACGCGGCCAGCTCGGACGGGGCGACCCCGGCCCGCTCGCACGCCTGCAGGGCCAGCGGGGCCAGCGCCGTGGTGGCCCAGCGGAAGACCGTCTGGCCCTCCTGCTTCACGTACGGCCGCCAGCCCTCGATGCGTACGGCGTCGCTCTTGTCCGGCACCGAGCCCCAGACGACCGGGCCGACCCCGGCCGGCTCGCCCTCGGCGGTGGCGGTGACCACCGCGGCGCCGGCGCCGTCGCCGAAGATGATGCAGGTGGAGCGGTCGGTCCAGTCGGTGAAGTCGGAGAGCTTCTCCGCGCCGATGACGATCGCGTTGCGCGACGCCCCGGCCCGGATGGCGTGGTCGACGGTGCCCAGCGCGTACGCGAAGCCCGAGCACGCGGTGTTGATGTCGTACGCGCCGGGCGCGGTGATGCCGAGCTTGGCGGCGACCCGGCAGGCGACGTTCGGGCTGCGGTCGATGGAGGTGCAGGTGGCGACGACGACGAGGTCGATGTCGGCGGCGGTGAGGCCGGAGTTGGCCAGCGCCTTGCCGGCGGCGGCGGCGGCCATGTCGGACACCGTCTCGTCGCCGGCGATGCGGCGGCTGGCGATGCCGACGCGGTCCCTGATCCACTCGTCGTTGGTCTCGACGAACTGCGCGATGTCGTCGTTGGTGACGATCCGGGAGGGCTGGTAGTGCCCCAGGGCGAGAATCCGGCTACCTGTCATGAGTGACCCCCGATCCGGGCGAGCGGTTGACCCGGGGCGACCGGGGCGTCGTGGTGGGCGAGCCACTCGGTGAGCGGGCCGCCGTCGTGCGCGGTCACCTCGACCGGGCCCCGCCCGGTGACGACGTGGCCGATGACCTGGCCGATCTTCAGCGCCTGGCCCTCGGTCAGCCCCTGGGCGGGCTGGAAGACGCCCGGCGCGGGGGCCGTCACGACCCGGAACCGGGCGGTCGGCGTGGGGCGGGCGGCCGAGCCGTGCCGGGCGATCAGGTCGCGGGCGGCGGGCAGGTCGTCCGGCGTCTTCAGGGTGACGATCTCGGGCAGCGCGTCGGCGAGCTCCCGCTTGATCAGGCCGGCGAGGGTGCCGGCCGGCGGCAGCTCGACCACCCCGGTCACGCCGAGGTCGGCCAGGGTGCGCATGCACAGGTCCCACCGCACGGGCGAGGTGACCTGGCGGACCAGCCGCTGCACCAGCTCCGGGCCGTGGTCGACGGCCGTGCCGTCGAGGTTGGACAGCAGGATCCGGGCCGGGCGGGCCGGGGTGATCCCGGCGGCCACGCCGGCCAGGGCGGCCTCGGCGGGGGCCATGTACGGGGTGTGGAACGCGCCGGCCACCTTCAGCCGGACGACCCGTGCCTTCGTGGGCGGCTCGGCGACGAGCGCGTCCAAGCCGGTGATCGACCCGGCGGCCACGATCTGGCCGGCGCCGTTGCGGTTGGCCGCGTGCAGCCCGTGCCTGTCGAGGGCGGCGAGCACCTCGTCGGTGTCGCCGCCGAGCACGGCGGCCATGCCGGTCGGCTCGATCGCGCAGGCGGCGGCCATCTCCCGGCCGCGCACCCCGGCGAGGGTGATCGCGGTCTCGGCCGGCAGGACCCCGGCCAGCGCCGCCGCGCCCAACTCGCCGACGCTGTGCCCGGCCGTGAGGGTGACGTCGTGCATCGGCAGGTGTTCGGCGGCGAGCAGGGCCGCGGCGACCAGCAGCGGCTGGGTCCGGGCGGTGTCCTGGATCTCCTCCGCGCCGGCTGTGGTGCCCAGGTGGACCAGGTCGACGCCGGCCAGCGCCGACCACCAGCGCAGCCGTGCCTCGGCGCCGGTCAGGTCGAGCCACGGTGTCAGGAAGCCGGGTTTCTGGGAACCCTGCCCCGGTGAGAGTACGGCGAGCACGCCTATGACTCTTCCGGATACTCGCCGGTCACGTTGTTACCGGCCGCAACCAAACCGCACTAGAACCTTTGGAGGAACCCTACAGAAATAGGTGACCGTGATCATCTCTTTGCGGGGATTTGCCGGTTTGATGGCGTTATGGGCGGAGGTGCCACGACGGGCACCACCGGGTCGAGCCGCCCCACGGTCAGCGCCACCTGCAACGCGAACGCGTCCCGGGGGGTCAGCGGCGACAGCCCCGTCACGTCGGCGATCCGCCGCAGCCGGTAGCGCACCGTGTTGGGGTGCACGAACAGCGCCCGCGCCGCGCTCTCCAGCGTGCCGCCGGCCGCGAAGAAGGCGTCCAGGGTCTCCAGCAGCTCGCCGCCCGCCCGGACCAGCGTCGCGTACACGTCGTGGCGCAGCCGGCGGCGGGCCTCGGCGTCCCCGGCGAGGGCCCGCTCGGGCAACAGGTCACCGGCCGGCACCGGGCGCGGCGCGGTCGGCCAGGCGGGAGCCGCCCGGTAGCCGGCGAGCGCGGCGCGGGCCGAGTCCGTCGCCTCGTCGAGGCTCGGCACCGCCGGCCCGACCACCACCGGCCCCTCCCCGAACGCGGGCAGCAGTTTCCCCGTCGCCGCCATCGGGTCGGCCGCGCCGCCGAGCACGATCACCAGCCGGTCGCCGTGCACCCCGCCGATCACCTCGACGCCGACGCGCCGGGCCAGCCGGTGGACGGTGTGCAGCACGGCGGCCACCTCGCCGCCCGGGGACCGGCCCACCGCCACCGCCACCGGCGGCGCGTCCGACCAGCCCAGCGCCGCGCCCCGGCTGGCCAGCACGTCCGGGGAGTCACCGCGCAGCAGCGCGTCGACCAGCAGGGCCTGCAACCGGGCGTCCCAGGAGCCGCGCGACTCGGCGGCCCGCGCGTAGACCCGGGCGGCGGCGAAGGCGATCTCGCGGGAGAAGCGCAGCACCGCCTCCCGCAACTGCTGCTCCTCGCCCTCGGCGGCGAGGGTGCCCACCTGCTCCTCGACCACGTCGATCGTCACCTTGATCAACGCCACGGTCTGCTGGAGGCTGATCGAGCGGGCCAGGGCCAGCGGGGCGGTGGCGAAGACCTCGTCGGAGACCTCCTGGGTGCTGTCCGCCGTGCCGCCGCCGTCGCGCAGCCACTGCACCAGCGACCGCGCGCCGGCCTGGGCCACCAGCATCACCCAGGACCGCTGGTCGGCCGGCAGCGCCCGGAACCAGGGCAGCGTCTCGTCCATCCGGGCCACGCTGGCGGTGGCCAGGGCCCCCGCCGCCCGCTCGATGCGGCGCAGCGTGGCCGACAGCTCGATCCCGCCCGGCTCGCTCACCCCACCAGCCTTGCAGAGAAGGAGGGGCCCCTTGTTAACGCCCCCGGTAGAGAGGGGTACCCCGCTCACCCCGCTCCACCCGGCGGCGGCACCGGCGGGTGGCGCGGCGGGAAAGCGGTGGGACGGGCGGCGGCGGGGGCGGCGCGGGCAGGGACAGCTCCTGGGCCACGATCGCGGCCTGCACGCGGCTGCGCAGGTCGAGCTTCGCCAGCACCCGGCTGACGTGGGTCTTCGCGGTGCTCTCCGCCATCGCCAGCCGGTCGGCGAGCTGCTGGTTGGACAGGCCCAGCCCGAGGCAGGCCAGCACGTCGCGTTCCCGCGCGGTGAGCGTGGCGACCGCGGCCCGCGTGGCGGCGGGCGCCCCCGGCGCGGTGGCGGCGAACGCGCTGATCAGCCGCCGGGTCACCGCCGGGGCGATGATCCCCTCGCCCCGGGCCACGGTGCGCACGGCGGCGACCAGGGCGTCGGCGTCGGTGTCCTTGAGCAGGAAGCCGGCCGCCCCGGCGCGCAGCGCGCCGAAGACGTACTCGTCGAGGTCGAAGGTGGTCAGCACGAGCACGTCGGCGAGCCGGCCGGCGACGATCTCCCGGGTGGCGGAGATGCCGTCGAGCCGGGGCATCCGGACGTCCAGCACGGCGACGTCCGGGCGCAGTTCGGCGCAGAGCCGCACCGCCGCCTCGCCGTCGGCGGCCTCGCCGACCACCTCGACGCCGGGCGCGGCGGCCAGGATCAGCGCCAGTCCGGCCCGCACCGCCGGCTGGTCGTCGGCGAGCACCACCCGCACCGGCCCCGCCGCGCCGCCCCGCCCGTCAGCACGCCCGTCGCCCCGCCCGTCGGCACCCACCGGCCCCGCCGGGTCCGTCCCGGCCTCGGCCCGCCCGGGGGTGGCCCGGCCGGTCACGCCGGCTCCCCGGTGGGCAGCCGTGCCCGGACCCGCCACCGCCCGTCCGCCGGGCCCGCCGTGAAGCCGCCGCCCAGCAGCACCGCGCGCTCGCGCATCCCGACCAGCCCGGCGCCCGCGCCGGGCGCCGCCGCGCCGCCCGCCCGCAGCGGGTTCGCCACGGCCACCACCACCTCCGTCGGCCCGTACGTCACGACCAGCTCCGCTTCGCCCGCGCCGTGCTTGAGCGCGTTGGTCAGCGACTCCTGCACGATCCGGTACGCCGCCAGGTCCACCCCCACCGGCAGCGGACGCGCCCCGCCGGTCACCTCGGTCCGCACGGCCAGCCCGGCGGCGCGCATCCGGCCCACGAGGCGGTCCAGCTCGGCGAGGCGTACCCGGGTCGCCTCCTCGGCCGGATCCACGGCGTCGTCCGGCGCGGGCCCGACGCCCGTCGTGGGCTCCCGCAGCAGCCCGATGAGCTGCCGCATCTCCGCCAGGCCCTGCACGCTGTTCTCCCGGATGACCCGCAGTGACGAGGCCACCTGCTCCCGGTCCAGCCCGGGGACGGTGAGCGCGGCGGTGGCGTGGATGGCCACCGCGCCGAGATGGTTGGCGACCACGTCGTGCAGCTCCCGGGCCATCCGGGACCGCTCGGCGCGGACCGCCTCGCGCCGGTCCAGCTCGGCCAGCCGGGCGGTCTGCTCGGCCCGGGCCCGTTCCTCCGCGGCCCGTGCCCGCTCGGCCGCCGCCTGGTCCCGGTACTGCCGCACGCTGATCCCGGTCAGCACCGGCACGACGCCGACCAGCACCACCGGCACGCCCAGCGCGACCCCGCGCCAGTGGCCGAACGCCACCACCCCGCCGACGGCGGCGAGCAGGCTCAGCGCCACGCTGCCCCGCAGCAGCCAGCGCCACAGCCGGGGCGGGCCGTACACGCAGGAGTCGTAGAGCACCTGGGTGTAGATCAGCGCGGTGCCGAGGGTGGTGCCGAGCGCGACGTCGACGCCGAGCGCCGCCGTGCCGAGGGCCAGCCCCGTGCGGGTGGCCACCCGCCGCAGGGCCACCGCCGCCGACACGGCCACCAGCGACGGCAGGAAGGCCGCCGTGGGCACGCCGGGCCGCGGGGTGATCGCCAGGTGCGTGCCGAGGCCGAGCAGCGCCAGCCCGCCCGCGAGGGCCACGCCGGCCAGCGCCACGTCCCGCCCCGCGGTGCCGGACCGGAGCCAGGGCGGCAGTCGCATCCTCCGATCCCACCACACCCGCCGCCGCGCCGGCTCCGACCAGGGCACGAGGCCGCGTCCCCCGAAGGAGGTACGCCCCGACGCGGTCCATCGTTCGGCGTACCCGGATCTCGTCGCCCGGGTCGAGGGCGGGGCGCACGGCGGGCGGCACGCTGGACCCACGGACAGGGGAGGTCGTCGTGCTGGTCGCGGTCATCGTCGGGTGCGAGATCGGGTTCTGGGTGCTGCTCGTGGCGGGACTCGTCGCCCGCTACCCGCTGCGTCGCCCCCGCCTCGGCGCGGCGCTGCTGGTCTGCGTACCCCTGGTCGACCTGGTGCTGCTCGCGGCGGCCGCGCTGGACCTGCGGCGCGGGGCCACCGCGGACACCACCCACGGCCTGGCCGCCGCCTACCTCGGGTTCTCGGTGGCCTTCGGGCACTCGCTGATCCGCTGGGCCGACCAGCGCTTCGCCCACCGCTTCGCCGGCGGCCCGCCGCCGGTCCGGCCGCCGCGCCACGGCTGGGCCCGCGCCCGTCACGAGTGGCGGGAGTGGGCCAAGGGCCTGCTCGGCTGGGCCGTGGCCTGCGCGTTGCTCGTGGCGGCGATCGCCTTCGTCGGTGACGCCGAACGCACCCGGGCCCTGTGGGACTTCGCCCGCACCCTCACCGTCGCCCTGGTGATCTGGCTGGTCGCGTTCCCGGTCTGGGAGACGATCTTCCCGCGCCGCCCCCGCCGCTGAGGTGGGGTACGCGCCGCACGGCGCGTCCGCCCGCCCCAGTACGGTGACAGAGCACGCGGGCCAGGGGCCGGCCGGCGGGCGAGGAAGAGCGTGAGGAGACCGCCGATGGCGCACGGGGAGGCCGAGCCGGGCTGCGCCCAGGGGGAGTCCTGCCGGCCGGGCCACCACGAGCCGGCGGCGAAGCATCCCCGCCGGCTCACCGGGACGACCCATCCTGCCGAGCCGACCTGCGGCCGGGCCGTGGAACCGACCTGCGGCCGGGGCGCCGCGCCGGCCGACGAGGACGCCCCGGTGCCCCGCCAGCGCGCCGCCGAGCCGCCCGCCGACGACGAGTCCGGCCGGGCCGCTGCCTGCCGCAGCGACCTGCCCGGCTGGGCCGGCGCGCACCGGCACGGCCCGGTCCGCCCCCGGCACCGGGTCGTGCGCCGGGAGCGCCCGCCGCGCCGCTGGTGCTGAGGCCGCGCCGCTGGTGTTGAGCTCCGCGCCGCCGGTGCGGGGAGAGCACGCGCCGCCGGTGCCGAGAGCACGTCGGCCCCGCGCCGAGCGGCACGGGGCCGGGCCCGTCAGCGGGTACGGCGGCGGATCAGCAGCGCGATCCCGGCCAGCCCGAGGGTGATCACCAGCATCACCCCGACGTTGAGCAGCAGCAGCCGCTGCAACTCGTCGAGCGCCTCGTCGATGTCGCCGGCCGGGTTCAGCGAATCGTCGGGCAGCACCCGCTCGCCGCCCCCGACGCCGCCGCTGACCGTGTCGACCTGCCGCTCCAGCGGCACCCCGACCGTCCGCAGCGTCTCGGACATGCTGAGCCGGCCGAGGAACCAGCCGGCCTTCTCCTTGCGGGCCGGGTCCGGCTGCTTCGCCGGCCGGTAGACCCGGGGGCCGCCCTTGGCCAGCGGGTAGAGGTCGTACGTCTGGGTGGCGATCTCCCCGACCAGCACCACCACCGTGTACTTCGGACCCAGGTCGGCGGGCTTCGGCCCGCTGGCCGCCCCGGTGGGGCCCAGCCAGCTCACCTGGTCGACGACCGCGACCACCTCGACGGGGTGGGCGGTGGCCCGTAGCCGCAGCGGCTCGGCCAGCCCCTCGCCGGTGATGTCCACCCCGGCCGGGAGGGTCTTCTTCGGCACCTTGCGGGCCAGCGCCGCGCTGGCGGCGGCGGCCGCGTCGGCCAGCGCCGCGCCCGTCGTCGCCGGACCCGTCGTCGCCGGACCCGTGGCCGTGCCGGCCGCCCGGGCCGGCCCCGCCACTGCCGTCGCCAGCGCCGTCGCCAGCAGCGCTCCCGCTGCCGCCCGGCTCAGCCGCCTCACCTGTCGGACCATCGCCGCCTCCTCGCCCCGTTCGATTTGGATGGCTTCGCTGCAGGTCACGCGTTGGTCGGTCGATGGCGGTGACCATGCCCACAGGGCGGGGCGCCCACCTGAAAGACTGCGCAGAACGTCGATCGGTTGCAGCTGTTGGATCGGGAATTGGAACTATCTGCGATCTCAGCTCGACTAATCAATCGGCCGTAGATCAGCGGGCGGATAGTACCTTTACGGAGGTGTACATGGGGGGCAGGTTCCCACGAGTGGCGCGTACCTGGTTGGCCGTGCTCGGCGTGGCGTTCGGTGTGTCGCTCGTGCTCCCGGCTGCGCCGGCCGCCGCGCACAACTCACTGAGCGGCAGCAACCCGGCCAACGGCGCGCGGATCGCCACCGCGCCGGAGCTGATCGAGCTCCGGTTCCTGGCGAAACCGAACCCGGGTACGACGAAGATCACAGTCACCGGGCCGGACAATGTGGCCGCCCTCGACGGGGAGCCGACCTTCTCCGGAACGCGGGTGCGGATCCCGTTCGCGCCCGGCAAGGCCGGCCTCTACATCGTCGGCTACCAGCTCGGATCCGCCGACGGCCACCCGATCAAGGGCGAGGTGCGGTTCACCCTCACCACCGGCACCCCGGCCGAGTCCCCGTCGCCGTCGGCCGCCGCGCCGGAGTCCGTCCCACCGTCGGACGCCCCGTCCGCCGCCGCGCCGTCGTCGGCCGCCGCGACCCCGGAGGGCGCCGGCAGCGCCGTGCCGGCCGCCAGCGAGTCGACCGACGGGGGCCCGCCCGGCTGGCTCTGGGCGCTGGGCGGTGGCGTGCTGCTGGTCTCCGCCGCTGCCGTCGGGTTCGCCGTGCGCCGCCGTCGCGCCGGCACCTGACCGACCCCGGGCAGGACGCGTAGGGGCCCGCCGGTCCACCGGCGGGCCCCTACGGTCGCGTACCCGATCAGGGCAGGCGCAGGCGGGCGGCGCGCAACCGGGCGAGGGTGCGCTCGCGACCCAGCACCTCCAGCGACTCGAACAGCGGCAGCCCGACGGTGCGGCCGGTGACCGCCACCCGGACGGGCGCCTGGGCCTTGCCGAGCTTGAGGCCGCGCTCCGCGCCGACCGCCTCCAGCGTCGCCTTCAGCGACTCGGCGTCCCACGACGCGAGCCCCTCGTACGCGGCGACCGTCGCGTCGAGCAGCTCCGCCGCGCCCTCCTTCATCGCCTTCGCCCACGCGGCCTCCTCGATGCTCGGCGAGGCCAGGAAGAGGAAGTCGACGTTGGGCACGATCTCGCTGAGCACCGCGATGCGGGTCTGGGCCAGCGGGGCGACGGCGGCGAACGCGGCCTCGTCGAACTCCGCCGGCTGCCACGGCGGCGGGGCGATGGTGTCGGTGCCGGTCAGCCACGGCCGGCACGCGGCCACGAACTCGTCGACCGGCAGCGCCCGGATGTAGTCGCCGTTGAACGCGCGCAGCTTCTTCTCGTCGAAGAATGCGGGGGAGGGGTTGACCTCCTCCAGCCGGAACTCGTCCTCGATCACCGACCAGGGCACGATCTCCCGGTCGCCCGACGGGGCCCAGCCCAGCAGCATCAGGTAGTTGCGCATCGCGGCGGCGAGGTAGCCCTCGTCCCGGTACGCCTCCAGGGCGACCTTGTCGCGCCGCTTGGACAGCTTCTGCCGCTTCTCGTTGACCACCACGGGCACGTGCGCCCAGACCGGCGGCTTGACGCCCAGCGCGTCCCACAGCAGCTGCTGCTTCGGCGTGTTGGGCAGGTGCTCCTCGGCCCGGATCACGTGGGTGATCCCCATGGTCATGTCGTCGACCACGTTGGCCAGCAGGAACACCGGGGAGCCGTCGCCCCGGGCGATGACGAAGTCCTCGATCAGCCTGTTCTCGAACGTCGGCTCGCCCCGGATCAGGTCGACCACCATGGTCTCGCCCGTGTCCGGGGTGCGGAACCGCAGCGCGCGCCCCTCGCCGGCCGGCAGGCCCCGGTCGCGGCAGAAGCCGTCGTAGCCGGCGTACTGCGAGCCGGTGCGCGCCTGCACGGCCTCGCGGGTGCAGTCGCAGTAGTACGCCCGGCCGCCCTCGTGCAGCCGCTGCGCGGCGGCCCGGTGCTCGGCGGCGTACGACGACTGGAAGTAGGGGCCCTCGTAGCTGCCCCGGGCGATGCCGATCCAGTCCAGCGCCGACAGGATGCCCTCGGTCCACTCGGGCCTGTTGCGGGCCGCGTCGGTGTCCTCGACGCGGAGGACGAACACCCCGCCCTGCTGCCTGGCGAAGATCCAGTTCTGCAGGGCCGAGCGGGCGCCGCCGACG
Organism: Micromonospora haikouensis; assembly: GCF_900091595.1. Taxonomy (GTDB): domain Bacteria; phylum Actinomycetota; class Actinomycetes; order Mycobacteriales; family Micromonosporaceae; genus Micromonospora; species Micromonospora haikouensis. Next base: position 274,244 of record NZ_FMCW01000002.1, read on the forward strand.
TGGAACATTCCGGTCGGGGAGGGGGCGAAGCGTACACGTACCGTCACGTCCCCAGCCTACGGCCGCCGGGAAGAGGTTTAAGGAGGGGCCCCTTGTTAACGCATTCTGTATAGGAAGGGCCCCCTGCAATCACCCGTCACGCCATCACCCGTCACGCCACGCCACGGATCTTGACGACGAGCGCGCTGCCGAGCAGGGTGACCGCCGCGGTGGCCGCGTACAGGGTGGGGTAGCCGCCCAGGTGCACCACGATCGGGGCGGACAGCGCCGGACCGAGCACCTGCGGCGCGCTGTTCGCGATGTTGATCACCCCGAGGTCCTTGGCCCGGTTCGTGGCCGCCGGCAGCACCTCGGTGATCAGCGCCGCGTCCACCGACAGGTAGACGCCGTAGCCCGCGCCGAGCAGCACCGCCGCGACCATCGCCGTCGGCCAGACCGGCGCGACGGCCAGCAGCAGCGCGGCCACGGCCATCACCAGCCCGGAGGTGATCACGAAGACCTTGCGCCGGCCCGAGCGGTCGGAGAGCCGGCCGGAGACCACGGCGGTGAGGATCATCCCGAGCGTGTAGAGCAGGATCAGCACCAGCAGCCCGCCCTCGGGGTCGGGATAGCGCACCCCGTCGGCGAGGAAGTACAGCAGGTACAGCGTGCCCAGCGCGTTGCCGAGCTGCACCAGGAACCGGGTGAGCCAGGCCCAGGCGAAGTCCGGGTGCCGGCGCGGGCTGATCCACATCGAGGCGAGCAGCGCGCCCACCCGCAGCGGCGGCCGGTGCGCCCGGGGCAGCGGGTCGTCGGCGGTGAGCAGCGCGAACGGCAGCGACAGCAGCAGCACGGCCAGCGCGATCGTGGCGTACCCGGCGGCGTTGCCGGTCACCACCGCCGTCACCAGCACCGCGCCGAGCACCAGGCCCAGCGACTGCGGGATGCCCACCCAGCCGGAGACGCCGCCGCGCTGCAGCACCGGCACCCGGTCGGGGATGCCGGCGGTGAGGCTGGCCAGCATCGCGTTGAAGCAGACCTGGGCGGCCACCCAGCCGACCGCGACCCCGGCGATGGTGTCCTGCCGGGCCAGCAGCACCAGGGCGAGCGCGCCGAGCACCGCGCCGCCGGCCGTCCAGACGTGCCGGCGGCCCAGCTCCCGGCCGCCCACCCGCAGGCAGGTGCGGTCCGACAGCGCCCCGGCGAGCGGGTTGGCCAGCACCGCGGCGAGCGCGCCGAGGCCGGTGACCACGGCGAACATGGCCTCCTTGTCGCCCGGGGCGATCCGCTCGATCTGCTGGGGCAGCAGCACCTGGATCGGGGTGAAGAAGGCCATCCACACCCCGAGGTTCGCCGCGAAGATCAGCGCGATCCAGCTCCGCCGCACCGGGACGGTCGGCTCGGCGAGCGCGGCGGGCAGCGACGCCGGTGTCGGGTCGACGGTGGTCACGGCGCTACTCCGCGTCGGATGTGACGCGGCGGGCGGCGGGCGCGGCGGCGGCCGTGCCGGGCCGCGTCACGGCGTCGCGCAGCCAGGCGTACGACGACTTGGGCGTGCGCGCCCCGGTGCCGAAGTCGACGTGCACGAGGCCGAAGCGCTTGGTGAAGCCCTCCGCCCACTCCCAGTTGTCCAGCAGCGACCAGACGAAGTAGCCCGTGACGTCCACGCCGTCGTCGATCGCCGCCCGCAGGGCGCGCAGGTGGGCGTCGAGGTAGGCGATCCGGTCCGGGTCGTGGACCCGGCCGTCGGCATCGGGTACGTCGTCGTAGGCGCAGCCGTTCTCGGTGACCTGGATCGGGGGCAGCCGGTCGCCGTAGCGGTCGCGCAGGCCGGTGAGCAGCTCGCGCAGCCCGTCGGGGGCCACCGGCCAGCCGAAGGCCGTGCGCGGGTACCCGGCGAGTTCCACCAGCTCGAACGGCAGCGGCGAGCCGGGCTCGGGCGCGCGTACCCCCGAGGGGTTGTAGTAGTTGACGCCGAGCACGTCGAGCGGCGCGGCGATGACGGCCAGGTCGTCGCCGCGCACGAGCCTTGGGTCGAGGTCGAGCAGGTCGGGGTAGCCGAGGCCGAGCAGCGGGTCGGTGAACAGCCGGTTGTGCAGCGCGTCGTACGCGGCGGCGGCGGCCCGGTCGGCGTCGGTGTCGCCGGCCGGGCGCACGGGCGAGTAGTTGTTGGCGATGGCGATCGGGCTGCCGGTGCGGGCGCGCAGCGCGGCGACGGCCAGCCCGTGCCCGAGGAGCTGGTGGTGGGCCGCCGGGAACGCGTCGAACAGCAGCGTCTGGCCGGGGGCGTGCTCGCCGGTGCCGTAGCCGAGGCTCATGTGGATGAACGGCTCGTTGAGGGTGATCCACAGCTTCACCCGGTCGCCGAGCCGGGCGGCGACCAGGTCGGCGTACTCGGCGAACCGGGCGGCGGTGTCCCGGTGCAGCCAGCCGCCGGCGTCCTGGAGGGGCTGCGGCAGGTCCCAGTGGTAGAGCGTGGCGACCGGGTCGATCCCGGCGGCGGCCAGGTCGTCGACGAGCCGGTCGTAGAAGTCGAGGCCGGCGGCGTTGGCGGGCCCGGTGCCGCCCGGCTGGACCCGGGGCCAGGCCACCGAGAACCGGTACGCCGACACCCCGAGCCCGGCCATCAGCGCGACGTCCTCGGCGTGCCGGTGCCAGTGGTCGCAGGCGACGTCGCCGGTGCTGCCGTCGGCGATCAGCCCGGGGGTGTGCGCGAACGTGTCCCAGATGGAGGGCCCCCGGCCGGCGGCGGTCGCCCCGCCCTCGATCTGGTACGCGGAGGTGGAGACTCCCCAGCGGAATCCGGCCGGGAACTCGGGCAGCGGCTCGGTGGTCATGCGCTCTCCAGGCGGCAGGGGCCGGCGCGTCCGCGGGCGCGGGACGCGCGACGTCCCACGATGCCGGCTAGGCAGCCAGCGAACGTGAAACGTGTTCGGACTCTAGGCCGCGGCGGGAGTTTGCGCCATAGGCCGGCGGCGATCGGGGCGCAAGGGTTTTCGGCGTGTCTTTTCCAAAGTTGTCCGATTGCGTCCGATTTAGCGCATAGAGTGCCGAATATCGCGGATGTCCTCAGTGGGGGAAAGAACGAAAATGATCCTCGTGGAACGCAGTGCGCACGTGATGGCGCCGGTGGAAGCGGTCTGGGAAGTCGTGCAGCGGGCCGAGCAGTTGCCGGCCTGGCTGGCGGGAGTTCGCGCGGCGGAGGTCCTCTCGGGGGAGGGCTTCGGCCGGCGACAACTGGTCCAGGCCGGGCGCGGGTCGGCGCACGAGGCCGAGGTGATCGCCTTCCAGGAGCCGACCCTGATCGGCTGGCGGGAGCGCGCCAAGGGCGCCGGTGCCCGAGCCGAGGCCCGCACCGAGATCTACGTCCAGCTCACCGCAGACGAGGAGGAGGGCGGGACCATCGTGCGGCTCATCGTCGTACGCTGGCCCGCCGGCCCGGTCAAGGCCGCCCTCCTCCGGCTCGGGCTGCGGCGGGTCGGCGCCGACCTGGAGGACTCGCTGGCCCGGCTGACCGACCTGGCCGCCGTCGGCTGAGCGGGGCACGTCTCACCGCGCCATCCGCGACGGCGGTGGCCCGACCCGTCCCGGCCAGGGGCGCGACGGACCACCGCCGTCACACTGCCCGGCGCGGGCCGTCAGGCCGTCACCGTGAACGCGGCCACGTGTACCTCGTCGAGGTGCCGGAACTCGAAGAAGAGGCGGTACGTGCCCGCCGAGGGCACCTGCATCCCGAACGCCACCACGGAGCTCGGCCGGCTCGCCGCCGCCGGGTGCACGTGCAGGTAGGCCAGGTCCCCGTGGCGCAACGCGACCAGGTGCCCGTACGCGCCCAGGTGCGGTTGCAGGTCGTTCACCGGCCGGCCGTCGCGCCCCAGCCACACCAGGACCTGGTTCGCCTCGCCCGGGCGTAGGCCGCCGTCGAGGGTGACGGTGTACCCGTCGACGACAACGGTCTCCTGGGGTTGTTCCGGCGGCCTCGGCGCGTACCGGCCGGGCACCGCGACGTCCGCCCCGAGCGTCACCTGCCGCGCCGCGCCGACCGGCCAGAAGTCGGCGATCGCCCGCAACGGCCCGGCAGCCGCCGGGCCGACCGCCGCCCGCCAGGTGCCGTCCGCGTCCAGCTCCGGGTGCACGTGCTGGTAGTCGGTCAGGTCCCGCGACACCAGCACCAGGTGCATCAGCCGTTCGTGGACGGGCTGGAAGGCGGTCACCGGCAGGCCCGCCGCGTCGGTGATCCGGAACGCCAGCTTCCCGGCCCGGCCGGCGGTCAGGGTGGTGGTGTCCAGGGCGAGGGTGTAGCCGTCCCGGGACAGCTGCAACCCGGCTGGCTCGTGGTCGGCGTGCCCGACCGGACCGGGCGTCGCCGACCGTACGGTGGCGGGCGGGCCGCCGAACCGGCCCGCCGCGAAGCCGACCGCGAGGGTGAGGGCGAGGATCAGCCCCGCCGCCACGGCCCGGGCGGCCCGACCGGCCGGGGGTGGGGCCTGTGCGTCCCCCTGCCGGGGACGCCCGGGTGGGGGCGCCCCCAGCAGGACCAGCCGGCGTTGCGTCGTCGTCACGGCAGCCGGGGCGCGAGGACGAAGAGGCCCTGCTCGATGCCGCTGACCACGATGATCCCGCTGGGGAAGTACGGGTATGTGCTCCACGCCCCGTTCATCGAGTTGCTGTTGCTCGACGGGTAGATGTCGAAGTAGCCGGCCTCGGTCGCCCGCCCACTGGCCACCTCGGCCAGGTCCAGGATGCGCAACCCCGCCCGGTAGTTGGCCTGGTAGCTGTATTTGCCCTTGACGTACTGGTTGTGGTCGGTGGCAGTCACCCCGGCGGGCGCGCTGTAGGTGCCGATGTGCCGGGGCGCGTCGAGGTCGGCCAGGTCCCACAGGTACGTCTGGGTGTTCACCCCGCGCCGGGACTCGTCCAGCTCGTCGTCGAGGAGGAAGTACCGCTGGTCCCCGGTGAACCACCCCTGGTGGGTGTACGCCCGCCCGGTGTAACCGATGCGGGAGAGCTGCCGCGGCGCCGACTTGGTGGTCACGTCCACCACGGTCACGGTGTCCTCGTTGGAGTTCACGCAGATCTCCCGCCCGGTGTAGGCGGTGTCCGGGCCCCGGTAGACCACGCACTGGGTGTCGTGGGTGTATCCGTCGGTGCTGACGCAGCCGGCCGAGGCCGGCGACTTCGGCGTCCGGATGTCGATCATGTGCAGCCCGCCGCTGCACGTGTTCGTGCCGACCGCGTACGCGTACCCGGTCTCCTCGTTGATGGCGATGTTGTGCGCGTTGCCGAACTGGCCGTACCGCGCGTCCGCCGTCCAGGTCTGCGGGGCGGTGACGCCGCGCAGCCGGGTCAGGTCGAACACCTGCATCCCGTGGCCCGACACGTCGGCCACCACGTACGCGTGGTCGCGGTAGACCTTGATGTCGCGCCAGATCGCGGTGCGGTTCTGGTAGGCGGGCAGGTTGCCCAGGTACACGGGGGCCGTCGGGTTGGACACGTCGACGAACGAGGTGCCGTTGCGCCGCCCCACCAGCGCGTACTCCCGGCCGGTCAGGCTGTCGGTCCAGCCCCAGATGTCGTTGGCCTGGCTGCCGCCGATGTCGGCCAGCGGCAGGAACGACAGCAGGTCAACGTTGCGGCAGGGGTAGCCGGCGGCCTGACCGTTGGTGCAGGTCGCCGCCGCCTGGGCCGCCAACCGGTGGGTCGGCTCCCGCTGGGCCATGAACTCCTGCGCCGAGGCGCGCCCGGCCGGGGTGTCCGGCGAGTGCGCGACCAGGGGTTGGCCCGACCCGAGCAGTGACGCCGCGAGGGCGCCGACCGCCAGGGCGACTCCGATTCGGACGACTCGCATGGCGTCTCCTACCGTCAGCGATTTTATCGAGAAGGATGGTTGCGCCTCGGTGGTCGGGACAAGGTGGTGGGGGATACCGGTCGGGTCATATCGTCCCCGACACGCCGAGGGGCCCGGCGCTCCGCGCCGGGCCCCTCGGGTCGCTGCCGCGACCTAGCTGTCGCCGCCGGTCTCGCCGACCGGTGCCGCGTTGACGTCGTCGATGGCGTACTTCTTCGCCGCCTCGGCCGGGACCTGCGCCGGCACCGCGCCGCGCAGGGCGAGCTGCCGCAGCGTCGCGACCGTCACCGACTCGGCGTCGACGTGGAAGTGCCGGCGCAGCGCGTGCCGGGTGTCGGACATGCCGAACCCGTCGGTGCCGAGCGAGGTGTAGTCGCCCGGTACCCAGCGGGCGATCAGGTCCGGTACGGCGCGCATCCAGTCGCTGACCGCGACCTTCGGCCCGTCGGCGTCGGCCAGCTTCCGCTGGATGTACGGCACCCGCTGCTCCGCGCCCGGGTGGAGCAGGTTGTGCTCCTCGCACTCCACGGCGTCGCGGCGCAGCTCCGTCCAGGAGGTCACCGACCACACGTCGGCGGCCACCCCCCAGTCCTGGGCGAGCAGCTGCTGCGCCTTGAGCGCCCACTGCATGCCCGTGCCGGAGGCCAGGATGTTGGCCCTCGGCCCGTCGCCCTCGACCTTCGGGGCTGGGGAGTAGCGGTAGATGCCCTTGAGCAGCCCCTCGACGTCCACGTCGGCCGGCTCGGCCGGCTGGTGGATCGGCTCGTTGTAGACAGTCAGGTAGTAGAAGATGTTCTCCGGCTGCTCGCCGTACATCCGGTGCAGGCCGTTCTCCATGATGTGCGCCAGCTCGAACGCGAACGCCGCGTCGTAGGCGACCACCGCCGGGTTGGTGGCGGCGAGCAGCAGCGAGTGGCCGTCCTCGTGCTGGAGGCCCTCACCGTTGAGCGTGGTGCGCCCGGCGGTCGCGCCGAGCACGAAGCCCCGCGCCATCTGGTCGGCCGCCGCCCAGAACCCGTCGCCGGTGCGCTGGAAGCCGAACATCGAGTAGAAGATGTACAGCGGGATCATCGGCTCGCCGTGCGTGGCGTACGCGGTGCCGGCGGCGGTGAACGAGGCCACCGAGCCCGCCTCGTTGATCCCCTCGTGCAGGATCTGACCGGTCGTCGCCTCCTTGTACGACAGGAACAGCTCCCGGTCGACCGAGGTGTAGCGCTGGCCGTGCGGCGAGTAGATCTTCGCCGTCGGGAAGAGCGAGTCCATGCCGAACGTGCGGGCCTCGTCCGGGATGATCGGCACCCAGCGCTTGCCGAACTCCTTGTCCTTCATGATGTCCTTGAGCAGGCGGACGAAGGCCATCGTGGTGGCCACCTTCTGCTTGCCCGAGCCCCGCTTGACGTCGGAGAACCGCTCGCTGCCCGGGATCGCCAGCGTCCGGCCGGCGGTCCGCCGCGACGGGAGGTAGCCGCCGAGCTGCTCCCGGCGCTCCCGCAGGTAGGCGATCTCCTCGGACTTCTCGCCCGGGGTGAAGTACGGCGGGAGGTAGGGGTTCTCCTCCAGCGTGGAGTCCGAGATGTCCAGGTAGAGCCGGTCGCGGAAGAGCTTCAGGTCGTCCAGCGTCAGCTTCTTCATCTGGTGCGTGGCGTTGCGGCCCTCGAAGTGCGAGCCGAGCGTCCAGCCCTTGATCGTCTTGGCCAGGATCACCGTCGGCTGGCCGGTGTGCTCCATCGCCGCCTTGTAGGCCGCGTAGAGCTTGCGGTAGTCGTGCCCGCCCCGCTTGAGGTTCCAGATCTCGTCGTCGGTGAGCCCCTCGACCATCTTGCGGGTGCGCGCGTCGCGGCCGAAGAAGTGCTCCCGCACGTACGCCCCGGACTCCGCCTTGTAGGTCTGGTAGTCACCGTCGGGCGTGCTGTTCATCAGGTTGACCAGCGCGCCGTCGGTGTCGGCGGCGAGCAGCGGGTCCCACTCGCGGCCCCAGACCACCTTGATGACGTTCCAGCCGGCGCCCCGGAAGAACGCCTCCAGCTCCTGCATGACCTTGCCGTTGCCCCGGACCGGCCCGTCGAGCCGCTGCAGGTTGCAGTTGATCACGAAGGTGAGGTTGTCCAGCTCCTCGCGGGCGGCCACGCCGATCGCGCCGAGCGACTCGACCTCGTCCATCTCGCCGTCGCCGAGGAACGCCCACACGTGCTGCTGCGAGGTGTCCTTGATGCCCCGGTGGTGCAGGTAGCGGTTGAACCGGGCCTGGTAGATCGCGTTCAGCGGGCCGAGGCCCATCGAGACGGTCGGGAACTCCCAGAAGTCCGGCATCAGCCGCGGGTGCGGGTACGACGGCAGCCCGCCGCCCGGGTGGGACAGCTCCTGGCGGAACCCGTCGAGCTGGTTCTCGCTCAGCCGCCCCTCCAGGAACGCCCGCGCGTACATGCCCGGCGAGGCGTGACCCTGGTAGAAGATGTGGTCGCCGCCGCCCGGGTGGTCCTTGCCCCGGAAGAAGTGGTTGAAGCCCACCTCGTAGAGCGACGCGGAGCTGGCGAACGTCGAGATGTGCCCGCCGACGCCGATCTCGGGGCGCTGCGCGCGGTGCACCAGCATCGCCGCGTTCCACCGGATGTACGCCCGGATCCGCCGCTCGATGTGCTCGTCACCCGGGAACCACGGCTCGCGCTCCGGCGGGATGGTGTTGATGTAGTCGGTGGTGGTCAGCGACGGCACCCCGACCTGACGCTCCCGCGCGCGCTCCAGCAGGCGCAGCATCACGTACCGGGCGCGTTTGGTTCCGCGCTCGTCGATGACACCGTCCAGCGACTCGACCCATTCGCCGGTCTCTTCGGGGTCGATGTCCGGAAGCTGGCTCGGCAGACCGGCGGTGATCACCGGGCGCTTGCGTTCCGTGGCCACAGGCGTTCCCTCGGTTGTGTGTGGGATAGGTCTCTAGACGTTCATCCTGCCTTCTACCGACGGTTTTCGTCACGTCTGCCTCCCCCAGACGCGACGCTCAACACAGGTACCCGTCGGTAACTTATGGCTGCTTGCGGCCATCTCCTACCGTCGACCCATGACGATGCTGCGAGCCGTGGCGAGCGCACTCGTGCTGGCCGGAGCGCTCACCCTGCTGCTGTCGGTGCTCGGCCTCGCCGGCGGCCGACTCGACGCCGCCCCCGTGGGGCTGCTCGGCCTGGCCCTGCTCGCCGCGGGCCTGGTGCTGCTCAACCGCACCGGCGGCCGGAGCGCCCGCTACGGCTACGCCACCACCACCGGCGACCCCGCCGCCTCGTACGGCTCCGGCGCGTACGGCGCGGGCGCGGGCCAGCCCGGTGCCGACTTCCACGCCGGCGACGCCGGCACCGGCTGGTCCGGCGACCCGGGTCCCGGCTGAGGCAGGCCCGGCCGGCTCCCGGCTGACGAAAGCCCGGCCGCGACCCGGGTCCCGGCTGACAGGCCCCGGGTTCCGGCGGCAGAATGCGCCGTATGCGCACCGAGGTGATCACCGTCCAGACCGGCTCCCGACCGACCGTCCGGGACATCACCGCCGAGGCGGAACGGTTCGTCTCCGGCGCCGGCGACGGCCTGCTGCACGTCTTCGTGCCGCACGCCACCGCCGGGCTCGCCGTCATCGAGACCGGGGCCGGCTCCGACGACGACCTGCTCCGGGCGCTGGACGACCTGCTGCCCACCGACGACCGCTGGCGGCACCGGCACGGCTCGCCCGGCCACGGGCGCGACCACGTGCTGCCCGGCCTCGTCCCGCCGTACGCGACCCTGCCGGTGATCGACGGGCGGCTCGCGCTCGGCACCTGGCAGTCCATCTGCCTGGTCGACACCAACGGCGACAACCCCACCCGCAAGGTCCGCTTCTCGTTCCTGCCCGGCTGACCGCGCGCCGGCCGCTGACCGCGCGCCGGCCGCTGACCGCGCGTCGGCCCGCGCCGGCCGCCCGGTCAGGGCCGCAGGGTCTCCGCCTCCACCGTCTGCCGGCCCAGGTCCGCCCCGGCCCCCGGGGCGGTGCGCGCGGCCGGTGCCGGCGGCCGGTCGTACGTCTGGTGCAGGCCCGCCACCCGGTCCTCGATCACGAACGTCGCCCGGGTGTACGCCGGGGCGTCCGGCCGGCTCACGTACGGCACCACGTCGAAGTCGGCCGCCAGCTGCGCCGGGGTGATCGTCGTGCGGACGTACCCCCGGAGGTTGTTCTGGAAGCGCAGGTGCGGGTTGAACGCGAACCACGGGTGGGAGCCCGTCGGCGAGTCCGCGCCGTCGCCGGTCGACGTGACCGAGGAGCAGACCAGCTCGCTGCCGACCGTGCGCGACGTGGGGTCGGCGTAGTCGAGCTTGAGGTCGCTGGCCCAGTGGGCGTGCACGTCGCCGGTGAGCACCACCGGGTTGCGCACCCCGGCGGCCAGCCAGCCCCGGGTGATCCGGTCCCGGGAGGCCACGTACCCGTCCCAGGCGTCCATGCTGGTGACCGTGAGCGGCCCCGAGTTGTTGTCCCGCTGCGCGAAGAAGACCTGCTGGCCCAGGATGTCCCAGCGCGCGTCGGAGCGGCGGAACCCGTCGAGCAGCCACGCCTCCTGCTCCGCCCCCGTGATCGACCGGGCCGGGTCGGCCGCCGCGGCGCACTCCTTGTATCCGTCGCCGCACGCCTGGTCGTCGCGGTACTGCCGGGTGTCGAGCATGTGGAACGTGGCCAGCCGGCCCCAGCGCACCCGCCGGTACAACTGCATGTCGATGCCGCGCGGCAGCGAGGTCCGCCGCAGCGGCATGTTCTCGTAGTACGCCTGGAACGCCGCCGCCCGCCGGGCGAGGAAGTCCGGGTCGGGGGCCTCCGGCACCTCGTCGGCCCAGTTGTTCTCCACCTCGTGGTCGTCGAAGACCACCACCCAGGGGGCTACCGCGTGCGCCACCTGCAGGTCGGTGTCGGTCTTGTACTGGGCGTGCCGCTGCCGGTAGTTCGCCAGCGTCCGGGTCTCCGGGCCCTCGTGGTCGCGCGGGTTCCCGCCCGGCACCGTGTACGTGCCCTTCTCGTACTCGTACTGGTAGTCGCCCAGGTGCAGGATCAGCTCCGGCTCGGTCTCGGCCAGCCGCCGGTACGCGGTGAAGTACCCGTGCTCGTACTGCGAGCAGGAGACGAAGCCCATCGCCAGGGCCGACGGCAGGGTCCCCGGCGCCGGCGCGGTGCGGGTGCGCCCGACCGGGGACGCGTACCCCTCGGCCCGGAACCGGTAGAAGTACTCCCGGCCCGGCAGCAGCCCGCCCAGCTCCACGTGCACGCTGTGCGCCGACTCGGGTCGGGCCTGCGCCATGCCGCGCCGCACCACGTGCCGCAGCCCCTCGTCGGCGGCGACCTCCCAGGTCACCGCCACCGGCCGCGCCGGCATGCCGCCCAGGCCGTCCTCCGCGAGGGGCTGCGGGGCCAGCCGCGTCCACAGCACGAAACCCTCGTGGTCCGGGTCGCCGGAGGCCACCCCGAGGGTGAACGGGTCCTGCCGCAGCGGGCGGGCCGCCGCCGCGCCGGCCGCCACGGGCAGCCCGGCCACCGCGCCGACCGCCGCGCCGGAGAGCAGGATCGTACGTCGGGACAGTGTCACGGTTTCCTCCCCAGAGTCCGTGTTGTTCGACTCCGGGGAGCGTCGCGCCCGCCGATGGCCGTGAGGTGAAAGGAAGGGCCCCTTGTTATCGCCTTTTGTCGAACAAGGGCCCCCTGTTAACACCCGCCGGGCGGTCGGGCGGCCAAACTGATGGAGGTGGTCAACAGTTGCGCTGGGCGTACGATTGCGGCATGGCGCAGCGCATCCCCACCGAGGCGGGGCCTCCCTCGGGTGGCCGCGTCGACCTGGCCGGTGCCGCCGTACGCCGGATCATGCACGTCGCCTCGGCCATCCGGCACCGGCAGGAGGCCGGGGTGGCCGGGCTGGGCCTGACCCCGGCCGTCGCCCGGGCGCTGCACGTGCTGGACCCGGACCGCCCGCTGCCGGCCCGCGACCTGGCCGACCAGCTGCGCTGCGACCGTTCCAACGTCACCACCCTGGTCGACAAGCTGGAGCAGGCGGGCCTCGTGGAGCGCCGGGCCGACCCGACCGACCGGCGGCAGAAGACCCTCGTGGTCACCGAGGCGGGCCGGCGGATGCGCGACCGCGTCGAGCGGGTGATGTCGGACTCCCGACTCCTCGCCGGGCTCACCGACACCGAGCTGGCCACCCTGCACGAGCTGGTGTGGAAGGTCGCCGACGGCGACTGCCCAGGGGAGCGCGCCTCGCGGTGACGCGCCGCCGGGGCCGGCGGCGACGGTGACCCGCCCCGGGCGGACGTGTCTGAGTGGGCGACCGGCCGCCGCGTCGGTAATGCTGTCGGACGTGACCACCCCGCAAGATCTCGACGACCGGTTCCGGGAGGCCCTCGCCGGGCTCGCCGCCGCACCCCGGCGACGTGACCCGGCCGAGCGGGTCCACGACGGCGCGCCGCTGACCGGGGCGCAACTGCTGGACCTCTTCGACGCCCAGGTCACCAGCCGGCAGCTGGACCTCGCCGGGCGGTGGCTGCGCAGCTTCGGCGAGGGCTTCTACACCATCGGCTCCGCCGGCCACGAGGGCAACGCCGCGGTCGCCGCCGCGCTGCGCCCCGGCGACCCGGCCCTGCTGCACTACCGTTCGGGCGCGTTCTACTGCCTCCGCGCCGCCCAGGCCGCCGGGGAGGTCGCCTTCCCCGGGCCGGAGGGGGAGACCGACGCGCCGACGCCCGGGGCGCAGGCCGCGCCGCCCGAGGCGGCACCCGCGGGGCCCGAGGCGGAACCCACGCCGTCCGACGCGGAGGGAACGCCGCCCGCGGCCGGGACCCCGGCCGAGGTCGAGGCCGGGGCGGAGGCGGGGACAGGTGGCGAGGCCGCGGACGGCACGGCCGGCGGGCCGGCGGCGGGCCGCGACGGTGCGGCCGGGCGGGCGGACGCGTACGCCGGTGCCGCCCGGGACGTGCTGCGCGGGATGGTCGCCTCGGCCCGGGAGCCGATCGCCGGGGGCCGGCACAAGGTCTTCGGCCGGGCCGACCTCGCGATCGTCCCGACCACCTCCACCATCGCCTCGCACCTGCCCCGGGCGGTCGGCGCGGGGCTGGCCCTGGAACGGCTGCGCCGCCGCGACCCGGCCGGGCGGCGGGCCGGCGCGGACCCGCTCGGCGACGTCGGGCAGCCGCCCCGCTCGCCGTGGCCGCCGGACGCCATCGTGGTCTGCTCGTTCGGCGACGCCTCGGTCAACCACGCCAGCGCCACCGCCGCGTTCAACACCGCCGGCTGGTACGACCACACCGGCCTGCGCATCCCGGTGCTCTTCGTCTGCGAGGACAACGGGCTCGGCATCAGCGTCCGGTCCCCGAAGGGCTGGGTGGAGGCGACCCTGCGGTCCAAGCCGGGCATCCGCTACTTCTCCGCCGACGGCACCGACCCCGTGCAGGCGTACGAGGCGGCCGTGGAGGCGGCCGGCTGGGTGCGCCGGCACCGGCGGCCGGCCGTGCTGCACCTGAGCACCGTACGGCTGATGGGGCACGCCGGCGCGGACGCCGAGGCCGCGTACCGCAGCTCCGGCGAGATCGCCGCGGACCTGGACCGGGACCCGCTGCTGGCCACCGCCCGGCTGCTCGTGGCGGCGGGCGTCGCCACGACCGACGAGCTGCTGGCCCGCTACGACGAGCGCGGCTGGCAGGTACGCCGCATCGCCGAGGAGGTGCTCGGCGAACCGAAACTCGCCTCCGCGGCCGAGGTGGTCGCCGAGACCGCGCCCCGCCGCCCGGCCCGGGTGGCCCGCGCGGTCGCCGACGCGGCGACCCGGGCCGGCGGGCCCGGCGCGGCGGCCCGCGCGGACGTGTTGGGCGGCCGGCTGCCCGAGGCGGCCGGCCCGCTCACCCTGGCGCAGAGCATCAACGCCGCCCTCGCCGACGGTATGCTCGACCACCCCGGGATGGTCGTCTTCGGCGAGGACGTCGCCGCCAGGGGCGGGGTGTACGGGGTGACGAAGGGCCTGCGCGACCGGTACGGCGCGGCCCGGGTCTTCGACACGCTGCTCGACGAGACGTCGATCCTCGGGCTCGGGCTGGGCGCCGGGCTGGCCGGGCTGCTGCCGGTGCCGGAGATCCAGTACCTGGCGTACCTGCACAACGCCGAGGACCAGCTGCGCGGCGAGGCGGCGACGATGCGGTTCTTCTCCTCGGGGGCGTTCCGCAACCCGATGGTGGTGCGGGTGCCGGGGCTGGCGTACCAGGAGGGCTTCGGCGGGCACTTCCACAACGACAACTCCCTGGCCGTGCTGCGGGACGTGCCCGGGCTGGTGATCGCGGTGCCGGCGCGGCCGGACGACGCCGCCGCGATGGTGCGTACCTGCCTGGCGAGCGCGGCCGTCGACGGCAGCGTCTGCGTGCTGGTGGAGCCGATCGCGCTCTACCACACCCGCGACCTCTACACGGAGGGCGACGGCGAATGGCTGGCCGACTACGCCGGGCCGGGCGCGTGGGCCGCCGGCCACGCGCCGGTCGGCCGGGCCCGGGTGTACGGCGTCGGCTCCGCCGAGGACGTCACGATCGTCACGTTCGGTAACGGGGTGCCGATGTCGCTGCGCGCGGCCGCCACCCTCGCCGACGAGGGGATCGGCAGCCGCGTCGTCGACCTGCGCTGGATCGCCCCGCTGCCGGTCGCGGACATCGTCCGGGAGGCGTCGGTGACTGGCCGGGTGCTGGTCGTGGACGAGACCCGCCGCTCCGGCGGGGTCGGCGAGGGGGTGCTCGCGGCGCTGGTCGACGGCGGGTTCGTCGGTGCCGCACGCCGGGTGGCCTCAGTTGACTCGTTTGTACCATTAGGTCCGGCAGCGCGTGCGGTGCTGGTCACCGAGGATGCCATCACCCAGGGTGCCCGTACGCTGCTGGCACGGTAAATTCCGTTCCACCCGGTGCGCCACTTGCGCGGGGGGCCGCGAGTGTGTGGACTTTGCCTGACGGCGTCACCGCGACGCCGCGAGCAGGGACGAGATGAGGAGGCACGCGACAGTGAGCGCGACCGCTGGTCAGGCCGCCGACGGGGTACGCAGCCTGGCGGACCGGTTCGGTATCGAGCCGGGGATGGTCGTCATGGAGATGGGGTACGACGAGGACGTCGACCAGGATCTCCGGGACGCCCTGACCGACCGCTGTGGAGAGCTGGTCGACGAGGACACCGACGAGGTGGTCGACGCGGTGCTGGTCTGGTACCGCGACGGCGACGGTGACCTCTTCGAGCTGCTCGTCGACGCCCTCGGCCCGCTGGCCGACAACGGCGTCGTGTGGCTGCTGACCCCCAAGGCCGGGCGGGAGGGCCACGTCGAGCCGAGCGAGATCGCGGAGTCCGCGCCCACCGCGGGCCTGCAACAGACGTCCACGGTCAACGCCGGCCGGGACTGGAGCGGTGCCCGCCTCGTGCTGCGCCGGGGCGCCAAGGCCAAGAAGTAGCCGAACCTGCCCCCCCGCCCGTGGGGCCGGCCACACTCGGTGGCCCCGGCCCTCGGGTGTGGCAGGCTGATGCCACCTCCAGAATCGACCCAAGGAGCTCGCATGCCGATCGAGGTTGGCGCCGAGGCGCCGGACTTCGTGCTCAAGGACCAGAACAACCAGGAGGTCCGGTTGTCGGACTTCCGCGGCAAGCGCACCGTGCTGCTGGTCTTCTACCCGCTCGCCTTCACCGGCATCTGCCAGGGCGAGCTGTGCGAGGTGCGGGACAACCTCAACGAGTACGTCAACGACGACGTCCAGGTGCTCACCGTGAGCGTGGACTCGGTCTACGCCCACAAGATCTGGGCCGAGAAGGAGGGCTACCAGTTCCCGCTGCTGGCCGACTTCTGGCCGCACGGTGCGGTCGCCCAGGCGTACGGCGTCTTCAACGACGTCGCGGGCATCGCCAACCGGGGCACGTTCGTGATCGACAAGGCCGGCGCCGTCCGGTTCGCCGAGATGAACATGCCGGGCGAGGCACGCGACCAGCAGGGCTGGCGCAAGGCGCTGGCCGACGCCGTCGCCGCCTGATCCCACCACGGGCACACCGGCGCGGCGGGCCGGAGTCGGCAGGGTAAGCTTGCCGGACTCCGGCCCGCCGTGCGGGCGTTCGGGGCGCGTAGCTCAGTGGGAGAGCACTCGCCTTACAAGCGAGGGGTCGCAGGTTCGAAACCTGCCGCGCCCACCCATCACCACCAGCGCGGAAACTCTTCCGAAGATCGAGACCCCGGCCGCTGGCAGTGACTACCGGAAGGTGACGTCACTTCTGTTGACCTTGCAGTTGGCGTCGTTCCAGCCCTCACCGAGGTAGCTGGGTTCGCTGCCCTTGGGCACACCCTGGTACTTGCCGCAGATGGTGGCCGAGCCGATGACGACCACGCGGGTGATCGTCGCGGTGTCGTTCCAGTTGCTGTTGATGCCGGCCAGCATGTCGATGTCGTCGACGAGGACGTTGTCGATACGCACGTGGCGGGTGTACGAGGTGGTGCAGTTGCCGCAGCCGCGGTACAGCTTGCCGGACCCCTTGAGGTAGAAGCCGGAGATGTTGACCGTGCCGTTGCCGTTGTGCTGGAAGGTCTTGTCGCTGCCGCTGCGCGCGCCGCCACCGATGACGTAGGAGGTGCCGCCGTTGGTCTGCTTGAAGGTGGCGGCGTCCTCACCGATGTCGTTCCACCACACGTTGC
Organism: Micromonospora haikouensis; assembly: GCF_900091595.1. GTDB lineage: Bacteria > Actinomycetota > Actinomycetes > Mycobacteriales > Micromonosporaceae > Micromonospora > Micromonospora haikouensis. Next base: position 290,750 of record NZ_FMCW01000002.1, read on the forward strand.
GCAGCGTGCAGGTGCCCTCGCAGTGCACGCCGTCGCCGGCGGGCGAACCGAGGATGACGTTCTGCAGCGTGCCGCCGTTGGCGATCTTGAACATCGGGTCCTGCGACTCGCCCTGCCCGCCGTCACCGATGCAGCAGTAGGTCTTCATCCCGCCGTCGAAGGTGCCGGAGACGTTGACCGTGCCCGAGATGCTCACCGAGCCGGCCGACGACGGCCACGCGCCGGTCGGCGCGCCCGGGTTGCTGGTCGGGCCGGACGTCGGACCGCTGGTGGGGCTGGTGGTCGGGGTCGACCCGCCGCCGGAGTACGTCTCGAACTCGGCGATCCGCGGGGCGCCGGACGCGCTGGTGATGACGAAGGAGAGCTTCTTCAGCGACGTCGAGGAGAAGTTGATGGTGCTCGGGGCGCTGCTGCCGCTGGCCAGGACGGCGCCCGTGTCGTGGTTCTTGAGCTGCCAGCCGCTGATCGAGCCGCCGCCCGAGGCCTGCACGATGACGGCCGAGGACACCGTGGTGGCGCCGCCCCACTTGACCGAGATCGTGCCGGTGGAGCTGCTCGGCGACCAGAAGGTGCTGGTGTTGCCGTCGATGACGTTGCCGTAGCTGGTGCCACTGGCCTTGCTGGAGCCGTCGGCGCCGGCGCCGATGCTCAGGTTCGTGGCGGCCGAGGCGTGGGGGACCTGCAGCGCCAGCGCGGCGACGGCACCTGCGACCGCAGTGGCACCGCCGGCCAGCCACCGGGTAGCGACTTTGCGTTTCATCTGATCCGCCTTTCAATCATGAACACCCTGTTACGGAAAGCGCTTTCCAGTAACCATAGGGCTTTATCGATGGCGCGGCAAGCCAGTCGGCGACGGACCGGCGGCCCGCTGCGCCCCGGCTCAGCCTCCGGGCTGCCCCTCGGGTCTCACCCGGCGTCGCCGAGCAGTCCGCGCAGGACGCCGCGCACGGTCGCCTCGAACAGATCGCGCTGCGCCGGTGGCGCCTGCGGCGCGGTGAGGGCGGAGGCCAGGTTGGGGAACGCCGCCAGGTCGATCCCGTCGAAGCGGGCCGGTGGGCCGGCGGCTTCGCTGCGCGCGAAGAGCGACACCACGCCGGTCGTCATCGCGATCGCCTCGAACTTGGTGGTGGTCGCGGCCGGCACCGGCCGCAGGGCCCCCAGGCAGTGGTCGAAGAAGGCCAGGCTCTCCGGGCCGAAGGCGGTCGGCCGGGGCAGGATCTCCACCAGCCACCGGTGCCTGCGGTGCAGCTCCAGCTGCCGGCGGGCGATGTGCAGCATCGCGTCCAGCCAGTCGCCGGTGGCCTCCGGGTAGGGGCGCAGCTCTCCCGCCGCCCGGTCGGCCATCAGGTCGAGCAGGTCGTCGCGGGAGGTCAGGTAGCGGTAGAGCGATCCGGCGCCGGTGTCGAGCGCGGTGGCGACGGCCCGCATCGAGACCGCGCCGAGGCCGTCGGCGTCCGCCATCGCGATCGCGGCGGCCACGATCTCGTCCCGGGTGTGCGTCGGTGCCGGGCCCCGCGTGCCCCGGGCCGGGCGGGACCAGATCGACGGCCGCACTGGTTCGGCGGATGAGGTCACCGCTACACTCTAAACTGCGAACGCCGTTCGCGGTTTAGGGGAGGGTGACGTGGAACAGGGTTGGACCGTGCAACGGGTGCCCGCAGCCGACGGGGCCGGGATCGTGCTCCACTCCATCGGTGCTGGGCCGGGCATCGTCGTCGTGCACGGCGGCGGTGTCACCATCGAGATCTACCGACGCCTGGCCATCCGGCTGGCCGACCGTCTCACCGTGCACCTCTACAACCGCCGGGGGCGGGCCGACGCGGCCGCGCGCGCCGAGCCCTACGACGGCGAGCAGGACATCGACGATCTCGCGGCGCTGCTGACCCACACCGGGGCCCGCAACGTCATCGGCCACAGCGGCGGCGGCTTCATCGCCCTGCGGGCCGCCGCGCGGCGCCTGCCGATCGGCCGGCTCGCCCTCTACGACGCGGCGGTCCAGGTCGACGGCCTGTTCCCGGCCGCGTGGCTGCCGGCCGCCCGGGACGCGGCGCGGGCCGGAGACCTCGCCCGCGCCATGGCTCTCACCGGTGCCGGCCTCAACACCCAGTCCGCCACGTCGCGCCTGCCGCTGGGCCTGCAGGTCGCCATGTGCCGGCTGTTCATCCGTACGCCCATCGGTCGCACCATGGCCGAGCTGCTGCCCACCACTCTCGACGAGACGACGCTGATCTTCCGCCACGACGGCCCGCCGGAGCAGTGGGCCGGCGTCGACGCCGAGGTGCTACTGGCCTGCGGCGGGGCCGGGCCGCCCTACTACCGTCCGACCAACGAGGCCCTGGCGGGAGCCCTGCCGCACGCCCACACCCTGGTGGTGCCGCGCGCCGGTCACGACGCGCTCAACCGTGCCCCGCGCCACCTGGTCGACGCGCTCGCCGAGTTCTTCACCGCCCCGGTGACCTCGGAGCGGGCGGGCTCGTAAGGCGGGCGGGGCGCCGAGAGGCAGCCGGCCCGCTGTCGTTCTTGTCAGCGTCCCCGGGGGCGGACCTTGATGCTGTCGAGGTCCGTCGCCACCGACGTGAGGTCGCCGTGGTCGGCGCCCAGCCCGCGCACGGCGGCTGCGGCCAGCGCCTCCGCCCGGCCGGTCACCACTTCCGCTGCGTCCTCCGCCGTGGCCCGGACGACGCAGCGGAAGGTGAACCCGAGCAGGGAGCGTTCGTAGGTCACCGTGCCCTCCTCCGTGAACCGCGCCGCGAACACGTCGTGCTCGTCGGCGCGGGCGAGCAGCGCGGCCCGTTGCCCGGCGTCGAGCGGCGCGAACCTGCCGCGCACGATGACCTGATACGCCTTGTCCGCCATTGCTGATGCTCCCCGGTTTGTGGACGAAGTCACGCGGCGACTCCACCGTCATCTTGCCGCGCCCCCGGCGTACGGCAAGCGGTTTACGCCCGCCGCCGCGACGGCGCGGGCCGCCGGGGGTGAGACCGGCGGCCCGCCGCGGGCGGGTCAGTTCGCGCAGACCGCGTACGCGCGCACCTTCCAGTTGCTGCTGAAGCCGTTCTCGTCCTCCATGGCCCGGACGGTCACCGCGGTCGAGGAGGTGGCCCGCATCTCGGTCAGGCGCACCTGGCCCTCGCCGCCGAGGATCTCGCCGCCGACCCCGTGCACCCGGGTCCCGGCCGGGCAGGTGGCCACCACCGACTGGACGGCGGCGGAGCTGTAGGAGCTGTCGTCGACGACGCGCTGCTCGCCGGGGAGCGGATCGGCGCAGATCGCGGTGGCGTCGAGCCACCAGCTGCCGGCGAAGCCGGTGCCGTCCTCGACGCCGGCCACCACGACACTGTTCTGCTGGATGCGCAGGTCCTCCAGGATCACCTCGCTGTTGGACGCCCCGACGACCGCGCCGCCGACCCCGATGGCGTGCTTGCCGGCGGGGCAGGACTTCTCGAACCAGTTGGACGTGCCGAAGCTGGGCGCGGAGCTGCCGGAGACGGTCACCAGGCCGCTGGGGGCGGGGGCGCACAGCGTGCTCGCGGTGACCGCCCAGTTGCCGGCGACGCCGTTCTCGTCCTCGCGGCCGGTCACCGAGTACGCGCTTCCGCCGGCCAGCGGCAGCATGATGTCCATGCCGACCTGCCCGAGACCGGAGCCGGTGATCGCCCCGCCGCCGCCGATGACCGTGGTGCCCGTCGGGCAGGTCGCGCTCTGCGACTTCGCGACGGAGTTGCTGGGGCCGGTCGTCGTCCTGATGCTCAGGCCGGGCACCGCCGCCACGGGCCCGGTGAGGGCCAGTTGGCCGAGCACGAGCGCGCTCAGCGCCGCCCCGCCCACGGCGGTCGTGCGACGCGTCCACCGGCTCCGGTTCGATCCTTCTCGCATGCTGTTCGACCTCTCAGAGAAGCTCGGCGGGCGATCCGGCCGAGGGTGTGTGTGCGTTGACACCGGTGGGAGTGGCGAGGGGGCGGGCCGCCAACAGAAAACTCCGGAGAAGTTTCCGGGCCGGAACGTCGTACCGCTGGGGTTGGATCGGAAGCGGGACGGTCGACGGAGCCGGAGGTGCCCGGGGTGAGCTACACGGAGGTCAACGGCCTGCGGCTGTGGCACGAGGCGCACGGCTCGGGCCGCCCGCTGGTGCTGCTGCACGGGGGATACGGCGCGGCGGAGTCGTTCGCCCCGCTCCTGCCGGCGTTCGCCGGCCGGCGGCGGGTGGTGACGGTCGACCTCCAGGGGCACGGCCGCACCGCCGACGTCGACCGTCCCCTGCGGTTCGAGTCGATGGCCGACGACGTCGCCGCGCTGATCCGCCACCTGGGCCTCGGCGAGGCCGACGTGCTGGGCTATTCGCTGGGCGGCGGGGTGGCGCTGCGCCTGGCGATCCAGCATCCCGCGCTGGTGCGCCGCCTCGTGGTGGTCTCCGCGCCGTGCCGCAGCGGGGGGTGGTATCCGCAGGTGCTGGCCGCGATGGCGGCCCAGGACGCGGCGACGGGGGAGCGGATGCGGGGCACCCCGCCGCACGAGCTGTACGCCCGGATCGCCCCCCGCCCGCAGGACTGGCCGGCGCTGTGGGCGAAGACGGGGGAGCTGCTGCGCCGCGACTACGACTGGTCGGCGCAGGTCGCCGCCCTGGCCAACCCGACCCTGCTGGTCTTCGCCGACGCCGACTCGGTCCCGACCAGCCACGTGGCGGAGTTCTTCGGGCTGCTCGGCGGCGGCCACCGCGACGCCGGCTGGGACGGCAGCGACCGTCCCGCGTCGCGGCTGGCCGTCCTGCCGGGGCTGACCCACTACGAGATGCTCGACTCGCCCGCGCTGCCGGCCGCCGTGCTGCCGTTCCTCACCGCCCCGGCGCGCCCTCCGCAGTGACGCCCTCCGCAGTGACGCCCTCCGCAGTGACGCCCGCCCGGTCCGCTGCCGCCGGGTCCGCTGCGCCGGTCGACGCCGACGACGGGGCCGGCTCGGCGGCGTAGTGCAGGAGGACCAGGCCGCTGTCGAACGACCGCGTGCCGGTCAGCGTGAACCGGTGCGCCGCGAAGCCCCGGGCGGCCAGCGGGATGCCGCTGCCGGCCACGATCGGGTGCAGCTTGACGACGAGTTCGTCCACCTCGGGCAGGAGCTGCCCGGCGAGGTCCCCGCCACCGCAGAGCCAGATGTCGCCCCCGGGTCGCCCCTTCAGCTCGCGGACGAAGGCCACCGGGTCGCCGGCGACGACCTCCAGCCCGGGGTCGGCCGACGGCGGCAGCGACCGGGAGAAGACGTACTGCCGCAGGTGGGCGTACGGGCTGGTGACGCCGACGCGCAGCGCCGGATCGTAGGTGGCACGCCCCATCAGCACCGCGTCGAAGCGGCCGGTGGGCCGGTCGATGCCGAGCTGCGGGTGGCTGAACGTGGGGAAGGTCTGCGGCCATCCGGCGGTGAGGTGGGCGGCCACGTCCGGTTCCAGGGGGAAGAAGTCGTAGGACCCGTCGGGGGCGGCGATGAAGCCGTCGAGGGTGCTGGCCACGTAGTACACGAGCTTGCGCAAGGGGACTCCCATCAACCACTACTGCTGTCGTGGTTGGAACGTACTACACCTGTCGTGGTTGTTGCTAGGGTGTTCGGCATGGCCCGGAACCCGCAACGACGCGCCCTGCTCGCCGACGCCGGGCTGCGCGTGCTCGCCGCCGCCGGGGCGCGGGGCCTCACGCACCGCGCCGTCGACGCCGAGGCGGGCGTGCCCACCGGCACCGCCTCCAACTACTTCCCGACCCGCGAGGCGTTGCTCGGCGCGCTCGGCGAGCGGGTCTTCGAGCGGTACGCCCCCGACGAGGCCGTCCTCGCCCGGCTCGCCGCCCGCGACCCGTCGATCGACCTCACCACCGACTACGTCCGCTACATCGTCGAACGCACCACCCGCGAGCCGTACGTCACCCGGGCGCTGATCGAGCTGCGGCTGGAGGCGGCCCGCCACCCCGAGCTGGGCCGGGGCCTGGCCGAGGTGCTCCGCCGGGGGTACGCCGACGACGTCGCGTTCCACGCCGCCGCCGGGTTACCGGGTGGCGCGTTCGAGATCGCCCTGCTCCACTATGCGGTGGACGGGTTGCTGCTCGACCTGCTCACCACGTCGATCGACGCCGGCTTCGACGTCGACGAGGTGGTTTCCGCCCTGGTGTCCCGCCTCGTCGGCGGCGCCGCCCCGCGAACCGGGGCCGCCCACGACTGACGGCGTCCGCCTGGGCGCGACGGGCGACGCGCCCCCGGCCGTCCCGAAGAACCGAAGGAGTCGCGTGTCGCTCACCCTGGCCCCGATGACCGACGACCAGCTCGCCCGCCTGCGGGTCGGGCTCGAACTGTCGTACGCCGAGAACCTCGCCGAAGCCCGGGGACTGTCGCCGGAGGCGGCCCGGGCCGAGGCGCTGGCCCAGATCGGCCGGTCGCTGCCCGACGGGGTGGCCAGCCCCGGCGTCCTGCTGCGGGTGGCCCTGCTCGACGGCGAGGAGGTCGGCTGGATCTGGACCACCCTGCCCGACGCCGACCGGCCCACGATGGCCTGGATCCACAACATCGAGGTGCATCCCGCCCACCGGGGGCAGGGGCACGCGCGGCGGATGATCCAGCTCGCCGAGGCCGAACTCGCCCGGCTCGGCGTCGACCGGCTCGGGCTGAACGTGTTCGGGCACAACACCGTGGCGATCCGGCTCTACGACAGCCTCGGCTTCCGCGTCGCCGCCCAGCAGATGGTCAAGCCGCTGCCGCCGCCGGGCTGACCGCCCCGTCCCCGCCGCCCCGACCCGGGACGTGTGCCCCCGCGAACAGCGGGAAACCCACCCGGAACGCGCATCCTGCGGGGAGGAGCGAGGCCAATGAGGGACCGCACCGCACCGACGATCGGCGTGCTGGGCTCGTACGGCGGTCGCAACCTCGGCGACGAGGCGATCCTGAGCGGCCTGCTGGCCGACCTGCGCTCACACGAGCCCGACGCACGGATCATCGTCTTCTCCCGCAATCCGGCGCACACCGCCCAGGCGCACCCCGACGTCGAGGCCGTGCCGTGGGAGGGGGTGAGCCGGGTCGACTCGGCCGAGGTGCTGGCCGAGCTGGACCTGCTGATCCTCGGCGGCGGCGGCATCCTGTACGACCGGGAGGCCCGCCGCTACCTGCGCGTCGTGCGGGTCGCCCAGGAGCGGGGGCTGCCCCTGCTCACGTACGCGGTCGGGGTGGGCCCGCTCAGCGACGGGGTGGACACCGGCATGGTGCGGGAGACCCTGGCCGGCGCCACCGAGGTCACCGTGCGGGACCAGGAGTCCCGGATGGTGCTGGAGGAGGCCGGGCTGCTCAACCCGATCACGGTGACCGCCGACCCCGCGTTCCTGCTGGAGCCGGAGGAGTTCCCCGCGCACCTGCTGCGCGAGGAGGGCGTGCCGAACGGCAAGCGGCTGGTGGGGCTCAGCGTGCGGGAGCCGGGCCGGGCCGCCGAGCGGCTCGACGTCGACGGCTACCACCGGCTGATCGCGCAGATCGCCGACTTCCTCATCCACCGGATCGACGCGCACGTGCTCTTCGTGCCGATGGAACGCGACGACATCCGGCACTCGCACGGCGTGATGTCGCACATGACCGCCGCCGACCGGGGCCGCATCCTGCACGGCGACTACTCGCCCCGGCAGGTGCTGGGGCTGATGCGGCACTTCGACCTCGCCGTCGGCATGCGACTGCACTTCCTGATCTTCTCGGCGATGGTCGGCACCCCGTTCCTGCCCCTGCCGTACGCCGGGAAGGTCTTCGACCTCGCCCAGCGGCTCGGCGTGCCCGCGCTGCGCGGCGTGGAACGCGAGGTCGAGGGGCCGCTGCTGGCCGAGGTCGACCGCCTGTGGGACGAGCGGCACGCGCGGGCCGCGGAGACCGCCCGCCGGGTGGCGGAGGTCTGCGACCAGGCCCGGGGGACCTCCCAGGTCACGGGCGCGGTGCTGGCGAGCCTGCGGTCGCGGACCCTGACCCGCGCCGGGGCGTCCTGACCTGCGCCGGGTGGCGTGAAGCGCGTCGGGGGCGGCCTTACCCCACCGCCGCGGTGGCGGATGGCGGTCAGACGGCTGGCCCCCGCCAGCGGTAGAGCCACCCCTGATCCCCGCCGACGGTCGACTCCAACTCGTAGATCTCGGCCTCGGCCAGCCCGTGCCCGCCGAGGTGGTGGTGGGTCAGCGGCGGTCGGCCGTTGCTGTCGAGCTCCACCCTGACCGTCTGCCCGTCGGCGCTGCCGCCCGTCAGCGGGATCTCTGCCGTTGCTGCCATGGGGCCATCCTGCCCCGGCACCGGACGCCCCGCAGGGCCGTCACCCGGAGATCTTGGTGATTTTCGGCCCCCCTGGGGGCACTTTCGTACCAAGATCTACGCCCGGCGGGGCCGCCGTGCGGGGCAGCGCGACCAGAATCGGACAAGTAGCGTGCGGGGATGGCGGAGATCAAGATCGACCCGACCCTCGGCCCCGTGTTGGCGCGCACCGGCGACGAGCGCGCGGTGCTCGAATCCTTCCTCGACTTCCACCGGGGCATCGTGCTGCGCAAGGTGGCCGGGCTCTCCGACGCCGACGCGCGTCGCCGGCTGGTGCCCTCCCGCACCACCCTCGCCGGCCTGGTGAAGCACCTGACGCTGGTGGAGCGGAACTGGTTCCCGGCCCTGCTCGCCCCCGGGCCGGGCGACGTCCACGTCACCGGCGAGGCGGATGCGGCGGACAGCTTCACCCTCGACGGATCCGACACCATCGAGTCCCTGGTGGCCGGCTACGAGCGGGCGTGCGCCCGGTCCCGGGAGGTCGCGGCGCGCTTCGACCTCGACCACGTGGTGCCGCAGCCGCAGCTCGGCGAGGTCTCCCTGCGCTGGATCCTGACGCACATGATCGAGGAGACGGCCCGGCACGCCGGGCACGCCGACATCCTGCGCGAGCTGACCGACGGCTCCACCGGCGCGATCTGACCACGAGCGGCCCCGGCGGCGAACCGGCCCGCCCCGTTCACTGCCCGCCCCGTTCACTGCCCGCCCCGTTCACCGCCCGCCCCGCTCGCCGCCCGCCCCGCTCGCCGGGGCTGCCGCCGCTGCGTTCACCGGGCCGGCAGCAGCCCCGGCGGGTACTCCATGCCGTCGTGGGCGCAGGCCGCGGCGGCCACCCGGGCCGCGTACGCCGCCGCGTCGGCCAGCCCCGCGCCGCGCAGCCGGGCCGCGACCAGGCCGGCCGCGAAGGCGTCCCCGGCGCCGTTGGTGTCCACCACCGGCGCGGGTGCGACGGCGGCCGGCACCCGTACGGGCGGGGCCCCGCCCGCGAACAGCTCCGCCCCGTCCGCGCCCCGGGTGACCGCCGTCGTCCGGGGAGCGAGGGCGGCGGCGAGCGCCCCGGCCCGGTCGCCCAGCCGCACCCCGCTGACGAAGACCAGGTCGGCGACCTCGGCGAACGGCCGGTGATAAGGGTTATCGCCGTCCCAGTCGTGCAGGTCGGTGGAGAGGCCCACCCCGGCGGGCAGCCCGGCGCGCAGGCCGGGCAGCAGGGGCGGCACCCAGTCCATGATCGAGACGTGGACGTGCGCCGCGTCCCGGGCGAGCGCGGCCAACCGCTGCGGCGTAAACGGCGGCGGCCCCTGCCACGGGCGGGGGTCGTAGAGCGACATCCGCCGGCCGGCGGGGTCGACCAGGTTCACCGACCGGCGGGTGCCGCCGGGGTCGACGACCAGCTCGGCGTGCACCCCGGCCCGCTCCAGCGCCCGGCGCACCACCTCGCCGGCCGGGTCGGCGCCGAGCACGTCGACGACCGCGACCCGCAGCCCCAGTGCGCGGGCGGCCAGCGCCACCCCCGCCCCGGTGTTGCCGATCCGCAGGTCGATCGGGGGCACGGTGAGCGAGTCGGCGGCCGGCAGGGGGAGCTGCGGCACACGTACCCGCAGATCCACTCCCAGCCCTCCGAGCACCAGCAGGTCGAACATCCCCCGACCGTAGCGGCCCGGCCCGGTGCCCCGGTGGCCCCGCCGGGCCCGGCTATCCTCGGGGGTCGTCGGCGGAGGGGGAGCGGTGCTGGTCGTCCACGGGGCGTGGCTGCCCGGCGCGGGGCTCGTCATCTGGGCGGAGGACAGCGCCCTGCCCCCGCAGGCGCCCCGCCGGCCGGGCCGGGCCCCCCGGGAGCGCCCCCACCCGTTCGCCGCCGACCACGCGGCCCTCGCCGCCGCCCTGGCGGGCGCCGTGCCGCAGACCGTCGCCCCCTCCGCCCGCCCGGCGAGCGCCGGGCCGCAGCGCTCGGGGTCGCCGAGCGCACCGCCACAGAGCACGGGACCGCAGGCCCCGACCGCCGCCGAGCCCGGGTCGGTGCTGCTGCGCCTGCCCACCCGGGCCGGCTCGCCGGCCGACTCCCCGGAACTGGTCCGCCCGGCCGTTACCGAACCGGCCCGGGGGACGGTCACCCTCGCCGGCTGGCGCGCTCCCGCCCTCCGGTACGCCCCGGCGGACGCGCTCGCGCTGCTGCGCGCTGCCGGTGACCGGGCCGGGGTGCCCGGCGCGACGCTGCGGCACCTCGCGGAGCTGGCCGGGTTCGCCGTCGACCTGGTCCGCCGGGGCCGGGTCCTGCCCGGCGTGGCCGGATCATCCGAGCCCCGACCGACCGCCTTCCGCCCACTCGCCGGTGCCTCCGCCGCGCCGCGCGCCGCCGGCCCGGGTCGCGCCCACGAGGCCGGGGCGCGGGCGGTGTGGCGGCCCCTGCTCACCGGCGCCGACGCCGCCTGGGCCCGCTCGCTCGCCCTGGCCCTGCCCCCGGCCGGGCGGGCCGCTGCCGCCGACGTGCCGGCCGGTGAACTGGTCGCCGACGCCCTCGACGCGCTCACCGACGCCGCCGCGCGGGCGGCGCTGACCCGGACCGCGCTCACCCAGGGTGGCCGCCGAAGCGGCGCGGTGCCGGCCTGGCTGGCGGCGCTCACCGCGCCGGACGGCGGGTTCACCGCCGAGCGGGTCGCCCTCGACGCGCTCGCCGCCGAGCTGGACGACTGGCAGCGGGACGCGGCCGGCGGCGCGGTCCGGGCCAGCTTCCGCCTGGTGGAGCCGGCCGTCGACCCGATCGCCGACGCCCTGGCCGCCGCGCTCGACCCGACCGCCGCCACCGACACCGACGCCACCGCTGCGACCGCCACCGCCGACGCCACCGCCGACTCCGGTGGGCCGGGCAGCGGCGCGGAGACCGGATCCGCCGACGCCGGCCGCTGGCGGGTGGAGTTCGGGCTCCAGGCCGCCGACGAGCCGGGCCTCGTCGTGGACGCCGGGCACATCTGGCGGTCCCCGCACGCCCCGTCCGGGCTCGCCGGCCGGCTCGACTCGCCCCAGGAGACCCTGCTTGCGGAGCTGGGCCGGGCCAGCCGGCTCTGGCCGGAGCTGGACACCGCCCTGCGTACGGCGACGCCGGAGGCACTGGAGCTGGACGTCGAGGGCGCGCACCGGTTCCTGCGCGAGGGCGCGCCGGTGCTGCACGCCGCCGGGTTCGGGGTGCTGCTCCCCGGCTGGTGGCGACGGCCGTCGGCGCGGCTGGGCGCACGGTTGCAGGCGCGCAGCCGTACCGCCCCCGGCACGGTCGCCGCCGACGGCGGGTTCGGCCTGGACGCCCTGGTCGACTACCGGTGGGAGGTGTCCCTCGGTGACGAGCCGATCTCCGCCGAGGAGCTGGCCGCGCTGGCGGAGCTGAAGACCCCGCTGGTGCGGCTGCGCGGGCGCTGGGTCGAGCTGGACCCGGGGCGGCTGGCCGCCGGCCTGCGGCTGCTGCGTTCGGCGGGCGAGCTGACGGTGGCCGACCTGCTGCGGCTCGGGCTGGCCGAGGCCGACTCCGCCGACGCGCTGCCGGTGCTGGAGGTCGTCGCCGACGGAGCGCTGGGCGACCTGCTCGCCGGGCAGGCCGAGCGCCGGCTCGTCCCGCTGGACCCGCCGCCGGCCTTCGCCGGGACGCTGCGGCCGTACCAGCGGCGCGGGCTGGCCTGGCTGGCGTTCCTCCAGTCGCTGGGCCTCGGCGGGGTGCTCGCCGACGACATGGGGCTGGGCAAGACGGTGCAGCTGCTCGCCCTGTTCGCCGGGGACCCGCCCGACGCCGGCCCGACCCTGCTGGTCTGTCCGATGTCGCTGGTCGGCAACTGGCAGCGGGAGGCCGCCCGGTTCGCCCCGAAGCTGCGCGTACACGTGCATCACGGTGCCGAGCGGGCGCGGGGCGACGACTTCGTCGCGGCCGTGCACGCGGCGGACCTGGTCCTCACCACCTACTCGGTGGCCGCCCGCGACGCCGTCGACCTCGCGGGGATCGACTGGCACCGGGTCGTCGTCGACGAGGCCCAGGCGATCAAGAACGCCTCCACCCGGCAGGCGGAGGCCGTGCGGGCGCTGCCGGCCCGGCACCGGATCGCGGTCACCGGCACGCCGGTGGAGAACCGGCTCGCCGACCTGTGGTCCATCATGCAGTTCGCCAACCCGGGCCTGCTCGGCCCGGCCGCCAGCTTCAAGAAGGCGTACGCCGAACCGATCGAGCGGCACGGCGACGCCGACGCCGCCGAGCGGCTGCGCCGGATGACCGGACCGTTCGTGCTGCGCCGGCTCAAGACCGACTCCTCGATCATCTCCGACCTGCCCGAGAAGCTGGAGATGGAGGTGCTGTGCAACCTCACCGCCGAGCAGGCGGCGCTCTACCGGGCGGTCGTGGACGACATGCTGGCCCGCATCGAGTCCACCGACGGCATCGAGCGGCACGGCCTGGTGCTGGCGGCGATGACCCGGCTCAAGCAGGTCTGCAACCATCCCGCCCAGCTCCTGCACGACGGCTCCGCCCTGCCCAACCGTTCCGGCAAGCTGGCCCGGCTGGAGGAGATCCTCGACGAGGTGCTCGCGGCGGGGGAGAAGGCCCTGCTGTTCACCCAGTACGCCGAGTTCGGCGGGATGCTGCGCGGCCACCTGTCGGCCCGGTTCGGCCGCGAGGTGCTCTTCCTGCACGGCGGGGTCGGCAAGGCCGACCGGGACGCGATGGTGACCCGGTTCCAGTCCGACGCGGGACCGCCGCTGTTCGTGCTCTCCCTCAAGGCCGGCGGCACCGGGCTCACCCTCACCGCCGCCAACCACGTCGTGCACGTCGACCGGTGGTGGAACCCGGCGGTGGAGGACCAGGCCACCGACCGGGCGTTCCGCATCGGCCAGCGGCGGCGGGTGCAGGTCCGCAAGTTCGTCTGCGCCGGCACGGTGGAGGAGAAGGTCGCCGCGATGATCGCGGAGAAGCGGAGCCTCGCCGCGTCCGTGGTGGGCACCGGCGAGCAGTGGGTCACCGAGCTGTCCACCGAGCGGCTGCGCGAGCTGTTCGCCCTGGAGGCGGGGGCGGTGGTCGAGTGACCGGCCCGTTCGCCGACTACGGCAGGCCCCGCCGGGTCGAGGGCGGGCTGCGCGCCCGCAGCACCCGGGGCGCGATCGGCCGGTCCTGGTGGTCCCGCCGCTTCCTGGAGGTGCTGGAGTCGTTCGCGCTGGGCACCCGGCTCACCCGTGGCCGGTCGTACGCGCGGGCGGGGCAGGTGCTCGACCTCGACGTCGCCCCCGGCGTGGTGACCGCGCGCGTGCAGGGCTCCCGCCCCCGGCCCTACCAGGTGCGGATCGCGGTGGAGCCGTTCCCGGCGGCGCGGTGGGAACAGGTGGAGGCGGCGCTGGCGGCGCAGGCGTTCTTCAGCGCCCGGCTGCTCGCCGGCGACCTGCCGGCCGAGTTGGAGGAGCTGTTCGCGGCCACCGGCGTGCCGCTGTTCCCGGCCGGCGTCGGCGAGCTGGACCAGCACTGCTCCTGCCCCGACCACGCGGTGCCGTGCAAGCACCTGGCCGCGACGTTCTACCTGCTCGCGGAGGCGTTCGACGCGGACCCGTTCGAGCTGCTGCACTGGCGGGGCCGCCGCCGCGCCGACCTGCTGGACCGGCTGCGGGCCCTGCGCGCCGCGACCACCGACCGGGGAGGCGACGACGGCGGCACCGTCGCGCCGGGGTCCACCGGGGACGGCCGGGACGCGGCAGCCACGCCGGGCGACCCGGGCACACCGTCCACAGGCGACGGCCGGAAAGCGGTCGCCGCGGCGGACGACGACGGCCGGGCCGTGCCGGCCGTCGGTGCCGCGCGGGCGCTCGCCCCGCTGCCCGCCGCGCCGCTCGCCGACGCGCTGGACCGGTTCTGGGTCCCGCCGGTGCCGCTGCCGGACCGGCCGCCGAGCCTGGCGACCGGGCCGGACCTGCTGCTGCGGCAGCTCGGCGCCCCGGCGGCCGCGCTCGGCGGCCCCGGCCTGACGGAACGGCTGGGCCGGGCGTACCGGGAGTTCGGCCGGTTCCGCCCGGAGGCCGACCGCCCGGAGGCCGACCGCCCGGAGGCCGACGGCGACGGCGCGGAGGCCGACGGCGACGGCGCGGCTACCACCAGCGGCGGCGGAACCGCCACATGACGGCGGCGTTGGCCAGCAGCACCGCCGCGAAGATCGCCCCGGCCGGTCGGCCGGCCAGGACGGTCGCCGCCGGCAGCGAGGCCCACAGCACGACGGTCAACAGCATCAGGTACCGGCCGCGACGGGCCCGGGCCCGATGGTCCAGGCGGGCGAAGAACTCCGGGTCGCTCTCCCGGAGCTGACGGGTGATCTGTTCGAACCTGCGCTGATCCTCTTTGCTGAGCATGGCGGTGCCTTCCCCTCACGCGTTCAGCGGTTCGGCGGCATACCCGCTGCGGTGGCGGCTCACGCGCTCCTGCTGCTGCTACTTTCGATGGGCGGGTCCGCCGCCGGTCCGCGCGGCACCTGAGAGCCCGGTTATCCCCGCCTTAAGTTTCCCTGTGGCAAGCAACGGCGCGGCCGGTGGCCGGCCGGGGCGAAATGTCGCAGCCCGGGCCTGCGGGGTGCGCGTCCGCCCTGCTCGGGACACCGTCGCCGGCAGGGCCCGAACCGGATCATCCGGCATCGGCGTTGAGCGCCGTCTTAAGTGCCCTCCCCGGCCCGCCCGCAGCGCCTTGAAGCGGCCTCCACCCGTCGTTAACTTCCCTGGCAACTCCTCCAGGCAACAGTCGCCGCACCCGCCCCACCCCCGGGCTGGGCCCCGCCGGCGCCAGACGAAAACGGATTGGTACATGGCCGACCAGAACGTGCCACCGCGCCGACCGCGGGACGACCGCGCCTGGGACGGGCGACAGGACCCCAGCCCGGACGCCTACCGCGAGCACGGACCATCCACCGCCTACGGACCCACCGGCCACCAGCCGGGCCAACTCCCGTACCACCAGGCCCCGTACCCCGCCGGGCCGCAGCCGGGCCGCCCGCAGTCCGCGTACCCGACGGTCGTCGGCCCCGGCCACGACCCGGCCCGGCGCGGCCCGCGCTGGGTGGGCCCCGACGGCCTCGGCGGGCCCACCGGCCCCGGCGGGCCCGGACTGCCCAACCTGGACGACGACGGCGACCCCGGCCGCCGGGTGGGCCGCCGCCGCGCCCTCGCCGCGATCGGCGGCACCGCCGCCGTGGTGGCCGGCGGCGCGGCCCTGGCCATGACCCCGCAGGTACGCGGCCTGCTCGACCTCGGTGGCGACGCCCCGATCGGCGACGCCACCGGCACCACCGTCACCGACGGCAGCTCCGTGCGCCCCGGCGGCCAGCAGCCCAGCACCGTGCGCACCTACACGGAGCAGAACGAGAGCTACATGGGCTCCCGGGCCGGCGCGGCGCTGAAGCGGAACACGCCCACCGGTGGCCGCACCTTCTCCGGCCCGGCCGCCGCCGCCGAGGCGACCGAGGTGACGGTCAAGACGGTGCTCGCCAAGGACCCGGTGCGGCACCTGGCCAGCCGGGCCACCTTCGGCGCCACGCCGAAGCTGCTGGCCGACATCAAGCGGATGGGCATCGACGCGTGGGTCCGCCAGCAGCTCGAGCCCGAGAAGATCGCCCCCAGCGCGGCCGAGCTGAAGCTGTCCGAGCTGCCCACCCTCAAGCTCAGCCCGCAGCAGCTGCGCGACCAGCGCGACGCGCTCAACGAGCGCGGCGCGCAGCCGGAACGGGAGCTGGTCGACGCCACCATCGCCCGGCAGATCTGGTCGGAGCGCCAGCTCTTCGAGGTGATGGTCGACTTCTGGAACGACTTCCTGCACGTCGCCGCCGACTTCGACGGCGGCGAGGTCTACCGGGCGTCCTTCGACACCGACGTGGTGCGCAAGCACGCGCTGAGCAGTTACCCGGAGATGCTGGTCGCCGCGAACAAGCACCCCGCGCTGCTGCTCTACCTCAACCAGAACGACTCCCGCGCCGACGCGGTCAACGAGAACCTGGCCCGGGAGAACCTGGAGCTGTACTCCGTCGGCGTCGACGGCGGCTACACCGAGAAGGACGTGCGGCAGGCCGCCCTGCTGCAGACCGGCCGGGGCGTCAACGACGGGCAGTACGTGTTCCGCCCCGAGCGGCACTACCTGGGCAAGGTGAAGATCCTCGGCTTCACCCACGCCAACAACTCCGACGACCCGAAGAAGGCCGACGCGGCCATCGACGCGTACATCGCGTACATCGCGCTGCACCCGTCGACCGCGAAGTACGTGGCACAGAGCCTCGCCACCCGGTTCGTCTCGGACACCCCGCCGAAGTCCCTCGTGGACCGGCTCGCCAAGACGTACGCGGCGAACAAGGGCATGATCAAGCCGATGCTGATGACGTTGTTCAGCTCCTCGGAGTTCTGGGCGTCCGTCGGCCAGAAGGTGCGCCGCCCGATGGAGTACCTCGTCGCCACGTACCGCACCCTCGGCGTCTCCCCGCAGGCGTCGCCCGCGTTCGAGCAGCGCGACAGCCGGCGCACCGCGTTCGCCCAGGGGCTGCGGCAGGTCCAGGACAAGATGCGCGAGCTGGGCCAGTATCCGATGGGCCAGCCCACCCCGGACGGCTACCCCGACGTCTACGTCGCCTGGACCTCCGCCGGCACGATGGTCAACGGCTGGAACGAGGCCGGCGAGCTGGTCGGCGGCCGGCGCACCCAGTTCACCTACACCCCGCCGGAGAAGCTGGTCGCGAAGCCGCCCGCCACCGCCGGGGCGTACGTGGACGCGCTGGCCCAGCGCCTGGTGCACCAGAAGCTCAGCGCCCGCGAGCGGGAGCTGATCCTCGATGTCGCCGGCGTCCCGGCGGGCACCCGGGTCGACGCCACGTTCGACGGTGCCGTCGCCGCCGTCGCGCGGGCGATCCTCGCGTCCCCCCAGCACCACCTGCGGTGAGGCACCCGATGGAGAAGCCGACGAGGCACCCGATGGAGAAGACCGTGCACCCGTTCCCCCTGCACCCCGAATGCCCCGACCTGCGCCGCCTGGCCGACGACCCGGCCGAGGCGCTGCTGCGGGCCGAGGCCGACATCGTCGCCGCCGAGAACGCCGCCGAGGCCGACCGCTACCGCCGGCTGGAGGCGCTGGAGGAGGCCCAGCAGGACGGCCGGGGCGTCACCCGGCGCACCTTCGTCGCCGGGGCCGCCGCCACCGCGACCGCCCTGGCCACCGCCCAGTTCGTCACCACCTCCGCCTCGTTCGCGGCGACGAAGACCGGCACCCTGATCCACGTCTTCCTCTATGGCGGGCTGGACGGGCTGAGCCTGGTCGCCCCGGCCGACGACCCGGTGCTCGCCAAGGCCCGCCCCGACCTGCTGCTCGGCGACGACTCCCTGGCCCTGGGCCGCGGCTTCAAGCTGACCAGCGCGTTCGCCCCGCTGGAGAAGTGGCTCAAGGCCGGGCAGCTCGGCTTCGTCCCGGCGGTCTCCGACGAGCGGCTGTCCCGCAGCCACTTCCAGGCCGCCGACGCCTGCAACCTCGGCGGGCTGCCCAGCGAGACGGGCGGCCGGGGCTGGCTGGACAGCCTCGTCGACAACCTCGGCAAGGGCACGGCGTTCCGCAGCGTCGGCATCGGCAGCACCCTGCCCCGGTCGCTGGTCGGCACCAACGGCGCGCTGGCCATCAACAGCGTCGGCTCGCTGCGGCTCAATGGCGACGAGAAATACCGGGCGGCCACCGAGAAGGCGATTCGGGGCCTGTTCACCGGGATCAACCACCCCGTCCAGGAGGCGGTGCAGGACGGCCTCGGCGCGCTGGCCACCGCCCAGAAGCTCGCGGCGAAGCCGTACCAGCCGGCCGAGGGCGTCAAGTACGAGGGCGTCGGCTACGCGTTCGGGCAGCTCGCCCAGCTCATCAAGGGCGGGGCGAACGTCCGCGTCGCCACCGTCGGGATGGGCGGCTACGACACCCACGAGAACCAGGGCACCCGCCCCGGCGGGCAGCTGCACCGCCGCCTCGGCGAGCTGGCCGCCGCGCTGGCCGCGTTCTTCACCGACCTGGGCGACGCCGCCGCCGACGTCACCGTCATGGTGTCCAGCGAGTTCGGCCGCCGGGTCGCCTCCAACGGCGGCGGCACCGACCACGGCCACGGCGGGGTGGTCACCGTCCTGTCCGGCCGTAAGCTCGCCGGCTCGCTGCTGGGCGCGTGGAACGGCCTGAGCGACCTCGACTCCGGCGACGTGCCCGAGTACAACAACATGTTCGACGTGTACGGCTCCGTGGCGCAGGGCCGGTTCGGGCTCACCACCGCCGAGGTCGACAAGATCTTCCCCCGGCAGAAGTTCACCCCCATGAAGCTGTACGCGTGACCCACCCGCACACCCACACCGCCGGCCGCCGTACGGGCAACCCCGCCCCGCACGGCGGCCGGTCGGCTGCGCCCGTACCCCCAGCGGCGGTGCCCCGGCGCGGGCCCGGCGGCCGGCGGGCGCTGGTGGGCCTGTTCTGGGCGGGCCTGGTCGCCGCCGTGCTGCCGTGGTGGCTGGACACCCCCGCCGGTTCCCTGGACGGCAGCGCCGCCGCGCTGACCGCCGCCGGCCGCATCACCGGCCTCGTCGCCGGCTACCTGCTGCTGGTGCAGGTGCTGATGATGAGCCGCCTCGGCGCGTTCGAGCGGTCGGCCGGCGCGGAACGGGTCTCCCGCTGGCACCGGGACGTCGGCGCGACCCTGCTGGTCGCGGTGCTGGCCCACCTGTCGCTGATCGTGGTCGGCTACGCCGCCGAGGGCGGCCGGTCGGTGCTCGGCCAGGCCGGCGAGCTGCTGGCCGACTACGAGGACATGGTGGGCGCGTTCGCCGCGGCCGGCATCCTGGTGCTGCTCGGCCTCACCGGGGTCCGCGCGCTGCGCCGGGCGCTGCCCTACGAGCTGTGGTATCACCTGCACCTGGCCAGCTACCTCGCCGTCGCGCTCGGGTTCGGCCACCAGTTCAGCAACGGCGCGCAGCTCTTTCCGCCGGGGCCGGTGCGCACCGGCTGGATCGCCGCGTACGCGCTGGTGGTCGCCGCCCTGCTCTGGGGGCGGGTGGTCGCCCCGCTGCGGTTCAACCTGCGCCACCGGCTGCGGGTGGCCGACGTCGTGGCGGAGAGCCGCGACACCGTGTCGATCTACCTGACGGGCCGGCGGCTGCACCGGCTCGACCTGCTCGGCGGGCAGTTCCTGCGCTGGCGGTTCCTCGCCCCGGGCTGCTGGTGGCAGTCGCACCCGTTCTCCGTCTCCGCCGCCGCGAACGGCCGCTGGCTGCGGCTGACCGTCAAGGTGGTCGGCGGGCACACCGCCGACCTGCGCGAGGTCGAGCAGGGCACCCGGGTCTGGGCGCAGGGCCCGGCGGGCACGTTCACCGCCGCCCACCGTCGCCGGGAGCGGGCCCTGCTGATCGCCGGTGGCAGCGGCATCGCCCCGCTGCGGGCGATGCTGGAGGAGCTGCCGCCGGGCGCGGCGCTGATCTACCGGGCCCGCACCCCCGACGACGTGCTGCTGCACCGGGAGCTGGACTGGCTCGCCCAGGAACGCGGCACCGACGTCTGGTACGTCGTCGGCTCCCGCGACGACCCCGGCCCCCGGCAGGTGCTCAGCGCGCCGGGGCTGCGCAAGCTGGTGCCCGACGTGGCCCGCCGCGACGTCTACCTGTGCGGGCCGCCCGGCCTGGTCGAGCAGTCGGTCCGCGCGCTGCGGGCGGCCGGCGTGCCCCGCCGCCAGATCCGCCTCGCCACCTTCGAGCTGTAGTCCTTCGCCGAGAGGTCCCTGCCCATGCGTCGTGCGCTCCTCGCGATCACCGGCCTCGCCGCCGGCACCACCGCCCTGGTGGTGCTCAAGGGCTCCCCGGGGGCCGTCCAGGCCGCCCAGGGCCCGCCGGCCGCCGCCTCCCCGTCGGGCGGGGCCACCCCGTCGGCCGACCGCGCCACCCTCGGCGCGAAGCCCCGCGCCAGCGCCACCACCCCGGCCGCCACCCGCACCCCGACGGCCCGCGCCACCACGGCCCGGCCCACCTCGGCCCCGCGTGCCACCACCGCCGCGCCGCGCGCGACGACCCGCCGGGTCACCGGGCCGGTCGTCGAGAACGAGTACGGCAACGTGCAGGTGCAGATCGTCCTCTCGGGCACCCGGATCGTCGACGCCGTGGCCCTGGAGCTGCCGCAGGAGACGGCGCAGTCCGACCGGCGCAGCGACCAGGTCGACGGCCGCTACAGCGGCACCTCGGGGCAGGTCGTGCAGCGGCAGAGCGCCGACCTGGACACCGTCTCCGGGGCGACCGCCACCAGCGAGTCCTACCGGCGGTCGCTCCAGGCCGCCATCGACCGGGCCCGCTGAGATGGCGGCGGCACCGACCCGGCCGGGCCTGCGCCGGGTCGAGCAGATCATGGGTACGGCGATCAGCCTCGACCTCGCCGACGACCTGCCCGGGGGACGGCTGCACGAGCTGGCCGAGGAGACGTTCGTGTGGCTGCGGGAGGTCGACGCCCGGTTCAGCACCTTCCGGGCCGACAGCGAGCTGCGCCGCTTCGACCGGGGCGAGGTGCTGCTGTCGGAGGCGTCGCCGGATCTGCGGGCCGTGCTGGCGCGCTGCGCCGACCTGTGGGGCGACACCGACGGCTTCTTCGACGCGTACGCGACGGGGGCGCTGGACCCGTCCGGCTACGTGAAGGGCTGGGCGGCGCAGGTCGCCTCCGACCGGCTGCTCGCGGCCGGCGCGCCGAACCACTGCGTGAACGCGGGCGGGGACGTGCGGGTGCGGGGACTGTCGGCGGGCGGCCGGCCGTGGCGGATCGGCGTGCGGCACCCGTGGGACGAGACCTCGACGTGCCTGGTGCTCACCGGCACCGACCTGGCGATCGCCACCTCCGGGGTGTACGAGCGCGGCCACCACGTGCTCGACCCGCGCCGGGGTGCCCCGGCGACCGGGCTGCGCTCGGTCACCGTGGTCGGGTCGGACCTCGGTGTCGCCGACGCGTACGCCACGGCGGCGGTGGCCATGGGCGTGGCCGGCATCGGCTGGCTGGATCGCCTGGCGGGCCACGAGCACGCGATCGTCACCGACGACGCCCGCCTCCTGCACTCTGCCCACCTCCCCGCCCTCCCCACGGCCCCCTGACCGCCCATGCCCCCGCGATCTTGCAGTTGCGGCCCCCGACACGTGGCTTTTCTCCCGCCTTGTCGGGGCCCAAAGTGCAAGATCGCGGGCGCGGGCGCGGGCGCGGGCGCGGGCGCCGGCACCGGGGGCGGGGTCAGGCGGTGGGGCGGCGGGTGCCGGCCGGGTGGGAGCCCAGCGGGCGGGGGCGGCCCGGGCGCGAGCCCGGCGGACGGGTGGGCGGCCAGCGCCGGGGCCGGCGGTGGTGCGGCGGCGGCTCCGCCCCGTCGGGTCGGCGCGTCGCGTCATCCCTGGACATCAGACCCCCGATCGGGGCGCTGTCGCGCCCTCGTCCGGGTCAACGACGCCCGTGGCGGTCGGGACGCTGCCCGCCCGGGGTCCGCTCCCCGACAGTGGCCCTCACCGGCCGCCTGCCGACGGGGCGGCTCACCGGCCGCCTGCCGACGGTGGCCCTCACCAGCCGCGCCGGGGCAGCGGCAGGTGACCGGGGAGCAGCTCGGCCGGGAGCGACACGCCGGTGGCCCGCAGGGCGTCGACCAGCACGTTCTGCATGAGGTAGGAGTCCGGAAGCTGCCAGCGCGCCTGCTCCGGGGCGACCGCCCAGCGGACCGGGCCCTCCGGCAGCCGGGTCGGCGGGGCGGCGATCCACGAGCCGGGGCCGTGCCGGACCACGTGGAAGCAGTGCTCCAACTCGGGGCGGAGCGGGTCGCCCGGGCGGACCAGGAACATCCAGCGCCCGGTCGGGGTGACCACCACCGGCCCCCGGACCCCGGCGCCGGCCGGGTGCGTCCCGATGGAGTCGAGCACGTGCCGCCCGAGGTGGGCCGGCACCTCGAGGACGTCGAAGGCCCGCCCGGTGGGCAGCAGCACGCCGTGCGGGCGGCTGCGCCACCAGGTCGCCACCCGGGCCGGGTCGGCGGTGGCGGCCCGCTCCCACTCCTGGAGGGCGGGGTGGCAGCCGACGGTGGGGCAGCCGGCCCGGCCGCACACGAAGCGACTGCGGGCGAGGCAGGCGCCGGGCGTCACCTCCCAGCCGTGCGCGGCGTAGCGGACGGCGACCCTCCGCAGCCGGACCCGTTCCAGCGGCGACAGTTGTGCGACCCGTGGGCCGACGTTCCCCCACATCCGTTCGTACTCCCTCCGCCTGACGCTAGATGTCAGGTCACATGTTGAGCGCCGTCACTGCCGCAGGCCGCCGTCGTTGACCTGACGGAACGGTTGGTGCAACTTGCACGAAAGCTATGAGGGTCACCCGTACGGCCGACGTACAGGCTGTGCGACTAGCGAAAACCTGAGAACGAACGGACTGCCGCGCCACCCGCGCAGGCGGTCGCCGGTGGCCGGTCGGGCCCCGGCAGGGGAGGGATGGGGAGATGGACGAGTTACCCATTGGCCGGCGGGTGGCCTACTGGCGCGGGCGGCGCAAGCTGTCCCAACAGGTCTTCGCCGACCGGCTCGGCAAGTCCAAGAGCTGGGTGGACAAGGTCGAGCGCGGGGTGCGCCGGCTCGACAAGTTCTCCGTCCTCTACGAGATCGCCTACATCCTCGAAGTCGACGTGCAGCTGCTGCTGGGCAAGGACCCGGAACGCCGCGCCGACGCGCTCAACTGCATCGACCAGGTCGAGGTCCAGGAGATCCGGGCGGCCCTGGAGCGGTACGACTCGATGAGCGCCTACTTCGACGCGGCCCCGTTCCCGCCGCCCCTGATGGACATGCGCAAGGCGGTCAACCACGCCTGGCTCACCTACCAGTACGGCCGCTACGGGATGCTGACCCGGGCGCTGCCGAAGCTGCTGCGCGACGCCCAGGCCGCCGACGCCGGCCACGACGGCGACCACTCCCGGGAGGCGGCCCACCTGCTCGGCCAGGTCTACCAGATCGCCTCCTCGGTGCTGCGCAAGCTCGGCGAGTGCGACCTGGCCTGGCTGGCCGCCGACCGGTCGATGGCCGTCGCCCAGCGGGCCGACGACCCGCTGCTGGCCGGCATCGCCACCACCCGGGTGTGCAACGCGATGGTCGCGATGGGCCGGCCCCGCCCCGCGCTGGAGCTCAACCTCACCATCGCCAACCGGCTCGCCCCCGGCGGCGACAACGACAGCGACCCGGGGCGGCTCTCCGTCTACGGGCTGCTGCTGCTGCAGGGCGCGATGGCCGCCGCCCGGCTCGGCGACACCGCGACCGTCGACGACCTGGTCAACGGCGCCCACGAGGCGGCCCTGCAGCTCGGCAGCGACCAGAACCACTACTGGACGTCGTTCGGCCCGACCAACGTGGAGCTGCACCGGGCCGCCGCCGCCGTCGAGTTGGGCGACGGGGGGCGGGCGGTGGAGGTCCACCGCCAGCGCATCGCCGAGCCGATGTTCAACACCCTGCTGCCCGAGCGCCGCGCCCACCACCTGCTCGACCTGGCCCGGGGCTTCGCCCAGATCGGCGACGTGGCCAACGCCGGGGAGATGCTGCTGCGCGGCGACCGGCTCGCCCCCTCGGAGATCCGCTGCCGCCCCATCGCCCACGAGGTGATGTCGGACGTCCTGCGTCGCACAAGGGGTGCGCCGCCTTCGCTGATCGCGGAGTTGGCTGAGCACATGGGAGTGGGAGTATGAGCGCGGCGGGGGTCGGGATCACCGACCCGCACCGCAGCAGCGAGCGCCGCGAGGTGCTCTACGTCATCGCCTGCGGGTCGCCGCTGGCCAGCCACGTCGGCCGGCTCGTGGACCTGGCCCAGCAGGACGGCTGGGACGTGTGCGTGGTCACCACGCCGGACGGCGCGAAGTTCGTCGACCGGCCGGCGCTGGCCCGACAGACCGGTCATCCGGTCCGCAGCCGCTACAAGTTCCCGGGCGACCCGGACGTGCTGCCCCCGGCCGACGCGATGGTCGTCTGCCCGGCGACGTCCAACACGGTCAACAAGTGGGCCGCCGGGATCACGGACACCCTCGCCCTCGGCCTGCTGGTCGAGGGGCAGGGCAAGGGGGTGCCGATCGTGGCGGTGCCGTTCACCAACGTCGCGATGGCCGGGCACCCGGCCTTCCGGGCCAGCCTGGCCCGACTGGCCGAGTGGGGGGTCGACGTCCTCTTCGGCGACCACGTCCTCCCGTTGCACCCGCCCGGCACCGGCGAGCACCACCTGCACACGTTCCCCTGGGCCGCCGTCCTGGCGGCCGTACGCGGCCTGCGCTGCCCGGTGAGCCCGGCCGCCTGAGCCCAGCCGGGAAGCAGGGGCCCCTTGTCAGCGGATTCCGTGAGCCGAGGGGCCCCTGTCCACCGCCGAGGCCGTGACGCGCGGCCGACGCCGGTAAGCTGGCCCGCCGTGAGCACAACCGCGACACCGCCGCAGCCGACGACCGTGGCCGACGTGGTGGCGGCGCTCGCGCGCCGCTACCCGACGACCTGGGCCGAGGACTGGGACCGGGTGGGGCTGGTGCTCGGCGAGCCCACCGCCCGGGTGCGGCGGGTGTCCTGCGTCGTCGACGTGGTCCCCGAGACGGTCGCCGAGGCCCTCGCCGCCGGTGCCGACATGATCGTCGCCCACCATCCGCTGCTGCTGCGCGGGGTCTCCTCCGTCGCCCCGACGACGTTCAAGGGGCGCATCGTCCACGACCTGATCAAGGCCGACGTGGCGCTGTACGTGGCGCACACCAACGCCGACGTGGCCGACCCGGGCGTCTCCGACGCCCTCGCGGCCCGCTTCGGGCTGACCGGCCTGCGCCCGCTGCACCCGCCGGCCCCCGGCTCGCCGGCCGCGGGCGCGGGGCGGGGCATCGGCCGCATCGGCGAGCTGCCCCGGCCCATGACCCTCGCCGAGCTGACCCGGCACGCCGCCACCGTGCTGCCCGCCACCGCCTGGGGCGTTCGCGCCGCCGGCGATCCCGGGCGTATGGTTCGTACCCTCGCGGTCAGCGGCGGCTCGGGCGACGCGTTCCTCGGCGCGGCGACCGCGGCCGGCGTCGACGCCTACCTGACCTCCGACCTGCGCCACCACCCCGCCGGCGAGCACCTCGCCGCCGGCGGCCCCGCCCTGCTGGACGCCGCCCACTGGGCGACCGAGCGGCCCTGGCTCGACGACCTGGCCGCCGCCCTGCGGGCCGAGCTGGGCGTCGAGACCATCGTGTCCGACCTGGACACCGACCCGTGGACGGTGCACGCCGCCGCCCCCACGGCTGCCACCCCGGCAGCCACCCGCACCGTGCCCGGCGGCACCGCCCCGGGACCCGCCGCCGACCCCGCCGACCCCGCCCCCGCCGCGGACGACAAGGAGCCCCGACGTGAAGGCTGACCCGAAGGTCCAGCGCCGCCTGCTCGACCTCCAGGCGATCGACACCACCCTCGCCCAGCTCGCCCACCGCCGCCGCACCCTGCCCGAGCTGGCCGAGCTGGAGACCCTCGCCCGGGAGCTGTCCGCGCTGGAGGACGAGCGGGTCCGCGCCCAGGTCGCCGTCGACGACTTGGACCGCGACATCGCCCGCATCGAGAAGGACGTCGAGCAGGTCCGGGCCCGCAAGAGCAAGGACGAGGCGCGGCTGGCCGCCGGCAGCGGCCCGGCCCGGGAGCTGGAGGCGCTGCAGCACGAGCTGGTCTCGCTCAACCGCCGGCAGAGCGACCTGGAGGACGCCGAGCTGGAGCTGATGGAGCAGCGGGAGACCGCCCAGGGCGTACTCGACGGGATCGAGCGGCGGGCCGCCGACGCGCGCGAGCGGCGGGCGGCGGCCGAGCGGCGTCGCGACGACGCCCTCGCCGAGATCGCCAAGGAGGAGGAGTTCAAGCGGCAGTCCCGCCAGCCCCTCGCCGGTGACCTCCCGGCGGAGCTGGTCACCCTCTACGACAAGATCCGCGCCGACACCGGGCTCGGCGCGGCACTGCTCACCGGCGGGCGCTGCGGCGGCTGCCGGCTGGAGCTCTACGGCGCGGACATGGCCCGCATCCGCAAGGCCGCGCCGGACGACGTGGTGCGCTGCGAGGAGTGTCGCCGCATCATGGTCCGCACCAACGAGTCGGGGCTGTAACTCCGATGGCGGTGCGCGCGGTCGTCGTCGAGGCCGACGGCGGGTCCCGGGGCAACCCCGGCCCGGCCGGCTACGGCGCGGTGGTCCGGGACGCGGCCAGCGGCGAGGTGCTCGCCGAACGCGCCGAGGCGATCGGCACGGCCACCAACAACGTCGCCGAATACCGGGGGCTGATCGCCGGCCTGGAGGCCGCCGCCGAGCTGGGCGCGGCCGAGGTAAACGCCCGGATGGACTCCAAGCTGGTGGTCGAGCAGATGTGCGGCCGCTGGCAGATCAAGCACCCGGGGCTGCGCCCGCTCGCCGCGCAGGCCGCAGAGCTGGTCGGCCGGTTCGCGGCGGTGCGGTTCCAGTGGATCCCCCGGGAGCGCAACCGGCACGCCGACGCCCTGGCCAACGCCGCGATGGACGCGGCGGCCACCGGCGGGAAGGCCCGGAAGGCCGACGCGGGCGGGGCGGCCCGGCCCGCCGCCGAGCCGCCCCGCGAGGTCGCCGCACCGGACTCGCCCGCCCGCGCCCTCGCCCGGGAGGCCGCCGCCCGCGCCGCCACGAAGCGGGCCGGCACCGACCCGGCGACCGCCCCCGCCTCCTGGGAGCCGCGCCCCAGCGACACCGCGACCCGGCTGATCCTGGTCCGCCACGGCGAGACCGAGTTCACCGAGCAGCGCCGCTACTCCGGCCGCGGCGACGTGCCGCTGTCCGCCCGGGGCCGCGCCCAGGTGCGGGCCACGGCCGCCCGGGTGGCCGCCCTCGCCCCGACCGTCGCGGCCGTGGTCAGCTCGCCGTTGTCCCGGTGTACGGCCACCGCGCGGGCGATCGCCGGGGCGCTGCGCGGCACCGTGCCGCTCCGCACCGACGACGACCTGATCGAGTGCGACTTCGGGGCGTGGGAGGGGCGCACCTTCGCCGAGGTGCGCGCCGGCTGGCAGGGCGAGCTGGACGCCTGGCTCGCCTCGACCCGGGTCGCCCCGCCCGACGGGGAGTCGTTCACCGAGGTCGCCGCCCGGGTGACCCGGGCCACGGACGCGCTGGTCGAGGCGTACCCCGGGGAGACCGTGGTGGTGGTCTCGCACGTCTCGCCGATCAAGCTGGTGCTGCGCGAGGCCCTCGCCGCCGACGACGCGTTCCTGCACCGGCTCTACCTCGACGCGGCCGGCATCTCGGTGCTGGACCGGTGGTCCGACGGCGGCGTCGCGGTGCGCTCGGTCAACGACACCGCCCACCTCGCCGCGCTCTGACCCACCGCGAAGGAGCGGCCGTCCCCGTGGGGACGGCCGCTCCTTCGTCTGCCCACGACCGGGGAGACATCGACGGACATGCCGTTCGGCGCATCCGGCGGCCCGCTCGGCGCACCGCCCCGCGTCGGTTGAACGTGACGCCCGTCACCGGGCCGTAACGTCCGGCCGTCATGGGGAGACAAGACCACCGGAGGTGTGTCGTATGACCGCATCCGAACCGGAGGAACCCGGCTCGGCGTCGTCCAGGGCGAAGGACCACAGCCCCTGGAACTGGTTGCTGTTCGTCCCGATCGTGGTGCCGCTGATCCCGGTGTTCTTCAACGCCGACGCGCCGCGCGTGTTCGGGTTTCCGCGCTTCTACTGGCTGCAACTGGCCTACATCCTGCTCGGCGTGGCCACCACCACGCTCGTCTACCAGCTGACCAAGAAGCGGGGTGACCGGTGATGTGGCGCGACCATCTGACCGAGATCATCGTCTTCACGGTGCTGTTCCTGCTGGTCAGTGCCATGGGTTTCGTGGCGGCCCGGTGGCGGGCGCCGAGGGACATGGCCCACCTCGACGAGTGGGGGCTGGGCGGGCGCAGCTTCGGCGGCTGGATCACCTGGTTCCTCGTCGGCGGTGACCTTTACACGGCGTACACGTTCGTGGCGGTGCCGGCGCTGGTGTTCGGCGCGGGCGCGATGGGCTTCTTCGCGGTGCCGTACACGATCGTGATCTACCCGATGGTGTTCCTGGTGCTGTGCCGGCTCTGGTCGGTGTCGCACCGGCACGGCTTCGTCACCCCCGCCGACTTCGTCCGCAGCCGGTTCGACTCGCCGGTGCTGGCGCTGGTCGTCGCGGTCACCGGCATCGTCGCCACCATGCCGTACATCGCGCTGCAGCTCGTCGGCATCGAAGCGGTGCTCAAGACCATGGGGGTGACCGGCGAGAGCGCCCTCGCGCGGCACCTGCCGATCATCATCGCGTTCGCGATCCTGGCCGCCTACACGTACCAGTCGGGGCTGCGCGCGCCCGCGCTGATCGCGTTCGTCAAGGACACACTGATCTACGTGGTGATCCTGGTGGCGGTGCTGTGGCTGCCGCAGAAGCTGGGCGGCTGGGGCTCGATCTTCGACGCCGCCGAGGCGAAGTTCCAGGCCACGGCGCAGAACCCCAACGACGGGATCCTGCTCAACGCCAACAACCAGCTCCAGTACGTCACCCTGGCGTTCGGCTCGGCGCTGGCGTTGTTCCTCTACCCGCACAGCATCACCGGCGTGCTGGCCAGCCGGAACCGGGACGTGATCAAGCGGAACATGTCGGCGCTGCCCGCGTACAGCCTGGTCCTCGGGCTGATCGCGCTGCTCGGCTACATGGCCATCGCGGCGGGGGTGAAGCCGCTGCCCGGGTCGACGCCCGGCAGCGCGGACGCGAACACGGTCGTGCCGGTGCTGTTCGACCAGCAGTTCCCCGACTGGTTCGCCGGGGTCGCGTACGCGGCCATCGGCATTGGGGCGCTGGTGCCGGCGGCGATCATGTCGATCGCGGCGGCGAACCTGTTCACCCGCAACATCTACAAGGAGTACCTCAAGCGGGACGCCAGCCCGGCCCAGGAGGCGAACGTCTCGAAGATCACCTCGCTGGTGGTGAAGGTCGGCGCGGTGGCCTGCATCGTCTTCCTCGACCCGCAGTTCTCCATCGACCTGCAGCTCATCGGCGGCGTGATCATCCTCCAGACGCTGCCGGCGGTGGCGCTGGGCCTCTACACCCGCTGGTTCCACCGGGGCGCGCTGATCGCCGGCTGGGCGGCCGGCATGGGGCTGGGCATGTGGATGCTCTACCAGATCCCCAACCCGGCGACGAAGCGCGCCCACTTCGGCGGCTCGGCGTTCCCGCTGAGCGACTTCGGCTTCGACACGAAGAAGACGATCTACGTCGGGATCGTGGCGGTGCTGGTGAACCTGCTGGTCGCCGCCCTGGTGACCCTGGTCCTGCGGGCGGCGAAGGTGGACGCGGGCCGCGACGGCACCACGCCGGACGACTACTTCGCCGACGAGGGCGACCCGCGCGTCACCCCGGGCCCGGCCCGCGACGCCGACGCCGCCCCGGAACCGGTGGCGTAAGGAAGGGCCCCCTGTTAACGCATTTTGTTGTACAGGGGGCCCCTGCTAACAAGGCCGCCGCCAGGCGCGCGCCCGCCGCAGCGGGGGAGCGGAGCGCGGGCGCTCGGCGGCGGCCCGGCGCGCCGGTCAGCGGCGGGTGCGGGTCTCCAGCGCCTCGTTGAGCCGGTGCAGCAGGTGGGCCAGGGTGTCGCGGTCGGCCGGGGCCCAGTCGGCGAGGATGTCGCCGTAGAGCCGGGTGCGGGCCGCCCGGACGGCGGCCATGCGGTGCAGCCCGGCCGGGGTGGGGGAGACCACCGTGCCCCGGCCGTCGCTCGGGTCGGGGGCGCGGGCGATCAACCCGTCGCGCTGCATGGCGGAGACCTGCCGGGTGACGGTGGAGCCGTCCAGGTTGAGCCGGGCGGCGAGCGCCGAGACGTTCTGCGGGCCGGCGCTGTCGAGGTGCCGCAGGATCACGTACGCCGCCCGGTCCAGCACCCGGTGCTCGGCCGTGCCGGTGGCGCGCCGGGTCGCCTCGCCGAGTCGCATGAGGAGCGCCACCTCGGTCTCGATCCGCCCGAGTGTGACCTCTTCCGCAGTGCCTTCCGCAGTGCCGTCTTCGCTCATAGCTGTAGGATACAGGGAAACTAACTGTACGATACAGCTATCCGGGAGGCGGAGTGGACCGGCGCAACGAACCCCACCGCAGTGCCATCTACGCCACCACGCTGGTGGCCTTCCTCGCCATCGCCGGCATCGCCGTCGTCGACCCCATCCTGCCCGCCATCGGCGAGGCCATCGGCGTCACCGCCTGGCAGGTCGAGCTGCTGTTCACCGCGTACATCGCGGTCATGGCCCTGGGCATGATCCCCGCGACCCTGGCCAGCGGCCGGTTCGGCTTCAAGCCCGTGCTGATCACCGGCGTCTCCGTGGTCGGCCTCGCCGCCATCGGCGCCTCGTTCAGCAACGACATCGTGCAACTGTCGGTGCTGCGCGGCGTGTGGGGGCTGGGCAACGCCATGTTCTTCGCCACCGCCATGGTGGTGCTGGTCAACCTCGCCAACGACCGCGAGTGGGTGGTCGGCCTCTTCGAGACCGCGCTCGGCCTCGGCTTCGCCGTCGGCCCGCTGCTCGGCGGCCTGCTCGGCGAGGTGAGCTGGCGACTGCCGTTCTTCGTCTGCGGGATCTTCATGGTCCTCGCGCTCGCCGTCGCGTCCCGCCGGCTCCGCGAGCCGGCAAACCCCCAACCTCGGGTACGCCTCGGCGCGATCTTCGCCACCTACCGCCGGCCCGCGTTCGTGGCCCTGTGCGCCGTCACCGCCGCCTACAACTTCGTCTTCTTCGTCGTGCTCGGCTACACGCCGCTCTTCCTCGGCCTCGACGTCATCCCGCTCGGCCTCGCGTTCACCGGCTGGGGCCTCGGCCTCGCCGCCGGCATCCTCGTGGTCGGCCACCGGCTCGCCCACCGCATCGGCGCGGTGCAGACCGTCGGCGTGGCCGTCGCCGGCCTGCTGGCCTGCATGGTCCTCTTCGCCACCTCGACCGGCACCGCCATGTCGCTGGTCGTGCTCGTCGTCGCCGGCCTGTTCATGGGCCTGGCCAACGCCAACCTCACCGACCTGGCCCTCGGCCTCGGCGCCGCCGACCGCCGGGTCGCCACCGGCGCGTTCAACCTGGTCCGCTGGGGCGCCGCCGCGCCCGCCCCGATCATCTCCGGCAAGCTCGCCGAGCACGGGCCGGCCCTGCCCTTCTGGGTCGGCCTCGGCGTCCTCGCCGCCGGCGCGCTCGTCTACCTCGCCACCGCCCACCGGATGGCCGCCGGCCACGGCGAACGGGTGCTCTGGGCCCGCTGGAACCGGGCCGCCGCGCGCAACGAGCACGCCCCGGAGGAGCCGGTCGGCGAGGCGTACTGAGCCGGCTCGTGCGCGGTGCCGCTCAGCGCATCGCGCGCCACAGCAGGTACAGGCCGATGGCCGTGCCGAACGCCACGATCAGCGTCTTCAGCACCACCGGCGGCAGCCGGCGCACCAGCCGCGCGCCGACGTACCCGCCGACCAGGGTCGCCGGGGCCACCACCGCGACGGCCGCCCAGTTCACCGGGCCGAACAGCGCGAACACCACCAGCGTGGTCAGCCCCACCGTCGCCGAGAGTAGGTTCTTCACCGCCGACACCCGGGCCAGCGTCGCGTCCAGCACCAGCGCCAGACCGGCCACCAGCATCACCCCCAGGGCCGCGCCGAAATAGCCGCCGTACACCGCGCCGACCGCGACCATGGCCTGCACGGTGACCGTACGGCGGCGCGGCCCCAACTCGGCCGGATGCCCGACGAGGCGGCGCAGCGGATCCTGGAACGCGAGCACGGCGGTCGCCCCGAGCACCAGGAACGGCACCACCAGCTCGAACGCCCGCGCCGGGGTGCCCAGCAACAGCAGGCACCCGACGATCGTGCCCACCACCGTGGTCGGCAGCAGCGCCCACAGCGCCCGGCCGCGCGGCAGGTCCGTGCGGCTGCCCGCCACGCTCGCGACGTACCCGGGGAACACCGCCACGGAGTTGCTCACGTTCGCCGGCACCGGCGGCAGCCCCGCCGCGATCATGGCCGGGAAGGTGATCAGCGAGCCGCCGCCGGCCACCGCGTTGACAGTGCCCGCGGCGAGACCGGCGGTGACCAGCAGCGCGGCGTCGGAGAGTTCCACGCCGCCGAGGCTAGCCCGCCCGGCCGCCCCGCCCCCGTCCCGCCCCCGTCCCGCCCCCGGGCGGCTGCCCTTGCCCCGCCCCGCTCGGCCTTCCCCCTTGATCATCTGCATGTCGGCGACATGGCGGTATCCCAGCGCCCCGGACCCCGCCACGTCGCCGACATGCGTCGCCGTTCACCGGCGAGACCCAGGTTTGACGATCACCCCGCCGGGTAGCCGGCCGTCCAACCGGGTGGGGAGAGGGTCGTGACCACGGACGAGACGTGCGACGACCCCGCCTCCGTACGCGGACTCGTGCGCGCCTACGACCGGGCCCGCGCGGCGGCCGACGAACTGGGCCCGCTGGTGTGGACGCGGAGCCGCCCGTGCGCCTGGTGGTCCCTGCGGCTGCCCCGCTCCACGCTCCTGACCCGCTTCTACCTCAGCCGGCACATCGACCGCAGCCTCGGCGCACTGGTGCGCGGCTACAACGCCCGGGAGGCACTGGGCACGCTGGACGACGCCATGCAGCGGGACCGCGACCTCTGCGCCGCCTACCGACGCTCGCTGCGCATCCCCAGCCAGTTGGTGGCCGTCCTGGCGTACGGGATGGCGGCCCTCGTGATCGCACAGGTGCTGGTCTCGAAGTCGGAGGAGTTCGAGGACACCCTCGCCTGGATCGTCGCCGTCCACGCGGCCGAGTTCGAGCAGGTCGACACGGACCTCGCCCGCGAGACGCTCGGCCTCGCCGCGAAGACCGTGAGCGGGAGCCCCGCCACCCTCGTGGACGTCGTCGACCGCAGCATGGACATGTCGG
This sequence comes from Micromonospora haikouensis, assembly GCF_900091595.1. GTDB lineage: Bacteria > Actinomycetota > Actinomycetes > Mycobacteriales > Micromonosporaceae > Micromonospora > Micromonospora haikouensis. The sequence goes on from NZ_FMCW01000002.1 coordinate 323,968, forward strand.
TCCTGACGGGATTCGTGGCATTGGCCGCCGCGGTCTTCGTGGTCTACGTGACGACGCGGATGCTGGTTCCGGCCTTCCGCCTCAAACGCCAACTGCTGTGTCTCGCCGACCAGGCCGAGTTCGGCGTACGGGACACCGCCACCGGATGGTTCGTCGACAAGTCGGTCGGGGCGTACGCGCGGGAGCGCGCCGTGTTCCGCGCCGCCGGTGCCCGGCCGCCAGCCGAATGGCCGGTGGACCTGATCATCCTGGCCGGGCCGCCGATCCTGCTGCTGTGCATCGCCGTCGGCTACGTGCGCTTCGAGGCGGGCTTCCTCTACCCGCTCACCGTGTCGAGCTGGTTCCTCGCGGCCGCCGCGCTGCGGGCCCGGTGGCTCGACACGTGCAGGCGCGGCCGGAACCTCGCCGCACCCGTCGGCGGCGGCGCGGGCGCCGTCGGGGCGAACCCTCCGTTCGTGGCGCGGGTGGCCGGCGGCCGGCATGTCGAGGGCCGGGCCGTGCCGGAGGTCGCGGCCCTGCCCGTGCTCGCCGCGATCCTGGTGCCGTTCGTCCTCAACGTCGTGGTGATCCGGCCGTTCTACTACGTGGAGAACGCGGTGGCCAGCGCACTGGAGGTCGTGGTTCCCGCTTTCCTGCCCTGGCTCGTCGCCGGCTCCTGGCACCGGCTGGCAAAGACGACGAGGCAGATCGAGGGGACCTTGCGGGCAGGTGCCCGGGGCCGAGGACCACTCCGGGCCTGGGCGTCGGTGGTGCTCTTCGTCTCGGTGGTCCTGGCACCGGTCGTCGTCACGAGAGACCTCTGGGCGCTCGGCGGTCTCCTCCACGACCGGCCGCGACGGAACCGGGCGCGGCGGCTGGCTGCCCTCGGTGTCGTCGTACCGCTGCTGAACCTGCTGTTCCTGACGTTGGTGAGCACGTCCCTGGCCGCGGTGGGCCCCCTGCACCCGCCCCGGACGGGCTGGCTGTTCGCGCTGACCGGCTCCCTCGTGGTCCTCGGGTACGGTGCCCTGCTGGGAGCCGTCCAGTGGGCGCAGAATCTCCTGCTGCCCACCTGCGGTGAGCTGACCGCGTTCGGCCGCTGCGACGGACCGGGCCGGCAATAGCCCGGGAGATCGCGTCGTTAGGATGGGGGAGCGACGGACGAGTCGACCGGGCGGTCGCGTCGGCGGGCCAGGTGCCCGTCGCCGAGGAACGTCCGGACTCCACAGGGCAGGGTGGTTGCTAACGGCAACCCGGGGCGACCCGCGGGACAGTGCCACAGAAAACAGACCGCCGGCCCCCAACGGGGACGGTAAGGGTGAAACGGTGGGGTAAGAGCCCACCAGCATCCCGGGTGACCGGGATGGCTCGGTAAACCCCACCCGGAGCAAGGCCAAAATGGGCCGTCACCGCAAGATGACGACCTGCGCAGACGCCTGAGGGCTGCCCGCCCGATGTCTGCGGGTAGGCCGCTGGAGCCTGCCGGCGACGGCAGGCCTAGATGGATGGCCGCCGCTGGCGCGTGGCCCGCGAGGGGTACGCGCCGGGCACAGAATCCGGCGTACAGGTCGACTCGTCCGTCGCCCACCAGCTCAGAGTCATGATCATGGCTCTGAGCTGGTCGCTTGTTTGGTGCTGTTGGTTGACCTTGGTCATGTTGCCGGGGGTTTGACGTAGACACCTCGGCCGGGCTGCCCGTAGACGAGGTCCCGCGCCTTGAGTTGGATCATCACGAACCGGATGACCGTCTCGCTCACCTCGTACTGTTCGCACAGTTGGCGGGTGCTGGGTAGGCGGTCGCCGGGCTTCAACACGCCAGACTCGATCTGGCGCGTGATGTCGTCGGCGATCTGTTGGTACAGCGGCTCAGCCATCCGATGCCCTCCCCACGCAAGGGAACACGTAAGGCACTACGACGGGCGACACGGGGTATCGTTGGTGCACCAGGTACACCTAGTAACGTAGGTTGTGAGGTGCCGATGGTCCGCTCCGACGAATACCTGTTGGCCGCAGCTCTAACCCTCGCCCGACGGCATCGGCCGGTGTGGTCCTGGATCAGGTGGCGGCGGGTCTGCCGATGCGGCTCAGAGCTGCCATGCCGGGCTAAACGCCGCGTCCCGACCAGCGCAGGGTATCGGCCCGGTGGCCGATCATGATCGGGCGTCGGCTGCCCCCGCTGATCCTGGACGCCTGGCGCACCCTCGACTGGCACAAGCACCGACGGTGTCCACTCTGCCGTCCAAGCGGCGGCTGTTCTCTGGTCGAGGTGGCCCGGAATCGGATCAGGGCATGGCGACGCTACGGCCCTCGCCGATGATCGAGCTGAGGGCCGGCGACGTCCTCCACATCACCGCCGCGTGCAGCGTCCAGTTCGCGAAGCCGATGCTGTTCCGCCTGATCAAGGTCCGGCATGACCTGGTGACCTACGACCACTGGATCTGGCTCGACGGCTACCAACTCGATGCCAACGGCGAGGCGGTGGCCCGACGGGAGATATTCGTCCTGCGGGCGGGGCTGACGGTGCAACGACCAACCGTCCCGACGCAACCGAGGAGGCCCAGACTGCAGACGCGGACGTAAGTCTGCCAGTTGGGCGGGCGCTCAGGGCGCGGTGTCGGAGTAGACCTCGACGTCGTAGAGCAACTGCACGTTGCGCCGGCCGTTCGTGATGCCGACGAAGACCGGTTCGCCCGCCGGCGTCCGGCCCTGCCGCCACACGGCGTCCCGCGCCGCCTCCCGCGACTCGTGGTGGGTCGTGCCCTCCTGGTGCAGTTGCAGGATGCGTCGGGCGGTGACCCGGTCGCTGTCGAGGTGGACCCGCAGCAGGGGCATGACGCCACCCCCTCCCCGATTCCGAGCCCAACTTACCACCGTTAAGTTGCCTGTCCACCGTACTAGAATGAACTCCATGACCACCACGCCGCCGCCCGTCTGGCTGCGCGCCGAGCCGGCGCGCGCCCGGCGGAAGCCGCCGCTGACCCTCGACCGCATCGTGGGCGCGGCGGTGAACCTGCTCGACGCCGACGGCATCGAGGGCCTGACGATGCGCCGCCTCGCCCAGCGGCTCGACGTGACGGCCACCGCGTTGTACTGGCACGTGAAGACGAAGGACGACGTCCTGGACCTGGCCGTCGATGGCGTCTTCGGCGACGTGCCGATCCCCGAGGTGACCGACGACTGGCGACAGGACGCCCGCGTCCTCGTCCGTGCCTGGCGCGCCGCCATGCTGCGCCATCCCTGGGCGCCAGGGCTGATCGGGCGGCCGATGCTCGGGCCCAACGTCCTGGCCCGCACCGAGTTCCTGCAGGCGGCGCTGGTGCGCGGCGGCTGTGGCGGGCTGCGGCTCGCGGTGGCCACGCGGATGCTGGCCAACTACGTCATCGGCGCGTCGCTCACGGAGGCCACCTGGCGGCAGCACGCGGACCCCGGGGCGAGGGCCGCCGCCCGCGACCACGTCGCCGCGCGCGCCGACACCTATCCGACCCTCCACGCCTCCGGCCATCTGGGCGACACCCGGTGGGACGACGACCTGCTGTTCGAGGAGGGCCTCGACGGCATCCTCCGGGCGGCGGCACGCGCGGGGGCATCGGGCTGACCGGGCCGGGCGGCGGCACGCGCGGGGGGCATCAGGACCGGGGCCGGGCGGGCCGTCAGCCCTCGCCGAGGGCGGTCACCAGCTCCGCCATGCTGTCGACGACGGCGTCCGCCGCGGCGAGCCGGGCCCGCTTGCCGGGCTTGTTGGCGTACCCGATGGCGGCGACCCCGGCGGCGTGGGCGGCCTTGATGTCGGTGGCCGAGTCGCCGACCAGGACGCAGTCCGCCGGCTCGGCGGCCAACTCCCGCAGGGCCGCGAGCACCGGGTACGGGTCCGGCTTCATCCGCCCCGGCGCGCCCTCGGGGCGGCCGACGACCGGCTGCACGTACGAAGTGAGTCGACGGGAGCTCAGGTAGGCGCGGACGCACGCGGCGGAGTTGTTCGACACCACGGCGACCCGGCGGCCGGCGCGGTGGGCGGCGAGGATGGCCTGCCGCCCGTACGGGGTCGGCGCGGCGGTGCGGGCCGCGGTGACCTCCGCGCGGGTCAGCGCCTCGTCGACGAGGCGGACGACGGCGGGGCGACCGAGCGTGGCGGTGAAGCGCAGCACGGCGAGCGGGTCGGGCTCGTGCCGGATCCCGGCCGGCAGGGGCACGCCCCGGTCAGCGAGCAGCCGGCGCAGGTCGTGGGCGACGGCCGGCGCGGGGTGTCGGGCGAAGACGCCGCACACGGGCCCGTCGAAGTCGAGCAGGACCACGCGGGCGCGGCCGACGAGGGGAGCGAGAACGGTGGTCACGGCCCGGCGGCCCGATCGGGCTGCGCCGGGCCGGGCCTCGCCGCTGCGGGGGCGGTCCGGTCCTGGCCCGCAGGTTGCAGGGCGACGACCGCCGCGAGGATGAGCGCGCCGCCGAGCAGCGCGGGCGCGGTGAGCCGCTCGCCCAGGAGCAGCGCTGCCAGGAGGGCGGCGGAGAGCGGCTCGACGAGGGTCGCCACCGTGGCGGCCGACCCGGACGTGGTCCGCAGCCCGGCGTAGAGCAGGCCGTACGCCAGGGCCATCGTCGCGACCCCGAGGTATGCCAGCAGGGCGAGCGAGGCGGGGGCGGCCGTGAGCACCGGCTCGCCTGCGGTGAGGGCGATCCCGAGCCAGGGGAGCAGCGCCAGCGTCCCGGCGGCGGTGGCGCACGTGGTCAGGGCCACGGAGTCGACCCGCTGGGCCAGGGTGTGCCCGAGCAGCGTCGTCGCCGCGTACGTGGCCCCGGACGCGACGGCGAGGACGATCCCGAGCCCCGGCCGGCCGCCGGGGGCGGGTGAGCCGTGTCCGGCGGTCGCGCTGATCAGCACCAGCCCGGTGAGCGCCGCCGCCAGCACGGCCACCTCGCGCAGCGACGGGCGTGACCGGGCGGCGGCGTGCTCCCAGGCGGCGGTCAGGACCGGTGCCAGCCCGAGCGAGACGACGGTCGAGACGCTCACGCCGACCAGCAGGACGGAGCCGAAGTACAGGGCCTGGTAGAGGGCGGTGCCGACGCCGACCACGACGGCCAGCACCGGGTGGGTGCGTAGCGTCGCGAGCACGACGCCCGACCGGCGGGTCACCACGGCGAAGCCGGCCAGGGCGACGGCGGCCAGCGCCATCCGCCACGCGCTGACCGTCATCGCGCCGAGGCCGTCGCGGCGGTGCAGCACGGTGACCACGAGCCCGCCGGTGCCCCACAGGACGCCGGCCGCGCAGACCTGGAGCAGCCCGATGCGGGTACGTCGGTGCGTGGCCCCCGCTGTCGTCGTCACGGCACCAACCTATGCGGCGCGGGAACCTCGTTCGATCCGATTATGCCGCCGTGGTGCCATGCCTGGCGGCACTGCTGTGCCAAGTTGGCTTGTTAGTGTGCCATCGATGTGCCATAGTGGTGCCATGGACCTGACCTCCTACGTGAGCAACCTCGGACGCGAGTTCGCCACCCTCGCCGAGGCCGGCGGCGACGAGTCGCGGTTGCTGGTCGAGCGCCTGACCGGGCCGCTGGAATCGGCGATCCGGATGACCCTGCTGGAAGCGCTCTCGGCCGCCGCCGACGAGATCACCCGGGACCTGGCCCCGGGGTCGGTGGAGCTGCGCCTGCGCGGGCGCGACCCCGACTTCGTCGTCACCCCGCCGCCCGCCGAGCCGCTCCAGCCCGCCGCGGGAGGCACCGCGGCGACGGGCGGCGGCACACCGGACGCCGTCCCGTCGATCGCCGAGGACGGCCCCGCCGCGCGGATCAACGTACGCCTGCCCGAGCAGCTCAAGGCCGCGATCGAGGAGGCGGCGGCGCGCGAGGGCCGCTCGGTCAACGCCTGGCTGGTCCGCGCCGCCGCCGCCGCCCTGCAACGACCCGACCACGACCAGCGCCCCGAGCCCCGCGACAGCGGCAGGCGCGCTCGGCAGAGCTTCACCGGCTGGGTGCGCTGACCCCACCCGCTCCACGCCGCGCCGGGCGGCACCACGCCATGCCGCGCCGCCCCGGCCTCACGTCCCCGACCTGCGGGGACGACTCACCCACCCACGATGTGGAGACGACCATGCCTACTTTCGAGACCCCCGAACCGATCTCCGTCACGCTGGAACTCGGCGTGGCCCACGTGCGGGTCGCCGCGAGCGACCGGACCGACACCGTCGTCGAGGTCCGGCCCAGCGACGAGTCCGACGAGTCCGACGTGCAGGCCGCCGCGCAGGTCCGGGTCGACTACGCCAACGGCGCGCTCCAGGTCACCGGCCCGAAGCGCACGTTCGACTTCTCCAAGAAGAGCAGGTCGGTGGAGGTCTCCATCGAACTGCCCAGCGGTTCCCCGCTCTCCGCCCACCTGGTGATGGGCGACGTCCGCTGCACCGGCCGGCTCGGCGAGTGCCGGATCAGGACCACCGGCGACGTCCGGATCGAGCGGACCGGCCCGCTGCGCCTGCACACGGGGGTCGGTCACGTCACCGTCGACGCCGTCGCGGGCGACGCCGAGGTCTCCACCGGCTCGGGCAGGGTCGAGCTCGGCGAGGTCGCGGGTGCCGCGTCGGTCAAGAACTCCAACGGCGACACCAGCATCGACGCGGTCACCGGCGACGGGCGGGTGCGCGCGGCCAACGGCGACATCCACGTCGAGCGGGCCGGTGCCGGCGTCGACGCGAAGACGTCCAACGGCAGCATCCGGCTCGGCGAGGTGGTCCGCGGCGCGATCGTGCTCGGCACCGCCGCCGGGAACCTGGACGTCGGCATCGCCGACGGCACCGCCGCCTGGCTGGAGGTCAACACCGGGTACGGGCACGTGCGCAACCTGCTGGAGAACACCGGCCGGCCCGGCGGGACCGAACAGACCGTCGAGGTCCGCGCCGCCACCTCCTACGGCGACATCACCATCCACCGCTCCTGACCCGCCTTTCGGCCCGAGGAGAGAACAACCATGTCCAGTACGCGAACCCGGCCGGCGATCGCCGCGACCGGCCTGCGGAAGTCGTTCGGCGACCAGGTCGTACTCGATGGTGTCGACCTGTCCGTGCCGGCCGGCACGGTCTTCGCGCTGCTCGGCGCGAACGGCGCCGGGAAGACCACCACCGTCCGGATCCTGTCCACCCTGCTCGGGGCCGACGCCGGTGACGTCCGGGTCGCCGGGCACGACCTCGCCCGCGAACCGGACGCGGTGCGCGCCGCGATCGGGGTCACCGGCCAGTTCTCCGCCGTGGACAACCTGCTCACCGGCGAGGAGAACCTGCTGCTGATGGCGGACCTGCACCACCTGCCCCGGGCCGAGGGCCGGCGGCTCGCCGCCCGGCTGCTCGGACAGTTCGACCTGACCGACGCGGCGCGCAAGCCGGCGTCGACGTACTCCGGGGGCATGCGGCGGCGGCTCGACCTGGCGATGACCCTGGTCGGCGACCCGCGAGTGATCTTCCTCGACGAGCCGACGACCGGGCTGGACCCGCGCAGCCGCCGCAACATGTGGCAGCTCGTCCGGGACCTGGTGGCCGGCGGCGTCACGATCTTCCTGACCACCCAGTACCTGGAGGAGGCCGACGAGCTGGCCGACCGGATCGCGGTCCTCGACCGCGGCCGGGTGATCGCCGAGGGCACGGCGGAGGAACTCAAGCGCCGCATCCCCGGCGGGCACGTCCGCCTGCGGTTCGCCGACGAGCAGGGCCTCGACGCGGCCCGGCGCGTGCTCGGCCAGGTGACGCGCGACGGCGACGCCCTCGCCCTGCGGGTGCCCAGCGACGGCAGCCTGCGCTCGCTCAGGACCCTGCTCGGCCGGCTCGACGACCAGGCCGTCCAGGTCGACGAGTTGTCCGTGCACACCCCCGACCTCGACGACGTCTTCCTCGCCCTCACCGGCGGCCCCACCGACGAGAAGGTGACCATCCGATGAGCACCCCCGCCCTCAGCGGCCCCGCCCCGGCGGCCCTGCGCCTGCACCCGCTGCGCGACTCGGCGACGATGCTGCGCCGCAGCCTCCGGCGCATGCTGCGGTACCCGTCGATGACCGTGACGCTCGTCGCGATGCCCGTCGTCTTCCTGCTGCTGTTCGTCTACGTGTTCGGCGGCACGCTGGGCGCCGGGCTCGGCGGGGCGGTGCCCGGCGGCGCGGCCGGCGGGCGGGCCGCGTACGCCAACTACGTGGCCCCCGCGATCATCCTGATGACCGTGACGGCGGCGGTCCAGGGGACGGCGATCACCATCGCCATGGACCTGACCGAGGGGATCATCGCCCGGTTCCGCACGATGCACATCGCCCGCGTCTCGGTGCTGACCGGGCACGTCCTGGGTAGCCTGATCCAGGCGATGCTCAGCGTGGTGGTGGTGACCGCAGTGGCCGTGCTGGTCGGCTTCCGGCCCGCCGCCGGGCCGGGCGGGTGGCTGGCCGCGGCCGGCTTCCTGGCGGCGGTGACCTTCGCGCTCGTCTGGCTGGCCGTCGCGCTCGGCCAGGTGAGCGGGAGCGTCGAGACCGCCAGCAACCTGCCCATGCCGCTCGTCCTGCTGCCCTTTCTCGGCAGCGGGTTCGTCCCCACCGACTCCATGCCGGCCGGGCTGCGCTGGTTCGCCGAGTACCAGCCGTTCACGCCGATCATCGAGACCCTGCGCGGCCTGCTGATGGACGAGCCGGTCGGCAACGACGTGTGGCTCGCGCTCGCCTGGTGCGCGGCCATCGCGCTGGGCGGCTACCTCTGGTCGAGGTGGCTGTTCAACCGGGAGCCCGCACGCTGACGGTGGAGTTCCCGGTGCGCCCATCGGACACCCCGATCAGCCCGTCCGGCGCGTAAAATCCAACTACTTCGATATTTTGGGTTGGTCTGCTCGGCGGGCCTGATGGGAGTGATGGTGCGGAACCTGCTGGCCCAGTTGCTGGGCATCGCGACCGCGATCTCGCTGGCCGCCGTCGGCGGCACCGCGCCGGTCCCCGCGGGGGCGGCCGATGTGCGGGGCGCGCCGACCGCCGCGGCGGACTCGCCTGCCGACCTGACCGGCGACATCGACTTCTCCGTGCCGAGCGGCACGTTCCAGGGCGAGCTCTCCGTCTCGCTGGGCACGAGCGTGACCGGTGCCGAGATCCGCTACACGACCGACGGGACGCTCCCCGGGCCGGACTCCCGCCGGTACGACGACACGCCCCTGCTGCTCTCCGGCACCACCCAACTGCGGGCGCGGCCGTTCGTGGGTGGAGCACCGGCCGGCGATCCCGGCACGGCGCTCTACGTCGCGCGGGCCATGGACGTGAGCCTCGACCTGCCGATTCTGGTGATCGACGGGTACGGAAAGGGCAAGCCGGGGCGGGACTTCGTCGACTCGGCGGCCCTGCTCTTCGAGCCGACCGGGGGATACGCGTCGCTCTCGGCGACGCCGACCCTCGCCACCCGGATCGGCTACCACCTGCGCGGCACGTCGAGTTCCCTGTTCGACAAGGCCCCGTACCGGGTCGAGTTCCGGGACAACGAGGACGACGACGCCGACTATCCGGTGCTGGGGATGCCCGCGGAGTCCGACTGGGTGCTGCGGGGCCCGTACACCGACAAGGCGCTGATCCGGGAGGCGCTGACCTTCGACCTGGCCCGCCAGCTGGGGTACCAGGCGCCCCGGTACGCCTTTGTCGAGTTCTATCTCAACGTCGCGGACCGGCCGTTGGGCGCCGAGGACTACCAGGGCGTCTACATGATCGTGGAGACCATCAAGAACGCGAAGAACCGGCTCGACCTGAAGGAGCTCGATCCCGACGACGTCACCCTGCCGGCGATCTCCGGCGGGTACATCTTCAAGTTCGAGTGGCTGACGGCCGAGGAGCCGACCCTGGAGTGCGTGGGGCGGCCCGCGACCTGCTGGCACTACCTGGAGGTCGTCGACCCGTCGCCGCTGCAACCGGAGCAGCAGGCCTGGCTCACCGGCCACCTCCAGCAGTTCAACGACCTGATGCAGTCCCGAAGCTTCGCCGACCCGACGACGGGCTATCCCGCCTGGATCGACGTCGGATCGTTCGTCGACTCGCTGATCCTCAACGAGCTGACCCGCAACTTCGACGCCTACGCCCGCAGCTCCTACTTCTACAAGGACCGGGGCGGCAAGATCACCGCCGGGCCGCTGTGGGACCTCGACATCACCTACGGCGTCGGCGGCGGGGACAACCTGGAGACGGCCGGCTGGCAGTACGAGCAGCCGCGCTGGCCGAAGCCCAACAACTGGATCAACCGGCTGGTCACGGACCCCGCGTTCGTCGGGCTGGTCCGGGCCCGCTGGGCCGAGCTGCGCCGGGGGCCGCTCTCCGGGGCGCAGCTCGACGCGCGGTTCGCCGCCATCACGGCCCCGCTGGTCAACGCCGCCGAACGGAACTTCCAGCGGTGGCCGAACCTGACCACCGAGAAGATCGGGCCCATCGTCACCCCGACCGCCGACACCTGGCAGGGGCAGGTCCGGTACATGCGGGACTGGATGACCGAGCGGATGGCGTGGCTGGATTCGTCCGCCGGCTGGGGCGGGGCCGCCGCAGCCGGCGGGTGAGCACCACCCATCCAGCCGTGATCATGTCGGCGAGATGGGGGCATCCGGCCGTTCGGGATACCCCCATCTCGCCGACATCGCGAACCGGACCCGGCCCGCCGGGCCAGGCCGGACCGGGGTCAGTCCGTCGCGTCGACCGTGCGGGGCCGGTCGTCCTCCGCCGGACGCGGGGCGACGACGTGCACCGACACCCCCGCGTTGCGGTTGTGCGTCTCGATCCAGGTGTCCAGCGCGGTGCGGCAGGCGTGGTCGACGTGCCGCAGCCCGCGCAGGTCCAGCCGGACGGTCCGGTCGGCCGGCAGGTCGTTGAGCGTGGTGAGGATGGTGGGCAACCGGAGGAAGGTGGCGTTCCCGGTGATCGCGACCTCGACCGGCCCCGGGCCGGCGTCCCGCCCGGTGGGGCCGCCCGCCGCGGCGTCGCGCGCCACCGGAACGTCGCGCACGGTGACCCGGACGTGCGAGGTCTCCCACGCGGTCTTCACCACGGCCAGACCGAGGCCGACGAGCACACCGGTGAACATGTCGGTGGTGAGGATGGCCAGGGCCGTCACCGCCAGCACCGCCGCCTCGCCCCGGTGTTCCCGCCACAGTTGCGGCAGCGCGCGCAGCGGCAGCAGCTTGACGCCGGCGTGGACGAGCACGGCGGCGAGCGCGGGCAGCGGCATCAGCCCGATCAGGCCGGGCGCGGCGGCGGCGAACACCAGCAGCCACAGCCCGTGCAGCACCCGGGAGGCCTTCGTCCGCGCGCCGGCCCGCACGTTGGCGGAGCTGCGGACGATGACGGCGGTCATCGGCAGGGCGCCGAGCAGGCCGCAGATCGTGTTGCCGGTGCCCTGCGCCACGAGTTCCCGGTCGAAGTCGGTGCGGGGGCCCCGGTGCAGCCGGTCGACGGCCGCCGCGCTGAACAGGCTCTCCGCCGAGGCAACCAGGGTGAACGTGGCGATGGTGGCCAGCACCCCGACGTCCGCGAGGGTGCCCCAGTGCCCGAGCGACGGCTGCATCGCCGCGAGCAGCCCCTCGACCTCGATGGTGTCGACGGGCAGCCCGAGCGCGGCGGTCACCCCGGCCGCCGCCACGACGGCGACGAGCGCGCCGGGGACCGTCCGCAGCCGACCGGGCAGCCTGTCCCAGCCCACCATCACGGCGATGGTGGCCACGCCCACGGCGAGCGAGACCCGCGCCGGTGTGGACGTGGCGACCTCGCCCACCAGCCCCGGCAGGCCGGTGAACTTGCCCGGCCCGGTGTGCGGCGCGGCGACGCCGGCCAGGACATAGAGCTGCCCGGCGATGAGCAGCAGGCCGATGCCGGCGAGCATGCCCTGCACCACCGCCACGGTGATGGCGCGGAACCAGCGGCCGAGCCGCAGCAGCCCCAGGCCGATCTGGAGCAGCCCGGCGACCAGGACGATCGTGCCGAGGCCGGCGAGGCCGTAGCGGTCCACGGCCTCGGCGACCAGCACGGTCAGGCCGGCGGCGGGGCCGCTGACCTGCATGCTGCTGCCGGGCATGAACCCCACGACGAGGCCACCGACGATGCCGGTGACCAGGCCGAGTTCGGCCGGCACGCCGGAGGCGACGGCGATGCCCACGCAGAGCGGGAGGGCGACGAGGAAGACGACGACGGAGGCGGACAGGTCGGCGCGCAGCGTGCGCCAGGGCAGGGCGGGAGGCGACATCGTTCACATCCGGGGAAGGCGGGGCGAGCGGGCGACGGGTCGGCCACCGACGCCGGCCGCCGGCTGGTCGCACCGCCGGCCGGGCCGGGGGTACGGGTGTCGGCGGCGCGGTGGCCGGCGGGTGACGCGTGGTGGTCAGGCGTACGGAAAGGTGCCCGACGGGCCGGGGGACGTCCTCGCCGTCCGCCGGCCGTGCGCCGCCCGCGACGGCGGGCGGGCCGGGTGCCGGCTGGCGGCGCTCAGCAGCGCAGGACGCTCAGCCGGATCGGGTCGGGTCCGGCGTCGGCGGTGGCGGGGCGCCCGTCGGCGGTGCTGCCCCGGCGGACGGCGGCGTCGGGCAGGGCCGACCCGGCCTGCGGCCCGGGGTCGCGGCGGTCGGTGCCCTGGTTGCCCCGCCCGGAGCGGCTGACCGACCCGCACGCCTTCCCGTCGAAGCGGGGCACGACGGTGGGGTCCGGCGGCTGGCCGGTGTGCGCGGCGAGCGTGGTCACCAGGCGGTACGCCTCCAGGGCGACCCGCCGGGCGGTCGCGCGGACCGGGGTGCCCGGGTCGGCGGCCGACGCGGTGGCGACGGCGGGGTGCGGCGCGACGGTGACGGCGACGGCGTCGAGCGGGGAGCGGCAGGCGAGGCCGAGGTGCAGCACGAGCGCGCCGGCGAGCAGCGGGGCGAGGAGAACGGTGACGGTTCTGCGCTGCACCGCTCACCCCCAGGCCGGTACGCGTGCACGCACACCGCGTGCCACCACACCGTAGATCTCCCGACCCGCGTTGCCGGTTACGCCCGTTTTAACGGATTAATGCGCGCTGTGGGTCCTGTCGTGATCCGTGCCCGGACGCGGTGCGGCCCCGGGGCGATCGAGCGCTCCGGGGCCGCACCTGGGGGTGGGTGATCAGCTGGTGGGGGAGACGTACAGCAGGCGGTTCGGGGAGCCGGTGCCGGGGCTGGTGACCACGCCGGCGGTGGCCGTGCTGGTCAGGTACGAGGCGACCTGGGCCGGGGTCCAGGTCGGGTTGTTGGACAGGACGCGGGCGGCGGCGCCGGCCACGTGCGGCGAGGCCATCGAGGTGCCGCTGATGGTGTTGGTCGCCGTGTTGCTGCTGTACCAGGCGGACAGCACGTCCACGCCCGGGGCGAAGATGTCCAGGCAGGTGCCGAAGTTGGAGAAGCTGGCGCGCGCGTCGTTGCTCTGCGTCGCCCCGACGGTGATCGCCGTGGGCACGGCGGCCGGCGAGGAGGTGCAGGCGTTGGCGTTGGAGTTGCCGGCGGCCACCGCGTAGGTGACCCCGTCGGCGATGGAGTTCGCCACGGCCGTGTCCAGCGACGAGTTCGCGCCGCCGCCGAGGCTCATGTTCGCCACCGCAGGCTGGCCGGCCTGGTGGTTGGAGGTCACCCAGTTGACGCCGCCGATGACGCCGGCGTTGGTGCCCCGGCCCCGGCAGTTGAGCACCCGCACGGCCACGAGCTTGACGTCCTTGGCCACGCCGTACGTGGTGCCGCCGACGGTGCCGGAGACGTGCGTGCCGTGGCCGTTGCAGTCGGCGGCCGGTAGGGCGTTGTCGACCGCGTCGTACCCGTCGACGGCCTGGCCGCCGAAGTCGCTGTGGTTGATGTTGATGCCGGTGTCGATGACGTACGCCGTGACGCCGGTGCCGGCACTGGTGTAGTTGTAGGACTTGCTCAGCGGCAGGGCGGCCTGGTCGGTGCGGTCCAGCCCCCACGGCGGGTTCGCCTGGGTGGTCTGGATGCCCACCTCGTGGTTCTGCTCGACCCAGGCGACGGACGGGTGCGCCGCGAGGCGCTTCGCGGCGGCCTCGGACAGCCGCACCTCGAAGCCGTTGAGCGCCGCGCCGTACACCTGGGCGACGCTGCCGCCGAAGCGCTTGGCCAGGCTGCCGGCGGAGCTGGCGACGGCGGCGGCCCGGGTGCCGGCCTTCCCGCCCACGGCGCTGTCCTTCAGGACGACGATGTAGCTGGAGGGAACGGCGGTGGCACCACCGGCGTGGCGGATCTCGCCGGTCGCGGGCGCTGCGGACACCGGGCTGCCGATCATCGTGGCGGCGAGCGCCGACGCGGTCAGCACGCCGAGGGTGGCGGCCTTGCGGGGGAGCGTCATCTATCGGTCTCCTCTGTCGTCGACCGCGTCAAGCTGCGGGTACGCGGTCTGAGATCGTGATGACAGGCTATCCATAGATCCACAGTGAGCTATATATCGAATGGGTCATAGCATCGCGCGTATCTCGTCGCGTACGCCCCGCTGGAACGCGCGGGCCGCCACGCCGCCCGGTGGCGGGCCGCCGCCCCGGGCCGCGATCGCCCGCTCGATCAGGCCAGCCGCCGGGTGCCCCCGCCCGACCAGCCGCCGCCCCGCCGCCACCTTCGGCAGCCAGTCGCCGTCGCGGCAGCGCACCAGCGCGCGGCACGCGCCGAGCACCGCGTCCTCGGCGCCGGCGGCCGGCGCGTCGCCGGGCGGGGTCGGCAGCGCCAACCGCCAGGTCAGCGCGTCCACCAGCAGCCGGGCGCAGGTCGGCCGGCGTCAGGTCGGCGAACGCCTCCCCGGCCGGCGGCCCGAGCAGGGCCGACCCGCCGGCGTGCAGGATGCTGCGGTCCAGCCCGTACCAGAACCGGCCGTCGGCGGCCGGCCGCTCGTCGCCGGACCAGGTCACCCGGGGCGGCATCCGGGCGCCCGTGTTCAGCTCCACCTCGAAGCCCGGCTCCGGGGTGCCCGACCGGGCCACGTCCCGGCGGTAGACGACCAGCTCCAGCCCGCGCGCCGGGCAGGGCAGCGCCTCGTGCCGCAGCCGGGCGACCAGCTCCCGCTTGCGTCCGGCGGGCAGGGCCCGCGCGCACAGCAACGCCACGTCCACGTCGCTGCGCCCCGGCTGGTACGCGCCGAGCGCCACCGACCCGGCCGCGGACGCGCCGACGAGGTCCTCGCCGAGCACCTCGCCGGCCGCGGTGACCAACTCCGTCAGGTAGCGCTCCACCTCCGTGTCCACCGTCGCATCGTGGCGGTCCGGCCCGCTCAGGGGCGGTCCCGCTCCAGCAGGGCGGCGAGCCGCTCGGCCGTCGACGGCGCGTGCAGGTGCAACCGGGCCACGTTGATGCTGTCCTGACCCACCACGGCGAGCAGCGCCTGCGGGCTGACGGCGTAGACGCTCAGGTAGCCGCGGTCGTTGCGGACGGTGGACTGCTGGAACTCGCCCTGGCCCAGCCGCAGCCCCACCTGCCGGCCCAGGCCGTACGTGGTCGCGGCGAGCGCGGCCAGGTCGTTCGGGTCGACGTCGGTCTGCATGTTGTGGGTGATGAGCAGGCCGTCCACGCCGCCGAGGACGCAGCCGTGCACGCCGGGGATCTGCAACCGCAGGTCGGCCAGCTCCTGCCCGATCGCCGAGTACGGCAGCGCGGGGTTGCCCGCCAGCGAGGGCGGGAACGACCGGGGCGCCGGCAGGTCCCCCGGCTGCCGCGCGGTGCGCCGGGGCAGGACGGTTCCGGTGCTGTCGACCACGCTCACAGCTCCAGGCTCTCCTCGATGACGCGCAGCTGGTGGCGGGCCATCGCCAGGTTGGCCCGGCTCTTGCTCACCATCAGGTACAGGAACAGGCCCTTGCCCGTCCGGCTGGTGACCGGCCGGATCAGGTGGTACTGCGAGCCGAGGGTGATGAGGATGTCCTCGATCTCGTCGTTCAGGTTCAGCATCTCGATGGTGCGCAGCTTGGCGCGGACCACGTCCGTGTTGCCGGCGGCGGCGACCGTCAGGTCGATCTCCCCGGTGCCGCCGGCGACGCCGAGCGTCATCCCGCTGTTGTAGTCGACCAGCGCGGCGCCGATCGCGCCATCGATGTTCATCGCGCTCTTGAGTGCGACGTCAAGGTTCGCCACGGTGTTGTCCCCCAGGTCGGGCGCGCGGGCGGCCTGTGCATTGCCGTGGGTCACCTGTCGGTGACAGGGGCGCCGCGCCGCGCAGAAGGTTTCGCAGAGGCTCGCACACGGCGCGGCGGGGCGCACCCGCAAGCAGTCGTATCGACCTGAGCGGAGGGGCGTGCCGGCTCGCCGGTCCCGTAAGTGGGACCCGGTGACGGATGGCCCGTTCTCGTCCAGGCTGATATGAAGCCCCCCAGGGTGGGCGGTAGGGGACGGGAGCGCACTTACCGACCGCCGCGCGGTCTCCGCCGACACCGCGCCGGCCGCGCCGTCGTGGCGGCCGTCCCGGCGGGGCCCCGCGGCGGCGCGGACTCCCGGTCGTCGGGTTCCGCCATTCCGGCCCGGCGGCCGGTCGGCACGTCTACTGTGGAAGACGTCGGCGACTATTTGCCTGAACCGGTGGCGGCCGGGCGGTGCGCGGTGCACAGTGATCCCATGAGCGACAGCGGAAGTGGTGGGCACTACTACTGGTGCACGCGACACCACCGGGTCGAGACCGAGGCCGACGTCTGCGCGGCGCGGCACGTGCTCGGGCCGTACGCCTCGGCGGCCGACGCGGAGAACGCCCTGCAACAGGTGCGGGAGCGCAACGACGCGTGGGACGCCGAGGACGCCCGTTGGGCCGGGGAGGACAGATAAACGGCGCGGGACGGCCCGCGTCGAGGAACTCCGTGCCCCGAGAGGAGGCACGCGAGCGCATGTCCCCAAGGAGGGAACCACGATGGCCGAAGCACAAAAGGCCACCACCCGCCCGGCCGCCCAACGTGCGACCGCGAAGAAGACCGCCGCGGCCGGACGGGCCACGGGCTCGACCCGGGCCGCCACCACGGCGACCCGGCGGTCGACCGTGACCAAGGCGTCCCCGAACGCCTCCGGCGCCGGGGCCGGCCGGGTGCCGGCGAAGAAGGCGGTCGCGAAGAAGGCCGCCGCGACGAAGGTGGCGACCAGCAGGACCCCGGTCGGCAGCAGGACCGCGGCGAAGAAGGCACCCGCGACGCGGACGTCGGCGAAGAAGGCCCCGGCCGCCAAGACCACGACCGCCAGGAAGACCACCGCCGCGAAGACCACCGCCACCAAGACCGCGAGGAGCGCCACCGGCGCGGCGGCGACCAAGCGGACGACGGCGGCGACCAAGAAGGCATCCCCGGCGGCGAAGCGGACGACCACGACGGCGGCGAAGCGCACGACCACGACGGCCAAGCGCACCGGCGCGACGGCGGCGAAGCGCACGACGACGGCGGCGAAGCGCACGACGACGGCGGCGAAGAAGGCGCCCACGGCGGCGAAGCGCACGGCCGCAGCCGCGAAGAAGGCCCCGGCGGCGAAGAAGACCACGGCCCGGAAGACCACGGTCGCGAAGAAGGCCCCGGCCGCCAAGAAGACCACGGCACGGAAGACCACGTCGTCCCGGTCCACCGCCACCCGCACGGCCACCGCCAGGAAGGCCCCGGCGAGGAAGTCGACGCCCTCCCGTAACCCCTGATCCCGCCCACCCCGCCCCGTCGACCAGGAGGTTCGCGCCGAAGGCCCGCCGGCCGGCGACGTGAACCTCTTGGCCGACCCCGCGGTGCGGGGCGCCGCGGTGCGGTGGGTGGGAGGTGTCAGGATGGGGCCGTGGTGATCCGACGCGTCCTCGCGCCCCGCATCGACTTCGGTGCGCTGCGCCGCGAGCTGGAACTGCCCGATCGGTTCCCGCCCGCGGCGCAGCGCGAGGCCGAGGAGGCCGCCGCCGCGCCGCCCCGGCCCGACGTCGACCGCACCGACGTCCCGTTCGTCACCGTCGACCCGGCCACCTCACGGGACCTCGACCAGGCGATGCACCTCGCCCGCCGCCGGAGTGGCGGCTTCCGGGTCCGGTACGCCATCGCCGACGTCGCCGCCCACGTGCGCCCCGGCGGCGCGCTGGAGGAGGAGACCTGGCGGCGCGGGCAGACCGTCTACCTGCCCGACGGCAACGTCCCCCTGCACCCGGAGACGCTCAGCGAGGGCGCGGCCAGCCTGCTGCCCGACCAGGACCGGGCGGCCGTGGTGTGGACGATCGACCTCGACGCCGACGGCGGCACGGTCGCCGTCGCGCTGGAACGCGCCCTGGTGCGCAGCCGCGCCAAGCTGGACTACGTCGGCGTCCAGGCCGCCGCCGACGCCGGTCGGCTGCCCGAGCCGATCGCCCTGCTCCCCGAGCTCGGCGCGCTGCTCACCGCACGCGGCCTGCGCCGGGGCGCGGTCAACCTGCCGCTGCCCGAGCAGGACGTCGAACCGGACGGCGACGGCTGGCGGCTGGTGCTGCGCGGCCCCGTCCCGATGGAGGAGCACAACGCACAGATCTCCCTGCTCACCGGGATGGCCGCCGCCGACATCATGCTCGCCGGCGGGATCGGCCTGCTGCGGACGATGCCGCCGCCGAGGCCGGAGGCGGTGGCCCGGCTGCGCACCGCCGCCGCCCCGCTGGGCGTGCACTGGCCCGACGGCGTCGGCGTCGGTGAGGTGCTGGCCGGGCTGGACGCCTCCGAGCCCAGGGCCGCCGCGTTCGTCGACCAGGCGGCCGAGCTGATGCGCGGTGCCGCGTACACGGCGTTCGACGGCGCGCCGCCCGAGCAGCCGGCACACGGCGGGGTCGCCGCCGCGTACGCCCACGTCACGGCCCCGCTGCGCCGGCTGGCCGACCGGTACGCCACCGAGGTCTGCCTGGCCCTGCACGCCGACCGGCCGGTGCCCGACTGGGCCCGCGCGGCGCTGCCCAGGCTGCCGCAGGTGATGGCCGCGACCGACCGGACTGCCGGCGCGGCGACCCGGGGCGCCGTCGAGCTGGCCGAGGCGGTGCTGCTGGCGCACCGGGTCGGCGAGACCTTCGACGCGGCGGCGCTGGAGGTGGACGAGCCGAGGCCGGGCCGGCAGCCCGGCGGCACGGTGGCGCTGGACGCCCCGCCGGTGCGGGCCCGCTGCACGGGGGCGCTGCCGCTGGGCGAGCGGGTCCGGGTCCGGCTGGTCACCGCCGACCCGGCCACCCGGAAGGTCCTGTTCGCACTGACCTGACGGCCGGCTGCGCGCCCGGCGCTGCTGCCGGACCGGCTGGTTTGCGAGGATGGGCCCATGGCATACGACGCGAGCACGCTGCCCGACGTGTCCGGGCTGGCCGTCGGCATCATCGGCGGCACCGGCGACCAGGGCCGGGGCCTGGCCTACCGCTTCGCCCGCGCCGGGCAGTCCGTGCTGATCGGCTCCCGGTCGGCCGAGCACGCCGCCGAGGCCGCCGCCGAAATCGCCGCCCTGCGGGGCGTGCCGGCCGACGCCGAGGTGGCGGGCGCGGGCAACGAGGAGGTCGCGCGGCGCAGCGACGTGGTCGTGATCGCGGTGCCGTGGGACGGGCACGCGGCGACCGTCGGCGCCCTGGCCGGGCCGCTTGCCGGCAAGATCGTCGTCGACTGCGTCAACCCGCTCGGCTTCGACCGGCAGGGCCCCTACGCGTTGACCGTCGCCGAGGGCAGCGCCGTCCAGCAGGCCGCCGCCCTGCTGCCCGACTCGCGGGTCTGCGCGGCGTTCAACCACGTCAGCGCCCCCCTGCTGGCCGACCCGGAGGTGGACCGGATCGACCTCGACGTGCTGATCTGCACCGAGGACCGCGAGCTGGTGGACGTCGTCGGCGCGCTCGCCGCCCGGATCCCCGGCATGCGGGGCATCTACGCCGGCCGGCTGCGCAATGCCCACCAGATCGAGGCGTTCACGGCCAACCTGATCGCCATCAACAAGCGTTACAAGGCCCACGCCGGCCTCCGCGTCACCGACCTCTGAGCGACGACGGCCCGCCCCGGGCCCGGCGTCTGCCCGACAGGTCGGGCGGACGGGTCGGGCGGACGGGTCGGGCCGCGCCATGTCGCCGACGTGGAGTCGATCACCACCTGTGGGACGGGCTGCCGCGCCGGGGCGGCACCGCGGCGGTAGCAGGCCGCCGGCACACCCAGTTCGGCGCTCGGGTCAGAGGTTCGGGTCGACGCCGACCTTCTTGCAGGCGGCGTTGGCCTTCGCGCCGGCCTTCTCCAGGGCGGCGCTGTCCTCGGCCGCGGCCTCGACGTCCGCGGCGTTCGCGATCCTGCGGGCCTCCGCGCCGACCGCGGCCAGCGCGATGGCGACCTCGCTGCCGGAGCCGCCCGTCGCGGGCGCGACCTCCGACATCTCGGTGAACGCCTTCTTCATCGCCGCCGCCGGGTCTCCGCCGTCCACGACGGCCTTCATCAGCGCCTTCTTCGAGTCGTCCGCGACCTTCTTCGCGGTCTCGCAGAGCTTCTTGTCGGCGGCCGGGTCGGCGGAGGCGGGGGCGGCGGCCGTCGGGGCGGCCGCGCCGGTGGTCGGGGCGGCGGCAGCGGTGGTGGCAGCGGCGGCGGCCGAGGTGGGCGCGGCCGTCGGGGCTGGCTCCTCCCCGCCGCACGCCGCGAGCGCCAGCACGGAGACGCAGGTCAGGACAACGGTTGAGATACGAACATGATCCACGAGCGGGTACCTTAGCCGCTGCGTCCGCTGGCCGGACGCCCGCGTCACCACCCGCCGGCTGTCACCGCCGTCGGGTGGTGACGCGGGCCGCCGGGGCGCTGCCGGTGGACGACGCGGGGCGCGCCGCCCACCGCAGCCCCCGGACGTGTCAGAAGGTGTGCTCGGCGGCCGGGAACCCGCCGCCCCGGACCTCGTCGGCGAACCGCCGGGTCGCCTCGGTCAACGCCCCGGCCAGGTCGGCGTAGCGCTTCACGAACCGGGGGGCCTTCCCGGTGCGCAGGCCGGCCATGTCCTGCCAGACCAGCACCTGCGCGTCGGTGTCCGGCCCGGCGCCGATGCCGACCGTCGGGATCGCCAGTTCCCCGGTGATGCGCTTGGCCACCTCGCCCGGCACCATCTCCAGCACCACCGCGAACGCGCCCGCCTCGGCCACCGCGAGGGCGTCGGCGAACACCTCGTCGGCCGTGTCGCCGCGCCCCTGCACCCGGTATCCGCCGAGGGTGTGCTCGCTCTGCGGGGTGAAGCCGACGTGCGCCATCACCGGGATGCCGGCCCCGACGATCGCGGCGACCTGGTCGGCGCAGCGCCGGCCGCCCTCCAGCTTCACCGCGTGGCAGCCGCCCTCCTTCATGAACCGCACGGCGGTGCGCAGCGCCTGCGTCGGCCCCTCCTCGTACGAGCCGAACGGCAGGTCGCCGACGACCAGCGCCTGCTTCGTCGCCCGCACCACCGCCCGCACCAGCGGCAGCAGCTCCTCGGTGGTCACCGGCAGCGTCGTCTCGTAGCCGAAGACGTTGTTCGCCGCCGAGTCGCCGACCAGCAGCGCCGGGATCCCGGCGGCGTCGAAGATCGACGCCGTGTACTGGTCGTACGAGGTGAGCATCGACCACTTCTCGCCGCGCTCCTTGGCGGCGAGCAGGTCGCGGGTGCGCACCCGCCGGGTGGCCGGGCCGCCGTAGAGGGCGGTCACCTCGGTCGGGGTGGACTCCACCATGACTGTCTCCTTCCTCGAGGCCGCGTGCGCGGTCCCCGGGTCCGTCGCAAGCGTCGCACCGCGCGACGGTCGACGGCAGGAGGCAGTGGAGGATTTCACTCCCCGGCGGGACCGGGCGCGCCCCCGCCGCCCGGCGGCGCCCCCGGCGCCGGCCGGGCTCAGCCGTCCTCGCGCCAGCGGTTGGTGATCGGCAGCCGCCGGTCCCGTCCGAACGCCTTCATCGAGATCTTCGTGCCGGGGGCCGACTGCCGCCGCTTGTATTCCGCGGTGTCCACCATCCGCAGCACCCGGTCGACGACCGCCGGGTCGTGCCCCGACTCGACGAGCCCCGTGCGGCCCAGGTCGCCGTCGACGTACCCGATCAGGATCGGGTCGAGCACGTCGTAGTCCGGCAGCGTGTCGCTGTCGAGCTGGCCGGGGCTCAGCTCGGCGCTCGGCGGCTTGCCGATCGAGTTCTCCGGGATCGGCGGGGTCTCGCCCCGGCGGGCGGCGTCGGCGTTGCGCCACTTCGCCAGCCGCCAGATCAGCGTCTTCCACACGTCCTTGACCGGGTTGAAGCCGCCGACCGAGTCGCCGTAGAGAGTGGAGTAGCCCACCGCCAGCTCGCTCTTGTTGCCGGTGGTGAGGACCAGGTGGCCCTCCTGGTTCGACAGCGCCATCAGGATCACCCCGCGCACCCGGGCCTGGAGGTTCTCCACCGTCACCCCGGACAGCGACATGTTCGCCAGGAACGTGTCCACCATCGGCTGGATCGGCTCGACCCGGTAGTCCAGGCCGGTGCGCTTGGCCAGGTCCTCCGCGTCGGCCCGGGAGTGTTCCGACGAGTGCCGGCTGGGCAGCGAGACGCCGACCAACCGGTCCGGGCCGAGCGCGTCGACCGCGAGGGCCGCCACGACCGCCGAGTCGATGCCGCCGGAGAGCCCCAGCACCACCGACGGGAACCGGTTCTTGTCGACGTAGTCGCGCAGGCCCAGCACCAGCGCCTGCCACACCTCCGCCTCGTCGGCCACCGGCTCGATGATCCCGCCCACCGCCGCCGCGCCGCCGGGTGCCGGCGGGACGTCGCCGACCGCGGCCCGCACGATCCGCATGCCCGCGGCCAGCTCGCCGCCGGCCGGCGCCGCCCCGCCGGCCATGGCCGCGTCGCCGCCGCGACCCTCGGCCGCCGGCAGCTCGACGTCGTGCACGAGCAGGTGCTCGACGAACTGGGGGGCGCGGGCCAGCAGCGTCCCGTCCGCGCCGACGATCAGCGAGTCGCCCTCGAAGACCAGCTCGTCCTGGCCGCCGACCATGTTGACGTACGCCACGGCGGCACCGGCCTCGGCGGCCCGGCGGCGCACCAGCGGCAGCCGGATGTCGTCCTTGTTCAGCTCGTACGGCGAGCCGTTGATCGTGACGACCAGGCCGACGCCGGCCTGCCGGGCCGCCGCGAACGGACCCCCGGCCTGCCACATGTCCTCGCAGATGGTCAGGGCGACGTCCACCCCGCCGACGCGGACCACCGTCAGCGCGTCGCCCGGGACGAAGTAGCGGTCCTCGTCGAACACCCCGTAGTTGGGCAGGTGGTGCTTGAAGTAGGTGGCCACCACCTCGCCGCCGTGCAGCACCGCCGCGGCGTTGCGGGCCCCCCGGCCCGGCTCGGCGTCGGAGCTGACCTGCGGCGGGCCGTCGGCGTCGAGGTACCCGACCACCACCGGCACCCCGCTCAGGCCGTCGGCGGCCAGGTCGGCGGCGAGGCGGCGCAGCGCGGCCTGCGACGCGGCGACGAAGGACCGGCGGAACACCAGGTCCTCGACCGGGTACCCGGTGAGCACCATCTCCGGGAACAGGACGAGCTGGGCGCCGGCGTCGGCGGCCGTGCGGGTCCACCGGCGGACCAGGCCGGCGTTGCCGGCGAGGTCGCCGACGCTCGGGTTGACCTGGGACAGGGCGAGACGCAGGGTGGGCATGTCCACATCTTGCCCCAGCCGGCCGACGCCGACACGGCGGCGGCGCGGAGACGGCGGCCACTCGTGCGGCGACGCCCGGCAGCCCGGCGGGGGTCCGTCCGCCAGGGGGCGGGACACGACAGGACGCGGTCCGGGCCGGTCGCGTAACGTCTGCGTAAAGGAGCCGGTGGAGACTGGGCGGCCAGGCCCCACCGGTGGTGGAGACAGTGGCACGAGGGGTGGAAGTGGACCGTCAGCAGGAGTTCGTCCTCCGTACGCTGGAAGAGCGGGACATCCGGTTCGTCCGGCTGTGGTTCACCGACGTGCTGGGCACGCTCAAGAGCGTGTCGGTGGCCCCCGCCGAGCTGGAGGCCGCGTTCGAGGAGGGCATCGGGTTCGACGGCTCGGCGATCGAGGGCTTCGCCCGGGTCTTCGAGTCCGACATGGTGGCCATGCCCGACCCGACCACCTTCCAGGTGTTCCCCTTCGAGGGTGGCGTCAGCGGCGAGAGCGCCCGGATGTTCTGCGACATCCTGCTGCCCGACGGCGGCCCGTCCTGGGCCGACCCCCGGCATGTGCTGCGCCGGATGCTGTCCAAGGCCGCAGAGAAGGGCTTCACCTTCTACACCCACCCCGAGATCGAGTTCTTCCTGCTGGAGAACGGCCCGCAGGACGGCTCGGTGCCGACCCCCGTCGACACGGGCGGCTACTTCGAGCACACCACCCACGCCGTGGCGCGGGACTTCCGCCGCCAGGCCGTGCTGGCCCTGGAGCGCATCGGCATCTCGGTGGAGTTCAGCCACCACGAGGTCGCCCCCGGCCAGCAGGAGATCGACCTGCGGTACGCGGACGCGCTGACCACCGCCGACAACATCATGACCTTCCGGCACGTGGTCAAGGAGGTCGCGCTCTCCACCGGCGTGCAGGCCAGCTTCATGCCGAAGCCGTTCACCGACCAGCCGGGCAGCGGCATGCACACCCACCTGTCGCTGTTCGAGGGCGAGCGCAACGCGTTCCACGACGGCGGCGACCCGATGAAGCTGTCGAAGGTGGCAAAGTCGTTCATCGCCGGGCTGCTCACCCACGCCCGGGAATACACGGCGGTCACCAACCAGTGGGTCAACTCCTACAAGCGGCTGTTCCCGCAGGCGCTGCCCGACCGGATCACCGAGAGCCCCGCGTACGTCTGCTGGGGTCACCTCAACCGGTCGGCGCTGGTCCGCGTCCCGGCCTACGGCAAGCCGAACTCGGCCCGGGTGGAGGTCCGCTCGCTGGACTCGGCGACGAACCCCTACCTGGCGTTCGCGGTGCTGCTCGGCGCCGGCCTCAAGGGCATCGAGGAGGGCTACGAGCTGCCCCCGGGCGCCGAGGACGACGTCTGGTCGCTGAGCAGCGCCGAGCGCAAGGCGATGGGCTACGAGGCGCTGCCGGAGAACCTGGCCGAGGCGATCGACGTGATGGCCGGCTCGGAACTGGTCGCGGAGGTGCTCGGCGAGCACGTCTTCGACTTCTTCCTGCGCAACAAGCGGGCCGAGTGGGAGCAGTACCGCCGCGAGGTCACCCCCTACGAGCGGCAGCGCTACCTGTCGCTCTAGGCGCCGCAGGCCGGCGGTCTGTCGGGGAGTTGCGGCGGGCCGCTATCGTCTCGATCACCGCGCCGGCACCCCCGCCGGGCGGCAGGTGGTGGGAGGCAGTCGGTGCTGGAGGACCTGCTCAGCGGAGCATGGCAGAGCGTCGTGTTCGGGGTCGTCGGGGTGGGGCTGATGGCGGCCGGCTTCGGCCTGGTCGACCTGCTCACCCCCGGGAGGCTGCGCGAGCTGATCTGGGTGCGGCGCAACGGCAACGCGGCGTTGCTGCTCGCCGCGAACCAGCTCGGCATCGCCGGCATCGTGTTCACCGCGATCCTGACCAGCTACAGCGACTTCGCGAAGGGCCTGGCGTCCACGGTCGTCTTCGGGCTGATCGGCCTGCTGATCATGGCGCTGGCGTTCTTCGTGCTCGACCTGCTGACCCCCGGTCGGCTGGGCGAGATCATCTGCTCCGACGAGCCGCACCCGGCGGCCCGGGTCAGCGCCGCCACCCACTTCGGGGCCGCGCTGATCGTCTGCGCCTGCATCGCCTGAGCGGCCTGTCACACCCGGCGGCTAGCTTCGCGGGGTGAACCGCACCGACCGCCTCTACGCCCTGGTGGAGGAGCTGCGGGCGGTGTCGCCCCGGCCGCGCAGCGCCCGCTGGCTCGCCGGCCGCTTCGAGGTCAGCTCCCGCACCATCGAGCGCGACATCGCCGCGTTGCAGCAGGCCGGGGTGCCGATCTGGGCCGAGCCGGGCCGCACCGGCGGCTACGTGGTCGACCGCGCGCACACCCTGCCGCCGGTGAACCTCACCGCCGTGGAGGCGGTGGCGATGGCCGTCGCGCTGCACCGCCTCGACGGCGGCCCGTTCGCCGAGGCGGGCGCGACGGCCCTGCGCAAGCTGCTCGCCGTCATGCCGCCGGCCGACGCCGCCGAGGCCCGCCGGCTCGCCGGGCGGGTGCACCTGGTCGGGGGCGGGCCGGCCGCGCCCGTCCCGGCCGCCGTCGCCGGGGCGGTCACCGCCGCCCGGGTCCTGCGCATCGGATACGCGGACCGGGCCGGCGCCGCCACCGAGCGCACCGTGGAGCCGCTGGGCTTCCTCGGCAACCCCTGGCACTGGTATCTGCTGGCCTGGTGCCGGCTGCGCGACGGCCCGCGCGCGTTCCGCCTCGACCGGATCTCCTCGGTGACCGTGCTGGCCGAGCCGGTGACCCGGGAGCTGCACCCCGACGTGCTGGACATCCCGCGTCAGGTCGTCCGCCAGCTCACCCTCGCCTGAACCGCGCCGCGCGCCCCCGCCCGATCCCGTCGGAAACACCGACAGGACGCTGTCGCGGCGCGAGGCGAGGCTGGGTCCCGCGACGCCGGTCGACCGGCCGGCGCGACGTAGGGGAGGCAGTCCATGACCACGACCAACGCGATCACCTGGTTCGAGATCGGCACCGACCGGCCGGACGAGGCCGAGCGCTTCTACGGCGAGCTGTTCGGCTGGGAGTTCGCCGAGCAGGGCGCGCCGGGCCGGTCGTACCGGGTGACCGGCGGCGGGGCGGGCGGCGAGGGGATCGGCGGGGCGATCCGCGCCTCCGACGGCAGCACGCCGAACTACGCGATCTTCTACGCGCAGGTGGCGGACGTGGCCGACGCCGTCCGGCGGGCGGAGACGGCCGGCGGCCGGGTGCTGGTGCCCACGTTCACCGCACCGAGCGGGCTCACCTTCGCCCACCTGCTCGACCCGTCGGGCAACCACTTCGGCGTCTTCACGCCGCCCCCGGGGCGGTGAGCGCCGCCTTGCGCACGTGGTGAGCGCCGCCTTGCGCACGTGGTGAGCGCCGCCTTGCGTGGGTGGTGAGCGCCGCGCGCCATGACGCCGACATGGCGGGGTCGGAGTGCTCCGGACCCCGCCATGTCGGCGACCTGGTGTTGCTCAGGTGCGCGGCGTCACTCGCCGGCCGGGCCGCCGTGGCCCCGGCCCCAGCCGCCGGGGAAGCCGCCCCCGCCGGGGAAGACGCCGGCCTCGACGGCCTTGGTGATGGCGTCGGCCTGCTCCTGGGTGAGCTTGCCGTCCTTGACGGCCTGGGCCAGCCGCTCCTTCAGCGCGGCCTGCCGGTCGGCGGCGTCGGGGCGCTCACCACGCTCGCCGACCTTGCCCCGCTCGCCGAGCTTGCCCAGCCCCGGACGGTCGGCCTTGTGCTGCTCCCGGACCTTCTCCAGGGCGGCGGTCACCTTGTCGGTGGAGACGCCCAGCTCCTTGGCGAGCGCCTCGGCGAACTCCGACTGCCGCTCGGCCCGCTTCTCCTGCCGATCGGTGTGCTCGCTGCTGCTGGCGCTCGGCGACGGAGTCCCCTCCTCGGCGAACGCGATGGTCGGCGCCGCGATCCCCACGCCGAGCACGCCGGCCGCCGCGAGGCCGGCCAGCACGTGCTTCTTCGACATCTTGCGGGACATCCTGTGTCCTCCAGATTCGTTGCTCGGATGCGATGACGTCACCGACAGTGACGGATCTAGCTGGGCCGGAGCCGTGGCGACCCTGTCAGCGAGCTGAAAATCGGGCATTTGGGGGCGGACAAACCGGTTGCCGGGGGACACCGGGCACGGCAGGGTGGCCCGTGACCCACAGAGAGGCGGGACGCCCGTGCCGCAGCCCACCATCCGCGAGACCGCCCTGCCCGACCCGGACTGCGGGCCGTACGGGATCGCCGCCGGCCCCGACGGCGCGCTCTGGGCGACGCTGGTCCACTCCGGCGGCATCGCCCGGGTGAGCGCCGACGGCACCGTGCGGGTCCACCCCGGCGACCCGGCGAGCCGGCCCCTCGTCGTCACCGCCGGCCCCGACGGCGCGCTCTGGTTCACCCGCTCCGGCGACGACCGGCTCGGCCGGATCACCACCGCCGGGGCGGCGACCTCCGTCGCGCTGCCGGCCGGCACCGGCCCCGGCGGCATCGCCGCCGGCCCCGACGGAGCCCTCTGGTACGCGGGGATGAGCAACGACACCGTCGGCCGGGTCGACGTCGACGGCGCCCACACGGCGTACCCGCTGCCGACCTCCGGCGGGTTCCCGTCGATGATCACGGCGGGGCCCGACGAGGCCCTCTGGTTCACCCTCCACCAGGCCAACGCCGTCGGCCGGATCGCCTGCGACGGCGAGGTGGCCCTGCACCCGCTGCCCACCGCCGCCGCCGGCCCGGTCGGCATCGCCCTCGGCGTCGACGGGGCGCTGTGGTTCGTCGAGATCGCCGCCGGTCAGCTCGGCCGGATCACCACCGACGGGCGGATCGAGGAGTTCCCGCTGCCCGACCGCGCCGCCCGCCCGCACGCGATCGTGGCCGACGCGGCCGGCGGCTGCTGGTTCACCGAGTGGGCGGCCAACCGCATCGGCCACGTCACGGCCGCCGGCCGCGTCGACGCGTACGACCTGCCCACCCCCGGCTCGGAGCCGCACGGCCTGGCGGTCCTGCCCGACGGCACGGTCCACGCCGCCCTGGAGTCGGGCGCGATCGCCCACCTCACCCCGGCCTAGCGGACGGCGGGGGCGGCGGTCAGGGTGCCGGTGGTGGCGTCGAGGATGGCCTCCGTGCCGACGGGGACGGTGAGCTGGCCGTGGCCGTGGCCGATCGGCAGGCCGCCGAGGACCGGCACACCGAGGTCGCCGAGGCGGTCAGTCAGCACGTCGGCGACCGTGGTGTCCCAGCCGTCCGCGCAGTCGGTGAACTGGCCGACGGCCACCCCGGCCAGGCCGTCCAGCGCCCCGGCCCGGCGCAGCTGGGTGAGCATCCGGTCGACCTTGTACGGGGGCTCCTGCACGTCCTCGACCAGCAGGACCGCCCCCGTCAGGTCCGGCATGTCGGCGGTGCCGAGGGTGGCGGCGAGCAGGCACAGGTTGCCGCCGAGCAGCGTGCCCGTGGCGCGACCGGGCACCCGTACCCCGAAGGTCTCCTCGCCGGGGACGGCGGCGACGGTGACCGGCGCGGTGGTCATCAACGCCGCGTGCAGCGACTCGGCGGAGCGCAGCGGGGTGCGCTCGTCCCGCCAGGCCGCCCCGGGGCCGTGCACGCCGGCCAGCCGCGCGCCCCGCCACAGGGCAAGCTGGAGCGCGGTGATGTCGGAGAAGCCGGCCACCACCTTCGGGTCCCGGCGCACCGCCGCCATGTCGAGGGCGTCCACGACGCGTTGCGCGCCGTAGCCGCCCCGGGTGCAGATCACCCCGCGCACCTGCGGGTCGGCGAACGCGGCGTTCAGGTCGGCGGCGCGCAGCTCGTCCGCGCCGGCCAGGTAACCCCGCCGGGCGTACGCGTGCGGGGCGGGCACCGGCCGCAGCCCCCAGCCGGTGAGCAGCTCCACGCCCCGGGCCACCCGCTCCGGCCGGGTCGGCCCGGACGGCGACACCAGCAGCACCGTGTCGCCGGGGCGCAGGGCCGGTGGACGCAGCACGGCGGCCGGGCGCGGCACGGCGTCGTCGGCGGTCACAGCCGCAGAGCCTAGCCGCCGGCCGGCTCCCCGCAGCGGGCACTCCTGCACGGGACCGGACGCGCCCGGCGCGCGGGCCGAGGCGTTCCGGGCGGCGGTCGACGCACCCGATAGCCTCGACGGCGTGGGAACCGCGCTGGTGATCGAGAACGACCCGACCGACGACCCCCGCCGCCTGGGGGAGTGGCTGGTGGAGGGGGGCCTGGAGCTGCGCGTGCTGCGCCCGCACGCCGGCGACGACCTCCCCGACGACCTCGACGGGTACGTCGCGCTGGTGGTGCTCGGCGGCGACCAGCACGCCTACCCGACACCCGACGGCACCCCCGGCGCCCCCTGGTTCGGCAAGCTGGAGGGGCTGCTCCGCAAGGCCGTCCGGCACCGGGTGCCCACCCTCGGCGTGTGCCTCGGCGCGCAGCTGCTCGCCACCGCCCACGCCGGCCTGGTCGAGCGCAGCCCGTCCGGGCCCGAGGTCGGCCCGGCCGTCGTCGGCCGGCGGGACGCCGCCGAGACCGACCCGCTGTTCCGGTACGTGCCGCTGATCCCCGACGTGCTCCAGTGGCACACCGACGAGATCACCGAGCTGCCGCACGGGGCGACGCTGCTGGCCGCGTCCACCCGCTACCCGCACCAGGCGTTCCGGCTCGGCGACCGGGCCTGGGGCCTGCAGTTCCACATTGAGTGCGACACCGCGATGATCGCCGACTGGGCGGCCGGCTCCGCCCTGCTCGACGAGCTGGGCTACGACACCGAGCTGGTCGTCGCCGCCTGCGACCGGGTGATGGCCGACGTCGAGGAGGTGTGGCAGCCGTTCGCGATCCGGTTCGCCGCCCTCGCCCTCGGCGAGCTGGGCGACGACAGCGTCCGGCGTCCCCTGCCGCTGCTGGGGCACTGAGGCGATGATGAGCAGACCCGCGCGGGGCCGGCTCGCCCGCTACGGCTTCGGCACCGACGACGGCTCCCGCGCCGCCGACCTGCTCGGCCCGGCCGGGCTCGACCTGTGGCACCCGCAGGAGCAGGAGCCGGTCGACGACCGGGCCGCCGAGCTGCTGGCCGCGCTGTCCCGGGCCGCCGACCCCGACCTGGCCCTGCGCCAGCTGCACCGCCTCGTCGAGGCCGAGCGCCGCACCACCGGGGGCGCCGCCCCACCCGCCACCAACGGCGCGCCCGCCACCAACGGCAGCGGTGCGGGCGGTGCTGGCGACCGGGCCGCCGGCTCGGCCGTGCTGGACGCCCTGCACGCCGACCCGGGGCTGCGCCGCCGGCTGGTCGCCGTGCTCGGCGCGTCCTCGGCCCTCGGCGACCACCTGGTGGCCAACCCCCACCAGTGGCCGGTGCTCGCCACCGCCCCCGACGGGCTCGCCCCCGCCGCCGAGGGCCGGCTCGACCTGGCCGCCGCCGCCCGCCTCACCCCGTCCACCCAGCCGGTGGCGGTGCTGCGGCAGGCGTACCGGCTGGCCCTGCTGCGCATCGCGGCGGCCGACCTGACCGGCGGCCGGGCCCTGGAGCAGACCATGGCCGCGCTGTCCGCGCTGGCCGACGCCACCCTCGCGGCGGCGTACGACATCGCGGTGGGCGAGCTGCCCGAGGGCACCGCCGTGCCGCGCCTCGCCGTGGTCGCGATGGGCAAGTGCGGCGGCGGCGAGCTCAACTACGTCTCCGACGTCGACGTGATCTTCGTCTGCGCCGACGACGACGAGCTGCCGGCGGCCACCACGATCGCCACCCGGCTGATCCACGTCTGCGGGCTGGTCGCCTGGCCCGTCGACGCGGCGCTGCGCCCCGAGGGCAACCGGGGCCCGCTGGTGCGCACCCTCGCCAGCCACCTGGCCTACTACCGGCGCTGGGCGCGCACCTGGGAGTTCCAGGCGCTGCTCAAGGCCCGCCCGGCGGCCGGTGACCTGGCGCTGTGCCAGGAGTGGATCGACCAGCTCGCCCCGCTGGTGTGGACCGCCGCCGAGCGGCCCGAGGCCGTCGACGACGTCCGGTCGATGCGCCGGAAGATCATCGACAACATCCCGCCGAAGGAGCTGGAACGCGAGATCAAACGCGGCCCCGGCGGGCTGCGCGACATCGAGTTCGCCGTCCAGCTGCTGCAACTGGTGCACGGCCGCGGCGACGAGACGCTGCGCGTACCCGGGACGATCCCCGCCCTGCGCGCCCTCGTCGCCGGCGGCTACGTGGGCCGCGCCGACGGGGAGGCGCTGCTGCGCGGCTACCGCTTCCTGCGCGGCGTCGAGCACCGGCTCCAGCTCCAGGGCCTGCGCCGCACCCACACCGTGCCGACCGAACCGGCCGCGCTGCGCTGGCTCGCCGCCGCCCTCGGCTACGCGGCCACGCCGGGCCGCAGCGCCGTCGAGGAGTTCCGCGCCGAGTGGGTCACCCACGCCACCGAAGTACGCCGGCTGCACGCCAAGCTGCTCTACCGCCCCCTGCTGGAGTCGGTGGCCCGCGTCCCCGCCGACGGGCTGCGGCTCACCCCCGAGGCGGCCCGGCACCGGCTGGAGATCCTCGGCTTCGCCGACCCGGCCGGGGCGCTGCGGCACCTCCAGGCCCTCACCGGCGGGGTGAGCCGCACCGCCGCCATCCAGCGCACCCTGCTGCCGGTGCTGCTCAGCGAGTTCGCCGACGCCCCCGAGCCCGACCGGGGGCTGCTCAACTACCGGCAGGTCTCCGACTCCCTCGGCAGCACCCCCTGGTATCTGCGGCTGCTGCGCGACTCCGGCCCGGTGGCCCGCCGGCTGGCCCGCGTCCTGTCCTCCTCCCGGTACGCGGCCGACCTGCTGGCCCGCGAGCCGGAGGCGCTGCGGCTGCTCGCCGAGGAGAACGAGCTGACCCCCCGTCCGCGCGCCGTCCTCTGCGAGGGCTTCGCCGCCGCGGCGGCCCGGCACGCCGCCGACCCCGTCGAGGCGACCCGGGCGGTACGCGCGCTGCGCCGCCGGGAACTGGTCCGCATCGCCTGCGCCGACATGCTGAGCCGCGCCGGGTCGCTGGCCCCCACCCCCGGCCGGGACGCCGACCGGGCCGCCGCAGGCCGGAACCCCGACCGGGCGGCGTCGGGCCGGAACCCCGACGCCGCCGGTGGCCGCCCCGACGCCGACGGGCGGGCCGCGCTCGGCCTCGCCGACGTCACCGCCGTCGGCACCGCCCTGTCCGACGTCACCGACGCCACCCTCGCCGCCGCGCTGCGCGCCGCCCGGGCCGCCCAGCCGGCCCTGCCCGGCCTGCGGTTCGCGGTGATCGGCATGGGCCGGCTCGGGGGGTACGAGTCCAACTACCTCTCCGACGCCGACGTGCTCTTCGTCTACGACCCGCCCGCCGGGGCGGACGAGGGCGCGGCCAGCTCCGCCGCCCACGCCATCGCCGAGGAGCTGCGCCGGCTGCTGTCTGCCCCTGCCCCCGACCCGGCGCTCGGCGTCGACGCCGACCTGCGCCCCGAGGGCCGGCAGGGACCCCTCGTGCGCAGCCTCGCCGCCTACGCCCAGTACTACGCCCGCTGGTCGAAGGTGTGGGAGGCGCAGGCGCTGCTGCGCGCCCGGTTCGTCTGCGGCGACGCCGACCTGGGGGCCGAGTTCGAGGCGATGGTCGACCCGGTCCGCTACCCCGCCGACGGGCTCACCCGGGAGCAGATCGTCGAGATCCGCCGGATCAAGGCGCGGGTGGAGACCGAGCGGCTGCCCCGGGGCGCCGACCCGGCCACCCACACCAAGCTGGGCCGGGGCGGGCTCGCCGACGTCGAGTGGGCGGTGCAGCTGCTCCAGCTCCGGCACGCCGGCCGGCTGCCGGCGCTGCGCGGCACGCGTACCCTCGACGCGCTCGCGGCGGCGGCCGACGCGGACCTGGTCGACCCGGCGGACGCCACCGCGATGGCCGCCGGCTGGACCCTCGCCGCGCAGGTCCGCAACGCGCTGATGCTGGTGCGGGGCCGCTCCGGCGACCAGCTGCCCCGGCACGGCGTGGAACTGGCCGGGGTGGTGCGGCTGCTCGGCCGCGACGACCCGGGCGAGTTCCTCGACGAATACCTGCGCACCGCCCGCCGCTCCCGCGCGGCCATGGAGCGCGTCCTCGATGCCTGAGGTGCAAGGAAGGGCCCCTTCTTATCACTTTCTGCATAGCAGGGGCCCCCTCTTAACCGCGTCGAACCGCGTCAACCGGTCAGCGTGAAGGTCCCGGGTCCTGGCGGATGCGCAAGCGTCCACCCGTCCGCCGGCCGCAGCGTGACGCCGGCGGTGGTCCGCAGCCACCGGCTGTACCTCACCCTGATCAACACCTGTTCGTCCGACCTGGTGGTGAAGGTGACGGTTGACGCCGTCTGGCCGACGAGAGTGGCCGGTTGTCCGACGAGAGGCTGGGCCTCGGTGAAGGCGAACAGGCGCCAGTGCGCGTCCTGCCAGACCGGCCGGAGATAGGGCAGGCCGTCGGTGACGAGCTGAGCCTCCGGCCGGCCGACCCAGGACAGCGGGGCGTCCGGGACGGCCACGTACTGGACGGCGTTGTCGGCCAGCCAGTCCCGGTAGGTGGCCGCCGTCAGCGGCACGCCCGTCCCCTGCGCGCCGGGCACCTGGCCGAAGAAGAGGGGATTACGGTCGACGTCCGCCTGCCGCAGCCAGCCCCGCGCCAGCGGCACGTCGCCCAGGAGGGCCGCCTCCCAGTAGTTCCGGGTCGGCGGCACCTCGACCCGGCCGGTGAGCCCCCGCCGCGCCAGTTCGGCACGCAGCGGCGCGAAGTAGGCCGGATCGCTGGTCGGATCCCCGACGCTGCGCAGGTCGGCCGGCACCACCGGGGGCTGCCACCAGCAGACGGCGGCCAGCAGCACGGCCAGGGCGACGCCGGCCACGCCGCCCCGGCGCAGTCCCGGCGGCACCCGCCCGGCCGCCGGATCGGGCAGGCGGGCGGCCGCCGCGAGCAGGGGCAGCGCGAACATCACCGCCAGCCGGGTCGCGTTCAGCCCGACGGGCGTGTGCACGACGGAGGCGATCAGCACCCCGCCCGCCGACAGCAGGGCGCCTACCCGGACCGGCCGGTACGCCACGAACGCGGCCACCAGCAGGCTGGCGAGCACCGCCCGCACCGTGTCGGTGCGGCTGATGTTCATCCAGCCGCCCTCGCCGAACAACAACCCGGTGACCGCCAGGGGAACGGTTGCGCCGACGCCCAGCAGCAGGCCGTCGCCGTAGCGGCGGGCGAGCAGCAGCGCGGCCCCGGCGAGCCCGACGAACAGGCCGGCCACCGGGCTGGTCGCCGACGCCACGAGCACTGCGGCGACGGCCAGCCCGACACGTAGCCGTCGCCGGCCAGGGGACACGCTCGTCGGCATGGTGAGGGCCAGCAGCGCGGCCAGCCCGAACGCCACGCCGAGGCCGTAGGTGACCCGGCCGGAGACGAGGTTTCCGGCGATGGTGAGCACCCCGACCAGACTCCCGAGCAGGGGGCGGGGAACGCCGGTGCGCACCAGCAGGGCCGCGAAGGCCGCCGCCGAGGCCACCAACGCGAGGGCGCCGGTGCCCTGCACCCCGAGGACCGCCATCACCGGCGGCGAGACCAGGCTGTAGCCGAGCGGGTGGATGCCGCCGTACCACCGGAGGTCGACCAGGGCGGCACCGTGCGCGGCGAAGAAGTCGGCCCGGGCCAACTGGGCGGACAGGTCCGAGCCCATCCTCGGCAGCAGCAGGTACGTTACGCCCAGGGCCGCCGCCGACGCGGCGGCAACCGCCACCACCCGACTGCGACGCATGCCCACCTCCGTACCGCGACCACCGTACTGGCAGCATGGCGGGCGTGCCTCACCACCTCGCGCGCTGGACCGGGTTGGCCGGTTCCCTGCTGCTCGCCGTGTCCGCGTTCCTCGGCGGCGTGTTCCCGGACGGGGACCTGCGTCCCACCCCGGTCAGCATCTGGCAGGGCCCGCACGGGCCGCTGATCATCGCGTCCTGGCTGGTCGGCACCGCGCTCATGGCGTGGGCCTGGTGGTCGCTGCGCGACGGGGTGCCGTCCGCGCGGTGGGCCCTGGTGACGGTGGGGCTCTGGCTGCTGCCGCTGCTGTTCGTGCCACCGATGGGCAGCCGGGACGCCTACGCGTACGCCTGCCAGGGCGCGAGCTTCGCCAACGGCATCAGCCCGTACGAGTACGGCGTGTCGGCGCTGCCCTGCCCGTGGCTGGACACCATCTCGTACATCTGGCGGGACACCCCGGCCCCGTACGGACCGCTGTTCGTGCTGATCGCCGGTGCCGTGGTCAAGGCGACCGGGTCGCTGACCGGCGCGGTCGTCGCGTTCCGGCTGCTGGCGGTGGCCGGGGTGGCGCTGACCGCCGCCTGCCTGCCGGTGCTGGCCCGCCGCTGCGGGGTTCCCGTCGGGCGGGCGCTGTGGCTGGCGTTGGCCAGCCCGCTCATCGGCGTGCACCTGGTGGCCGGGGCGCACAACGACGCGCTGATGGTGGGCCTGCTGGTCGCCGGCCTGGCCGTGGTGGCGGCCCGGCCGGGCCGCCCCGTGCCGCTGCTGGCCGGGGGAGTGCTGCTCGGGCTGGCCGTGTCCATCAAGATCACCGGGCTGGTGGTGATCCCGTTCGCGGCGCTGGCGGCGATCGGCGGGCCGTACCGCTTCCGTGCGCTGCTGCGGGACGGTGGCCCGGTGGTCGCCGGGGCCGTCGCCACCGTCATGGGGGTGACCTTCGCCGGTGGGCTGGACTTCGGGTGGATCGGCGGGCTGGAGAGCGGGGGCGAGGTGATCGCCTGGACCTCGCCGCCGACCGCCGTGGGACAGACCGCCGGGTACGTCGCGCTGCTCTTCGGGCTGCACGTCGACGCCCTGCCGGTGGCCCGGGCCATCGGGGTGCTCGCGCTCGCCGCGCTGCTGCTGTGGCTGTGGTGGCGGGCCCGCACCCGCGACCCGTTCTTCCACGCCGGCCTGGCGCTGGCGGCCACCGTCGCGCTCTCCCCGATCGTGCACCCCTGGTACTGGATCTGGCCGCTCACGGTGCTCGCCGCCACCGCCCGCGACGGCCTCTGGTTCGCCGCGGTCGCGCTGGTCGGATCATTCCTGGTGCTGCCGGACGGCACCGGGCTGGCCCGGTACACCAAGCTGCCAGGGGCTCCGCTGATGACGCTTCTGCTGATCTGGGCGGCCGTGCGGTTGGTACGGTCGGCCAGGGTGGACCGCGCGGCGGACCGCGCGCCGGACCCCGCCATCCGGGGAGCCGACTGAGCGAGGGGTGTGCCGTGGCCGTCGTCGCCCGCTGGGCGGGACTGCTCGGTGCCGCTCTGCTCGCCGTCGCCGGCTGGCTGGGCGGGGCGCTGCCCGACCTGACCGGCGGCACTCCCGCCCAGGTGTGGCGGGGCCCGCACGGCCCGGCGGTGCTGGGCTGCTGGCTGGTCGGCACCGCGCTGATGGTCGGGGCGTGGTGGGCGCTGCGCGACGGCGCCCCGTCGGGCCGGTGGGCGTACACGACCGCCGGGCTCTGGCTGCTGCCGCTGCTGGCGACGCCGCCGCTGGGCAGCCGCGACGTCTACTCGTACGCCTGCCAGGGCTGGTCGTATGCGCACGGGCGCGACCCGTACCGGTTGGGGGTGGCGGCGGCCGGCTGCCCGTGGCTGGACTCGGTCGCCCCGATCTGGCGGGACACCCCCGCGCCGTACGGGCCCGTGTTCGTGCTGCTCGCCGCGCTCGCGGTGACCGTCGGCGGCAGCCTGGTCGGTGCCATCGCCGTCCTGCGGTTGTACGCCGTCGCGGGCGTGCTGCTGGCCGCGTACTGCCTGCCGGGGCTGGCCCGCGCGGCGGGCGTGCCGGTCCGGCGTGCCGCCTGGCTGGCGCTGGCCGTGCCCCTGGTCGGGGTGCACCTGGTGGCCGGGGCGCACAACGACGCGGTGGCCCTCGGCCTGCTGCTGGCCGGCCTGCTCATGCTGGTCAGCGGGCCGGCCGGGCTGGTCCCGCCGGCCGGGCCGCCGCCGGTCGGGCAGGCTCCGACTGCCGGGGTGCTCCTGCTGGCCGGAATGCTGCTCGGGCTGGCCGTGGCCGTCAAGGCGACCGCCGTGGTGGTGCTGCCGTTCGCGGCGCTGGCCGCCCTACGGGCCCGGTGCACCTGGCGGGCGCTGCTGCGCGCCGGGGCCCTGCTGGCCGGCGGCGTCCTCGCCGCGCTACTGGCGACCTCCGTGGCGTCCGGGCTGGGCCTGGGCTGGGTCGAGGGGCTGGCCCGCAGCGGCGACTCCGCGCAGTGGACGTCACCGCCGACGGCAGTCGGCTTCGTCGTCGACTACGTGGGGGAGTGGGCCGGGCGGCGGCCCGACGCCGTGCCGGTGACCCGGGCCGCCGGCCTGCTGCTGCTCGCGGCGACACTGGTGGCCCTGTGGTGCTGGGCGTGGCGGTCGCTGCGCCGGCTCGACGCCGGGACGGATGCCCCGGCGGCGGCCCGGCCCCGGGTGGCCCTGCTCGGCGCGGGGCTGGCGCTGGCCGCCACCGTCGCCCTCTCGCCCGTCTTCCACCCCTGGTACGCCATCTGGCCGCTGACGCTGCTCGCCGTCTCGGTCACCCGGGTCGCCCGGACCACGTGGTTCGCGCTGCCCAGCGCGGTGGCCGCCGTCCTCACCCTGCCCGACGGCACCAACCTGGCCCGCTCCACGAAGGCCCCGGGCGCGATCGCGATGACGGCGTTGCTGGTGGCGTTGGCGGCAGCGGCGACGCTGGCGGCGGTCCGTGCCACCGGCGGTCGGCGCGGCGGACGTGGTGGCGGACATGGCCGTGGCGGCGGAGGTGGCGGACATGGAGGTGGCGGAGACAGCGGCGTGGGCAGCGAGGGCGAGATTGGCGGGGACGGGGATGGCAAGGCTCCGTGTGGCCCCTAGGGAGCTGAGTCATCGGCGACATCACGGTGTCGGTGCCCACCTCGTGGCTGGCCCCGATCAGCGCCGCGAGGGCCACCCCGGCGCGCGGTCGGGTGGGCTCGGCAGCAAGGACGTCCGGTGGGCTCGGACATCACGGCGTCGGGGGTGGGCTCGGACATCACGGCGTCGGGTGGGCCCGGGGCCGGTTGATGTCGTAAACGACTCAGCTCCCTAGGCGGCCTCAGCCCCTGTGCCACCCGGAGCTCCCCGGCGATCGGTTGCCGTGCCCCCGCCCGCCCGTCCCACAGGCAGACGCGAAGCGGCCGGGCCGGCTCCGCGTGCGGCGGAACCGGCCCGGCCGGTGCTGAAGGAGGTGCCGGCCCGAGGGCTCAGCAGTCCGCAGTGCTCAGCAGTCGAAGTACATCGCGAACTCGTGCGGGGTCGGGCGCAGGCGCACCGGGTCGACCTCGTTGGCCCGCTTCCACTCCACCCAGGTGGAGATCAGGTCCGGCGTGAAGACGCCGCCGTCGAGCAGGTAGTCGTGGTCGGCCTCGAGGGCGTCGAGCACCTCGGGCAGCGAGCCCGGAACCTGCTTGACCGAGCCCCACTCCTCCGGCGGCAGGTCGTACAGGTCCTTGTCGATCGGCGCCGGCGGCTCGATCTTGCTCTTGATGCCGTCGAGGCCGGCCATCATCATCGCCGAGAAGGCGAGGTACGGGTTGCTCGACGGGTCCGGCACGCGGAACTCGACGCGCTTGGCCTTCGCGTTGCTGCCGGTCACCGGGATACGGGTGCAGGCGGAGCGGTTGCGCTGCGAGTAGACCAGGTTCACCGGGGCCTCGTAGCCGGGCACCAGGCGACGGTACGAGTTGACCGTCGGGTTGGTGAACGCCAGCAGCGACGGCGCGTGGTGCAGCAGGCCGCCGATGTACCAGCGGGCGGTGTCCGACAGGCCGGCGTAGCCGGTCTCGTCGTAGAACAGCGGCTCGCCGTTCAGCCACAGGCTCTGGTGGGTGTGCATGCCCGAGCCGTTGTCGCCGAAGAGCGGCTTCGGCATGAACGTCGCGGTCTTGCCGTTGACCCAGGCCTCGTTCTTGATCAGGTACTTGAAGAGCTGGAGCTGGTCGGCCGAGTGCAGCAGGGTGGAGAACTTGTAGTTGATCTCCGACTGGCCGGCGGTGCCGACCTCGTGGTGCGAGCGCTCCACGGTGAAGCCGGCGTCGACCAGGCGGCGGACCATGCCGTCGCGCAGGTCGGCGTAGTGGTCGACCGGCGGCACCGGGAAGTACCCGCCCTTGTACGCGGTCTTGTAGCCGCGGTTGCCGCCCGGCTCCTCGCGACCCGTGTTCCAGGCGCCCTCGATCGAGTCGATGTAGTAGAACGACTGGTGGGCCGAGGTCTCGTGGCGGATCGAGTCGAAGATGTAGAACTCCGCCTCGGCGCCGAAGTACGCGGTGTCGGCGATGCCGCTCGCGGCGAGGTACGCCTCGGCCTTCTTCGCCACGTTCCGCGGGTCCCGGGAGTAGGCCTCACGGGTGAACGGGTCGTGGATGAAGAAGTTGAGCGCGAGGGTCTTCTGCGCGCGGAAGGGGTCGATGAAGGCGCTCGCGACGTCCGGGAGCAGGAGCATGTCCGACTCGTGGATCGCCTGGAAGCCGCGGATCGACGATCCGTCGAAGGCGAGACCGTCGTTGAAGACGCTGTCGTCGAAGGACTCCACCGGCAGGTTGAAGTGCTGCATCACGCCGGGCAGGTCACAGAAACGTACGTCGACGAACTTCACGTCCTCGTTCTTGAGGTATCGCAGCAGTTCCTCGGGATTGGCGAACACACGTCCTCCTGGCACGTCCACGGGTGGCTGGCTGTTGGCGACGCTATGGCCGTGCGGTTGCCCGGTCGTATCTGCTGTGTTTCTGTCGTGTTACGTCGCTCGCGCTGCGTCATAAGCGCCGGTCAGTCGCCGTCGGATGTCCGTTCGGACGATACCCGGCGCGGCGAAGTGTCGCAGATTAACGCCTTTTGTCCGGTTCGCCGCCGGGTGTGCTTCCGGCCACGTTCGGGCCCCTGACTACCCTTGGCGGTCGTGACCATGCCGCAGCCCCCCGCGCCGCCCGCCGCCGACCCCTCGTTCGCGCCGCCCACCCTGGGCCGCCGGTTCGGCGCCCTGGTGATCGACTGGGTGCTCTGCCTGCTGGTGTCCAACTTCTTCGCCGACCCGGTCCGCGACGGCTGGGCCCCCGTCGCGGTGCTGATCGTCGAGTACGGCTTCTTCCTGGGCCTGTTCGCGCAGACCCCCGGCATGTACGTCACCCGGATCCGCTGCCTGTCCTGGGCCGACGGCGGCCGGATCGGCCTGGCCCGGGCGCTGCTGCGCGGCCTCCTGCTCGCCCTGGTCGTCCCAGCCCTGATCATGGACGAGCACCGCCGCGGCCTGCACGACCGCCTCACCGGCTCGGTGATCGCCGCCGCGCCGCGCGGGTAGGGCGTCAGCGGCCCCGGGTCTGCCGGAACGCGCCACGCGGCGGGCGCATGTTCTTCGGGATCGCGCCCTTGGGCATCTGCGGGCGGGCGGTGAGCGCCTTGAGCCGCTTGTCGAGGGCGTTGACGTCCTTGCCGCTGAGGGCGCGCGGCAGCCGCATCAGCGTCATCCGCAGCTTGCGGATCGGCAGCTCACCCTCGCCCTGGCCGATCACGTAGTCGTGCAGCGGCGCGGAGCCGATCACCTTGGCCAGCCGCCGCTTCTCCTGCCCCAGCAGACCGCGGACCCGCTGCGGGTGCCCCTCGGCCAGCAGGATCACGCCGGCACGGCCGATCACGAGATGCACCATGTCCATCTGCGTGGTCGCGCTGACCGCCGGGGACACCCGCCAGTCACCGCGCATGCTCTCCATGATCTGCGCCGCCGCGCCGGGCTGCCCCTCGGCGGCGTTCATCATCGCCGCGTTCGACCGCAGGTTGAGCACGATCAACAGGGCGAGCAGGGCGAGCAGGATGCCCAGCGGCAGCCAGAGCCAACCCCAGAGGAGCACCGCGACCACGGTCAGCGCGAGCGGGATCAGCACCGCGCCGGCGGCAAGCGGAGCGAACCACCTGTCCTGCTTGGCGGTGAACGTGAACACCATCCCGATCTGCTTCAGCCGCTGGCCGAACGAGACCTTCTCCTGGGGCTTCGCCATGCCGCAGAGTCTAGGTGGTCGCCGCCGGCCCCGTTGATCCGCGGCCGGCAGTCACGGGCGGCGGGGCAGCACCGGGGCGGCCCGGCCCGTGCCGTGCCGCCCGCCGGCCGAGGCCGAGGACGACGACGCGTCCGCCTGCTCGTGGTATTCCTCCTCCACGTTCACCTCCCACACGTCGTGGTCGGCGTCGTCGAGGATGTTCTCCACGGTCAGCATCGCCGTGAGCATCGAGTGGTCCTGGTTGTTGTAGCGGTGCATGCCGTTGCGGCCCACCGGGTGCACGTTCGGCAGCGCCTCGGCGAGCCAGTGGCGCATGGTCTCCACGGCCTGCTCGTAGCCGGAGTCGTAGACCGGGTACGCCTTCGGCATCCGCACCACGTACCCGGCCGAGACCGCCCCTGGGCGCACGAGCCCGAGCGCCTCCAGCTCGGCCGTGCCCAGGGTCACCAGGTCGTCGTCGGCCGACTCCCACAGGTCGTCGCCCTCGTCGACGAAGTACTCCAGCCCGAGGCAGGTGAACCCGTCCCGCACCAGGAACGGCGACCAGGAGCCGAAGTTCTGGATCCGGCCCACCCGTACCCCCGGGGTGTGCACGTAGATCCAGTTGTCCGGGAAGCCGGCGTCGGCCGGCACGACCAGCGCCACGGTGAGGAAGTCGCGGTGCCGCAGCGCGTCGGCGGCGGCCAGCACCGGCGGCGGCGCGGGCGGGTCCACGGCCCGCACCAGCTCCGGCAGCGGCACGCTGGAGATCACGTGGTCGGCCTCGATGCGGCGCTCGCCGTCCGGGCCCGCCACGGTCACCGCGACCGCCCGGCCGTCGGCCCGGTGCACCCGCGTCACCGAGGTGCCCATCGTCACCGTGCCGCCGGCCTTCGCGACCAGCTCGGCGCAGCGTTCCCACATCATCCCCGGGCCGAGCTTCGGGTACTGGAACTCCTCGATCAGGCTGGTGATGTCGGCGCCGCGGGCCCGGCGGGGCAGCAGCGCGTTGCGCACCGCGCCGGCCAGCGACAGGTTGCGGATCCGCTGGGCCGCCCAGTCCGCCTGCAGCTCGGTGGCCGGGAAACCCCAGACCTTCTCGGTGTACGTCTTGAAGAACATCCGGTACAGGCGGGTGCCGAAGCGGGCCGACACCCAGCCCTCGAAGTGGCTCTGGTCCGCCGGTGGTCGCAGCCGCGCCCACACGTACGACCCGACGCAGCGCACCGCCTCGACGATGCCCAGGTTGCCCAGCGCGTTGCCGGCCCGCAGCGGGTAGTCGAACAGCTTGCCCCGGTAGTGGATCCGGCTCATCCGGGGACGCAGCAGGAAGTCGCCGTCGGGCAGCACCTCGTGCCAGAACTCCTCGACCCGGCCGACCTTGGTGAAGAACCGGTGCCCGCCGATGTCGAACCGCCACCCGTCCCGCTCGACGGTGCGGCTGATCCCGCCCACGACGTCGTCGGCCTCCACCACCTCCACGGGGGCGTTGCGTCGAGTCAGCTCGTACGCGGCGGTGAGGCCGGCGGGACCGGCGCCGATGATGAGGGTGTGCGGCAGGGGCATGACTAAATTCACCACCATCGACGTATCGATGGCAATAGTCGCCCCGTTTGTTGGGACATCATCCGAACAGGTGGATCTAGGCCCCAGGGGCGTTGCTCAGGCGCGCACGGCCTCGCGGGCGTCGAGGGCCTGCCGGTAGAGCCGACCCGCCCGGTACGACGAGCGCACGAGCGGCCCGCTCATCACCCCGGCGAAGCCGATCTCCTCGGCCTCCTCGCGCAGCTCCACGAACTCCTCCGGCTTCACCCACCGGGTCACCGGGTGGTGCCGGGGCGACGGGCGCAGGTACTGCGTGATGGTGATCAGCTCGCAGCCGGCGTCGTGCAGGTCCCGCAGCGCCTGGGACACCTCGGCCCGCTCCTCGCCCATGCCGAGGATCAGGTTGCTCTTGGTCACCAGGCCGTCGGCGCGGGCCTGCCGGATCACGTCCAGCGAGCGCTCGTAGCGGAACGCCGGCCGGATCCGCTTGAAGATCCTCGGCACGGTCTCGACGTTGTGCGCCAGCACCTCCGGGCGGGAGCCGAA
Source organism: Micromonospora haikouensis (assembly GCF_900091595.1). Lineage (GTDB taxonomy): Bacteria > Actinomycetota > Actinomycetes > Mycobacteriales > Micromonosporaceae > Micromonospora > Micromonospora haikouensis. Next base: position 367,582 of record NZ_FMCW01000002.1, read on the forward strand.
CACCTCGGCGAGCTGCTCGGGGACGGCGTTGAAGTCGGGGATCAGCAGCTCGACCCCGCAGCCCGGCTGGAGGGCGTGGATCTGGCGGACCGTCTCCGCGTACAGCCAGGCCCCGCCGTCGGGCAGGTCGTCGCGGGCGACGCCGGTGATCGTGGCGTACCGCAGGCCCATCGACACCACCGACTCGGCGACGCGGCGCGGCTCGTCGGCGTCGAACTCGGCCGGCTTGCCCGTGTCGATCTGGCAGAAGTCACAGCGCCGGGTGCACTGGTCGCCGCCGATGAGGAAGGTGGCCTCCCGGTCCTCCCAGCACTCGTAGATGTTGGGGCACCCGGCCTCCTGGCAGACGGTGTGCAGCCCCTCGCGCGAGACGAGCCCGCGCAGCTGGGTGTACTCCGGCCCCATCTTGGCCTTCACCTTGATCCACGGCGGTTTGCGCTCGATCGGCGTCTCGGCGTTGCGCGCCTCGATGCGCAGCAGGCGCCGCCCCTCGGGGGCGACCGTCGCGGTACGCGAGGCGGGGCTGGTCGTCGGCTGCTCGGTCGTCGTCGGCGTCGTCGACGCGGCGTGCTCGATCGTCACAAAACCGAGCCTACGCCCGACGGCAGCCGTCGATGAACGGGACGCGACGCCCGTCACCTCCCGTTCCCTGTGACGCCGCCCACCGCCACCGCCGAACCGCGACGGTGGTCGCGAACCCGGCGGCCCCCGCCGGGGTCGAGCTGACCCACCCGACGGTACGACCGCTCGGCCCGCCCGCCGCCGCGCCCCCGGTCGGCGTCTTCGAGCGCGTGTACGAGGTCGGGCCGGTGTTCCGGGCCGAGCCGCACGACACCGCCCGGCACCTGGCCCAGTACACCTCCCTCGACGCGGAGCTGGGCTTCGTCGGCGACCACACCGACGTGATGGCCGTCCTGCGGGACACCCTCGCGGGGATGCTGACGACCGTGGCGGACCGGGCGGGTGCCGCGCTGGGCACGCTGGGCGTGACGGTGCCGCAGGTGCCGGCGCGGATCCCCGCCGTGCACTTCACCGAGGCCCTGGCGATCGCCGGCGCGCCGGCCGACGAGCCGGACGATGGCGAAGCGGCCCTTCTACACCCATCCCGACCCGGCGCGTCCGGCGTACTCGAACGGGTTCGACCTGCTGTTCCGCGGCCTTGAGCTGGTCACGGGCGGGCAGCGCCTGCACCGGCACGACGACTACCTGGCGGCGCTCGCGGCGCGCGGCGAGCCGGTCGAGCCGTACGCCGGATACGTGGACGCGTTCCGGCACGGCATGCCGCCGCACGGCGGCTTCGCGATCGGCCTGGAACGCTTCGTCGCCCGCCTGGTCGGCGCGGCCAACGTCCGCGAGGTCACGGCCTTCCCCCGCGACCTGCACCGCCTCACCCCCTGACGCGCCCGCCCCGCCTGGCGGCAACCCAGCGTGACGACTCGCGGACGTCGCGGTCGATGTGACCCTGGGTGACCGGTTGGCGCTCCTGGGGCGCGGTCATCCCGGTCGCGCCCCAGGCGGAGGTCGCTGACCTGGCCTACCTTGCCGACCCCACACGACCCGTTCCCGGCCCTTTGCTCTGCACCCGCATACGCAACAGCCACCCTCCGTTACCGCTGCGTGGGTGGGTGCAGAGCAAAGGGGAAGGAACGGGGTGTGGGTGGGAGGAGGTCGGTCACGTTGAGTGCATAGCGTTGCGCCCCGGCGCCCGCCGCGCGAGTGCCCCGATCCGCGTCGCGTCAGGCGGGTCAGGCGGGTCAGGCGGGGCCGAGCAGGTCCCAGGGGTTGCCGGCGATGTCGCGGAAGACGGCCACCCGGCCGTACGGCTCGGCGCGCGGCGGCCGGAGGAACTCCACGCCCGCGTCGGCGAGACGGCGATAGGCGGCGTCGAAGTCGTCGACCCGCAGGAAGAAGCCGACCCGCCCGGCCGTCTGGGCGCCGACCGCCGCCTCCTGTCGTTCGCCGTCGGCGCGGGCCAGCAGCAGGCCGGTCTGCGCGCCCGGCGGGCGGACCACCACCCACCGCTTCGGGCGGCCGTCGGTGGTCTGCGCCGGGGAGTCCTCGACCAGCTCGAAGCCGAGGACCTCGGTGAAGAAGGCGATGGCCGGGTCGTACTCGGCGACGACGAGGGTGACGAGGTCGATCTGCACCCGCCGAGCCTAGAGCGTGACCAGGGCCTAGAGCGTGACCAGCGTGGGCAGGCGGCGCTCCACCACCGGCAGCACGTCGGCCACGGTGATCGGGCGGCCCAGCTCCGCGGTGAGCGAGGTGACCCCGGCGTCGCGGATGCCGCAGGGCACGATCCGGTCGAAGTACGCCAGGTCGCAGTCGCAGTTGATCGAGAAGCCGTGCTGGGTGACCCCACGGGCGACCCGGATGCCGATGGCGGCGACCTTGCGGGCCGGGCCCCGGTCGTCCTCGGGCACCCAGACGCCGCTGCGCCCCTGGACGCGGTCGGCGGCGAGGCCGAACTCGGCGCAGACGTCGATCAGCAGCTGCTCGGTGCGGCGCACGTACGCGACGACGTCCACCGGGTCGGGCAGCTTCACGATCGGGTAGCCGACCAGCTGCCCCGGGCCGTGCCAGGTGATCTTGCCGCCGCGGTCCACGTCGACGACGGGGGTGCCGTCCAGCGGCCGGTCCCACGGCTCGGTGCGCTTGCCGGCCGTGTAGACGCTCGGGTGCTCCAGCAGCAGCACCGTGTCGCCGCGCTCGCCGGCCACCACCGACTCGTGCAGCCGTCGCTGCTCGTCCCACGCGGCCTGGTAGTCGAGCACCCCTGCACGGACGGCGGTCAGCCCCGGAATCGTCGCGGTCACGCCCACCAGCCTAGTCCCGTACCCGCCGGTCAGGCCGGTGGCACCCGCCACAGCCACACGTCGTCGACGCGCTGCGGCGGGCCGAGCAGGGCGGTGGCGGTGCGCCGCAGGGCGTCCTCGTCGAGGTCGTACTTCGCGCCTTCCACCCGGTCGGCGAGGACCACCACCTCGACCCCCCAGTACCGCAGGTCGGCCAGGGACAACCGGATGCTGCCCTCGGTGATGATCGGGACGAGCCCGGTGCGGCCGGCCTGGTCCATCAGCGTGTCGAAGGTGCGCGGCGGCGGCCCGATCCGGCCCCGGCCGTCCGGGCCGCCGGGGCCGAGGAAGAACCCCGCCGGGAGGCGGAACTCACCCTGCCGGTGGGCGAGCGCGTACGCCTGCCAGCGCTGCCCGTCCGGGGTCACGTCGAGCGTCAGCGGCAGCGGGGTGAGGGTGCCGCCCGGGGAGACGTACTCCTTCCAGGTGCCGGCGGTGATGAACGTCGGCACCGGCTCGCGGACCCTGGTCAGCAGCGGCGTGGGCAGCAGCGGCAGCAGCGCCGCCGCGAGGCCGAGCCCCCAGGCGGCCCGCGCGGCCCGGGGGCGCGGCGGGTCGGCCCGCAGCCGGTCGACGGTGTACGCCAGCAGCACCCCGATCACCGGGGCCACGATCAGGGCCAGCCGGGCCGGCAGGGCGGCGTTGACCACCGGCAGGTCGTCCAGCAGCAGGAACGGCAGCGGGGTGTCCGTGTGCCGGCCGGCCCACTTGGCCCGGGGCCCCCAGGACAGCACGGTGAACACGACGGCGGTGCCGCCGAGGGCGGCGAGGGTCGCCCGCAGGGCCCGGTCCCGCCGCCACAGCCAACCGAGGCAGACGACGGCGAGCAGCAGCAGCGGCACCCCGAAGAACGAGTTCTCCTCGGTCGGGTTGGGCGCGAGCGAGGTGCCCAGCCCCGCCTCGCCGGCGAGGGACCGGCGCGGGTACGCCGCGTACGCGGCGATGTCCTCGGCGTGGATGACCGGGTCGAAGCCGGTGCCGTGGAAGCGCTGCGGGCCGGCGAAGTGCAGCCACAGCGGGTACGCCAGCAGCACCCCGGCGGTCAGCGCGGTCACGCCCAGCCCGCGCGCGAAGGCGGGCAGCGCCGCGCGGGCCCGCGCCCGCCGGTCGGGGTGCAGCGCCCAGATCGGCAGGAACACGCCGAGCGCGAGGGCGGTGAAGAACAGCCCCTCGGCGGCGATGGAGAAGGCGACCGCCACGACGACGCCGAGCACGACCCCGTTGCGCAGCCAGCGCCCCGGCTCGCGCAGGGCGAACACCCGCCACAGCAGCAGCGGCACCAGCCACCCGGCGGTCCAGTTCAGGTGGGCGTTGGCGTGCGACACCATGCCGGGGGAGTACGCCACGAACAGCGCGCCGACGCCCGCCGCGAGCCGGCTGCGCACGAGCTGCCGGGACAGCAGCACGTACCAGGCCAGCGCGGTGGCGGCGAGGTTGAGGGTCAGGATCACCAGGAACGTCGCGGGCGGCCCGATCAGGTACGTCAGCGGCGCGAACACGGCCGCGTACACGGTGATCGAGGTGTTGACCGCGAGGTTCACCCCGTCGGGGACGTTGAGCAGGGTGGTGAAGAGCGGGTTCTCGCCGTGGGTCAGGGCGTGCCCGCCGAAGGCGAGCAGCCACTCGAACAGCGCCTGGTCGCTGGAGTTGACGGTGATCACCCGCTGGTCGGGGCCGAGCCACAGCCCGCTGGTGACCCAGCCGGCGAGGGCCAGCGCGAGCAGCGCGAAGAGCGTGTCGGCGCGCCGGTTGCGGGAGCCGGCGGCGGTGCCGGTCGCCGGTCCGGCGGCGGGGGGCGGGGAGGGCGGCACGCAGCGGACGTTACCAACCGGACCCGGGCACGCCGGGGCGACACGGGCACACGTCGACGGCTGCGAATGTGTGACCGGCGACCATGTCGGTGGGAGGAAACACGGACGTAACGTCGCGGCAACTCGGAAGTGACTCAGTTCACAATCCGCGACAGGAGGTCGTCGTGCGCCGCTCCACCACTTCGCTCACCCGGCTCGCCGGGGCGGTCACCGGGGCCGCGCTCGCCGCGGCGGCCCTGGTCGCCGTCGTCGCCGCGCCCGCCCGGGCCGCCACCCTCACCCAGGTCACCGGCTTCGGCGCCAACCCCGGAAACCTCACCATGTACGCCTACCGGCCCGACGGCCTCCCGGCCAACGCGCCCGCCGTCGTCCTGCTGCACGGCTGCACCCAGAACGCCGCCGGCTACGTCGCCAACTCCGGCTGGCAGAAGTACGCCGACCAGTGGAAGTTCGCCCTGATCGTGCCTCAGCAGTCCACCGCCAACCAGGCGCTGACCTGCTTCAACTGGTTCACCGAGGGCGACATCGCCCGGGGTCAGGGCGAGGCGGCGTCGATCGCGCAGATGGTCGGGTACGCGAAGACCACGTACGGCCTCGACGGCAGCCGCATCGCCATCAGCGGGCTGTCGGCGGGCGGGGCGATGGTCTCGGTCATGCTCGCCGCGTACCCCGAGCTGTTCGCCGCCGGCTCGGTCATCGCCGGGGTGCCCTACCGCTGCTCCCCGCCCGCGTCCACCAGCGTCTGCCAGTACAGCGGGGTCGACAAGACCCCCACCGCGTGGGGCGACCTCGTCCGGGCCGCGTACCCCGGGTACGCCGGCCGCCGGCCCCGGGTGGCCATCTGGCACGGCACCGCCGACAGCACCGTCGTGCCGGCCAACGCCGTCGAGTCGCGCGACCAGTGGACCAACGTCCTCGGCGTCGCGCAGACCCCCACCGGCACGGCGTCGCTGCCCGCCGGCACCAGCCTCGAGGTGTACGGCGACGACGCCGTCCGCCTCTACCGGGTCGCCGGGATGGGCCACGGCACCCCCGTCGACCCCGGCTCCGGCGCCGACCAGTGCGGCAGCGCGGCGGCGTACTTCCTCGACACGATCTGCTCGACGTACCGTGACGCGCTCTTCTTCGGGCTCGACGGCGGCGGCGCGTCGCCCAGCCCGACCCCGACGGCCACCGCGTCGCCCACCCCCACCCCGACGGCATCGCCGACCGCCTCGCCCACCCCGACCGCGTCGCCCACGTGCGTCACCGCCAGCAACTACGCCCACGTCGCCGCCGGGCGCGCCTACCAGTCCGGTGGCTACGCGTACGCCCTCGGCAGCAACCAGCGGATGGGCCTCTACAACGTCTTCTACACGTCCACGCTGAAGCAGACCGCCCCCGGCTACTGGGTGCTCGGCTGCTGATCAGTCGTTGAGAGCGGCGTGCAGGGCGCTCGGCAGGTCCGGGTGGTGGTATGCGAAGCCGGCCCGGGTCAGCACGGCGGGCAGCACCCGGGCGCTGGTGAGCGCCTCCTGGGCGAAGCCGCCCAGGGCCACCTTCAGGGCCAGCGCCGGGATCGGCACGACCGCCGGGCGGTGCAGCTGGCGGGCCAGCTCCCGGGTGAACTCGGCGTTCGTGACCGGGGCGGGGCCGACGACGTTGACCGCCCCGGCCACGTCGTCGCGGTCCAGCAGGAACCGCGCCGCGCGCAGCCAGTCGGCCATCGAGATCCACGGCAGCCACTGCCGTCCGCTGCCCAGCCTCCCGGCGATGCCCAGCCTGAACGGCAGCAACTGCGGCTTGAGCAGCCCGCCGTCGCGGTGCAGCGGCAGCCCGGTGCGCAGCCGGACGACCCGCACCCCGGCGTCCTCGGCGGGACGGGTGGCCGCCTCCCAGACCCGGCACACGTCGGCGAGGAAGCCCTCGCCCGCCGGGGCGTCCTCCTCGACCACCCGGTCACCCGTGTTGCCGTACCAGCCGACGGCCGAAGAGTTCAGCAGCACCGTCGGCCGGTCGGCGGCCGGCAGGCCCGCGATCGTGATGGCCAGCGTGGTGGTCGAGTCGACCCGGCTGGACCTGATCAGCCTCTTGTACGCGTCGTTCCACCGCTTGTCGCCGACGCCCGCGCCGGCCAGGTTGACCACGGCGTCGGCGTCGGCGACCACCGCCGGGTCGAGCTGCGCGGCGGTCGGGTTCCACTGCCGCTCGTCGCCGGTGCGCGCCGGCCGCCGGACCAGGCGGGTCACCCGGTGGCCGTCCGCGGTGAGGTGGTCGGCCAGCCGGGTGCCCAGGAAGCCGGACGCGCCGGCCAGGAGGATCCGCATGCCCCCATCTTCGGTCACGGGAGGGCGGTTGGATGCGGTGAGCGGGATGAAGGAGCCCGCTCACCGCACGAGGCTGCCCGGCCGGTCAGCTCCCGACGCCGGCCGGGCGCAGGTCGGCCAGGAGGCGCTCCACCTCCGCGAACGCGTCCGCCGGCAGCGGGCCGAGGGCGAGCGTGGCGAAGTTCTCCTCCGCCTGGGCCACCGTGCGGCAGCCGGGGATCGGCAGCGTCCGGTCGCTGCGGGCCAGCAGCCACCCCAGCGCACCCTGCGCGAGGGTGCGGCCGTCGGCCGTCAGCGCCTGGCGCACCTCGGCGACCCGGGCCGCCCACTGCGGCGTCGGCCGGCCGTCGGTGAACCACGCCAGCCACTCCGGGGCCTTCCCGCGCACGTCGTCGCCGCCCAGCGCCGCCGTACTGCCCTGGTAGCGGCCGGTGAGCAGGCCCATCGCGAGCGGCCCCCGGTTGAGGCTGGCCTGGTCCAGCTCGGCGCAGACGGCGAACATCGCCGCGTTGTCCTTCAGCACCGACTGGTCGTGCTGGATCGCCGAGCAGTGCGCGCCCGCCTCGGCGAACGCCCGCGCCGAGGCCGGGTTGTCGGTGCTCCACCCGTACGCCCGGATCTTGCCCTGGGCGACGAGGCCCTCCAGGGTGTCGACCAGGTCGAGCGCGGCGGGCACCGGCAGGTCGTTGAGGTGCAGTTGGTAGAGGTCGACGTGGTCGGTGCCGAGCCGGCGCAGCGATCCCTCCAGGCTTTCCACCGCGTAGGCGGGGGAGGCGTCCGTGCCGGTGGCCAGCCGGGTCGCCTCCTCGGAGCGGTTGCCGAACTTGGTGGCGATCACCACCTCGTCCCGGCGGCCCGCGAGGGCCCGGCCGAGGACCCGCTCGCTGTGCCCGGCGCCGTAGTTGCTGGCCGTGTCGAACAGCGTCACCCCCAGGTCGAGGGCCCGGTGCACGGTGCGGATCGACTCGTCGTCGTCGACCTCGCCCCACCCGTACGGCTGCCCGTCGTCGCCCCAGAGCGGCCCGCCGATCGCCCAGCACCCCATGCCGATGGCGCTGACTCCGATCCCGCTGCGACCCAGTGTCCGTGTCGTCGTCATGCGCCCAGTTTTCTACCTGGAGCGCGCTCCAGGTCAAGCGCTACTGTGCGTCGGTGACCGGATACGCCCCCTCGGAAGCCGCCCGCCGCAGCGGGTTCAGCCTCGACACCCTGCGTTACTACGAGAGGATCGGCCTGCTCAGCGGCGTCGGCCGCACCTCGGCCGGGCGTCGGGTGTTCACCGACGAGGACCTGGGCTGGCTGACGCTGTTCCGCTGCCTGCGCGACACGGGCATGCCGATCGCCGAGATGTGCCGGTACGCCGAGCTGGCCCGCGCCGGCGACCACACGACCGGGCAGCGCCGGGCGCTGCTGGTGCGGCACGCGGAGCGGGTGGAGGAGCAGATGCGCCTGCTCCAGCGCCAGTACGACCACCTGCGCGAGAAGATCGACTTCTACGACACGCTGGGCTGAGCGAGCGCGGAACGCCGCGTTATCCGGTCGACCGCCCCGGGGGTCGGTGGCAGGATGCCCGGGTGTCGGCATCCCGTGGTGACCTGGTCCGGTGGCAGTTCGACCTGACCTGGGCCCTCTGTGAATACCATCTGGAACGGCTGGAGCCGGCCGACTTCCTGTGGGAACCGGCCGCGCACTGCTGGACCGTACGGCCCGGCCCGGCCGGCACGTGGGTCCCGGACTGGGCGCAGACGGAGCCCGACCCGGTGCCGGTGCCCACGATCGCGTGGCTGACCTGGCACATCGGGTGGTGGTGGTCGGCGGCGGGGGAGCACCTCCAGGGTCGGCCCGTGCCCCAGCACACCGAGGTCGCCTGGCCGGGGGCCGGCGCGGCGACGATCGAGTGGCTGCGCGACCTGCGGCGGCAGTGGCTCGGGCACCTCGACCGGCTCGCCGACGCCGACCTCGACCGGCCGGCCGCGTACCCGTGGCCGGCCGACGCCGGGCACACCGTCGCCCACCTGCTCGGGTGGGTCAACGCCGAGCTGATGAAGAACGTCGCCGAGATCGGGCAGCTCCGGCTGCTGCGCGCCGCGCGGTGACTCAGCGACACCAGCACTGACGCTAGCTGAGGTCGGGCCGCCGCACCGCTGCGACCGTCACCAGGTCCGTCAGCCCCGCGAAGTCGGACGGGTTCGTGGTGTAGAGCGGCAGGCCGTGCACGTGGGCGATCGAAGCAATCATCAGATCCGCTGTGCGGCGGCGGGTGCCGCGACCGGTGGCGAGGACGGCTGCGGCGACCAGGCCGAAGGCCCGGGCGGCCTCGCCGTCGAACGGCAGCGGGTCGAACGTCGCCTCGACGTGCTGGAGAACGCTCATCCGGCGGGCCCGCTCACGCGGGTCGTCGGTGTGGTGCGGTCCGGCGGACAATTCAGCGAGGGTGACCGCGCTGATGACCATCTCGTCGGGAAGCTGATCCGAGTCGAGCGCGGCGAGGTGGATGACGATGTTCGTGTCGATCAGGCCACGGCTGGGAAGGTCACCACTCACGTTCGGGGAGGTCCTGGTCGATCGTCGCGTCGAGGTCGCTGCGGAACCGCGACTCGTCCAGCACTGGCGCGGCGGCGAAGGCCGCCATCACCTCGGCCCGGGGCACGAACGTGCGCCGCCTGATCGGGATCAGGCGGCCGATCGGCGTGCCGTTGCGGGTGATGGTGAAGGACTCCCCACGCTCCACCCCACGCATGATCGCACCCGAGTCGTTGCGCAGCTCGCGCTGGCTGATCTCTCGATGGGCATGCTCGCTCACGCTGGCAGCCTACCGTCGTGTGCTACGAAGTGCTACGCGACCGGGCCCAGCCGAGGAAGCGGGCGAAGAGTCGCGCCGGCTCCGGGGCGTCGTGCGGGTTGAGCGTGTAGAGCTGGGTCGTCGCCTCGTGCAGCAGCCCCGCCAGGTGGATCAGCAGCGCCACCCGGTCGTCGGCGTACTCCCGCAGCAGCGTCAACCGGGCCGGCGCGCACGGCCAGGGCGCGGCGCAGGCCCGGCACAGCCAGAGCGGGCGCAGCGGTAGGTGCCGGGCGGTCGTCGCGTGAGCGCCGTCGTTGCGCCGGGCCCGTGCGGTCGCACCGGACAGCGGGCCCGGCCAGCGGCTGTTGCGCGCCGGACCGGGAGTCCTGGCGGGCGGGGCGGGCGGCTCGGTGGGCGGTGGGGCGTGCCGGTCCGGGCACGCCGCCCAGCGTAGGCCGCACGAGCACCAGAGTCGCCAGCCCCGCCAGGTCCGCCGGTGGCGTGGGCCGAGGGGGATGGGCGCCGCGTCGCGCCGCCGGCCCGACCACCTCACCGCGATCCTTCGGGTACGCGGAACGTCTCCTTCGCGGTCGTCACGTGCACGCTCGCCGGCCCTTCGTGTCGGGGTTCGGTGGGGGTGGTGGCACCCGGTCGGCCGGGGGAATGGCCGACCGGGTGCGTCCTGCGCAGGACAACCGGCTCCGGGTTGCAGACCAGGGAGCCAGCCGGGGAGAACTTTGTCAGACAAGACTAGTAAAGTCAATGGTGGCCTAGACCTTGCTTGTCATGTAAAGCCTGGTCGTGATCGAATGGCGGTGCAGACCAGGGAGTCAACATGCCCGCCAAAGCAAAATGGGCGCACATTGCGGACCAGCTCCGTGATCAGATCGCGTCCGGACAACTCGCACCCGGTGACAAGCTGCCGTCGACGGCTCAGCTCAGAGAGGAACACGGCGTTTCTGCCGGCGTCGTTCGCCATGCGATCCTCGTCCTGCAGACGCAGGGCTGGGTGGAAGGCGTACACGGCGTGGGTGTGTTCGTCGCGGAGCGGCCAGGGGGCTGACGCGCGTCTCACCGGGCGCTCGCGCGCTCCAGCCCCGGACGTTGGACAGTTGCTGTTCGCCAAGCGCGTCAACTGTCCAAGATCTCGGCGTGCCTGCCCTTGCCGCGACGATCTCGTCGGGGCCTCCTGATGTCGTTGCGGATTTTTCGATTAGCGATACGCTCGGAGCATGAGCAGCGCCCTCCGCGAACGCACGGTCCTACCCCCCGAAGACCCCGCCAACCTGGCTCGATTCGTGCAGGAGCTGCGGAGCGCGGGCAATCGCGCACGGGCCCGGCTGGTGGGCCCGGACGGCTCCGAGATCGAGATTCCGGACGAGTTGTACGGCGTGCTGCGGGACGTCGTGACAGCTTTGTCCGAGGGGCTGGCAATCTCTATCGCACCGCACAACACCATGCTGACGACGCAGGAGGCGGCGGACCTGCTCAACATCTCCCGGCCGACCCTGGTCCGGCTGCTCTCCGATGGCGAGATACCCCACACCATGCGAGGACGCCACCGTCGAGTCATGTTGCGGGACATCCTCGACTACCAGGAGCGCACTCGTCAGGAACGGCGGCGGACGCTCGACCGGATGACGGTCGAAGCCGAGGAGGACGGGCTGTACGACCTCACGTCCACTCCGCGAGCCACGAGATGAGGGCGGCCTGAGTGGCGTTCTCGGCACTCCTCGACACCTGTGTGCTCTACCCGGCGCATCTGTGCGACACGCTGCTGCGGCTCGCCGAGGTGGCCGCATACCGGCCGCTCTGGTCCGAGGGAATCCTGACCGAGCTTGGGCGTAATCTCGTCGGGCGGGGAATCCCGGAGGAGAGCAATAGTCAAGACTTGTGGATGAGGAATCTTGATCAGGCGGCTGCGGTGTCGGTCGTGACCGGATCGGCGGTGGGGCGTTCGACGAGTTTGCCGCGTTCGAAGCGGGCGCCGGCGCGGATGAGGGCGACCAGGTGTGGTGCGTTGACCGCCCGCCACCGCTGCTGAGCGGCTTCGATCAGCTTGAACGCCATGGCCAGGCCGGCTGCCTTCGAGCCGGGCCCTTTGGTGACCTTGGTGCGGTGCCGGACGGTGGCGAAGGTCGACTCGATCGGGTTGGTGGTGCGCAGGTGCACCCAGTGCTCGGCGGGGAAGTCGTAGAAGGCGAGGAGTTC
>NZ_FMCW01000086.1 GCF_900091595.1 Micromonospora haikouensis
GGCCCACCACCACGCCCCCAGACAGCATCCATCGGTGATAACCGATCAACTAACCAGGGGTCGGCACATCCGACGCCACCCATGAACGATCGAGGTTAGGCAGTGCGGCTCGCCGCCCGTCGGGCCCGCCCAATCTACGTGCCAGCTTCGGGAGTCGATACAAGGAGGCTCACAACACCGGCCGTGCAGCCGCTCTCTTCGGCCACCTCTCGTACGACTGCGTCGTAAGGGTCCTCGGCGTGATCGACCTTGCCGCCCGGCAAGGTCGAGTGCCGTTGCCGGCCGGTAGCGCACGGGCAACGTCTGTCCTGGGGTGAGTCGGGTGAGCTCGGTGATCGTGAGGTCTTCGTCTGCGATACCGCGGAACGAGATGCCCTCAGCTGTCTCCACGTCGAACATCAGGACCACGCGAGGGTTGCTGTTCACCTCCCGCCAGTCGACGAGAACGCCGAGCGCAAGCGCCCCCGTGCGCAGTTCCGCATTGCGCTTCCGGGCATCACTGGGGTTATCAGCTCGAAAAGCGCATCATGGACGAGATGGGACTAAAGGGAATGCCCGCTCCCAACAATCCAACCATTGATGCCTTCGATCCTGTGACCGGTACTGCGACGAGCATCAAAACCAAGGCTTTGCATGAAGGCTTCTATAACGGAAAAGCGCTTCAGACGGAGTTGCGGAGAGATGTCCGGAAGTTGGAAAGGTATGAGGGTAAAACGTTCGGCGATGCCGTCATCAATAAGGATGACATCCGGCATAGGCAGCTGATTGTCGGCATTCCTTCCGGCACGGTCTCAAATGAACAGTATGCTGCGATGGTGGACGGCTATCGTTACGGATTGAAGCGTCAGGTGGACGTGATATATGTAATCGTTAAATGAGTGGTTGGGTCGGCGGTCGTCCGCACCGCCGATAGCGTCCTGTCGGAATCGGCGCATTTCCTTTGCGGCGCGACGCAGAGCCCCGGCCGGTGGTAACCCAAGGGTCGCCACCGGCCCGGGCTGTCGGTAACCCTTCCGTCCTGTATCCTGCGCTTCTCGTGGCATGGGAGCTGATTTCGGGGAGGAAGCATGGGGTACGAGCTACACATCAGTCGAGCCGAGGAATACTATGATAGCGAAGAGCGCCCGATCGCCCTTGTCGAGTGGCTGACCTATGCGGAGAGTAACTCTGCGCTCAGGGTGGGTGGATGGCTCGGCTGGGATGAGGAGCGCCAGCCCATCTACGAACACGTCTGCACGGACGGCAGTTTGGTTTCGCTGACTTGGTTCGAGGGTGCTATTGAGATCAAGGGGAACTTCGACGGCGACCCTTACCGTGAGTTCGGAAGCATCGCCGAAGGCTTGCAGGCCAACCTTCAAGGCGACGACGGCGAGCGGTACACAGCGAGCGGTGTCCTCCCCCCTACCCGATAGATATAGAGCCAGCGCTGGGAGCAGGGGCGGGGCGTGTCAGTGGTGCTAAAAGACTAGCTGGGGCGGGGCTTTCTGGGTTGCCGAGGATCCATACCCGCGTTTGGTGGGTTGGAATGATGGGGCTGAGTTTTCTCGGCGAAACGCGATATTTTAATCGTGGGTGGAAGGGAGGTTGAATCGTGAGGCTGGATGGGTTCCAGGCCGTCAGATCGGAGGCATTCCTTAATGACGTGATCTCAACAAGAATTCGGTAGGTATCGGTGTTCGTAGTGGGTGAGGTGGAGGGCGGCACGGACGATGTCGCCGAGGCTGCGTGGG
>NZ_FMCW01000001.1:0-33295 GCF_900091595.1 Micromonospora haikouensis
ATCGTGGCCGCCGCACTCGTCCTGCTCCACACCGAACACGACCGCACCACATGACCACCTCTTGTGATCAGAACATTGCGCGGAATGGCTCAGTGCATGTCGACGTGCTCCGGCAGCGGCTCCGCGATGCCTGGGGCATCGGGAGGTTCGGCTCGAGGATGAAGGCGAACCTGGATGCCGCGATCAAGCTCGCCCATGTGACCCGGACCGGGGACTTCGTCGACCTGCCGGGCCGGGTGGTGACCGCCGTCCGGCTGCCTACCGATGAGGTGCAGCGCAAGGTCGAGCAGGTCGCCGACGACGAGATGAAACTGGCGGTCGTCCGGCTGTTGGAAAGCGGCGGCACCGTTGCCCGCGACGAACTGCTGACCGTCATTGCTCGGATGTACGGGTGGGGGCGGCTGGGAGCGGAAATCACCGGGCGGCTGCGGGCGCTGCTCGGGCGCATGGTCGCCGACGGCACCGTGACCGACGACCCGGCTGGCCTTTCGTTGCGGGGCGGGTCACCCATGTAGTGATCGCCAGGGCTCAGGGGAGGCGTTGCAACGGTCCGACCTCGGGGGCGGTGAGGGCCCGGAAGTGCGCGACGAGCCTTTCCACCACCCCGGGGTCATGGAGCACCACGCCGACCTCGATGTTGTGGGATAACGCCCGGTCGGTGAGGTTGGCGCTGCTGACCAGCGCGACCTCACCGTCGGCGGCGATGAACTTCGCGTGCAACGCGGCGTGTGGGTTTCCGTTCGCGGCCCGCCGTGCGGCCGGCCAGTGCCAGAACGTCGCCCGATCGCGGAGGGCCGCGAAGGTGGCCGCCGCTCCGGATGACCCGCGCAGGGCACCGCCGTGCTCGGCTGAGCTTTCCAAAATCAGATCGATGTGTACGCCCCGGCGGGCCGCAGACCGCAGCTCGGCGATCACCTCGGCCACCCCGTACGCGGCGAAGCTCGCCACGAGCAGGCTGCTCCGGGCCGCACGGACGACCTCGACGACCACGGAACTGGTGAGCCGGACCGGCACGGACGAACTGGTCGGCCCGCTGACGGCCAGCTCCGTCCGGTGCGCATCCGCCCGTTGACGGAGGAGGGCAGCGCTGCGCAGCGCCAGAGCAACCGCCGGACCGGGAAGGTCGGGTGCCTCGGTGCGCCAGCTCCTGACCAGCCGTCCGGCATGCGCGCTGACCGAGAACCCTGGCCGGACATCGATCAGCTCGGCCGCGACCGTCGTCCCGTCGGTGGACCTGTCCACACCCATGAGCACACCGGCCCAGGCGGCGACGTGCTCGGCGGGGAGCGTGGCGGCGAGGTCGGCGATCACCTCCGCGAACCGCTCGTGGCTCACCGGGCGAAGAACCCGGAGCCGGGGTCGGTGAGGGTGTCGACCAGCAAGGCCCGGTCCAGGTAGTGGTTGCCGCGTTCGCAGGAGGTCTCGGCGGCGAAGAGGCAGGCGTGGCAGGCGGCGGCCGACAGGCGGGCGTGCACGGTCGGGTCGTGCTCGGCGCAGAGCGGGTCGGAGCTGCACAGCCGGGCGGCGTCCAGGGCCCGTTCGACGAGTGGGCCGAGCCTGTCGGTGCGCCCCAGGGAGACGAGGCCGCCGAGGGTGCCCTCGCTGTCCGGTGCCGAGGTGTAGAGCAGCACCCCGGCCATGGGGGTGTCGCCGGAACGGGCGTAGACGCGCTCCCCGATGCCGGCAGCGCTGTATCCGCATTCCAGGGCCAGCTCGCGGATGAGCACGTGGGCGAAGGTGTGCAGTAGGACGTACCGGGGACCGGGGTGCGCCTCCGGGTCCAGCCTGCGCTGCGCCCGCCAGAGGTCGTGGGCGCGGGTCAGCAGCTGCTCGCGTTGCTTGACCTGCGGTCGGTGTTCCCACTCGACGACGCGCTCCTCGTCGAACCGGAGGAAGATCCCTTCGCCCCGCATCTCGGCGCAGGGCAGCCAGGTCGGCTTGCCGGTGGTCAGCGGCACCCGTCGGCGGTCCGGCGTGTCGAGCACGTCCCACTCGGGAGCGTCTATCCGGGTGAAGCCGTACAGCGCGGAGACCTCCCGCAGCCGGGGGACGAGGACCACGTTCCGGAGCCAGTCCCCATGCTGGGCCGGCACCGGCTCCGGGCGGGTGGTGAAGTCGGGCAGCTCGGTGCTGGTGCCGGCGGTGAAGGCCAGCCATTCGGGCCTGCGCAGGTCGTCGCTGTCGTCGGGCTCGTCGTCGGTCCCGGCCTTGCCGCGGCGCTGGATCGCCGCCCAGACCCGGTCGACGCCGTACGGCTTCAGCTCGGCCCAGCAACCCTGGGTCGGCATGATCTGCTTGGCGATGGCGGCGTCAAGCCCGGCGAGGGGGGACAGGTCCGACCAGCGGTCGGCGACGACCTGGTCGACCGGATGCTCGGCCCGGGGGAGGCTGAACACCCGCAACTGCATGGCGAACCAGCTGTTGGTGGCGCCCAGGGCGAGCGTGCGGGTGGGGGCGTCGCAGGGCTCGTAGGTGCCGAGGTGGGGGTGGCGGCCGCGGCAGGCGGGCAGGGTGCGCTCGGCATGCAGGCCGATCGCCAGCGACATCGGTCGGGAAGCCTTGCACTCGCAGGAGATGAAGATGTTGGCCGCCTCGCCGGTGCTGCCGCGTTCGGCGAGCGTGAGCGAGTGACCGGGGCCCGGGTCCGTCCCGCCGTGCACGACGTAGGACCAGGGGAAGTCGTCCAGGTGGCCGTTGTCGCAGGCCAGCACGAAGCGGGCCGGCACTGCGGTGGGTCGGGAGTTTCCGTTGCCCCGGCAGCTGTGCACGTAGCGGGCCCGGTCCGGCTGGTAGGGCGACGACAGCAGCTCGAACAGCCCGGAATCCGCCGGCGCGAGGCGGTTGCACCGGGTGTCCGAGCAGCGCAGCCAGGTGGGGAAGAGCGCCACCGGCACACCCACCCGGGTCCAGTCGGCGAATAGGTCGGAGGTCTCGGGCAGGTGCGGCGGAAGCCGGAGACTCTCCACCTGGCCGCCGAGCCGGTGCCGGATCGCCGCGAGCAGTCTGTCCTCGGTGACCGTGACCGAATGCGTGAGGTCCCAGTGCGCCAGCCCCAGGGTCAGCACCGACAGGCTGGGCAGATCGGCGACCGAGCCGACGCCGTAGGTGTGCAGTAGCTGGTTGGGGCGCAGCGCGCCGACCCGCAGGCTGCGCTGCTGCGACCCGCTCACGAGGACGCCCCGGCAGCGCCCACGGCGGGCGGAGCGAACGGTGGTGGGTCGTCCCCGCCGACACCGAGCTGCAGTTGGAGCTGGATGCCGGGCTCCACGTCCCGCAGGGAGGTGGGACAGGTGGTCTGCGCCCACCGGCCCTCCTCAGGGCGGTGCAACAGCCCGGCAATGTCGTCGCTGTGGTAAGGCTTGTCGTAGGCCAACCGCCGCGCGGGCCGGGCCCGCTCCCGCGCCCACAGGTCGAGGCGGGCCTCCAGCTCGTCCTCCACCCGTTGGCGAACCGTGTTGTCGGCGGCCACCTCGCTGCGACGCTTGAGGAACCGCACGACGTGGTCGGCGAGCTGACCGTGCCGGTCGAACTCGCGCGCCCGCAGGTTGCCGTTGTAGGTGCTCTCCAGATCGCGCACCAGGGCTACCAGCACCCCGGTCAGCCCCCGGTCGATTGCCCGCTCGGCGAACGGGGTCACCGACAGGGCCTCGACCTGCCGGTAGACTGTGGCGTGAAAGTGGTCGAACCGCTCGTAGTGCGACAGGTCGCGCGGGCGGGCCCAGTTGTAGACGGTGAACACCAGGCCCGGCGCCTGCCGCCCGACCCGGCTCGTCGCCTGGATGTATTCGGCGGCGGACTTCGGCTGGTTGGCCACCACTATCACGCCGAGCCGGGCGATGTCGACACCGACGGCGATCATGCTGGTGGCGAGGAGCACGTCGACCGGCCGGGGAGCACCCTTGGGGCGGGTGCCGTCGAAGCGCACCGCGAGCCGGTCCAGCAGCGGCCGGATGGCGTCCGAGGGCATCCGGGAGGTCAGCTCCTCCAGGTAGGGGTCGTACCGCCGGGCGAGCCCGCGCTCGTCGGCGCGAACCAGCCGGCTGGAGACGTCGTCCTCCACCAGCCGGCGCATGCCGCCCAGGTCCCGCAGGCTGTTGAAGTAGCCGACCAACGTCATGTACGGGTCGGTGACGCGGTTTCGGCCGTAGGTCTCGTGGAGCTTCTGCGCCGCCCCGAGCACGGACACGTAGACCCGGATCAGGGTCGACCGGAGCCGGTTGCCGTGCGCGCAGATGCCGATGTAGCGGCGGCCCGGGCGGTCCTCGGTCGCGCGCTGCCGCGCGAAGAAGCTGTCGGAGGCGTCGAGCCCCGACGGTGGGAAGACCCGCGTGCGCCGGTTGAACAGCGCCCCGATCTGCTGCTGGGCGCGGCGCACGGTGGCGGTGGAGGCGATCACCTTCGGCCGGGACCACTGCCCGGGGGCCGGTTCCCAACTGGCCAGCCGGTCTACCGCGGTCTCGTAGAGCCCGACCAGCGAGCCGAGCGGCCCGGAGATCAGGTGCAGCTCGTCCTGGATGATGAGGTCGGGCGGACGCAGCCGTGCACAGGGGACGACCCGGTTGCCCGGCCGGTGGCGCTTGCGCTCCCAGTCGGTCGATTCGAGGTCCTCGGTGAGGTAGCCGTGCTGGTCGCAGCGCTTGCCGACCCGGCCGAAGAGGGCGGCGGTCTCGCCCTTCCACGGCAACTGGGCGAACTTGTCGACCGTGGCGATCACCAGGGCCGGCGGATGGCGGTAGAGCTCCTCGTCGACCAGGATCACCGGCAGCCCGACCTGGTCGCCGGCGAGCGGGTAGCCGCCCGCCTCGCTGAACGGGCACTCCACATCGAAGCAGAGCACCAGGGTCCGCCAGTGGTCGCGTTCCACCTTGATGTCCCGACCCGGCTCGATCTTCGTGCCGCACCAGGGGCAACTGGTGAGCTGGTGCGGTGAGCCGATGCCCCGGTGTGACCGGCCCCGCCGCCGTTCGTCCAGCCACTCCTTCGCGTCCTGGGTGCGGTTCGGGGTGACCCGGCCGCCGACCCACAGCCCGATCCGGATCGGCGTCTCGCCCCAGGTCTGCGGGTCTGCGCGGCGCAGGGACTCCGCCGCGCAGATCAGCGTCGCGGCGCGCTCGAACTGCTGGATGGTGAGCAGGCGCAGGGTGTACCGCATCAGCACCGCCAGCCCGGTCCCGCCGGTCAACCCGCCGTGGTCCGGCTGGCGGCGGCGTACCGCGATGGTGAAGGCGGTGAGACCGAGGTACGCCTCGGTCTTGCCGCCACCGGTGGGGAACCAGAGCAGGTCGGCGACGGCGCGCTCGACGTCGTCGCCCCGCTCCGGGTGCCGAGGGTCGGCCAGGGCCGGCAGGTTGATCAGGACGAAGGCCAACTGGAACGGACGCCACCGGTGGTTCTCCGGCTGGTCGGCCTCGACGACCGCCTGCGCCAACGGAAGGTGCGGGTGTTCCCGCCGCCGGGCCGCGACGACACTGTGCACCCGTTGCAGGTACATCGCCCGGTTGGCGAAGCCGAACGCCTCACGGGCCGTCGGATCCGGGGCGGCGAGCAGCCTGATGCCGGCGGCGATCCGGTCGGCCGCCTCCCGGGCGTCGCGCAGCGCCTCGCGCACCTGCGGGCCGTATTCGTCGAGCCGCCGCTGCGGGTCGGCGGCGGTCGCCTCGTTGCGGTCGATCCACGCTCGGTAGCCGGCGGCGAGGGGCTGCAACGCGGCCGTGAGGGCCTCGACCGGGCCGGCTGCCAGCTCTGCGAGCCGCCGCATGTCCAGCTCCACGTCGGCCAATTCGGGCAGGTCGTCGTCCCGCTCGCTGCTGGGCACGTCGGTGAACGGCAGCTCGTGCGCGGGGACGGTCGTGGTGCGTACCCGATGGGCCCGCAGCGGGTCGGCGGCGGATGGCTCGGCGTGGACGGCCGTGCCGTGCCCCACCGCGAACTCGGGGTGGAACCGGTAGGCCATCGCCAGCCGGCGCCGCTCCGCCCGGTCGGCGTCGTCGCCGCCGGTGACCTGCTCCGGCCGGGGCACGAAGACCGGCTCGTCGCCCGGCGGGCCGGTCGCGGTCAACTCGACCTGGAAGATCCACCGGTTTGCCTGGCGCGGCGAATCGCTGTGCTCCCGGTTTTCCAGGAAGAGCGAGACCAGCCAGACGTCGCCCAGCCGGCGCACCCGCCCCCGCACCACGACCTTCGGCTGCGCCGCGTCGACGTGCTTCGGGCCGATGGGCCCCTCGCGCAGGGGCACGGTGACCGGGCCGCCGCGCTGGTGCCGCCGCCAGACCCGGCCGCCGGCGTGCTCCGCCCGCTCGTCGACCGCGATGTCGTAGCTGCCCCAGGCGGCGGTGACCCGCAGCTCGGGGACCGACGGCGGCACGCTGGTGGTGAAGCCGAGCGCGGAGGGCGCCAGGCTGGGCACGTTCGGCGCGGTCGGCTCGGGGCCGCCCTCCGCCGCGTCCGACGCGGTGGCCTCGGTGAAGGTGTCCTCAGTGGCCGGATCGACGGACACGCCGTTGGGGGCGAGCCGCCCGAGAACGTAGCGGTCGAGCGGATTCTCCCTGGCGGAGAACTCCTCGGCCGGCCCGCCGAGCGGCCCGAGCAGGTCGGCAACGACCAGCTGTTGCAGCTTGTCGCGGATCACCCGCTCATCCGGCACGGCGAGCACGCTCTCCCCAGTCATGAGAGCGACCGTAGCGTTTCCCTACGACATGGCGGGGGTCGGTCCGTGCGGCACCTTCGGTGGGGTGGATCCGTTAGGCTACGGCGGGCCGGTCATACGGCGTTTGCTACAGGCAAGGGCCGGGGCGAATCGAGGTGGCGAGATTTCCGAGCTGGAGCCAGACGTCCTCGAAGAGTTGGACTCGCTCGGACGAGCGACGGGCATTGAGGTCGACGACGCCCAGGACGCCCGCGCCGATCAGGCGATCGACGCGATCCACACCCCGTTCGACCCGGAAAAGATCGACGTGGTCACCCGTAACACCACGGTCGACTTGCTGTTGTCCCGCATCCGCACGGGGCGCGTCGACCTGCAACCCGACTTCCAGCGTCAGGCCGGGATCTGGCGGGCGATGGCCAAGAGCCGCCTGATCGAGTCGCTGCTGCTGCGCATTCCGCTGCCCACCTTCTACGCCGCGGAGGGCGACGACGAGGCGTGGGCCATGGTCGACGGCATCCAGCGACTGACCACGATCGCGCAGTTCATCGAGCCGGAGGCGATCAATAGGGAGCCGCTGCGGCTGGTCAACCTGGAATACCTGGGCCAGGAATACGACGGCAAGACCTTCGATGATCTGCCCGGGCGGTTGCAGACCCGGCTGAGGGAGACCGAGCTCATCGTGCACCTCATCCGGCGGAACACGCCGGAGGAGGTCAAGTTCAACATCTTCGCCCGGATCAACACCGGCGGCCTGCCGCTCTCCCGGCAGGAGCTGCGGCACGCCCTGATTCCGGGCAAGGGCCGGGAGATTCTGCGCGAGTGGGCCGAGTCCGACGTGTTCCGCTCGGCAACCGGCGACAGCGTGCGCAGCGAGCGGATGGTCGACCGGGAGATGATCCTGCGGTTCATCGCCTTCCGGCTGACCAGCCCGTACGACTACGACCACGACGACTTCGACCGCTTCCTGCGGGAAGCCATGCGCAACCTGAACGCGTTGCCCCCGTCTGAGGTCGAGCGGCTGTGGAAAGAGTTCGGCATCGCGATGATCGCGGCCAAAGGGATCTTCGAGCAGCATGCCTTCCGCAAGCGCGACCGGGCCGGGGGTAGCCGCCGCATGCCCATCAACAAAGCTCTGTTCGAGGCGATCTCGGTCAACCTCGCGGAGCTCGGCGGTCCGGGAATGGCGCTGCTGATGACGCAGCGACGCAAGGTGGAGAAGAAGTTCATCGGCCTGATGAACGACGTCGACTTCCAAGGTGCGATCTCCCAAGGGACGGGTGACCCAGGCAAGGTGCGCCTGCGCTTTGCGCTCATCCGGAAGATCTTCGAGTCGGTGGTGGGCCGATGATCGAGCGGCTGCGCCTGGAGAACTTTAAGGCTTTTCGACACCTGGATCTGCCTCTGGCGCCCCTCACCCTGCTCAGCGGGGTGAACGCAGCCGGCAAGAGCACCGCCATGCAGGCGCTGGCGCTGCTACGGCAGTCGGACGATGCAGGGGTGCTCGACACCAAGGGCGGGCTGCTGCTCAATGGGGAACTCGTCGAACTTGGTGTCGGGCAGGACGTACTCCACGAGAACTACGCGGACGGCAGGGGAGGGGGCAGGGTCTTCATCGCCGTCGCCGTCACGATCGACGGGCACGAAAGCCGCTGGCGGGTCGAATATCGGACTGCCGAGGACCGTGAGGCCGATCTGCTCAAATTCCCGCTGAGTTGGGAAGGCTCTGACCAGCCGCCGACGCCGTGGCACCCGCCGAAGCGGAAAGGCCTCTTCTCAGCCGGTTTCCAATATCTGCGGGCCGACCGGATCGTGCCGGCCGTGACCTACCCGAAGTCGTTCGAGATGGCGGTGCGGCGGGGATTCCTCGGAGTCCGGGGTGAGCACACGGTGAACTACCTGCGGGCTCGCGAGGACTGGGTCACCTCGCCTGATCTGCTTCATCCGGCCGCGAAGTCGACCGGTCTGCTCGACCAGGCCGAGGCGTGGCTGCGGGAGATCTGTCCCGGCGTCAACCTGATGGCAGAGGACCTGCGCGGCACCGACATGGTGCGGTTGAGCTACGGATTCGGCGGCACTGCCGGCATCACGTCGTCCAACATCCGTTACCGTCCCACCAACGTCGGCTTCGGCCTGACGTATGCCCTGCCGATCATTGTGGCCTGCCTTTCCGCAGGTCCGGGCCGGTTGGTGATGCTGGAGAATCCGGAAGCGCATCTGCACCCCCGGGGTCAGACAATGGTGGCGCGGCTGGCCTGCCGTGCCGTGGCGGCGGGCGGCCAGTTGATAATCGAGAGCCACAGCGATCATGTGCTCAACGGAGTGCGACTCGCCGTCAAGGACGGGGTATTGACGCCGAATCACGTGGCGTTGCATTATTTTGACCGGAACGACGACGGCGAGATCGAGGTCAGCTCTCCCGAGATTGACCCCGACGGCATGTTGTCGCAGTGGCCCAGGGGTTTCTTCGACGAGTGGGACAGGGCGCTTGATCGTCTGCTCGACTGACGAGGAGTGACTCTTGTCCTTGCTGCTGGTGCTGAACGAGCTTTCCTACCGGGAGACCAAGGCGCGGCGCGAGGAAGTGTCAGATTCACTACACGGCCTCGTGGGATTGTTGCGAAAGGTTCGTCAGCACCGCACCGACGTTGCTCTGGTCACCGAGCGTCGGTTCTTCGATCTCGACCTGGGCGACGACTATTCCGTCCGTGAGTGGGCCGGTGACGGGCGTAATCGCGACGCATTGCGCTACCTGCGTGGCATGCGCCAGCGCGCTCCGTTCCGGGACGTCGCCCCGGCTGATCTCCGCGACGGGACGGAATACTTCCACCGGGAGCGGCCGGCGGAGGGCCTGGGCACCGCGCACCAGGTCGGTGGGCTGGCCGTGAGCCTGCCGCTGGCGCAACTGTGGGAAGAGCCGCTGCTGTGGCTGAGCCAGCGGGGCCTCGCCGAGGACGACGCCGGAGCTGTCGCGCTCACCGAAGCTGAGGTGGACGTGCGGCACGCCTCCCGGTCGGAGCACGTCGACGAGCATCGGCAGTGGCTCTGCGACTCCGAGCTGACCCGGATCCACACTGGATCCGATCTTTGGGAAGCGCGGGAGGATGTCTTTCCGCATCTTCGCTTCCTGCCCCGCGTCGCCGACGACCTGCTCCGGCTCGCCCCGGCCTGGCTCAACCCGGTGAAGGAGCGGCTCGCCGACCTTGAGCTGGCGGCGTCCGCCTGGGCGCCAGCCGTGGAGGCCGCCCCGCGTTGGCGGAGCAAGGTGACGCCGGAGAGCGAGACCCGCAAGGCGCTCTGCCGCTTCGTCGACACCGACGGGCAGGCGCACCTCTTCGACTGGCACGCGCGGTTCACGCCAGGGGCGGGGCGACTGCACTTCCGCATGGACGGGGCCCGGCAGCAGCTCGTCGTCGCCTACATCGGAGCCAAACTCTGAAGCCGCAATTGACCTTGGACGAATCCGCCGTGCGGCAGCCGGCTCCACCGCGCGCCGATCGTGCAGATGCGGCCCCCGAGTAGGGCGCTTCACTCCTTTTGCCCGGGCCGCAACCGCAAGATCGCGGAAGGCGGCGGCGTCGTGATTTCGAAATCGGAATGTCGTTCGGGACAGGGGTGTCGTGGGCCGCTGCGGCGTTCATCGAGGGCTCCGGCTTCGGTGTGGTCATGGGCGGGTCAGTCCGATGGCGGTGGCGAGGCGGGTGATGTCGGCGGAGGTCTGCCCGGTGCGGAGGATGGCAGTGAGGGCGGTTCTGGCGGTCGGGCGGGTGCGGGTCTCGGCGGGGGCGATGCGGTCGGCGGCGGTCAGGGAGCGGCCGGCGGCCTGCGGGTCGCCGAGGTCGAGGTAGGTGTGGGTGATGTCGATGAGGTGGGCGGCGCGGTGTTCGGCGGGGAGCAGGTGCCAGCCGTCGCTGTTGACGACCTGCCGGTGGACGATGGCGGCATGGTGGTGGTCGCCGAGTCGGGCTGCCGTGAGGGCGCGGGCGAGTTCGACGGCGGTGGGGCCGAAGGCGATGCCGTCGCCGTCGGGCTGATGCTGGCTGTCGTGCGCGGCGGCGAGGTGGGCGGCGCGTTCGGTGAGGTCGTGGGCGGTGGTGGCGTCGCGGTAGGTGGCGGCGGCGAGGGCGGCTTCGAGGAGCAGGGTCGCGGTGAGCCCGGGTTCGTCGGGCAGGAAGGCGCGCGACGGGGTGCGGTCGAGCTGGTGTACGGCGGTGAGCGCGGCGGTCTGCGCAAGGCGTCCCCGGTGCAGGGCGCGTAGGGCCTGGGCGAGGGAGATCGCGGCGAGGGCGGTGCGGTGTGGGTCGCCGGTGGCGGCGGTCATGGCGCGGTCGGCGGCGAGCCAGGCGAGGTGGGGCTTGCCGAGCTTCACCAGTGTCTGGGCGGTGAGCCGGTAGACGCGGACGATCGGGTCGGCCGCTGTCTCGGCGTGTTGGGTGTGCCGGGTGGCGGCGAGCAGGTCGGGCAGGGTGCGCAGGACCTGGGCGTGGTGGCCGTTGCGGTAGGCGGTCCAGGCGTACCCGGCCTGGTCGTCGAGCTGCCGCACGGTGGGGCTTTCGGTGTCGGGTGGGTCGTGGCGGGCCAGCGCCGCCCGGATGCGCTCCACGGCGGCTTCGGTGTCGGTGACGGCTTCCCGGTGGGGCTTGTCGGCGAGCAGGACGGCCGGGGCGACGCCGAGGGCGGCGGCCACGGTTTCGATGACGGAGAGCCGGTCGAGGGTGCGTACGCCTCGTTCGACCTTGTCGACCCAGCTCTTCGACCTGCCGATCCGGTCGGCGAAGACCTGCTGGCTCATGCCCCGGCGGGCGCGCAGCTCGGCCATCCGCCGCCCGATCGGCACCTCGGCGCGACTGTGCCGGCCGGGCCCGGTCATCGGCCCCGACCTGCCGGCGGGATGGCGTCGGTGGTCTCGCCGCAGCGGGGGCACCAGCGGGACTTGACCCGGAACGCGAGCAGCCCGAGCAGGAAGCCCGGCACCAGCCCACCGAACACGAGCGACACGACTTCGGACATCACGAGGGTCCTCGCTTCCGGACGGCGAAGTGGAGCTGGGCGGCGGCTCTGGTCCTGGCCAGGCGCGCACCTTCTGGAGGTGTTCGGTAGCTTGTAGTGACCAGGGTGGCGCATCAAGTGATGCAAGGCAAGCACTCACCGCGGATGTATGGTGGATCGCATGTGAGTCGGGACAACCGATCCAGCGATGTTGGTGCAGAATCAGGACATGCCTCGATTCATGCCCGCCACTCCCCGCTCCCGCCGGCTCGGTCGGGAGTTGCGCAAGCTCCGCGAAGCCAAGGGGCTGACCGGTGAAGGGGCGGCGGATCTCGTCCGCTGCTCGTCGTCACGAATCAGTCGAATCGAGTCCGGCGAGATCAGGCCCCGCGTCGGTGACGTGATGGAGCTGCTGGTCGCGTACGGCCTCAGGATCGATGAGGAGCCGGGCGAGTCGCTGCTGGAGCAGGCACGTGGCCTGCGCGAGGACGGGTGGTGGCAGCGCATCGGCGGCAAGTACGCCACCTACATCGCGTACGAGACCGAGGCCGTCGAACTCAAGAACTTCGAGCCGATGCTGGTGCCCGGTCTACTGCAGACCGAGGCGTACGCCCGGGAGGTCAACGTCATCGGCCGGGAGACCGACCCGGACGGCATCAAGCAGCGGGTCGACGCCCGGATGACCCGGCAGGAGGTGCTCCGCCGGCAGCCGACGCCGCTGCGGATGCACGCCATCCTGTCCGAGGCGTCCGTGCGGACGGAGGTCGGCGGACCCGACGTTCTGCGCGAGCAGCTCGACCACCTGGTCGCGCTGAGCCGGCTGCCCAACGTCACCATCCAGGTGCTGCGCTTCGAGGCCGGGGCGCACCTGGCCATCAGCAGCGGCTTCGCCCTGCTCAGCTTCGAGCAGGACGAGCCGCCGCTGGGCTACATCGAGACCCTGGCGGGCGAGCTGTTCCTCGAGTCGAACCGCGACCTGGCGCGACTGTCGGCGGCGTACGACAATCTGAAGACGTTGGCACGTTCGCCGGCCGAATCGATCAAGTTCATCAGGGAGTTGAGC
The DNA here is from genome assembly GCF_900091595.1 of Micromonospora haikouensis. Classification (GTDB taxonomy): domain Bacteria; phylum Actinomycetota; class Actinomycetes; order Mycobacteriales; family Micromonosporaceae; genus Micromonospora; species Micromonospora haikouensis. Next base: position 12,696 of record NZ_FMCW01000001.1, read on the forward strand.
GAGCATGGAGCGTAACGCCTGGCGCAAGTCGAGCCGGTCCGGCAACAACGGCCAGTGCGTCGAGGTGCGCGACCGTGGGCCTCAGGTCGACGTACGCGACTCCAAGGCCCCCGCAGCGGGCATGCTGAGCTTCGACGCTGCCGCCTGGGACGCGTTCGTCAGCGGCATCAAGACGGACGGCGATCGCCCCTGAGCTGAGGCGGGGTGGCCCGGCTCAAGGCCGGCGCGGCGGGTCGGCGGCCCGCCTCACTCGGAGACCCAGAACTGCCATCCCTGCGGCGCGGGGGGCCACGACGGATCGGGCCGCCAGCCCTGCGGCGGGACCCAGCCCGCCGGAGGCGGCGGCCACTCCGGGGGCACGACGAACCTCCACCGTGCTGCCGTCGCCATCTCCTGGCTCGTTGACGACTCCGCCCGCTCGGCCGGATTGGTGCCCCGGGCGGTGGGTGGCGAATCCAGCCAGGCGTCCGACAGTTCGCTCGCCTTGGCCAGGTTGACCGCGACATCGGCCTTGACCCGGTTGCCCTTCAACACGGCACGGGCAGCGGTGGTCAGACCCTTGTCCCTCAGGTGGCCGATCACCGGCAGGTTCTCCGTGGACATTGCCGGGCTCAGGGTGCCGGCGGCGAGGCCGTTGATCCGGACCTCGACGAGGGTGCGGGTGGACCGGGCCCGCTGCACCTCGACCTCGTGCAGGGTCACGTAGACCCAGGATTCCCCGCTCGGGCTGATCAGGGACGCGAGGTGCGACATGTGCTTCTCCTCGCCGGTCACCTGGATGAAACGGCCAGCGGGAAGCACGGTGTGCAGCTCCGACGGTGGCATGTTCGTCGGCACGATCATGTGCGGCTCGGCGAGGTCGATCCGCACCGACGCGACGAACGTCCGCCGACGTGGATCGTCCCAGTCCTCGCGCTCCTGCGCCCACACCCGGGCCTGCACCTGAGGCGTCCAGCCCTGATCGATCAGTGCGGTGAGAACCGGCGAGAACTCCCGAGCCTGCTCCTTGGGCAGATGGCCGACCTGCTTGCCGGAGCAGAGCACCTTCACGGCGTGCGGATCGTATCGGTTGGTCGGCTCCGGAATGAGCTGAGCCGGCACGGTCAGCTCGTTGTCGCCGTCCGGATCGAACGCCCGCCCGAACAGGTCCCGGATGTTCTTGGCGTAATGCGATTCGCCAGCGACTTCCTGCGAACACCAGCCACGCTGGCCCCACAGATCAAATGCTCGGGTCACCGAGGCAACGTAGCGCCTCGGCGACCCGAACCGGGTTCACCTGAACGGCTGGGGTGGTTGTCAGGCATCCGACATCGTTCAGAACAGGGCGTCTGGAAGGGGAAAGAGCCCGCCGTCCAATGCGGGCGGCTCCGAATCCGGTGCCTCTGCGGACCTGGGGCGCGGGGCGGCCCGCGTCTGCTTCCGCGGCTTGCGTCGGGTGGTGGTTTGTTGGGGCTTCTCCTGCTCGTGGCGCTGGTGGTTGAGGTCGAGCAGCAGGTCCAGCAGTTCGACCTGGGCGGTCGGGTCGATGGTGAACCGGACGCCCTGCCGGGTCCGGTGGAAACCGTGCCCGAGCGTGAGGTTGAACCCGTACGCCTCGGCGACCGCCTCGTCGATCTCGACGTGGATGTCTCGCAGGCGGCGGATGTCGGCGCTGGTCACCTGCTCGTCGTGGACCAGGTTGTAGAGCTTCGTCAGCCCCAGCTCCCGCCCCAACATCACCGATCGCCGGTACGAGTCCAACTCCGCCCCGACCTGCGCCATCCGCCCGGTCGGCTCGGGCATCGGGAAGGTCTCGAACCCATCGGACGGCGTATAGCGGGGGTCAGACCTGAGGCTCGATTCGCCCTTCGTCGTCCACCACGAGAAGTGAAAGCTGCTGGACAGGGATGCTAGGTCTTCCGCCTGATCGGTAGCAAAGACGACCACTTGGTCGCTGAGGACCTGCTTCGTTGGCGCGAATACAGGTAGCCCAGTCTTGCTGACCCTGGCGATGACGAGCACCCTATCGAGGCCTTCGATTGCCGAGTAGAGCGCGGGAGCCCGTTCAGCGAATTGCCACCATCTCTCGCGTCGTGCTACTCGATTGTTGGTCGCACGGAACGGCTTGACTTCTCGTTCGACGATGGCGAAGCAGTCGGGGTATTCCTGGGCGCGTTCGAGTGACCAGTTGTGGAAGTTGATGACCCGGCGGCGGGCCGAGCAGTCGGGGCGGCTGTTCAGGTCCTCGCCGTTGAGGTAGGGGAAGAGCACGTCCTTGTTGCGCGGGTCCTTGTCGATCAGCGCCTGCGCCTGCTCCGGTTCGAGCAGGAAGCCGGTGCCCAGGACGTACGAGCCGATGTAGGACTGGCCCGCGTTGGCGGTTAGGCGGTACGGGTTGCCGGTGACTCGGGAACGGGCATCCAGCGACGGGGTAATCCCCGGCACCCGGTTGCCGTCGAGGACCGGCTGCTCGTCGTCGGCGGCGTGACCGACCCAGAGCAGGGAAACCTCCAGTGAGGCGGTGCCCGGCCAGGGCTGGGACTTGTTCGCCCGGTAGACCGTCCAACCCATGTCCACCGCCTGATCGAGGCCGACCTCCCGGGTGTCGCCCTGAGCGATCGTGTTGGTGGCGATGATGCCCACCCGCCCCTTGCCCGTGACGCTCAGGTTGCGCAGCAGGAAGTAGGAGCAGAGATCCGCGCTGCCCCGCTTCCCCCGACCGATCCGCTCGACCAGGTATTCGCGCACGTCCGGCCCGATCGCCCCGGTCAGCCGCTGACCGCCGACGAACGGCGGGTTGCCGATGACGGCGTCGAAGCCGGCGCGGTTGACCACCTCGGGGAACTCCAGCGGCCAGTGCAGCGGCCGGATCGGCTCCGGCCGGGTGCCGCGCAGCCAGCCGGCGACGGTGATGCCGATCCGCTGCTCCAGCTCCGCGTCGTACGGCCCGTCGAGCAGGCGGTGCACGTCGTCGCTGATGCCGAGCAGGCGGCCGTCGTACTTCGTCTCCGGGTCGTCGGTGTCGTCCTCCGGGTCCCACGGGCGGCGCTGGGCGCGGACGGCCGTGGAGAGCGCCGCGCCGACCACCGCGTCGGCGGCCAACCGCAGGCCCCGGCCCAGGTGCTCGACCTCGGCGAGCTTGGCGTCCTTGTCGGCGGCGTCCCGGGTGTCCTCGACCACCGTCGCGCCGATCGACTCGCGCAGGGCGGTGATCTCGCCGACGGTCCGGTGCAGCCGGTCGACCAGGTCGCCGAAGAGGCGGCTGTGCTGGAAGCGCCCCGCCTCCGGGTCGAGGTGGAAGGCGGTGAGCTGGTCGAGGGAGGTGATCCCGACCAGCGAGTCGCCGCAGCGCAGCGCGTGGTCGAGGAAGCCGAACGGCTTGCCCTTGGCCAGGGTCACCAGCCACAGCGACAGCTTCGCCAGCTCCACGGCCATGTCGTCGCGGTCCACCCCGTAGAGGCAGCGGGCGGCGACGAGGCGGCGGGCCGCGAGCAGCAGGTCCTCCTGGTCCGGGTTGCCGTTGGCCAGGTCGGACAGTTCGGCGGGGAGCCCGTCGCGTTGCCAGGCCCGCACCACCACCTCGGCGAGATAGCGGCAGGCTGCCACCAGGAACGCGCCGGAGCCCATCGCCGGGTCGAGCACCTTCAGCCGCAGCAGCTCGTCGGCGGTCTTGGCCCGCCACACGCCCTCGTCGGTGACGCCCTGGGCCGGGCCGGGGGAGAAGCAGAGCGGCGCGAGGGTGTGCCGGACGACCTCCTCGGCCAGCTCCCGGGGAGTGTAGTGAGTGCCGGTGTTGCGCCGGTCGCCGAACTGGGTGAACAGCACCGAGCCTGCGGGGAAGACCGTGGGCAGGTCGCGCAGGTCGACGCGGAGCAGCCCCCAGTACGGGCGTACCCGATCGGTCAGGTCGGCGTCGTTGTCGCAGGCCGCGTGCAGCGCGGCGAGCTGGTGCGGCGCGGGCGTCGCGGCCCTGGCCCTCTCCACCTGCCGGACGGTGAGGTCGCAGCGGGCGACCAGCCAGACCCGCAGCTCCGCCTCGCCCCGGGCCGCCGCCGCTTCCAGCTCGGCCAGCGGCAGCTCCGGCTCGCGCTTGCCGATCAGCCCGACGTACGGCTCCCGCACCCGGGCGCAGGAGAACTCGAGCAGGCCCTCGTAGACGTGGCCGAGCTGCTCGACGCCGAGGCTGGAGTAGCTGAGCTGCTCCGCTGCCTTGCCCCGGTGCCGCAGCACCAGCAGGGCGTCCAGCATCTCGTGCACCACCCGGTCGGTGACCGCCGCGTCGACCAGCCAGGGGAACCGTCCGGGGTCGAACAGGGACCCGCCGTGGGCGGCAATGCGCAGGTCGGGGTGCTCGCAGCCGCCGTGCACGGCGGCGAAGAGGGCGAGCAGCCGGGGCCAGGCGGCGGTGCGCCGGTCGCCGATCTCGTTGCTGTGCATGTCAAACGCCGTGCGGAGCTGGCCGTGCAGGGTGGACGCCGCGTACGCCTGCGCGTAGAGCGGGTCGGCCACCGGCAGCAGCCGCTGCTCCTCGGCGTAGAGCAGGAAGACCAGGCGCATCAGCACGGTCAGCGCACCCCGGTAGATCTCCCGGTCGCTGACCTCGCCGAGCAGTTGCCCCTCGGACTCCCGGTCCAGCCGGGCCAGCTCACCGACGAAGAGCTCCACCGCCCGGCGGACCTGGTCGCCCAGGGTGGTGGTGATCTGGGTGAGCGCCTCCGCGCTGCGCGCGAACAGGCCGGCGAGGCTCGCCGAGGGGCGCCCGTCTGCGCCGGCCGGCGGGATGAGCACCCGGGGCGCGGCGAGCAGCGTCGCGAAGGCGCGCAACAGCGCCGGCTCCTCCAGCCAGAGGTCGGCGTCGAAGACACCCACCCCGGTCGGCTCGCCCCGGCGGGCGTGCACCAGCGCCCAGTGCTGCCCGTTGGTCACCAGCGCCAGCGGCACGCCGGTGTCCCGGCACACCTGGGCGGCCTGCTCGACCGGGGACGGCCGGCCACCCCGGGCGGCGGTGAGCGACGCGTCGAAGGGCAGGCGGTGCACGTGCAGCCGGGCGGCCCGGCCGCCGCCGGGCTGCGGACCCGACAGCACCGCGTCCGGCCGGAAGCCGCCGCTGCCGGCGACCCCGACCGCGTCGTCGGCGTGCGCGCTCGCCGGATATTTCAGCAGCTCGCCGAGGACCAGCTCGACCCACGCCGGGCCGAGCAGGTCCGGGGCGTCCTGCACCTCCGCCCAGCCCCGGCGGATCCGGTCCCGTATCTCGTTCGGCACGGTGTCCAGCCCGTGCGGCAGCGCCTCGACGAGCACCGGCACCGTCAGGAACGGGCCCTCCGGGCGCAACAGGCCGAGCCACTCGGCGTGCTGCTCGTCGATCTTCTGCACGGCGGGCCGGGGCGCGCGGCGACCCGCGGCGGCACGGCCCGACGCGCCTCGGGACTGGCGGGGGACGGCGGGCATCAGCGGGCACCTCGGGCCAGGGACGCGGGGACCAGGAAGGTGACGGCGGCCGGGAACCAGCGGGCCGTCGGGTCGGCGTAGCGGCGGCGCAGCGCGTCGCTCTCCCGTTCGCGCTGCGCCGGGATGTCGCGCAACCGGGCGTGCAGCGCGTCCCGGTCGGCGTGCAACTGCTCGCGTTCGACGGTGAACAGGGTCGGCTGCTCCCAGTGCGGCTCGTCGGCAAGCTTGCTGCGGATCGAGGTCTCCAGCTCGGTCAGGACCGCGCCGATCGCGGTGACCTCCTCCTCGCAGCGCCGGGCGAGCAGCCCGTGCAGGCTGCGGGCGCGCTGGTCGGCGCGGGTGCCGAGGGCGCGACCCAGCGGCCCGGCCAGCGTCGGCCACAGCTCGGTCAGGCTCTGCCGGACCCGCTCGGCGGGCACCTGGTCGGTCGCGGCGGCCAGCAGGGCCTCCAGCTCCTCCTGGCGGGCCCGGGTGAGCTTGCCGCCCTCGATCGGGCCACCGGCGGTGACGACCTCCTCGTGCAGCCGGGTGCCCTCCGCGCCGGTGACCACCACCCGGCCGTGCGCGACGAGCGCCGGAGAGCGCAGCAGGTCACCGGGCACCACCCGGGCGGTGACCCGGCTGAGCTTCGCGCCGCCGGACCCGGCCCCACCCCGGGCCTGGGCCCACAGCTCCGCCCGCAGCAGACGCAGGCACATCTGCACCAACTGGTGCCCGAGGTGCAGCAGCACCACATCGGTGCGCCCCGCCGCCGCATCCGGGTCGAAGGTGATCGGCCGTTCCCGGCCCGTGACCGGGTGCAGCAGCCCGTCGTTGCGGGCGGCGGCCCACGCGCCGGGCAGCTCGGGCAGCCGGAACCAGGGGCCCGACGCGCCCGCCGGGGTCGACGCGTCGATCAGGTCCCGCCGATGGGCCAGGCCCAACCCCGTGCGGACCACCCGTTCCACGGTGGCCGGGGTGAGGTTGAGCTCCGCCCGGCTGCCCTTCAACGTCTCGGTGAGCCGGTGCAGGTCCCGCGCCAGGTCACGTTCCACCCGCAGCCGGGCGCGGCTCGCCCGCCGGTCGATCTCGACGTCGGTGACTTGCCAGTCGGTGCGCTTGCCGGTCATCTTCTGCTCGACCTGGGCGGCGATCACCTCGCCCGCGCTGCCCAGGTCGGTGCGGATCGCCTCGACCTTCTCCACCGCCAGCCGCAGGAACGCCAGCTCGTCCTCCAGCGAACCAGTGGTGTAGTCGACGTGCTGCCAACCGGCGGGCACGAAGTGCAGCACGTCCACCCGGTCGGCGCGCTGGCCATGCCGGTCGATCCGGCCGTTGCGCTGCTCAAGCCGGTTGGGGTTCCACGGGATCTCCCAGTGCAGCAGCCGGTGGCAGTGCCGTTGCAGGTTGATGCCCTCGCTGGCGGCGTCGGTGGCGAGCAGGACCCGGACGTCGTCGAGGTCGGGATGCTCCGTGAAGACGTTCTTGACGTGCTCGCGTTCGTCGGGATCCTGGCCGCCGTAGAGCAGGGCGATCCGTTCCGGCGGGTAGCTGGCGCTGAGTAGCCGCTCGTGCAGCCAGCGCTGGGTGTCGCGGTATTCGGTGAAGATGATCACCCGCTCGGTCGACCACTCGCCGCCGGGTCGCACGATCGGATCCAGCCAGCGGTGCAGCGCGGCGAGTTTGGCGTCCGGCCGGTCCTGCGCCGAGCGGGCCCAGGTGCGCAGCTCACCGAGGAGCGCCCGTTCCTCGGCCGACAGCGGGGCCGCGTAGTGCCGGACGGCGGTCAGGGCGTCGGCCTCGGCGCTGCCGTAGGCGGCATCGTCCTCGGCCGTCTCGGCCAGCCGGTCGATCACCGGTTGCAGGACCTTCTCGCCGGCCAGCCGTTCCGCCCCGCGCGCCGGCTCGCCGGAGGCGGCGTGATCCCGGGCGGTCATCGTCGCCAAATGGGTCTCGACGGTCTCGGCGAACGCCTTCGGCGACGAGAAGAGCCGCCGCTTGAGCAGGGTGGTGACGAAGTCGGCGGCGATCTCGCCGGCCCGACCGTCGGCGTTCGCCCGGCGGCTCGCCGCGTAGCGGCCGAGCAACTCGTGGGCGTGGCGCTCGGCGGCCGGGTAGTCGACCTCCAGGTAGCCGAGATGGCGTGCCGGGAACCGGGGAGAGCCGTCCCACCTGGGCGGCAGCTCGCTCTTGAGCCGTCGCACCATCACCCGGGCCAACTGCTCGTCGGTCGGCTTGACGCCCCGGGCGAACCGCTGGTCGTCGAGGAGCTCCAGCAACGCGGTGAACGACTCGGTGAAACCGTTGTGCGGGGTGGCGGAGAGGAAGAGCCGGTGCTCGCAGTGCGGGGCGAGGGCGCGGATCGCCTTCGTGCGGTGCGAATCCACCGCATACCGCCCCCGGCCGGACGGCGCGCAGGTGTGCACCTCGTCAACCACCAGCAGGTCGAAGGCGCGCGGATAGCGCGGCGTCGCCGGCAGCACCTCGCGGAGCAGCCGCAGCGGCCGGTCCCGCTTCAGCCAGTCCACGCTGACGATCAACCGGGGGTAGTGCGTCCACGGGTTGGTGTAGAGACCCCGGGTGCGGCGCAACTCCCGCAGCAGGGCCGCGTCGACGATCCGGAAGTCGAGACCGAACTTGTCGCGCATCTCGTCGCGCCACTGCCGCGTCAGCCCCGCCGGGCACACGATCATCATCGTCCGGGCCCGGTGCCGCAGCATCAGCTCCTGCATCACCAGCCCGGCCTCGATGGTCTTGCCGAGGCCCACGTCGTCGGCGATGAGCAGGTTCGTTCTCGGCATCGACAACGCCCGGACCACCGGGTCGAGCTGGTAGTCCTCGATCTCGATGCCGGAGCGGAACGGCGCCTGAAGGGCCGTCCGGTCGGCCGAGGCGATGGCACCCCAGCGCACGGCGTCCAGGAACGCGTCGAGCTGCCCGGGGTCGTCGAACCCGTGCCGAGGGTCCGGCAGCGTCGCGCTGTCATGCACCCGCCGGCCCGGCTCCAACTCCCAGACCACCCGCAACTCCTCGTCGCGGGCGTCGTCCTCGATGCTGACCAGGGTGGCCAGGTGCGGGGCCCGACCGGTGAACACGTGCGGATCGCCGCTGGTCACATCGCTGCGGACCACGTCGGCGACGACCCAGCGCCGGTTGCGTACGGTGACGAGCTGGCCCGGTGCCGGAGGGCTGTCGGTCGCCGTCGTCATCCGGCTCGAACCATCGGTTGTGCTCCTTCAGCCCGTGGGTGGTCGTCGCCGATGCATCGAGCCCCGCGCGGAAGGGGTGGGAACTCGGCGGCAGACGTGAAGGCTAGTACGAGTTCCACACAGGATCGACCCGAGTTCCACATAGGAGCCCATTGGCTGACATTCGATCGGCAAACCGACAGAGATGCTCCCGGGGTGTCCCTTCTTCCGTAGGTTGATCGGCACCGCTCAGCCAGGAGGTTGGATGTCCCACGTCCGCATCCGGATCGACTTCACCCCGCTTCCCGACGACGACGAGTTCGTCCTCGGCGAGCTGACCGACGAACTGGCGGACGACCTCCGCGAGATCGGGGAGGTGGAGCGCGTCGAGCAGCCCGTGACAGACCCGCACACCAAGGGCGTCGCGGAGCTGGCGCTCGGCGTGGTGACCGTGCTGGCGGGGGCGGATCCCGGCTACGTGCAGGCGCTGGTCGACGTGGTCCTGGCGTTCCTCCAACGCCACACCGGCCGCCGGGTGCACCTGCGGGTCGGCGACATCGAGCTGACCATCGACCGGCCGACCCACCGGCAGACGGACGAACTGGTCGCCACGGTGCGGGCGGCGATCGAGCGGGCGCGCCCCTGATGGGTCGGCACGCCCTGCTGCTCGGCACGGCCACCTGCCACGCCGACCGCGAGCTCGCGCCGCTGCCCTCCGTGCGGCAGGACGTCGCGCAGCTCAAGGCACTGCTCGACGGTGCCGGCGAGTTCGACAGCGTACGCGCGGCACTGGATTTGCCGGCGGCGCATCTGCGTCAGGTCGTCGAGGAGTTCTACGGCGCGCGGCGCACGGGCGACCTGGCGCTGCTCTACTACTCCGGCCACGGGGTGCTGCATGGCGACGGGCAGTCGCTGTTCCTGGCGGCGACCGACACGGTCGGCGGGCAGCTGCACGCGACCGCGTTCGACACCGACGGCATGCTGCGCCACCTGCTCAACGACACCAAGGCCAGCCAGAAGGTGGTGCTGCTCGACTGCTGCTTTTCCGGCGCGTTCACGGCCCGCAACCGGTTCCGGGGCGGGGTGCGCGAGGAGCCGCGGCGCCTCAAGCGCCAGCGTGGCACCTTCATCCTGACCTCCAGCACCCATCAGAAGGCGTCGAAGGCGCAGGGCCCGGACCGCCCGTCGGTGTTCACCGAGGTGCTCCTCGACGGTCTGCGGGGCGCGGCCGAAGGGCCGTCCGACGACGGGTGGATCACCACCAACGATCTCTCCCGGTACGTGCCGACCGAGATGGCCCGCCGCCGCCAGCACAAGACGGTCGAGTCGAGTGAGGGCGTCACCGAGCCGATCCGGCTGGCGACCGCGCCGGGGTCCGCCGCCGAGGCGACGCGCGTCGCCGCCGTCACGGCGAGCCCGGCCGACGAGGCGGCGTTCGACGCGGACCAGTGGCGTCGCCTGGTGACCTACTACGTCAACTGCATGCAGCGTTCGACCGTGCTGCAGTCGTTCATCGACCCCCGGGCGACCACCACGTACGTTCCGGCTCCACCCGGGTCCGAGGCCGTCTTCACCTCGGAGACGCCCGTCCGGCTGGGCGGCACGGCGGCCAGGCTCGCCGCGCGGGCCCGCGCCGACGGCAGGGAGCTGCAGTACGGCTATCCCGTCGTCGCCGTGCGGCCGGCCCGGCAGAAGGCGATCCAGCTCGCGCCGCTCCTGGTCTGCGACGTGACCATCGGCGCGGACGACGTCCTGCACGCCTCCTTCCCGCCCCGCCCCAGCGCCGCCCTCGTCGACCTGTTCCAGCTTTCCGAGGTGGAGGGCGACGAGCTGCTGCAACGCGTCGAGCAGGCGTTCGTCCCGGGCGACCCCGCCTCCCTCATGGCCACCGTCGACGTGTTGGTGAAGACGTTCGGGTTGAACCCGGTGACGGAGCTGGACCCGGCGATGCTCGGCGGCACCATCCGGCAGGGGCCGGTGAACGGGTTGCAGAACGCCGCGATCCTCTACACCGTCGATGCGGCCGAGTCGCCGCAGCGGCAGCTCGTCGACGACCTGCGAGCCATGATCAAAAACCCGAAGCTCATCGAGGGGACGGCGCTGGGTGCGCTGGCGCTCCGCCCGGACGGGGCGGCGGCGAGCCCGGGCGGGGCCGGCTCGACGCCCGTGGTGACGGTGGCGATGAGCGCGACGAACGAGGCGCAGGAGGAGATCATCCGGGCGGCGATGTCGCAGCCGTTGACGGTGGCCCAGGGGCCGCCGGGCACCGGCAAGAGTCAACTCGTCACCGCCCTGCTGGCCACCGCCACCGCCGCCGGCCAGAGCGTGCTGGTCGGTTCCACCAGTAACCAGGCCGTCGACTCGGTGCTCGACCGGGTGACCGACCTGATCGGCCCGGGCCTGCTGCTGCGTACGGGCAACAAGGAGCACCGTCTCCAGGAGCCGAAGCACCTCGCCGACATCCTGGCCGCCTACCCGTCGGCCGAGCGGGCCACCGCGCCGGACGACCGGACCCCGCTGCACGAGCTGCGGCTGCTGGCCGAGGAGGCCACCGGGCTCCGTGCGGCGCTGGACGAGCGGCGGCTGCTCGAACGCGACCTCGCCGACCTGGCTGCCGAACGTTCCGCTGGCCCCGGCCCAAACGCGGTCACGCTGCCGGCCGACGACACGGAACTGGCGCGCCTCGTCCACCTGACCGACCGGGCGCTCGCGAGCCGGTGGTTCGGCTGGTGGTACCGGTGGCGGCTGCGGTCGTACCAGGTCGTCGACCGGGACGCCGTCGCGGCACTCGCCGAGCGGGCGGTGCTCGAGTTGCGCTGGCGGGAACGCCTACGACGCCTCGGCGAGCTGCCCGACGCCGAAGTCTCCTGGCGGCGGCTGGTCGACCTGATCGGCACCGAACGGCCCGCCCTCAGCATCGACCTGCTGCGGGCGCAGATCGCCCGCCGGGTGGCTGCCGGGGCGCGGGTGCTCCAGGACCGGGCCGACGAGATGGCCAGGCCGCAGTCGGACAGCTGGTCCTACTTCCCGGAGCTGCTGCGGGTGCTGCCGGGCTGGGCGGTGACCGCGCTCTCCGCCCGACGCCTGAAGAGAAGCCCCGCCCTGTACGACCTCGTCGTGATCGACGAGGCGGCACAGTGCACCATTCCCGCGATCCTGCCGATGCTCTACCGCGCGAAGCGGGCACTGCTCATCGGCGATCCGCGCCAGCTCGCGCCCGTGGTGGACCTGCCCGAATCCGACGACGTCGCCGAACGGGCCCGGGCCGGCCTGGGCACCGGCTGGCTCACCGCGCGGCGGCTGACCTACACGGCCCACTCCGCGTACGACGCGTTCGCCGCCGCGGCGGCCACGACGCAGCTGCTCGACGAGCACTACCGGTGCCATCCGGACATCGTGGACGTGCCGAACCGGGAGGTCTACCAGGGCCGGCTCACCGTGCTGACCGATCCGGCCCGGCTGGCCGCCCCGGCCGAACCGGCGGTGCGCTGGCGCGACGTGCCGGGCAGGTTCAGCCCCGGTACGACCGGCTCCGGGTTCAACCCGGTCGAGGCCGAGGCGGTCGTCGCCGAGGTGGCAGGGCTGCGGGCGGCGTACCCCGACGCCTCGATCGGGGTGGTCACGCCGCTCGCCGCGCACCAGCATGGCCTGGCGGCGGCCCTGCGCGCCGCCGGTCTTACCGAGAACCTGCTCTGCGCGACGATCCACAAGTTCCAGGGCAGTGAACGGGACATCATGGTCGTCTCGCCGGTCGGCGCGCACGGTGTCCCGGACCGCACCCGGGGCTGGCTGGCGCACCAGACCAACCTGTGGAACGTCGCCATCACCCGGGCCCGGTCCCAGCTCGTCGTGGTCGGCGACCGGTCGTGGTGGTCGGGTCAGCGGGGCCTGTTGACGGCCCTGGCGCTGGCTGGTGCTGCCGCCGATACCCCGCCGGACGCCGGGAACGTGCCGGCGGACCGCCTGCACCGGGCCCTGCGCGACGCCGGGCTCACGGTGCGGCGGGACGTCCCCGTGGCCGGGCAGCCTGTCGACCTCGTGGTACGCCGCGAAGACGCCGAGCTGGCCGTCGTGGTCGACGACCCGGCCGGCGATCCGGACGGCAGGGTGCTGCGCAAGGTGCTCGCCCGGCTCGACATCACCGGAGGCTCCGGCCCGGTGCGTCGGGTGCCTGCGTGGCGCTGCCTGGCCGAGCCGGAGCGGGTGGCGGCGGAGCTTGCCGACGCCCTGCACCGGTCGGGGCGGGAGCCCGACGGCGGGTAGGCCGCAGCGGACACCGCCGGAGGGGCCCCTGTGCGGGACCCCTCCGGTCAGCTTCCTTGGTGCCGGATCGTCACTTCTTGAGCAGTCGCACCTGCACGGTCTTGCTCGCGCTCTGCCCCGTCGCGGTGCCGAACGCGACCGTGACCGTCACGTCGAGCCGTCCCGCCTTGACCAACTCCTGCCGGTACGCGGGGTCGACCGTCACGGTCAGCGTGACCGTGCCCGCCTTGCTCACCTGCCTGGTCACCGCGACCACCTTGTCGCCGGTGAGGGTGAGCGTGCCGGCCGTGTTGACGGTGGCGGCGATCGTCGCCGTGCCCGTCTTGGTGTTGGTCGTCACCTTGCCGAGCTTCACCGTCGGCGGCGGCAGCACGGTGCCCACCACCGCCTTGGACAGCGTCGCCCGTCCGGACGAGTCGACGACCAGCGCCTGGAGCTTGACCTGCCGGCCGGCGTCCCTGGCGCTGGGCGTCCAGTCGAACAGGTACGGGGCGACGGTGCTGGTGCCGACCCTGGTGCCGTTGACGAGCAGGGTCGCCGACGCGATGGCGAAGTCGTCGGTGCCCCGGATGAGCGGGTGCACCGTCGTCCCGACCTGGAACACCGCGCCCTGCCCCGGGTCGGCGACCTGGGCCGACGGGGCGCGGTCGGCGACGCGGCCCACCCCGGTCGGCACCGCCTTCGGCGGCTTCGGCAGCCGCTTGGCGAGGGTGACGGTGGCCGCGCCGGTGCTGTCGGGGCCGGAGATGGCCTCGACCCCGGTGCGCGGGTCCGCCGGTCCGCCCGAGAGCGGCGCGCGCTTGCCGAGGTAGCTGCCGGTCACCGCGAACGGGGCTGCCTCGCGTACGCCGGTGTTGTCGGCGTTGGCGTTGTAGACCGCGTACCCGTTGCCGGTGATGATGTCGCCGGAGGCGGTGAGCGCCCCGACGCTGTCGGTGCCGGCGTCGGTCAGCAGGATGCCGTAGGACTTCTCGGGCGCGGGCGGGTGGTAGTTCCCGGTGATCCGGCTGTCGTTGACGAAGCCGGTCGCTCCGCTGGCGTACTGGATGCCGACCTGCGGGAACACGCTGCTCGACGCGCCCGCGACGACCGTGCCGGTCACGTAGCCGTGGTTGCGGATGCCGGTCCGGGCGGTGTTGTCCGGGCTGCCGTCCGTGCCCCGCGCGCCGTCGAACAGGATGCCGCCCGACTGGTAGCCGGTGACGACGCTGCCGGTGACGGTCACCTCGCTCTCGACGGTGGCGGCGCTCGCCCCCCGGATCACGCCGGTCTTGACGATGCCCCAGCCGTGCGGGTGCTCGGCCAGTTCCTGCGCGGTGGTGGCGGCTCGCAGCGGGCCGACGACGCTGTTCGCGACGCGACCGGCCGCGCCGAAGAAGGCGATGCCCGCCTCGGCCCAGACGTTGCCGGAGGTGACGGTCACGCCGGAGATGTCGACGAACATCTCGTTGGTGTCGGTGGAGCCGAGCGACTGCCGCGACACGGTGATCACGTTGCCGCCGCCGTCGCGCAGGTAGGGCTGGTGGCCCGCGAGGGTGCCGAGCGACTGGTCGGGCTCGATGGTCACCTTGTCCGCGCCCGCGCCCTTGATCTTCAGGGGCTTGGTGATGGTGAGGCCGTTGCGCGCGCCGGCCTGCACGGGGTTGGACGCGTGGTTCACCGGCGTCGAGGACTCCTGGTAGACGCCCGCGCAGACCACGATCGTGTCCCACGGCGAGGCGTGGTCGACGGCCGCCTGGATCGACGTGAACTGGGCGGTGGGGCACTGCTTCCCGTCGTCGTCGACGGTCCAGGTGGTGTTCCCGCGCGGGTTCGCGACCGGGTCGACCAGCGCCACCTTGCCGGGGGTGTTGTCGTACGCGGCGAGGTAGGTCGCCGGGTCCGGGCCGCCGAGGGCGGACTTGCCGTGGCCCGCGCCGTTGGCGTGGTTGCCGTCCGACAGCAGCCGCGCTCCGGCCGCGCTCTCCTGGAAGCGCACGTCGGCGAGCTGGATCGAGCCGGACTTGGGCAGGTCGCCCGCCCCGAAGCGCAGTTCGAGCTTGGCCAGGGAGCCGACGTCGACGCCCTGCGCGGCGAACTCGCTCAGCGGCACGCGGATCTGGTCGAGGACGATGTGCGTGTTCGGCGTGTTCGTGCCGGTGGACATGTGCAGGGCGTTGCCCCAGCGCGGGTCGCCGGCGTCGACGGTGGCCTCGTGCCCGGCCGTGTCGCTCAGCGCGATGACGAAGCGCTGCGTGGTCGACGTCGGGTCGTACGACGTGGGTAGTTCGTTGGGCCAGACCGGGCTGGTCGGGGTGCCGTTGACGGTGGTGTCGCGGGTGTTGTCGCCCCGGTTGTCGGCGCCCGGGTTGCGGGTGTCGAAGAAGTTGACGGCGGCGCTGAGGGCCAGCGCCTTGAGGCCCCGTACGTCCTTGGACGCGGCCGGGATCGCGGCGGTGAGGGTGGCGGTGGAGGTCGGCTCCCAGGCGAGGGTGAGCTGGCGGCCGTAGGAGTGGTTGATCGGGCTGTTCTCGCGGGTGGCGTTCTGCCCGCCGAGCGCGCCGGCCGCCGGCAGCGGGCAGGGCTTGGCGGCGGTCGGCAGCCCGGTCTTGCCGAGCTGGGCGGGCGCGAAGTCCTGGGGCTCCGGGTTGCACCAGTCGTAGCCGCCGGCCGTCGCCGCCGGCTTCGGCGCGACGCCGGGCGCCTGGGCGTACGGGTCGGCGAAGCCGCTGCCGGTCAGCGGGCCGCCGAGGGCGTTGAGGCCGAGGGGGTTCTCCACCTCGGGGCGGATCACGTCCACCCGCTCCTGTGGCGCGGCGAAGTAGCTGGTGTTGACCCGCTCGTTGCAGGCGATGGCCGTGCCGGACGGGCTGGTCGGGCAGGCCGTCGCCGGGACCTGCAGGCCGCTGGCGGTGTTGGCCAGCTCGCCGGTCAGCCAGGGCTGGAACGCGCCCTCGCCGCCGACGTAGCGGCGGAAGAAGGCGGCCATCGTGGCCAGGCCCAGCTTTTCCTGGTCGCCCATGCGGGCCGCGTCGCCGGAGAACTTGGTGTTCACGGCCGGGTTCAGCGGATCCGAGTTGTCGATCTTGTAGTTCAGGTCGGGGTCGGTGTAGCTGGCCGCGCCGCTGAGCCGCAGGTTGTTCGGGTGGATGTTGTTCGTCGCGAACGGGGCCGAGTTGCCGCAGGCGGCGTCGTTGTTGCCCTGGCCGTCCGCGCCGCCGTCGGCGTACCAGACGGTGTTGTACCAGTTGTGGATCGCGCCGAGGTGCTCGACCTGGATGCGGGGGAAGGGGTCGCCCGGGTTGACGTACTGGCTGCGCTCGAACAGCCGCGCGCCCTGCAGGTTGGACACGTCGCCGTCGCACATCGGCAGGATCGTCAGGTACGGCATGCCGTACGGTGCCTTGCGCTCGTAGTCGACCGGCGCGAGGGAGATGACGCCGCGCAGGGGATAGCGCGGGCCGTCGGTGCGGATGCGGTTGTAGTCGATGAAGCTCGACACGGCGTCACCGCCGCGCGAGTGCCCCATCAGGCCGATGCGGGTGAGGTCGAGGTGACCGGAGAGCGTGGTGCCGACGGTCGTGTGCTCGTCGACGGGCAGGCCCTCGGCGCGGTTGGCGGCGCTGAGCGCGTCCAGGGTGGCGGCGATGAGCATGCGCCGGCTGTGCATGCCTTTGCCCTTGCTGCTGTCCTGCCGCATCATCAGCTGGTCCTGCGACACCGAGAACGTCGTGTAGCCCCAGGTGGCGAGGTTCTCCGCGAGGTAGGCGTAGCCGTTCTCGTTGTGCTTGAACTGGGCGCAGGTGAGCTGGGCGCTGTTCTGCCCGGAGTCGCACGAGCCGTGGTTGCCGTGCACCAGGACGATCAGCGGCGATGGGGTGGTGCGCTTGGCCCAGTCCGGCGTGTAGAGCTGGCCGCGGATCTCGACCTGCTCCGCCGCCTGGGCCGTCCCCGGCGTCGGGTCGGCCCCGGCGGAGTTGGGCTCCTGGATGCTGGCGAGGCCGAGCTTGGCTTCCTGGACGGCCTGGTAGCCGAACGGTCCGCGCGCCGTCGGGTCGGGCAGGTCCGCCGGTGCGGCGGGGGGCGGTGCGGCTGCGGTGGGGGACGCCGCGCTGGCCGGGGCGGCCAGCGCGGCCGGGGCCGTCAGCGAGACGACCACCGCGAGGAGAATGCGCATGCTCCTCGATGTTCGTACCTTCAAAGTGTCTCCCCGGAAAGGAGTGGAAATGTTCAACGATCGGGGACGGTAGCCAGCTCTCGTTTCTCCCGCGTTTCGTATGGCGTGCGTCTCTCGGCGCACGGAAATCGCCTCTACCAGGGGATATGCGCCCCGGACGGGAAGCCGGCCGCAACTGCGGCGATTGGGACTCCGGGGCTCTTCGCGACTCATATCCGCGCCGGGAAACGGCGTGCCGAACGGCGTGCTCGGGTTGGTGCAATCCGTTGGGAATTGTGGGCCCGCGAATGGAGAGCCGTACTTGAATGTATTGCTGCCCTCGGTCGGCGCGGGGCGCGCGGCGCGGGCCTCGGCGCGGGGCGCGATCTACGCAACAGGGCCATCACGGGCAAGTGGTGCGCACTCCCGTGGACGTGGCCAAGGGGGCAGCCCGGCCAAGTCCATGACGATTGGGTGCAGGTGGCAGGGAATCGCCGGAGGGGATGACCGCACAGTGATCCGAGCGATACTCAGCTATTGGTGTCCGGGTCCCCGAGCGGTAGCATCCACATTCGTGACAGTCACTGGACACGATTGTGTCCGTGCCGTCGCGAGCGGGCTTTGGCCTATTCGGCCGAAAGCCTCGTACGCGGGATCCATCGGTCCCGGCGACGGGCAGCCGTCGACCGATCGATCCGCCCTGCTTCCGGCTCTCGGGAGAGCCGTGTGACCGGTGGCCGTTGTTTCATTTCGGTGCAGGTCCAGATGCGCGGGAAATATCATTCACGGCTGCGCCAGGACGAGGGAGAAATGGTTGCCATTCGGCAGGTCTCGGCAGATCAGAACAGCGAGCTGGCCGCCTGCGTCAAAGCCTGGCGGCACCGGCTGGTGCCCGACGACCGGCTCCTCGCCCGACGCCGCCGAGCCCGTCGGTCGAACGTCACCCAGGAGGAAGTCGCGGAGATCGTCGGGGTGAGCGTCGTCTGGTACAGCAACCTCGAACGCGGGGTGCGGGCCAACTACTCGGACGCCTTCCTCGACGCCGTCGCCGAGGCGCTGCGCCTCGACCGGCACGAGCGGGAGCTGCTGTATCTCCTGGCGGTCGGCCGGATGCCGTCGCCGTCGCCGGTCGGCGCGACCGCCGTCGTCCTCGGCCCCGCCCTGCGCCAGTTCGTCGAGGGGCAGCGCTGGGCGACCTACGTCCTCGACCGGTACGCGCGGGTGGTGCTGCACAACGAGGTGTGCGAGGCCTACTATCCCTGGCTGCGCAGCGATCCCAGCTACCCCCGCTGGCTGTTCACCGACGCCGACGCGCGCCGCCGACTGGTCAACTGGGACACCGACTGGGCGGCGCCGCTGCTCACCCAGATGCGCATCGCCCAGGCGCTGCACCCCCAGGACGCGGGGATCGCCGCGCTGGTCGACGCCTGCCTGGCGACCAACCCCGAGGCCCGCTGCCTGTGGAACGCCCACGCCGCGAACGGGTGCACCCTGCAGTCGCGGCGCGGCATCCGGCTCTCCAGCGACCACCGGACGACGCTGGTCGACGTCGTGACCCTCACCGATCCGAGCGCGAGTGAGCTGCAGATCGTCTCGCTGATTCCGGTGGCCGACCCGGCGTAGCCGCCTTTCATCCCCCCGCTTCCCCTCCGGCGAATTCCGTCGTCGGCGATTCCGGCCTGCCCGCTCGACCTCGGCCTTCCCGTGGGCTGCCGGCCTGTCCGTGTGCTCTCGCCGAAACCGTTTACACCAACTGCCACTTGGTGAAGTGGCAATTTCTGGCCGCCACCGCTATCGCCCGGCAGGATTCTCCCCGGCCGCTTCCGGGGGCTATGTGGACTCCCTGCGGCATCGATGTGGACCGGAGGCGGATCATGAATCCATTCGACGATGCGGACGGCACTTTCCTGGTGCTGGTGAACGCCGAGTCGCAGCACTCGTTGTGGCCGGAATTCGCCGAGGTGCCGGCGGGCTGGACCGTGGCATGGGGGCCGGGCGGCCGCGACGACGCGCTGCGCTTCGTCGAGGAGAACTGGCAGGACATGCGGCCTAAGAGCCTCGCCCTCGCCATGGACCAGGCCGAGCAGGCCGCGTTCCATGGGTGAGGACGACCGGCACTGGCCGCTGAGCAGCGAGCAGCAGCGGCTGTGGTTCATCGACCGGCTGACGCCGGCCAGCGCCGCCTACCACGTGCCGGTGTCGTGGCGGCTGCGGGACGCCGTACCGCTGCCGGAGGTCGTCGCCACCGTCGGCCGCCTGCTGGCCCGGCACGACGCGTTGTTCACGGCCTTCGCGGAGGTCGACGGCGAGCCGGTGCAGCGCCTGCTGCCGGCCCGCGAACTGCCCCTGGAGGTGCACGACCTCACCGACTGCCCGGCCGCCGAGCGCGACGCCCGGTGCGCCGAGGTGGTGCGGGAGGTGTCCCGCCGACCGTTCGACCTGAGCGCCGGGCCCCTGGCCCGCGCGGCGGTGTTCGCCGTCGACGACCACGTGCGGCTGCTCCACCTCACCTTCCACCACATCGCCGTCGACGGCCTCTCGCTGGAGCTCGTCGAACGCGACCTCGCCGCCGGCCTGGGCGGCGCCCCCGTCCCGCCCCCGCCCCGGGCCGCGTACGTCGAGCACTGCGCCCGGCAGCAGGAACGGCTGGCCGGGCCGCGGGCGCAGCGGGACCTCGACCGGCGCGTCGAGCAGTTGCGGGGCGCGCCGGAACTGCTCGAACTCGGCCGCGACCGGCCCCGGCCCCGCGACTTCACCTACCGGGGCGAGACCCTGCGGTTCACCGTGGAGCCCGGCGTCCGCGACCGGGTGCGGGCCCTGGCGGCGGGCAGCGGCGTCACGCCGTACGTGGTGCTGCTGGCGGCCTTCCACGTCTTCCTGCACCGGCAGACCGGGCAGACCGACCTCGTCGTCGGCTCGCCGGTCGCCGGCCGGGGGGACAGCCGGTTCCTCGACGTGGTCGGCCTGTTCGCCGGCACGATGGTGGCCCGCACCGACCTGGGCGGCGAGCCGACGTTCGAGGCCGTCGTGGCGCGCACCCAGGAGTCGGTGCTGGACGCCCTGGAGCACCTCGACGTGCCGTTCGACCGGCTCGTCAACCGCCTCGTGCCGCAGCGGGTGCCCAGCCACGGCCCGCTCGTGCAGGTGCTGTTCGCGTTCCACGAGACGGGGCCGGCGGCCGGGGCCGGCGCCGCGGGCGGAGCCGGGGCGGGGGCCGGCGCGTCGTTCCTCACCCGCGAGTTCGTGCCCACCGACACGGCGAAGCTGGACCTCACGTTCACCGTCTACGACGTCGGCGACCGCTTCGACATCGAGATCGAGTACTGCACGGACCTGTTCGGCCGCGACTCGGTCGAGCACTTCTTCCGGCACTGGTCGCACCTGCTGTCGAGCGCTCTCGATGCGCCCCGGCTGGCGATCGGACACCTCGCGGCGATGGACGCCGCCGAGCGGTCGCTGATCCGGTCCTGGTCGGCGGCCCAGACGTCGGCGGCGGGTGACGACGCCGACCTGCTGGTGCACGAGTTGGTGGGTCGGTGGGTGGAGGGGTCGCCGGGTGCGGTGGCGGTGGTGTGTGGGGAGGTGGTGTTGACGTATGGGGAGTT
>NZ_FMCW01000001.1:33705-403855 GCF_900091595.1 Micromonospora haikouensis
CGGTCGGCGAGGTCCCGTCGCCGGTAAAGGTGACTGCGGACAGTGCGGCGTATGTGATCTACACGTCGGGGTCGACCGGCCGCCCCAAGGGCGTCACCGTGACCCACCGCAACGCGGTCCGGCTGTTCGCCTCGGCCGCCCGCGACTTCAGCTTCGGCCCCGACGACGTCTGGTCCATGTTCCACAGCTCGTCGTTCGACGTCTGCGTCTGGGAGACGTGGGGCGCGCTGGGCACCGGCGGCCGGCTGGTCGTGGTGCCCTACTGGGTCTCCCGCAGCCCCGACGACCTGTACGCGCTCGTGCGGGACGCGGGCGTGACCGTGTTCAGCCAGACCCCGTCCGCGTTCGTCCAGTTCGAGGCCGCCGACGCCCGCCTCGCCGACCCGCACCTGCAGTCGCACCCGGAGCCGCTGGCGCTGCGCTACGTCGTCTTCGCCGGTGAGGCCCTGGACCACGGGTCGGTGCGCCGGTGGGCCGCCCGGCACGGCTGGGACCGCCCGCGACTGGTCAACATGTACGGGATCACCGAGACCACCGTGCACAACACGTTCCGCGAGGTCGGGCCGGACGACCTGACCCGCGCCCTCACCCAGATCGGCCGCCCGCTGGCGGACCTGGCGATCCACGTCCTCGACGGGAACCTGCGGCCCTGCCCGGTCGGCGTCACCGGCGAGATGTACGTCGGCGGGCCCGGGGTCGCCCGGGGCTACCTCGGCCAGCCCGGACTGACCGCCGGACGCTTCGTGGCGGACCCGGTCGGCGACGAGCCGGGCGCGCGCCTCTACCGCAGCGGTGACCTGGCCCGGTGGCGTCCCGACGGGACCCTGGAGTACGCCGGCCGCGCCGACAGCCAGATCAAGATCCGGGGCTTCCGGGTGGAGCTGACCGAGATCGAGGCCGTCGCCCACCAGTTCCCCGGCGTCACCGGCACGGCCGTCACCATCCGGCCCGACGACGCGGGGGCCCCACAGCTCATCGCGTACGTGGTGCCGGAGGCCGGGTCGACGGTGCCGGTCGCCGAGCTGCGGCAGTGGCTGGCCGACCGGCTGCCCGACTACATGGTGCCGGCGCGCTTCGTGGAGCTGGCGGCGATCCCGCTGACGCCGAGCGGCAAGACCGACCACCGGCGGCTGCCCGACCCCGTCGAGGAGGCCCGCCCCGCCGGCAGCGGCGACTACGTCCCGCCGCAGGGCCCGGTGGAGCGGCGGCTCGCCGAGATCTGGGTCGACGCGCTCGGCCCCGTCCAGGTGGGCCGGCACGACAACTTCTTCCACCTCGGCGGCGACTCGATCCGCAGCATCCGGGTGCTCGGCGCGGCCCGCGCCAGCGGCATCTCCTTCGAGCTGCAGGAGCTGTTCCACCGCCCCACGATCGCCGAACTCGCCGCCGCCTGCACGGTCGTCGACGTCCCCGACGCGCCGACGCGCCGCCCGTTCGAGCTGGTCGACGCCGCCGACCGGGCCCACCTGCCGGGCGGGCTCGTCGACGCGTACCCGATGACGGCGTTGCAGGTCGGCATGGTCTACGAGATGACCCGCGACCCGGAGCGGCTGCCGTACCACAACGTCGACAGCATGAAGGTGCGCGCGCCGTTCGAGGCCGACGCCTTCTCCCGGGCGGTCGCGCACGTCGTGCGCCGGCACCCGATCCTGCGTACGGCGCTGTCGCTCACCGACTACAGCGAACCGCTGCAGCTCGTGCACGCCGAGGCGGTCCTGCCGGTCGGCTGCGACGACCTGCGCGACCTCGACGAGGCGGCGCAGGACGAGATCGTCCGGGCCTACCTGGAGCACCAGCGGGTCACCCCGTTCGACCACGACCGCCCGCCGCTGCTGCGGATGCACGTGCACCGCCGCTCCGACGACGTGTTCCAGTGGACGCTCACCGAGCACCACGCCGTGTTCGACGGCTGGAGCCTGCACTCCACGCTCAGCGAGATCATGCGGGTCTACCAGGGCCTGCGCGACGGCGTCGAGCCGGCGGACCCGCCGCTGACCGCGCAGTACCGCGACTTCGTCGAGCTGGAACGCGCCGCCCTCACCTCGACCGAGACCGAACGGTTCTGGCGCGAGCGGCTGGCCGAACCGCCGGACACCCGGCTGCTGCGCTGGCCCGACGGGCCCGTGCCGGAGCTGCCCGGCGAGCAGCGCTTCCTGGGCGAGTGGTGGTATGCCACCGACGCCCGCCAGCGCTACGGCTCGGTGGAGACCGTGCTCAGCCCCGAGCTCTGCGCGGCGCTGGGGGACTTGGCCAACCGGTGCGGCACCCCGCTGAAGGCCCTCTTCGTCGCGGCCTGCCTGCGTACGGTCGGCTACGCCACCGGCGCGACGGACGTGCTGGTCGGCGTGACCGCCAACGGCCGGCCGGAGGAGGCCGGCGGCGACGACGTGCGGGGGCTGTTCCTCAACACGCTGCCGTTCCGGCTGGCGCTGCCCGACGGCAGGTGGACGGACCTGATCGCCGCGGTCTTCGCGGCCGAGCGCGACATGCTGCCGCACCGCCGCTTCCCCATGGCCGAGATGCAGCGCCGGCTCGGCATGGACCAGCCGGTCAACGTCAACTTCGTCTACAACCACTTCCACGTGATGGCCGAGATGCTCTCCGGCCGGGGCACCGAGATCCTCGACGGCAAGATCGGCAGCTTCTCCACCGTCCGCGCCGAGCCGACGAACTTCCCGCTCAACATCGGGGTCGTCCGCGACCCGGTCTCCGACCGGGTGCTGCTGGCCATGGACTTCCACACCGACGCCGTCCGGGCCGAGCAGGTCCGGCTGCTGCGCGACTGGTTCGTGGCCGCCCTGTGGGACATGGTGACCGCGCCGGACCGCCGGTACCTGCGCGAGCCGCTGGCCGGTGCGGCGGAGCGGTCCCTGCTCGCCTCCTGGTCGGCGGCGGCCGCGCCGCCCCCGGAGCCCGCCGACCGCGCGCTGCTGGTGCACGAGTTGGTGGGTCGGTGGGTGGATCGGTCGCCGGGTGCGGTGGCGGTGGTGTGTGGGGAGGTGGTGTTGACGTATGGGGAGTTGGGTGCGCGGTCAATCAATTCAGTCGTCCCGCACTCCGCCGTCGCCCGGCTGCTGCACTGGGGCGAGGAGTTCCTGACCGCCGGCCCCGACGACGTCTGGTCCATGTTCCACAGCTCGTCGTTCGACTTCTCCGTGTGGGAGATCTGGGGCGCGCTGAGCACCGGCGGCCGGGTCGTCGTGGTGCCCTACTGGGTCTCCCGCAACCCCGAGGACTTCCACCGCCTGGTCACCGACGCCGGGGTCACCGTGCTCAACCAGACCCCCTCCTCGTTCGCCCAGTTCGAGGACGTGGACTCCCGGTCCGACCGGCCCCACGCGCTGCGCTGGGTGGTCTTCGGCGGCGAGGCCCTGGAGCACGCCTCGGTGCGCCGGTGGGCCGCCCGGCACGGCTGGGACCGCCCGCGACTGGTCAACATGTACGGGATCACCGAGACCACCGTGCACGTCACCGCGCGTACCCTCGGGCCCGACGACGTCGGCGACGGCCTCAGCCGGATCGGCCGCGAGGTGGCCGGCCTGACCGCCCACGTCCTCGACCCGAGGCTCGTGCCCGTGCCGCTCGGCGCGGTCGGCGAACTCTACGTCGGCGGCGCGCGGCTGGCGCGCGGGTACGTGGGGCGGCCCGGACTCACGGCGGAGCGGTTCGTCGCCGACCCGTACGCCCGCCCGCCCGGCGGCCGGCTGTACCGCACCGGCGACCGGGTGCGGCTGCGCCCCGACGGCGACCTGGAGTACGCCGGCCGCGTCGACAACATGGTCAACATCCGGGGCTTCCGGGTCGAACCCGGCGAGGTCGAGGCGACGATCGCCCGGCACCCGGACGTCGGCGCGGCCGTCGTGGTGACCCGCCCCGACGAGGCGGGACGCGCCGGGCTCGTCGGCTACGTCACCCCCGCAGGCTCCGCCACCCTCACGGCGGCGCAGGTCCGCGAGTGGCTGCGCCACCAGCTTCCCGAGTACCTGCTGCCGGCGCGGCTCGTGGTGCTCGACGCGCTGCCGCTGACCCCGACCGGGAAGGTCGACCGGGTGGCGCTGCCCGAGCCCGAACTCGACGGGTCGCTCACCGGCCCGGCCCCCCGCACCCCGGCCGAACGCATCCTGTGCGAGCTGTTCGCCGAGCTGCTCGGCGTGCCCGAGCTGGGCATCGACGGCAGCTTCTTCGGCCTCGGCGGCGACAGCATCATGTCCATCCAGCTCGTCAGCCGGGCCCGGCGCGCCGGCCTGCAGCTCAAGCCGAAGGACGTCTACCAGCAGCGCACCGTGCGCGCCCTGGCCGCCGTGGCGACCACCGTGGACGGTGCCGACGCCGGCCCCGCCGACGACGGCACCGGCACCGTGCCGCTGACGCCGATCATGGCCTGGGCCCGGGAGGAACTCGGCGGCCCGCTGGACGCGTTCAGCCAGTCGATGCTGGTGCGGGTGCCCGCCGGGCAGACCGTCGAGCGGGTCCGCGAGGCCGTGCAGGCGCTGCTCGACCACCATCCCGCGCTGCGGATGCGGGCCCGCACCGGGCCGGGCGACGGGCCGTGGGAGCTGGAGATCCCGCCCGCCGGGGCGGTACGCGCCGACGACTGCCTGCGCGTCGTCGACCTCGCCGACGCCGACGCGGCCGACCGGCCGGCGCTCATCGCCGCGCAGGCGCGGGCCGCCCGCGAGCGGCTGCGCCCCGCCGACGGCGTACTCGTGCAGGCCGTCTGGTTCGCCGCCGGCCCGCCCGTCGGGAACCGGCTGCTGCTGGTCGTGCACCACTTCGCCGTCGACGGGGTGTCGTGGCGGATCCTGCTGACCGACCTGCGCGCGGCCTGCGCCGCGCTCGACGCGGGGCGGCGGCCGGAGCTGGAGCCGGCGGGCACCACGCTGCGCGCCTGGGCGCGGCAGGTCGCGGCGCTGGCCGGGGAGCCGACCCGCGACGGCGTGCCAGACCGCGACGGGGTGCCAGACCGCGACGGCGTGCCAGAGCGCGTCGGGGAGCCGACCCGCGCCGACGAGCTGGCCGCCTGGACGCGGCTGCTGGACCGGCCCGACCCGCCCCTGGGCGACCGGCCCCTCGACCGCCGCGTCGACGTCCACGGGCGGTTGCGCAGCGTCACCCGCACCGCGTCGCCGGCCTGCACCTCCGCCGCGCTCACCACCGCGCCGGCCGCGTACCGGACGGGGGTGGACGAGATCCTGCTCAGCGCGCTGGCGCTGGCGCTGCCGCCCTGGCTGGCCCGGCGGGGCCGGGGCGGCTCCGACGGGGTGCTGGTCGCCCTGGAGGGGCACGGCCGCGACGGGCTCGTGCCCGACGCCGACCTGTCCCGCACCGTCGGCTGGTTCACCCGCATCCACCCCGTCCGGCTCGACCCGGGCCCTGTCGACGGGGCGCAGGCGCGCACCGGCGGCCCGACCGTCAGCGCCGCCGTCAAGCGCGTCAAGGAGCAGCTCAACGCCCTGCCCCCGGCCGGCGGGTACGGCGTGCTGCGCTACCTCGACCCCCGGACCGGCCCCGTGCTCGCCCGGATGCCGGCCCCGCAGGTGGCCTTCAACTATCTCGGCCGGTTCCCCGCCGCCGAGCCGGACGACTGGGGACCGGCGGAGGAGGGCCTCGTGCTGCGGGGCGGGGCCGACCCGGGCGACCCCGTGCCACACGCCCTGGAGATCGGCGCCGTCACCGTCGACGGCCCGGCCGGGCCGCAGTTGCGTACCACCTGGTCGTGGCCGGCGGGGCTGCTGGCCGAGACCGACGTGGCCGACCTGGCCGACGACTGGCACGCCGCCCTGGAGGCCGTCGTGGCCAGCTCGGCGACACCGTCCGCCGGCGGTCACACGCCGGCGGACCTGCCGCTGGTCTCGCTGACCCAGGACGAGATCGACGACCTTGAGCAGGAACTCGCGGCGGAACAGGGAGCGGTGTCATGACGACGTCGAACATCGAGGACATCCTGCCGCTGGCGCCGTTGCAGGCCGGGATGATGTTCCACTCCTGGCAGCGCAGCGCCGGCCCGGAGGTGCAGACCGCGCAGCTCATCCTCGACCTGCACGGCCCCCTGGACGCCGCCGCCCTGCGCGCCGCGGCGGAAGGGCTGCTGCGCCGGCACCCCAACCTGCGGGCCAGCTTCCGGGAACGCCGCTCCGGCGCGCCCGTGCAGGTGATCACCACGGGGGCGGGCCTGTCGTGGACGGAGGTGACCGTCGAGCCGGGGGAGGACCCCGACGCCGCCCTCGCCCGGCACACCGAGGCCGACCAGGGCCGCCGCTTCGACCTGCGCCGGGCCCCGCTGATCGTGTTCCGGCTGATCCGCGTCGACGGCCACCGGCACCGGCTCGTCGTCACGTACCACCACATCCTGCTCGACGGCTGGTCCACGTCCCTGCTGATCCGCGAGCTGTGCGCCCTCTACGAGCACGGGGGCGACGGCGCGGCGCTGCCGCCGCCGGTGCCGTACCGGGACTTCCTCGCCTGGCTCGCCGCGCAGGACCGGCCGCGCGCCGAGGCGGCCTGGCGGGCGGCGCTGGCCGAGCTGGACGGGCCGACCCTCGTCGCCCCCGCCGACCCCACCCGCGCCCCCGTCTGGCCGGGCAGCCTGCCCGGCGAACTCGGGCCGCAGGACACGGCGGACCTCGTCGCGTTCGCCCGCCGGCACGACCTCACCGTCAACACCGTCGTCCAGGCCGCGTGGGCGCTGCTCGTCGGCCAGCTCACCGGGCGCTCCGACGTGACGTTCGGCGCGGCCGTGTCCGGGCGGCCCCCCGAGCTGGCCGGCGCGGAGAGCATGGTCGGCCTGCTGATGAACGTCGTGCCGGTGCGCGTGCGGCTGCGCCGCGACGAACCGCTGTCGGCGCTGCTGACGCGGATCCAGCACGAGCAGGCGCACCTCATCGAACACCACCACCTGGGCCTCGCCGACGTGCAGAAGGTCGCCGGGACGGGCGAGCTGTTCGACACCTGCGTCGCGTTCGAGAACTTCCCCGAGTCCGGGGAGCTGCGCTGCGGGCCCCTGCGCGTCGAGGCGGGCGCGGACGACGCCGCCCACTACCCGCTGAGCCTCAACGCGGCGGCCGGCACCCGGCTGCGGCTGCGGCTGTCGTACCGGCCGGACCTGTTCCCGGCGGCCTTCGCCCGGGGCCTGCTGCGCCGGTTCACCCGGCTGCTGACGGACCTGCCCGCCGCGACGGCGACCCGCACCGGGCGGCTCGACCTGCTCGGTGTCGAGGAGCGGCACCGGCTGTCGACCCAGTCCCGCAACCCCGACCCGGTGCCCGTGGCGACCCTGCCGGCCCTGGTGGAGGCGTGGGCCGCCCGCACCCCCGACGCGGTCGCCGTGCGCTGCGGCGCGCGCAGGCTGACGTACGCCGAACTGAACGCCGCCGCGAACCGGCTCGCCCACGCGCTCGTCGCCCGGGGCATCGGCCCGGAGCGGCTCGTCGCGCTCGCCCTGCCGCGCGGCACCGACCTCGTCACCGCGATCCTCGCCGTCACCAAGGCCGGCGGCGGCTACCTGCCGGTCGACCCGGAATATCCGCGCCCCCGCGTCGAGCAGATGCTCGCCGACGCCGAGCCGGCCTGCGTGGTGTTCGCCGGGGCGGACGCCGCGCCGGTGGCCCGCGCCGCCGCCGAGGCCGCCGGCCTGCCCCGCCTCGACCTGCGCGACCCGGCGCTGGCGGCGGAGCTGGCCGACCGCCCCGACCGCGACCCGACCGACCGGGACCGCCGCGTCCCCCTGCTGCCGACCCACCCCGCGTACGTGATCTTCACGTCGGGGTCCACCGGCCGCCCCAAGGGCGTCGTCGTCACCCACCGGGGCGTCAGCAGCCTCGCCGCCACCCAGGCCGCCCACCTCGGCGTCGACGGGCGGGCCCGGGTCCTCCAATTCGCCTCGCCCAGCTTCGACGCCTCCTTCTGGGAGCTGTGCATGGCGCTGACCTGCGGCGCGGCGCTGGTCGTGCCGACCGAGCGGCTGCTCGTCGGCGAGCCGCTCGCCGAGTGCGTCCGGGCGCACGGGGTCACCCACGCGACGCTGCCCCCGGCGGTGCTCACCCAGCTCGCCGTGCAGCCGCTGCCGACCCTGCGCTCGCTGGTGCTGGCCGGCGAGGCGCTGCCCGCCGAGCTGGTGACCCGCTGGGCGCCGGGCCGCCGCATGGTCAACGCGTACGGCCCGACGGAGACGACGGTGTGCGCCACCATCAGCGCCGACCTGCGCGCCGACCGGGTCGGGGCGGGGGCCGCCGTGCCCATCGGCCGCCCGGTGCGCAACTGCCAGGTGTACGTCCTCGACGACAGCCTCCGGCTCGTCCCCGCCGGGGTGGCCGGCGAGCTGTACGTGTCGGGGCGGGCGCTGGCCCGCGGCTACCTGCGCCGGCCGGGGCTGACCGCGACCCGGTTCGTCGCCGACCCGTACTCGGGGCCGGGCGAGCGGATGTACCGCACCGGCGACCTGGTGCGCTGGCGTCCCGACGGGGAGTTGGAGTTCGTCGGCCGGGTCGACGACCAGGTGAAGGTGCGGGGGCACCGGATCGAGCCCGGCGAGGTGGAGGCGGTGCTGACCCGCCACGACGCCGTCGCCCAGGCGGCGGTGGTCGTCCGCGAGGTCGGCACGGGCGGCCGGCAGCTGGTCGCGTACCTGGTCGGGACGGCGGGCGGACCCGCCCTCGACCCGGCGGCCGTGCGCGCCTTCGTCGCCGCCCACCTGCCCGAGTTCATGGTGCCGAACATCTTCGTGCGGCTCGCCGCCCTGCCGCTGACCCCCAACGGGAAGGTCGACCGGCTGGCCCTGCCCGCGCCCGGCCAGGAGCCCGCGCCCGGCGACGACCTGCCCGGCACGGTCACCGAGAAGCTGCTGTGCGACCTGTTCGCCGAGGTCCTCGGGGTGCCCACCGTCGGCGTGCGGGACAGCTTCTTCGGCCTCGGCGGCGACAGCATCTCGTCGATCCAGCTCGTGAGCCGGGCGCAGAGCGCGGGGCTGGCCATCCGGCCCCGGGACGTCGTCGCCCACCCGACCGTCGCGCGGCTGGCCGCCGCCGCCGACCTCGCCGCCGACGCCGCCGCCGACCGCACCCGCGACGCCGCCGTCGCCCGCGCCGACGACGGGGCCGGCGAGCTGGCCCCGACGCCGATCATGGAGTGGCTGCGGGCGGCCGGCGGGCCGGTGGACGGCTACTACCAGTCGATGGTGGTGCGCGTGCCGGCCGGGCTCACCGAGGCCGACCTGCGCGCCGCCGTGCAGGCGGTCCTCGACCGGCACGACACGCTGCGGATGCGGCTGGACCGGCCGTCCTGCCCCGACGGCCCGTGGCGGCTCGACGTGGCCGCGCCGGGCAGCGTGCCGGCCGCCTCGGTGCTGACCCGGGTGCCCGTCGACCCGGCCGATCCGGAGCCGGCCCTGCGGGCGGTCGTGGCCGCGCACGCCCGCGCGGCGCAGGCCCGGCTCGCGCCGGCCGCGCGGGTCATGCTCCAGGCCGTCTGGTTCGACGCCGGCCCGCACGCCCGGGGCCGGCTGCTGCTGGCCGCGCACCACCTCGCCGTCGACGCCACCTCCTGGGGGATCCTGCTGCCCGACCTGGCCGCCGCGTGGGCCGCCGCGTCGGCGGGCACCCGGCCCGAGCTGGCCCCGGTCACCACCTCGTACCGGCGGTGGTCGGCGCTGCTCGCCGAGGAGGCGACCCGGCCGGCGCGCACCGCCGAGCTGGACCTGTGGCGCGGGGCGCTCGCGACACCCCCGCCGCCCGTCGGCACCCGCCCGGCCGACCCGGCCCGGGACACCGCCCGCACCGCCCGCAGCCTGGCCCAGACCGTGCCGGCGGAGCTGTCGGCGGCGCTGCTGCGCCGCGTCCCCGACGCGTTCCACGCCGGGGTCGACGAGGTGCTGCTGGCCGCGCTGACCATCGCGGTCGCGTCCGCCCGGCCCGGCGGGCTGCTCGTCGACGTCGAGAGCCACGGCCGGCAGCCGCTGACCGAACACGTCGACCTTTCCCGCACCGTCGGCTGGTTCACCAGCCTGTTTCCGCTGCGGGTGGACCCGGCCGGCGTGGACTGGGCGGACGTGTGGGCGGCCGGGGCGGGCGTCGGCACCGTCGTCAGGGAGGTCAAACAGCGGCTGCGGGCCGTGCCCGACAACGGCATCGGGTACGGGCTGCTGCGCCACCTCAACCCGGCCACCGGCCCCGAGCTCGCCGGGCTGGGCCGCCCGCAGCTCGGCTTCAACTATCTCGGCCGGCTCGGCGGCGGCGCGGCGGAGGCCGACTGGACGCCCATCGCGCAGGACGCCCTCGGCGGCGACGTCGACGCGGACATGCCGCTGCCGCACGCCGTGTCGCTGAACGCCGTGACCGTGGACACCGCCGACGGTCCCCACCTGCGGGCCACCTGGACCTGGGCCGGCGACGCCGTGCCGGAGCACCGGGTCCGCGAGCTGGCCGACGCGTGGCTGCGCGCGCTACAGGTGCTGGCCGACAGCGCGGCGGCACCGGCGGCGGGCCGGATCCCGTCGGACTTCGACCTGGTCGACGTCGGGCAGGCCGAACTCGACGCCATCGGGGCCGAGTACCCGCGCCTGACGGACCTGCTGCCGCTCGCGCCGCTGCAGGAGGGCATCCTCTACCACGCCACGTACGCCGGGGCCGGCGCGGACGTCTACACCGCCCAGCTCACCCTGGAGCTGACCGGCCCGCTCGACGCGCAGGCGCTGCGCCGCGCCGCCGGGGACCTGCTCACCCGGCACCCGCACCTCGGCGCGGCGTTCCGGCAGCGGCTCGCCGGCCCGCCGGTGCAGGTCATCGGCGACGGCGTGGAGCTGCCGTGGCAGGAGACCGACCTGTCGGCGCTGCCCGACGCGGAACGCGACGCCGAGGCCGCCCGGATCGCCGACGCCGAACGGCGGCGGCGGTTCGACCCGGCCCGGCCGCCGCTGCTGCGGTTCAGCCTGGTCCGCCTCGACGCCGGGCGGCACCGCCTCGACTTCACCCACCACCACATCCTCCTCGACGGCTGGTCGCTGTCGCTGGTGGTGCGCGATCTCATCGCCGCCTACGAGCACCACCGGGGGGCCGCCGCCCCGCCGCCGCCCGTGCCGTTCCGCAGCTATCTGGCGTGGGTGGCCCGGCAGGACCGGTCCGCCGCCGAGGCGGCGTGGCGGGAGGCGCTGGGCGGGCTGGCCGAGCCGACCCTGCTGGCCGGGCCGGGCGCGGCGCACCCCACGGCGCTGCCGCGCGACGTCGACCTGGAGCTGGACGAGGAGCTGACGGCGGCGCTGACCGCCCTGGCCCGGACGCGCGGCGTGACCGTCAACACCGTGCTCCAGGGGGCCTGGGGCGTGCTGCTCGGCTACCTCACCGGCCGCGCCGACGTCGTGTTCGGCACGCCGGTGGCGGGACGCCCGCCGGACCTGCCGGGCGTCGAGCAGATGGTCGGGCTGTTCCTCAACACGCTGCCGGTGCGGGTGCGCACCGGCCCGGGGGAGACGTTCGGCGACCTGCTGACCCGGCTGCACGGCGAACAGTCGGCCCTCGTGCCGCACCAGCACCTCGGGCTGGGCGCGGTGCAGCGGCTCGCCGGCACCCAGGGCACCCTCTTCGACACCCTGTACGTCTTCGAGAACTACCCCGTCGCGCTCGACGGCGCCCCGGCCGTGGGCGAGGCCCGGATCACCGCCGTGGCGGGCCGCGACGCCACCCACTACCCGCTGGCCGTCGTCGTGCTGCCCGGCGCCCGGATGCGGGTCCGCGTCAGCCACCAGCCCGACCTGGTCGACGCGGCGACGGCGGCGGCGGTGCTGGAGCGGCTGACCGCGCTGCTGCGGGCGGTCGTCGCCGACCCGGGGATCCCGGTGGCCCGGCTCGCCCCGCTGACCGGCGCGGAACTGCGCCTGCTCGCGGACGCCAACGACACCGCCCACCCGGTCGGGGCCGCCGACGACCCGGCCGACCCGGCCGCGCCGCGCACCCTCGCCGGGCTGGTCGAGGCGCAGGCGCGGCGCACCCCCGACGCGGTCGCCGTCCGCTGCGGCGACGAGGAGCTGACCTACGCCGGCCTCGACGCCGCCGCCAACCGGCTGGCCCACCTGCTGATCGCGCGCGGTGCCGGCCCGGAGCGGGTGGTGGCCGTCGGGCTGCCCCGCTCCCCGGCCAGCCTCGTGGCGATCCTCGCCGCCGTGAAGGCGGGCGCGGCGTACCTGCCGGTGGACCCGGACTACCCGGCCGCGCGGCGGGCGCTGATGGTCCGCGACAGCGCGGCCGTCTGCGTCGTCGCGACCCGGGACACCGCCGGGCAGCTGGTCGCCGACGGCTGCCCCGCCGACCGCTGCGTCGCCGTCGACGATCCGGCCGTGGTGGACCTGCTCGACCGGCAACCCGCCACCGCGCCCACCGACCGGGAGCGGCGCGCCCCGCTGCGCCCTCAGCACCCCGCCTACGTCATCTACACGTCCGGCTCGACCGGGCGGCCCAAGGGGGTGGTCGTCCCGCACGCCGGCATCGTCAACCGGCTGCGGTGGATGCAACAGGAGTACGGGCTGACCGCCGCCGACCGGGTCCTGCACAAGACCAGCCTCAGCTTCGACGTGTCCGTGTGGGAGATGTTCTGGCCGCTGTCCACCGGCGCGGCGGTCGTCGTCGCCGACGCCGAGGAGCAGCGCGACCCGACCCGGCTGGCCCGGCTGA
Organism: Micromonospora haikouensis; assembly: GCF_900091595.1. GTDB lineage: Bacteria > Actinomycetota > Actinomycetes > Mycobacteriales > Micromonosporaceae > Micromonospora > Micromonospora haikouensis. The sequence goes on from NZ_FMCW01000001.1 coordinate 46,362, forward strand.
TCGCCCGGCACGGGGTCACCACCGCACACTTCGTGCCGTCGGTGCTCGCCGCGTTCCTGGCCGAGCCGGTCGCCGCGCACTGCGCCGGCCTGCGCCGGGTGGTCTGCAGCGGCGAGGCCCTCGACCCCGACCTGGCGCACCGCTTCCACGCCACCTGCGGCGCGGAGCTGCACAACCTGTACGGGCCCACCGAGGCGTCCGTGGACGTCACGTACTGGCCCGTGCCGGCCGGCGCGCGCCCGGCGTACGTGCCGATCGGCCGGCCCATCTGGAACACCCGGGTGCACGTGCTCGACGGCTGCCTGCGCCCCGTACCGCCGGGCGTGGTGGGCGACCTCTACCTGTCAGGCGTCGGCCTGGCCCGGGGCTACCTGGGCCGGCCCGCCCTGACCGCCGGGCGGTTCCTGGCCGACCCGTTCGGCGGCCCGGGGGAGCGGATGTACCGCACCGGCGACCGGGCGGCCTGGGACGCCGCCGGCCAGGTGGTGTTCCACGGGCGCGACGACCAGCAGGTGAAGGTGCGGGGCTTCCGCGTCGAGCTGGGCGAGATCGACGCCGCGCTGGCCCGCTGCGCGGGCGTGGCCGCCGCGGCGACGACGGTCCGGGAGGACGTGCCGGGCATCCGCCGCGTCGTCGGCTACGTGGTGCCGCAGCCGGGGACCCCGTTCGACCCGGCCCGGCTGCGCGCCGAGCTGGCGGCGAGCCTGCCGGCGTACCTGGTGCCGGCGGCGCTCGTCGAACTCGCCGCGCTGCCGCTCGCGCCGAACGGCAAGCTCGACCGCGCCGCCCTGCCCGCGCCGCTGCCGCCGGCCCCCGAAGCCGACGCCGACGCCGACGCCGGGGCGGTCACCGCCTGGGAGGCCCGGCTGTGCGCGCTGTTCGGCGAGGTGCTCGGCGTGCCCGCCGGGGTCGACGACGACTTCTTCGACCTCGGCGGGGACTCGCTCACGGCGATGCGGCTGGTGCACGGCGTCGAGGCGCTCGGCGTCGACCTGGAGGTCCTGGAACTGATGCTGCACCCCACCCCCGGCCGACTGGCCGCGCACCTGCCCGAACCCACCCCTGCGAACGAAGGTTGACGACAATGCTGACGCTGGGATTCAGCGGCCTCGACCGCGGCACGGCGCTCAAGCGCGCGATACTCGGCGACGGGTGGCGGCGGGAACAACGGATCGTCCAGGGCCTGGACTCCGCGGCGGCCCTGGTCGACGAGACCGGGGTGATCGCCGCCGCCGCGCAGGAACGCTACGACGGCGACAAGGGCACCGGCCGCTTCCCCCACGACGCGATCGACGCCTGCCTGCGGGCGGCCGGGGCGACGATGCGCGACGTCGAGGTCGTCGCCCACGGCTTCCGGTACGAGCCGTCCCCCGTCTGGCGGCTCGACCACCTCGCCACCCGGTGGTACGAGGAGGTGTACGCCCAGCGCGTCCAGCGGGACACCTTCCGCGCCCACTACCCGCCCGCCGTCGCCGAACCCCGCTTCGTCCACGTGCGCCACCACGTGGCCCACGCCGCCAGCAGCTACTACCTCAGCGGCTTCGACGAGGCGCTGGTGGTCGTGGCCGACGGCATGGGCGAGCAGGAGTCGCTGACCGTGTTCGAGGGCCGGGGCGCGTCGCTCGACCAGTGCGGCAGCTACCCGATCATGAGTTCGCTGGGCATCCTCTACAGCGTCTTCACGCACTACCTGGGCTTCCAGCCCGGCATGGACGAATACAAGGTGATGGGCCTGGCCCCGTACGGGGACCGGCAGCGCTACCGCGGCCCGCTCGACGAGTTCGTCCGGCTCGACGCCGACGGCCGGTTCGCCGTGCCGCTGCTGTCGGCCAACAAGTCCCCGATGGAACGCGAGACGCACCAGGGCGTGCTGCGCCGGCTTGAGGAGAAGCTCGGCCCGGCGCGCGAGCCCGACGTCGAGCTGGCGCAGCACCACATGGACGTGGCCGCCGCCCTCCAGGACGCGCTGGAACGGACGCTGCTGCACGTGCTCACCGAGTACCGCCGCCGCACCGGGTTGCGCCGGCTCTGCCTGGCCGGTGGCGTCGCGCTCAACTGCTCCGCCAACGGGGTGATCCTGCGCAGCGGCCTCTTCGACGAGGTGTTCGTGCAGCCGGCCGCCGGTGACGACGGCACCGCCCTGGGCGCGGCCCTGGCCGCGCTGCGCGAGGCGCGGCCGGCGGCGCCGGCCGGCATGGACATGCCGTACTGGGGGGACGACCTCGCCGACGCCGACGTCGCGGCGGCGCTGCGCGACCTCGGCCCCGGCTTCGCCGTCGCGCGGCACGCCGAGGAGGACCTGGTCCGCGAGACCGTGGCGCTGATCGAGGGCGGTGCCACGGTGGCGCTGTGCCAGGGCCGGATGGAGTTCGGCCCGCGCGCCCTGGGCAACCGCAGCATCCTCGCCGACCCGCGCTCGCCGACGATGCGCGCCCACCTCAACACCGTGGTCAAGCAGCGCGAGGAGTTCCGCCCGTTCGCCCCGGCGGTGCCCGTGGAGGACGCCGCCACCTACTTCGACATCCCGCCGGGGACGCAGGCGGCGTTCCGGCACATGCTGATGGTCACCGGCGTGCGGGAGCCCTACCGGGACCGGCTGCCCGCCGTCACCCACGTCGACGGGTCCGCCCGGGTGCAGGTGGTGCAGCGCGAGTCCGCGCCGCTGTTCTGGGGGCTGCTGCGCGAGATGGGCCGCCGGACGGGGCTGCCGGTGCTGGTCAACACGTCGTTCAACCTGCGGGGCCAGCCGATCGTCCGCACCCCCGCCGAGGCGGTCGCCACGTTCGCCCGGTCCACCCTGGACGCGCTCGTCCTCGGCGACCACCTGGTCCGGCGCACCGGCACGGGTGCCGGGGCGGGTGCCGGCACCGGTGCCGACGCGGGTCACGACGCGGGGAGCGCCGCGTGAGCATCGACAACGAGCCGGCGACGGCCGACGCCGCGCCGTACGCCGAGATCGTGCACGCCGCCTTCGGGCAGGTGCTGCGGCGGGACCGGATCGACCCGTACGCCGACTTCTTCGACCTCGGCGGGCAGTCCCTCCAGGCCGTCGAGGTGGCCCTCGAACTGCGCCGGCGCACCGGCATCGCCGTCGACCTGGACCTGCTGTTCACCTGCCGGCGGCCCGTCGACGTGGCCGCGCACCTCGCCCGGCACGCGCCGTCGGCCCGCGAGACCCCGATGTCGCCCACCGAGGAGCGGCTGCTGTTCTCCGACCGGCTGCACCCGGGCTCGCCGCTGTACTGCGTCCCGGTGCGCTACCGGTTCGCCGGCGACGTCGACGCCGAGGCGCTGCGCGCCGCGCTGCAGGACCTGGTGGACCGGCACGAGGCGCTGCGCACCTGCTTCACGCCGGACGGCCGGCGGCTGGTCCGGTCGGCCGCCGCGCTGCCGTGGACGGTCGTGGACCTGTCCGGGGAGGAGCCCGCGCGGGCCGCCGCCGAGGCCCGCCGGTACGTCGCGGAGGAGGCCCGCCGGCCGGTGCCCACCGACGTGCCGCCCCTGGCGCGGGCCTGCCTCGTCACCGAGCCCGGGGACCGCGCGGTCCTGCTGCTCACCCTGCACCACCTGATCGCCGACCAGCACTCGCTGGACCTGCTCGACCGCCAGCTCCAGCAGTCGTACGGCGACCGCGTCGGCCTGGTCCGGGACCTGCCGCCGCTGCGCCGCCGGGGCCTGGCCGGACGCCCCGACGCGGCGGCGGCGCGCGCCCACTGGCGGGGGCAGCTCGCCGGGCTGGGCGGCCAGATGGCGCTGCCGGCCGACCGGCCGCGTCCCGACGTGGTGGGCCCGGCCGGCGAGGTGGTGACCGCGCCCGTCGACGCGGCGCTGGTGGCCCGCCTCACCGAACTCGCGGCGGCCTGCGCGGCGTCGGAGTTCATGGTGCTGCTCGCCGCGTACGCGGCGTTCCTCGCCCGGGTCGCCGCGCCCGGGGGCGCGGCGCATGCGCCGGAGGTCGTGGTCGGCGCGCCGCTGGGCGGGCGGACGGCCGACGACGAGGACACCGTCGGCATGTTCGTCAACGTCCTGCCGGTCCGGGTGCGCGTCGGGCCCGACACCACGTTCCGGCAGCTCGTCACGCAGGTGCGCGGGCAGGTCAGCGCGGCGCTGGCCTACCAGTGGACGCCCTTGCAGGAGCTGGTGGCCGACGCGACCGCCGCAGCCGGTGCCGCCGGGCACCCGCTGACCCAGGTCAGCATCTCGCACGTCGACGACCGCGCCTGGCACTGGGCCCCGGCCGGGGCCACCGCCGCCCGCGACGTGCTGTCGACCGGCACCGCCAAGTACGAGCTGCTGTGGACGGTCACCACCGGCGCGACGGCGGCGACGTCGGCGCTGGAGGCCGCCGCCGACCTGTTCACCCGGGGCCGGGCCGAGGAGCTGCACGGCCGGCTGCTGGCCGACCTCGCCCGGCTCAGCGCGGCCCCGGACGCCCCCGTCGCGGCGACGCTGTCCATCCCGGAGACCCCGCCCGCGCCGGTCGCGTCGGCCCCGTCGGCCGCGTCGGCCCCGTCCCGGCCCGTCGGCCGGGTCCCCGGCGGGCACACCCGCCAGCCCGCCGACCGGCCGGTGCACGAGCTGGTGGCGCAGCGGGCGCGCGCCTACCCGGAGGCGGTCGCCGTCCGGCACGGCGGAAAGAGCCTGCGCTACGGCGAGCTGGACGCCGCCGCCGCCGGGCTCGCGGGGCACCTGGTCGAGGCGGGTGTACGGCCGGGGGAGCGGGTCGCCGTGGCCGCCGAGCGGGGCGCGGACGCGGTCACCGCATTCCTGGCCGTGCTGCGCGCCGGGGCGGCGTACGTGCCCGTCGACGTCGCCCAGCCGCCCGCCCGCAGCCGGACGATCCTGCGTGACAGCGGCGTGCGGCTCGCCCTGTGCCAGCCCGGCGCGCAGGAGCACGTGCCGACCGGGGTGCCGACCGTCGACCTGGCCGCCGCGCTGGCCGGGGCCGCCGACCGGCCCGCCCCGCCGCCGGTGCCGGTGACCGTCCGGCATCCCGCGTACGTCATGTACACCTCCGGCTCCACCGGGACGCCGAAGGGCGTGGTAGTCCCGCACGAGGCGATCCTGCGGCTGGTGCCGCGCTCCAACTTCCTGAGCCTGCACCCGGAGGACGTCGTCGCGCACCTGTCGAACACCGCCTTCGACGCGGCCACCCTGGAGGTCTGGGGCGCGCTGTGCGCGGGCGCGACGCTGGCGGTGGTGCCCCGCGACGTGGCCCTGTCGCCGCACCGGATGGGGCGGTTCCTCGCCGACACCGGCGTCAGCGTCATGTTCACCACGAACGCCCTGCTCAACGCCATCGTCGCGCACGTGCCCGACGCGTTCGCCGGGCTGCGGGTGCTGCTCATCGGCGGCGACCAGTACGCGCTGGAGCCGGTGCGGCGGATGCTGGCCGCCGGCGCGCCCCAGCACCTCGTCAACGCGTACGGGCCGACGGAGAACACCACCTTCTCCGCCGCCCACGAGGTGACCGCCGCCGACCTGGACCGGGGCGTCCTGCCGATCGGCGGGGCCATCGACGGCACGTACCTGCGGGTCCTCGACGACCGGCTGGCCCCCGTCGCGCCCGGCGGCACCGGCGAGCTGTACGTCGGCGGCCAGGGGCTGGCCGACGGCTACGTGGGCGACCCGGGGCGCACCGGCGCCGCGTTCGTCGCCGACCCGTACGCCGTCGAGCCCGGGGCGCGGCTCTACCGCACCGGCGACCTGGTGCGGCTGCTGCCCGACGGCGGCGTCGTGTTCCTCGGCCGCCGCGACGACCAGGTCAAGGTCAGCGGGTTCCGGGTCGAGCTGGGCGAGGTGGAGCGGGTCCTCGGCGACTGCCCCGGGGTGGGCGAGGGCGCGGTGCTGGCGGTCGCCGGCGCCGACGCCGTGGAGCTGGTCGCCGTGCTGACCGGCCCGGCCGACCCCGGCGAGGTGCGGGAGTTCCTGCGGGCCAACCTGCCGGCGTACATGGTGCCGGCGCGGTGCCACCGGGTGCGGCGGCTGCCGACGACGAACAACGGCAAGGTGGACCGGCCGGCGCTGCTGGCGGAACTGGGCCGCGCCGCTGCCCCCGCCCCGGACCCTGCCCCGACACCCGCCGGGGTGGCGTCGGTCGACCCGGTCGCCGCCGGCCTCGCCGACATCTGGCGGGACCTGCTGGGGGTCGCCGACGTCGCCGCCGACAGCCACTTCTTCGCCCTGGGTGGCACCTCCATCAAGGCCCTGCACCTGGTCGGCGCGGTGCACCGGCGCTTCGGCGTGGACCTGCGGATCGTCACCGTGTTCCGCCGGCCCGCCTTCGCCGACCTGGCCCGGGAGATCGCCGGCCTGGCCGGGACCGAGCGGAGGGGGCACGGCGATGGACCTGGGCGACCCTGACCTCTACCTCGACCCCGACCGGTTCGCCCGCTGGCGCGACCACGCCGCCGCCGACGCCGTGCTGTGGAGCGAGGCCGGCACGTCGCCGGGCGGCTTCTGGTCGGTGTTCTCGCTGGCCGCGTGCCGGGCGATCCTCGCGCCGAAGGCGCCGTTCACCTCCGAGTACGGGATGATGATCGGCTTCGACCGCGACCACCCCGACAAGGCGGGCGGCGGGATGCTCGTGGTCGCCGACGGACCCCAGCACGGCCGGCTGCGCAGCGTGATCATGCCGTTCCTGTCCCGGGCGATGGCCGAGTCCCTCGACGACGTCGTCCGGCAGGAGGTGCGCCGGCTCGTCGCCGACGCCGTCTCGGCCGGCGGCGTCGACGTCGCCGCCTCGCTCGGGCCGGTGATCCCGGCGAGCGTCGTCTGCCGGATCCTCGGCGTGCCGGCGGACGACCGCGACATGCTCATCGAGCTGACCAACCACGCGTTCGGCGGCGCGGACGACACCTTCGACCGGATGTCGCCGGAGGCGGCCCACTCGGAGATGATCCTCTACCTCGCCGACCTGGTGGCCGACCGGCGGCGCAGCCCGGGCGACGACCTGATCAGCGCGCTGGCCGCCGACAGCCGGTTCGACCTGCGTGAGGTGCTCCTCAACTGCGACAACGTCCTCGTCGGCGGCAACGAGACGACCCGCCACGCGATCGCCGGCTGCTTCCACGCGCTCGCCACGTCCCCGGGCACCCTCGCCGGTCTGCGGGCCGACCCGGGCCTCGTCGGGCCGGTCGTCGAGGAGGTCATCCGGTGGACGTCGCCCGCGATGCACGTGCTGCGGGTCGCCACCGACGACGTCGACCTGCCCGGCCAGCGGGTGTCGACCGGCGACGCGGTCGTGGCGTGGCTGCCGGCGGCCAACCGGGACCCCCGCCACTTCGACGCCCCCGACGAGTTCCGCCCCGGCCGCACCGCCAACCACCTGGGCTTCGGGTACGGCTCGCACCACTGCCTGGGCGCGGCGCTGGCCCGGCTGGAACTGCGGGCGCTGCTGCTCGCCCTGGCCGAGTTCGCGGGGGCGGTGGCCGTGCTCGGGGAGCCGGTGCCGCTGCGCTCCAACCTGGTCCACGGCTATCGCCACCTTCAGGTGCGGCTGGAACCCGTCGGCCGCCCGCCAACCACCGAGAGGCGCTGAGTTGAGTGACCGCGTTCAGGGACGGCCGGTTTCGGCGGCTGTACATCGGCGACGCACTGTCGGGCTTCGGCGACACCGCGCTGCTGCTGGCCCTCGGCATCTGGGTCAAGGACCTCACCGGCAGCAACTCGGCCGCCGGGGTGGTCTTCCTGGCCATGGGCCTGCCGGTGCTGTTCGCCCCGCTGGCCGGGCGGCAGATCGACCGGGTACGCCGCAAGACGCTGCTGATGGCCACCAACGGCATCGCCGGGCTGGTGGTGCTGGCGCTGCTCGGGGTGCGCAGCGCCGAGGACACCTGGATCATCTACGCCGTCGCCATCGTGCACGGCTGCGTCGCCACGGTGCTCACGGCGGGGCGCAACGCCCTGCTCAAGGACCTGCTGCCCGACCGTGACCTGCCGTCGGCCAATGCGGCGTTCGGCACGCTGTTCGGGTTCACCCGCATCCTCGCGCCGCTGGTCGGCTCCGGCATCTACGCCGCGTTCGGCGGCCACCTGCTGGCGCTGATCGACGCGCTGACCTTCCTCGCCGCCATCACCGCGCTCGCGTCCGTACGCGTCGCCGAGTCGCCGCCGGAACCCACGGGCGAACGGTTCGGCACGGAGCTGCTCGCCGGCCTGCGGCACATCCGGTCGGTCCCGCTGCTGTCCCAGGTCACCCTGGTCAGCGCCGTCGCGTTCGGGGCGGTGGGCTTCCTGGAGCCGATCATCTTCGTGGTGGTCGAGGACGGGCTGCACCGGCCGGCGGCGTTCTTCGGGGTGATCGTCAGCGTCCAGGGCATCGGCTCCATCGCCGCCGGGTTCACCGGCGCGTGGCTGCTGCGCCGCGCCGGCGAGGCCCGGGCCATCGGCGGGGCGCTGGTCGGCCTGGGGCTCGGCTGCGCGGCACTGGCCGTCGGCGCGACCCCCGTCGTGCTGGGCGGGGCGATCGGGATCGGGCTCGCGGTCACCTGGTTCTCGATCGGCTGGAACACGCTGCTGCAGCGGCACACCCCCTCGCGGCTGCTGGGCCGGGTCTTCACCACGGCGGGCATGCTGGTGACGGTCCCGCAGACGGCGTGCATCGGGGTGGCCGCCGTCCTCATCGGCGTCGTGGACTACCGCGTCCTGCTGGCCGTCCTGTCGCTGGTGATCCTGCTGTCCGGGCTGCGGCTGCTGACCCGCCCGAAGCCGACGCCCGCGCCCGCCGAGGAGAAGACCGACCAGACCGAGCTGGAGGTGGCCCCGTGACCGCGGCCGAGACCCCGACCCTCCACCGGACGGTGCGGGTGCCCTTCGCGGGGCACCGCGCGGGCCGCTGGCCGATGCCCCACGGGCAGAGCAACGTCTTCGACTGGATGCCGCACGAGGGCACCGGCGCGGTGTTCGTCGTCCACGCCGACCTGCCCGCCGGTCGCACCGTCGACGACGTGCTCGACGCGGCCGGCGCGCTGGTGTCCCGCCACGAGGGGCTGCGGACGGTCTACGAGGTGGGTCCCGGCGTCGAGCGGGCCCAGGTGGTGTCCCGGTCCGGCCACGTCGAGGTGACGCTGCTCGAACTCGGGCCGCGGGCGCGCGACCGCACCTGGATCACCGATCCGCCCCGCCCGTTCGACCACGCCGCCGACTTCCCCGTCCGGATGGCGGTCACCACCGACGCCGGGGTGCCGGTGCGGGCCGTCTTCGAGTTCTCCCACACCGTCGCGGACCTGGTGGGGGCGAACATCGTGCTGGACGAGTTCGTCGGCCTCGTCGCCTCGCCCGCCGACCGCACGGCGGGCGGCCACGCTGACCAGCATCGAGCCGACCCGCCGGTCTGGCAGCCCGCCGACCAGGCCGAATACGAGCGGACCCCCGAGGCCCGCCGGCGGATGGCGAGGACGCTCGACTACTGGCGCAGGCAACTGCACACCCTGCCGCCGTGCCTCGTCTCCACCCCGGCCCGCCGCCAGGGGCCGCCGGAGCACCGGCTCGCGACGCTGCGCTCCACCCCCGTCGCCGCGGCCCTCGCCGAGATCGCCAAGCGGGCCAGGGTCACCCCGGCCAGCGTCCTCGTCACCACCACGGCGACGCTGCTGTGCTGGTGGACCGACACCGACCGGGCGATGCTGGAGGCCCTCTACAGCAACCGGGCGCTGCCCCGCATGCAAGACTTCGTCGGCAGCATCGCGCAGAGCGCGCTGGTCCCGTTCGCGCCGGCCCCCTCGTTCCACGAGACCCTGCGGCAGACGCACCTCAACATCTTCAACGCCTACCAGTACGCCTACTTCGACGCGACCGCCGTGGAGGAGCTGGTCCAGTCGATCGGCTCCCAGCGGGGCTGCCAACGGCACCGCGACCTCGTGATCAACGACATGAGCACCTCCCGGGGCGGCGTCTTCGACGGGCGGGCCGGGGTGCCGGTGCGGGGCACCGAGGTGGAAAGCGGCCTGGAGACGCAGACCACCGGCCCGGTGCAGCTCGTCATCCTGCGTACCCGGCCCACCGTCGTGGTCGGCCTCACCCACGACGTACGGCACGTCACCACCGACGAGGCGGCGGAGCTGCTGTGGTCGATGGAGCGGATCCTGCTGACCGCCGCCGAGGGGGACATCGACTACGGCCGGTTCGGCGACCTCGTCGGGCTCGACCGGGTCGAGCGCGGTGACACCTGGGTGGAGATCGACTCCGCCTGGATCGACCTCGCCCTCAGCGAGCGGGTGCTCCGGGAGGCGACCGGTGACCCGACCGCCAGGGTCGTGCTGCGGGACGGGCCCGTCGGCGCCCGGTCGCTCGTCGGGTACGCCGCCCCGGCCGACCCGCGCACGGGCCCGCGCGACGTGCACCGGGCGATCATGGCGACGCTCGGCGGCCGGCACGGCGCGACCGCCCCCGACTCGTACGTCCTCTGCGCCCACCCGCCCCGCCACCCCGAGGACCCGGCCGCCTGGCAGGCCCAGCCGTTCCGCGCGGCGGGCACCGGCAGGTAGGGGCAGCGCCCGTCGAACCTTTGCCGCCCCGCGTCCGTACCACTGCGCGGGAGGTCGACACCATGGCCGTACGCCGCACGTTCGCCGCCGCCGCGGTCGCCGCCGCGACCGTGGCGCTCGCCGCGCCCCCGGCGTACGCCCACGGGGCCCCCACCGACCCGCTGAGCCGCGCCGCCGCGTGCCGGCCCGGCGGCCCCCACGCCGCGACCCCCGCCTGCCGGGCGGCCGTGTCGGCCGGCGCGGCGGTCCGCGAGTGGGACAACATCCGGGTGGCCCGCATCGACGGGCGGGACCGGCAGCGCATCCCCGACGGGGAGCTGTGCAGCGGCGGGCTGTCCGCCTACCAGGGGCTGGACCTGGCACGCTCCGACTGGCCGGCGACCGAGCTGACGGCGGGCGCGAAGTTCACCTTCCGCTACCGCACGACGATCCCGCACCGGGGCACGTTCCGGCTCTACTCGACCGTCGACGACTACGACCCGAAGCGCCGGCTGACCTGGGTCGACCTGGAGGCCGAGCCGTTCCTCACGGCGACCGACCCGCCGATCCGCGACGGGGCGTACACGATGACGGGCCGGCTGCCGGCGGGCCGTGCCGGGCGGCACCTCATCTACACGATCTGGCAGAACTCCGACACCCAGGACACGTACTACTCCTGCTCCGACGTCATCTACCGCGAAGCTGCGGCCCCTCGCGGTGGCGCGGCGGCGGAGAAGCCGGCGACCACCGCCGCCGCCTCCGCGGGGGAGTCGGGGCCGGCCGACGCGCCCGAGGTGCTGGCCGCCGACGCGGGCACGCTGGGCGAGACCGTCGGGGGCGCGCCCGGGGTGCCGGTGTCGTCGGTGAGCCGGCTCGGCCCGGGCGGGTGGCCGGTCGCGGCGGGTGTGGCGGTCGCGCTGGTCGTGCTGCTGGCCGCCCTGGTCGTACGCCTGCGCCGGCCCGCCACCCCGCCACCCGGCCGCCCCTGCGGGGTACGCAACCACCGCGCGGGCCGCCGCCGGGTCTGGTGAGCCGCCTCAGCCGGTCTCCGTTGCGCATCGAATGGGGTCGAAGACGGGCTCGGCGATGGCATCCATCAGCCGCCTTGCCGGCGCGTATGTCGGATCCACGTGCCGGCCGAGAACGATCGCGGCGACGGTGGTGACACCCGTTACCTTCAGGGCGTAGGCCAGCGACTGCACGCGGGCGCCGGTCGTCCAGGTGTCCTCAAGGATCAGTGCGTGGATCGGCGAGGAGGACGAGGGGAGGGCCGGGGCGAACCAGTCGGCGTGGAAGTCGTGGTCGTCCGGCCCGTAGCTCGGGTTGACCGTGCTGTCGATCCAGGGCAGATGGAGCCGGCTGCCGACGAGGTCGGTGAGTGGGTGCACGCCAGGGCGGCGGGTGCTGGGGACGGTGATCACATGAGTTGGCGGTGCGCCGGTGCGGGTCGCCACACAGCCAAGATGGTCGCGCAGGAAGAGCAGCAGGACGGCGAGCAGGCTTCGTCGAGCCTGCTCGGAACGGGCCGTGCCCTTGTACGTCCTGAGGTTGTAATGGTGTTGCCAGGTGCGTGGCGAGTAGGAGATCGGTAGCACGAGGTCCGCGAGGGCGCCGGTCGAGCGGCTCAGGTGGGACTGGCAGCGGAAGCAGAGCGCGTAACCCTCGCTGCGCACCCCGCGGCATGTGGGACAGATCCAGGGGTACGCCGGCAGCGGGTTGCGCAGGTAACCGCGCTGGACTTCGACGTACCGGTGAATGGTGCTCCAGCGCTGGTCAGCGGAGGGCGAAGTCAGGGAAGTTCTCCAAGCCGGCTTCGGTGGGCTGATAGCTGAGGATGTCGTCGACGGCTTCCAGCAGTTGCGCGGTGCCGTGGACGACGTAGACCCCGGGGTTCTCGGCGAACGCCCTGGCCCAGTCGCACCGCATGACCTGACTGGTCAGGACGACGGGGCGGCCGTGCTGGAGGGCGAGCCGGGCCTGGATCCGTGCTCCGCTGGTCTCGCCCGCCTCGACGACGACGGTCGCGACCGCGTATCCGCTCATTACGGCGTTGCGCATGGGGAAGCTCTGCCGACTGGGCGGGGCATCGGGCCAGAACTGGGAGATCAGCAGCCCGACGTCGGCGATGTGGTCCTGTAGGCGCCGATTGTCCGGCGGATAGTACCGACGGATGCCGGTGCCGATGACGGCGACGGTGCGCCCCCCTGCCTCCAGCGCGGCGGAGTGAGCGGCGGTGTCGATGCCGCTGGCGAGCCCACTGACCACGGTCACCCCGCGCCCGGCGAGGGTGGTGGCGACGGCACGGGCGATCCGTAGCCCGTCCGCGCTTGCTCTGCGGCTGCCGACGACGGCCACCGCCCGGTCATGAAGGCGCAGGTCACCTCGACTGAACAGGAGCGGCGGCATCTCCCGGATGCCGAGCAGTTGGGCCGGGTAGGTGGCGTCGAAGAAGGCGTGGACGCCGATCCCGTCCGCCTGCCAGCCAACGATCTCGGTGGCGGCGGCGTCGATCAGGTCGGTGGTCGAATCGTCCGGAAAGAGCGTGTCGGAGTGGCCGACCGTGCGGTCCAGGACGGCCTTGGCGCTGCCGTTGTCCTGGATGTCCAGGGCCGTCTCCGACCAGTTCACGCGGGGGCGGCGAAGTAGGGCTACGAGTGCAGCCCGCTCGGTCATCGCCGTGTCCATGCGGACGATCGTAGGCCCCGGCCTGCCCTCCTGGCCCGGACCTCCCGGCCGTTGCCGCTGGTGGGAATTTCCGACGGGGATCATCGGTCGAACATATGTCCGACCGATGTCAGGGGTCAAGGCCAGGCTGTCGGCCGTCACGATGGAGCGGATCATGAGCCCGGCGGCTGATCGGCGGGGATCAGGATGCCGCTGCCGGACCAGTTGATGTCCTCGCTGGCGAGGGCCTTGTCCGGCTCGCCGTCCTCGTCCAGGGTGGAGTAGCCGGCGTGGTAGCGGCCGAAGCCGTATCCACCGGCCGCCAGGGTGGCCAGCGCCCAGGGCAGCAGCCCGTCGCGCAGCTTGTCCGGCACCTGCCGGTCGACAGGCACCCGGACGACCCCGAGCAGGTCGTACCACTCGTCGGGGGTGCCCGCTTCGCGCACCCGGCAGAGCGAGAACGCGTGCCGCACCTCCGGCTCCAGACCAATCCACCTGACCTCGTTCAACATGCATCCTCCTCTTACTCGTTCGTGCTTAGGGGCCATAGGTGAGGTTGCACTAGATCCTTCTTGCTATCAAGAGTGGTGATAGGAATACTTAGGGTGTTCTTCGAGGAGAGGTGGAGGCAATGCCCATCACGTCATCGAGTGCGCCGGGACCGCGCGGATCGTCGGCCCGTGTGGAGCCGTCGCCGGTCGTGCAAGCCTGGGAACTGGGACTGCGGCTGCGTCAGCGCCGCGAGGAGATCGGCTTGACCGCAGCGGCAGCCGGTCGCGCCATCGGCATCATCCAGACGTATGTCTCGGGAGTGGAAGCGGGCAGGGTGAAACTCCCCGCTGCCCGGCTGGCCCGAATCATCGATGTCTACGAGCTGGAGCCGGAGGAGGCGGCAGAGCTGGAGGAGCTGCGCATCGGCGCGAGCCGGCGCGGTTGGTGGCACGAGTATTCCCAGCTCTTTCCGGCCGAGTTCATCCGCTTCCTCGGCTACGAGGCCGGGGCCGAGAAGATCCGCTTCTACGACAGCGAGTTGGTGCCCGGCCTGTTGCAGACCGAGGGGTACGCCCGAGCGGTCATCGGGGGCGGGACCACCACCATTCGGCTCACCGAGGTGCAGCGGCGGGTAGCAGCCCGGATGGCCAGGCAGGCACGACTCCACACCGAGCACCCCATCCGAGTAGCGGCGTTGCTCGGCGAGGGCGCGTTACGCCAGCAGGTGGGCGGCCCGGCTGTGATGAGGGCACAGCTTGAGCACCTGGTCGAGATGGCGGCCGAGCGGCCTGGACAGATCGACATCCGGGTGCTGCCCTTCGCCGCCGGGGCGCATCCTGCGCTGGGCGGCTCCTTCCAGATCCTGTCGTTCCCGTCGCCAAGGCTGCCTGACCTGGTCTGGCAGGAGGTGTTGACCTCCATCGACATCATCGATCAATCCATGCGGGTAAACGACTACCAGGTGACCTTCGAGGAAGCGTGGGAGCGCGCGTTACGCTCCGAAGACTCGATTGACCTGATCCGCCAGATCGCCAAGGAGATGACGTGAGTCCGTCGTACAACTCCGGGGAGGGCTGGTTCAAGTCCTCTCGTAGCTCCAACAACGCCAACTGCGTGGAGGTGCGGTTCGTCGGCGGCGCGGTCGACGTCCGCGACACCAAGGACCGCACCGGCCCGACGCTCGCCTTCGACAGCCGCTCCTGGGCGAGCTTTGTCGCCGGGGTGAAGGCTGGCCCGGCGAGCTGACGAATCAGCTCCTGCCCGCACCCTGAGCCACCCCTCCTCCAGCCCTGGCTTCTTGTCCAGGTGCGGCAGAAGGGCAGGTGGTTCCCGGGACCCGCGAGCGCGCCGACGAGCGGCGACCAGGGTGAATCTTGGAAGAATTCGGCCCCCAGAGGGGCCCTTTGCTTCCAAGATCTCCCATTTCCGACCGCACCCCACCCTCTCGGGTGGTGACGCTCAGCCGAGGTGGCCGTCGATCTCGGCCAGCTCCTCGGCGGTGAAGTCCAGGTTGTCCAGGGCGGCGACGTTCGCCTCCAGTTGGGCGACGCTGCTCGCGCCGATGATCAGGCTGGTCATGCGCGGGTCGCGCAGCGCCCAGGCGAGCGCGAGCTGGGCCAGGGACTGCCCGCGCCGCGCCGCCACCCCGCCGAGCGCCCGGATGGTGGCCATCCTCTGCTCGTCGAGGTCGCTCTCGTTGAGGAAGACGCTCGTGCGCACCCGGGAGTCCTCGGGGATGCCGCCCAGGTAACGGTCGGTGAGCAGCCCCTGGGCGAGCGGGCTGAACGCGATGCAGCCGGCCCCCACCCGCTCCAGCGTGTCCAGCAGGCCGTCGCGCTCGGTCCAGCGGTCGAGCATCGAGTACGACGGCTGGTTGATCAGCAGCGGCGTGCCGAGGTCCCGCAGGATCGCGGCGGCCCGCTCGGTCTTCTCCGAGTCGTAGTTGGAGATGCCGACGTAGAGGGCCTTGCCGGAGCGGACGATCGCGTCCAGCGCGCCCATCGTCTCCTCCAGCGGGGTGTCCGGGTCGAACCGGTGCGAGTAGAAGATGTCGACGTAGTCCAGCCCCATCCGGCGCAGCGACTGGTCCAGCGAGGCGATCAGGTACTTGCGGGAGCCCCACTCGCCGTACGGGCCGGGCCACATGTCGTATCCGGCCTTGCTGGAGATCACCAGCTCGTCCCGGTAGGGCCTCAGGTCCGTGGCGAGCATCCGGCCGAAGTTCTCCTCCGCCGATCCGGGCGGGGGGCCGTAGTTGTTGGCCAGGTCGAAGTGGGTGATGCCGAGGTCGAAGGCGCGCCGGACGATGTCCCGCTGCCGCTCGTACGGCCGGTCCGGCCCGAAGTTGTGCCACAGCCCGAGCGATACGGCCGGCAGCCGCAGCCCGCTGCGCCCGCTGCGCCGGTAGGTCATCGTCTGGTAGCGCTCGTCCGAGGCAAGGTAGGTCACGGTTCCGACCCTATCGCCGGGCCGGTGGCCGGGACAGCGGCAGCTCGTCGGCGCTGCCCCGGCCATCGTGCGGCCGTCAGACGGCGATACAGCTCAGGGTGGGTGCGGTGGCGGGGCCCGTGCCGATCATCCCGAAGGCGGTGCTGGCCCCCGGGGCGATCCGGCCGTTCCACTCGGCGTTGCCGATGGTGACCACGCCGTCGATGGTCGAAGCGAGCGTGGCGCTCCAGATGTCGCTTACGCCCTGGCCCTCGGGGAGCGTCAGGCGCACCGCCCAGCGGGCCATCGGCGAGGTGCCGGTGTTGCGCACCGTCACCTCGGCGTGGAAGGCCCCCGGCCAGTCGCTGACCAGCCGCCACGTCGCCGAGCAGCGGAGCGCGGTCGTCGGCGTGGGGGTGGGGGTCGGGTAGTCGGTCGGGTACGGCGGGCCTGTGGTCGGCGTCGGCGTCGGGTTCATCGGCGTCGTGCTCGGCGTCGGGGGAGCCGGCGTCCAGGCCGGCACCACTGCGGGCGGGGCGGCGGCACCGGCTGCTCCCGCCGCCTCGGCGGCGGTGGCCGCCGAGGCGAGGCTCGGGGCGACGGGCGCGAGCAGCAGCGCGCCGGCCAGCACCAGCAGGCCGGGACGGAATCTGGGACGCGGACGGTTCATGGCGGCCTCCGGGACGGGAGCGGCGAGTGGTGTGGTTGGGAGCGCTCCAACCATCGATGTGCGCCAATCAATTTGTCAATCGGTGATCCGTCTCGTCGCGCCGGTCCCGCCGTTCACGGCGGTTAGGAAGGGGCCCTTCCTCTACAGAATGCGTTAACAGGGGGCCCTTCCTTGCAACACGGCCGCGCTAGCGTGGGTCGGGTGACTGAGCCCAACCAGGTTCTCCCGGTCCCGCCCGCCGACCTGCCCGCCACCCTCGGCGCGCTGCGGGCCGCCGGGCACCACTACCGCACGGTCAAGCAGGAACTCCGCGACAACCTCCTCGCCCGGCTGCGCGCCGGCGGGGACCGCTTCCCCGGCATCGTCGGCTACGACGACACGGTGCTGCCCGAGGTCGAGCGGGCGCTGCTCGCCGGCCATGACATGGTGCTGCTCGGCGAGCGCGGCCAGGGCAAGACCCGGCTGATCCGCTCCCTGGTGGCGCTGCTCGACGAGTGGACCCCGGTCATCGCCGGCTCGGTGCTCAACGAGCACCCGATGCACCCGCTCACCCCCGCGTCCCGCGCCCTGGCCGCCGAGGCCGGCGACGACCTGCCGGTGAACTGGCTGCACCGCAGCATGCGGTACGGCGAGAAGCTGGCCACCCCCGACACCAGCGTCGGCGACCTGATCGGCGACGTCGACCCGATCCGGATCGCCCAGGGGCGCACCCTCGGCGACCCGGAGACCATCCACTTCGGGCTGGTGCCGCGCACCAACCGGGGCATCTTCGCCGTCAACGAGCTGCCCGACCTCGCCGAGCGCATCCAGGTGGCGCTGCTCAACGTGCTGGAGGAGCGCGACATCCAGGTGCGCGGCTACCAGCTGCGGCTGCCGCTGGACCTGCTCCTGGTGGCCAGCGCCAACCCGGAGGACTACACCAACCGGGGCCGGATCATCACCCCGCTCAAGGACCGCTTCGGCGCGGAGATCCACACCCACTACCCGCTCGGCCTGGAGCTGGAGCTGGCCCTGATCCGGCAGGAGGCCGACCTGGTCGCCGACGTGCCGGAGCACGTGCTGGAGGTGCTGGCCCGGTTCGCCCGCGCGGTGCGCGACTCCCCGTCGGTCGACCAGCGCTCCGGCGTCTCGGCCCGGTTTGCGATCGCCGCCGCCGAGACCGTCGCCGCCGCCGCGCTGCGCCGCTCCGGCCTGCTCGCGGCCGACGCCACCACCGACGGGGTACGCGAGGAGACGCCCGTCGCGCGGGTCGGCGACGCGGTGTCGGTGACCTCCACGCTGCGCGGCAAGGTCGAGTTCGAGAGCGGCGAGGACGGGCGGGAGGTCGAGATCCTCGCCCACCTGCTGCGTACCGCGACCGCCGACACGTTCCGGGCCCGGCTCGCCGGGCTGGACCTGTCCGGCTTCACCGCGCTGGTGGACGACGGCCGGGTCGTGGAGACCGGCGAACTGGTCGCCTCGGCCGATCTGCTGCGCCAGGTCGGCACCGTGCCGGGGTTGGCCAAGGCCCTCGACCGGCTCGGGCTGGGCGACGCGCCGACGCCCGAGCAGGCGGCGGCCGGCGTCGAGTTCGTGCTGGAGGGGCTGCACCTGACTCGCCGGCTGGGCAAGGACGTCACCGAATCCGGGCGCACCGTCTACGGCGGCCGGGGCTGAGGTGGCCGGCAACCGGTTCCGGTACGGCCAGTGGCGCGGCGGCCCCGACCCGCTCGCCCCGCCGTACGACGTGCGGGCCGCCGTCGACTCGGTCGGCGCGGAGGTGCTGGCCGGCGGCAATCTCCGCGAGGCGCTGCGCGACCTGCTGCGGCGCGGCCCGCAGTGGCGCGGCGGCCTCGACGACCTCGCCGCCCGGGCCCGGCGGCTGCGCCGCGAGGCGCTGCGCCGGGGCGACCTCGACGGGGCGGTGACCCGCGCCCGGGCGCTGCTCGACCAGGCCCTCGCCGCCGAGCGGGACGAGCTGCGCGGGCGCGACGACGAGGCGGCCCGCTTCGCCGAGGCGGTGCTGGGCAACCTGCCCCGGTCGACCGCCCGCGCCGTGCGGGAGCTGGCGGGCTACGAGTGGGCCAGCGAGGAGGCCCGGCAGGCGTACCAGCGGATCCTCGACGGGCTGCGCGGCGACGTGCTGGAGCAGCGCTTCGCCGGCCTGCGCGACGCGGCGCGGGCCGCCGGCGACCCGCAGGTCCAGCGGCAGCTCGCGGAGATGATGCGCGACCTCAACGAGCTGCTGGCCCGGCACGCCCGGTCGGAGGACACCACCGACGCGTTCGCCGAGTTCATGCGCCGCCACGGCGAGTTCTTCCCGGAGCAGCCGAGGGACGTCGACGAGCTGGTCGACGTGCTGGCCCGGCGGGCGGCGGCCGGGGAACGGCTGATGCGGTCGCTGTCGGACCGGCAGCGCGAGGAGCTGGCCGGGCTGATGCGCGAGTCCCTCGGCGAGCGGCTGGCCGGCGAGCTGGCCGCGCTCGACGCGAACCTGCGGGCGTTGCGCCCCGACCTGCACCGGGGCGGCGGCGAGCGGGTCCGCGGCGAGCAGCCGCTCGGCTACGGCGAGGCGACCGGGGCGCTCGCCGAGATCGCCGAGCTGGACGAGCTGCTCGACGCCCTGGACCAGGAGCATCCTGGCGCGACCCTGGACGACGTGGACGTCGAGGCGGTGGCCCGGACGCTGGGCCGCGACGCGGCCGACGACGTGCGCCGGCTGCGGGAGCTGGAGCGGGAGCTGCGCCGGCAGGGCTGGGTGACCCGGGACGCCGACGGGCTGACGCTCAGCCCGAAGGCGCTGCGCCGGCTCGCCGGGACCGCGCTGCGCCAGGTCTTCGCCGACCTGACGGCCGGGCCGCGTGGCCAGCACGACCTGCGTACGGCGGGCGCGGCCGGCGAGGTCAGCGGGGCGTCGCGGCAGTGGGAGTACGGCGACGAGCAGCCGATCGACGTGGTGCGCACCCTGCACCGGGCGGTCCGTCGGGCGGGGCCGTCGGTGCCGGTCCAGCTCGCCGCCGAGGACTTCGAGGTGGCGGAGACGGAGCGCCGGGCGTCGGCGGCGGTGGCGCTGTGCGTGGACCTGTCGTACTCGATGATCTCGCAGGGGCGGTGGGGGCCGATGAAGCAGACGGCCCTGGCCCTGTCCCACCTGATGGCGACCCGCTTCCCGCAGGACGCGCTGCAGATCATCGGGTTCGGCCGGCAGGCCGCGCCGCTGACCCAGGCGGAGCTGGCGGCCGTCGAGCCGGACCTGCAGCAGGGCACCAACCTCCAGCACGCGTTGCGCCTGGCGGGGCGGCACCTGCGCCGGCACCCGGGCGCGGAGCCGGTGGTCCTGGTGGTCACCGACGGCGAGCCCACCGCCCACCTCGACCCGGACGACGGCCAGGCGTACTTCCACTGGCCGCCACTGGAGGAGACGATCGCGGCGACGATCCGGGAGGTGGACCGGCTGACCCGGGCCGGCGCGACGCTCAACCTGTTCATGCTCGGCGAGGATCCCGGCCTGCGCCGCTTCGTCGACGCGGTGGCCCGCCGGTCCCGGGGCCGGATGTTCACCCCCGACCTCGGCGACCTCGGCGAGTACGTGGTCAGCGACTACCTGCGCGCCCGCCGGGGCCGCCGCTGAGCGCCCGCCGGCCCGGCTGCGCCGGTGACCCGGTCCCGTCCGGGTGACCCCGGTGCGGTAGCGCTGCCCGGCCGGGCCGGCACCGGGGTTGACTGGGACGGTGGACAGCGAGGCTCTGCGGCGGGCGTACGACGAGGTTCTCGCCGAGGTGGCGGCCGGCGGGTTCGAGCCGCCCAGCGACGGGGAGCTGAGCGCCGAGCAGATCGTGGCGCACCTGGTGGCCAACGACGAGCTGATGAGCGAGGCGACCGAGGCGGTGCTCGCCGGCTCCCCGTTCGCGTACTACGACCTGGACGCCATCCACCGCCCGCAACTCGACGCCCTCGTCGCCGAGTACGCCGACCCGGGTGCGGGCGGTGGATGGCCGGCGGCGGGCGGGTCGGCTGCGCTGAGTGGGTCGGCTGCGCTGGGCGGGCTGGCCGACCGGCTGCGGGAGACCAGCCGGCGGCTCTGCGCGTTGGTCGACCGGCTGGGCCCGGCGGCGCAGACGCCGGTCGAGACCAGGCTGCACGAGGACGTCGACCTGCGGGTCGACGAGACCCTGCCCTGGGCCCGCACCCTCGACCTGCACGCCCGGGTCCACCTGCCGAAGCACCTCGCCCAGCTCCGGGCCCTGCGCCCGCAGCTCCACGCCCACCGCGCCTGACCCGGCGACGGCGACGGCGACGGCAACGGCGACGACGGCGGCGGCCCGGAGGCCCGGCAGCTCTGGCAGGCGCGGCTGGGCCGGGAGCCGCGCCCGAGCACCGAGCCGAATCGCCTTCGGCACGCGCCACCCCACCAACCGGCAGGTGACACGCTGCAACCGCAGCCGCCGGGGCCACACAACCGTGCGCCTCCCTTTGCTCTGCACCCGCATACGCAACACTTACGCTGCGCAATCGCCTCGCCCCCACCCGAAGGCTCGCGCCTTGGGTATCTGGCCAGTTCAACGGCGGTGCTGCGTGGGTGGGTGCAGAGCAAAGGGAAGGGGATCGGTGGGGCGAGGTGGAAGGAGGGTGACGCAGCGTCAGCTCGGCCGGGCGGGCGTACGCGGCGGTCAAGGAGTTACGCCGTGTCACCGAGCTGGGTCAGGCGCGGGTCCGGAAGGCCCTGCGGTATGCCGACGGGGAGACGCCGACCCGGCCGTGCAGGCGTTGGCGCAGTGCGGTGGCGGTGCCGAAGCCGGACCGGTGGGCCACCTGCTCGACGCTGAGGTCCGTCGTCTCCAGCAGCAGCCGGGCGTGGTCGGTGCGCTGCTGCAGCAGCCACTGGGCCGGGCTGAGCCCGGTCTCCGAGCGGAAGTGCCGGGTGAAGGTGCGCACGCTCATCCGGGCGTGTGCGGCCAGGTCGCGCAGGGCCACCGGCTCGTGCAGCCGCTGCCGGGCCCACTCGCGGGTGGCGGCGGTGCCGTTGGCCGGGTCGCGGGGCACCGGGCGCTCGATGTACTGGGCCTGCCCGCCGTCTCGCCACGGCGGCACCACGCAGCGCCGGGCCGCCCGGTTCGCCACGTCGCTGCCGTGGTCGGTGCGCACGACGTGCAGGCAGAGGTCGATGCCGGCGGCGACCCCGGCGGAGGTGAGCACGTCGCCGGAGTCGATGAAGAGCACCTCCGGGTCCAGCTCGATCGTGGGGTGCAGCCGGCGGAACAGCCCCGCGTACGCCCAGTGGGTGGTGGCCCGCCGGCCGTCGAGCAGGCCGGCGGCGGCGAGCACGAACGCGCCCGTGCAGATCGACATGACCCGGGCGCCCCGGGCGTGGGCGTCGCGCAGCGCCGCCGCCACGGCCGGGTCCACCGTGCCGTCGGTCATCGGCCCGCCGCCGTGCACCCCGGGCACGACCACCGTGTCGGCGGCGGCGACCAGCTCCAGCCCGTGGTCGGGCAGCACCTGGAAGCCGGCGGTGCTGCGGACCGGCTGGCCGCCTGCCGTGCAGGTGCCTACCGCGTAGAAGCGGTCGCCGTCGGGGGTGCGGGCCGCGCCGAGGACCTGGGCCGGGGTGCCGAGGTCGAGGCCGACCACCCCGTCCACGGCGAGCACCGCGACCCGGTGCGGGGCGAACGTCATGGCCCGATTATTGCGCACCATGGCATTCCGGCCACTCGTCGCCGGGCGGTCGGGGCCCGAGACTCGGTGCGTGACCCGTACCCGTCGTTTCCACCCGGCCTGGGCCGTGGCCGCCGTCGCCTTCGTCGCGCTGGTCGGCGCGGCCGGCTTCCGCGCCACCCCCTCGGTGCTGCTGCACCCGCTGCACGCCGAGTTCGGCTGGCCGCTGGCCACCGTCTCCGCCGCCGTCTCGGTCAACCTGCTGCTCTACGGGCTCACCGCACCCTTCGCCGCCGCCCTGATGGACCGCTTCGGCATCCGCCGGGTGGTGACCGTCGCCCTGGTGCTGGTGGCCCTCGGCAGCGGGCTGACGGTCTTCATGACGGCGAGCTGGCAGCTCGTCCTCTGCTGGGGCGTGCTGGTCGGGCTGGGCACCGGGTCGATGGCGCTGGCCTTCGTGGCGACCGTCACCGGGCGCTGGTTCGTCGCGCGGCGGGGCCTGGTGACCGGGGTGCTGACCGCAGGCGGGGCCGCCGGCCAGCTCGTCTTCCTCCCGCTGGTCGCCGTGCTCGTGCGCGACCACGGCTGGCGCGCGGCGGCGCTCGTCGTCGCCGGGGCCGCGCTGGCGGTCGTACCCCTGGTGGGGTGGCTGCTGCGGGAGCACCCGGCGGATCTCGGCGTGCCCGCCTACGGCGCGGCGGAGGTGGTCCCGCCCGCGCCGCCGACGGGCGGCGCGGCGGCGCGGGCGGTCGGCGTGCTGGCCGCCGCCGCGCGGACCCGGCCGTTCTGGCTGCTCGCGGGCGGCTTCGCGATCTGTGGCGCGACCACCAACGGCCTCGTCGGCACCCACTTCGTGCCGGCGGCCCACGACCACGGCATGGCCGAGACCACCGCCGCCGGGCTGCTCGCCCTGGTCGGGCTGTTCGACATCGTCGGTACGGTCGCGTCCGGCTGGCTCACCGACCGGTTCGACGCGCGGCTGCTGCTGGGCGCCTACTACGCGCTGCGCGGCGCGTCGCTGCTGGTGCTGCCGAGCCTCTTCGCGGGCACCGCCGAGCCGAGCATGCTGGTGTTCGTCGTCTTCTACGGCCTGGACTGGGTGGCCACCGTCCCGCCGACGGTGGCGCTGTGCCGGGAGTGGTTCGGCGCGTCCGGCGCGGTGGTCTTCGGCTGGGTCTTCGCGGCCCACCAACTCGGCGCGGCGTTCGCCGCGACCGGGGCGGGGCTGGTCCGCGACCGGCTCGGCGACTACGCCGTCGCCTGGTACGTCGCGGGCGCGCTGTCGATCGGCGCGGCCGGGCTCTCGCTGCTGCTGCGCCGGCGCGGGCCGGCTCAGTCGACGACCGAGACGTCCTTCCAGAACGCCACCCGGTCGCGGACCATCTCGGCCTCCGGCAGCGGGTCCGGGTAGTACCAGACGGCGTCGGCGCTGCTGCGCCCGTCGTGCTCCAGCGAGTAGTAGGAGGCGGTGCCCTTCCACGGGCAGAAGGTGTGCGTCGTGGACGCGCGGAGCACGTCGTCGCGCAGGGCGGCGCGGGGGAAGTAGTGGTTGCCCTCGACCACCACCGTGTCGTCGCTGTCGGCGATCACCAGGTCGTTCCAGACGGCTTTCGGCATGCGCCCCAGGTTAGCGTCCCCACCGGAACGATCGTTCGCGCGTACAGTGATCTCATGCGCGCAGGCCGTGTGGATCATGCAGTTGACCACGACGGAGCGGTGGACCTGCTGCGGCAGTCGTACGCCGCGGTGCCCGCCGGCGAGACCGTTCGACTGGCCAAACGCACCTCCAACCTGTTCCGCCCGAGATCCGCCCCGAGCGCCCCCGGCCTGGACGTCAGCGGCCTCGGCGGGGTGATCGGCGTCGACCCGGTCGCCCGCACCGCCGAGGTGCAGGGCATGTGCACCTACGAGCGGCTGGTCGCCGCGACCCTGCCGCACGGGCTGATGCCGCTGGTGGTGCCGCAGCTGCGCACCATCACCCTGGGCGGCGCGGTCACCGGCCTCGGCATCGAGTCCACCTCGTTTCGGCACGGCCTGCCGCACGAGTCCGTCCTGGAGCTGGACGTCCTCACCGGCGCGGGCGAGATCGTCACCGCCCGGCCCGACGGGCCGCACGCCGACCTCTTCGCGGCCTTCCCCAACTCGCTGGGCAGCCTCGGCTACGCCACCCGGCTGCGCATCGAGCTGGCCCCGGTCCGCACGTACGTGGCCCTGCGCAACGTCCGCTTCACCGACCTCGACGCGTTGACCGGGGCGATCGGCGAGGTGACCGCCACCGGCTCCTGGGCCGGCGAGCCGGTCGACGCGATGGACGGGGTGATGTTCAGCCCCGGCGAGGCGTACCTCGTGCTGGCGACCTTCACCGACGACGCGCCGCAGGTAAGCGACTACACCGGCCAGGGCATCTATTACCGCTCGCTGCCCCGGCGCACCCGCGACTGGCTGACCACCCACGACTACCTGTGGCGGTGGGACACCGACTGGTTCTGGTGTTCGGCGGCGTTCGGCGCGCAGCACCCGGTCGTGCGGAGGCTCTGGCCGGCCCGGTTGCGGCGCAGCGACGTCTACCACCGCCTCGTCCGGCTGGAGCACCGGCACCAGGTGGCGGCCCGCATCGACCGGCTGCGCGGCCAGCCGGCCCGCGAGCGGGTGGTGCAGGACGTGGAGATCCCCCTGGAGGGCACCGCCGGCTTCCTGCGCTGGTTCGCCGGCGAGGTGCGGATGTCCCCCGTCTGGCTCTGCCCGCTGCGGCTGCGCGAGCCGGCCGGCCCCGGTTCGGCGCGGGCCTGGCCGCTATATCCGCTGCGTCCCGGCCAGAACTACGTCAACATCGGCTTCTGGGGGACCGTGCCGATCACCGGGGGCGCCGCCGACGGCGACGTCAACCGGCTGGTCGAGCGCGCGGTGTCCGACGCGGGCGGCCACAAGTCGCTGTACTCGGACGCGTACTACGACCGCGAGGCGTTCGACCGGCTCTACGGCGGGGACACCTGGCGCGCGGTGAAGGACCGTTACGACCCGGACCACCGGCTCACCGGACTTTACGAGAAGGCGGTAGCGCGAAAATGAGCCTGATTGACCGAGAACAGGGGGCGGCCGACGTCCCGTCCGTCCCGCCGGCCGGGAGCCGGCGCGCGACCCCGACCGTGGCCGACGTGGTCCGTGCCGTCACGGCCGGGGCCCTGCCGGTCCGGATCACGGGGTACGACGGCAGCACCGTCGGCCCCGCCGACGCCGGGATCACCCTGGCCGTCCGCACCGAGCGGGGCCTGTCCTACCTGCTGACCGCCCCGGGCGACCTGGGCATGGCGCGGGCGTACGTCAGCGGCGACCTGGAGCTGGGCGGCGTGCACCCCGGCGACCCGTACGAGGCGCTGCGGGTGCTCAAGGACGAGCTGAAGCTGCGCCCGCCGTCGCTGGCCGAGGGGCTGGCCCTGGTGCGCGGGCTGGGCTGGGAGCGGCTGATGCCGCCGCCGCCCCCGCCGCAGGAGGCCGCGCCGCGCTGGAAGCGGATGGTCAACGGGCTGCGGCACTCCCGCATCCGGGACAGCACCGCCATCTCCCACCACTACGACGTGTCGAACGCCTTCTACGAGCTGGTGCTCGGGCCGTCGATGACGTACACGTGCGCGGTGTTCCGCAGCCCCGACGACACGCTGGAGCAGGCCCAGGCCGCGAAGTACGACCTGGTCGCCGGGAAGCTCGGGCTGAAGCCGGGGATGCGGCTGCTCGACGTCGGCTGCGGCTGGGGCGGCATGGTCCGGCACGCGGCCCGGGAATACGGCGTGAAGGCGCTGGGCGTGACCCTGTCCCGGGCACAGGCGCAGTGGGCGCAGGCGGCCATCGAGCGGGAGGGGCTGTCGGAGCTGGCCGAGGTGCGGCACCTGGACTACCGGGACGCCCCGCGTGAGCAGTTCGACGTGATCTCCTCGATCGGCCTGACCGAGCACATCGGGGTGCGCAACTATCCGGCCTACTTCCGGGCGCTGGGCGGCCGGCTGCGCGTCGGCGGGCGGCTGCTCAACCACTGCATCACCCGGGCCGACAACCGGGCCCCGCACCGTTCGGGCGCGTTCATCGACCGGTACGTCTTCCCCGACGGCGAGCTGGCCGGCCCCGGGCGGCTGATCAGCGAGATCCACGACGCGGGGCTGGAGGTGCACCACGAGGAGAACCTGCGCCAGCACTACGCGCTGACCCTCGCCGGCTGGTGCCGCAACCTGGTGGCGCACTGGGACGAGTGCGTGGCCGAGGTCGGCCAGGGCACCGCCCGGGTGTGGGGACTTTACATGGCGGGGTCGCGGCTGGCGTTCGAGCGCAACGAGATCCAGTTGCACCAGGTGCTGGCCACCCGCAACGGCCCGCGCGGGGCGAACGGCTACCCGCTGCGGCCGGACTGGTCCGCCTGACCGGCGGCGGTGGGTGGGGCGGCGCTGCGGCGCTGTGGTCCGCCCCACCCACCGCGGGGGAGATCCGGATCGGCAGGTGCAAGGAGTGCGGCGGGTGGGTACTGCGGGGCGATGTTCTTCATATTCGGGCTCCGCACCAAGGTCGACCGGTCGGGTGTGGCACAGCAGGTGTGCCGCAACTGCGGCAACCACGCCGCCCAGGTGATCAGTCGCCGGTCGACGAAGTTCACCCTCTTCTTCATCCCGCTGATCCCGATCCGCACCCGCCACGTCCAGCAGTGCACCTTCTGCGGCACCCAGTACGACATCTCCGCCGCCGAGGCCGCGCGCCTCCCGGTCGGCTGATCCGCAGATGGCCCGTTTCCTCTGCTGGCTGATCGGCCGTCACCTCCTGACCGACCGCGACCCCGTCCTGGTGCCCGAGGCTCCCGCACCCGCCATCTCCCGCCCGTCCTGCACTCCGGGCCGCCGGCCCCGCCGCGCCCGCCGCCCATTGGCCGGCACCGCCCTGCCCCGCTCGCCCTGGAACCGCTCCGCCGGCCGCTGACCGTCTCCATGATCAGCAGACGATCATGCCCTGTTGCCCTGTTGCCCTGTTGCCCTGTTGCCGCGTGCCACGAGAACGCCCCGCCATGCCGGAAGTGCCCGGCTGGTGATGTCTAGGCTGGGGCCGCCGCGAAGAACGGGGAGAATCGTGCGCAACCATCCGGCCGTCGTGCTGGTCGCCGTCCTGCTGTCCACCATGTCGTTGCCGATCTCGCTGACCGGCGCGTCGGTCGCGTTGCCCGACATCGGTCGCGACCTCGACGCCGGGCTGGCCGGGGTGCAGTGGGTGGTGAACGGCTACAACGCCACATTCGCCAGCTTCATGCTCGCCACCGGCGCGCTCGCCGACCTGCTCGGCCGCCGCCGCGTCTACGCCACCGGCCTGGCGCTCTTCGCCGTCGCCGGGCTGGCCGGCGCGTTCGCCGACGACATCGTGCTGCTCGACGCGGCCCGGGTGCTCGCCGGCGTCGGCGCGGCCGCCGCGGCGACCAGCGCCGCCGCCCTGCTGGCCAGCGCGTTTCAGGGGGCGGGGCGGGCCCGCGCGTTCAGCCTGTTCGGCACGGCGGTCGGCGCCGGCCTCGCGCTCGGCCCGTCGGTCGCGGGGCTGCTGATCGAGGCGTTCGGCTGGCGGGCCGTGTTCGCCGTCCCCGCGTTGGCCGCCTGCGCGGTCCTCGGCATCGTGCCGCTGCTGCCGGAGTCCCGCCAGCCGCACGCCGGGCGGGTCGACTGGCCCGGCACCATGTCGTTCACGGCCGCGCTGCTGCTGCTCACCTTCGGCTTCGTGCAGGGTCCCGAGTTCGGCTGGTCCGCCCCGGTGATCGTGGTGGCCTTCGTCGCGGCGGTCGCCCTGCTGACGCTCTTCGTCCGGGTGGAGCGCCGCCGTGCCGCGCCCATGTTCGACCTGGCCCTGCTGGCGAACCCCCGGTTCGTCGGCGTCTGCCTGGCGGCGGCCGCCACCGTCGCGGTGCTGGTGCCGCTGCTGGTCTACCTGCCGTCGTACCTGACGACCGTCGTCGGGCTGAGCCCCGGCGCGGCCGGCGGCACGCTGATCCTGCTCACCGCGCCGACCTTGGTGCTGCCCCTGCTCAGCGGCGCGCTGACCCGGCTGGTGCCGGCCCCGGTCGTCATCGTGTGCTCCGTGGTGGTGGTCGCGGGCGGGGCGGCCTGGGCCACCGTCATCGCCCCGGACAGCGGCACCGCGTCGCTGGCCGGGCCGCTGCTGACGATCGGGGTGGGCATCGGCCTGTCGATCGGGCTGCTGGACGCGATCGCGATCGGCAGCGTCGAGCCGGCGCGGGCGGCCACCGGCGCCGGCATGATCAACACCGCCCGGATGACGACCGAGACGATCGCCATCGCGGTGGTCGGGGCGGTGCTGGCCAGCACCACCGCCGGCCGGCTCGCCGACCCGGGCTTCACCTCCGGCCTGCGTACGGTGCTCTGGGCGATGGCCGGGGCGGCGCTGGCCGCCAGCTTCGCGGTGGCCGTGCTGGTCCGTCGCGGCGCGGCCCGCGCCGAACGGGCGCGGACCGCCTAAGGTGGCGTGTCGTGACGAGCACCGCGCGGCGACTGGCCGAGATCCGGGGCGGCGGTGCGCCGCGCCGGCACAACGCCCGGACGACCGCCGCGCTGACCGGCAACCCCGGCTGTGACCGCCGGGCCGTGCTGGACAGCGCGGGGGCCGACAAGCCGGGGCTGGCGGAGCGGGTCGGGTTCCCGGCCCGGTTCGGGCAGTCCCGCTTCGCGATCACCCGGGGCAACGCCTTCGAGGCGCTGGTCAAGGCCGACGGCGGGGCCGAGCTGCTGCGGCTGGTCGCCGAGCGGCTGGGCGTGGACTCGACCGGCCCGGCGACCTGGACGGACCTGGGCGCGGAGGACCGCGGCGATCCGCCCGACGCCACCGCCCAGTTCGGCCGGGCCGCGCGGTCCCGTGCCGCGCTGGCCGCCGCCGCGCCGGTCGGCGCCGACGACCCGGCCGCCCTGTTCGACCATCCGCTGCTCGGCCTCGACGTCGCAGGCCAGCGGGTGCACCTGGAGCCGGACCTGGTGGCGGCCCGCCTCGCCGGCCGGTTCCACGTCGTGGAGATCAAGTCGTTCCCGGTGATCGACGGGCAGGCCGACCCGGGCAAGGTGGCCGCCGCCGCGATCCAGTCGGCCGTCTACGTGCTCGCGCTGCGCGAGCTGCTCGCCGCCGAGGGGCACGACGCGGCGCTGGTCTCCTCCGACGTGGTGCTCGTCTGCCCGCGCGACTTCGCCAACCGGCCCGTCGCCAGCCTGGTGGACGTGCGCAAGCAACTACTGGTGCTGCGCCGCCAGCTCGACCGGATGGCCCGCGTCGACGACCTGCTGGCCAGGCTGCCCGCCGACTTCACCGCCGACCCGTCGACCGACCCCGAGCGGCTGCGCCGGTCGCTGACGTCGGTGCCGGCCCGCTACGCCCCCGACTGCCTCGCGGCCTGCGAGCTGGCGTACTTCTGCCGGCACGAGACCCGCGCCGAGACGGCCGCGCTGGGCCGGCCCGTCCGCGAGGCGCTCGGCGGGGTCGCGACGGTGGCCGAGGTCCTCGCGCTGGCCGCCGGCTCCGACCCGGGCGCGCCCGGGCAGGCGGAGGCCGCCGCGCTGCTGCGGGCCGCGGCCCGGCTGCGCGCCGACGCCCTGGCCGGTCAGCCCGCATGAGTACGCTGCGCGCGCTCGCGAAGGCCCAGGCGCTCGCCGCCGGGGTGGCGCAGCCGGTGGCCACCGTCCGGCACCTGCACCTGTCGGACCGGCCGCTGGTGCTGGTGCCGTTGACGATGGCGGGCGAGGCGAACGCCCCCCTCGCGGCGCTGGTCGGCGACGCCCCCGACGCGGCCCGGCTGCTGATCGTGCCGCAGCCGCGCAACCGCGACCAGCGGTTCGCGTTCGCCGCCGAGCTGGCCGGGATCGTGCTGCCCTACCTGGACTCGTTCCGGGGCGACACGGAGGCGGTCGCGGTCGACCGGGGGCGCGACGTCCGGCACCGGTACGTCGACGCGCCGCAGCTCGTCGTGCCGAACCCGGGCGGGGTGACGTTCCTGCGGCTGTTCGGCCGTTCCACCCGGTTCCGCCGCACCGACGGCGACTACCCGGTGCACCCGGCGGTGCCGCTGCTCGGGCGCTGGCTGACGTTCTTCGCCGAGCGGGCCGAGCAGCCCGGCTCGTCGGCGCTGCTGGCGCTGACCGACGCCCTGACCCTGCACTGGGCCACCGGGCAGAGCGCGGTGGAGGACCAGCACCTGCCGGCGGTGCTGGGCTGGCTCGACCCGCCGCCGGGGCTCACCGGGGCACAGGCGGCGGCCCGCGCCGAGGACCCGGCGCGCTGCCCGCCCGCCGGCCCGGCCACCGACCCGGAGTTCGACAACCGGGTGCTCGCCCCGGCCATCGCCGCGTACGCCGACGCGGCCGACGACGAGGCGGCGCGGTGGTCCGCGTACGCGGAGCTGGAGCTGGCGCTGCGCGGCCAGCTCGCGCCCACCTGGGAGCTGGTGTGGCGCGGCCTGGGGCTGCTGGCCGCCCTGCCGCCGGGGGCGCGGGTGGCGGGGCGGTGGGCCGGCGACCGGGACGCCTTCACCGGTTACGCGGAGCACGTCGACGCCGGCGGCGGGCCGCAGCCGCGCCGCGACGGCGCGGTGGCGGCGGCCGTGCGCCTGCACCGGCTGGAGCGGGCCGCGGCCTCGTACGCGGTGCAGCGCGCCTACGACGACCCGCTGGTGATGGCCGAGCACCGGCTCGCCGGGGAGGCATTCGTCGGGGACGTGACGCTCACCGACCCGGCGCGGGTCGACGACACCGGCAAGCGCCCGGTGCTGCGCCCCCGCATCCAGGTGGTGACCACCGAGCCGGTGGCCGTGCCGGTCGGCGCGACGCTGTACTCGCCGGCCCGGCCCGGGCAGAAGGCGCGGGTGGTGTTCCTGACCCCGGCGGCCGACGGCAAGACCGAGGTGGTGCTGGAGCTCTCCGGCGGGATGGGCCGGGGGCTGACCGCCCCGCCGGGCACGGTGCCGGAGGTGGGGGAGCGGCTCTGCCTCACCACCCTGTCGGACGGGTTCCTGCCGGCGGGGTCGTTCCCCACCCCGGAGGAGACGCCGTGGACGCACGGTGGCCCGCCGGCCGCCCCCGTCCTCTCCGATCCCGCCCCCGGCCCGGCTGTCGGGCCGGCGGACGGTGACCCGGCGGAGGAGTGGGCCTGACGGCTCTCCCGGCGGTGGCCGGCGGGTTCAGCCCTCCCGGCGGTGGCCGGCGCGTTAGCCCTCCCGGCGGTGCCGGCACGTTCAGCTCTGCGGGCCGGTGTCGCCGGAAGGGTCCCCGCCCGGCCCGGCGAGGTCCGGTTCGAGGAGCGGGAACAGGCGGGCCACGACCGCGACGGGCGCGGAGCCCGGTGGCCGGGTCAGCGGCCGGTGCTCCCGGTGCCGGTAGCGGTTGACGAGCTCCCGGACGGCGGCGCCGATCTCGGTCAGCTCGCGGGGCGTGAGGTAGAGGACCTGGCTGAACGCCTCGTCGTGCCGCCACCGCTGCGGTGCCCGGTCGCGCTGGGCGAGCCAGTTGCGGTAGGCCTCGTCCTCCAGCCCTCGGGCCAGGCCGGACAGCTCCTCCTGCGGCTCCGGCTCGGCGACGGGGGCGGCCAGCCGCCACGGGCGCACCCGGCCGGGGCCGTGCGGCGCCTCCTCGATGAACCCGTAGCGGGCGAGTTGCCGCAGGTGGAAGGAGTGCTGGCCGCTGTTGCCGCCCAGCTCGCGGGCAGCCTCGGTGGCGGTGAGGGTGCCGCGCCGGCGGACGAGGTCGAGCAGCGCCGCCCGCACGGGATGGCTCAGGGCCTCCTCGGCCACCCGGTCGAACCCGCCCTGCTGCGGCGCGTCGGTTTCGCCGGGGGTCTGCGCGTCGGTCACCTTGCAAAGTATCGTGCTTTGCAAACAGAGGGTCAAGCCAACCCGAGGGGAACCCCCATGGCCGTCCTGCCCGTACGCCTGCTCGGCGATCCGGTCCTCACCCAGCCGGCCGAGGAGGTGACCACCTTCGACAAGGAGCTGCACCGGCTCGTCCGCGACCTCACCGACACGCTGGACGACGAGCGGGGCGCCGGCCTCGCGGCCCCGCAACTCGGCATCGGGCTGCGCGTCTTCGTCTACCACGTCGAAAACCTGAAGGGGCACCTCGTCAACCCGGTGCTGCGCTTCCCCGACGAGGAGGAGCAGGACGGACCCGAGGGCTGCCTGTCGATGCCCGGTCTCTACTTCGACACCAGGCGCCGCATGAACGTGGTGGCCAAGGGATACAGCCGGCACGGCGACCCGGTGCAGGTCGTCGGCTCCGGCTACCTGGCCCGGTGCCTGCAACACGAGACCGACCACCTCGACGGTGTGCTGTTCATCGACCGGATGGACACCGAGCGGCGCAAGGCGGCGATGAAGGCGATCCGCGCCGCCCGGTGGTACGGCAAGCCCGAGCCCCGGGTCCAGATCAGTCCCCACCCGATCTTCGGTCGGCTCGCCTGACGGTCGCGCCGGCCGGAGCCGCGCCACCGTCCTCTGTGCACCCGCCTGGCGGCCCGCCCTGCCGCTGGCTACGCTTTCGTGGTTCGCCGTCAATCACCGGTCCTCGCCGTCGAGGGTGCGCGCAGGAGAGAGAGCCGGACGACACTGTGCTGCCCCACGACGCACGTCCCGCCTGCGCGGCTCCCGCCGGGGCGGCCCGGCCCGGCCGGGCCGGGCTCGCCGTGGCTGCGGCGATCCTGCTCGTCGAGCTGACCTGGCTGGTCGTCGCCCTGCCCGGCGCGGCCCTGGTCAGCGACCTCATCGCGATCGCCGTGGCGGGCTGGGCCGGCCACGCCTGCGTCCGGGCCGCCCGCCGGCACCCGGCGCCGCTGCGCCGGTTCTGGGTGCTGCTCGCCGTCACCATGGGCCTCGCCGCCCTCGGCCGGACGGTGTGGACGGTCCAGCGGCTCGGCGACGACGCCCTGCCGCACACGGTGCTCATCGGCGCGCTGTTCACCCTCGGCATCGGCACCGGCACCGCCGCGCTGCTCTGCTGCGCCGCCACGTCCCGCAACGCCGTCGGCCGGGCCCGCACCGTGCTCGACGGGGTGATCGTCGGGCTCGCCCTCATCCCGATCGGCTGGGTGGTGGTGTTCCGGGACATCGCCGACGCCGACCTGGCCGACCCGGTGCGCACCTTCGGGCTGCTCTACCCGATGCTCGACCTGATGCAGCTGACCATCCTCGTCGCGGTGGCCGGCCCGGCCCGCCCGATGTGGCGGCCGCTCGCCGCGATCGGGGCGAGCCTGGGCACCCGGGCGGTCGCCGACGCCGCGTACGTCTCCCTGTTCGCCCACGGCAGCTACGCCCCCGGCCATCCGATCGACGTGTGCTGGCCGCTGAGCTACCTGCTGATCGGCGTCGCCGCCCACTATCCGCCGCCCCCGGCCTGGGACGCCGCCGAGGAGGCCGTCGAGGCGCCGCTGCCGCCGTGGTGGCGCGTCGCCCTGCCCTACCTGCCGGTGGGCGGCGCGATCGTGGCGGTGGTGCTGGCCCGCCGGCCCACCGGACAGACCCCGCACCTGGTCTTCGTCGGCATGATGGCCCTGCTCGGGGTGCTCGCGCTGCGGCAGGGGCTGGCCGCCAACGAGAACCTGCGGCTCGTCGCCCGGCTGCGCCGCCTCGCCTACACCGACCAGCTCACCGGCCTGCCCAACCGGTTGACCTTCACCCGCCGGCTGCGCCGGGCGCTGCGCGACGGGCCCCCGGTCGCCGTCCTGCTGCTCGACCTGGACGGTTTCAAGCAGGTCAACGACCGGTTCGGGCACGTCACCGGCGACGACCTGCTGACCAGCATCGCCGGCCGGATGAAGGCGGCCGTGGCCGACGACGGCACCGTCGTCCGGCTCGGCGGCGACGAGTTCGCCGTCCTCGTCGACGGCGACCGGGAGGTCCGCCCCGAGCACCTGGCCGAACGGCTGCTCGACGCCCTGCAACCCTCCCCCGGCGAGGAGGAGGCCGGCGTGCACCCCTCGGCCAGCATCGGCATCGCCGAGTATGGCCCGCAGCACGCCTCCCACACCGACCTGCTCCGCGACGCCGACATCGCCATGTACGCGGCCAAGGCGGCCGGCAAGTCCGCGTACCGCACGTGCACGGCCGCGCTGCGGGAGGCGGCGGTGAGCCGCGCCGAGCTGATCGCCGACCTGCGCCGCGCCGTCGACGAGGAGCAGCTGCACCTGGAATACCAGCCGATCGTCGACCTGGCCACCGGCGAGGTGCGCAGCGCGGAGGCGCTGGTGCGCTGGCGGCACCCCCGGCTGGGGCTGCTCACCCCCGCCCGGTTCCTGCCGCTGGCCGAGGAGACCGGGCTGATCCTGCCGATCGACCGCTGGGTGATCCACGAGGCGTGCCGGGCCGCCGCCACCTGGCGGGACCGCAACCCGGACGCCACCGTCGCGGTCAACATCGCCGCCGCGCACCTGCGCCGACCCGACCTCATCGCCACCGTCACCTCGGCCACCGCCGGCGCCGGCCTCGCTCCCCGCGCGCTCACCCTGGAGCTGACCGAGTCTGCCCTGATCGAGGGCAGCGACGCCGTGCTCGACCGGCTGCGCCAGCTCCGCGAGCTGGGCATCCGCATCGCCATCGACGACTTCGGCACCGGCTACTCGTCGCTGAGCTACCTGCACCGCATCCCGGCCACAGAGCTCAAGATCGACCGGTCGTTCGTGGCCCGGCTCGGCGAGGACTCCCGCGCGTACGCCACGGTGGAGATGGTGACCCGGCTCGCCGACGCGTTCGACCTGACCGTGGTGGCCGAGGGGGTGGAGACCGACCGGCAGCACGAGGCGGTCACGGCGATCGGCTGCGTGCACGGCCAGGGCTGGCGGTACGGCCGCCCCACCGGCCTCGCCGGCCTGCGCGCCGCCCTCACCCCGGCGGCCCGCAACCGCACCTGACCCCCCGCCCGGCTTCCACCCGGCGCGCCCCGGCTTCCGTCACGCCACCGCCGGCCGTCGCCCGGCTGTCGGCCCGGCCGTCGCCCCACTGTTGGCTTGGTCATCGCCCGGCGCGGGCCCGCGCCGGCCGGGGCGGGGCGGGTCCACGGTGGTCCGGCCTCGGTCGTTCCGGCCTCGGTCCTTCCGGCCCCTAGGGAGCTGAGTCGTTTACGACATCACCGTCGGGCACCGGGCGTGCGCCTGGTCTGTTTGCGGCGCGCTCCCGGCCGGCAGCCTGTCTGGAGACCTCGATCTGAATCATCCACGACATCAGCTCCCTAGGGAGCGCGACGACCATCCCCACCTCCGGCAGGCACTGGCGAGCAGGCCGCCCACCGCCCGCAGGTCACAGCAGCAGGTCAAGCAGCAGCACGCCCGCGAAGCCGACCACTGAGATGATCGTCTCCAGCACCGACCAGCTCTTGATGGTCTGCCCGACGGTGAGTCCGAAGTACTCCTTCACCAGCCAGAAACCGGCGTCGTTCACGTGCGAGAAGAACAGCGACCCGCAGCCGATCGCCAGGGCCAGCAGGGCGACCCCCGGCCGGTCCATGGTCGTGGCGAGCGGGGCGACGATGCCGGCGGCGGTGATCGTGGCCACCGTCGCCGAACCCGTCGCGACCCGGATGCCGACGGCGACCAGCCAGCCCAGCAGCAGCGGCGACAGGCTGGCGTCCTTCGCCGCGTCGGCGACCAGGTTGCCCACGCCGGCGTCCACCAGCACCTGCTTGAACCCGCCGCCGGCCGCGACGATCAGCAGGATGCCCGCGATCGGCGGCAGCGACCCGCCGAGCACCGACGAGACCTGCTTGCGGCTGAAGCCGGCCTGGAAGCCGAGGGTGAACATGGCCACGATCACCCCGGCCAGCAGCGCCA
Source organism: Micromonospora haikouensis (assembly GCF_900091595.1). Taxonomy (GTDB): domain Bacteria; phylum Actinomycetota; class Actinomycetes; order Mycobacteriales; family Micromonosporaceae; genus Micromonospora; species Micromonospora haikouensis. The sequence continues at coordinate 82,536 of NZ_FMCW01000001.1, forward strand.
CGATCGGGGTGCCGATGATGTCGAGGACCCGGCGGCCCGCGGTGTCCTCGGCCAGGGTCAGCTCGCCGATGGCCCGCAGCAGCATCAGCACCACCGGCAGCAGCACCGTGATCACCGCCGGCCAGAACTTCGGGGCCCGCCGGGCGGTCTCGGTCCCGGAGTCGTCCACGGGCGCGCCGGGGCGGCCGGTGCCCGGGTTGACCAGGTCGTCCTCGGTGAGCAGCTCGCCGTCCACGTCGGCCTGCCGCCGCCCGGCAGCCCCCGGCCCGGCCGCCCCCCGCTCCGCCCCGCCGACGGCGGCCGGCGTGCGGGTCGGCAGGAGCGCCTCGGGGATGGTCGCGGGCACGTACCGGGAGATCATGTTGCCGAAGACCGGGCCGGCGACGATCACCGTCGGGATGGCGATCAGCAGGCCCAGCCCCAGCGTGAGGCCCAGGTCGGCGTTGAGCGACGAGATCGCCACCAGCGGCCCCGGGTGCGGCGGCACCAGGCCGTGCAGCACCGACAGGCCGGCCAGCGCCGGGATGCCGACCTTCATCAGCGACACGCCGGTACGCTTCGCGACCAGCAGCACGATCGGCACCAGCAGCACCACGCCGACCTCGAAGAACAGCGGCAGGCCGATCAGGGCGGCCACCCCGGCCATCGCCCACGGCAGCCCCCGGCCGGAGACCCGGTCGACGATGCGGGTGACGATGCCGTCCGCGCCGCCGGACTCGGCGAGCAGGCCGCCGATCATCGCACCCAGGGCGATCAGCAGTCCCACCCCGCCGACGGTGGAGCCGACGCCGCCGCTGAACGAGGTGACGATCGCCTCGGCACCCACCCCGGCGGCGACGCCGAGCACGCCCGCGCCGAGGATCAGCGCCAGGAACGGATGGACCTTGCCCCAGGCGATCAGGACCACCACCGCGGCGATGCCCAGGACGGCCGCGACGATCAGTTGGGCGTCACCGGCGTCGGTGAGGGGTTCCGCCGGTGCGGCGGGCAGTGTGACCACGGTTATCACGACCTTCGGACGGCGTCCGTGCCGGCGGCGGCACGGGCGATCACATGGGTGGGGCGGTGGGTGGCGGCTCCGGCGGGAGGCTCGGGGCCAGCCGCCGCAGCGACGTGAACGTCGGGACGAGCGCGTCGTACAGCTCGGCGTGCAGGGGGAGCAGCGCGGCGTACGTGGCAGCGGCGGCCGGGTCGGGGCGTACCGTCTCGTCGATGCGGACCAGGTCGGCGGCGACGTCGACGGACGCGATCAGGCCGAGGGCCTGCATGCCCAGCAGCGCCGCGCCGAAGCTGGACCCCTCGTGCCCGGCGGGGAAGCGCACCGGCATGCCGAGGGCGTCGGCGAGCAGCTGCCGCCACAGCGGGCTGCGGGCGAACCCGCCGCTGGCCCGCACCTCCCGCACCTCGTTGCCGGCGGACCGCACCGACGCGAGCACCAGGGCGAGCTGCTGGCAGACCCCCTCCAGGGCCGCCCGGACCAGGTGCTCGCGGCGGTGGCCGTGGGTCAGCCCCACGTACGCCCCGCGCGGCAGCGCGCTCCAGTGCGGCGCGCGCTCGCTGAGCAGGTACGGCAGCATGATCAGCCCGCCGGAGCCGACGGGGGCGCGGGCGGCCAGGGCGAGCAGCTCCTCCTCGGAGTCCTCGCCCAGCTCGGGGGCGAGGGCGTCGCCGGCCCACTGGAGCACGATCCCGCCGTTGTTGATCGCGCCCCCGACGACCCAGCGGTCCTCGGTCAGCGCGTAGCAGAACACCCCGCCGAGCGGGTCCACGGCGGGGCGTTCGACCATCACCCGCATCGCCCCGCTGGTGCCGATCGAGCAGGCCACGACGCCCGGATGCACCGCGCCGAGCCCCAGGTTGGCCAGCGGCCCGTCCCCGGCCCCGACCACGATCGGGGTGTCCGCGGGCAGGCCGGTGGCGGCGGCGTACTCGGCGGTGAGCCCCGGCAGGACCGTGGTGGTCGCCACGAGCTGCGGCAGCTGCTCCTCGGTGATGCCCGCGATGCGCAGCGCCTCGGCGTCCCAGGCGCCGGTCTGGATGTCCATCAGGCCACTGGCGGACGCGACCGAGTGGTCGGTGACCAGCGCCTCGCACAGCCGCAGCAGCACGTAGTCCTTGATGCCGACCCAGTGCGCGACCTGCTCGAAGAGCTTCGGCTCCTGCTCGGCGAACCAGACCAGCTTCGGCAGCGGCGCCATCGGGTGCACCGGGGTGCCGGTGCGCCGGTGCAGCGCCAGCCCCGACCGGGCGGCGCGCAGCCGTTCGGCCTGCCGGCTGGCGCGGGAGTCCGCCCACGTCACCGACGGGGTCAGCGGCTGCCCGTCGGGGTCCAGCCCGATCAGGCTGTGCATCGCGGTGCTGAACGACAGCCCCGCGACCGGCCCGGGCAGCTCGGCCACCACCGCGCGGACCGTCTCCACCACCGCGTCGAAGATCAGCAGCGGGTCCTGCTCGGCGTAGCCGGGCTGCGGCTCGTCCAGCGGGTAGCCCACCGAGTGGCTGGCGAGCTGTCGCCCGTCGGTGTCGTACGCGACGCTCTTGGTGCTGGTGGTGCCGATGTCGACCCCGATCACCACGCGCGGGTGCTGGTCCGGGTCGGCCACGGCTCCTCCTCGGCGTCGGCGGTGCCGGCACGCCCGCCGCGCCCGGCTGCGGAAGGCGATACCCAGTGATCCACCTCCCCACACGGTTCCCGGCGGGGAACGTGAATCGACGCGCTGTCATCCGCCTACCGTGCTGTTTGGTCCACCGATCGGGTGATTAGCCTGTTTTGGTGGGTCCGTCTGGTTTGTCGCTGCCGTTGATCCCGGTGACACCCCGGTTGGTGGCTCGCGCGGCGAAGGAGTCGGCGTGGCGAAGACTGATTCGACGGGTTCCACCTGGCGGCCTTCGGCGGCCCCCACGTGGCGGTACCGGTGGGCGCACCGGCAGAACGAGCGGCGGCAGCGGACGTACCGCGACGCCGAGCGGGCCTGGCGGCGACGCGACGACGAGCTGCGGCGGCTGCGCGCGGCGGCGGCCGACTTCGGCCGGCAGGCCACCGCCGGAGCCGGCCTGCCCCTGGAGCTCGCCCCCGGCGAGCGGGTGTTCTGGGCGCTGCCCGCCGTGCAACTGGTCGAGCTGCGGCACACCGCCGTGCTCCCCGCCCCCGACCTGTGCGTCGACCCCGGCCGGTCCGCGCTGCACCACCGCCGCCCCGACGGGGTCAAGGTCACCGACGCCGGCCTCGCCGTGCTCACCGACCGCCGCCTCGTCCTGCTCGGCGGGCGGGGCCGGCGCGACTGGGCGTACGGGAGGATGACCGGTCTGGCCCACGACCCGGCGGCGCCGGTCACGCTGATCCAGGTCCTCGACCGGCGGCGCACCTCCGGCCTGCTGCTGCCCGCCGACGCCGCCGCGGAGTTCCGGTTCACCCTCACCCTGGCCTTCGCCGAGGCCATCGAGCAGCGGGGCGCGGTCCTGGCGCAGCTCGACGAGCTGATCGCCGAACACGACCAGACGCGGCCGTTCCGCCCCGCCATCGCCACCCCCGCGCAGGCCCGGATCACCTCCCTCGTGCCGGGCGGTCGGCGTACCGTCGCGGTGGCCGCCGCCGTGGCGCTGCTGGTGCCCGTGGCGCTGTTCGAGTCGGACCCGCCGGTGCGGCCCGGCTCGGACGTCGCCGCCGCCGCCACCGCAGCGCCCACCCCCGGGGCGGCCGTGCTCCCCACCGCCCGGCCCGGCCCGACGGCGTCGCCGAGGCCGCGGCACGGCACCGCGTCGTCCACCGCCGCGTCGTCCGCCGCGCCGCCGCCCGCCGGCCCGCCGGCCGCGAAGCGCGACGGGCTCTGCGGCGCGCCGGCCAACCCCTTCGGGTACGACTACTGCGGCGGCTCCCGCATCCGCCGGCCCGACGTGCGGGTCTGCGACTACTTCGACTGCGGGCAGGACTTCTGGGCCGGCACGGGCTATCTGGTGCAGTGCCGCGACGGCGCGCTCACCCTCACCGGTGGGCGGCCCGACGTCTGCGCTGCCCACGAGGGGCTGCGCCGTACGGTCTGGTCCTGACTCCTCCGTTCGGTCAGGTGGCGCGCGTGCCGCACCATCGTCGGCATGCTCAACCTCAAGCGGGACCGCCACCGCAAGAAGAAGCGGCGCGGCGTCGACTCGTGCACCGACTGCGACTGCGACGGCCCGGACTGCTGCGACTTCGGGCTCTTCTCGTTCCTGCTCACCCTCGGCTCGGTGGCCGCCGGGGCGACCCGCGCGCCGGTCGTCGACCGGGCCGGCCGGGCCGCGATCCTCGGCTACCGACGGTGGCTGTCGCACCGCTGGCCGGGCCAGTGCCGCTACACCCCGACGTGCAGCGCGTACGGGCTGGCCGCCGTCGAGCGGCACGGCCTGGCCGTGGGCGGGCGGATGGCCGCCGAGCGGCTGCGCCGCTGCAAGCCGCACGTGCCCCGGGGCACCCACGACCCGGTCCGCTGACCGCTCCTACCCGGACCGTGGGCATCCGCCGACCGCCACTACCGGACCTTGGACAGTTGTCGTCCGCCGTGACTATTCAGTCCGCCCGTGACGACAACTGTCCAAGGTCTCGTCGTCACTCCGGGGCGTGGCAGACGGCCTCGACGTTGTTGCCGTCCGGGTCGCGGACGAACGCGCCGAAGTAGGTCGGGTGGTATTCCGGCCACACCCGGGGCGCGTGCAGCACCTCCGCCCCGACGGCGACCGCCGCCTCGTGGAACGCCCGCACGGCCGCCCGGTCAGGGGCGGTGAACGCGATGTGCGCCTCGTGCGCCGCGCCCGTGGCGCCCGTGGCGGTCGTGGGGCTCAGCCAGAAGTCGGGCTTGTCGCCGCCGTAGCCGAGCACGTCGCCGAACTCCATCAGCCGGCGCGCGCCCAGCGTCGCGAGGACGGCGTCGTAGAAGGCGGCGCTGGCCGGGACGTCGCGGACCTGGATGCCCAGGTGGTCGAGCATGGAAGGATCTCCTCGCGGGTGATGGGGCCGGTTCCACCAGCTCGAACCAGTTCCTGACATTCCGTTTCTACGCTCCCGCTATGACATCGAAGCCAGTTTTCGGCTGGCGCAGCCGCATCGGCGTCGCGGGCGCGGTCACCGTGCTCGTGACGGCCACCCTGGCCGGGACCGCCCCACAGCCCGTGGCCGCCAAGCCCGGTCCCGTCGCCACCCACGCCGTGGCCTTCACCGCGGCGGAGCAGCAGGCCGTGCTGGCGTACTGGACTCCGCAGCGGATCGCGGCGCTCAGGACCCCGTCGGCGGAGGTGCCGGCCGTCGCCAGGCCGGACGGCGCACCGTGGACGCGGGCGAACGCCGTCCCGCGTACCGTCGGGCGGCTCTTCTTCACCGACCACGGCGAGGACAGCAGCTGCACGGCGACCGTGCTCGACAGCGCCAACCGCAGCACCGTGGTGACCGCCGCCCACTGCATGAACAACACCGACCTGATCGGTGAGGACAACCAGTGGTCGAGCAACGTGCTGTTCGTCCCCGGCTACCGGGACGGCGGCGCGCCGTACGGCACGTTCGTCGGCCGTCTGTCGGTGGCCCCCTCGACGTGGCTGCGCAACGACCAGATCGACAGCCTCTACGACTCGTACGACCAGGCGTTCGTGGTGCTCCACCCGAACAGCGACGGACGCCGGGTGCAGGACGCCGTCGGCGCGGCCCAGCGGATCGGCTACGACGTGCCCGGCGCGCGGGTGGTGCACCAGTTCGGCTACCCACGGGCCAGCTCGGACAAGGCCCGCGAGGGCCTGCCCGAATACACGGGTGAACGCCTCGCCTACTGCACGGGCCCGGCGGTGGAGCAGCAGTCCACCGAGGAGTGGCCGGAGCCGCCCGGCCAGTGGGGCACCGAGTGCGTGATGGGCGGCGGCTCCAGCGGCGGCCCGCGGTTCGCGGACTTCGACCCGCGCACCGGGCTCGGCGTCGTGGTCGGCGACAACTCCCACGGCTGGCTCCCCGGGAAGCGCTACCTGGTGGGCCCGCAGTTCACCAGGGCGATCACCCAACCGGTCTTCCACCGGGCACAGCACAGCTGACGTTCATGCGGCGATGGCGCGGGCTGCCGCGTACAGGTCGGCCGGCAACGGATGCGCCAACTCCCAGACGATGCGCATCGGCCGGTCCCCGGTGTGCCGCCGGTACGCCATCGGCCCGGCGTACAGGTAGGCCGGCGCGCCCAGGTCCCGGTCCGGCACCCGCGTCTCCCGCACGAACAGGTGCACCGTCGAGCCACGCGAGGCGTGGTGGACGTAGCGCTGCCCGGTCGCCGACGCCGCCGACGTGGTGCTCTGCGACTCCCACTGGAACAGCCGGTCGGTGACGGCCCGGTCCGCGTACATGGTGGTGGGGGAGTAGTGCCGCTCCGACTTGACCAGGGTGACGAAGAACAGGTCCGCCCGCTCGGACTCCAGCCACTTCACCCCCTCCCGCAGCGACCCCGGGTTCGGCATCCCGAACGCGGCACACGCCTCGTTGCGGCTGTAGCGGGCGTGCACCCGCAGCGCGCCGACGGGCACGGTGACCCGGTGGATGCGGTCCCGCAGCACCCCGGCGAGCTGCCGCAGCTCGGCGCAGCGCGCCGGCTCCGCCCACAGCCGCGCGAGCCGTGCGTCCCGGTCGCTCAACGGTGCCTGCGGACCCCACAGGTCGAAGTGCAGCATGTCCCACAGCCGTCCCGGCTCCGGCCGCTCACCGGCGGCGACCCGGGCCAGCAGGTCCAGCCGGTCGGCGTCGTCCAGGTGCAGCATCCGCCCGATGGCCCGCCCCAACTCGCGGTCGTCCGGGCCGGGGGCCGGGGTGTCCAGCCCGGCGAGCCGCCGCAGCCCGGTCCACCCGCCGACCGAGGCCGACCGGTAGACGTCCTCGACATCGAGGCCGGTCTCCCGCAGGAACCCGGCGAGGTCGACGTCCCCGAGCTGCCGCAGCTCGGCCACCAGGCCTTTCCTCGACGTGGGCAGGGCGCTCTTGAGGTTGGCCAGCACCACCTCCTTCGCCACCCGGTCCAGCTCGACGTGGCAGCCGCTGGGCAGCATGGGGAAGTCCTGCTCGACCGCGTCCCTGACCGCCCGCCGGCTGACCCCGGTCAGGGCCCGCCAGCGCAGGTCGAACCGGAAGTTGGCGTGCTGCCCGCCGATGAAGTCCAGCACCGTGAGGCAGGGCTTGTCGTCGTCCAGGCGCAGGCCCCGGCCGAGCTGCTGGAGGAAGACCGTCGCGCTCTCGGTGGGCCGCAGCATCAGGATCGTGTCGACCATCGGCAGGTCGACGCCCTCGTTGAACAGGTCGACGGTGAACAGCACCCGCAGCTTCCCGGCCCGGAAGTCGCGCAGCAGGCCGTGCTGCGCCGCCCGGTCCGTCCGGGACGTCACCGCCGCCGACGGCACGCCGTGCCGAGTGAACCAGTCCGCCATGAACTCGGCGTGCCCGATGCTCACGCAGAAGCCGAGCGCCCGCATCCGCCCGACGTCCACGGTGTCCCGCACGGCCCGCAGGATCAGCCGCGCCCGCGCGTCGTCGCCGGTGTAGATCGCGCCCAGCTCGCCCGGGTCGTACCCCTGGCCGCGCCGCCACCGCAGGTGCGACAGGTCCACCTCGTCGTGCACCCCGAAATACTGGAACGGGGCCAGCAACTGCCGCTCCAGGGCCTCCCACAGGTGCAGCTCCACGGCGGCGCGGCCGTCGAACCACCGCCGCACGTCGCCGCCGTCGGCCCGGTCGGGGGTCGCCGTCAGCCCCAGCAGTACGCGCGGACGCAGCCGCTCCAGCAGCCGCGCGTACGTCGGCGCCTCCGCGTGGTGGAACTCGTCGACGATCACCATGTCGTACGCCCCAGGGTCGATCTCCCGGCGGTGCAGCGACTGGATCGAGGCGAAGACGTGCGTCCAGTTCCTCGGCTCGCTCCCGCCGACCAGCAGCTCGCCGAAGCTGCCGTCGCCCACCACCTGCCGGAACGTCGACAGGCTCTGCCGCAGGATCTGCTCCTGGTGGGCGACGAACAGCAGCGAGCCGACGGTCTTGTTCCTGTTTAGCCGCCGGTAGTCCAGCGCCGCCACCACCGTCTTGCCGGTCCCGGTCGCCATCACCACCAGGTTGCGGTGCCGGCCGTGCACCTGCCGCTCGGCGTCCAACTCGGCCAGGATCTCCGCCTGGTACGGGTACGGCCGCACGTCCAGGTTCGCGATCTGCGTCGGCGACTCCTCGCGCCGCTCCCCGCTGAGCGCCTGCCGCAGCCGCTCGCCGTCCCGCCCGGCGTCGTACGCCTCGAACGCCGGATCGTTCCAGTAGTCCTCGAACGTGGCGGTGAACGTGTCGATGACGTGCGGCTGCTCCACGTCGGAGATGCGGACGTTCCACTCCACCCCGTCGACCAGCGCCGCCTTCGACAGGTTGCTCGACCCGACGTACGCGGTGGTCAGGCCGTTGTCGCGGCGGAACAGCCACGCCTTGGCGTGCAGCCGGGTCGTCCTGGTCTCGTAGGAGACCTTGACCTCGGCGCCCAGCTCCGCGAGCCGGTCCAGCGCCCGCTGGTCGGTCGCGCCGAGATACGTGGTGGTGATGACGCGCAGCGTCCCGCCCCGGCCGATCAGCTCGCGGATGGCCGGCTCGACGATGCGCAGCCCGTGCCACTTGATGAACGCGCACAGCAGGTCGACCCGCTCGGCCGAGGCCATCTCGTGGGTGACCTCGTGGCCGATGCGCGGCTGGTGGCGGCCCTTGACCAGCAGCGCGCCGGTGGAGAGTGGGGTGGTCGGCCGGGCCGGGAAGGTCGGCTGCGCGGGTGGGGTGGGCGGGGCGGCGATGGCGTGCAGCAGGTTGCGGGCATCGGCGACCAGGTCGTGATGGTCGGTGGCGGTGGGGCTGAGGGTGGCGATGGCCTCGGCGATCCGGTTGGTCAGGTCGACCTGGCGGCGCAGCTTGTCGTCGCCGTTGGGGACGGCCTGGAGCGCGCGGCTGATGAGGGCGGCGAGGTGCCGGGTCAGGGGGTGGTGGGAGTCGGCGGGGTCCAGGGGGTGGTGCTGGACGTGGGCCGGGTCGAGCTGATGGAGCTGATTAGCGATTTTGTGAGTAAGTAAGTGTTCATAGATGCCAAATCTGAGATCCGCCACCGTGCGACTATAGTGTATCGAAACGAATTGATTGACGCGAGCTCTCGATTGTGAATAAATGGTAGCTTCTCATCGGGCTAGCTATTTCGAGATACTAGGTTCAAGGCTGTTCTCGCATCCCGGAGCGCATCACCCGTAAGTCGATACCCGTTGGGCTTTTGAAACGCAAGCAGCCGATCTACTAGCCCAAACGTCCGTCCGCTCAGAAGCTGTGCGGCGGTCAGCTTTAGATCTGCAATGGTTGCCTTGCCAATCTCTGCTCCTGCAGCGAGTTGCAAAAGTGTGACTCCGAGCTGGTAGAGATCGACCTCGTGAGTCCAGTTGCCTATGATGAAGCCGGGCGGCAAATAGTGTGGGGTGGCTGAAACCGTTTCGACGGGGGCGCCAGCTCGCACTGATAGATTAAAATCTATCAGGATGGGCCCACGGTTCGTGCTCAAGATTATATTAGCTGGTTTGATGTCTCGGTGCACAACTCCGTGTTGTGCTTCGAAGATTGCTTGGGCGACATCACCGTCAAGTTCATCATGGCGCTTCCGCAGATCATCAACGGCCGCCGGCCGCGGGTGCATTCGTTCCAGTGCTTCGAGTAATGCCACTGACCACTTAAGTAGCATGTGCTCAGAGGGGCGTGTGGATGCTTCGCAGAAGTTGCGAAGTGTCGGGCCCTCAATGTACTCCATTGCAATGTATGGGTCTCCTGTCTGAACGCTTCCGGCGTCGATTATCCGAACAATGTTCGGATGATTGAGTGTTTGTAGAATGTCCAGCTCTCGCTGCACCGTGCTAAGTTTTCCATTGCGCACGACCTTGAGCGCAACGAATTTTTCGGTACCTTCTTCCTGTGCCTTGTATACGGTAGCGAACCCTCCTGGAGATCCGACGGAGTGTAGTACGGTGTAGTCTCCGACTTTGTCGCCTGGGTCTAGGCGATTACTATATTGTGATGGTCTTGCGGGTCGGTTCGCGCTGCCGAGCTGTCTCTGAAGGTAGGTCTGCAATAGATCGATGCAAAGGCTAGGTGTAGTGTGGGGATCTCGACATATTCCATAGCCCACTAGATGGGCTACATCGCCAGGCACGATCCTTGCCCACTCTGCGAACTCGTGAACTTTACCCTCTGCCAGGAGAGTGAGTAGGTAATATTCGTCTCGGTATTCATCTTTAAGTGTTGAGACGAGTTGAGCGAGAAGGGAGGACCGTTCGATTAGTAGATCCTGTGCGAGCAGCCGAACATCCTGCTCAAGCACCCTCGTTGCTTGGTGTCGATTCATGTTCTTGTTATGGGCTGCGGATCCTAGTGCTCGCAGCAGGGCTGGATGACCGCCGGTTTGGGCATAACTAGCGGCGAGTGACGGGGTGTCCCATTGGAGTCCAATCCTCCCGCCGATAGTGGTTAATAGGTCGTAGGCTTCCTCCCTTCTCAGGGGCTTCAGATACTCCCGAGTGAAATAATTGTAAACTGGGTTGTCGTCCTCGCCAACTTTGGAATCCTCTACGCATTTCGGATTTGTTCCAGATATAATGAAAGACAACCTCCCTGGGAATTGTTGATCTAATCCGCGAAGTATGCGCCAAACCTTTACAAATGATTTCTGAACTGCGCTTGTTGCGCCTGGTGGAAGGATGCGTTCAATTTCGTCGAGGAAGACTGCAACCTTGCGTCGGCGCTGGCTAATTAGGAGGTTTAGGTCGTGGTCGAATAGTTCGCACACGGTATCGGTGTGAGAGATGTCTGAGAACAGCCCGTATTGGCCAAAGAGGCGATAGCCTCTAACGTCACGTACGTGTCGATGCGAGTCGTAGATGGCCTGGCCGATTGACCATAAGATGTAATTGGAGTCTGGCCTGATTGCGGCGGCTCGTTGCAGGTCGATTTGAGCGACGAAGCATCTTCCGTCTTCCCGTACTAGCTGTGCTAGGCGGTTTACGAGGGAAGTCTTGCCGATCTTTCGAAGGCCAAAGATTCCTTGATGGCCGGTACCCGAAGTAATCTCTTGGCGTAGCCTTTCAAGTAGCCGCCGCCTACCGAAGAAATCCTGAGTTTTTGTTACCGCGCCCGGCAGGTCATACAAGTCTCTAGCATATGATTGGGCTTGCAAGAGGGCGCGAAAATCCTGATCGCCATGAGGCTTGCATTTCCGGATTCGATCCAGACTGAATCCAACGAAGAGCGTCCCGCTTTCATCACTAATTTCGCGGACTTTGTCGCCAGTGCGGCGATCGTCTGTGATGATAATGCTCACTGATCGACTTAGCCGCGCTCCCTTGGCTTGGATGATTCTGGTAGCATTATCGATTTCACTTGCGTGCAAGAGGTCGTACTCTGCCACGAGTACAAGGACTTCTCTGGTTTCACCGAGAGTGGCTTGTAGTTGATCGGAAAGCTTCGTGAAATAGCCCCACACCTTCGGGTTGTTGGTGGTATGCACGTATTCAATGGAAAGTCCACCGGCCGCTAGTGCGGCAGCAATATCCTTCTTGACTCGATTCCCGCCAATAAACGTCTCTAGAATGCTGGATTTGATTGGCATACTCCAACTCTCTGTCGACTGGGGCGTGGCTGACTGCGTCGTGCAATTAGGCCGACGAGCCTAGCAATTAGGTCGCACTTGGGTTTGTCGGATCTTGGACAGCCGTAAGCGTTTAGGTGTCTTGCACGAATTGTCTGAGATTCAATTTTTGGGTGGATTGAGTCATCCAGGTGGACTGTGATGGCTCTTTGGACTCCTACTTCCAGCCGCAACCTCTGCCTTGGCTGGTCCACCGGCTGGGCTGGAACCCAGAAGTTTCCTTTGGATCCTGCAGGGGCGGCCGGCTCGCCACGTGATCTGTTAGGCGCCCGCCACAGCATGGTGCGGGTGGGCCCACACGGTTGCCAGTCTGCTCATCGACGTGCCGGGTTCGTGTAGACAGGCGGCCAATCCATTCGGCCTAGCTTGCACTAGGTTTGCGGCAGTGACGGGGGAGGCCGCCGATAGTTTCCCGGCATGCCGGACTCCACTCGGAGGTCACCGCCCGCCAGGGGCAGGCCGACTTTCGACGCAGGCTCATCGAGGCGTACGGGGGGCGCTGCGCGATCACCGGCTGCGACACCGAGGCTGCTCTCCAGGCCGCCCACATCTCGCCCTACGACGGGCCGACCACGAACCGGGTGACCAACGGTCTGCTGCTCCGGGCCGACGTGCACAACCTCTTCGACCGGGGCCTGATCTGGGTCGACGAGCAGTTCCGTGTCCGGGTCAAGGCGGAGGCGGGACACTACGCGAGCTGGCGCGGCGAGAAGCTGCGCCCACCGGCCCGCGCGGCGGACCACCCGGATGCCGCCGCGCTGCGGGCCCACCGTCAGGAGGTGGCCGGGATGCGGTGAGACCCTGGCCCGGCATCGACCTTCGTGAGACCGTCTATGTCGGAACGTGTGCGACAGGACACGAGGGGTGATCGGTGTGGGTGTTGCCGACGGGCCGTCGCGATGGTCGATCGAGAAGTTTGGGTTCGCTCAGGCGGTGGCGCTGCGCAAGCGCGTCCCGGCGGCCCTCAAGCGGGCGGTGGAGCGCGCCATGGATGCCCGGGAGGCGTCCGAGATGACCAGCGACCACGCCTTCGGTTCCGTGCGCTGGCTCGTGCAGTACGAGGAACTGCACCAGCACCTCCGGGAGTTGCCCGACGTGACGGACCTGCGGCCGCCGGGTGCCCAGTTCAGGATCACGGTCTGCGCAGGGCACCTGCTGCTGCCCTGGCACTACTCCACCAGGAGCGACGCCGATATCGCGCGGACCCGGCCGGAGCGCACCCTCAGCAGCTTCGCCCGCGCCCTGCTCGCCCTGTGCGGCCCGGAGCCGCGCTACCAGCAGGACACCCTGCCGCTCATGCCGCTCACCGATCAGGAGGCCGATGCTCGGTCGGAGCTGCGGGAGGCCGTCGAGCGGCTCCCTGTCGAGCCGAAGGTGCTGCTGATCGGGTACGCCTGCAACTCGGAGGCCGGCCTGCTCCGCGTGTGCTGGGGTGAGGCGGCGTTGCGGGGGAACGGCGACCTGGAGTGGCAGCACGTGGAGGAGCTGCCGATTCCGGGTGACGCGGCCCAGGGGCGGCGTGGCGTCGCCGCCTGACCGGCGGCCCTCTACAGTCGACGGGGTCTGTTGATCTTGCGGCGAGAGGGTGCGGATGCGGATCGGCATCAACACGTGGGCGTGGGCGGCCCCGCTGACCGACGGGGCGCTCGCCCGGCTTGCCCCCCGGATCAGGGCGTGGGGCTTCGACGCCATCGAGCTGACCGTCCAGGCGCCCGGCGACTGGGATCCCGCGTCAGCGGCCGACCTGCTCGCCGGTTTGGAGCTGACCCCCGCCGTCTGCGCGGGCCTGCTGCCCGAGCACGACCTGCTCGCCGACGACGAGGAGGTCGTGCGGCGTACGGAAGGATTCGTCCGGCACTGCGTGCGGGTCGCGGGGCGGGTGGGCGCCGCCGTGGTGGCGGGCCCGCTCTACGCCCCGGCCGGCCGGCGGTGGCTGCTCGACGCGGACGCCCGGCGGGCCGCCACCGCCCGCCTCGTGGCGCGGCTGCGGCCGCTCGCCGACGAGGCCGCCGGGCAGGGCGTGACGATCGCCCTCGAACCGCTCAACCGGTTCGAGACGAGCCTGCTCAACACCGTCGAGCAGGCGCTGGAGGTGGTGGACGGCGTCCCCGGGCTGGGCCTCGCGCTGGACACCTTCCACCTGAACATCGAGGAACGCGACCTGCCGGCCGCGATCCGGCTGGCGGGCGGCCACCTCGCGCACGTCCAGGTGTGCGGCAACGACCGGGGAGCGCCCGGCGGCGACCACCTCGACTGGCCGGGGATGTTCGACGCCCTGACCGGCATCGGCTACTCCGGCCAGGTGAACATCGAGTCGTTCACCGCCGAGGCCCTGGCCGTGCCGATGTCCGTGTGGCGGCCCCTCGCCGCCGGCCCCGACGCGCTCGCCGTCGAGGGGCTGGCGTTCCTGCGTGGCCTGACCGGGCGTAATCTCCGGTAACCACGGGGGGAGAGTCGATGCTCAGGCTGGAGGTGCCGCCGTCCGTCGAGGCGGAGCGGGTCGTCAACGCGGTGCTGGCCGACCTGCGCACCGGTGACCACCGGGGCGTCGTCGTCGACTCGCCGCCCGGTGCCGGCAAGTCGACCCTCGTCGTCCGCGCCGCCGTCGAGCTGGCCGCCGCCGGGGAGCCGCTGATCATCGTCGCGCAGACCAACGAGCAGGTCGACGACCTCATCGACCGGCTCGCCCGCAAGGCCCCCGGGCTGCGCATCGGCCGGCTCTCCGCCACGGAATACAAGCCGACCGACCGGGTGAAGGGCCACCCGACGGTCAAGGTGGCGGCGAAGGTCGCCGACCTCGGCGAGCCGGCCGTCGTCATCGGTACGGCCGCCAAGTGGGCCATGGTCACCGAGGGCTGCTGGCCGTGGGCGATCGTGGACGAGGCGTACCAGATGCGGTCTGACGCGTTGTTGCGCGTGGCCGGCAGGTTCGAGCGGGCCCTGTTCGTGGGGGATCCCGGGCAGCTCGACCCGTTCTCCACGGTCGAGACCATGCGCTGGACGGGCCTGACCTGGGACCCGATGCAGTCCGCGGTGGCGGTGCTGCTGCGGCACAACCCGCAGTTGCCGGTGCACCGGCTGCCGGTGTCGTGGCGGCTGCCTGCGTCGGCGGCGCCGGTGGTCGCTGCGGCGTTCTACCCGTTCACCGGGTTCCGGGCGGGCACTGGCAGCGACGACCGGGTGCTCGCGTTCACCGACGCCGGGCCGGGGGACGCCGTCGACGCGGCGGTGGAGCTGGCGGCGTCGACGGGCTGGGCGCTGTACGAGCTGCCGGAGCGGCACACCCCGCGTACCGACTCCGAGGCCGCCGCCGCGTGCGCCGCGCTGGCGCTGCGGGTGCTGGCGCGCGGCGCGGTCGCCGTCTCCGAGCACGCGCCGGCCGGCGCGCCGGTCACCGCCGACCGGATCGCCGTGGGGGCCGCGCACCGCGACCAGGTCGCCGCCATCCGCGCACACCTGGGCGCGGCCGGGGCGGGCATCACCGTGGACACCGCCAACCGGCTCCAGGGCCGCGAGTACGACGTGACGATTGTGCTGCACCCGTTGTCGGGCCGGCGGGACGCGACCGCCTTCCACCTGGAGTCGGGGCGGCTGTGCGTGCTGGCGTCCCGGCACCGGCACGCGTGTGTAGTGGTGGCGCGGGCGGGCATCGCGGAGCTGCTGGACGCGCACCCGTCGACCGAGCCGGTGCACCTCGACGTGCCGGTGAAGTTCCCCGACGGCTGGCAGGCCAACCAGGCGATCCTCGACCATCTGCACGGCCCTGCCTAGCCCGACCCGGCGGGCTTCAATGGGACGATCCGAGGTACGGGGTGCTCAGCGCCTTGTCTCTTACCTGGCCAGGAGCACGCCGTCGGGGAACGTCCGGGTCTCCATCACGGTCAGGTTCACCCAGTTGTCCAGGGCCGTGAAGAACGGCGTGCCGCCACCCATCAGGGCCTGCGGAGCGCCACACGCAGACGCGCAGAGAGCGCGCCATCCCCACCGCCACCCGGGCAGTTAAGAAGGGGCCCTTCCTCTACCGAATGCGTTAACAAGGTGCCCTTCCTTGCATCTGGGCGGGGTCAGGGCACACCGAGGGCCGCGGTTGCCCACAGCGCCATGCCGGCCAGGGCGAGCAGCGCTGCCGCGAGCAGGCACCAGAGGAGCACCTGGCGCGGTGACGCTCCCGGTGACCTCGTCCGGGCCGCCGGGACGGCGGGAGCACCGGCGTTCGGCGGGCTCACCGGCCACCTGCCCACGGCGGTGACCGGAGCGGCCGAGGCCGCGCACCCGATGGGGTTCTCGTCGAGGTGGGCCTGCATGGCCCGCGCCGCGAGCCGCAGACACCACAGGCCCCGGTCGGGCCGCAGGTCCTCGAAGGTGGTGCAGGTCAGGGCCTGGGCGATCAGGGAGACCCGGGCCTGCCTGCGCCACGTGGCCGTGCCACCGGGCCCCGCGTAGGCGGTCCCCACCTCGTCGGCGATCCGGACGAGTTCCGCGACGGGTCCGGGCAGCGCGCCCGGTCGCCCCCGCTGCGGGTGGACGAGGTAGTCGATCAGCGCCTCGGACTCGTCGCGGGTGAGTTCAGGGACGTACCGGAGCACGGTGGCCAGCAGCAGGGCGGCGACGTCGCGGGTCAGCGGGGCGTCCGCGTCGACGGCGCTCACCCCGACCAGCGAGAACCGTTCGGGGTGCGACCGGCCGTCTGCCCCGCAGGGCACGAGCACGTTGCCGCCGTGCAGGTCGCCGTGGGCGAAGCCGGCATGGAAGTCGACCGGCTGGCGGTGGTGCGGCGACGCGGGGTCGACGGGCCGCAGCGGGTTCGGCAGGGGCCGCGAGTCGATGAGCAGCGACTCGGCGCCGCTGTGGAACCCGAAGATGCTCAATGCGTGATGGATCTTCTCCCATGCGCCGGCCGCCCGCAGTTCCCGTTCGAGGTACGGGCCGAGCGTCGTCTGGCGCGTCGGCGGGCCGGCGGTCGGTGCGACCTTGTTCCACTCGTGCAGCACCGCCTCCAGCACGGCCCGGAAGGCGGCGAGCAGGTCGTCGCCGTCCAGCTCGTCCAGGCCCCGCACCCGGGCGTCGTCGTCGGTCGGCTCCTGGAAGTCGCTGGTCGGCTCCTGGAACATCAGCCGGCGGCCGTCGCGCAGGTCGATCGGCGGGAAGATCTGCTCGGCCAGGTGCTGCCGGGCGAAGTCGTTGACGGTGGCGCGCGCGGTGGCCCGTGACCACTGCGGGCCGCGCACCTCCCGGTGCCGCGAGCGGGCCGGCAGGACCTTGACGAAGACCTTCCGGCTGGGCTCCCGGCCCGGCGGCGCCGGCTCGGTGAGCCGCGCGACGAAGAGTGTGCCGCCGCCGTAGCCCCGGTCCAGGCGGGTCTGCGGCGGGACGCTGATCTCCCGGTCGCACTGCTGCCCGAAGTCCTCCAGCGCCGCCCTGAGCGTGGGGTCGGGTACGTAAGGTTCGAGGGGTTCGCCCATGTCCGCCGTCGGGCCCTTCACGAGTGAAAGTGAATGTGGACGATCGGGATGCGTCGTCCAAGAAGGGTGTCGCGCGCGGAGTAGAAGCTACCTCAGGGCGGGGCGAATCGGGGGGATACTCGCAGCGAGCTGCCAACGTACTTAAAAGTGGCTCCGGTCGGGCTCAGCCGGCGTACTGGTCGCCGAACTCGCGGACGCCGTCGACGTCGACGGTGATCCGGCTGTTGTCGGCCCAGGTGCCGGTGGCGGCCCGCCAGCTCGGGTCGTCCCGCTCGTCGACGGCGGTCCAGTTCTGCCGGTGGAAGCGGAGCTGGATCGGCCCGCTCGACTCGCCGGGGGCGAGGGTCCCGCCGGTGAAGGTGAGCCGGACGTATCCGGGTACGGGCGTGCCCGGCACCGGGTACCGCGTCGCGGTGGGGACCGGCGTGGGGCTGCTCCCCGGGGGCGGGGGCGGCGGCGCGGGCGGCGGGAAGTAGAACGGTTGCCGCTGGATCCTGTCGCAGCCCAGCGCCGCCCAGTCGCACTCCGTCACGAGGGACGTGTTGCCGCCCTCGAAGCGCACGTGGTAGTCCACCCGCACGGTGCGCAGGTCGAGCGGCTGCGTGCCGGTGTTGACGACCTGCGCGACGAACTGGACCTGGTTGTCCGTGGGTGCCCAGTCGAGGTTGAGGTAGCTGACCTTCGCCCGGCCGTACGCGGTGCGCAGGTCGGTGGTCGCCGACGTGTCGGAGTATCCGCCCAGGGTGTGGGCCTGGATGGCCACCTGGTATTCGGTGCCCGGCGGCAGGGCGGTCAGCGTGATCGAGGGCGTCTGCGTGCTGCCCAGTCCCCGGTACGTGTTGGGGCCCAGCGGCACCAGCACCTCGTACGTGATGGGTTCGGTGCCACCCGGCTCGCCCACCCACGCCGACGGCGCCCAGGTGAGGGTGAGCTGGTGCGGCTCGTTGGCCACGACGACCGGCGCGCCGGGCGTGGTGAGGGCCGGGCCGTCGTCGGCGCGGGCGGCGGTGACGGCGAGCAGGCTCAGCAGGCCGGCGACGGCGGCTGCGGCGGTGACGCGACGGGCACGCATGACCGGTAGCCTATTGGTCGATGGTCGTCGATGAACATGGCCGACCGGTCCGATGCCTCCGTCCGACCGTCCAGGGGCGGCGGGGCCGCGCCCACGCCCCTACGATCGGTCGATGTTCCGTCCGACCTATCCGATCCGCACCGCCCGGCTGGCCCTGCGCCCGGTCGCGCTGGACGACCTCGACGACGTGCACGCCTACCAGAGCCGACCCGACGTCACCCGCTGGATGCTCGACGCCGGGCCACGCACCCGCGCGCAGGCGCTCGCCTCGGTGACCGCCATGGCGGGCGAGGACGCGCTGCGCGCCGAGGGCGACTGCCTGGCCCTCGCCGTGGTCGCCGACGCGCGGGTGATCGGGACCGTCGAGCTGGTCTGGCGCAGCGCGGCCGACCGCACCGCCGAACTCGGGTACGTCCTGCACCCCGACCACCACGGGCGCGGGCTGGCCACGGAGGCCGCCACGGCCCTGCTGGACTGGGGGTTCGGCGAGTTCGGGCTGCACCGGGCCTACGCGCGGTGCCACGCCCGCAACGAGGCGTCGGCCCGGCTGATGGCGCGGCTCGGCATGCGCCAGGAGGCGCGCCACGTCGAGAGCTACCTGTTCCGCGGGGAGTGGGCCGACCGGCTCGTCTTCGCGATCCTGGCCCGGGAGTGGCGGGAGCGCCGACCGCCGCAGGAGTGATCGACTGATCACCCTCGGTCAACGGGGTGAACCATCGATGGTCACCGTCCGTACCCATCGCCGTGAAGACGACCGAGCTGCGAGCGGGGCCGACAGTCAGGGTGGCGGAGACGATCCGGGCGGTGAGCGCCGACCTCGGGCCGTCCTGGGCGGCGACCGCCGCCGCCGTCGACCGGGCCGCCGCCAACTTCCTGGACACCGTGAGTGACCGCCTGCCCGGCCTGCTGCCCGAGCGGGACCACACCGTGGTCTTCGCCGCGCTGGGCCGGCTTGCCGGCGGCGTCGACGACACGGCCGGGCGGGCCGCCGCGCTGGCGGTCCTGGCCCGGGCCCACCGCGGCGTCGGCCTGCTGCCGCAGCACGCCGACCTGCTCGGCGACGCCCTGCTCGCCGCCGTCGCCCGGGAGAACCGGGCACACTGGACGGCCGCCCTCGCCACCGGCTGGGAACGCGGGCTGCGTCGGGCGGTCACCGCCGTGCGCCGGGCCGCCGCCCGAGTCGGCGACGGGCCGGCGTGGTGGCGGGCCGAGGTGGTCGCCCACGACCGGGCCGCCGACGGCGTGGCCGTGCTCACCGTACGCCCGCGCCGGCCGCTGCCGTACCGGCCGGGGCAGGCGGTGCCGGTCTGCGCCCCGAGCCGGCCCGGCGCCTGGCGGTGGTACTCCCCGGCGAATGCGCCCCGCCCCGACGGCACGATGGAGTTGCACGTGCGCGCCGTCGCCGCCGGCACCGTCTCCGGCGCCCTCGTCGACGGGGTGCGCCCCGGCGAGCCGCTGCTGCTCGGCCCGCCGTGCGGGATCAGCCTGCTGCTCGACCCCAGCCCCTGGCACGACCTGCTGCTCGTCGCCGGCGGCACCGGACTGGCGCCCCTGCGCGCCCTCGTCGAGCAGCTCGCCGCCGCCCCGGACGGTCGGCGGGTGACCCTGGTCGCCGGGGCGCGCACCCCGGCCGACCTCTACGACCGGGCCACCCTCGCCGAGCTGGAGGCCGCCCACGGGTGGCTGACGGTGGTGCCCGCGTACTCCCACGACCCGGCGGCCGGCCCCGCCGAGCAGGGCGACGCGCTCACCATCGCCCTGCGCCACCACACGGGCGACCAGGAGGTGCACCTGTGCGGGCCGCCGCCGATGGTGGCCGGCGCGCGGCTGCGGCTGCTCGCCGCCGGGGTGCCCGCCGACCGCATCCACCTGCCCGACACCTTCGACCGCTGACGGCCCCGGCCGGACGCGCCGGCGGCGGGCCTGCCGTGGCAGCCCGCCGCCGGGTTCGCCCGCTCAGGCGGGCACGTAGTCGAACGTGTCGGGGTTCGGGCCCTGCCGGCCCGCCTCGCCCCGGTCCAGGCCGGTGACCCGCTCCATCGTCGCGTCGTCCAGCTCGAAGTCGAAGATCTGGAAGTTCTCCGCCATCCGCTTCGGGTTGACCGACTTGGGGAAGACGATGTCGCCGCGCTGCACGTGCCAGCGCAGCACCACCTGGGGCACGGTGCGCCCGACCTCCTCGGCGATGTCGACGAGGGTCGGGTCGTCGAGCACCGCGCCCTGGGCGATCGGCGACCACGCCTCGGTGAGGATGTTGTGCGCGTGGCCGTACGCCCGCACCTCCTCGTTGCCGAGGTAGGGGTGCACCTCGATCTGGTTGACCGCCGGCACCACGTCGGCCTCGGCGGCCAGCCGCTCCAGGTGCGGCACCTGGAAGTTGGACACGCCGATCGAGCGGGCCCGGCCGTCGCGCCGGAACTCCTCCAGCACCTTCCAGGTGGAGACGAAGTCGCCGTCGTAGAGGGTCGGCAGCGGCCAGTGGATCAGGAACAGGTCGATGTGGTCCATCTTCAGCGCGGCGAGGGTGGAGTCGAACGCGCGGCGGGCGTCGTCGGGGCGGTGGAAGCCGTTGTTCAGCTTGCTGGTGACGAAGACCTCGTCCCGGTCCAGGCCGGAGGCGCGCACCGCCTGGCCCACCTCGGCCTCGTTGCCGTACATCTCGGCGGTGTCGATGTGCCGGTAGCCGATCTCCAGGGCCCGCCCGACGGCCTCGGCGGTGTCCTCCGGCGCGATCTGGTAGACCCCGAAGCCGAGCTGGGGGATGGTGTTGCCGTCGTTGAGCGCGATGTCGGGAACCGTGTTCGCCATGTCGGCCGTCTCTCCCATCGTCAGGGGCCCGGGGCGCGCGGAGGTCGCGCGGCCGGGCCGTGCCACCCGGTTGTCCTACCCCGCCCCGGTCGCCATCTCACGACCGGGCGGGGTGATCCGCGACAACCGGGTGGCCCCGGGCGGGGTCAGCCCCAGATGGCGGTGGCCCACTCCGGGTGGTCGACGAACGGGTTGCGGTTGCCCTGCCAGCGATCGTAGATGACCTGGTTGCGGCGTTTCTCGAAGGTGTCCGGCGGGTCGGCCAGGTTCCAGGCGAGCAGCACCGACAGCTTCCCGTGGTACGGGGACGTGCCGTTGGACACCGAGTTGTTGATCTCCAGATTCGGCCAGCCGTCGTCACCCTCGTACCGGATCGCCATATACATGATCATCCGGGCGACGTCGCCCTTGACCGCGTTGCGCGGCTCGAACGAGTCGGCGTCGGAGTAGCAGCCGGTGCACTCGGACACCCCGCTGCCCCCGGCGTCGAAGTCCTTGTTGCCGCGCGTCGAGTTGACCGAGACGTCCTCGGGGCGCAGGTGGTGCACGTCGGTGCCGGGGCCGGTGGCGGTGCCGAAGTCGCCGTGCGACTTGGCCCAGACGTGCTCGCGGTTCCAGTCGTTGGCGTCGCCGCCGTTGCTGGTCTTGCTCTGCGAGCGGCCGCTGTAGAGCAGCAGCACGTTGTTGGCGTTGGCCGGGTCCTGGTCGGTGTCCTTCAACGCCTCCCACACCTGGTCGTAGTTGAGCTTCGTCTGCGTCCTGATGATGGCGTGCAGGGAGCTGCGCAGCGCGGTGCCGGTCTTGCCGATCGCGCTGGCGTAGTACGTCGAGTCGTACGGGCCACCGCCGCCGGTGGGGCTGGGCGACGGGTTGGGCGACGCGGTGGGCGTCGGCGTCGGGCCCGGGGTGGCGCCGCCGAGGCTCATCGCGGTCGGGTTCTTCAGCCCGCCGTGGCTGAAGTACGCGGTCAGCGTCCCGGTGGCGGTGACCTGCCGCCCGCGCAGCCCCGGGTTGGTCAGCAGCCCGAAGGTGCTGCGGTAGGCGGCCGTCACCTGGACGTAGAGCATCCTGCCCGTGCCGGTCTCGGCGGCGCTGTCGGCGAGGGCGATCGCCGTGTCCGCCGTGTAGCCGGAGGTGATCACCGTGGTCGTGGCCGTCGGCTGCCCGACGACGTACCCGGTGACGGTGGCCGTGCGGCCGTCCTGGGCGGCCAGCGCCTGTGCCACGGTCAGCGTGGTCGCCGCCGACGCGGAGGTGCTCGCCACGACGGGTGTCAGCACCGCGACGGCCAGTGCGAACGCCGTGATCAGCCGCCCGGATCGCGAGCGGGTGATGCTCTTTGTATTCATGGTCAGCGATGTTATCGGCGCTGGCGTGAACAGCGGGAGAGCGCCGGGAAACTTTACGGGGGTGAAACCGCTGCCCACGGCCGCGTGCCTGGGGCCCGCCCTCCACGCCCCGCTCTGGCACCGCCGCGCGCCCTTGATCGACTCCATGTCGGCGACATCGCGTGATCATTCGCCCTCGGATGCCGCCACCTGACCGTCATGGCCTTGGTATCGCCCCTGATGCCCTCAAGCTTGGCGGGGGCGGGCGATCGAACCCGCCGTCCGGGAGGCGTTGCGCCGGCTGCCCGCCGACCGGCTGCCGGAGGGAACGTCGGCCGTCGGCGGGTTCTGGACCCGGACGAACAACCCCGAGATCGACCTCGTCGGCGCGGACCGGGAGCCGGTGGCCCGGCGGGTGACCTTCGTAGGCTCGATCAAGTGGCTGGAGCGGCGTGCGTTCGACGGTCACGACCTCGGGCGGCTGGTGCTGCACCGGTCGCTGCTGCCCGGCGCGGACGAGCGGACGGAACTGGTCGCGGTGTCGCGCGCCGGGGTCGACGTGGACGGGGTGCGGGCGCTGTCGGCGGAGGATCTGCTGACCGCCTACCGCGATTGAACTCCTCGCCCCCGCGCGCCGTACCACTGCGCGAGGATGTGGTGCGGCGGGTCGGCCGCACCGCTGCCGAGCTGCGGGAGGCCTGCCGTGCGAGTTGGTGAGCAGTCGACGGATCCCATCGACCAAGTGCTGGGTGAGGTGCCGGTCCCGGCGTCCCTGACACCCGAGGACGTCCGGCTCGCGGTCCGGGCGGTGGTGGTGCACACCGCGGAGGAGTGGCCGTCGGGGGCGTTGTGCCGCAACGACGGAGCGTCGTACCCCTGCCGGTTGCACCGGTGGGGCCGGCGGGTGCTGGAGGCCCACGGCCTCAACGGGCGTCAGATCGACGCCCTGATCCGGCACGGGAACCCGTTCGTGCACGTGCCGTTCCCGTTCACGGCGACCGGTCCGTCGCGCGCCGACCGGCCCGCCGCCCACCCGGCGGCCACGCAGTCCGGGCGGGGCGCGACGCCCCCGGGCCGCGCCGCCAACCCGGGCGGTCGTACGCCCATGCCGCCGGGCCGGGTCTCCGCGTCCGGCGGACGGATGCCGACGCCGCCGGGGCGGATGCCGACGCCCCCGGGACGCATGCCGACACCGCCGGGGCGGGTGCCCACTCCGCCGGGGCGGGTGCCGACACCCCCTGGACGGGTGCCCCCTGCGCCTGGGCGGGTCTCCGTGCCCACCGGGCGGCCCGTGGTCCGGCCCGGCCTGCCCAGCCGGCCGGTGCCGCCCAACGCCGCCGCGCCGCGCTGGCCTCGGGCGAGCTGACGGCGAACGCGTCGCGTCGGCCCGGTCGTGGGTGCACCCCGCGACCGGGCCGACGTCGTGCGGGCAGGGGCCTGCTCGATCACGGATCGAGTGGCCTCCTGCGCCCCGCGAGGCCACTCGTTCCCCGATCGAGCGCGATCTTGCGCTGCGACGACGCGAGGGGGCGGCGAGCTCGCAGCCGACTCCTACGGAGGGTGATCCCCGAGGTGGCGGCGGCTGGCGGTAACGTCAGCGGGGGCTCGGGGAGGTGGCTGGTGGCGCGCGGTGGTGTCTTCTGTGTCGAGGGGCAGTGGCACCGTGACCTCAACGAGCGCGGTTCGGTCCTGCCTACCCTGGAACTCCTCGAACGGCTGGGCAAGATCCGCTTTATCCACAAGGACGCGGCGACCCGCGACGAACTGTTCTACTTCCTCGACCGCTGGCTGCTCAAGCAGTACGCCGACTACCGGGTCGGCTTCTTCGCCATGCACGGCGAGCCGAGCCGCCTCTGCCTCACCGACTGGGACTCGGTCGACCTCTCCGACGTCGCCGAGCGGATGGCCGGCCGCTGCGACGGCCGCCGGCTCTACTTCGGCAGCTGCTCGGTGCTGCGGGCGTCCGACGCCGCGCTGCGCGACTTCCTCGACGAGACCGGCGCGGCGCTGATCTGCGGGTTCACCCGGGAGGTCGACTGGGTGGAGTCGGCGGCGTTCGAGACCGTGCTGCTCGACGTGCTGGCCAACGGGCAGCGGCACAACGCCGCCGAGCTGCGGATGGGCTCGGCGCACTGGGCGCCGCTGGCGGCGTACCTGGGCTTCCGGGTGATCTACGCCAACGGCCGGGCCTGGCGGCCCACGGTGCGTCCCCGGGTGCCCGCCCAGCCGGCGGCCAGGCGGAGCACCGCCCGGCCCAGCTGACGGCGCTGCTGGTAGAAACGGGTATGGCACGCAGCATCGCGAGCAACACCCGGGTCGACCGGGCCGCCCTGATCGACTTCATCCGTCCCCGGCACCGGGTCCTGCTGATGACCACCCGGTCCGACGGCCGGCCCCAGTCCTCCCCGGTGGCGTGCGGGGTGGACCCCGAGGGCCGGCTGGTGATCTCGACCTACCCCGAGCGGGCGAAGGCCCGCAACGTCCGGCGGGACCCGCGCGTCTCGGCCTGCGTGCTCTCCGACGACTGGGACGGGCCGTGGGTGCAGGTGGACGGCACCGCCGAGGTGCTCGACCTGCCCGAGGCGCTGGAGCCGCTGGTCGCGTACTTCCGCGGCATCTCCGGCGAGCACCCCGACTGGGACGAGTACCGGGCGGCGATGGTCCGGCAGGGCAAGTCGCTGATCCGGGTCACCATCGACGGCTGGGGCCCGATCGCCACCGGCGGCTTCCCGGCCCGCCTCGCCGACTGAAGCCGGCGGGCTCAGTAGCCGGCGGTGAAGCGCATGTTCTCGAAGCGCGGGTTCTCGATCTCGTCGACGACGGCGACGGCCAGGTCCTCGTAGCTCAGGGCCGCGCGGCCCCGCTCGTCGGTCACCGGCTCGTCGAGGCCGGTGCGGTAGTGGCCGGTGCGCTCACCGGGGTGGAACTCCAGCGGCGGCGGGGAGACGTACGTCCAGGTGACCCCGTCGGCAGCCGAGCGGTACCAGGCCAGGGCGTCGGCCTGGCCCAGGGCGGGCTCCCGGTACTCCTCCGGGAAGTCCGGTTCCTCCAGGTACGGGGTGCCGCGGGGCGTCAGCAGGGTCGCCCCGCCGCCGACGTGGATGATCCGGGGCGGGTTCGGCACCTCCCGCAGCACGGTGACGAGGTTCTCGGCCGCGTCCCGCCACAGCGCCCGGCCCTCGTCGCCGCCCACGGCGACCACCATCACGTCGGCGGCCGGGGCCAGCTCCCGCACGCTGTGCGCCGAGGTGACGTCCCCGGTCACCAGGTCGACCCCGGCCGGCAGGTAGCTGGTCGCCTCGGGGCGGCGTACGGCTGCGGTCACCCGGTGGCCCCGGGCGACCGCCTCGGCGGTGATCCGCGACCCCGCCGTGCCCCCGGCGCCGAACACCACGACGTTGCTCATGGCCCCAGGCTAGGAGCCGGCCGGGCCCGGCGGTGCCGTTCCGGCGATCCCGGCCGCGCTTCCCCGGCGTCGACGACGGGGCGGGCGGCGGGCCCACGGGCCCGGCTCAGTCGACCAGGGCGGAGTAGACGAGCTGGCGCAGCTGGGGCCGCAGCGGATGGGTGCTCGACGGCATGAGCTGGGTGAACAGCATGGCGGTGACCTCCTCCGCCGGGTCGACCCAGAACGCGGTGCTGGCCATCCCGCCCCAGTAGTATTCGCCGGCGCTGCTCGGCACCCGGGACGGGACCGGGTTCTGCACCACGGCGAAGCCGAGGCCGAAGCCGATGCCGTCGAGGACCGTCTCGGCGAAGCCGGTCGGCGAGTATGAGGCCAGGTCGCGGCCGTCGGGCAGGTGGTTGCGGGTCATGAAGCGCACCGTGCGGGGCCCGAGCAGGCGTACGCCGTCCAGCTCCCCGCCGCGCAGCAGGAACTGGGTGAACCGGTGGTAGTCGGCGGCGGTGGAGACCAGCCCGCCGCCACCGGAGAGGAAGTCGGGTGCGGTCAGCGCGAGCCGGCCGAGCGCGTCGGCGCGGATGGCCTGCCCGGTCGCCGGATGCGGGAAGTAGAGCGCGGCGAGCCGCTTGGCGTCGGCCTCCTCGACCCACCAGCCTGTGTCGGTCATGCCCAGCGGCCGGAAGACGCGTGCGGCGAGGAACTCGTCGAGCCGCTGCCCGGAGACGACCTCGATCAGCCGGCCGAGCACGTCGGTGGAGACCCCGTAGTTCCAGCCGGTGCCGGGCTGGAACAGCAGCGGCAGCCGGGCCAGCCCCTGGCTGGCGGCGGCCAGGTCGGCCCCGACGGGCACGCCGAGGTCGAAGCCGGCCGCCCGGTAGAGGCCGTCGACGACGGAGACCTGGGCGAAGCCGTACGTCAGGCCGGACATGTGGGTCAGCAGGTGCCAGATCCGGATCGGCTCGACCGCCGGCACCGTGTGCGGCTTGGTCACCGGCCCCTTGTCGTAGACCCGGACGTCGGCGAACTCGGGCAGCCAGCGGCCGATCGGGTCGGTGAGCTCGAAGCGGCCCTCCTCCCAGAGCATCATCGCCGCGACGGAGGTGATCGGCTTGGTCATCGAGTAGACGCGCCAGATGGTGTCCGGTTCGACCGGCAGCCCGGCCTCCCGGTCGCGCATGCCGTAGGTGGCGGAGTGGGCGATCTCGCCCCGGCGGGTGACGACGATCTGCCAGCCGGCGAGCCGGCCGTCGTCGACGTACCTGCCGAAGTGTTCGTCGATCCGCGCCAGCCGGGCGGGGTCGAAGCCGATGCGGTCGGGGTCGGTGCGCAGGGCCAGGCTCACCCACCGAACCTACTAGCCGGTACGCGCCGCGCGGAAGACGTCGGTGGCCGCCGTTAGGCTGGCCGGGTGCCGGAGCCCACCGAGGACGCGACCTTCCGCCACGACGACTGGTACGCCGAGGATCTGGCCGACCGGCACTTCGTGCGCTGCGAGTTCTTCCACGTCGACCTGACCGAGGCGGTCAGCCGGGGTGCGGTCTTCACCGAGTGCGTCTTCGGCAACGTGGCGTTCAACGCCTCCCGCCACGTCGACTCGGCCTTCACCCGCTGCGTGTTCAAGCGGTGCAACCTGTTCGAGGCCGAGTTCACGGGCTGCAAGCTGGTCGGCAGCAGCTTCGAGCAGTGTGACCTGCGGCCGTTGCGGGTCGACGGCGGCGACTGGTCGTTCGTGGCGCTGCCCGGCGCCGACCTGCGCGGGGTGCGCTTGACCGACGTCCGGATGCGCGAGGCGGACCTGGCCGGCGCCGATCTGACCGACGCCACGGTGACCGGCGTCGACCTCTCCGGCGCCCAGTTGCACGGCTCCCGCCTGCTGCGCGCCGACCTGCGGGGCAGCGACCTGTCGGCGCTGGATCCGACGACGGTGCAGCGGGCCGGCGCGCTGATCGACGCCGAGCAGGCGGTGCTGCTGGCGCGGGCCCTCGGCTTCCAGGTGGGCTGACCGGCGGCTCAACCGGGGCCCGCCCCGGTTCGTGGACTTCGCCGCTTTCGCGCTTAACGTGACCTCCAGTACGCTCAGCGCAGCCGGCGGCGCCACCACCGCCTCGGCGCGTCGCGGTGCGCCCTGCCTGTCTCGCCACGACGTCGGCGCCCGTCCGGCTGACCCCCGCCGAGGTTCCCGCGCCCGTCCGGTGAACCGGCACCGTGGCGCAGTCCGCCCGGTCGCCGGTGACCCGGTCGTGCGCCGGTCCCTACCGGACGGTAACGAAGTGGAAACGCCCGGCGGGACACCCCTGGCGTCCGGGCGGGGGTGGTGCCAACGTGATACGGCTCACGCCGGTGTGCGGCGGTCGCCGGGACCGGGACACCGGGTGGGGAGTGGAGGCCAGGTGGCGCAGGAAGACCTCACGCGGGGCGTCGGCCCTGGTGGGCGCGGGGTGACCGACCCGCCGCACCGGGTCGGGGAGCTGGCCGACGGCCGGACGCGCTCGGAGCAGCGCCGGCTGGCCCGGGCCCGGCAGCGCCGACGGTGGGCGGTCGAGGGCCTGGTGGTGCTCGCCTGTCTCGTCGCCCTCGGGGTGTACGCCGCCGCGCCGGGCGGCCCCGCCGCCGGGCCGGACGACGAGGCCGTGCTGCCGGCCCCCGCGGGCCGGCCCAGCGGCGGGTTCCCGGTGGTGGACCGCCCGGGCTCGCCGGCCGACGCGGCCACTCCCGGCCTGCGTCCCCGGCAGCGGACCCCGACCGCCCCGCCGCCGTCGCCGTCGAGCCCGGTGGCGCCGCAGCCGGCGGCGGTCCACCTCGACGTCGCCCAGGCCGACGTGCCGGCCGACGTCGACCTGACCGCGGCGGGCACCCGGGACTGGGTCCACTGGGGACTGCGGGGGGCCGACTCGACGGTCCGCAAACGCGACGGCTCGGGGGAGATCGCCGACGAGGGCGGCCGTGGTGACCGGGTCGGCCACGACGTCAGCCCGGAGACGTTCAGCTGGCGCGACGGTTCGCCGGTGACGTCGTCCACGGCGACCACGACCGGCGTCTCCGCCTGCGGCGTCGGCAGCGGCTTCGCGCTCGCCGTGGACGGCGGGGGCGAGGCCCGCACCGTGCGCCTCTACGCCGGCCTGTGGATGGCGCGCGGCCGGCTGGAGGCGCGGCTGTCCAGCGGCGGCGAAACGACCGTCCGCCGGCTGGAGGATCCGCACACCACGCACACCGCCGAGTTCACCGTGCGGTTCCGGGCCCCGAAGGGGGCGAAGCTGCTGCTCACCTGGACCGTCGAGGCCACCTTCGGCGGTTGCGGCAACGTCAACCTGCAGGCGGTGGCGCTGCGCTGAGCCGGTTCCGGGTGGTCGGCGCCTACCCGGCGGTCGGGACAGTTTGTCCGTCATGCCGCCTCTGGACGGTCGTAGGTTGTCCGCTGACCTGGTCCGTCCGTCCTCTGTGGAGGCTTGCCCGATGAGCAGCACCGCCACCCCCACCCGTGCCGTCCGTTCCACCGCCGTCCCCGGCGCCCGCGAGGAGTCCGGGGAGGGGCTGTGGGACATTCCGCTGCCGCCGTACGTGACGGGGGAGGACGCCCAGTTCGCGGTGCGGGCGGTCGTGGTGCACGCCCCCCGGCGCTGGTCCGGCGGGACGGTCTGCCGCAACGACGCCAGCCCGCACCCCTGCCGGCTGCACCGCTGGGGCCGGCGGGTGCTCGCCCTGCGCGGCCTGCGGGCCGCCGAGATAGACCTGCTGATCGAGCGGGGCGACCCGGCCGCCACGGTGCGCCCGCCGGACCGCCCCGGCGCCTGACGCGCCCGTCGATCCGTGGGACGCCCGTGGGCCCGGGCCCCTTCCTCCGCACCCGGAAGGGGCCCGGGCCGGTCTGACAGGTGACGCCTGCACCCGTTCGGGGCCTACGGCGCAACGCTGCATGCGCTGATGCTGCCATGGAGAATTCTGCCGGCCAACCCCATCGGGCGAAGGTTAGTGCCGAATCGGCAGGTGCCGGGGGTTCCCGGCGGCGCAGGCGGGCGGGTTCGCCCCGGTCCTGCACCCGTCGGCCGGGTCAGGCGGTCCTCGGTGCGGGGCCGGTCGGCTCCTCCGGGTCGGCGCGGTAGTGCGGGTTGCGCCGCACCACGAGCGGCGCCGCGAGGGCGGCCAGCGCGCCGCCGAGCAGCGGGAAGACGACGAACACCCAGAGCTGCCGCAGGGCCGTGCCACCCTCGAACACCGCCGGGCCGAACGACCGGGCCGGGTTGACCGAGGCGCCGTCGAGGGTCAGGCCGACGGCGATGCAGGCCGCGAGGGCCAGCCCGATCGCCAGCCCCGCGAACCCGGCATGCTCGGCCCGACTGGTCACCACCAGCACGACGAGGACGAACAGGAAGCTCAGCACCGTCTCCAGCACCGCCGTGCCGCCCAGGTTGATGTGCGCGCCGTAGCCGTTGGTGCCGAGCGCGCCGGTCTGGTCCACCACGCCGCCCCACCGGGTCAGCCCCCAGATGATCAGGCCGGACACCGTGGCACCGGCGAACTGCGTGATCCAGTACGCCACCGCGCCGACCGGGGAGATCTTTCCCGACAGCAGCACCCCCAGGGTCACCGCCGGGTTGACGTGGCAGCCCGAGAGCGGGCCGATCGTGTAGACCAGCGCCAGCACGATGAAGCCGAAGGTCAGGGCGACCACCACCACGCCGCCCTGGACCTGGGCGAAGACCGCGCTGCCCACGCCGAAGAAGACCAGCAACAGGGTGCCGACGAACTCGGCCGCGTACCGCCTCGCGTCGTCCATGGCTTCAGCGTAGGGAGCATCCGGGCAGCTCGGAGCCGGTTCCGCCGCAAGGGGTGATCGAACTCGTTCCATTTGACGGATGCGGCCGCAGCGGGCACGGTGGGTGCAGGGGCGCGCTCCGAGCAGCCCCGTTCCGCCCGGTGACGGCCCTGCCGTCACCCGAGCTCCCCCGTGTGATCGTCCGCGGGCTGAGCCCGGTCTGCACCGACCGCGACCGAGAATCCACGAGGAGTGCCCCATGCTGACCATGACCGACAACGCCGTGCTGGTGATCCGCGACCTGGCCGCCCAGGAGGACGTCGCCGAGGGCGGCGGCCTGCGCATCGCCGCCGACACCGACGCGGGCTCGCTCACCATCGAACTGGTGCCCGAGCCCGTCCAGGGCGACCAGGTGGTCGACCACCAGGGCGCCCGGATCTTCCTCGACTCCGACGCCGCCGACCTGCTCACCGACACCTCGGTCGACGCCACCGTCGACGACGAGGGGGTCGTGCAGTTCGGCTTCACCGAGAAATAGCCGGCCCCTCGCCGCGCCGGCCCGCCGCGCGCGCGGGCCGTACGGTGGGGCGGCGTTCGCCGCCGTCCCGGAGCTGGTGCAGCACGTGGGCCAGGTGGTGCGAGGTGCTCCAGGCCGCCCAGTTCGTCGTCGAGCCGGCCCCGGCCACCCGCCGGGCCCGACGCAGGATCTCGTGGTCACCCCACGAGAAGGCCGCCCCGGCCGCCGGCCAGTGCGCCGCCGACACCAGCGTCCGGCACAGGTCGGCCACCCGCTCGTCGCCCCGGCCGCCCCGCCGCGACCAGCGGTAGAGCCACCACTCCCGGTCGGTGGTGTAGCGGACGGTCGGCAGGCGGTCGGAGAGCGGCTCGCCGCCGGGCACCGCGCAGCCGACCGCGTAGTCGCCGTACCGGACGCCGAGGTCGGCCAGCCGACGCCAGAGCAGCCAGTCCCAGCGTTCCAGGCGGACCGGCTCGTCGGTGGGAAACCCGGACCCGGTCGGCGGCAGCCCACCGGCCGCCACCGTCACCGACCGCCAGGCGTGCCGCCGCGCCCAGTCCACCAGCCGCCGGACGCGCGGCTCGGCCAGCCGGACGTCCGCCGGGCAGCAGACGTCCCCGGCGTCGACGAGGAGTTCGCACTGCTCGGGCACGAGCCGGGTGAGCCGCCAGATCCGTTCCACCGAGGCCGTCGCGGCGTCCGGACCGTGCCGGTCGCTGCGGGCCCGCAGCCGCACCACCAACCGCCCGGCGTACGCCCGGGCCGCCACGCCGTGCGCGGCCAGCCGCGCGTCGCTGTCCGCGAGCCCGGCCACCGGCACCAGCGGCACGTTCCACCGGGCCAGCTCGGCGTCGGGCCCGTCGGGCAGGGCGGTGACGTCGACCGCCGGCAGCAGCCCGGCCGGGAGCCGGGTGAACGCCTCCGCGAGGGCGCGGTCCAGGATGGACACGTCGAGGACCGGGGCGATCAGGGCGGCCGTGGCGCTGTCGAGGTGGCGGAGCGCCTCCAGTTCGCCGCGGTGGCAGGCGAGGATGGGATGGTAGACCGGTTCCGCCGCCCGGCTCCCGTGGGCGGGCACCATACTTCAATGTAGCGACACATCGGCGCTCGTCACAGGGTCAACGGCAAATGCCGGGCGTCCGGCCAGGGGCGATCGTACGATCCCCGGATGCCCGACCAGCCCTTTCGTTACCGATCGTCCGAAGAAGACAGCGCCCGCTGGGCCGGATTCCCGTTCCGCGACGGCGACATCGTCATCAGCACCCGGTCCAAGAGCGGCACCACCTGGATGCAGATGATCTGCGCCCTGCTGGTGTTCGGCACGCCCGACCTGCCGGCCCCGCTGTCGCAGCTCTCGCCCTGGCTGGACTGGCTGGCCGAACCCCGCGACGAGGTGTACGCCCGGCTCGCCGCCCAGCGGCACCGCCGGTTCGTCAAGACCCACACCCCGCTCGACGGGGTGCCCCTGGACGACCGGGCGCACTACGTGGTGGTGGCCCGGCACCCGCTGGACATGGCGGTCTCGCTCTGGCACCAGAGCGGCAACCTCGACCGGGCGCGGCTGGCGGAGCTGACCGGCCGGCCCGCCCCGGCGGGGCCGCCCGCCCCGCGTACCCCGTTGGTGGAGTCGTTGCGACGGTGGGTGGACCGCGAGGTCGACCCGCGCGCGGAGCTGGACTCGCTCCAGGGGGTGTTGTGGCACCTGGGCGACGCCTGGGGCCGTCGCGACCGGCCCAACGTGACCCTCGTGCACTACGACGACCTGGTGGCCGACCTGGCGGGGCAGATGCGCGCACTGGCCGGGCGGCTCGGCGTCGAGGTGGCGCAGCCGCGCTGGCCGGAGCTGGTCGAGGCGGCCACCTTCGACCGGATGCGCGAGCGGGCGGACCTGCTGGTCCCGGATCCGGCGGGCGTGCTGAAGGACCGGAACGCCTTCTTCCGGCGCGGCCGTTCGGGGCAGGGCCGGGAACTGCTGGACGCGGCGACGCTGGCCCGCTACCGGGCGCGGACCGTCGCCCTCGCCCCACCGGACCTGCTGGCCTGGCTGCACCGCGACCGCTGAGGCGCGCCGGGTGGCCGCGCGGGCGGCCCGAGTCCGTGATCGGAGGGCGCTCGGTGGCCGGCCCCGGACAGGAGCGCACGGCGCCGCCGCGACCCGGGGGTCGTAACGTCGCCGCGCTCCGGCCGTCTCCCACCACCGCAGCCGTACGGCGGTACGCCGGCGGGGACCTGGCTCGACCGAACGGGTGCGTCGGTCGAGGTGTCGATGCCCGGTCCGGGCGGGTCCAAACCTCGGATCAGTGGGAAATTCCACCATCCGTCGTTCCCGGCGTGACGCGGGGCGGGACGGGGTATGTGCGGGCCATGGAGCATTTCACGATCGCGACCGTCGCCGAGAAGAGCCCGGATTTCCGGCGGGTGCTGTGGACCGGTGAGCACACCCAACTGGTGATCATGACGATCCCGCCGGGCGGCGAGATCGGCGAGGAGGTCCACGAGGGCATCGACCAGATCCTCACCTTCGTCAGCGGCACCGGCGAGGCCCGCGTCGCCGGGGAGAAGAAGGAGGTCGCCCAGGGCGACCTCGTGGTGGTGCCGGCCGGCACGAAGCACAACTTCGTCAACACCGGCCCCAACCCGCTGGTGCTCTACACCGTCTACGGGCCGCCCGAGCACGCCGACCAGGCCGTTCACCACACCAAGGAGGAGGCCGACGCGGCGGAGGCGGCCGGCGAGGACGAGCCGCCCACCTCCTGAGCCGACGGCCGGGGCCGGCCCGCCCGCACGCCGCGCCGGCCCCGCCGCCCGGTCCGCGCCGTGCCGCCTGACCGGTCCGCCGCCCGGGTCGGGTCCCGCTGCCTGATCCGGGCCGGCGCGGGTACCCCGGCCGGGTGGAACAGCCGCCCATCTCCGACTACGCGTTCCTGTCCGACTGCCGCTCCGGCGCGCTGGTGGGCCGGGACGGCTCGGTCGACTGGTGGTGCCCGGACCGGTTCGACGGGTCCGCCGTCCTCGCCCGGGTGCTGGACCCGGCGGCCGGGCACTGGCGGCTCGCCCCGCTCGCGCCGTCACGCGTCGAGCGGGCGTACCGGCCGGACACGCTGGTGCTGCGCACCGTCCACCACACCCCCTCCGGCAGCGTCGCGGTCACCGACGCGCTCGCCGCCGAGGCCGGCGCGCGCGGCCACGAGCTGGGCATGAACTCCCCGGCCGTGCTGCTGCGGGTCGTCGAGGGGCTCACCGGCCGGGTCCGGATGGGCCTGGACCTCGCGCCCCGGCCGGAGCACGGCCTGCTCACGCCGTACCTGCACGAGCAGGCCGACGGCAGCGTGCTGGCCGCCGCCGGCCCGGCGGTGCTGGTGCTGGCCGGGACCGGGCCCGCCCTGCGCGCGGACCGCGACCGGGTCCGGCAGGAGTTCGCGGTCGCGGCCGGTGAGACCGTCGGCTTCACCCTCGCGTACGCCCCGGCGTACGGCGACCCGCCGGTGCGCCTCGACCCGGTCGCCGCGCTCACCGACACGACCCGGGCGTGGCAGGCGTTCCGCGAGTCCCACCACTACGAGGGCGAGTACGTCCCGCAGGTGCGGCACAGCGCGGTGGTGCTCACCGGCCTCACGTACGCGCGCAGTGGCGCGGTCGCCGCGGCCCTGACCACGTCGCTGCCGGAACGCCTCGGCGGCGACCGCAACTACGACTACCGGTTCTCCTGGCTGCGCGACTTCGCGGCGACGATGCGCGCCCTGTGGGTGGCGGCCTGCCCGGAGGAGGCGTCGCGCCTGTTCGCCTGGGCGGCCCGCTCGATCGGCCGCATCGGCGACGCGCCGGTGCCCGTGCTGTTCGGGCTGGAGGGGGAGCGGGACCTCTCCGAGCACGACTGCCCCCACCTGCGGGGATACGCCGACAGCCGGCCCGTCCGCCTCGGCAACGACGCCTGGCGGCAGCGGCAGCTCGACGTGCCCGGCGAGGTGATCTCGGCGGTCTGGCGGCTGCACGAGCAGCTCGGCGACACGCTCGCCGACGAGCTGGCGGAGATGGTGGTCGGCCTCGCCGACCAGGTGGCCGCGACGTGGCGGCTGCCGGACCGGGGGATGTGGGAGACCCGGGACGCCGACCGGCACTACCTGTCGTCCAAGGTGCTCTGCTGGGTGGCGCTGAACCGGGCGGTGGCGCTGGCCCCGCAGCTCGGCGGGCGGGCCGACCCGCGCCGCTGGGCGGCGACCCGCGACGAGATCCGCGCGACCGTGCTCCGGGAGGGCTGGAACGAGCGGGTCGGCGCGTACACGGGGGCTTTCGGCTCGCCGGAGCTGGACGCCTCGGCGCTGCTGCTGCCCCTGGTGCGCTTCGTCGACGCGACCGATCCCCGGATGCGCGCCACCATCGAGGCGGTCGAGCGCGAGCTGGGCGCCGGCAACGGCCTGGTGCGGCGCTGGTCCACCGACCCCGCCGGCTTCCTGCTGTGCTCGTTCTGGCTGGTCGAGTGCCTGGTGCTGACCGGCGAACGGGACCGGGCCCGGCGGCTGTTCGAGCAGCTCCTCGGGCACGCCAACGACGTGGGGCTGCTGCCCGAGCAGATCGACCCGGGCACCGGCGCCCACCTGGGCAACACGCCGCAGGCGCTGTCGCACATCGGGCTGGTCAACGCCGCGTGGCGGCTGACCGACCCGACCACGAGCTGACCCGGCCCGCCCTGCGGGTCGGCCGTCAGGCCACGACCGGGGCCGCCGAGACGTCCACCGTCTCCGGATACTTCAGCCCGGCGCCGGTGTTGAGCACCACCACCCGCTCGCCGGCCCGGATCCAGCCGCCCTCGCGCAGGTGCCGGGCGGCGGTCAGGCAGGCTGCCCCCTCCGGGCAGAGCAGCAGCCCCTCGTCCGCGCCGAAGTGCCGCAGGTCGGCCAGGAGTTCCGCGTCGTCCACCGCGATCGCGGTGCCGGCGCTGGCCCGCAGCGCGGCCAGGATCAGCTCGTCGCCGAGGGGCGCCGGCACGGTGATCCCGTACGCGACGGTGCGCGCGTCGGCCCACGGCCGCGCCCGGTCCTCCCCGGCGGCGAAGGCGCGCACGATCGGCGCGCAGCCGGTCGACTGCACGGCGACCAGCCGGGGCGGCCGGTCCGTGACCCAGCCCAGCCCGTGCAGCTCCTGCATCGCCTTGTGGATGCCGATCAGCCCCACCCCGCCGCCCGTCGGGTAGACGATCACGTCGGGCACCTGCCAGCCGAGCTGCTCGACGATCTCGTACCCCATGGTCTTCTTGCCCTCCAGCCGGTATGGCTCGCGCAGCGTGCCGGCGTCGAAGACCGCGCCGCCGGCCGACGCCACGAGCGCGGCCACGTGCCGGCCGGCGTCGCTGATCAGCCCGTCGACCAGGCGCAGGTCGCCCCCGGCGGCCAGCACCTCCCGCCGGCAGATGGCCGGCGCGTCCAGCGGCATCACGATGGTCGACGCGAGGCCGGCGCGGGCCGCGTACGTCGCCCAGGCCGCGCCCGCGTTGCCGTTGGTCGGCATGGCGATCCGTCGTACGCCCAGCTCCCGGGCCCGGCTCACGCCGACCGCGGCGCCCCGCGCCTTGAACGACCCCGTCGGGGTGAGCCCCTCGTCCTTGACGATCAGGTCGGGGATGCCGATCCGGGCCCCGTACGCCGGGGCGCGCAGCAGCGGCGTCCAGCCCTCGCCCAGCGTGGTGACGTGCCGGGGGTCGGCCACGGGCAGCAGCTCCCGGTAGCGCCATAGGTCGGCCGGGCGCAGCGCGAACCGCTCCGGGGTGACTGCGGCGGCCACGGCCGCGAGGTCGTAGCGCGCCAGCAGGGGCGACCCGCAGGCGCACAGGTTCTGCGGCTCCGTGGCCGGGTACGCCCGCCCGCAGCGCGGGCACTCCAGGTGCGTCAGGTACACGGTGCGCTCTCCCGCTGTCGGCTCGCGGCGCGAGCGGTAGTCCTCCAGGCGGTCGGCCACCCCCGCATTCTCCGCCGAACCGGGCGGTCGCGCAGCCGGTGCGCCGCGCCGCGCGGGCCGCGGCGGGCATGGCCGGCCCGATCAGGGGTAGGACAGCGGCCATGGATACCCTCGACCAGCCCACCGCTCTGCTTTCCGGCGACGTGCGGATGCCGCTGCTCGGCTTCGGCACCTGGCAGGCCACCGGCGAGGCCGGGCACGCGGCGGTGCTCGCGGCCCTCGACGCCGGCTACCGGCACGTCGACACCGCCACCATGTACGGCAACGAGGCGGAGGTGGGCCGGGCGGTCCGCGACAGCGGCCTGCGCCGGGAGGACGTCTTCGTCACCACGAAGCTGCCGCCCGACCGGGTGGGTCGGGAGCGCGAGACGATCGAGGCCAGCCTGCGCGCCCTGGGCCTCGACCACGTCGACCTCTGGCTGATTCACTGGCCGCCGTCGGCGGCGTCGGACAGCATCCCGGTGTGGCGGGAACTGCTCGCCGCGCGGGACGAGGGCCTGACCCGCGCCGTCGGGGTGAGCAACTACGGCACCGCGCAGCTCGACGAGCTGATCCAGGCCACCGGGGAGGTCCCGGCGGTCAACCAGATCCGTTGGGGTCCCGCGCTGTACGACCGGCGGCGGCACGCCGAGCACCGGGACCGGGGCGTGGTGCTGGAGGGGTACAGCCCGTTCAAGACCACCGACCTGTCCGACCCGGTGCTGACCCGGATCGCCGCCGCGCACGACGTGTCGCCGGCCCAGGTGGTGCTGCGCTGGCACGTCGACCACGGGATCGTGGTGATCCCGAAGTCGGCCACCCCGGAGCGGATCCGCGCCAACGCCGACATCTGGGGCTTCTCGCTGACCGCCGAGGAGATGCGCGACATCGACGCCCTCGGCGGCTGACGTCCACCACCCGGGGGCGGGGTTGGGGGCCGGCCCACGGCGCGGGGGCGGCCCGAGACCGGGCCGCCCCCGTCGTGCGGTGGCTGGTCAGGAGCGGGTGCAGGTCATGCCGTTGAGGGTGAAGCTGCTCGGCGACGAGTACGCGCCGCTCAGCGTGCCCTGGTAGCCGAAGGTGGCCGTGCCGCCCGGGGCGAGCGTGCCGTTGTGGCTGATGTTGCGGGCCGTCACGGCCGAGCCGCTCTGGGACACGGTGGCGTTCCACGAGCCGGTGATCTGCTGCCCGCCCGGCAGGTTGTAGTTGAGCGTCCAGCCGTTGAGCGTCGCCGTGCCCGTGTTGGTGATCTGCACGTCGGCGGTGAAGCCGTTGTTCCACGAGTTGGCCGTGTACTTCACCGCGCAGGCGCCGGTGCCCGGGGGAGGCGTCGGGTTGGTGGTGGGCGGGGTGCCGCCGGTGTTGACGCTCTGCGAGAAGTTCGTCACGGCCAGTCCGGCGCCGCCCTGCCAGGGCTCGAAGCCGGCCTGGATGCTGGTCAGGTACCAGGAGTTGGTGATCGCGCCGCGGTTGCGGGTGTCGTTGATGAAGTGCAGCACGTCGAAGCTCAGGCTGGGGATCGCCGACGACGCGACGTAGGAGATCACGTTGTTGCCGCCGTTGTTGCCGCGCCAGACCTCCCAGTTGCGGCCGGCGATGTTGGCGTTGCCCACCGGGGAGCCGATCGGCTGGATCGGGCCCTGCCGGTTGAGCCAGATCATGATCTCCATCTGGTTCACCCCGTCCCGCTTGGGGCTCGGGTCCAGCCAGATGTCGTACGAGGCGTTGTAGATGGCCCCGCTGACGTAGCGGTAGTTGATGCTGCCGGGGGCGCTGCTGATCTGGCTGACCTGCACCGGCAGGTTGGTCCCCGGCGAGCAGTTCGTGTAGTGGCAGCCGACGAAGATCGACGGGTACGCGGTCGGCGCGCCGTTGGTCGGGCTGCTGCCGTTGAGGGTGGTGATCTCGAAGCCCGTGCTGGTGGCGTTGATGCACTGCTGGGCGGTGGTGCCCCAGCGGTTGTTCTGCACGACGTACTTGCCGCCGATGACCGTCGAGCCGAACTGCTCGCAGATCTGGGTGTCGGCGGAGGCGGTGCCGCCGACGGCGACGGCGACGATCGAGGCGGCCGCGAGGAGGCCGGCGGCCGCGAGTGCGCGGAGTGGACGCTTCATGATGCTCCTTGCTGCGACGGCGAAACGCTCGGGACGGGTCGGGACGGGACGGGTCGGTGTGCGGTGCGGGAGCGCTCCCACGCTCCGCCGACACATTTACATGTTTGAAACCGTTGCGCAAATGAAACGGTTAAGCTAGCGGAGGATCGCCGTTCGGCCCGTCGAACGGCGGCCACGAATCCCCGGCCAGCAGGGGTCGCCCCGCGCCCACCCGCGCGGCCGCCTCGACCAGCGCGGCGGCCATCCGCGCCCGGGTCTGCGGCCCCAGCCGCGCGACCGGCGCGCAGAGCGCGATCGCCTCCGTCGCCGGCTGCTGCAGCGGCACCGCCACCGCGACGGCCGCCAGCCCCGGGTCGCACTCCTGCGCCTCCGCCGCCCAGCCCCGCTCGCGCACCGCCGCCAGCTCGGCGCGCAGCCACGCCGACCCCGTCGCCGTGCTCGCCGTCCGGGCCGGCAGCGGCCAGCTCAGCAGCCGGTCCACCGCGTCGTCCGGCCGCTGCGCGAGCAGCGCCCGGCCCGCCGCCGTGGCGTGCGCCGGCAGCCGGCAGCCGATCGGGTGGTACGCGCGCAGCGCGTGCGGCGACTCCCGCCGGGCCAGCAGCACCACCGACCCGCCGTCGAGCCGGAACAGCTGCGCGGTCTCGCCGAACCGGGCCGTCAGCCGGTCGAGCACGCCGCCCAGCAGGCCCGTCGCGCCGTCGCGCCCCAGGTACGCCGCGCCGACCTCCAGGGCCCGCAGGCCGAGCGCGAACCGGCCGCCGCCGTCGTCGGTCTCCACCCAACCCCGCGACAGCAGGGTGCGCAGGAGCGCGTGCAGGCTGCTCTTGGGGATGCCGAGCGTCCGGCTCAGCTCGCCCAGTGGGCGCGGGCCGCCGGCCGCCGCCAGCGCCTCCAGCACGTCCAGCGTGCGACCGGCCGACTTCACCGCCCGGTGCGCGTCGTCCGCCGTCACCCCCGACACTTTAGTGGTCGTCGATGGATCGGCGCACCGACGGAACGGCGTTCACCTCGCGGAACAACTTCTTCGCCCAGCCGGCCGGTCCGTGGGCCGTCCCCCGGCAATCGACGCAACCCGTCGAGGGTCGACCCGCCCGAGACGAACGGCCCTGGCGTGCGTCGATCGCACCGAGTAGTGTCTTGCCTCCAACGCGTGCCGCTACCCCCCGGAGGCGTACACCACGATGGGTGGCTCCCCCCTGCGCATCCTCGTCGTCGGTGCGGGCATCGCCGGTCTGGCCGTGGCCCGGGCACTGCGGAGGGTGGGCCTCCGGCCCGACGTCACCGAGCGCCTGCCGGCCTCGGCCCTCGTCGACACCGGTCTCTACCTGCCCGGCAACGCGGCCCGCGCCCTGCGCGGGCTCGACCTCGACGGCCCCGTGCGTCCCCTCGGGCAGGTCATCCGCCGGCAGTGCTTCCTCGACGCCGCCGGCGACCCGCTCTGCGAGGTCGACCTGGGCTCGCTCTGGGCGGACGTCGGCGAATGCCGCGCGCTGCCCTGGTCGGAGCTGCACCGGGTGCTGCTCACCGGGGCCGGCGGCGAGGTCCGCCACGACGTCGAGGTGCGGGAGGTCGAGCTGTTGCCGGCCGCCGTCGGCATCACCTTCGCCGACGGCACCACCGCCGAGTACGACCTGGTGATCGGCGCCGACGGCCCCCGCTCGGCGGTGCGCGCCCTCGCCGCGCTCGGCGGGCCGCCCCGCCCGGCCGGGCACGTCGTCTACCGCGGCGTCGTCCGGGGCGGCCCGCGCGTCGACGAGTGGACCGCCCTGCTCGGCCAGCAGGCCGGCTTCCTCGTCGTGCCGCTCGGGGCCGGCCGGCTCTACTGCTACGCCGACGAGGTGGGCACCGCCGCCCCCGCCGACCCCATCACGCGGCTGACCGAGCTGTTCGGCGCGTACGCCGGCCCGGTGCCCGAGGTGCTCGACGCCCTGGAGCAGGTGCACGTCGGCATCACCGAGGAGGTCGAGCTGGGCCGGTGGTCCCGGGGGCGGGTGCTGCTCGTCGGCGACGCCGCGCACGCCACCGCGCCCACCCTGTCGCAGGGCACCGCCATGGCCCTGGAGGACGCCGTCGTGCTGGCCGAGTCGCTGACCACCACCGACACGGTCGAGGAGGCGCTGGTCGCGTACGAGAGCCGCCGTCGGCCGCGTACCCAGTGGGTGCGGGACCGGACCCGGGACCGCAACCGCACCCGCGACGTGCCGCCGGCCCTGCGCGACCCGTTCCTGCGCCGGCGCGGGGCGGAGATCTTCGGCGCGCACTACGGGTTGCTGGTCAAGCCGGTGTGAGCGGGGCCGTGGGTCGCCCCGGCGCGCGCGGGGCGGTCGGTCGCGCCTCGGTCGCGCCCGCGCGAGCGCGCGCGAACGGGGCGTGATCGTAGCCGGCCACCCCACGCGGCACCCCCACCTGCCGGGGACTATCCTCCTTGCGGATGACGGCTCGCAGATAACCAGGGCGTGCCGAGCGGGACAACCCAGAACCGGAGGCCACTCGTGACCACCGTCGCACCCAAGCCGGTCGTGACCCGGCCCTGGCCGGTCCGAGAGCCGGTCAAGGGGTCGGCAATCGCGCGGCTGCTGCGCACCACGGACGCGAAGCAGATCGGGATCATGTACATGGTCACCGCGTTCGCGTTCTTCATGATCGGCGGCCTGATGGCGCTGATCATGCGGGCCGAGCTGGCCCGCCCGGGGCTGCAGTTCCTGTCGCCGGAGCAGTACAACCAGCTGTTCACGATGCACGGCACGATCATGCTGCTGTTCTTCGCGACGCCGATCGTGTTCGCCTTCGCGAACTACGTGGTGCCGCTGCAGATCGGCGCCCCGGACGTGTCGTTCCCGCGGCTGAACTCCTTCGCGTACTGGCTCTACCTGTTCGGCGGCACGATGGCGACCGCCGGCTTCATCACCCCGGGTGGCGCGGCCGACTTCGGCTGGACCGCGTACACCCCGCTGAGCACCGCCGAGCACTCGCCGGGCGTCGGCGCGAACATGTGGGTCGTCGGCCTGGCCATCTCCGGTCTGGGCACCATCCTCGGCGCGGTCAACCTGATCACCACGATCCTGACCCTGCGCGCCCCCGGCATGACGATGTTCCGGATGCCGATCTTCACCTGGAACATGCTGGTCACCAGCCTGCTGGCGATCCTGATCTTCCCGCTGCTGGCCGCCGCGCTCTTCGCGCTCGCCGCCGACCGGCTGCTCGGCGCGCACGTCTACGACCCGGCCACCGGCGGCCCGATGCTGTGGCAGCACCTCTTCTGGTTCTTCGGCCACCCCGAGGTGTACATCATCGCGCTGCCGTTCTTCGGCATCATCACCGAGGTCATCCCGGTCTTCTCCCGCAAGCCGATCTTCGGCTACAAGGGGCTGGTCGCCGCGACCATCGCCATCGCCGCCCTGTCGATGAGCGTCTGGGCGCACCACATGTTCTCCACCGGCCAGGTGCT
The DNA here is from genome assembly GCF_900091595.1 of Micromonospora haikouensis. Lineage (GTDB taxonomy): Bacteria > Actinomycetota > Actinomycetes > Mycobacteriales > Micromonosporaceae > Micromonospora > Micromonospora haikouensis. Next base: position 125,056 of record NZ_FMCW01000001.1, read on the forward strand.
GCTGCCGTTCTTCAGCTTCCTGAGCTACCTGATCGCCGTGCCGACCGGCATGAAGTTCTTCAACTGGATCGGCACCATGTGGCGGGGCCAGATCACTTTCGAGACGCCGATGCTCTTCGCCATCGGCTTCCTGGTGACCTTCCTCTTCGGCGGCCTCACCGGCGTGATCCTGGCCAGCCCGCCGCTGGACTTCCACGTGCACGACTCGTACTTCGTGGTGGCGCACTTCCACTACGTGCTCTTCGGCACGATCGTGTTCGCCGTCTTCGCCGGCATCTACTTCTGGTTCCCGAAGATGTTCGGCCGGATGCTCGACGAGCGCCTGGGTAAGATCCACTTCTGGCTGACGATGATCGGCTTCCACACCACGTTCCTGGTGCAGCACTGGCTGGGCAACGAGGGCATGCCCCGGCGGTACGTCGACTACGCGCCCCAGGACGGCTTCACCACGCTCAACATGATCTCCACGATCGGGGCGTTCATCACCGGCATCTCGACCCTGCCGTTCATCTGGAACTGCTGGAAGTCGTACAAGACCGGCCCGGTGGTCGAGGTCGACGACCCGTGGGGCCACGGCAACTCGCTGGAGTGGGCGACCACCTCGCCGCCCCCGCTGCGCAACTTCGACCGGATGCCCCGGATCCGCTCCGAGCGCCCCGCGTTCGACGCGAAGTTCCCCGAGCTGGCCGCCGGCCAGAGCCTCGCCGGCCCGCCGGAGGGCGGCTCCAAGCCGCTGACCAGCGAATCCGACAACGGGGCCAGCTACCAGGAGGACAAGGCGGGCAACCTCGACCAGCGCTGACCCGCCCCGGTCAACCCGTACGACGGGCGCCGCACCCCCAGGGGTGCGGCGTCCGTCGCCGTCCGGGCCCTTCCACCCGAGGCCAGGCGCTGCCCCGAACGCGCTGTCCCACCGCGCTGCCCCCACGGCCTGCCCCGCCGCGTGCCCTGCGGGCTGCGCGCGCCACCTCCCGCCACCCGCCTCCCACCACCCGCCTCCTGACGAGGGGCGAGCACTGGGCGCCCCCACTGCGGTGATCAAGAGGTTCACGTCACCGTTGAGATCAACTTTGACACTCTTCTCTTGATCACCGGGACGACTGGGCGGCGCGCGACGGCTGGAGCGTCCCGCCGGGATTAGGCCCGGCTAACCCGCCCCCGCCTGCCCCGTCCCGGCCAGCCCGCTTGGGCCGCTCGCCATGTCGGCGACATGGCGGGGTTGGAGGGGGTGGGATACCGCTATGTCGCCGACATGGCGGGGCGATCAGGCGCGGGGCGGCGGTGCCGACCGGCCCCCACCGTGCACGCCGTGTCACCGTGCCCAGCGGGTCAACCGGTGACGCCGGGGCCGGCGGAGGCCGATGCAGCAGGAGCCGGTGACGCGGGGACCGGTTCGGCCGGAAGCGGCGGGATCGGGTCCGACGCGGGAGCCGGGGCGGCCACCGTCGGAGTGGCCACGGTCGGGGTGGCCACGGTCGGGGTGGCCACGGTCGGGGTGGCCACGGTCGGGGTGGCCACGGTCGGAGTGGCCATCGTCCGAGTGGTGCGGCGGCGCAGTTCGGCGGGGAGCACGGCGGCGGCGACCAGCAGCCCGATCGCGCCGGTGACCACGAAGCCCCACGGCGGGGCGGAAGCGTCGATGACCGCGCCGGCCAGCGGCGCACCGAGGGCGATGCCGACCGTCACCGCCGAACCGTGCAGGCCCATCGCCTCGCCCCGCACGTCGGCGGGGACGAGCCGGCTGACCGTGTCGGCCGTCGCGGCGAGCGTCGGCGCGCAGAGCATCCCGGCCGGGACGAGGGCGAGGCAGAGCAGCCACCAGTGCGCCCCGCCGAGCCCGACGGGGATGGTGCACAGGCTGAGCACCGCGACCAGGGCCAGGGGCGAGACCGGGCGGCTGACCGCGCCGTACGCGAAGCCGCCGACCAGCGACGCGACCGCCCACGCGGCGAGCACCACCCCGGTCCAGCCGACCTCGCCGCCGGCACGCAGCACGGCGACCACCGCGACGTCGGTGCCCCCGAGCACCAGGGTCGTGGCGAGGCTCACGGCGAGGACGGCGACCAGCCTGCCGGTCAGCCACTCCCGGCCGGGCACCCGTCGCCGCTGCGTGGCGGGCTCGTCGGCGGCGCGGGTGGGCGGGTCGAGCAGCCAGAGGGTGACGCCGGCGGCGACGATGCCCGCGCCGACCGCGTAGAGGGTGACCCGGGCGGACACGGCGGTGGACATCGCCACGGCGAGGGCCGGGCCGACCATGAACGACAGCTCCATCGACATCGAGTCCAGCGCGTACGCTGGGCGGCGGTGCTCGGGCGGCGCGAGCGCGGCGATGGACTGCCGGATCACCGAGAAGATCGGCAGGGCGAGCAGGCCGGCGACGAACGCCGCCGGCAGCAGCACCGGGTACGGCAGCGTCGGCGCGGTGGACCAGAAGATCGCCTCGGCGACGGTGGTCAGCACGAGCACCGGCCGCAGGCCGCGCCGGTCGACGAGCCGGCCGAGCAGCGGGCCGCCGAGCGCCGCGCCGACGGTCATCGCCGCACCGACCAGGCCGGCCGCGCCGTAGCCCCGGCCGAGGTCGAGCACCACGTGGAAGGTGATGGTCACTCCGGTCGCGGTGAGCGGGACGCGGGCGAGCACGGACACCAGCAGCAGCGACCGGAGGCCGGGCAGGGCGAGCGCCTGCCGGTAGGGCGACATGTTCACGACGGTGGGACACCTCCGCCCGACATCCTCGACCGGGGGTGTGACACCCGCCAGCGGATTACCCGCTCAGGTGGCCGTGATCACCGGCGTGCCGGTCATCACCACCCCGGCGCCGTCCATCGCCCGGAGGGCGACGTCCAGGGTCGCGGGCGCCACGGCGGCGGTGAGGTCGAGCAGCACGGTGGTGGCGAACCCCTCCCGGGCGGCGTCCAGGGCGGTGGCCCGGACGCAGTGGTCGGTGGCGACGCCGACCACGTCGACCCGGGCGACCCCGCGGGCGCGCAGCCAGTCGGCGAGGCGCTCGCCGTCTGCGGCGTGCCCCTCGAAGCCGGAGTATGCCGCCGCGTGCTCGCCCTTGTGGAAGATCGCCTCGATCCGGTCGGTGGCCAGCTCGGGGTGGAACTCCGAGCCGGGCGTGCCGACGACGCAGTGCGCGGGCCAGGAGTCGACGTAGTCGGGCGGGTTGCCGAAGTGCGCGCCCGGGTCCACGTGGTAGTCCTTCGTCGCCACCACGTGGTCCCAGCGGTCGGGCTCGGTGGCCAGCAGCCGGGAGATCCCCGCCGCGACGCCGGCACCGCCGGCCACCGCGAGGGAGCCGCCCTCGCAGAAGTCGTTCTGCACGTCGACGATGATCAGCGCGTTCGCCATGCCAGGGGTGCTCCTTCGCGGTAGGTCGGTGGCGGGCGGGGCGGTCAGCCGGCGGGGACGACGGTCACCGGGACCGCCGGGTCGCCGGCGGAGAGCTTGAGGCCCTCCCAGGGGATCGAGATGAGGCACTGCCGCAGGTGTTCCCGCGACTCGTCCAGCGTGGGCGGCTCGACCGGCTCGCCGCCGGCCACGTACGTCCGCTGCAGCAGCCGGTCGTGCGGCTGCCGGTCGGGCACGCCCTGCGGCACGATGACCTCCTCGGTCGCCGTGCCGGTGGGCTTGTGCCGGCGTACCGCGACCTTCCGGCCGCCGATGGTGGCCTTGTGCTCGGAGCGCTTGACCACCGGCCGCCCGGCCACCTCGACCAGCTTGTAGACCAGCCCGGCGGTGGGCGCGCCGGAGCCGGTGACGACGGCCGTGCCCGCCCCGTACATGTCGACGGGCTCGGCGGCGAGCGCGGCGATGGCGTACTCGTCGAGGTCGCCGGAGACGATGATCTTCGTCTCGGTGGCGCCGAGCGAGTCGAGCAGCTCGCGGGACTGCTGGGCGATCACCGCGAGGTCGCCGGAGTCGATCCGGACGGCCCGCAGCTCGGGCCCGGCCACGGCGATGGCGTTGCGGATGCCCTGGCTGATGTCGTACGTGTCGACCAGCAGCGTGGTGTCCTCGCCCAGCGTGGCGACCTGCGAGGCGAACGCGGCCCGCTCGTCGTCGTGCAGCAGGGTGAACGCGTGCGCGGCGGTGCCGGCGGTCGGGATGCCGTAGCGCTGGCCGGCGGCCAGGTTGGAGGTGAACCGGAACCCGGCGAGGTAGGCGGCCCGCGCCGCGGCGACGGCCGCCTCCTCGTGGGCCCGCCGGGAGCCCATCTCGATCAGCGCGCGGCCCCGCGCGGCGGTGACCATCCGGGCGGCGGCCGCGGCGACCGCGCAGTCGTAGTTGAGCACCGACAGCACCAGCGTCTCCAGCACGACGCACTCGGCGAAGCCGCCGGAGACGGTGAGGATCGGCGAGCCGGGGAAGAACAGCTCGCCCTCGGCGTATCCGTCGATGTCGCCGGTGAAGCGGTAACGGGCCAGCCAGTCGGCGCCGGTGTCGTCGACGACGCCGGTGCGGCGCAGGAAGTCGACCTCGTCGGCGGAGAAGCGGAAGTCGCGGATCATGTCGATCAGCCGGGCGGTGCCTGCCACCACCCCGTAGCGGCGGCCGGTGGGCAGCCGACGGCTGAAGACCTCGAAGACGCACGGGCGGTCGGCGGTGCCGTCGGCCAGGGCGGCGCTGACCATGGTCAGCTCGTAGTGGTCGGTCAGCAGCGCGGGGCGAAAGGTGCTCACCTGCCCAGCCTAGAGTTCACCTCCCCGGCTCGCCCTCCTGGCCCGGGAAGGGCCGCCCACCGGCGGGGCCGGGGAGGGGCCGGCCGCCTGCGGAGCCCGGGGAGAGCCGCCCGCTGGCGGAGCCGGGCAGCCAGCGCAGGGCGGCACGGAGCTCGGCCCGGCCGGTCACGCCGAGCTTGTGGTAGATCCGGTGCAGGTGGTTGTCGACCGTGCGGCTGGACAGGAAGAGCCGCTCCCCGATGGCGCGGCTGGTGACCCCCTCGGCGGCGAGCCGGGCAACCTCCCACTCCCGGTCGGTCAGGGCGGGTTCCCCGAGCCGCAGCGCGGGGGTGTCGACCTGGTCACACAGCCCGAGCAGCTCGCCGAGGCGCTCGTGCGCGGCGAGCGCCGCGCCGGAGCGGCCCGCGCGCAGCCGGTGCACCGCGGTCGCGGCCGCCTCGGCGGCCCAGACCCGCAGGTCCAGCGCGGCGAGGCCGTCGGCGACCGCGAGCAGGTCGTCGGCCGGGCCGGCGACGGCGGCCCGGGCGTACCGGGCCAGCAGCGGCGGCAGCGGGCCGTCGACCCGTTCGCTGAGCTCGGCGAGCCGCTGGGCGACCGTCCGCCGGCCGCCGTCGGTGCAGGTCGGTCCCACGGGCGTGGCGGCGGCGTCCAGCCGCACCAGGTCGTGCAGGACGAGCAGCTCGTGGCCGGTGAGCCCGTCGTCGCGGAGCCGGTCGGCGAGGGCGGCGAGGTGCTTGGTCGCGCCGGCCGGGTCGCCGCACACGGCGAGCACCGCGCCCCGGGCCTGCTCCAGCCAGGGGTAGAGCACCGCCATCCCGGGGGCGTGGGTGCGGTCCGCCTCGGCCATCGCCTCGGCGGCGTGCGCGGCGTCGCCCCGCAGTACCGCCGCCTGCGCCCGCTCGGCGTGTGCCAGGCCCGCGTACACCCGGCTGGTGGCGAGCACCGCGCACGCCTCCAGGGCCGTCTTCAGCGCCGTGCCGCTGCTGCCGCGCAGCCGTGCCGCGTACGCCCGGAGGATGGCCAGGTAGCCGGTGCCGAGCCGGAAGTCACCCGCCCCGGCCAGGTCGGCGAACTCGTCGGCCACGATGGCGTCGATGCCGGCCAGGTCGCCGGCGAGCGCGAGCCGGGTGCCCCGGGCCAGCTCCAGCGCGAGCTGGAGGTAGGGCATGTCGCCGCGCCAGCGGGCCGCCTCGGCCTGCACCTGCTCGATGGCCGCGCCGCTGCGGGCGAACTGCCCCTGCGCGGCTTGGAGGTGGGCGAGGGTACAGCGGGCCAGCTCGCGGGCGGCCACGCCGGCGGCCGGGCGGTCCAGCACCGCCTGGGCCAGCCGCACCGCCTGCGCCGTGTCCAGCCGGTGCAGCCGCATGATCGCCTCGAAGGCGCGCACCCGGGCCCGGTCGGTGGCGTCGGTCAGCTCCGCGCCGCGCGCCGCGATCTCGTCGACGGTGGACTCCCGGCTGAGCCCCCAGTAGCTGACCATCCCGCGGACGGTCAGCCACCGCACGCACCTCGCCTGCTCCGTCGCGTCCGGCGCGACGGAGTCGAGCATCGCGATCGCCTCCTCCGGCCGGTCGGCGAACATCAGGAGGGTGGCCAGCAGCTCCGCGGCGTCGAAGCCGCCGTCGGCGTCCAGCGCCGCCCGGGCCAGCCGGGTCGCCAGGGGTACGTCGTACCGGGTGAACGCCTGCGCGGCCGCGCCGAGCAGCAGCGCCGGGTCCTGTGCGGTGCCGGAGTCGAGCCGCCAGACCGCCACCCGCAGCAGGTCGTCGCGGCGGCGGGCCCCCACCGCCTCCAGCAGCTCGGCCAGGCGGGCCTGCAGGCGGCGGGTGCGGCTGACGGGGCAGCGGCGGCGCATCATCTCCCCGTAGAGCGGGTGCGCCAGCCGCACGTCGATCCGGCGGTCGTTGTGCTCCACCGCGATCAGCCCGCGTTCCTCGGCGGTCTCCACGTCGGCCGGCTCCACCGCCTGGTCGAGCAGGTGCAGACCGAGCGGCTCGCCGAAGGCGACCAGCTCCAGCACCGCCCGCACGCCCGGCGTGAGCCGCCCGATGCGGGTGTCGATGAGGTCGGTGAGGCTGGGGGCCAGCGCCAGCCGCCCGGTCCACCGCCAGACGCCGTACGTGCGGGTCAGCTCGTCGGCCGGCGCGGCCATGACCAGCTCGCGCAGCAGCAGCGGGTTGCCGCCGGAGAGCCGCCACAGCCGGTCGGCGGAGCCCGCGTCGACGGGGCCGCCGAGGATGGCGGCGAGCAGCCCGACGGTGTCGGAGCGCCCCAGCGGGGCCAGCTCCACGTGGTCGACCAGGCCGTCGGTCCACAGCGCCCGGATGGGCAGCGGCAGTTGCTCGCCGTCGCGCAGCGTCCCGATCACCGTGGTGTTCTCGGCGCGGGCGACCAGGTGCACCAGCGCGGCCGAGGGCGGGTCGAGCAGGTGCGCGTCGTCGACGGCCAGGACGATGCGCCGCCCGGCGGCCTGCTGTTGCAGCTGGCCGACCGCCCAGCGCAGCACGCCGGCGGGGGAGAGCCCCTGCGGCGGCTCGGCGGGAAGCACCTGGACCATGCCGCCGAAGGGCAGGGCGGCGGTGGTGGCGCTGGCCGAGACCGACCAGACGGCGTGCCCGTCGGCGGGGACGGCGGCGAGCGCCTCGCGCAGCAGCCGGCTCTTGCCGACCCCGGCGGAGCCGCTGAGGAAGAGCCCGCGTTCGGCCGCGCCGGTCGCCGCGACCAGCAGGTGGTCGAGCTCGGCGCGGCGGCCGACGAATTCCCACCGACTCATCCGGGCAGCATATCGACCGTCATTCGTCCGTGCGGGCACCGTCACGCGGAGAGTTGAGTAACCGGTCGACTACCGGTGAGTATCCGACGGGTGCGAACAAGCTGTCCGAAAAGCGTAGCCTTTCTGCATCCGGGTGCCACCGCCGGATGATCCACGCGGCCGGGTCCCCCCGCGGCCGCCCGCACCGGGAGGCCGCTGATGAAGCCGGGCCCTATCCCCGGGGTCGACGTGCCCGACGAGCCGGGCGGTCCCGCCGCCCCGCCGCGTCGCGTCCCGCTGCCCACCCGGCTCGGGGTCACCGAGCCGCCGGCGGGCGAGCCCATCGCCGTGGTCGCCGCCGGCCCGGCCGGCGCCGCGCGCCGGGACGTGCTCGCCGCCCTGCTGGGGCTCGCCCCGGAGCGGCTCGCCGTGCCACCCGGGAGCTGGCTGCTGGTCGACCACGCCCGGGTGTCGACGCGGGCCGCGTACGTGCCGGGCTACCGGCAGCCGCACGCGTACGCGCCGGACGGCTCGGCGGCGGGCCCGGCGCTGGCCCGACCGCCGCGCCGGGTCGAGCTGACCGTCGCCGAGCCGCTGCTGCGGCGCTTCGCCGTGGTCGACACGCCCGACACCGGGACCCTCGGCCTCGCCGGCGGGCGGCTGCTGCTCGACGCGGTCGGCCGGGCCGGGGCGTTGCTCTTCGTGATCGCCGCCGACCAGGCGTTCACCGCCGCCGAGCGGCACCTGTTGGCCGAGGTCGCCGGCTCGTCGGCAGAGGTCTTCGTCGTCGTCACCCCGGGGCTGTCGGGCTGGGCCGCGCCGCCCGCGCCGGCTGACTCGCCCGAGTCGCCCGGGCCGCCCGAGCTGGCCGGGCCGCCGTCCGAGCTGGCCGGGGCGGTGGATCCGGCCGGGGCGGTGGTCGCCGCGCACCGCGCCGCGCTGCTCGCCGCCGTGCCCGGGCTGGCCCGCGCGCGGTGGTACCCGGCCCGCCCGGACGACACCGAGGCGCTGCGCCGGGCCATCGTGGGGTGGGCCGCCGACGAGGGGCTGCGCCGGGGCAGCGCCCAGCCGCCGGAGCCGCCCGGCGCGCACGACCGGGTGCCGGTGCTGCCCGGCGTGGAGGCGACCGACTGGGCCGGGCAGCTCGAGCGGCAGGCCCGGTCCTGCGCCCAGCGGATCCGGCAGGACGTCGCCCTGGAGCTGGCCGACATGCACCTGCGGGTGGTGCAGGAGATCGTCTTCGGGGTCGGGTGCGCCGGGCTGCCGCAACTGCTCGACCGGGAGCTTGAGGCGCTCTCCCTGCTCGCCACCGCCCTGTGCGACCAGGCCGTGCGGGGCATCTGCGACGATGCCGCCGAGCGGGTCCTCGGCGGCCCGGTCTCCGACGGCGTACGGCGGCGGATCGTCGAGGCCGTGCGGTTCGGGCTCGACGACCATCCGGCGGGCCAGGGCCTCGACCGGGTGCTGCTGGTCACCAGCACCGCCGGGGTGGCGGAGCTGGCCGGCCCCGGCGCGGCCGACGCGCTGCGCGGCTACCCGGGCGCGGAGCGCGCCGAGGTGCTCCCGCCGGTCGCCGTGGCGCTCTCCGGCCCGTGCTGGCAGCGCTGGCGCGGCCCCGGCAACGACGACCCGGGCGGTGCCCGGGCCTGGGCGCAGCGGGCGCTGCGCGAGGTCGAGCTGGAGCTGACCCGGGAGGTGTCCCGGCGGTTCGAGGCGGTCCGCCTCTCGCTCGGCACGGTGCTGGCCGATGCCCTCGACCACGGCATCCTGCTCGCCTGACGGCGGGCCCGCCGCGCGGCGGCGGTGCCCGGCCGGGCCGGCCCGGTGCGCCGGCGCGGCGGCGGATCCGGGCCCGTCCGGCGTTCCGGTTCATCGCTTCCCCGCGACCGGTGGCACGATGGGGGGCATGGCGGCTCCGCAGGTTGCGCCGGTCGAGACCCCGGACACCGAAGAGGTGCCGGTCTCCGACCGGCCATGGGTGACGATCGTGTGGGACGACCCGGTCAACCTGATGTCGTACGTGACCTGGGTCTTCCAGAAGCTGTTCGGCTACAGCCGGGAGAGGGCCGAGAAGCTCATGCTGGACGTGCACCACAAGGGGCGGGCGGTGGTCTCCAGCGGGGCCCGGGAGCGGATGGAGCACGACGCGGCGCAGCTGCACGCGTACGGGCTGTGGGCCACGGTGGAGAGGTCGTGAGCATGTTCCGTCGCCGGGGCGAGCGGTATGTCGCCACGCTGGCCGTGGACGAGGTCCGGGTGCTGCGCAAGGTGGCCTCCGAGGTGGTGGGACTGCTCACCGAGGGCTTCGACCACACCGACCCGGTGGTCGGCCGGCTCTTCCCCGAGGTCTACCCGGACGACTCGGCGGGCACGGCCGAGTTCCGCAAGTACACCGAGGGCGACCTGAAGACCGGCAAGATCGACCAGGCCGGGGCGGTCCTCGCCGCGCTGCCCGACTCCGCCGGTGGCGAGGTGCAGCTCGACGCCGAGGCGGCCGAGGCGTGGCTGCGGGCCCTCAACGACGCCCGCCTCGCGATGGGCGTCCGGCTGGAGATCAAGGACGGCACGGACCTCGGCGCGGAGCTGGACGAGGCGGTGGCCGCCGACCCGTCGTCGAGCCGGGTGTTCCAGCTTTCGGTCTACGCCTATCTCGGCTATCTCCAGGAATCCCTGCTCAACGCCATGATCGACTGACCGTGACCCGCGCCACCTCGCTGCGGGCGTCGGCGAGGGGCTACGCTGGGCGGCGTGCTGAGCATCGACCGGTCGATCATCGACGCGATCGTCGCCCACGCGCGTCGGGACCACCCGGACGAGGCGTGCGGCGTGGTCGCCGGCCCCGCCGGCCGTGACACCCCGACCCGGCACATCCCGATGGAGAACGCCGCCCGCTCCATGACGTTCTACGAGTTCGACTCGATGGAGCACCTGCGGGTGTGGCGGGAGATGGACGACCGTGACGAGGAGCCGGTGGTGATCTACCACTCGCACACCGCCACGGAGGCCTACCCCTCCCGCACCGACGTCGCCTTCGCCGGCGAGCCGGGGGCTCACTACCTGCTCGTCTCCACCCGCGAGCCCGACACCGAGGAGATCCGGTCCTTCCGGATCGTCGACGGCGTGGTGACCGAGGAGCCGGTGGAGATCGTGGACGCCGCCGTGGACCCGCACGCCGTCCAGTCCTACATGTTCGGGCAGAGCCCGGCGACGGTCGACTACGAGTGTTCCGACCGCTGACCCAGCGGCCCCGCGACATTCCCTCTCTTCCCGTCACCGTGCAGACCGCACACCCGAACAAGGAGTACGAGACACCATGGCCATCGAGGTTCGCATCCCCACCATCCTGCGCACGTACACCGGCGGCGCGAAGGTCGTCGAGGGCGCCGGCGACACCCTGGGCGACCTGCTGACCGACCTGGACTCCCGGCACGGCGGCCTGCGGGCCCGCCTGGTCACCGACGCCGGCGTGCTGCACCGGTTCGTCAACGTCTACGTCAACGACGAGGACGTCCGCTTCCTCGGCGCGCTCGACGCCAAGCTCAACGACGGCGACAGCGTCACCATCCTGCCGGCCGTGGCCGGCGGCGCGTTCGGCTTCGCGGCGGCGGCGGCGATCGCCTCGCACGGCGCCGCGGCGGCGGTCGTTCCGCCTTCGGTGACCCCGCGCGCCGTCGTCCGCTGAGGCGGCCGGCGATGGCGCGCTACGACAGCCTGCTGGACGCCTGCGGCGGCACGCCCCTGGTGGGGCTGCCGCGGCTGTCGCCGGTGGTGCCCGAGGGGGCACCGCCGGTGCGGCTGTGGGCGAAGCTGGAGGACCGGAACCCGACCGGCAGCATCAAGGACCGGGCGGCCCTGTTCATGGTCCGCCGGGCGGAGTCCGACGGCAGGCTGCGCCCCGGCGACACGATCCTGGAGCCGACCAGCGGCAACACCGGCATCTCCCTGGCCATGGTGGCCAAGCTGCGAGGCTACCGGCTGGTCTGCGTCATGCCGGAGAACGTCTCGACCGAGCGCGTCCAGCTGCTCCGGATGTACGGCGCGGAGATCATCTTCTCGCCTGCCGCCGGCGGCTCGAACCAGGCCGTCGCCACCGCCAAGCAGATCTCCGCCGAGCACCCCGACTGGGTGATGCTCTACCAGTACGGCAACGAGGCGAACGCCCGGGCGCACTTCGAGACCACCGGCCCCGAGCTGCTCCAGGACCTGCCCACGATCACCCACTTCGTGGCGGGGCTGGGCACCACCGGCACGCTCATGGGCACCGGCCGCTACCTGCGGGAGAAGGTCGACGGCATCCAGATCGTCGCCGCCGAGCCGCGCTACGGCGAGCTGGTCTACGGGCTGCGCAACATCGACGAGGGCTACGTCCCGGAGCTCTACGACGCCACGGTGCTGACCCGGCGGTTCTCCGTCGGCACCCGGGACGCCGTGCTGCGCACACGGCAGCTCGTCGAGGTGGAGGGGATCTTCGCGGGCTTCTCCACCGGGGCGATCCTGCACGCCGCCCTCGCGGTGGCGCACGAGGCGGTCCGCGACGGCCGCCGCGCCGACGTCGCGTTCGTGGTCTGCGACGGCGGCTGGAAATACCTGAGCACCGGCGCGTACGGCGGCACCCTCGCCGACGCCGAGGAGGCCCTGGAAGGGCAGCTCTGGGCGTGACGACGGGCCAGTCGACGGGCCCTGCGGGCCGCTGACGGGCGGGTCGACGCTGACGGGCCGTGACCGGGTGACCGGCGCGGCCCGTTCGTCGTCACTGACCCGGAGACGGGCCGGGGGTGTCACGTTCGTGACAACTTCCAGCAGATGATTCTTGCGCCGGGGTGCGTCAGCGTAGGCTGCGCAGCGTGTCGTACGCGTCGGTAAAGATCATCGACGGAGCGGCGGCCGACGTGACGACTACGGTATGTGACAGCGGGACGACTCCATGAGACTGACCGTCCTGGGCTGTGCCGGGAGCTTTCCCGGACCAGACTCCCCGTGCTCGGCCTACCTGGTCGAGGCCGAGGGTTTCCGGCTGCTGGTCGACTTCGGCTCCGGCGCGCTCTCCACCCTCCAGCGCTACGCCGGGCTGCACGCCCCGGACGCCATCATCCTCACCCACCTGCACTGCGACCACATGCTCGACGCCGCCTCGTACGTGGTGGTGCGGCGGTACGCCCCGGACGGCCCGTACCCGGCCCTGCCCGTCTACGCCCCCTCCGGCGCACCGGACCGGCTCGCCCTGGCCTACGGCCAGGAGGACAGCACCGTCGAGGACGTCTACCAGTTCTACGGCCTCCAGCCCGGCACCTTCCCGATCGGCCCGTTCACCGTCACCGTCGACCGGATGAACCACCCGATCGAGACGTACGGCGTGCGGCTGGAGCACGACGGCCGGGTGCTCTGCTACTCCTCCGACACCGCGCCCTGCGAGGCGCTGCTGCGGCTGGCCCAGGACGCCGATCTCTTCCTCTGCGAGGCCAGCTACCTCGACGGGGTGGAGAACCCGCCGGACCTGCACCTGACCGGCCGGGAAGCCGGCGAGGCGGCCACCAAGGCCGGCGTGGGGCGGCTGCTGCTGACCCACCTGGTCGCCGCGTGGGGCAGCGAGGCGCACACCGTCGAGGCGGCCGGCACGGCGTACGACGGGCCGCTGGAAGTGGTCCGCGCCGGCGCCTGCTACGACGTCTGACCCGCCGGGCGGCACCGCCGCCGGGTTGTGCCGTACTGTTCGCCGGGCCGTCAGCGGCCCGTCGCCTGGCGCATCCGTGCCGCCCGCACGGTGAGGCCATGCGGATCGCCCTCGTGACCGAGTCGTTTCCCCCGGACGTCAACGGCGTGGCGCACTCCGTCGTGCGCAGCGCCGAGCACCTGCTGCACCGGGGGCACCAGCCGCTGGTCATCGCGCCCGCCCCGCCGGCCGCGCGCCGGGCGGCGGCCGACCGCCAGCCGTACCCCGTGGTGCGCATCCCGAGCGTGCCGCTGCCCCGCTACCGGGGGTTCCGGGTCGGGGTGCCCGGCGGGCGGCTCGCGGAGGCGCTGCTGGCCCACCGGCCGGACGTGGTGCACCTCGCCAGCCCGTTCGTGCTGGGGGCCCGCGCCGCCACCCTGGCCGCCCGGCACGGGCTGCCCACCGTCGCCGTCTACCAGACCGACGTCGCCGCGTACGCCCGCGCGTACCGGGTCGGCTGGGGTGAGGCGGCGGCCTGGCGTCGGCTCCGGGAGATCCACAACGCGGCCGGGCGGACCCTCGCCCCGTCCACCCGGGCCGCCGCCGACCTCATCGCCAACGGCGTCGAGCGGATCTGGCTGTGGCGGCGCGGCGTCGACGCGGAGCGCTTCCGGCCGGACCACCGCTGCCCGGCGCTGCGCCGGTCGCTCGCCCCGGACGGCCGGGTCCTCGTCGGGTACGTCGGCCGGCTGGCCCCGGAGAAGCGGGTCGACCTGCTCGCGGCCACCGCGCGGCTGCCCGGCGTACGGGTGGTGGTGGCCGGCGACGGCCCGGCCCGCCGGCACCTCGAACGGGCCCTGCCCGGGGTGACCTTCCTCGGCGTGCAGCAGGGCGCGGCGCTGGCCCGCCTCTACGCCAGCCTCGACGTGTTCGTGCACACCGGGCCGCACGAGACCTTCGGCCAGACGATCCAGGAGGCGGCGGCCAGCGGGGTGCCGGTCGTCGCACCCGCCAGCGGCGGCCCGGTGGACCTCGTCCAGCCCGGCGTCACCGGCCTGCTGGTGTCGCCCGGCGACCCGGTGGCGCTGGCCGACGCCGTCGCGGAGCTGGCCGCGGACCCCGCCCGCCGGGCCGCGTACGGGGCCGCCGCGCGGGCCCTCGTCGCGCGGCGGAGCTGGTCGGCCGTCGGCGACGAGCTGATCGGCCACTACCGGGCGGTGCGGTCCGCCGGGGAGCCGGCCGACGTCCTGCCGGCCGCCTGGATGTAAGGAGGGGCCCCCTGTTAACGCATTCTGTTGTACAGGGGTCCCTTCCTAACCGCTGGGCCGGCGGGCGCGCCGATCGCGCTGGGCCGGCGGGCGCGCCGATCCGGCGTGCGCCGACGCGAGCGCGCAGGGCGGGACCCGCGGCGGCCCCGTCCGCCGCACCGCATAGGGTGCAGGGATGGCGCGACCTGACGGGCGGCGGCCCGACCAACTCCGACCGGTGACCCTGAGCCGGGGCTGGAGCACCCACCCGGAGGGCTCCGTGCTCGTCGAGTTCGGCGGGACGCGGGTGCTCTGCACCGCCAGCGTCACCGAGGGGGTGCCCCGCTGGCGCAAGGGCTCCGGGCTCGGCTGGGTGACCGCCGAGTACGCGATGCTGCCCCGCGCCACGAACACCCGCTCCGACCGGGAGAGCGTCCGGGGCAAGGTCGGCGGGCGCACCCACGAGATCTCCCGGCTGATCGGCCGCAGCCTGCGGGCCGCCATCGACCTCAAGGCCCTCGGCGAGAACTCCGTCGTCCTCGACTGCGACGTGCTCCAGGCCGACGGCGGCACCCGCACCGCGGCCATCACCGGGGCGTACGTGGCGCTGCACGACGCGGTGACCTGGCTGGCCGCCCGCAAGGCGCTGGCCGGCAAGCCGGAGAAGGTGATGCACCGCTCCGTCGCCGCCGTCAGCGTCGGCGTGATCGCCGGCGAGGCCCGGCTGGACCTCTGCTACGAAGAGGACGTGGCCGCCGAGGTCGACATGAACGTGGTCTGCACCGGGACCGGCGAGTTCGTCGAGGTGCAGGGCACGGGCGAGTCCGGCGTCTTCGCCCGCGACCAGCTCGACGCCCTGCTCGACCTGGCCGTCGCCGGCTGCGCGGAGTTGGCCGACGCCCAGCGGAAGGCACTCTCATGACGAAGGTCCTGCTCGCCACCCGTAACCGCAAGAAGCTCGTCGAGCTGCAGCGGATCCTCGACGGCGCGCTCGGCGCGCACCGGGTCGCCCTGCTCGGCCTCGACGACGTCGAGGAATACCCGGAGCTGCCCGAGACCGGCCTGACCTTCGGCGAGAACGCGCTGATCAAGGCGCGGGAGGGCTGCCGGCGCACGGGCCTGCCGACCATCGCCGACGACTCCGGCCTCGCCGTGGACGCGCTCAACGGCATGCCGGGGGTGTTCAGCGCCCGCTGGTCCGGCAAGCACGGCGACGACCGGGCCAACCTGGAGCTGGTGCTCGACCAGATCGCCGACCTGCCCGACGAGCACCGGGGCGCGTCCTTCGTCTGCACCGTGGCCCTGGTGCTGCCCGGCGGCAAGGAGCACCTGGTCGACGGCCGCCAGGCCGGTCGGCTGCTGCGCGCGCCGCGCGGCGAGGGCGGCTTCGGGTACGACCCGATCTTCCTCGGCGACGGCCAGGACCGCACCAACGCGGAGCTGACCCCGCAGGAGAAGGACGCGATCAGCCACCGGGGCAAGGCGCTGCGCGAGCTGGCGAAGCTGGTCGCGAAGGTGCTGCCGCCGGCGGCCTGACGGCGGGGCGGGCGGCGGTCGGCCGGGGAGCGACGTGCCTGGTGTGCTGACGGGCTTCGCCGTCATCGGTGCCGTCATCGGCGTCGGCTACCTGGTGGGCCGCCTCGGCGTGCTCGGGCCGGGGGCGTCCACCGTGCTGTCCCGGGTGGCGTTCTTCGTCGCGGCCCCGGCGCTGCTGTTCGACACGGTCGCCCACGCCGACCTGCGCGAGGTCTTCTCGGCCGCCCTGGTCGTCACGGTCGCGGGCACCACCGTCGTGGCGACGGTGTTCGTGCTGGTCGCGCGGCTGCTGTGGCGGCGTCCGGCGGCGGAGGCCACGATCGGGGCGCTCACGTCGTCGTACGTGAACGCGGCGAACATCGGCATCCCCGTCGCGGTGTACGTCCTCGGCGACGCGTCGTTCATCGCGCCGGTCATCATGTTCCAGCTCGTCGTGATGACACCGGTCGCCTTCGCCGTGCTGGACACGGCGGTCGGTGGTCGGCGGTCGGTGGCCCGGTCGGTGGTCGCGCCGCTGGCCAATCCGGTCACGGTGGGCTGCGCCCTGGGCCTGGCCGTCAACCTGACCGGCTGGCTGCCGCCGGAGCCCGTGCTGCGGCCGGTGGAGCTGGTGGCGGCGATGGCCGTGCCCGCCGCCCTGCTGTCGTACGGGCTGTCGCTGCACGGCGCGCCCCGGCCCGGCTCCGGGGACACCGGGCGGGACGTGTGGCTGGCCGTCGCGCTGAAGACCCTGGCCCAGCCCGTCGTCGCGTACCTCGTGGCGCGGTACGCGCTGGGGCTGCCGCAGCCGACGGTGCTGGCCTGCACGGTCACGGCCGCGCTGCCGACCGCGCAGAACGTCTTCGTCTACGCGGTCCGCTACGACCGGGGCGTCGTGCTGGCCCGGGACGCGGTGCTGCTGTCCACCGTGGCGGCGGTGCCGGTCCTTATCGGCGTGGCGATCCTCGGGAGCTGAGGCGGCGCGGGCGAGGCGGCGCGGGGCGGGGGCGGCCGGGCAAGGCGCGGGCCGGCGCGGCCAGGCGGGACGGGCGGCCGGGCGGGACGGCGACGCTCAGCCCAGCGGGCCGATCTGCCGCTCGATCGCCGCCCGCAGCTCCGGCCCGGCCACCACGGCGCGGGCGGCCTCCATCAGCGGGGCGAGGAAGACGTCCGGCCCCGGCTCACCTGCGGCTCCGCCGAGCGCCGCGAGGGCCGCCCGCCCGGCCGGGGACGGCGTGAGCGGGGCGCGCAGCTGGAGGCCCCGCACGGCGGCCAGCAGCTCCACGGCGAGCAGGCTGGTCAGGTTGTCCAGCACGGTGCGCAGCTTCTTGGTCGCCGCCCAGCCCATCGACACGTGGTCCTCCTGCATGCCGCTGGTCGGCAGCGAGTCCACCGAGGCGGGCGCGGCGAGCCGGCGGTTCTCCGCGACGATCCCGGCGGCCGTGTACTGGGCGATCATCAGCCCGGAGTTGACCCCGGCGTCGGGGGAGAGGAACGCCGGCAGGTCCCGGTTGCGGGTGACGTCGAGCAGCCGGTCGACCCGCCGCTCGGCGATCGCCCCCACCTCGGCGGCGGCGATGGCCAGGAAGTCGGCGGCGAAGCCGAGCGGCGCGCCGTGGAAGTTGCCGGTCGACTCGACCCGGCCGTCGGGCAGCACGACCGGGTTGTCCACCACGGACACCAGCTCCCGGTCGGCGACCGCGCGGACGAAGTCGAGCGTGTCGCGGGCGGCCCCGGCCACCTGCGGCGCGCAGCGCATCGAGTACGCGTCCTGCACGGCGTGCGCCAGGTCGTCGCGGTGCGAGTCCATCACGGCGGAGTCCTGGAGCAGCCGGTGGATGTTCGCGGCCGACACGGACTGGCCGGGGTGCGGCCGGATCGCGTGCAGCTCCGGCAGGAACGGCCGCTCCGAGCCGAGCATCGCCTCGATGGCCAGCGCGGCCGTCACGTCGGCCATGGTGAACAGGTGGGCCGCGTCGCGGATCGCCAGCAGCAGCATGCCGAGCATGCCGTCGGTGCCGTTGATCAGCGCGAGCCCCTCCTTCGCGGCCAGCTCGACCGGGGCCAGCCCGGCCGCGTCCAGCGCGTCGGCGGCGGGCAGGCGCTCGCCGGCCGGGCCGAGCACCCAGCCCTCGCCGAGCAGCACCAGCGCGCAGTGCGCGAGCGGGGCCAGGTCGCCGGACGCGCCGAGCGAGCCGTGCTCCGGCACCCACGGGGTGACGTCGGCGTTGAGCAGGTCCACCAGGGCCTCGGCGACGAGCGGGCGGACCCCGGAGCGGCCCAGCGCCAGCGAGCGGACCCGCAGCAGCATCATTGCCCGGACCACCTCGCGGGGCATCGGCGCGCCCACCCCGGCGGCGTGCGAGCGGATCAGCGCGTGCTGCAGCTCGGCCCGCCGATCGGGCGCGACGAACGTGTTGGCCAGGGCCCCGAACCCGGTGGAGACGCCGTACACGGGGCGGCCGGCGGCCTCGATGCCGTCCACGATGGACCGGCTGGTGGCCATCGCCGCCACGGTGGACGGGTCGAGGACGACCTTCGCGGCGCCGCGCGCCACGGCGAGCACGTCGGCGGGGGAGACCCCGGTGGGCTGGACGGTCACGATCGACATTGCGGCACTCCGTTGTGCAGGACCTGGCGGATCAGGGGAACACCGGGCCGGTAGGCCAGGTGCAGGTGGGACGGGGCGTCGAGGACGATCAGGTCGGCCCGCGCGCCGGGCCGCAGCACCCCGACGTCGTCGCGGCGCAGCGCCCGCGCGCCCCCGGCGGTCGCGGCCCACACGGCCTCCGCCGGGGTCATCCGCATCTCGCGTACGGCGAGCGCGACGCAGAACGGCATCGACGAGGTGTACGACGACCCGGGGTTGCAGTCGGTGGCCAGCGCCACGGTCGCGCCTGCGTCGAGCAGCCGCCGCGCGTCCGGGTACGGCGACCGGGTGGAGAACTCCGCCCCCGGCAGCAGGGTGGCCACGGTCGGCGAGCCGGCGAGCGCGTCGACGTCGGCGTCGGACAGGTGGGTGCAGTGGTCGACGCTGGCCGCGCCCAGCTCCACCCCGAGCTGCACCCCCGGGCCGGGGCCGAGCTGGTTGGCGTGCAGCCGCACCCCCAGCCCGGCGGCCTGCCCGACGGTGAGGATCGCCCGCGCGTGGTCGGCGTCGAACGCGCCCCGCTCGCAGAACACGTCGACCCAGCGGGCGTACGGCGCGGCCGCGGCGAGCATCGGCCCGCAGACCAGGCCCACGTAGTCGTCGGGGCGGCCCGCGTACTCGGCGGGGACGACGTGCGCGCCGAGGAACGTCGTCTCGGCGGTCACCTCGGCGGCGATCCGGAGCGACCGGGCCTCGTCGGCGACGGTGAGGCCGTACCCGCTCTTGGTCTCGATCGTGGTGGTGCCCTGCCGCATCGCCTCGCCGACCAGTCGGCGCACGGTGGCCCGCAGTTGGCCGTCGGAGGCGGCGCGGGTCGCGCCGACCGTGGCGCGGATGCCCCCGCCCGTGTACGGCTCGCCGGCCATCCGGGCGGCGAACTCGGCGGCCCGGTCCCCGGCGAAGACCAGGTGGGCGTGGCTGTCCACGAAGCCCGGCAGGACCGCGCCGCCCTGCGCGTCGACGCGGCGGTCGGCGGCGGGCGCGTAGCGCGCCGGCCCGACCCAGGCGACCCGCCCGTCCTCGATCAGCACGGCGGCGTCGCGGCGCAGGCCCAGCGGGCCGCCGTCGCCGGTGCCGGCCACGTTGGTGACCAGCTCGCCGATGTCGTCGACCAGCAGGCTGCCGATCACCGGGTCACCGCCCCGATGGCGGCGCGCAGCGCGGCCGGCACGTCCACGGTCAGGTGCCGCCCGTCGGCGACGACCTGCCGGCCGTCGACGACCACCGAGGCGACGTCGGCGGCGGTCGCCGCGAAGAACGCACCGACCGGCGGCACCCCGGCGGTGCGGACGCTGTCCAGGCGCACGGTCACCAGGTCGGCGCGGGCCCCGACGGCGAGCCGGCCGGCGTCGGCCCAGCCCAGCGCGGCGTGCCCGGCCACGGTCGCGGCGGTCAGCAGCTCCGCCGGGGCGAAGTGCCCCCGGCGGCGGGTGCGCAGCCGCTCGTCCAGCTCCACCGCCCGCGCCTCCTCGAACGGGTCGACGACGGCGTGGCTGTCGCTGCCCAGGCTCAGGGCGATGCCCGCGTCGGCGAGCCGCCGCGCCGGCCCGATCCCGTCGGCCAGGTCCCGTTCCGTGGTCGGGCAGAGGCAGACGCCGGTGCCGGCGTCGCCGAGCAGCGTCACGTCGGCGCTGGTGAGGTGGGTGGCGTGCACGGCGGTCGTGGCCGGGGTGAGCGCCCCCCGGTCGGCCAGCAGCCGGGTCGGGGTGACCCCGTGCGCGGCCCGGCAGGCGTCGTTCTCGGCCGGCTGCTCGGACAGGTGCACGTGCAGCGGCACCCCCTCGTTGCGGGCGGCGAAGGTGGCGATCTGGTCGGCCGGCACCGCCCGCACCGAGTGCAGCGCCGCCCCGATCCGGGCGTGCGGCCGGCCCTGTCGCGCGGCGGTCAGCCGGTCGTGCCGGTCGGACCACCCGTCGACGTCGCCGTCGCCGAAGCGCCGCTGTGGGCCGGCGAGCGGCGCGCCGTCCACGGTGGCGGTCAGGTAGAGCGTGTCGAGCAGGGTGAGCCGGACGCCGGCCTGGGCGGCGGCCTCGATCAGGGCCGCGCCCATCGCGTTCGGGTCGGCGTAGCGGGCCCCGTCGGGGCCGTGGTGCAGGTAGTGGAACTCGCCGACGCAGGTGATCCCCGCGAGGGCCATCTCGGCGTACGCGGCGCGGGCCAGGGCCAGGTAGCTGTCCGGGTCGAGGCGGGCGGCCACCTCGTACATCCGGTCGCGCCAGCTCCAGAAGTCGCCCCGCCCGCCCTGTCCGCCCGGCCCGCCGTCCGCGCCCTGGGTGCGCCCGCGCAGGGCGCGGTGGAACGCGTGCGAGTGGGCGTTGGCCAGGCCGGGCAGGGTCAGCCCGGGCAGCCGTACGGCGTCGGCCAGCACCTCGACCCCGGCGGTGGGCGCGCCGCCGGCCGACAGCGGGGCGACGGCGGTGAGCCGGCCGCCGTCGGCCTCGATCAGCACGTCGGCGGTGGGCCCGGGCCGGTCGGGCAGCCACGCGTACTCGGCGAGCCAGCGGGTGGCGGTCATCGTCGCGCCTGTCCGGTCATCGGCACGTCAGCTCCGTCAGCACCCGGGCCAGGGCGGTCACCCCGGCGGCGCAGTCGGCGTCGGTGGCCGCCTCGGCGGGGGAGTGCGACACCCCGGTCGGGTTGCGCACGAACAGCATCGCCGTGGGCAGGTGCCCGGCGAGGACGCCCGCGTCGTGGCCCGCCCCGGTGGGCAGCACCGGCGCGCCGAGCAGCGCGGCGAGCCGCCCGCCGAGGTCGCCGTCGAAGCCGACCAGCGGCGTCGCCGACTCCTCGGTCACCGTCACCTCCGTGCCGTCGCGGCCGGCCCGCTCGGCGGCCTTCGCCCGGACCGCCTCGACCAGGCCGGCGACGGTCTCCGGGTCGGCGGCGCGGGCGTCCAGCCAGCCGGTCACCCGCGCCGGGATCGCGTTGGTGGCGTTCGGCTCGACCCGGACCCGGCCCACCGTGGCGTGCGCGCCGCGCAGCCGGGCCTCCTTGTTGGCCGCGAGCACCGTGAACGCGTACGTGAGCATGGGGTCGCGGCGGTCGGCCATCCGGGTCGTACCGGCGTGGTTGCCCTCGCCGTGGAAGTCGAAGCGCCAGCGGCCGTGCGGCCAGATGGCGCTGGCGACCGCGACGGGCGCGCCCTGGTCGACCAGCGCGCGGCCCTGCTCGACGTGCAGCTCCACGAAGCACGACCAGCCGCCGAGCAGGTCGGGGCGGGGGCCCGCCGGCCGGTCGCCCAGCGCCTCGGCCAGGCTCACCCCGTCGGCGTCGCGCAGCCCGGCCGCGCGGTCGGCGTCGAGCGCGCCGGTGAGCAGCCTCGACCCCAGGCAGGGTACGCCGAACCGGGCCCCCTCCTCCTCGGCGAACGCGGCCACCACGAGGGGCCGGGACGGGGTGACCCCGGCGGCGCGCAGCTCGTCCACGGCGAGGAACGCGCTGACGATGCCGAGCGGCCCGTCGTACGCGCCGCCGTGCGGCACCGAGTCGAAGTGGCTGCCCGTCAGCACCGCCTGCGGCGCGTCGGGCTCGCCCCAGCGGGCGAAGAGGTTGCCGTTGCCGTCCACGGTCACCGGCATGCCCCGGCGGTCGGCCTGCGCCCGGAACCAGTCGCGCAGCGCCAGCTCGGGGGCCGTGAACGCGTACCGCAGGTAGCCGCCGCTGCCGGCGTCACGCCCGATCGGCGC
Organism: Micromonospora haikouensis; assembly: GCF_900091595.1. Taxonomy (GTDB): domain Bacteria; phylum Actinomycetota; class Actinomycetes; order Mycobacteriales; family Micromonosporaceae; genus Micromonospora; species Micromonospora haikouensis. The sequence continues at coordinate 147,241 of NZ_FMCW01000001.1, forward strand.
GATCTCGTCCCACAGCTCCCGGAACCGCCGCTCGGTGCCGTGGTGGTGGTTAGGAAGGGGCCCTTCACCTGCAGAATGCGTTAACAAGGGGCCCCTCCTTGCGCCTCGGCCATCGGGACGCGGACGCCGGTGCGGTCGGCGACCTCGCGGGCGGCGTCGTAGCCGGCGTCGACGTGCCGGATGACGCCCATCGCCGGGTCGTTGGTGAGCACCCGTTCGATCTTCTGCCCGGCCAGGGCGGTGCCGTCGGCGACGCAGACCTGGCCGGCGTGGATGGACCGGCCGATGCCGACCCCGCCGCCGTGGTGGATGGACACCCAGGACGCCCCGCTGGCCGTGTTGACCAGCGCGTTGAGCAGCGGCCAGTCGGCGATCGCGTCGGAGCCGTCGGCCATCGCCTCGGTCTCCCGGTAGGGGCTGGCGACGCTGCCGCAGTCGAGGTGGTCGCGGCCGATCACCACCGGCGCGGACAGCTCGCCGGAAGCGACCATCTCGTTGAACCGCACCCCGGCGCGGTCGCGCTCGCCGTAGCCGAGCCAGCAGATCCGCGCCGGCAGGCCCTGGAACGCGACCCGCTCGCCGGCCAGCCGGATCCACCGGGCCAGCGACTCGTTCTCGGGGAACAGGTCGAGGATCGCCCGGTCGGTGGCGGCGATGTCGGCCGGGTCGCCGGAGAGCGCCGCCCAGCGGAACGGGCCCTTGCCCTCGCAGAACAGCGGCCGGATGTACGCCGGCACGAAGCCGGGGAAGTCGAACGCCCGCTCGTACCCGCCGAGGCGCGCCTCGCCCCGGATCGAGTTGCCGTAGTCGAAGACCTCCGCGCCGGCGTCGAGGAAGCCGACCATCGCCTCCACGTGCCTCGCCATCGACGCCCGTGCCCGGTCGGTGAACTCGGCCGGCTTCGCCTTCGCGTAGTCGGGCGCGTCGGCCAGCTCCACCCCCTCCGGCACGTACGACAGCGGGTCGTGCGCGCTGGTCTGGTCGGTGACGACGTCGATCGCCACGCCCCGGCGCAGCAGCTCGGGGAAGACCGTGGCCGCGTTGCCGACGACGCCGACCGACAGCGCCCGGCGGTCCCGCTTCGCGGCGAGCACCCGCTCGACGGCGTCGTCGAGGGAGTCGGCGACCTCGTCGAGGTAGCGGTCGCGCACCCGGCGGTCCAGCCGGGACCGGTCGACGTCGACGATCAGGCACGCGCCGCCGTTCATGGTGACCGCGAGGGGCTGCGCCCCGCCCATCCCCCCGCAGCCGGCGGTGAGGGTCAGCGTGCCGGCGAGGGTGCCGTCTCCGTGCTGCTGCCCGTCGCCGCGGGCGCCGGCGAACTTCGCGGCGACGGCGGCGAACGTCTCGTAGGTGCCCTGGAGGATGCCCTGGGTGCCGATGTAGATCCACGAGCCGGCCGTCATCTGCCCGTACATGGTCAGGCCGAGGGACTCCAGGCGGCGGAACTCCGGCCAGGTGGCCCAGTCGCCGACCAGGTTGGAGTTGGCCAGCAGCACCCGGGGGGCCCACTCGTGGGTGCGCAGGACCCCGACCGGTCGGCCGGACTGCACCAGCATCGTCTCGTCGTCGCGCAGGTCGGTGAGCGTGCGCACCAGCGCGTGGTACGACGGCCAGTCCCGCGCCGCCCGCCCGGTGCCGCCGTAGACGACCAGGTCGTCGGGGCACTCGGCCACCTCCGGGTCGAGGTTGTTCATCAGCATCCGCAGGGCGGCCTCCTGCGGCCACCCCCGGGCGGTGAGCGCGGCCCCCCGGGCGGCGCGGACGGGCTGGGGCATCTCGTCTCTCCTCTCAGCCGAGGAACAACTGGCGGCGGGCGGCGGAGGACTCGAACGCCTCCAGCCGGCGCTGGGTCTCGGCGGGCGCGGCGTCGCAGATGGCCTGAAGGACCACCATCGCCAGGGTCATCGGTGCGGTGTGCAGGTCGAACACGAGGTCGGTGCCGACGGCGGCCGGGAGCACCACCTCGGCGTGCTCGGTCGCGGGGCTGACCGGCGAGTCGGTGATGGCCACCACCGTCAGCCCGGCGGCCCGCGCCTCGGCCAGCGCGTCGAGGGTCTCCCGGGGGTAGCGGGGCAGCACGAAGGCCAGCAGGGCGGTCGCGCCGGCCGCCGCGGCCTGCTCCAGGCGGTCGGCGAGCAGGCTGCCGCCGTCGTCGAGCACCCGCACGTCGGGGTGCACCTTGGCGGCGAAGAACGCGAAGTACGCCGCCAGCGGCGCGGCGGCCCGCAGCCCGAGCACCGGCAGGGGGCGGCTCGCGGCGAGCAGCTTGCCGACGGCGGCGATCCGGTCGGTGTCGGCAAGCTCGCCGGCCAGTCGCTCCAGGTTGGCCACCTCGGTGCCGACGGCGCGTTGCAGTTCGTTGCCGCCGCCGGAGGGCTCGCCGGCACCGGCGGCGCCGGTCAGCTCCCGCAGCCGGCGGCGCAGCGCCGGGTAGCCGTCGTGGCCGAGCGCCACGGCGAACCGGGTCACCGACGGCTGGCTGACGCCGGCCAGCTCGGCCACCTCGGCCGCCGAGAGGTACGCCGCGGCGGCGGCGTGCTGCACCAGGCTGTGCGCGATGCGCCGCTGCGTCGGGGTGAGCCGGACGCCCTGGAAGAGGTCGAGCACCCGGTCGGCGGACGCCCCGACCGTGCCTCCTTCATTCATGGCCCGACCCTATGCATGAAAACTTTCAGGGGCAACCCCGCGACGGCCTCCCGCGTCGTGCCGCCTCGGTACTATCCGCACGGCGGGTGAACAGAGGAGTGGGGCATGCAGCCGGAAGGTCCGTACAGGTTCACCGAGGCGTCGGGCGTCTGCCAGGTCGGCAGCGCCTGGTGGGCGGTGGACAGTCAGGACCGGCTGCTGACCGTCGCCGTGCTGGAGGGCGCCGCCGCCGCCGACCAGCCCTGGCGGGAGGCGTTCACCAACGCGGCGGACACCCTCGCGCAGACCCCGGGCGGCCCCCGCTACGTCAACGCCGACTTCGCCGCGGCCCGCCCCTGGGTGGCCTATCCGGCCGAGGTGGAGAACGCCGCCGACAAGCTCTTCGGCCTGCTCGGCATGCCGCTTCGCTCGCCCCACCTGGAGCCCGTCGGCGACCTGGCCACCCGGGCGATGCCGGCGACCACCCCGGTCGCCCCGGCCACCCCGACCTCGGGCGTGCCCAGCTCGGCCGTGCCCGCCTCCGGCCAGCCCGCCTCGGGCGTCCCTGCCTCGGGCGTCCCTGCCTCGGGCGTCCCGGCTTCCGGCGTCCCCGCCTCGGGCGTCCCGATCTCGGGCCCGCCCGGCTCGGGGATCCCCAGCTCCGGGGTGCCCGTGTCCGGGGCGCCCAGCTCGGGGGCGCCGCCGGTCTGGGCGGCGCACGCCACCGGTTCGCCGGTCGTCGCGACCCCACCGGCGGACCCGCCGGCCGCCCACCCCGGGCCCGCCGACCCCGGGCCGCCGCACGACCCGTTCGCGTCGCCCGCCCGGCGCATCCAGCCGTCCCCGCCGCCCCGCCCGCGCACCGGGCTGCGGCTCGGCGTCGCGGCGCTGGCCCTGGCCGTGCTCGCCGCGGGCGGCGGGCTCGCCGTCTGGGCCGTCACCCGGGGCGCGGACGCCCCGCCGCCGGCCGGCCCCGCCGGGGCGTTCCCGACCGCCACCCCCGCCGCCGGCTTCCGCCCGTGGAGCCAGGCGGCCCCCTACAGCGCGCAGGAACGGGCGCTCGCCACCGCCGCGCCGGGGCTCGTCTTCGTCGAGGCCGTCTTCAACGGATACCTGCGCGACGGGCGGACCGGGGCGCTGCTCAACCCGACGCCCGTCACGTTCCAGCGGCGGTGCAGCGGCTTCGTGGTCGACCCCGCCGGGCACGTGCTCACCAACGGCCAGTGCGTCGCCCCCGACGAGCCGGTCGCCCGGGAGCGGGCCCTCTACACCCTCGGCCGCATCCTCGTCGCCGGGAAGAAGCTCACCCCGGGCGCGCTCGACGGCTGGGTCCGGTCGCGGACGGCCGGCACCCGGTTCACCGGCAAGGAACCGGACCGCCCCCCGTCGAGCCAGGTCTTCGTGCAGCTCAACCAGGCCACCGGCGGGCTGACCGGCACCCCCGCGATCGCCGGCGAGGTGGTCCGCACCCGCGCCGCCGACGCCGGGGACCTGGCCCTGGTCAAGGTCGCCCGGCCCGACCTGCCCGGCGTCGAGCTGGGCGACGCCGCCGCGCTGACGCCGGGCGGCGTGGTGGTGGTCGCCGGCTACCACACCGTCGACGCCGACTTCCGCGACGCCACCTACACGCTGCGCTCGAAGACCGTGCAGGTCACCGCCACCGACACCGGCCAGGGCGCCGTGCCGCTGTTCCGGATCGGCGACGACATCGGCATCTACTCCCACGGCGGCGTCGCCCTCGACCCGGCCGGCCGGGTCGTCGGCGTGCTCACCAACGACCGGTCCGGGGCGGGCGGGGCCAACCGGGCCGTCGTGCCGGTCACCGCCGCCCGGGAGCTGCTCGCCGAGGCCGGGGTCGCGCCCACGCTCGGCGACGCCGACCGGCTCTACCGGCGCGGGCTCGACGCGTACTTCACCGGACGGGACGCCACGGCGGTGTCCCAACTGGACGCCGTTGCCCGGGGCGGCAACGGCAACGAGCTGGCCGAGGCGTACCGGCGGAGCGCGGCCGACCGGCAGCAGCTCACGGCGGCGGCACCGGAGCAGTCCAACCTGCCCACGGTGCTGTTCTCGGGGCTCGGCGGCGCCCTGCTCGCCACGCTCGCGATCGGCGTGGTGCTGCTGGCGAGGCGCCGATCGCGCCGCTGATCCGCCGCCGCGCCGGGCGCGCTCCAGGCCCGCCGCGCCGCCGTGCCGGCCGCGCCCCGTGCCGTCGCGCCGGGGCGGTCAGCGGGTCGAGGCGTCCCGGCCCCACGCGCCGCGCGGGTGCCGGCGGGCGCGCAGCGCGGCGGCGAGCGTGACGGCCACGTAGACCACCGCGGCCGGCGCGAGCCAGGGGCGGGGCAGCACCACGTCGCGCAGCCAGGACGACGGGACCGACGGCCGGATCCCGGCATGCGAGGCGCGCAGCATGGCGTTGCCGGCCCGCACCCGGGCCAGCGTGCGGACCAGGTCCCGCAGCGTCCGGGGGGTCTGCACGAGCGACGCCACCGACGACACCTCGCGCTTCTCGGCCGAGGCGAACCGGGAGTCCAGGAAGAGGTCGTCGGCGATCTCGGCCGGGAACCGGTCGAAGCGCTCCCGTCCCGCCGCCGACACGCCCAGCACGCCCCGGCCGAACAGCGCGTCCGCGAAGATCGGCAACCGGGTGTTGATCGCGTAGTAGGCGCGCACCAGCAGCGGCCGGCCGGTGGTGACCATCTCCCGGCGGGGCGTCACGGCCAGCGGCGGGTCCACCGGGGCGGTCAGCGTGGCGGCCATCGCCGGCAGCGCGCCGGGGCCGAGGACCACGTCGGCGTCCAGATAGAACCGGGGGAAGCCGCGCACCACCGCGTCCCCGGCGTTCAGCGCGCCCGCCTTGCCCGCCTCGGCCAGCTCCACCACGCGTACGCCGGGCCGCGCGGCGGCCACCCGCGCCGTGTCGTCGGTGCAGCCGTTGGCCACCACGACGACGTCCAGCTCGACGCCGGCGTCGATGCCCGCGTCGGCGAGCAGCGCGTCCAGGCAGCCGCCGATGACGTTCGCCTCGTCGTGGGCGGCGATCACCACACCGATCGGGCCGGGGCGGGGTGGGGGGCTCGACACGGCTGACCAGCTTGCCGGACGGGACACCGCGCCGCAAGGCGGGGTCGCGCCGCCCGCGCGCCCCGCCGGGCGGCCGTGGGGTCAGCGGGCGGGGCCCCCGCGTTGGTATCGTCCTGGTGTTTTGCTCCTTACCGACGGTTGGACAAGGTGGACAGTCCCGCGCCGCTCACCGCCCCCGGCACCCGGCTCGGGGGCGGCGCTCCGGAGCGGCTCGACCGGGCCGCCGGCCACCTCGCCACCGCCGCGCTGGCGCTGATCGCGGTCAAGCCCCTGCTCGACATCGGCGAGCGGGACGCGGGCGGCGGCGTCGACCTGGGCGTCCTGCTCAGCGCCGTCGGGGCGGGCTGCATGCTGGCGGCCCTCACGGCGGCGGTCCTCGCGGCCCGCCGGCTGCCGCCGCGCCCCGTGCAGGCGATGCTGCTCGCCCTCGCCCTGCTGCTGGTCGTCTCCGGATTCAGCTACCTGGCGGCCGGGCCGCGCGCCGACCTGCTGGCCCTGTTCGACATCCGTCGCTACCCCATCTACGGCCCGCGGCTCGACCCCGCCACGGCGATCCCCGCCGAGGCGGTGCGCCTGCTGGTCAGCTTCGCCCCGGTGGCGCTGATCGGGATGGCGCTGATGCGCCCGGCCCGGTTCCCCGTCCGCCGCCTGGCCGTGGTGGCGGCCGTCGTGCTGGCCGGCGCGGTCGGCCATTGCGCGCTGGCCTGGCTCCAGGTCGCCGGCGTCGTGCCCTACTCGTTCTACTTCGAGCTGCCGGGCCAGAAGATCGGCCGGGCGTCGGGGGGCTACTACCACCCGATGTCGCTCGGGCGGCTGCTGATGTTCTCGGTCTTCCTCTGCTATGTGCTCGGCGACCGGCTGCGCCTGCCCGGCGACCGGCTGCGCCTGACCCCGCTGCGCCGGTACGCGCTGGTCGGCCTCTTCGTGGCCACCGGCGCGGTGTCGCTGCACCGGCTCACCATCGGCTGCCTGCTGGTGATCGTGGCCGCCTTCGAGGCGCGGCGGCTGGGGGCCCTGCGGGCCACGCTGCGCACCCGCGTCGGCCGGCGGCGGGTCGTGGCCGTGGCCGCCGGCCTGGTCGCGGCCGGCGGGGTCGCCGTCGCGCTCGCGGGCGACGCCGTCCGGGAGCGGGCCGGGGTGGCGCTGACGGAGGTCGGCTCGCTGGACGTGCGCTCCGACACGTTCATGCACGGCCGGGGTGCCATCTGGAACGACGTCGCCCGCGTCCTGCACCGGTCCACGCCGGACGTCTGGCTCTTCGGGTTCGGCTACGAGCCGTGGGACATGCACAACGACCTGCTGCGCGTCCTCGTCGTCTGGGGCGTCGTCGGCCTCGTCGCGGTCGTCGGGACCGTCGCCGGCCTCCACGTCGTCGTCCGGCGGCGGTGCGCCGATCCGGCGCAGCGCTGGGCGCTCGGCGTGCTGTACGCGGTCTTCGTGCTCTTCGGGCTCACGCAGAAGCCGATGGCGTACCCGTACTTCATGTGGCTGTTCCTCTTCGGGCAGCTGGTGATCCTGTCGCTGGGCGGCGCGCCGGGCGACGACACGGTCACGGCCGATGTCGAACGGGGGGAGGAGGGGCGGCTCGATGAGGCATCCACTGCCGGCGTCCGTCCAGGGTGAGCAGGACGCGGACGGGGCACCGCACGCGGGCGACGACGCGGCCGTGGTGCCGACGTTCTCGGTCTGCATCGTGGTCCGCGACCGCGCCGAACTGCTGATCGACGCCGTGCGCAGCGTGCTCGCCAACCATCACCGCGACTTCGAGCTGGTCGTCGTCGACGACGGCTCGGCCGTCCCGGTCACCCGGGTCCTGGCGGAGGCGGGCGTGTCCGCCGACCGGCGGGTCCGGGTGCTCAGCCTGCCGCCGAGCGGCATCGCCCGCGCCCGCAACGTCGCCCTGCGCGCCGCGACCGGCCGCTACATCACGGTGCTGGACTCCGACGACGAGCTCTCCGCCGACGCGCTGGGCCGGCTGCACGACCTGCTCACCGCCACCGGCGGCGCCTGGGTCTACGTCGACTACCACGAGGTGCGCGGCGACGCCTCCCGGCGCATCCGGCTGCCCGAATACACTTCGGCGCGCACCATGCTGCTGGGCGTGCTGACCCGCCCCCGGCTGCCGTTCAAGCACTCCGGCACCACCATCGACCGGCGGGTGCTGGAGCACATCGGCGGGTACGACGAGAGCTTCCGCCTCTTCGAGGACGTGGAGCTGATGCTGCGGGCGCTGCGCGCCGGCGTGCACCCCCGGCACCTGCCCCACCCGGTGGTCCGGTTCCGCCGGCACGACGGCAACATCACCCGGGGCCGCCTCGGCGGGCTGGTCTTCTGGTTCCGGCTGGTCGACATGTACCGCCCGTCGCGGGCGCCCGGCGTGGCGCTGGGCATCAAGGCGCTGCGCACCCTCAGCGAGACGGGCAAGTGGCTTGTCAGCCTCGGCCGTTGACGCCGGGCGCGGCGGCGAACCGCGGCGCGGGCGGGAGCCGGGCTCCGGCCCCGGGCCGCACCCGAAGCCCGGGCGCGGGCCGGGAGAACGGCCCGGGCGCGGGCGGGCAGCCACCATGCTGGCCCAGGTCGGCCTGCTGGGGCTGAGCCAGGCCGGCGTCACCGTCGCCGCGTTCGGCAGCCAGGTCCTGCTCGCCCGCACGCTCACCCGGGAGGACTTCGGCTCGTTCACCGCCGTGCTGGCCGTGGTGTCGTTGACCGCTCCGGTGGCCGTCTTCGGCGTGTCCGAGCTGTGGTTGCAGGTGTTCGGGCAGGAGGGCGCGCGGGCGTACCGCTGGGTGGGGCCGTCGCTGCGGCTGGCCGGCGCGGTATGCGCGGCGCTGCTGCTCGGCGTGCTGGCCTGGAGCGCCGCCGAGCTGCCCGACACCACGGCGGCGGCGGTGCGGGCCCTGCTCGCCACCGTCGTGGTGGCCCAGGCGGCGCTCGCCCTGGCCGGTGCGGTGCGGCAGCTGCGCGGCGACTACCGGGGGCTGTCCGCCCTCCAGCTGGCCCCCCACCTGGGCCGGGTGCTGGTCACCGGCGCGGTCTGGGCGGCCGGGCTGTCGGTCGTCGCTGCGGCGGCCGGGTACGCGGTCGTCGCCGTGGCGACGGTCGCCGCCTGCCTGCTGGCCTCCCGCGAGTTCCGGCGCGGCGCGATGCCGCTGGAGGGCCACCCGGCCCCCACCGCCCGCGCCACCGCCCCCGCCGCCCCCGCCGCCCCCGCGGACGTCGACACCGGCCCCCGGCCGCGCGAGCTGCTGGGGGCGGCCACCCCGTACGTGCTCGGCAACGTCTGCTACCTGCTCGGCATCCACTTCGGCACGGTGCTCGCCGCCGAGCTGCTCGGCGGGGCGGAGGCGGCCCTGCTCGCCGTGCCGATGGCCGTGCTCACCGCCGTCTACCTGGTGCCCCGGGTCGTCTACCAGCAGTATCTGCTGGGCAAGCTGCACCGCTGGGCCGGCTCGGACGCGGAGGCGGTGCTGCTGGCGTACCGCTGGGGCAGCGCCGGGATGGTCGCGCTCGGCGCGGTCGTCGCGGCGGCGGTGGCGGTCGGCGGCCTGGTGGCCCTGCCGCTGGTGTTCGGCCCGGCATACCGCGACGCCGCGCCGGTGCTGGCGGTGCTGGCGCTGGCGGTGCCGTTCCGGTTCGGCGGCGCCGCCGTGGCCGCGCTGCTGACCAGCGGCGGGCTGCTGCGCCGCAAGGTGATGTACCAGGCCGTGGGCGCCGTGGTGCTGCTTGCGGCGCTGGCGGTGGCCGTCCCGGCGTGGGGCGTGCGCGGTGCCGCCGGGGCGACCGTGCTGGCGGAGGCGGTACTCTGCTGCCTGCTCTGGGTCGCCGCCCGGCGGGGCGTCGTGGGCGACGCCCCGCTGCCCACCTGGCGCGACCTGCGCAGGCGCCTGAGCAGGGAGGCTCCCCGTGCGTCCTGAACCGGCACCCACCCGTCCCGCGCCGGCCGCCGTGGCCCGCCGGCCCCTGGTCGTCGGCTACTACGGCATGGAGAACGTCGGCGACAACGCGTTCTGCATCGTCATGGACTGGGCGACGCGGGTCTACTGGGGAGCCGAGGAGCCCGTCTTCGCCGCACCACCCATGGTGGACCTGCCGCCGGAGCGCACCGGCATGGACCCGCGCTGGTACCGCTCGCGGGGCACCGCCGACCGGGCCGGCTGGGTGCTCAACAAGGCCGCCCTGCTGCGCCGCTCCACCATGCTGGTCTTCGGCGGCGGGTCGGTGTTCCGCGAGATGGGGCCGCTGAGCGAGAAGAAGGTCTTCTCGCTGTTCTCCGGGGTGTCCGGGCACCCGATGGCCGCCGTCGGGGTCTCCGTCGGCCCGTTCGTCTCCGCCGCCTCCGAGCGCCGGCTGCTGCGCGTCCTGCGCCGGGTCGCCTTCATCGGCGTACGCGACATCGCCTCCGCCGAGGTCCTCGAACGGGCCGGCTACCCGGGCGTGCTGGTGCCCGCCGGTGACCTCGCCGGCCTGCTGCCCGAGGCGCTCGGCGAGCCGGTCCCGCCGCGCCGGCCGCGCCCCACCGGCCGGGCCCGCCTCGGCGTGACCCTGCTCGGCGTCGACCACGAGGCCGCCGACGCCGACGTGCGCCACCGCGAGGACACCCTGGTCGAGGGGGTACGCGCGCTGGTGCGCGCCGAGCCCGTCGACGTCACCGTGTTCGTGTTCAACACCCACCCGCTGCACGGCGACGAGCGGGTCAGCGAGCGGCTGCGGGCCGCCGTCGCGGGGCACTGCGACGTGCGGGTCGTCACCGCCCGCGACGGCGTGCGGGCCTGCTGGGACGAGATGAAACGCTGCGACCTCGGGCTGCACATGCGGCTGCACGGGGCCGTCTTCGCCTACCTGGCGGGGGTGCCGTTCACCCTCGTGCCGTACCAGCAGAAGTGCGACGACTTCCTCGACGAGATCGGGCAGCCGGCGGCGCTGCGCACGCCCCGGGTGCCCGGCGACGCGGCGGCGGTGGCCCGCACGCTGACCGGCCTGCTCACCACCGAGGAGGTGCCGGAGCTGCCCCGCGCGATCTACGCCGAGCGCGCCCGGCGCAACTTCACCGCCGCCCCCTGGGCCCGTGGGTGACGGCGGCCGGAGCCTCGATCGGGCGTCGCTGCCCCACCCTGACGCCGCCGCCGGGGCCGTGGCCGGTGCGCCCACCCGACCCCGGCCGGTTCCGGCGGTGACCCGGCCGCGCCCGCTCACCGCCGCCGGCCTGCTGGTGGCGGCGGCGCTGGTCGTCGCCACCGTCCTGCTCGCCGGCATGGCCGCCGTCGGCACCGGCCGCGCCGGGGACCCGGGCGGGGCCGGGGCCGCCCGGTCCGCCCCGGCCTACACCCCGTCGGCGGCCGGCACGCTGCGCGGCCTCGCCCCGGCCGGGACGCTGATCGGCACGGCCGTCGACCCGAGGGGCCTGAACCTCGACCCCGCCTACCCGGGGGTCCTCGCCGCCGAGTTCAACGCGGTCACCGCCGAGAACGCGATGAAGTGGCGCAACCTGGAGCCCTCGCCCGGCGTGTACGCCTGGGCGGGCGGCGACCAGATCGTCGACCTGGCCCACCGCAACGGCCAGGCCGTCTACGGCCACACCCTGGTCTGGCACAACGACGTGCCGGACTGGGTGTCCCCGGACTGGCCGGCGCAGCGGCTGCGGGAGGTGCTGCGCCGGCACGTGACCGCCGTCGTCGCGCACTACCGGGGCCGGGTGTGGGCCTGGGACGTGGTCAACGAGGTGCTCGCCGAGGACGGCTCCCTGCGCGACACCCTCTGGCTGCGCAAGCTCGGCCCCGGCTACGTCGCCGACGCGTTCCGCTGGGCCCGGCAGGCCGACCCCGACGCCAGGCTGTTCGTCAACGAGTACGGCACCGAGGGGCGGACCGCGAAGGCCGACGCGCTGCTGGACCTGGTGCGGCGGCTGCGGGCCGACGGCGTACCGGTCGACGGGGTGGGCTTCCAGGGGCACCTGGACGCCGAGCGTCCGCCCGACGACGTCCGGGGCAACCTGCGCCGCTTCGCCGCGCTGGGCGTGCGCGTCGCCGTCACCGAGCTGGACGTGCGGGTGCGGCTCCCCGCGACGGCGGAGGGGCTGCGCCGCCAGGCCGCCGTGTACCGGGAGGTGCTGCGCGCCTGCCTGGACGTGGCCGCCTGCGCGTCGGTCACCGTGTGGGGCTTCACCGACGCCCGCAGCTGGATCCCCGGCTACCACCGCGGCTTCGGCGCGGCCTGCCTCTTCGACGCCGACTTCCGGCCGAAGCCGGCCCACGCGGCGCTGCTCGACGAGCTGGCGGCCCGGCGGCGCACCGGCGGCTGACGCCGCGCGGGACGTGGGCCGCCGACGGTCAGTCCCACCAGAACGACCAGTTCTGCATGCCCCGGATCTCCTGCGCGTACGCGGCCAGCGAGCCGCTGCCCTGCCGGACGTTGTCGGGGCAGAAGGCGAGGTGCTCGGCGGCGACGCGCAGGGCGTGCTCGGGCGTGGTGGGCGGGGCGGCCACGCTGAGGTGGAGGGTGTCGAAGCCGACCCCGATCACCAGCGCGCCGAAGCGCTCCGCCCAGCTGCGCAGCACCGCCGTGAGCTGGCCGCCGGAGTCGAGGTGGTGCACCGGCCCCGTCCAGCCGGTGGCGGCCGGCGCGTCCGCGCCGCCGGCGGCCGGCACCAGCCCCAGCCGGGTCTCCCCGAGGTATTCGGTGTCGCTGAGCAGGAAGTCCACCAGGTCGTCGGCGACGTCGCCGACCGGTTCCTCCGGCTCGCCGGGCGCGGCCAGGCCGGGCCAGCGCCGGCCGAACGGGGCGGTGGCCTCGGCCAGCTCGGGGTCGTCGTCCTCGGACACGCAGCCGTCCCACCAGTGCGCCAGCAGCTCCGCCGGGTCGTCCCCGCCCCGTGGCGGCCGGCGGGCCGGGGCCACCTCCCCGTCGACCCAGGGGCGGTGCGGCTGGCCGCCCAGGCCGCTCAGCAGCAGCGGCCACAGCCCCGTGCCGGGGTGGTTGCGCCGGAACTGCGCCCACAGCGCGGGCTCGGCCGGTGCGTCGCTCAGCCAGTAGCGTGGCGGCCCGCCCGCCTGCGGCGTGATCAGGCGGCCGGGGGGCAGCTTTCCGGCGGGCAGCGCGGCCAGCAGCCGGGGCAGGTCGTCGTCGGGCATGGGCGGCAGCCTACGGACCGGGTCCGACGTTCCCCGGCCGCCCAGCCCGGGCTCCTGGCGGCGTCACGAGCCGGCGGCGACGATCTCCTTGACGGCGTCGCGGCGGACGGCGTCGTAGAGGGTGCGCGCCCGGCGGTCGTCGGCGAAGACGACGCTCTCGCTGCCGACGGTGCCCGTGCCCCGGCTGGGCGAGGTGAAGAAGAACAGGTTGCCGCCGCGCAACCCGCGCAGCTGGGTCGCCATGTCCAGCAGCGACATGCCCCGGTCGACGGAGACCGAATCCGACGTGGCCCGCACGAACGCGTTGAGCCGGCTGGGGTTGGCGAGGATGCCGCCGGACGCGGCCCGGTCGAGGATCGCCTTGATGACCTGCTGCTGGTGCCGGATCCGGGCGAAGTCGCCGTCGGCGAACTGCTTGCGCTGCCGGGCGTAGTCCAGCGCCGTCTGGCCGTCCATGAGCTGCGGCCCCTGCCGGAAGGTGCGGAACGGCGGGTGGATGGAGGTGAACGTCTTCTCCGAGGTGATCTCGACCCCGCCGAGGGCGTCGATGATCTCCCGGAACCCCGCGAAGTCGACGAGCACCACGTGGTCGATGCGGACGCCGGTGAACTGCTCCACCGTCCGCACCATCAGCGGCACCCCGCCCCAGGCGTACGCGGCGTTGATCTTCGCCTCCCGGCCGCCGTGCCGGCCGTCGGCCGAGCGGGGGACCGGGACCCAGGTGTCCCGGGGGATCGAGATCAGCTCCGCGCTCGACCGGTCCTTCGGCAGGTGCGCCACGATGATCGTGTCGGTGCGCGACCCCCCGGTGCCGTCCGGGTCCCGCGAGTCGCTGCCCAGGACCATGATGTTCAGCGCACCCCGGGCCACCGCCGCCGGCCGCTCCTGCTCCGGCACCTCGGCGAACGCGTCGACCCGGTCGACGCCCCGCTCCACCGACCGCAGCCACAACGCCCCGGCGACCGTGCCACCCGCGCCCAGCAGCACCACGGCGAGCACCGCGACCAGCGCGATCCGCCCCCACCGGCGGCGCTTCGGGCGTGCCCCGGCACCCTCCGGCGTGGACGCTGCGGCGGGCGGGTCGGGCGGGCCGCCCGGGGTCGGTGCGGCCACCTGCTCGGGACGGGACATGGCGGCGATGCTATCGACGCGTCGCGCCCCGCACGTGCCCGTACCGGCCGGTCCGGGCCGGGGCGAGGGTGAAGTTCGCCACCCGTTGTTTCCCCGGACCTGGTACAACCCTCCCGTGGACGCAACGAAGCTCCGGCGGGCCGTCGCCCGCACCCGGTTCGCCCCGGTCGCCGCCTTCCCCAGGCGGCTCGCCCGGGTGGCCCGGTACGACGCCAAGGTGCTGCGCGCCTCCGCCCGCTGGCTGGTCACCTCCCGGGAGCACCACAACTACACGTACGAGCTGACCACGCTGAGCCGGCACCACCTGTCCTGGTTCGTCAGCGTCGTCTGCGACGTGCCGGTGGGCCGGGTGCGCGGCTGGTTCGCCGAGATCGAGGGCGACGACGAGCTGCGCCGGCACATCGAGCGGGCCACCGCGGAGGCGGCCCGCCGGGGCCTGGCCGACCGCCAGGTCCGCTACGCCCGCCGGATCGGCTGGTACGCGATGGTCCGCGCCGCCCGCCCCGCCCACGTCGTGGAGACCGGCGTCGACAAGGGGCTGGGCAGCTGCGTGCTGGCGGCGGCCCTGCTGCGCAACGCCGCCGAGGGCCACCCCGGCCGGGTCACCTCGCTGGACATCAACCCCGAGGCCGGCTACCTGGCCCGCACCGCACCCTGGTCCGAGGTCGTCGACCTGGTGGTCGGGGACTCCGTCGCCTCGATCGGCGCGCTCGACCGGCCCGTCGACCTCTTCCTGCACGACAGCGACCACAGCCGCGCCCACGAGAAGCGCGAGTTCGACGCCGTCGAGCCGAAGCTGGCCCCCGGCGCGCTGCTGCTCACCGACAACGTCACCGCCACGAACGTCCTCGCCGAGCACGCCGAACGCACCGGCCGGCGGTTCCTCGCGTACCGGGAGACCCCGGCCCGGCACTGGTATCCGGGCGACGGCATCGGGGCCGCCTGGTGACGCCCGGCGTCTTAGCTTTGGCTTAGCCGGCTTGTCCCCGACGCCGGGGGTCCGGCAGCATCGACCGGCGTGACCGACGGAAGCGCGCCCCCGGACGCCCCCCAGCCCGCCGGCGGCCCCGGCCGCCGCCGCGCCCCGCGTCCCGGCCGGTCCCGCTGGCTCGCCGCCGGTGGGGTGGCCGTCCTCGCCGGCGTCCTCGGCCTGACCCTCGCCCTGCGCGCCGGGGCCACCCCGGCCTGCGCCGCCCCGCCCGCCGCCGTCCCGCTCGGTGTCGCCGCGCCGGTCGCCGCCGCGCCGCCGGTCGGCGGGACCGTCCACAAGGGCAAGGCCACCTTCTACGACTCCAAGGGCGCCGGCGGCAACTGCTCCTACCCGAGCGCCCCGGCGAACCGGCTCTACGTGGCGCTCGGCCCGTCGGAGTACGCCGCCGGCGCGGCCTGCGGGGGCCACCTCGACGTGACGGGCCCGCAGGGCACGGTCCGTGTCCTCGTCATGGACCAGTGCCCCGAGTGCGCACCCGGTCACCTGGACCTCTCGCGCGAGGCGTTCGCGCGGATCGCCGACCCGGTGCAGGGCATCGTCTCCGTCAGCTACCGCGCGGTGGTCGACCCGCCGCTGCCCGGCCCGCTCACGTTCCGGATCAAGGAGGGCGCCTCGCGGTACTGGTTCGCCGTGCTGGTCGCCGACCACGGCAACCCGCTGCGCGCCGTGGAGGTGCGCCAGGGCGACTCGGGCGGGTGGCGGGCCGCCGCCCGGCAGGACTACAACTACTGGCTGGTCGAGTCCGGCGTCGGCCCCGGCCCGTACTCGATCCGGGTCACCGACGTCTACGGCCACCGCGTCACCGCCGGTGGCGTCCGGCTGGCACCCGGGCAGGTCCAGCGCGGCACGGTCAGGATGTACGGCGGCGGCGCGTCGGCCGGCGGCGGTCGACCGGCCGCCCGCTCGGCGTCGCCCCGGCCCAGCGCCTCGCCGACGCCCCGCGCGACGTCCCCGCGCCCGTCGCCGTCGGCCGCCCCGGCCTCATCCAGCCCGTCGGCCCCGGACGCGCCCGTCGTGCCGCTCGCCGCCGAAGCGCCCGCCGCCGGCTGCCGCACCTGACCCGGAGTCTCGTCGGCGTCCCCACCTGGCCGGGCGGGGATGTTGGCTGGCTCCACTACGCGACACGCCGACGCGATTGCACCGCAACCGGCCATTGATCGGACTACCGCGACGCCTTCCCCGGATCGGGGCTGCCGGCGGTGAGGTTGAGCCACATCAGGATCTCGTCGCGGTCGTCGCCCGGGGCGACCCGCAGCGCGCCCGGCAGCCGGCCCACCTCCCGGTACCCGAGCCGCGTGTAGAACCGCTCCAGCCCCAGCCCGCCCCGCACGGTCACGTGCAGCGCCTCCCGGCCCAGCTTCCGGCCGAGCCGTTCCGCCTCCCGCATCAGCGCCGACCCGTACCCCCGGCCCTGCGTGCCCGGGTGCACCATCACCCGCTTCAGCACGCACCAGTGGGTCTTGAGGTCGAACCGGTTGTCGGCGAAGACCAGCACGGCCTGCGGCCGGTCGCCGTCGTAGCCCACGAGCAGCCGGTCCGGGCCGTCGACGATGCCGGCGAACGTCGCCTCGGCGACCGGTCGGACGTCGGCCGCGGTGACCGGCGGCACGAAGCCGACCGCGCCGCCGGCGTTGGTGACGTCCACCCACAGGGCGACGATCTGTGCGCGCAGCTCGGCGGTGAGGTCGGGGTCGAGGACGAAACGTAGGCTCACGTCGCCATCCTGGCCCCGCCGCCACCCGCCGGCCGCACGATCGTGACACGCACAACAGCCGCACCAGGTGCCGGACGGGTTGCTGGGGTCGGCGGGTCGCGACGGAGCCGGCCGGAGCATCGACCGACCCGTCGACCGCGATGACGCGCGCGATGGAACCCGTGGTGCGGGAGAGGGGACTCGAACCCCCACGTCCTCACGGACACAGGAACCTAAATCCTGCGTGTCTACCCAATTCCACCACTCCCGCCTGCCCGAGGAGTCTAGAGGGTTCGGCGTCCCTCGTGTTAGCACCGTCCGGCAGGCGGACCGCCCGGATCCCGCCCGGACTCAGGTGACCGGGACCGGCGCGCCGCCGCTGCCGCCGTGCGCCGGGTTGTGGGCGGGCGCGTTGATCTCGACCGGCGGCGGGAACCGGGTCACGAAGTCGCACAGCGTGACGTGGGTCGGCTTGATGGTGATCACCGCCATGTCGGTCGTGTGCGCGCGTTTCTGCTGCTCCCAGCCCGGGGCCAGGCTCTTGTCCGCGAACATCCGCCAGGACGCCTTGACGTGCACGTCCGGGACCCCGGGGTGGACCTCGATGGACGCCGTGCCGCGCACCAGCATGACGACGGGCGTGTAGTCGGAGACGGTCGGGCCGAGCTGCGCCGCGACCTTCCGCCGCACCTCCGGCGAGTACGTGTCGACGCTGAAGGAGACCTGCGGATGCGCCGCGATCGCCCGCACCTTGTACGCGGTCGTCGGGCTGGCGAACTGGAACGCCTCGCCGTTCCACAGGTACGCGACCGGCACCGTGCGCGGGTGACCGTCCAGGCCCACGTAGCCGAGCCGCATCGCGACCGGCGACTCCAGCAAGATCTGGGCCACCGGATCGGTGTTCACCAGGTGCACGATTTCGGCGTAGTCCACAGCTGCCCCTTCCCCGCGCGGATGCCGGCAGCCGCCTTCGTCCCGGTGCCCGTGTGCGGCGGGCCCGCGATCCCCGGCGTGACCGGCCGTAGTCTGATCGCTACGTGGAAAGTATCGACGGCGGGTGGTGCCCCGGCCATCTCGCTGCTTGCCGTTGTGACCCGGCGTGCGGCGCGGGGCGTGGGGGTGTCGGGCCTGCGGCGCGGGCGTCACCCGGTCGCCGGGTCGTCGCCCGGTCGCCCTCCCGCTCAGTCGAGGCCGAGGTCGCGGCGCAGCTTGGCGACGTGGCCGGTGGCCTTGACGTTGTAGAGCGCCCGCTCGATCTTGCCGTCGGGGTCGATGACGAAGGTGGACCGGATCACCCCGGTCACCGTGCGCCCGTAGGACTGCTTCTCGCCGTACGCGCCGTAGGCGGTGAGCACCGCCCGGTCGGTGTCGGCGACCAGCGGGAAGGTGATGGCGTCCCGCTCGCGGAACTTCGCCAGCTTCTCCGGCTTGTCCGGCGAGATGCCGACCACCTCGTAGCCAGCGGACCGGAGCGAGGCGAGCGAGTCGCGGAAGTCGCACGCCTGCTTGGTGCAGCCGGGGGTCATCGCGGCGGGGTAGGCGTACAGGATCACCGTCCGGCCGCGCAGGTCGGCCAGGGAGAGGGTCTCGCCGGTATCGGTCGGCAGGCTGAACTCGGGCGCGGGGTCACCGGGGCTGAGGCGGGCTGGCGCGGTCATGGCCGAACCCTACCGCCGCCCTGGGCTGCCGGTCCGACGCCGCCCTGGGCTGCCGGTCCGACGCCGCCCGCCATGTCGCCGACATCGCGGGATCCCGGGGGCGGTGATGGCCCCATGTCCCCGACATGGCGGGCGGGGCGCGCGCGGCGGTCCGGGCGGGGCGCGCGCGGCGGTCCCGGGCGGGGCGCGCGGCGGTCCCGGCCCCGCGCGGTGGTCCCCGGCCGGGCGGTGATCAGCGCCTCGACGCTGTTGCCAGGGATTGGCAACAGCTCATCCGTGGAAATAGGCTGGGCCGAGCCGGCGTGGACGCTCCCGCCGGGCCTGCGGGAGGTCGAGTGGAAACCCTGGCGATGCACATCTCCAACGGCATCGTGAACGGCCCGGTCGCTGCCGTCTTCGCCGCGTTCGCCCTGGCCGTGCTGACCCTCTGCGTGCTGCGCGGCCGGCGCGACCTCGACGACCGGCTCGCCCCGATGGCCGGGCTCGTCGCCGCGTTCATCTTCGCCGTCCAGATGCTCAACTTCCCGATCTTCACCGCCGGGGTGAGCGGCCACCTGCTCGGCGGCGCGCTCGCCGCGCTGCTGGTCGGCCCGTGGGTCGGCGCGCTCTGCGTGGCGGTCGTGCTGGTCGTGCAGGCGCTGGTCTTCGGCGACGGCGGGGTGGCGATGCTCGGCCTCAACGTCACCAACATGGCGGTCCTCGGCACCGCGGCGGCGTACCTGCTGATCGCCCTGCTGCTGCGGGTGCTGCCGCGCACCCCGGCCGGCCTCGCCGTGACGGCCTTCGTCTCGGCGCTGGTCAGCGTCGTGGTCGCGTCGCAGGGCTTCGTGCTCCAGTACTGGCTGGGCGGCACCACCGACCTGGGCGGCAACCTCGCCGGCCTGGCCGGCACGATGGCCGGCGTCCACCTGCTCATCGGCATCGGCGAGGGCCTGATCACCGCGACCACGGTGGTCACCGTCGCCAAGGTCCGCCCCGATCTGGTGTACGCGCTGCGCGCCCTCAGGCCGGCCGCGCCGGCTCCCGTCGTCCCGGTCGCCGGAGGTGCCCGATGAGCAAGCGTCCCTGGGGTTTCGTCGTCGGCGGGCTGCTGGTCGCCCTGCTGCTGGCGGGCGTGGTGAGCAACTACGCCTCCTCGCACCCCGACGGGCTGGACTCGTCGCTGCTCAAGGGCTGCACGGTCGACGCCGAGGGGGAGATCACGGGCGGCAGCTGCCCCGCCCAGCAGGAGCGCGACCACGAGCTGGCCGACAGCCCGCTGGCCGACTACGGCGTCCGCGGCCTCGACAACGACTTCCTCTCCACCGGCCTGTCCGGGGTGCTCGGCGTGCTGCTCACCTTCGCCGTGGGCGGCGGCGTCTTCTGGCTGCTGCGCCGCCGCGGCGCGCAGCCACCGACCGCCGGCGCGCAGTCGCCGACGGCCGACGCGCAGTCGACGACCGCCGGCCCGCAGCCGCCGGCCGACGACGCGTCGCGCGCCGCGCGGTCCCGGTAGGCGGCCCGTCGATGGGGGCCGGTCACGCGCACGTGCTCTACCGGGAGGCGACCTCCCCGGTGCACCGCCTGCCGCCGGAGGTGAAGATCGCCGCGATGGTGCTGTTCACCCTCGCCGTGGTGGCCACCCCGCGCACGGCGTTCTGGGCGTTCGGCGGGTACGCCTTGCTGGTCGCCGCCGTGGCCGCGCTGGCCCGGGTCGGGCCGGGCTGGCTGCTCAGCCGCGCGGCGATCGAGCTGCCGTTCGTGCTCTTCGCGGTCGCGCTGCCGTTCCTCGGTGCGGGCGAGCGGGTCGAGGTGGCCGGGCTGGCCCTGTCCGTCGACGGGCTGCTCGGCGGCTGGAACATCGTCGCGAAGGGCACGCTGGGGGTGCTCGCGTCGCTCCTGCTGGCCGCGACCACGACGACGCGGGACCTGATCGTCGGCCTGGACCGGCTGCGCTGCCCGCAGATCGTCACCCAGATCGCCACGTTCATGCTCCGCTACCTGGACGTGCTGGTCGGCGAGGCCCGCCGGATGCGGGTGGCCCGGGTCTCCCGGGGCGACGACCCGCGCTTCCTGTGGCAGTTGCGCGGCTTCGCCGCCGGGGTCGGCGCGCTGTTCCTGCGCGCGTTCGAGCGCGGCGAGCGGGTCTACCTGGCGATGCTGTCGCGCGGCTACTCCGGCCGGATGCCGGCGGTGTGGCAGGGGGCGGGCGCGGCGAGCGCGGGGCAGTGGCTGGTCGGGGCGACGGTGCCGCTGGTCGCGGCCGGGATCGCCGCGACCGCCGTCGCCCTGACATGATCGGGGACGTGCAGAACCCGGCTCCCCCCTCCCTGGACGTGCGCGGTGTCCGGTACGCGTACCCGGACGGGCACGTCGCCCTGCACGGGGTCGACCTGACCGTGGCGCGCGGCGGACGGGTGGCGCTGCTCGGGCCCAACGGCGCGGGCAAGACGACGCTGGTGCTGCACCTCAACGGCATCCTCACCGCCGCCGAGGGCTCGGTGAGCGTCGGCGGGCTGACGGTGAGCCGCGACCGGGACACCCTCGCGGAGATCCGCCGCCGGGTCGGGATCGTCTTCCAGGACCCGGACGACCAGCTCTTCCTGCCCACGGTCGCCGAGGACGTGGCGTTCGGCCCGGCCAACCTGGGCCTGCGCGGGGCCGAGCTGGCCGCCCGGGTCGACGAAGCACTCGCGGCGGTGGGGATGGGCGAGCACCGGGACCGGGCCCCGCACCACCTGTCGTTCGGGCAGCGCCGCCGGGTGGCGGTGGCCACCGTGCTGGCCATGCACCCGGAGATCCTGGTGCTGGACGAGCCGTCGTCCAACCTCGACCCGGCGGCCCGCCGGGAGCTGGCCGAGATCCTGCGCGGCCTGCCGGTGACCCTGCTGATGGTCACGCACGACCTGCCGTACGCGCTGGAGCTGTGCGACCGGTCGGTGATCCTCGACGGCGGGCGCATCGTCGCCGACGCCGACACCCGGGAGTTGCTGGCCGACCGGGAGCTGCTGGCGGCGCACCGCCTGGAGCTGCCCTACGGCTTCACCCCCTGACCGGCTCCGTCACGTCGGGGGTGGGGCGGGGACTCCCCGGGTGGGCGGCGGCGCGGAGGCGGAGCAGGCCGGCCGCCGTGGCGCCGGCCCCCGTGGCCAGGATCACCACGAGCAGGGTGCGGGCCAGCCCGCCGGGCCAGGGGAGCGGGGGGACCGAGCGGGCGAGGACGGCGACGTTGGTGACCCCGGCGAACAGGGCGAGGCACCCCCCGGCCAACGCGAGGGCGAAGTCGGCGGCGGGGCGGCGGGCCAGCGCGTACCCGCCCGCCGCGAGCGCGCCGAGGCCGGTGAGCAGCGCCCAGATCTGCCCGCCGAGCAGGCCCAGCAGCACGCCGCCGACGCCCGTGGCGCCCGCGTCCAGCTCCCGGCCCACGGTGAACACGATCGCGGCGACCCCGCCGGCCGCCAGCGCCGCGCCGGCGCCGGCGAGCGCCCGCGCCCCGAGCGGGGTGCCGGCCGCCAGCAGCCCGGCGGAGCCGACCAGCAGGAAGCCGAGCGTGGTCGCCACCCACCAGGGGTACGCGTCGGGCGGCGGCACCCAGTCGAGGGTGCCCCGGATCTCCACCGGCTCGGCGCCGTCGCGCAGCGGCACCACCCAGTCCCGCACCCGCTGCTCACGGGTCGGGTCGGCGCGCACCACCGCCGGCGGGGCCGGCTCCTGCCAGCGGGCCCGCCGGTCGTGCCAGCGGGCCGTCGGCCCGTCGCCGACGCGCCGCCAGTCCGGGGCGGCGGCCGGGTCCGCCTGGGCGGGCAGGGCCGTGTCCCCGGCGAGGGTCCGGTTCAGGTACGTCGCCGGGGAGCGGCTGTTCTCGTAGACCCCGTCCGGCCCGACGCGCAGGTACGGCTCGCCGGTGTAGCCGATCACCTCGATCGGCCGCCCGGTGCGGTTGACCAGCTCCAGCCGCGCCCCGCCCTCCACGACGCGGGCGGTCAGCCCGGGCCGGTCCGGTGCGACGCCGGTCACCTCGGCCCGGTAGTCCGTGCCGTCGGGCGACTCCCCGCCGTGCGCGGCGGCCGGCGTCGCCGTGGCGAGCGCGGCGACCAGCCCGACGAGCACGCCGGCCAGCCGGGCGACGACGGCCGGCCCGGCCACGCCGGCGCGGCGGTCCAGCCCGGCCGGGCGGTCCAGCCCGGCGCGGCGCGGCGGAGCGGGGATCACTTGCTGGCCGCCGCCACCGCCGCCGTGAGGCCCGCGGGCGACCGGTCGGCGACCTCCGCGCCGTTGACCTTGACGGTGGGCGTGCCGGTGACGCCGGCCCGGCTCGCGTCGTCGGTGACGTGCTCGGTCCACGCCTTGTACGTCCCGTCGGAGACGCAGGAGGCGAAGTCGTCCCGGTTCAGCCCGACGCCCGCGCCGATGTCGACCAGCTCGTCGTCGCTCAGCCCCGCGCCGCCCTCGGGCGGCTGCTTGGCGAACAGCGCCTTCGCGTACTCCTGGAACTTGCCGCCCTTCGCGGCGCAGCCGGAGGCGGCGGAGGAGCGGGTGGAGTATTCGGTCGTGGAGAACCGGTTGAGGTAGGCCACGGGGTGGAACACCACCCGCGCCTTGCCCTCGCTGACGAGCTGGTCGATCGTCGCGCCGCTGGTCTGCTGGAACTGGTTGCAGGCGGGGCAGAGGAAGTCCTCGTACAGGTCGATGGTGACCGGGCCCGTCCCGTACGCGATGCCGGTGCCGGCCTCGGTCGCGCCCGGCGGGGCGGTGAAGGTGTCGGAGCGCTGGCTGGACCAGACGGCCCAGCCGATCCCGCCGGCGATGACCAGCACGGCGACCGCCACCAGCGACGTCCAGAGGGTGCGCTTGCGCCGGCGCTCCCGGGCCAGCTGCTCGCGGACCACCCGGGCGGCGTCCTTCTGCCCCTTGCGACTACTCATCATCGTCCTCCACCGGTGGGCCCGCGAGCCAGCCGTCGACGGAGACGGGGGTGCGGGGCCAGATCAGCAGGAACCCGGCCAGGGCCAGGAATCCCAGGTCCCGGAGGATCTCCGGGAGGTAGCTCGGTGCCTGCCCGGCGGCGAGCTGCCCGCCGCTGCCGAAGCAGCCGCAGTCGATGGCCAGGCCGCGCGACCAGGCCGAGGCGATGCCGGCGACGAAGACGACCAGCAGGGCCGCCGAGATCCCGGCGGCCAGGCGGGTGGCCAGGCCGAACAGCAGCAGCGCCCCGAGGGCCAGCTCGACGAAGGGCAGCGCCGCGCCGATCACGGTCGCGACGTCGTACGGCATGACCTGGTACGCGTTGACGGCACGCCCGGAGGCGGCCAGGTCGCCGACCTTGGCCCCGCCGGCGATCAGCCAGACGGCGGCCAGGCCGAGCCGGGCGGCGACGCCGAGCCAGGGCCGGACGGCGGCCCAACGGGCGGCCCCGGTGTGCGATGCGGTCACGGTCATTGGTCGTCCCGGGCCCGGCGGAGGTTCCCCGTCGCGCAGGAGTTCCCGGTCACGGCCGGCGTTTCCGGTCATCCGGCCAGGGCGTCGCCGGCCGCCTCGACCAGGTCGTGGCGGGCCCGGGCCACGCGGGAGCGGATGGTGCCGACCGGCACCCCCTCCACGGCGGCGGCCTCGGCGTACGACAGGCCGAGCAGTTGGGTGAGCACGAACGCCCCCCGCCGCTCGGCGGGCAGCCGGCGCACCAGGTCGGCTGCGCCGAGCTGCCCGGCGGGGTCCGGGTGCGGCAGGTCGGTGTGGGCGTGGCTGGCCAGCCGTTCGGCGAGCCGGCGGCGGCGGACCACGACGCGCAGGTGGTCGGCGCAGGCGCGGCGGGCGATGCCGAGCAGCCAGGTGCGGGCGCTGGACCGCCCCGCGAAGGCGGGCAGCGCCCGGAACGCCCGCAGGTAGGTCTCCTGGGTGAGATCGTCGGCGGTGTCGGGGTCGACCAGCGCGGCGGCGAACCGCCACACCTCGGCCTGGGTGGCCCGGACGAACGCCGCCTGGGCGGCCGGGTCGCCGTCGCGGGCGGCCAGCGCCCAGCCGGTCGCCGGGTCGGGCTCGCGTGCGGTCGCCGGGTCGGGGGCACGACTGCGGGCCGGGTCGGTGGGACCGTCGGCGGCGGGCTCGCGCGGCGCGGGGATCACGTCAGACCACGGTACGCGGCGTGCCGGCGGTGGGCAGGGTCCTTCGACCCTTCCGATGACGTGGCACACTCCGGGAACTTTTCCGGTGCGCCGCCCGACCACCCTCCTATGACTTGCGACGACGTCCGCGTGGCACTGTCGGCGCGGCTCGACGGCGAGGACCCACAGGCGTCGCCGGCGGCGCTGGACGCACACACCGGCTCCTGCCCCGACTGCCGGTCCTGGCTGGCCAGCGCCGAGCAGGTGACCCGGTTCACCCGGCTGCGCCCGGTGCGGGTGCCCGACCTCACCGCGTCCGTGCTGGCGGCGGTCGCCGCCGAGCGGGCCACGGCACGGGCCGCCGCCGCCGCGACCGTGCGCGCCCGACGCCAGCTCCTGCGGGTGGCCGTGGCGGTGGCCGCGGTCGCCCAGCTCGCCGTGGCGCTGCCCGTCCTGGTCGGCGGCTTCGGGGTGGGCGCGGACGCGCACACCGGCCGCGAGATGGCCTCGTTCGACGTGGCGCTCGCGGTGGGCTTCGCCCTCGCGGCGTGGCGGCCGGAGCGGGCCCGGGCCTTCCTGCCGGTGGCCCTGGTGCTGGCGCTCTGCCTGGCGGCCACCAGCGCGCTGGACATCGCCAACTCGACCACCGCCCTGGTGCACGAGGCCGGACACCTGGCGGCCGTCGTGCAGGCGGGCCTGCTGTGGGCCCTGGGGCGCGCCGGCGGCGAGCCGAACCGCCCGCTGGGGCTCGCCGATCGGCCGGTTCATCGGCGAGCATGGCCGGCATGACTGCTGCCACTCTCCGGCCCCCCCGCCGGCTCGCGCGCCTCGGCGCGCTCGCCGGCCTGCTCGTCACCGTCGTCGCCCTGCTGCTGGCCCCCGCCACCCCCGCGAGCGCCCACGCCGTGCTGGTGAGCAGCAGCCCGGCCGCCTCCGCCGTGGTGCCGAGCGCGCCGTCCGAGGTGGTGCTGACGTTCAGCGAGCCGGTGCGCAAGGTGGCCGGGAAGATCCGGGTGATCGCCCCGGACGGGGCGCGGGCCGACCGGGGCGAGCCGTCGTTCTCCGACACGGTGGTGACGATCCCGGTGGACCCGTCGGCGGGGCGCGGGACGTACCTGATCAGCTACCGGGTGATCTCGGCGGACAACCACCCGATCTCCGGCGCGTTCACCTGGTCGGTGGGCGCGCCGTCGACCCCGCCGACGGACAGCGGGTCGGACACCCGGGCCGACCCGGTGGTGGAGACCGGCGTCAAGGTCGCCAAATACCTGGGCTACGCCGGTCTGCTCCTGCTGGTCGGCCCCGCGCTGGTGCTCGGCGCGCTGTGGCCGCGCCGGCTCGACCGCCGTGGCCCGGCCCGGCTCGCCTGGGTGGGGCTCGGCGTGCTGGCGTTCGCCACGCTGGCCGAGCTGTGGCTCCAGGTGCCCTACACCGCCGGCGGCGGGCTGTTCGACGTGACCGGCGCGGGCTTCGGCGACGTGCTCGGCGGCACGTACGGCACGACGCACCTGGTCCGGCTCGGCCTGCTCGCGGCGGCGGCGTTCCTGCTCCGCCCGCTCTTCGCCGGGCCGGTGGGGCGCACCGACGCGATCATCCTGGCGGTCCTCGGCGGCGCGGCGCTGTTCACCTGGCCGCTGGCCGGGCACCCGGCGGCCTCGCCCGCACCGGCGGTGTCGGTGGTGGTCGACGCGGTGCACCTGGGCAGCATGGCCGTGTGGCTGGGCGGGCTGGTGATGCTCGGCGGCTTCCTGCTGCGCCTGGCCGACGAGCGGGAGTTGGGCGCGATCCTGCCCGTCTGGTCGCGCTGGGCGGCGCTGTCGGTCGCGGCGCTGCTGCTCGCCGGCACCGTGCAGGCGCTGATCGAGGTGGCCACCCCGTCGGCCCTGGTCGACACCACGTACGGGCGGCTGGTGCTGGCCAAGATCGCGCTGTTCGCGCTGGTGATCGGCGTGGCCGCGTACTCCCGGGCGCTGGTGCGCCGGCGCACCGCCGCGGCCCACCCGGCCCCGGTGCGCCGGGCGGTCTGGGTCGAGCTGGCGATCACGGCCGTGGTGCTCGGCGCGACGGCGACCCTGGTGCAGACCCCGCCGGCCCGCAGCGCCGCCGAGGTGGCCGGTACGCCGGACACCTTCTTCACCACCACGCTGTCCAGCCCGATCTACTCGCTCCAGGTGGAGCTGGACCCGGCCGGGCGGGGCAACAACTCGATGCACCTGTACGCGTACACGTCGGACAACCGGCCGCAGCCGGTGGCCGAGTGGAAGGCGACCGCGGCGCTGCCGTCGGCGGGCATCGAGCCGATCGACATCCCGCTGCTGCCGCTGACCGACAACCACGCGTCCGGGGAGATCAACCTGCCCGCCTCGGGGGAGTGGCAGTTCCGCTTCACCGTCCGCATTTCGGACATCGACCAGGCCACGGTGAGCGCCACCGTGCCGATCCGTTAACGAAAGGTATTCCCATGCTCCGTCACCGGCGTTCCGTAACCGCCGCCGCCCTGGCCCTCGGTGCCGTCGCCGCCGTCGTGCTCGGCGTGGCCGCGCCCGCCTCGGCGCACGTCTCGGTCAACCCGAAGGAGGCGACGCAGGGCGGCTACGGCCGGTTCGCGTTCCGGGTGCCGAACGAGGGCGACGAGGCCTCGACGACCAAGGTCGAGGTGGTGCTGCCGGAGAACGCGCCGGTCGGCTCGGTGTCGACGATGCCGGTGCCGGGCTGGACGGTGGCGGTGGAGAAGCGCAAGGTCGACCCGCCGGTGCAGGTGCACGGCAGCGAGGTCACCGAGGCGGTGGCGAAGATCACCTGGACGGCGACCGGGGACGCGGCGGTGAAGCCGGGCCAGTTCCAGGAGTTCCCGGTGTCGATGGGGCCGCTGCCGCAGGTGGACACGATGGTGTTCAAGGCGCTCCAGACCTACTCCGACGGCACGGTGGTGCGCTGGATCGAGGAGCCGACCGCCGGGGCGGAGGAGCCGGAGAACCCGGCCCCGGTGCTCACCCTGACCGCTGCCGCCCCGACGGAGGGTGCCCCGGCCCCGGCGGCGCCCGCGGCGGCGGCGGACGACGATGACGACTCCGAGGGCGGGGCGGGCCTCGCGTTCGGCGTCGCGGGGCTGGTCGCCGGGCTGGCCGGGCTGGTCCTCGGCGGGCTCGCGTTCGCCCGTACCCGGCGGGGCCCGGCCGCGACGAGCTGACCCGGGAGCCCTCGCCCGTCGGCCCGCCGGTCCACCCGGCGGGCCGGCCCGTTTCCGGCCCCCGTCGTACGCCGTTGCTGCTGATATCGGGCCGATTGCGCCTTTTGCGCCGGTAAGGTCGGCCGGGTACTCAGGCCACGGAAGGGAACGACACGGATGCGGATCGCTCGCGCGCTCGTCGGCATGCTGCTGCTCACCATCGGTCTCCCGGCGCTACTGGCCGCGGGTGTGCTCGGCGTCCTGTCCCGGCACTCCGACGCCGCCGGCGGGTTCACCGTGGGATTCGGGGTGGTCGCCCTCCAGGCGCGCGCGGGCGCCGACTGGTTCCCGGCGGCCGCCTGGCTGCTGGGCGTCCTCGGCGTCCTGCTGGTGGCGTCCGCCGCGCTGCTGCTGCGCCCGGCGCGACCGCGCGAGGTGGTCTTCGTGGTCGAGCCCGACCAGGTCCCGGTGCTCGCCGACCGGCTCGGGGTGACCTCGCTCAGCGGGCTGGGCGCGCGCCCCGTGTCGGCCCCGGCCGTCGTCGCCGACCGGCAACTGGTCGCGGTGGGTGCGTCGGCCGAGCGGCCCCGCCCCGCGCTGGGGCCGGCACCGGCCCGCCGCCCGGTCACCCTCGCCGACCTGGCCCCGCCGCCCTTCCCGTCCGGTTCGCCGTCCGGTTCGCCGGCCCGCCCGGCGTCGCCGGCCTGGCCGCCGGCCGCGCCGGAGGCCACCACCCGTCCGGTACGCGTCGAGCCGCGCCGCGTCGAGCCCCGCCGTATCCGCCCCGCCGCGCCCGGCGCCCGCCGCCAGCATCCCTGATCGGCACCCGGTGGCCAGCTCCGCCCAGCTCTGCCCCCGGGCCGGTGAGAAGGGGACCCCTCTCTACCGAATGCGTTAACAGGGGGCCCCTCCTTACGCGGCAGGCGAGCGGCCCTCCGTGCTGCCGACACGGAGGGCCGCCTGCACCGGGGGATCGGTGCCACGGGGGATGCCCGAGGTATGGGTAAGATTAACCGGTAACGACGCTACTCGGGAGAAGTGTCCATTTGGCGCGATTTTTCGCCCTGGTGGGCGGACGCCGGGGCGGGGCGTGCGACGGGCAGGGCCACCACCAGCAGCAGGCTCAGCAGCACGTACGTGTTGCGCGCCAGGAACTCACCGGGCGAGTCGGTGGGCACCGGGGCCACCCCCCAGTCGTGGAACGACACCACCCCGTAGACGATCAGCGCGCCGGTGCCGACGGCCAGGCCGGCCAGCCACCGTCGCCGCCGCGCCCCGGCCGGCGTCGTCGGGTCCGTGCCGAGCGCCGCGTCGGCCAGCAGCACCACCGTCGGCACGAACCAGTAGATGTGGTGGGTCCAGGTGATCGGGCTGACCAGCGCCCCGACCAGGCCCGTCAGCGTCAGGCCGGTCAGCGCGTCCCCGGCGCGGGCGGCGCGGGCGGCCCGCCACAGCCCGTACCCGGCGACCAGCAGGGCCAGCGCCAGCCACAGCACCCGGCTCGGCTCGGCGGGCGCGGTGAGCCGGCTGAGCAGACCGAACAGCGACTGGTTGCCGGTGTAGTCGGTGCGCCCGACCCGGTCGGTCGCCCACAGCTCGTGGGTGAAGAACCGCCACGAGTCCGCCGGCGCCACGGCCGCGGCGAGCAGCGTGGCGCCGGCGGCGGTCGCCGAGGCCACGGCCGCGTCCCGCCACCGCCGGGTGGCCAGGAGGTAGACGATGAAGATGCCGGGATAGAGCTTCAGCGCGGTGGCCAGCCCGACGCCCACGCCCGCCCAGCGCCGCCCCTGCGGCACGGCGAACAGCAGGTCGGCCAGGATCAGCACGACCAGCAGCATGTTGATCTGACCGAAGGTGATCGTCTCCCGGGTGCTCTCCACGGCGAAGACCAGCAGCACCCCGACGGTGACGGTGAACACCCGGGGCAGCCCGTGCCGGGCGATGACCGGGGCGAGCAGCCACCGCGTGGTCACCACCACGCCGAGCACGGTGAGCACCGTGAAGACTGCGATCGTCAGCCCCAGCGGCAGCAGCGCGAACGGGCGCAGCAGCAGCGCGCTCACCGGCGGGTAGGTGAAGTACAGCTCGCCCTGCACCCGGTCCGGCTGCACGTAGTCGTAGAGCGGGTGGCCGGCGGCCCACCAGTCCATCGCCCGCATGTAGATCTTGAGATCGAGGAAGTCGTGCTTCAGGCCCGGCAGGTACAGCGCCGGCAGCACGGCCGCCAGCGCCAGCACCGTGACCAGCCGGCGGACCCGGCGGCCGCCCGGTTCGGCGGCGGTCACGGAGGGTGGCGCGATCGGTTCAGCTGGCACGGGGAAACCCTAGCGGTCCATCCCGCGTACGGTGCCGAGGCGCGAGGGTGCGGGCTGCGCGTAGGCTGTGCCCGTGGCTGATCTTCTCGTCTGGATCGACTGTGAGATGACCGGGCTGGACCTCGGCAGGGACGCCCTGATCGAGGTCGCCGCGCTGGTCACCGATCCCGACCTCAACGTGCTCGGCGACGGGGTCGACGTGGTGATCCACGCCGACGAGGCGGCGCTGGCGGCGATGCCGGAGATCGTCCGGACCATGCACGGCAAGTCCGGGCTGACCGAGGAGGTCCGGCGCTCCACCGTGACCCTCGCCGAGGCCGAGGACCTGGTGCTCGACTACGTCACCAGCCACGTGAAGGACGCCCGCTCCGCGCCGCTGTGCGGCAACTCGATCGCCACCGACCGGGGCTTCATCGCCCGGGACATGCCGCGCCTCGACGCCCACCTGCACTACCGGATGATCGACGTCTCCTCCATCAAGGAGCTGTGCCGGCGCTGGTATCCGCGGGTCTACTTCGGGCAGCCCAAGAAGGGGCTGGCCCACCGGGCGCTGGCCGACATCCGGGAGAGCATCCGCGAGCTGGAATACTACCGGCGGACGGTCTTCGTCCCGCTGCCCGGCCCGGACGTGGACAGCGCGAAGGCCATCGCCGCCCAGCTCTGAGCCCACCCGGCCCGCGTCGGTCCGGGGCGGGTCAGCGGGCCGTGAGGCCGCGCCGGGTGGAGAGGCCGGCCGGCAGTCGGTTCAGCTCCGCCCAGGACAGCGCCGGCCGCACGCCGCGCACGTTGCGCGCCTCCCGGTACGCCGGCTGTGCCGGGAACCACTCGCGCGCACCCCGCCAGCGCCGCTCGGCGTCCTGCTCGTGTCGGTCCTCAGGCAGTTTCGGCATGACCATACCGTCCCAAATAAAGTTGTACATGTATGGAAATAGATATGACGTGGTCAAAGCGCCTCGGGTTCCCGCCGTCGGCGGCGTGACGACGCACCGTCGGCCGGCGGCGGTGCCGCCCCACGTCTACCCGTCCGCCCCGGGCCTCAACCAACCCGCGCACCATCGCGAGCCCACCGGCGTACCGTGATCATGGCGGCGCCCCCCGGCGGGCGCTGCGGAGGGAGGCGACCGGTGGGCGACCGGCGGCTGTACCTGCACCTGGTGACCTGGCTCGGGCAGTGGCCGCCGGGCCCGGGGCTGCACGTGGTCGGCTCGTACCGGCGTGACCTGCCCGCCTGGGACGGCCGGCTCCGCCCGGCGATCGCGGTCGGCGACGGGCGCGGCACGGTGCTCTCGGTCGCGCCCCGGCACGTCCCGGAGGTCCGGGCGCTCGCCGCCCGGTCGCAGCGGCGGTTGCTCGCCGGCCTGCCGGTCGCCGTCGCGCATCCCCGCTGGGTGTCCAACGACGACGTGTTCCGGTGGACCCTGGCACCGGCCCCGCTGCCGGAGGTGGGGGAGTGGATCGCGCCGACCGAGCCGGGGCTGCCCCGGTGGCTGGGGCTGTTCGACCGCGAGGTGCTGGTGGTGCGGGACGCCGACGGGCGGTACCTGGCGGGCGTGGCGATCAAGCGGCACGACGCGCACGGCCACGAGCTGGCCGTCGGCACCGTGCGGGCCGCCCGGGGCCGGGGGTTGGCCCGGCGGCTGGTGGCCCAGGCCGCCCGGCGGGTGCTCGACGAGGGGGCCGTGCCGACGTACCGGCACGACCCGGCCAACGGCGCGTCGGCGCGGGTGGCGGAGGCCGCCGGCTTCCCCGACCGGGGCTGGCGGTCGTACGGGGTCTATCCCCCGTGAGCCGGGCGCGGACCGTGGATCCCGGGCCGGATCCACGGTCCGCGTGGCCTCCCCCCAGGTCCTCCCTCGGCGCGACCGGTCGCTCCCGCCGGCCGCCGTCCCGCCCATGACGCTACGTAATGAGATCGGCGGTGGGCAAGGGCGGCCGGCGGGTCGGCGGTGTCGTCTAGTGGACTTGACCTGCGACTTGACCTGCGGCTTGGCGTGGCGCCGGGTCGCGCGTCAGTGACGCAGCGTGCGGATCAGGCTGATCGCCTGGCGGGTGGCCGGCCGCAGCACCCGCAGCCGGGACAGGCCGACGAGGCGGTCGACCAGCGGCACCGCCCCGTCGACGAGCTGCCGGGTCTTCGCCTGGCCGGGGGAGCGGTCGTGCACCCAGTAGAGGATCACCCCCAGGTACGCCAGCCAGAGCAGCTCGGGCAGCTCCGGGCGCAGCTCGGGGTCGACCTTCGCGGTCGAGCCGTCGAGCACCTCGCGGAACAGCGCCACCGACGCCTGCCGGGGCGCGGCGGACTCGGCGGAGAACGGGCTCAGCGGCGACGTCGGCTCGGCCGCGGTCTTGAAGAACGTCCCGGCGAACTCGTGGTACGGGGTGAGCACGTCGATGCCGGCGTGCAGCACCCCGGCCAGCCGTTGCCCGAACTCGGTCTCCCGCGCCAGCACCGCCGCCGCGGCGGCCCGGTGCTCCACCTGCGTGCCCGCGTAGAACTCCTGGATCAGGTGGTCCTTGGAGCCGAAGTAGTAGTACGCGTTGCCGACCGCGACGCCCGCCTCCTGGGCGATGGCCCGCATGGTGGTGCGGGCGTAGCCGCGTTCGCGGAACATCCGCAGCGCGGTGTCCAGGATCAGCCGCCGCGTCTGCTCACCCCGGACGGTCGCCGCCTCGCCCGCAGCGGTCGTCGCCGCACTCTGCTCGGTCATCGTCGTCACCGTATCCCGGGTCGGGGCCGACCGATCCGTCCCACTCTTCGCGGACCAGCCCGCGGACCGACGAGGCGGCGGCCACCACCCGTCGGGCCAGCGGCATGAGGTGCGGCCGGGCCAGCCGTTCGGCCGTGGCCCGGTGGTCCGCCAGCGCCCACAGGCAGGCGAACCAGGCCCCGTCGCCCGCGTACACCTCGCCGGTGTCGGCCACCACGGTCAGGTCGCGCAGCGTGGCGTCGTGGTCGAGGCCGGGGAAGCGCCGCCGGGCCTCGACCGACCCGGCCGGCACGAATTCCAGGGGTACGAGCTGGGCGCGCGTGGCCAGCCAGCGCCGGGCGGCCCGGCACAGCGGGCAGTGCGCGTCGTAGAGGACGGTGAGGCCGCCGATCCCACCGCCCCCGTGTGCGGTGGGACCGGCGTCGCCCACCGGAACGGGAGAGTGGCCGCTCATCGGGCCGGCGGGACCGGGCCGGCGCCCGTCGCGCCACCGTGCGGGGCGGCCGGGGGCCCGGCGGGCTGCGGGCCAGCGGGGTGCGGGGCGGCGGGGTGTGGGGCGACCGGGTACGGCATGTGTGGCACGTGTGGCGCGTGCGGGCCCGGCTGGGCGGGCGGCGGGGCGAGCCGGGCGACGGGTGCCACCGGGGGGTGCGTGGCGAGCTGGCGCAGCCGGCCCCGGCGGTAGCGGCCGAGCGCGAACACGTTGAAGAAGTGCAGCGCGCCGAGCACCAGCAGCACCAGCCCCACCTTCAGGGACAGCTCCTCCATCGCCTGACTGGTGCCGGTGACCGGGTCGCGGTGCCGCATCGCCACCGTCACGTAGCCGAGGTTGAGCAGGTAGAAGCCGACCACCAGGAGGCTGTTGACGGCGCGGGCCAGCCGCTCGTCGGCGAAGACCTCCTCCAGGAAGACCAGCCCGTTGCGGGACAGCGACCGCGCCACCCAGACGGTCAGGCCGATGCTGACCGCGAGGTAGACCAGGTACATCCAGACCTTGACGTCCATCCCGACACCTTTCTTGAACGCGTTCAAATTCAGGCCGCCCTCAGCGTAGGGCACAACTTGAACACGTTCAAGAGCGGGTTAGCGGTGGTGCGCGGGTCAGGCGGTCAGGTCGTCAGGGGTCA
Organism: Micromonospora haikouensis; assembly: GCF_900091595.1. Classification (GTDB taxonomy): domain Bacteria; phylum Actinomycetota; class Actinomycetes; order Mycobacteriales; family Micromonosporaceae; genus Micromonospora; species Micromonospora haikouensis. The sequence goes on from NZ_FMCW01000001.1 coordinate 180,952, forward strand.
GGCCGAGGGCCTGTGCTGCGGCGCGCCCGTTGGCGTGGCTCGCGCCGTACGTGGTGACGAACGCGCGGGCGCTTGCCGGCCTCCACCGCCCCGGCCAGCCCATCTCGACCACGACCACCGGGTGCACGGCGGTCAGCGCGTCCACCAGCGCCGCGCCGCCCGGCAGCCGGTGCAGGTGCCGGCCGACCAGCACGATCGGCCGCTCCCCGGCGCGGGCGCGCAGCGCGGCCGCGTCCGCCTCGGCGGCCAGCACCAGGATCTCCTCCGACCCGGCCAGGTGCGGGCCGAGGCCCCACGGCACCCGACCCTGCGCGATCGTGGTCGCGGCGTCCAGCCGTACGACGAGGGGCCGGCCCAGCCCGGCGACGTCGCCCTCCACGCGGACGGCGCGCCGCGCGGCGGCGTACCCCAGGTCGGTGGGGGTGATCGGCGACGGGCCGGCGGCGCGGGTCGCGGCGGCGAGCGCGGCGGCCCGGCCGGCGGCCCGTTCGACCCGGGCCCGGTCGAGCCGGCCGTCGCCGAGCGCGGCGACGATCTCGGCGGCGACCCGCTCGACCAGGCCGGCGTCGACCCGCGCGCCGATGCAGAGCAGGTCCGCCCCGGCGGCGAGCGCCAGGACGGCGGCCGGGCCGATGCCGCCGGCGGCCAGCGCCGCGCCCTTCATCTCCAGCGCGTCGGTGATCACCGCCCCGGTGAAGCCCAGCTCACGGCGGAGCAGGTCGACCAGGACCGCGCGGCTGAAGGTGGCCGGGCCGTCGCCGGTGAGCGCGGGCACCCGGATGTGCGCGGTCATGATCGACGTGACGCCGGCGTCGACGACCGCCGCGAACGGGGGCAGGTCGCGCTCGCGCAGCACCGCCGGGGACGCCTCCACGGTGGGCAGCTCGTGGTGGCTGTCGGCGACCGTCGCGCCGTGGCCGGGGAAGTGCTTGGCGCAGGCGGCCACGCCGGTCGACTGGAGGCCGGCGACGGCGGCGGCCGAGTGGACGGCCACCCGGGCCGGGTCCGCGCCGAACGAGCGGGTGCCGATCACCGGGTTCTCGTCGGCGGTGTTCACGTCCACGGTCGGGGCGAGGTCAACGGTGATCCCCAGGGCGGCCAGCTCGGCGCCGATCGCCGCGTACACCCGCCCGGTCAGCGCCGGGTCGTCGACCGCGCCGAGGGCGGCGTTGCCCGGGTACGGGCTGCCGGTCGCGTGGGCGAGGCGGGTCACGTCCCCGCCCTCCTCGTCGATCGCGACCAGCACGTCGGGGCGGGCGGCGCGCAGCGCGGCCGTGCTCGCCGCCACCTGGGCCGGGTCGTGCACGTTCGTGCCGAACAGGGTGTGCCCGGCGAGCCCTTCGGCGACCAGGTCGACGGCCCAGCCGGGCGGGACCGGCCCCGGGTACGCGGCGAGCAGCGTGCCCAGCGCGAGCCGGCGCAGTCCAGGATCGGTCCCCACGGAGGTCTCCCCTCTGCCGTGCCCGGTCGGGCACGGTCGTCGTACCGGAGGCGTCGGCCGGTGCCGGGTCGTCCGAGTACCCAGGTTCGGGGTGGCCGTTACGCTACGGTCACCCGCGTGTCGGTTTGGTTAGCAAAGTTTGCGAAAAATAGAGGACGTGGCATGAGTGCGACCCGGCTGCCCGGCACCCCCCGCCTGTTGCGGGCGCTCAACGACCGCGCGGCGTTGGAGCTGCTGCTGGAGCAGGGGCCACTGACCCGGGCCCGGCTCGGCGAGCTGACCGGGCTGTCCAAGGTCACCGCCTCCCAGCTCGTCGAGCGGCTGGAGGAGCGCGGCCTGGTCGCCCGGGTCGGCGAGCAGGCCGGCGGGCGGGGCCCGAACGCCCAGCTGTACGCCGTCCGGCCGGGCTCGGCGTACGTGGTCGGGGTGGACGTCGGCGCCGAGCGGGTCGTGGCCGCCTGCGCGGACATCACCGGCGCGGTCGTCTCCCGCGTGGAGCAGTCCACCCGGGACACCGACGACCCGGTCGGGGTGGTGCACAACGCCGTCGTGCAGGCCGCGAGCAGCGCCGGCGCGGAGCTGTCCAGCGTGCGCCGGGTGGTGCTGGGCACCCCCGGCCTGGTCGACCCGGCCAGCGGCGACATCACGTTCGCGTTCAACCTGCCGCGCTGGCACCGGGGCCTGCTCGCCGCGCTGCGCGAGGACCTGGCCACGCCGGTGGTCTTCGAGAACGACGTCAACCTGGCCGCCGTGGCCGAGGCGCAGTCGGGGGCGGCCCGGGAGAACCGCGACTTCGTGCTGGTCTGGGTCGGCGCGGGCGTCGGCCTGGCGATCATGCTCGGCGGCCGGCTGCACCACGGCAGCAGCGGCGCGGCCGGCGAGATCGGCTACCTGCCGGTGCCCGGCGTGCCCATCCCGCGCGACGTGTCGCGCCGCGCCAAGCCGGCCTTCCAGCAGCTCGCCGGGGCGGACGCGGTGCTCGCGGTGGCCCGGGAGCACGGGCTGCCCGCCGACTCGGCGGCCGACGCGGTGCGCGCGGCCATCGCCGCCGGCACCGCGGGCGGCCCGCTGCTCGACGAGCTGGCCCGCCGGCTGGCCCTGGGCGTGGCGAGCACCTGCGTGGTGCTCGACCCGCCACTGGTGGTGCTCGCGGGCGAGGTCGGTCAGGCCGGCGGGGCGGCGCTCGCCGAGCGGGTGCAGCACGAGGTGGCCGCGATCACCCTGGTGCGCCCCCGGGTGGTGCCGACCGGGCTGACCGAGGAGCCGATCCTGCACGGTGCCCTGCGCACGGCCCTGGACGCGGTGCGCGACGAGGTCTTCGGCAGCACCGTGGGCTGACCCCGCGCGGCTCATGTGAAGGAATTCTTCACCACCGCGCGGGGTGCTGCAAGGTGCTGCCTGGCCTTGCGGCAGCTCAGCTGAGGTCGCGGCGGCGGAACGCGCCGAACGCCGCCATGGTCAGCACGCCGACGAGCGTCAGCAGCACCGCCAGCCCGAGCCCCCACCCGATCTGGTAGTTGCCGTCGCAGTAGCCGCTCACCCCCCGACAGGCGGTCGCGTCGGAGAGCCGGGCCTGGCCCGTCAGCCACGCGTCGAGATACGTGGAGAGCATCCAGTCCTCGCCGCGCGGCAGGCCCACCACCTCCACCACCACCCGCAGGCCCAGCTCCCACACCACCGCGTACGCGGTCACCGCGCCGAGCGCGGCGGCCGTCCGCCGGCCCAGCGTGGCCAGGGCGAAGCCGGCCGCCGCGGCGAGCAGCACCAGCACCAGCCCGCGCAGCCAGATCAGCCCCAGCCCAGGCCAGAAGTCGCCGCCCGTCGCCCCGGGCAGCCCGGCGCCCTGCCCGATCAGCCAGAACACCCCCAGGTACGCCGCCGAGGCCAGCACCGACAGCAGCGTCAGCGCCCCCAGCAGGGTGCCCAGCTTCGCGCCGAGCACAGCGAGCCGCCGGGGCCGCCAGATCAGCAGGTTCACCACCCCGCCGGTGGACAGGTCCGCCCCGATGTACGACGCCCCCACCAGGAACCCGAACAGCACCAGGAACGCGACGAGGAAGTAGAGCAGCGGCCGGGCCTGGTCGGCGAAGGTGAACACCCCCTGCAGATGGTCGGCGGCCACGGGCAGCCGGTCGCGCTGGCCCGGATCGAACACCGAGCAGTTCGGCGGGTAGTCCTGGGCCTCCTCCGGCGGCAGCGTCCCGCGTACGGCCGCCAGGCACTGCTGGAACGTGTCCTCCAGCGCCTGCCGCTGCTGCGCCGCCGACTGCTGCGCCGCGACGATCTCGTCCGGCGACGGCCGGTGCGAACCCACCAGCGTGGTCACCGCCGTGACCGCGAACGCCAGCACCAGCAGCACCAGCATGAGTCGCATGAAGCGGCGGGTGGCCAGCCGCTCCCACTCGGCCCGGACCAGGTTCACGCCCCCGCCTCCTCGTCCCGCACGCCGCCGTCGGTCAACTTCAGGAAGACACTCTCCAGGTCCGGCCGCAGCGGGACCAGTTCGCGTACCCACAGCCCCTGCTCGCCGAGCAGCCGGCTGACCTCGCCGGCGTCGGAGACCCCGCCGACCACCAGGTGCTCGGGGCGCTCGTCCACCGCCAGGCCGGCGGCGCGCAGCAGCTCCGCCGCCCGGTCGGGCTCCGGCACGCGGACCAGCCACTCGTGCTGGTCGTGGCCGGCCAGCACCTCCGCGACCGGGCCGGCGGCCACCCGCCGCCCCGCCGAGACGATCGTCACGTGGTCGCAGATCAGCTGGATCTCGCCGAGGATGTGGCTGGACAGCAGGACGGTCACCCCCGCGTCGGCCAGCGACCGCATCAGGTCCCGCATCTCCCGGATACCGGCCGGGTCCAGCCCGTTCGCCGGCTCGTCGAGGATCAGCAGCTCCGGCTCCTTGAGCAGCGCCGAGGCCACGGCGAGCCGCTGCCGCATGCCCAGCGAGTAGCCCCGCACGTCGTCCTCGCCCCGGTCGAGCAGCCCCACCTGTGCCAGCACCTCGTCGACCCGCCGGGTCGGCACCCCACCGGCCAGGGCGAGCAGCCGCAGCGTGCGGTGCCCGGTGAAGTTGCCGAAGAACTGCGGGGTCTCCACGATCGCGCCGACCCGGGCGGCCACCCGCGCCTGCGCACGCGGGACGTCCTCGCCGAACAGCCGCATCCGGCCGGAGTCGGCACGGACCAGGCCGAGCAGGGCGCGCAGCGTGGTGGTCTTGCCCGAGCCGTTCGGCCCAAGGAAGCCGTGGATCTCACCCCGCCCCACCAGCAGGTCGAAGCCGTCCACGGCGACGTGCCGACTCCGGTACGGGCCGTGGAACGTCTTGCGCAGCCCCTCGATCTCGATGACCGCGCTCATCCGATGTGCTCCCGGTGTGACATCCGCGTCTCCCCCCGTGCGGTGACCAACGACACGGCGCCCCACCCTAGGGTGTGGACGCTGCCCGTGGGGGGCGGTGCGGCGGTGCGTGGTTGGATGGGAGGGTGACTGGTGACCTGATCCCCGGCGCCCCGGGCGCCGCCCCCGCCGCCACCCCCGTGGACGCGGATCTGGTGGTCAGCCTGGACGGTGTCGGCGTACGCCGGTCCGGCACCGCGCTGCTGCACGACGTGCACTGGCGGGTCGAGCTGGACGAACGCTGGGTCGTGCTGGGCCCGAACGGTGCCGGGAAGACCACGCTGCTGAACCTGGCCGCCGGCCGGCTGCACCCGACGACCGGCGTCGCCCACGTGCTGGGGGAGCGCATCGGCCGCACCGACGTCAACGAGCTGCGGATGCGCATCGGCCTGTCCACCGCCGCCCTCGCCGGGCAGGTGCCCGCCGAGGAACGGGTCGCCGACGTGGTGGTCACCGCCGCCTGGTCGGTGGTCGGGCGCTGGCGGGAGAGCTACGACCCCGGCGACGAGGCGCGGGCCCGCGCCCTGCTCGGTCAGCTCGGCGTCGGGCACCTCGCCGACCGACCCTTCGGCACCCTGTCCGAGGGGGAGCGCAAGCGCGTGCAGATCGCCCGCGCGCTGATGACCGACCCCGAGCTGCTGCTGCTCGACGAGCCCGCCGCCGGGCTCGACCTGGGCGGGCGCGAGGACCTGGTGGCCCGGCTGGCCGAGCTGGCGTACGACCCGGACGCCCCGGCGCTGGTTCTGGTCACCCACCACGTCGAGGAGATCCCGCCCGGGTTCACCCACGCGTTGCTGCTGCGCGAGGGCGCCGTGGTGGCCCAGGGGCTGCTCGGCGACACCCTCACCGCCGACAATCTCGCCAAGACCTTCGGCCTGCCGCTGACGGTCGAGCGGCACGGCGCCCGCTGGACGGCCCGCGCCGCCTGAGTCGCGAGTTGGGCGCAACCGGAGCGGCCGGAGCAAGGGAGGCAACCGTGCGGCAGACTCGCGTCGCCGTCGTGGGCAGCGCCAACATGGACCTGGTGGCCACCGCCGGGGCCCTGCCCCGCCCCGGCGAGACGGTGCTCGGCAGCGACTTCGTCATGGTGCCCGGCGGCAAGGGTGCCAACCAGGCGGTCGCCGCCGTGCGGGCCGGGGCGTCCTGCGCCTTCCTCGGCGCGATCGGCTCGGACGCGTTCGGGGTGACCCTGCGCGCCCGGATCACGGCGGCCGGCGTCGACACGGGCCACCTCCGGGTGGTCTACGGGGCGTCCGGCGTCGCCCTGGTGATGGTCAGCGCCGACGGCGAGAACGCCATCCTGGTCACCCCCGGGGCGAACGCCGCGTTCACCGGCCTCACCGAGGGCGAGCTGACCGCCGTACGCGACGCGGACGTCCTGGTCGCCCAGCTGGAGATCCCGGTGGCGACGGTGACGGAGGCCGCGCTGGCCGCCCGGGCCGCCGGCACCCGGGTGATCCTCAACGCCGCGCCCGCCCGGCACGTGCCGGCCGAGCTGCTCGACGCCGTGGACCTGCTGGTGGTCAACGAGAACGAGGCGCGGACGCTCACCGGCGCGGGGCGCGACGATCCGGGTGCCCTGCTCGCGCTGGTGCCCCGCGCGGTGCTGACCCTCGGCGGCGAGGGCGCCTGGTACGTCGAGCGCGACGCCGCGCCGGTGCACGTCCCGGCGGTGCGGGTCGACGTGGTCGACTCGACCGCCGCCGGGGACGCGTTCACGGCCGCGCTCGCGGTGGCCTGGGGCGAGGGGCGGGACCTGCGGGCGGCGGTGCACTGGGCGGCGGCGGCCGGCGCAGCCTGCGTACGCCGGCTGGGCGCGTCCGTGGCCCTGCCCAGCCGGGCCGAGATCGACCAGCTCTACGCCCCGCCGGCCTGAGCTGACCGCCCGGCCGGTTCACCCGCCGGGGCGACTCACTCGTCGGTCAGCTTCTCGCCCCGGCGGCGGAGCATGCCGAGGCCGGGGATGCCGGCCACGGCGAGCTTCAGGTCCCGGGTGACGTCGAGCAGGTCGTGCAGGTCGGGGCCCACCCGGTCCAGCGTCGCCAGGATCGGCAGGATGTCGGCGGTCAGGTGCTCCTTGAGTTTGGGCAGCTCGTCGACGAGGCGGATGGCCGCGGTCACCTCCTCGTGGCTGAGCTGCTCGACGAACCGGGTCGCCATCGGCGCGCCCCGACGTAGCGCCGGCTCGTACGCGGCCAGCAGCTCGGCGGCGGTGCCGGCCGCCTCGGCGGCGGCGGTCACGGTCCCCGCGGCGCGGTGGGCCACCGCGCCGGCCTCGGCGACCACCGTGCCGGCGGCGGCGGAGACCCGCTTGGCCTCGCCGACGACCACGGCCGCGGCGGCGGCGACCGCGGTGGCGGTGTCGATCGCGGTGGTCGCGGCGGCGCTGATCACGGCGACCTCCCGGACGGCGCTCTCGGCGTCGTCGAGCACCCGGTCGGTGCGGTCCAGCGTCCCCTCGATCCGGTCCACCACCCCGTTGATCCGGTGCAGCAGCGCCTCCACCCCGTCCAGCACCGCGAAGGCGCGGGCCGGGACGGCGGCGAACGAGGCGGCCGAGCCGAGCGCCTGGTCGAGGGCGGTACGGGTGAGGCCGACGACGGCGGACGGCCGGGGGAGGGGAATCACCATGCCTCCCAGTGTGCGTCGGACGGACCAGTGCCGCCCGGTCAGCCCCTTTCGCCCTGCTGCTCCACGGCCCGCTGCACGGCGCGGTAGATCTGCCCGAACCGCAGCGCGTCCGGCGTGCTCAGCAACATCACCTCCCGCCCGTGGTGCTGCACCCACAGCTCGTTGACCCGGTTGCCGCGCTCGTACGAGCGGTCCAGCCAGCCGAGCGGCAGCTCCAGGAACGGGACCAGGGCCAGCGCACCGACCGCGCAGGCGGCCAGGATGATCAGGGCGAGGGTCCAGTTGCCCCGGTCCTGCGCCGACCAGGCGAGCGACACCACGCAGACCAGCGCCACCAGCGGCGGCAGCGACAGCAGAAGCACCAGCACGCCCCGGCCGATCACCCGGCCGCGGACGGCGAGGGTGGTGCGCCCGCGCGCGTGCCAGACGTACGTGACGTCGGCGAGCGCGATGGTGTGGCCACCCACCCGGATCGACTCGGAGGTCACCTGCACCGCGTCGTCCTGGTAATAGATGGCCATCACCAAGCCTAACCGCCGCCGGGCGCGCTCGCCCAGCCCGGCGAGGGACGTTCGGGTCCTAGGGAGCTGAGTCATCTACGACATCGCCCGCCCCGGGCACGGCATCCCTCCCCGGTCGGACACCGCACCGCACTGCACCCCACCGCACCGCACAACGCCGCACAGCACCGCCCACCCCGGGGCCTGATCCATCCACGACATCAGCTCGCTAGTCGGGCTGAAGCCCCTGCTGGGGGCCCGGGGGCGGCGCGGGAGCCGCCTCCCCCGGCCGGCGAGGTGCGGCGCGGGCCGGGGTGGGACCGCGCGGGGTAGGGCGGGGGCGGGGTCCGCGCCGGGCGCTACGGCCTGACGGCGTTCCCCGGCGGGCGGCCGCCGGTCTGACCGGACCGCTCCGCCTGCCCTGCCGGGCCGGCCTCCACCGCCCGCTGCACCGCCCGGTAGATCTGCCCGAAGCGCAGCGCGTCGCCCGTGCACACCAGCCGCACCGGCTGGCCCCGCCAGCGGGCCCACAACTCCAACTGGCGGCTGCCCCGGGCGTACGAGCGGTCCAGGTGCTCGAAGAGGAAGTCGGCGACCGGCCCGACGGCGAGCCCGACCAGCACGGAGGCTCCCACGATGGCGATCGTGACGGTCAGCGAGCGGTGCAGCCACAGCGCGAGCGCCACCCCCAGCGCGGCGGCGACCAGCGGGCCGGCGAGCGCCGCGCCGATCGCGCCCCGGCCGGCGAGCACCCGCCAGGACCGGCTGCCGCGCAGGTGCCAGACCATGCTGATCTCGGCCAGCGGGTACGTCCGGCCGTCCACCCGCACGGAAGTGGAGGTGACCTGCACCGACCTGTCGTCGTAGTACGTGACCATGGCGGACTCCGGTGGGGCGGGGCGGACATCAGACTATCTGCCCCAACGATCCGGGCCGTAAGGTTGGCACGCGACTTCGACGAGGAAGTGAGGGCAAGTGTGAGCGAGTTCGTGCGGCTGGAGACCAAGGACGGCATCGGCACCATCCGGTTGGACCGGCCGCCGATGAACGCGCTGAACAAGCAGGTCCAGGAGGAGTTGCGCGCCGCCGCGGCGGAGGCCACCGCCGACCCCGAGGTCCGCGCCGTCATCGTGTACGGCGGCGAGAAGGTCTTCGCGGCCGGCGCGGACATCAAGGAGATGGCCGTCATGTCCTACGTGGACATGGCGGAGCGGGCGGCGGACCTGTCCAGCGCGCTCGGCGCGTTCGCCCGGATCCCCAAGCCGGTGGTCGCCGCGATCACCGGGTACGCCCTCGGCGGCGGCTGCGAGCTGGCCCTCGCATGCGACTGGCGGGTGGTGGCCGAGGACGCGAAGCTCGGCCAGCCGGAGATCAAGCTGGGCGTCATCCCCGGCGCGGGCGGCACCCAGCGGCTGGCCCGGCTCGTCGGCCCGGCCCGCGCGAAGGACCTGATCATGTCGGGCCGGATGGTGGACGCCCAGGAGGCGCTGCGGATCGGCCTGGCCGACCGGGTCGTGCCGGCTGCCGACGTGTACGCCGCCGCCGTCGAGCTGGTCACCCCGTACCTGAACGGGCCGGTGCAGGCGCTGCGGGCGGCGAAGCTGGCGGTCGACGCCGGCCTGGACATGGACCTCACCTCGGGCCTGGCCTGGGAGACCCAGCTCTTCGCGGCGCTGTTCGCCACCGACGACCGGCGCGAGGGCATGGCCGCCTTCGTCGAGAAGCGGAAGCCCGACTTCACCGGCCGCTGACCCGAGCCCGGTTCACATTCCGCCTACCGGCCAGTAGCGTGTGACTCCGGCCACGGCGAGGGGAGCGGCGATGACGGAGCGGGTCGAGGGTCACGGCGGACAGTTGGCGCTCGCGGCGCTGCGCGCGCACGGCGTACGCGAGATGTTCACCCTCTCCGGCGGGCACGTCTTCCCGCTCTACGACGCGGCGCACACCGCCGGCTTTCCGCTCTACGACGTGCGGCACGAGCAGTCGGCGGTGTTCGCGGCCGAGGCGGTGGCCAAGCTCAACCGCCGCCCCGGCCTCGCCGTGCTCACCGCCGGCCCCGGCGTCACCAACGGTGTCTCCGGGCTGACCAGCGCCTTCTTCAACGCCTCGCCGGTGCTGGTGCTCGGCGGCCGGGCCCCGCAGTTCCGCTGGGGCTCCGGCAGCCTGCAGGAGATGGACCACCTGCCGCTGGTCGCCCCCGTCACCAAGCACGCCGAGACGGTGTTCGGCGCCGACGACATCCCGCGCGCGGTCAGCGCGGCGCTGACCACCGCGCTCACCCCGCACCGGGGCCCGGTCTTCCTCGACTTCCCGCTGGAGGCGATCTTCTCCGTCGGCGACGCCGAGCTGCCCGAGGCGGTCGCGCCCGCCCCGATCGAGGCCGACCCGGAGGAGGTGGCCCGGGCCGCCGGACTGATCGCCGCCGCCCACCGCCCGGTGATCATCGCCGGCTCCGACGTGTACGCCGGGGACGCCGTCGACGCCCTGCGCGCCGCCGCCGAGGCGCTGCGGGTGCCCGTGTTCACCAACGGGATGGGGCGCGGCGCGCTGCCCCCGTCGCATCCGCTGGCCTTCGCCAAGGCCCGCCGGGTCGCCCTGTCCGGTGCCGACGTCGTCGTCGTGGTCGGCACCCCGCTGGACTTCCGGCTCGCCTTCGGCGACTTCGGCGACGCCCGGGTGGTGCACGTGGTGGACGCGCCCAGCCAGCGGGCCACCCACGTCACCCCGGCCGCCTCGCCCGCCGGTGACCTGCGGCTGATCCTCACCGCGTTCGCCGAGCACCCCGGCGACCGGGCCGACCACGACGACTGGGTCGCGCGGCTGCGCGAGGCCGAGGACGCCGCGAAGGCCCGCGACGCCGAGGCGATGGCGGCCGAGACCGACCCGATCCGCCCGGCCCGCGTCTACGGCGAGCTGCGCCGGGTGCTCGCCCCCGACGCCATCACCGTCGGCGACGGCGGCGACTTCGTCTCGTACGCGGGGAAATACCTGGAGCCCGCGCAGCCCGGCACCTGGCTCGACCCGGGCCCGTACGGCTGCCTCGGCACCGGCATGGGCTACGCGATGGGGGCCCGGGTCAGCCACCCCGACCGGCAGGTCTGCGTGCTGATGGGCGACGGCGCGGCCGGCTTCTCGCTGATGGACGTGGAGTCCCTGGTGCGCCAGAAGCTCCCCGTCGTGATCGTGGTCGGCAACAACGGCATCTGGGGGCTGGAGAAGCACCCGATGCGCGCCATGTACGGCTACGACGTCGCCGCCGACCTGCAGCCCGGCCTGCGCTACGACAAGGTCGTCGAGGCCCTCGGCGGGGCGGGCGAGACGGTGGAGAAGGCCGGCGACCTCGCCCCGGCCCTGGAGCGGGCCTTCGCCTCGGGCGTGCCGTACCTGGTCAACGTGCTCACCGACCCGGCCGACGCGTACCCCCGCTCGTCGAACCTGGCCTGAGCGCCACCGCTTAATTCGGGGGACTCCCGGCGTCTGTCGTCGTAACGTCAGCCGAGGCTCGGCAGTTTGTCAGTGCCGTCGGCCAGTTGGCGTGACACATGCACAGACGACGGGAGTTTCCATGACGTACGCGATCCGGGCGGAGGGCCTGGTGCGACGCTTCGGCGCCACCACGGCCCTCGCCGGAGTCGACCTCGCGGTCCCCAGCGGGACCGTGTACGGGTTGCTCGGGCCCAACGGGGCCGGGAAGACCACCACCGTGCGGGTGCTCGCCACCCTGCTCGCCGCCGACTCCGGCCACGCCACCGTCGGCGGGTACGACGTGCGCCGCGACGCCCACCGGGTGCGCCAGCTCATCGGCCTCACCGGCCAGTACGCCTCGGTCGACGAGGCGCTCACCGGCACGGAGAACCTGCTGCTCATCGGCCGGTTGCTCGGCCTCTCCCGGGCCGACGCCCGGGCCCGGGCCCGGGAGCTGCTCGCCCGGTTCCAGCTCGCCGACGCCGCCGACCGGGCGGCGAAGACCTACTCCGGCGGCATGCGCCGCCGCCTCGACCTGGCCGCCAGCCTGGTCGGCCGCCCGCAGGTGCTGTTCCTCGACGAGCCGACCACCGGGCTCGACCCGCGCAGCCGCAACGACCTGTGGGACACCGTGCGCGGCCTGGTCACCGACGGGGTGACCGTGCTGCTGACCACGCAGTACCTGGAGGAGGCCGACCAACTGGCCAGCGAGATCGCCGTGGTCGACCACGGGCGGGTGATCGCCCAGGGCACCCCGGAGGAGCTGAAGGCCAAGACCGGCGGCCAGGTCCTCGCGATCCGTCCGGCGGACCCGGCCGACCTGGCGACCGTGGTGGCCATCGCGGGGGAGGCCGCCGCCGCCAGTCCCGAGGTGGCCCAGAGCACCGTCACCGTCGCGGTCAACGGCCCCGGGGTGCTGCCCGCCGTGGTCCGCCGCCTCGACGACGCCGAGATCCCCGTGGCCGAGCTGGCCCTGCGGGGCGCCAGCCTCGACGAGGTCTTCCTGCACCTCACCGGCCACCGTGCCGAGCCCGACGCGCCGACCGGCGACGACACCCCGTCCGGGGCCGACCTGGAGAGGACCCCGGCATGACCGCCGCCACCGTCACCGCCCCGCTCGCCCTGGCCCGCCGCCTCGGCGTGGGCGCCGGGGTGCGGCACACCCTCACCCTGGCCTGGCGCAGCCTGGTGCAGATCAAGCACAACCCGATGGAGCTGCTCGACCTCAGCATCCAGCCGGTGATGTTCGTGCTGCTGTTCACGTACGTCTTCGGCACGGCGATCTCCGGCTCGCCGGGGGAGTACCTCACGTTCGCCCTGCCCGGCATCATCGTGCAGAACGCCCTGTTCGCCACGATGACCACCGGCTTCGGGCTCAACAACGACCTCACCAAGGGGGTGTTCGACCGGCTGCGCGCCCTGCCGATCGCCCGCTGGGCCCCGCTGGCCGGGCGGATCCTCGCCGACACCGTGAAGCAGGCGTGGTCGGTGTCGCTGCTGATCGGCGTCGGGGCGATCCTCGGCTTCCGGCTCGGCAACGGGGTGCTCGGGCTGCTCGGCGCGTTCGCCCTGCTGCTCGCGTTCTCGCTGGCCGCGGCGTGGATCTCGGTGCTGGTCGGGGTGCTGGTCAGCGAGCCCGACAAGGTGCAGATCTTCGGGTTCACGGTGATCTTCCCGCTCACCTTCACCAGCAACGTCTTCGTCCCCACCGACCGGATGCCGGGCTGGCTCCAGCACTGGGTCGAGGTCAACCCGGTGACGATCCTGGCCGACGCCCTGCGCGGCCTGCTGGTGGGCGGCCCGGTGGTCGGTCCGGCGATCCAGGCGATGATCTGGGCCGTCGCGCTCGCCGCCGTCTTCGCGCCGCTGGCGGTCCGGGCGCTGCGGCGTCGCGTCTGACGCCTGCGGGGGCGGCCCGGTCACACCTCGGGGCGGTTCTCCTCCCGGGGCGGGTCGCCCTCGCGGTGGCGCAGGTCGTCCTCGCGCCGGCGGAGGTCCTCCTCCCAGCGGCGGAACAGCTCGGCGTCCTGCCGCCGGGTGCGTTCGGCCAGGGAGTCGAGGAACTCCGGGTCGTCGTCCGGGGCGAGCGGCCGACGCGGGCCGCCGGGGGCCGACCGGGGCGCGCCCGGCCCTGCGGCGGGGCGCTGCCGGCCGGCGAGGAACCAGGCGATCGAGCCGACCAGCGGGAAGAACAGGATGATCAGCACCCAGGCGATCCGGGGCAACCCGCGGATCGCCCCCTCCTCGGCGGAGAGGCAGCTGATCAGCGCCAGCACCGCGAGCGCGATCTGGACCAGGAAGAGCAGGACGTACAGGCGGGCCATCTCCCCATCATGGCGCACCCGCGCCCGTCACCCCAGTCCGCGTAGGGCCAGCAGCACGCCCAGCGTGGCCTGCCACGCGGCGGCGAGGGCCAGCGCCGGCATGGTGCGGGAGGTGGCGCGCACCGGGCCCGACCCGACGGCCCGCCCCCAGCACAGGGCGAGGGCCGCCGCCCAGCCGGCGACCGCCGCGCCGGCCAGCACCGCCCCGGCGGCGTCCCCGGTGAGCGCCAGCCGGACGGTCAGCACGGTGACGGCGGTGAGCGCGAGCAGGCTGCGCCGCCAGGCCAGGCGGGTGCGTTCGGGTTGCAGCCCCGGGTCGCCGGCCGGGCCCGGCCCGACCGTCACCGGCCGCCGATCGCGCGGGCCAGCACCGCGATGACCAGCAGCACCGCGCCCAGCCCCACGGCGAGGGCGAGCACGGCGGGGAAGCGGGACGCCGGCAGTTCCTCGCCGAGCCGGATGGCGCGTTCGGTGCGGGCCCAGTGGTCCACGGCCCGCACGGCGACGGTGCCGCCGAGCAGCAGCAGCGCGACGGCGATCGCCTCGCGCAGGTGCGCCAGCGGCAGCGGCGGGAGGAACTGGGCGGCGGCCAGCCCGCCGGCCACCAGGGCCAGCCCGGTGCGCAGCCAGGCCAGGAACGTCCGCTCGTTGGCCAGGGAGAAACGGTAGTCGGGCGTGCTGCCCACCGACCGCAGCTCCCGCGGGTCGAACCACCGCCGTACCGTCTCCCACACGCAGCCGATTATCCGCTTTGTCCAGGGCATAGGTTGGACGGGTGACTGATCTTGACCCGACGACGCTGCGCGAGGCGTACGACAACCAGCTCAAGGCGTGGGCCCCGGACCCGCTGCCGGAGGGCGTGACGGTGGAGCGGGACGGGCCGCTGGTGCGCATCCTCGGCCTGGACCACGGTGGCTTTCTGACGTACCGCGACCTGGGTGGCCTGACCGGGGCGGCGCTGGACGCGCTGATCGCCCGCCAGGTGGAGTTCTTCCGCGCCCGGGGCGAGTCGGTGGAGTGGAAGCTGCACGGCCACGACGAGCCCGCCGACCTGCCGGACCGGCTGCGGGCCGCCGGGTTCGTGCCCGAGGAGCGGGAGACCGTCGTGATCGGCCCGGTCGCGCCGCTGGCGGCCACGCTCCCGGTGACCCCCGAGGGGGTACGCCTGCGTGAGGTCACCGCCCGCGCCGACCTGGACCGGATCATGGCCATGGAGGAGGAGGTCTGGGGCGAGAGCCGGGATCACTTCGCCGACGGGCTGGAGAAGGAGATCGCCGCCGACCCGCAGTCGATCACGGTGGTGGTCGCCGAGGCGGGGGAGACGGTGGTCAGCGCTGGCTGGGTGCGCTACGTGGCGGGCACCGGCTTCGCGACGCTGTGGGGCGGCTCGACGCTCGCGCAGTGGCGTCGTCGGGGCATCTACCGGGCGCTGGTCGGCTATCGGGCGCGGCTGGCCGCCCAGCGGGGCCGGACCCTGCTGCAGGTGGACGCCTCCGAGGACAGCCGGCCGATCCTGGAACGGCTCGGCCTCGTCCCGGTCACCACGACCACGCCCTACATCTACACTCCGTGACCATGAGCCAGCCGCTGACGGACGAGGAACGACTCACCCTGAAGACGGGCGCGTTCGGCGCGGTCTTCCTGGTGTCGAACGCCGACCCGGGCATGTTCGCGATGCTGCGGGAGAGCTTCGCCGCTTCGGGGGCGATGGCGGGGGCGAGCGGCCCGGTGAAGGAGGCCCTGACGACCGGCCCGCTGCCGAGGCTGCCCCGGGACTCGGCCCTGGAGGTCGAGGCGGTGGTGCTGCCGGCGCTGGGTCGGGCGGTGGAGATCCTGCGCGCGAAGTCGCCGGGGGACGTGGCGGCGTACCGGTCGCTGGTGCTGGCCGCCGCCGACCGGGTGGCGCGGGCGCACCGGGGGGTGACGCCGGCCGAGGCCGAGGTGATCGACCGGATCCGGGGCGCGCTGGCCGAGCCGGCCTGAGTCCGCGCGTGTCCGGTGCGCCCCGGAGTCGGGGCGCGCGGTGAGCTGTGTCACCCTGAGGCCCCCGGGAGCCGATGCTACTTGCGGGTAACATTGGCGCGTGGGCAAGTGCACAGCAGCCCGTGGTTGACCGATCGTTAAGTTTCGCGGGAGGCTGCGCCCGTGACCTGGCGAGGGATCGCCACACCAACAGGAGGGGTCGTCGAAGCGCGATGAACATCGTCGTACTCGTCAAGCAGGTGCCCGATTCGGGCGCGGACCGCAACCTGCGTCCTGACGACAACACCGTCGACCGCGGTTCGGCGAGCAACGTCATCAACGAGATGGACGAGTACGCCATCGAGGAGGCGTTGAAGATCAAGGAGGCGCACGGGGGCGAGGTGACGATCCTGACCATGGGTCCGGACCGGGCGACCGAGTCGATCCGCAAGGCGCTGTCGATGGGGCCGGACGCCGCCGTGCACGTCGTCGACGACGCCCTGCACGGGTCCTGCGCCGTGGCCACCTCGAAGGTGCTCGCCGCCGCCCTCGGTCAACTCAACGCCGACCTGGTGATCTGCGGCGCCGAGTCGACCGACGGCCGGGTCCAGGTCATGCCGCACATGATCGCCGAGCGCCTGGGTGTGGCCGCGCTGACCGGCGCGCGCAAGCTCACCGTCGACGGCTCCACCCTGACCGTGGAGCGGCAGACGGAGGAGGGCTACGAGGTGGTCACCGCCTCGACCCCGGCCGTCGTCTCCGTGTGGGACACCATCAACGAGCCGCGCTACCCGTCCTTCAAGGGCATCATGGCCGCCAAGAAGAAGCCGGTGCGCACTTTGTCCCTGGCCGACCTCGGCGTCGCCCCGGCCGAGGTGGGCTTCGACGGCGCGACCAGCACCGTGCTGGAGCACAGCAAGCGCCCGCCGCGCTCCGGCGGCGCGAAGGTCACCGACGAGGGCTCCGGCGGCGCGCAGCTGGTCGAGTTCCTCGCCACCGAGAAGTTCGTGTGAGGGGTGCAGGTCATGTCTGAGGTTCTCGTCGTCGTCGAAGCCACCCGCGAGTTCGGCGTCAAGAAGGTCACCCTTGAGATGCTCACCCTCGCCCGCGAGCTCGGCACGCCCAGCGCGGTCGTGCTCGGCGGCCCCGGCGCGGCCGAGGCGCTGAGCGCGAAGCTGGGCGAGTACGGCGCGGAGAAGATCTACGCGGCCGAGAGCGAGGAGATCGACGGCTACCTGGTGGCCCCGAAGGCCACCGTGCTGGCCGACCTCGTCAAGCGGGTGCAGCCGGCCGCCGTGCTGCTCGCCTCCGCCCAGGAGGGCAAGGAGATCGCCGCCCGGTTGGCCGTCAAGCTGGACAACGGCATCCTGACCGACGTGGTCGCCCTCGCCGCCGACGGCACCGCCACGCAGGTCGCGTTCGCCGGCTCGACCATCGTCACGTCGAAGGTCACCAAGGGCCTGCCGCTGGTCACCGTGCGGCCGAACTCGCTCACCCCGGCCCCGGCCCCCGCCACCCCCGCCGTCGAGCAGCTCACCGTGACCGTGGGTGAGGCGGACAAGCTGGCCAAGGTCGTCGACCGGGTCGCCGAGCAGAAGGGCTCCCGCCCCGAGCTCACCGAGGCGTCCGTGGTCGTCTCCGGCGGCCGAGGCGTCGGCAACGCCGACAACTTCAAGCTGGTCGAGGAGCTGGCTGACCTGCTCGGCGGGGCCGTCGGCGCGTCCCGTGCGGCCGTCGACTCCGGCTTCTACCCGCACCAGTTCCAGGTGGGCCAGACGGGCAAGACGGTCTCCCCGCAGCTCTACGTGGCGTTGGGCATCTCCGGCGCGATCCAGCACCGGGCCGGCATGCAGACCTCGAAGACCATCGTCGCGGTGAACAAGGACGGCGAGGCCCCGATCTTCGAGCTGGCCGACTTCGGTGTGGTGGGCGACCTGTTCAAGGTCGTGCCGCAGGCCGCCGAGGAGATCCGCAAGCGCAAGTGAGCCACCCCCCCCGGGGGACCCGGGGCGAAACGCCGAAGGGGGCCACCCGGGATCGGGTGGCCCCCTTCGACCGTGCCTGTCACGGGGAGCTGATCGGCGGGCCGGGGAGCTGATCCGGCCCGCCGATCAGCCCGTCAGGGTGCCCCTCAGCAGGCTGTCGCCGGAGTGGGCGGGCTTGTTGTCGTACTGCTCGGCGGAGACGTCCAGCACCGAGTAGGTCCGGAGGTCGACGTTCGGCGGCAACGGTAGCAGCGCGTCCCCCGTGCCGGAGTTCAGCACGCCGACCGAGAACATCCGCATGGTCGCCGGGTCGATGAGCCAGACCTCGTAGTACCCCGGTACCGCCGGGAGATTCGCCACATGCAGGTGCAGTTGGTTGTCGGTGAACACCCGGGCGTCCCCGTTGGCGTCGCGCGGCGTCGTCCCGTACGCGGTCAGGGCCCCGCTGGCCAGCACCACGCGCTCCGGTGGCCGGGGCTCGTCGGCGGAGCCCGACAGCACGGCGAAGGTGCCCACCACGCCGACCGCGGCGGCGGCTGCCGCCGTCACCGCCGTGACCGCCCAGCGGGGCAACCGGCGACGCCGCCCACCGGCCCCGCCGGGCCGCGCCGCGCCGTTCGCCGGTGTCGGGGCGGTCTCCGGCGGCCCGGCGGCGCGGCGGTCGCCGAGCGAGGGCAGCGCCTCGGCCGCCGCGACCTCCGCGACGATCCCCTGCCACACGTGCTCGGGCGGGTCGGGCAGGTCGCCCAGCCCCTGGGTGCCGGCGCCGAGGCCGGCGACGTGCCGTAGGCCGTCCACCTCGGCCCGGCAGTGCGCGCAGGCGTCGAGGTGGCGGGCCTCACCGTCGTCCGCCTCGCTCTCACCGAGCGCCAGGAAGACCAGCCGGTCGTGGTCCAGGTGCTGCACCGTCCACCTCCCATCTGCGTTTCAGGCTCGCCATACCTCGCCGGATGTGACTCTTGACCGTCCCCAGCGGCACGCCGGTGACCGTCGCGATCTGCTGGTGGGTCAGGTCGTCGTAGAACGCCAACTCCAGCATCCGACGCTGGTCGTCGGGAAGCCGGGCCAGCTCGTCGGCCACCACCAGCCGGTCGACGACCGTGTCCGGGTCCGGGCCGGTCGGGGCCGGATCGGGCAGTTGCCGCACCGTCTCCACCACGCGGTTCTCCCGCGCGGAGGCGCGCAGCCGGTCGACGACCTTGCGCCGGCCGATGCCGAGCAGCCAGCCGATCAGCGACCCCCGGGACGGATCGAAGGTGTCCCGCCCCAGCCAGGCCGCGACGAAGGTCGCCTGGGTCACGTCCTCCGCGTCGCTGCGGTTGGCCAGCGTGCTGGTGGCCAGGTGCAGCACCGCCCGGCCGTACCGGTCGTACGCCTGGCGCAGGGCGGCCTCGTCGCCCGCGCGGAACCGCTCGGCGAGGTCGTCCTGGGGTGGTGGCTCGGGTTCCTGTTGCACCGCTGTCACCGGGCGGTTCGCCTTCCGTGGAGCATGCCCGACTGTAACCCCCGCCGTCATCGCCCCACCTTCGCGCCTCGTGCGTCCGCACCTGTCTCACCTGCTCTTCGCCGTCGAGGGCCCCCGTGGATGCGCCCGCCGGAAAGAAAAAGAAGTCGTCGGAGGGCGCATCCGGGGCGGCGGGAGCCGGCGTAACCCGTTCTGCAAGCCAGGCCTGACGAACCAGCACGAACCACCAGGAGGCAGACATGCAGCTCTCGTACTTCCGTCGGGTCGCCGCGGGCGGCGCGGTCGCCGCGCTGACCTTCGCCGGTGCCGGCGCCCTCACCGCCACGCCGGCCTACGCCGCCACCAGCAAGGTCTCCGTCGTGCACGGCATCCCCGACACCCCCGTCGACGTGTACGTCAACGGCAAGAAGACCCTCGACAACTTCAAGCCCGGCGACGTGGCCGGCCCGCTCGACCTGGAGCAGGGCGCGTACGACATCGCCCTGACCAAGCCCGGCGAGGCGCTCGACAAGGCGATCCTCACCGTCGACGACGCCGAGGTGCCGGGCGGGGCGAACATCAGCCTCGCCGCGCACCTCGACGAGGCCGGCAAGCCCAGGATCACGCCGTTCGCCAACGACACCGCCAAGGTCGACGCCGGCAAGGCCCGGCTGATCGTCCGGCACACCGCCGCCGCCCCGGCCGTGGACGTGCGGGCCGGCGGAAAGCCCGTCTTCGAGGACCTGACCAACCCGAACGAGGCGAAGGCCGACGTCGACGCCGGCACCGTCTCCGCCGACGTGGTGCTCGCCGGCACCGACACCGTGGCGATCGGCCCCGCCGACCTGGACCTGAAGGAGGGCACCGCCACCATCGTCTACGCGATCGGCTCGGCCGAGGCCAAGAACCTCGACCTGGTCGCGCAGACCATCACCGGCCTGCACTCCGCCCCGGGCGGCGTGCCCAGCGGCACCGGCGGCCAGGCCGGCACCGGCGTGCAGACCTGGTGGTACGTGCTGGCCGGCGCCGGCGTCCTGCTGCTGGTCGGCGGCGGCGTCCGGGTGGCCGCCACGGCCCGGACGTCCCGCCGGTGACGGTGCGCAACCGCGGCGCGCTGGCGGCGATGGCCGCCGGCGCTGCCGCGCTCACCGTCGCCGCCGTGGTCGCCTGCGGCTCGCAGCCCGCCGAGGACGTCGGCGCGGACGACGCGGCGGCCCTGGCCGTGGCCACCGGATCGCCGGCCGCGAGCGCCCCCGGTGGCCCGTCGGTGCCGGTCACGGCCGGCGAGCTGCCCGCCGGCGACGCGACCGTGCCGCCGGTGCGGCTGCGCATCCCGGCGATCGACGTCACCGCCCGCGTCGACCCGGTCGGGGTCAACCCGCGCACCGACGAGTTCGAGGTCCCGCCCAGCGTGGACCGGATCGGCTGGTACCGGTACGGCCCCGGCCTGTCCGCCGACGCCGGGTCGGTGGTGATCGCCGGCCACGTGGACAGCGCCGAACAGGGCAGGGGGGCGTTCTTCCGGCTGCGGGAGCTGGACCGGGGCGACACCGTCACCGCCACCGGCGGCGACGGGACGACGCGCGAGTACCGGGTCGTCGCCCGCGAGGAGTACGCCAAGACGAAGATCCCGCTGGACCGGTACTTCGCCCGCGACGGCAGCCCCCGGCTCACGCTGATCACCTGCGGCGGCCCGTTCGACCCGCAGACCCGCCGATACCGGGACAACATCGTCGTCACCGCCGTCCCGGTGTGAGCGGTCGTGCCCCGGGGTCCTGGCGCCCCGGGGCGCGGGTGACCTCCGGAGTCGGGCCGGCGCGAGGCCGGTCAGTAGGCTGAGCGGCGATGGCATACCTGGATCACGCGGCGACGACTCCGATGCTCGACGAGGCACTGGAGGCGTACGTGGCCGCCGCTCGCGAGGTCGGCAACGCGTCGTCACTGCACGCGGCGGGCCGGCGCGCCCGCCGCCGGGTGGAGGAGTCCCGCGAGCGGGTGGCCGCCGCGCTGGGCGCCCGCCCCTCCGAGGTGATCTTCACCGGCGGTGGGACGGAGAGCGACAACCTGGCGGTCAAGGGCATCTTCTGGGCCCGCCGGGCCGCCTCCCCGGCCCGCCGCCGGGTGGTCTCCAGCGCCGTCGAGCACCACGCCGTCCTCGACACGGTCGACTGGCTGGCCGAACGCGAGGGCGCCGAGGTGGGCTGGCTGCCGGTGGACGCCGCCGGCCGGCTCGACCCGGAGGCGCTGCGCGCCGAGCTGGCCGACCACGGCGACGCCGTCGCCGTGGTCACCGCGATGTGGGCCAACAACGAGGTGGGCACCCTGCAGCCGGTGGCCGCGCTGGCCGCCGTGGCCGCCGAGCACGGGGTGCCGTTCCACACCGACGCGATCCAGGCGGTCGGCCAGGTGCCCGTCGACTTCGCCGCCAGCGGCGTCTCCGCGCTGACGGTCACCGGGCACAAGCTCGGCGGCCCGGCGGGGGTGGGCGCGCTGCTGCTCGCCCGCGACGTCGCGGCCACCCCGCTGCTGCACGGCGGCGGCCAGGAACGCGACGTGCGCTCCGGCACCCTCGACACCGCCGGCATCGTCGCCTTCGCGGTCGCCGTCGAGGCGGCGGTGAAGGGCCAGCAGGAGTACGCGGCCCGCGTCGCCGCCCTCCGCGACGACCTCGTGCGGCGGGTCCGGCACGCCGTGCCCGAGGTCGTCTTCAACGGCGACCCCGACGACCGGCTGCCCGGCAACGCGCACTTCTCCTTTCCCGGCTGCGAGGGCGACGCGCTGCTGCTGCTGCTCGACGCCCAGGGCATCGCCTGTTCCACGGGCTCGGCCTGCTCGGCCGGGGTGGCCCAGCCTTCCCACGTGCTGATCGCGATGGGCGCCGACGACGACCGGGCCCGCTCCTCGCTGCGTTTCAGCCTCGGCCACACCAGCGGCCAGGCCGACGTCGACGCGCTCGTGGCGGCCCTGCCGGCGGCGGTGGAGCGGGCCCGCCGCGCCGCCGCCCTGCGCGCTCCCCGCTGACCGGTACGCTCGGAGCGGGGAAGGGAGCGTGACGGGGTGAGGGTGTTGGCGGCCATGTCCGGCGGGGTCGACTCCGCCGTGGCGGCGGCGCGGGCCGTGGAGGCCGGGCACGACGTCACCGGCGTGCACCTGGCGCTGGCCCGCAACCCGCAGACGTACCGCACCGGGGCGCGCGGGTGCTGCACGCTGGAGGACTCGCGGGACGCCCGCCGCGCCGCCGACGTGCTCGGCATCCCGTTCTACGTGTGGGACATGGCCGACCGGTTCCACGCCGACGTGGTCGACGACTTCGTCGCCGAGTACGCGGCCGGCCGCACCCCGAACCCCTGCCTGCGCTGCAACGAGAAGATCAAGTTCGCGGCGGTGCTGGACCGGGCCGTGGCGCTGGGCTTCGACGCGGTGGTCACCGGCCACCACGCCCGGCTCGGCCCCGACGGGCTGCTGCGCCGCAGCGTCGACGCGGCCAAGGACCAGTCGTACGTGCTCGCGGTGCTGACCCGCGCCCAGCTCGACCGGTCGGTCTTCCCGCTCGGCGACTCGACCAAGGCCCAGGTCCGCGAGGAGGCGGCCCGGCGCGGCCTCGCCGTCGCCGACAAGCCCGACTCGCACGACATCTGCTTCATCGCCGACGGCGACACCCGGGGCTTCCTCGCCGGCCGGCTCGGCGAGGCGCCGGGCCAGGTGGTCGACGCGCTCACCGGCGCGGTCGTCGGCAGCCACACCGGCGCGTACGCGTACACGGTGGGGCAGCGCCGGGGCCTGCACCTGGACCGGCCCGCCCCCGACGGCCGTCCCCGCTACGTGCTCTCCATCACCCCGAAGACCAACACCGTCACGGTGGGGCCGGCCGAGGCGCTGGAGGTCTCCACGGTGCGCGCCGACCGTCCCGTGTGGACCGGCGGCGAGCGCCCCGACGGGCCGATCGAGTGCGAGGTGCAGCTGCGCGCCCACGGCGACGTGGTGCCCGCCACGGTCGAGCTGACCGGCGACACGCTGCGCGCCGAGCTGCGCCGCCCGGTGCGCGGGGTCGCCGCCGGCCAGGCCGTCGTCGCGTACCGGCCCGACCCGGCCGGCGACGTGGTGCTCGGCTCGGCCACCATCGCCGGCTGACGCGCCGCCCGGCTCGACCAGCGCCGCGTGCGCAGCCCAGCGCCGCGTGCGCGGTGCCCGGCTGTGCGACCATCGCCGCGTGCCGCCGGCCGCCGACCGGTACCCTTCGCCCGTGACAGCTAGCGCGTGGCCCTGGCCCCTCGGCGCGGCGACCGGCATCGGTTCGTTGCCCGGCACCGACATCGCCGAGGCGCAGCGGATCGTCCTCGGGGAGCTGCCCGCCCTGCCCCACCTGCCCGAGCTGCCGGCGCGCGGCCCCGGGGCGGACCTGATCGGCCGCACCGGCGGCCTGCTGGTCGAGCTGCCCGTCGAGCTGTACGCGGCCCACTGGCGGGTCGCCCCCCGCCCGGGGCGGGAGCTGCGCCGGGCCCGGGACCTCATGGAACGCGACCTCGACCAGCTCGCCGAGCAGGCCGAGGAGTACGCCGGCCCGGTCAAGGTGCAGGCCGCCGGCCCGTACACCCTGGCCGCCGGCATCGACCTGCCGATCGGCGGCCGGATGCTGCGCGACCCCGGCGCGGTGCGGGACCTCACCGGTTCCCTCGCCGAGGGGCTGCGCGCCCACCTCGCGGCGGTCGCCCGCCGGCTGCCCCGGGCCTCGGTGCTGCTCCAGCTCGACGAGCCGTCCCTGCCGGCCGTGCTGGCCGGGCGGGTGCCCACCGAGAGCGGCTTCGGCACGTACCGGTCGGTGCCGCAGCCCGACGCGGCGGACCTGCTGCGCACGGTGGTCGAGGCCGTCGGCGTGCCGGTCGTGGTGCACTGCTGCGCGCCGGACGTCCCGCTGGAGCTGATCCGCTCGGCCGGCGCGGCCGGGGTCGCCCTGGACCTCGCCCTGGTGAAGGATCTGGACCCGCTCGGCGAGGCCATCGACGCCGGGCTCGGGCTGCTGGCCGGCGCCGCACCGGCCACCCCGCCGCCCGGCGGTCGCGCGCCGACCTCCGCCCAGGTCGCCGATCGGGTACGCCAGCTCTGGGACCGCCTCGGCTTCCCGCGCCGCCGGCTGCCCGAGCAGGTGGTGGTCACCCCCGCCTGCGGCCTCGCCGGGGCCACGCCGCAGCACGTGCGGGCGGTGCTCGCGGCGTGCCGGGACGCGGGCCGGCGACTCGCCGAGGACTGAGGTTTCCTGTCGCACCCCGCGGGCAGGATGACGCACATGATCGGACAACTGCGCAGCACCGTGATCGACTGCCCCGATCCGCGTGCCCTCGCGGCGTTCTACGCCGAGCTGACGGGCCTGCCGCTGGCGGAGGGTGACTCCGACGGCGACGAGTGGGTGGTCCTCGGCGGCCCGGTGGGGCAGCACCCCCGGCTGGCCTTCCAGAAGGCCCCCGACCTGCGCCCGCCGACCTGGCCCGACCCGGAGCGGCCACAGCAGCTCCACCTCGACGTCACCGTCACCGACATCGAGGCGGCCGAGCGGGCGGTGCTGGCGCTGGGCGCGCGCCGGCTCGACGGCGAGGGGGAGGGGTTCCGGGTCTACGCCGACCCGGCCGGTCACCCGTTCTGCCTCTGCTGGGACTGACCCGGGACCGACCGGCCCGTCTGTGTCCCGTCGCATGGCGGGGATCGCCGGGGCGCGGCATGATCACACGGGTGATCGACTCCTCGCTCCGGCGGGCCTCCGGCTCGCTGCTCGGCCTGGCCTACGGTGACGCGCTGGGCCGCCCGACCGAGTTCCTGACCGTCGCCGAGATTCACCGCCGCTACGGCCCGTCCGGCCCCCGCGAGCTGGAGGGCGACCCCGCGCTGGTCACCGACGACACCCAGATGGCGCTTGCGGTGGCCTGGGCGCTGCACGACGCGCCCGCGCTCACCCCGGCGGCGGTTGAGCCGCTGCTTCGCGAGCGCTTCCTGGCCTGGGCGGTCAGCCCCGACAACAACCGCGCGCCGGGCATGACCTGCCTGCGGGCCTGCGCCGAGCTGTCCCGGGGGGTGCGCTGGCAGGAGGCGACCGTGGCCGGCTCGAAGGGCTGCGGGGCCAACATGCGGGTCACCCCGGTCGGGCTGCTCGCCGTCGACCTGGACACCCTGGCCGGTCTCGCCCAGCTCCAGGCGGGCCTGACCCACGGCCACCCGACCGGGCTGGCCGCCAGCGAACTGACGGCGTACGCGGTCCGCCTGCTGCGCGACGGCGCCGCGTTGGCCGAGCTGCCGGCGCTGCTCACCGACCGGGCCCGGGAGCAGCGCCGGGTCTACCGGTCGGACTGGCTCGGCGACCTGTGGCAGCGTCCCGGCGTCGACTCGCCGCAGGAGTTCATCGCCCGCGGCTGGGACGAGTGCCTGGGCGCACTGGGCCGTCTGACCACCACCCTGACCCGCCCCGACGACGGCGGCGACCCGTGCCGGCGTACCGGCGAGGGGTGGGTGGCCGAGGAGGCCCTGGCGACCGCGCTGCTCTGCGCGCTGTGGCACGCCGACGACCCGGTCGGCGCGCTGGCCCGCGGCGCGACCACCGCTGGCGACTCCGACTCCATCGCGGCCCTGGCCGGCGCGTTCGTCGGCGCGGCGCACGGCCTGCCGGCCTGGCCGACCGACTGGGCCACCCGCATCGAGTACGCCGACCAACTCGCCGCCCTCGCCGCCGGACTCGACTGACTGCTCCCCGGCCGACTGCCTTTCTCTTCGCCCCCGACTGCTCTCTTCCCCCGCCTGCCTCTCGACCCACCCCCCGAGCCGGCGGCGGGTCGAGGGCGGATGACTGCTGCCGGGACATAGGGAGCTGAGTCGAATACGACATCAGCGCCCTGCGAGGCAGCCCGACCACGGGCGGCGACATGCTCGGCGGTGCGCCAGCGGCCCGGCAGCGGTGGGGCGGTTCGGCGGCGAGGCGGTAGGGCGGTAAGGCGGTGGGGCAATGTGGCGGCCTGAACGCGCTGCTCGCGTTGTCCCGACCGATCCTCGTTGAGGCGGGTCGGGCGCAGGCTGGAGGCCGCAGGTCGACCCGCATACGCGATGCCGACTCGTTGCCGGCCGGAGCGCCTCGGACATCGTGCGGCGTTCCCGGGGAGACGCAGCGACAGGGCAGGCTGTGTGCCGAAGCCAGCGATGATCGTCTGCTGATCATGGAGACGGGCGTCGGCGTGTCGCCTCCAAAATCAGCAGACGATCATCGCGGGGTGGGGGTGGCCTGGTGGTGGGGGGCCTGGGCGGTGGGTGGCTCGCGGCGGGGCCTGGCGGCGGGTGGACCGGCGGCGGGTGGCTCGGTGGCGGGTGGACCGGCGGCGGGTGGCTCGGTGGCGGGTGGCCTGGCGGTGGGTGGGCCGGTGGCGGGGTGATGTCGTTGGTGACTCAGCTCCCTAGGCACCGCAACTGCCCACGTTCCCTCGCGTGACGTCGGCTGCTCCGCCCAGGCCGCGGATTGTCCCACCGTCCCGATACGGTGCGGGGGTAGCGTGAACAGGGAGGTCGACACGGTGTCCGAAGCCGGCAGCATGTCCGAGGAAGCCGTTCCACAGCAGGTGAGCCCGGCGCAGGAGGCGGCGGCGGGCCCCGAGCCGACCCCCGAGGCGCGGGAGCGGCACGCCACCCTCAGCCAGGAGCTGACCGAACACCAGTACCGCTACTACGTGCTGGACGCCCCCACCATCTCCGACGCCGACTTCGACCGGCAGTTGCGCGAGCTGGAGGCCCTGGAGGCCGAGTTCCCCGCCCTGCGCACCCCCGACTCGCCGACCCAGCGGGTCGGCGGCACCTTCTCCACCGACTTCACGCCGGTCACCCACGCCGAGCGGATGCTCTCGCTCGACAACGCGTTCGCCGACGAGGAGTTGGCGGCCTGGGCCGAGCGGGTGGAGCGGGACGCGGGCGGCCCGGTGCCCTACCTCTGCGAGCTCAAGGTCGACGGGCTGGCGATCAACCTCACCTACGAGAAGGGCCGGCTGGTGCGGGCCGCCACCCGGGGCGACGGGCGCACCGGCGAGGACGTCACGGCCAACGTCCGCAGCATCCGCGACGTGCCGGCGCGGCTGACGCCGTCCGACGACTTCCCCGACGTGCCCGAGTTCGTCGAGGTGCGCGGCGAGATCTACTTCCCGATCGCCGGCTTCGCCGACCTCAACGCGAGTCTCGTCGAGCAGGGCAAGGCGCCCTTCGCCAACCCGCGCAACGCCGCCGCGGGCAGCCTGCGGCAGAAGGACCCCCGGATCACGGCCTCCCGGCCGCTGCGGCTGGTGGTGCACGGCATCGGCGCCCGGCGCGGCTACACGCCGACGGCGCAGTCCGAGTCGTACGCGGCGCTGCGCTCGTGGGGGCTGCCCACCAGCGACCGCTGGCGGGTCGTGCCCGACCTGGCCGGCGTCGCCGAGTTCATCGCGTACTACGCCGAGCACCGGCACGACGTCGAGCACGAGATCGACGGGGTCGTGGTCAAGGTGGACCCGGTCTCCATCCAGGGCCGGCTCGGCTCGACCAGCCGGGCCCCGCGCTGGGCGATCGCCTTCAAATACCCGCCGGAGGAGGTCAACACCAAGCTCCTCGACATCGAGGTGGAGGTCGGGCGCACCGGCCGGGTGACCCCGCGAGCCCTGCTCGAGCCGGTCCTGGTGGCCGGTTCCACTGTCGCCTACGCCACTCTGCACAACGCCCGTGAGGTGGAGCGCAAGGGGGTGCTGATCGGCGACACGGTGGTGATCCGCAAGGCCGGCGACGTGATCCCCGAGGTGCTCGGCCCGGTGGTCGACCTGCGCCCCGCCGACGCCAAGCGGTTCGAGATGCCAGCGGACTGCCCTTCCTGCGGCACCGCCCTGCGCCCGGAGAAGGAGGCGGACGTCGACATCCGCTGCCCCAACAGCCGCAGCTGCCCCGCGCAGCTGCGCGAGCGGGTCTTCCACCTCGCGGGCCGGGGCGCGTTCGACATCGAGGTGCTCGGCTACAAGGGCGCGGCGGCGCTGCTCGACGCGCAGGTCATCACCGACGAGGGAGACCTGTTCGGGCTCGACGCCGAGCAGTTGGCCCGGTCGCCGTTCTTCGTCAACAAGGACGGCAGCCTCGGCAGCAACGCCGCCAAGCTCCTCGACAACCTCGCCGTGGCCCGGGAACGCGACCTGTGGCGGGTGCTGGTCGGGCTCTCCATCCGGCACGTCGGCCCGACCGCCGCCCAGGCCCTCGCCCGGCACTTCCGGTCGATGGCGGCGATCCAGGCCGCCAGCGAGGAGGAGCTCTCCTCGGTCGACGGCGTCGGCCCGACGATCGCGGCCAGCATCGTCGAGTGGTTCACCGTCGACTGGCACCGCGAGGTGGTCCGCAAGTGGGCCGAGGCGGGCGTACGGATGGCGGAGGAGGCCGGCGACGAGGGGCCGCGCCCGCTGGAGGGGCTCACGGTCGTGGTGACCGGCACCCTGAGCGGGTTCTCCCGCGACCAGGCCGCCGAGGCGATCCAGGTGCGGGGCGGCAAGGTCACCGGCTCGGTCTCCAAGAAGACCGGATTCGTGGTGGTGGGCGACAACCCGGGGTCCAAGGCCGACAAGGCGGCCACCCTGAAGGTGCCGGTGCTCGACGAGGACGGCTTCCGGGTCCTGCTCGATCAGGGCCCGGACGCGGCCCGGGAGGTGGCCCGGGTCGGCGAGTGACCCGAGCGGGAGCGTGGCGGGCCCGCGACGGGCGACCGCCGGTGCACCTTGACCGCACCTGGCCGCGTATACCAAGTTAGTTACGACTAGGACCGATTCGCGGCTGTCATCTCTGAAAAGCGGCACCCAGGGCGTTTCATGGTGGTCACGGCGGGCACAGGGCCCGCCGCGACCGCTGCCCGGGAGGTGCGATGGAGGCCGTCGATCCGCGAAACTCCGTCCCGCCGGGACGGGTGACGCCCTTCTTCGGTTTCGTCGCCGCCGTCGCCGCGCTGGCGGTGCTGCTTTCTGTCGGGCCGCTGGCCGCGCTGGCGGGCCGGCTCGCCGAGCTGCCGACGGCGTTCTGGACGATGGCGGCGCTCGCCGTCGTCTGCGACGCGCGGCCGTTCGTGCCGCCCGGGCGGCGGCAGTCGTCGGCGGTCTTCCCGTCCACCTGCTTCACCTTCGCCATCCTGCTCGGCTGGGGGCTGGGCCCCGCCGTCGCCGTGCAGACCGTGGCGGTGGTCGTCTCCGGCTGGCGGATGGGGCACGCCGCGTGGCGCTCCGGCTTCAACGCCGCCCAGTACGCCTGCGCCCTCGCCGCCGCCTCGGCGGTCACCGCCCTGGGGCCGGGGAGCATCTTCGCCGGCGGGCGGCTGCGCTCGGTCGACGTGCTGGCGGTGGGCGCGGCGACCGCCGTCTGGTTCGCGGTCAACTACGGCCTGGTCAGCACCGCCATCCGGCTGCGCTTCGCGGACCGCTGGTGGCCCGGCGTGCGGTCCGGCCTGGGGTACGAGCTGATCTCCACCGGGTCGCTGCTGCTGCTCGCCCCGGTGCTGGTGGCCGCCGCCCGGGCCAGCGCCGCGCTGATCCCGCTGGTGCTGGTGCCGCTGTTCGCGGTGTACCGGATGGCCCGGCTCGCCGCCGAGCAGGAGCACCTCGGAGCGCTCGACCCGCTCACCGGCCTGCCCAACCGCAAGGCGCTGCTGGCCGAGGTCGCCGAGCAGGTCCACCTGCACGCCGAGCGCTCCGCGCGCAACGAACCGGACGCCCAGCTCGCGCTGCTGCTGATCGACCTGGACCGGTTCAAGAACGTCAACGACGCGCTCGGCCACGCCGTCGGCGACCGCCTGCTGATCGAGGTCAGCGCCCGCCTGGCCGGCGCGGTGGGGGAGCGGGACCTGCTCGCCCGCCTCGGCGGCGACGAGTTCGCCATCGTCAGCACCGGGCTCACCGGCGTGGACGCCGCCCGCGCCACGGCCGAGCGGCTGGTCGCCGCGCTCGCCGAGCCGGTGTCGCTGGACGGGCTGCCGCTGGACGTCGGCGGCTCCATCGGCATCGCCATGTATCCCGAACACGGCGAGGACTTCGCCACGCTGATGCGCCACGCCGACGTCGCCATGTACGACGCCAAGCACCGCAACGACACCATCGCCGTCTACGCCGCCGAGTCCGACCACAACTCGGCCGAGCGGCTGGGGCTCCTGGCCGACCTGCGGCGCGTACTCGAGGCGGGGCCGGTCGGGTCGGCGGAGCGCGACGCGCCGGTCGGTGCGCGCGGCGGCGACGGGGCCGCGCTGCCGGCGGCCCTCCCCGCGGCGGCGGGCGGGCCGGTCGACGCGGGACGGCCGGCACCCGCCGGGCCGGGCCGGTGGCGGGCCCGCCGGCACCGGCAACGCGCGGAGCCGGACCACCCCGACGACCTGATCAACCGGATCGTCACCGCCGCCGACCCGATCCGCCGGCGGGCCGCCGAGCCCGACGCCGAGCCCGACGCCGAGCCCGACGCCGAGCCCGACGCCGAGCCGGGCGGGGCGGACGCCGTGGTGCCGGCGCCGCAGGCCGGGCCGGCGCGCGGCGACGCCGACGGCGCCGGCCGGATCACGATGTACTACCAGCCGCAGGTCGCCATCGCCACCGGCGAGGTCGTGGGCGTCGAGGCGCTGCTGCGCTGGCGGCACCCGCGCCGAGGCATGGTCGACCCGGAGGAGCTGATCCGGGTCGCCGAGCAGAGCGCCGTGATGCGGCTGCTCACCCGCCGCGTCGTCGACGACGTGGTGGAGCAGCTCGCGAAGTGGTCGGCGGCCGGGATCACCCTGCGGGCCGCGCTCAACGTCAGCGTCCGGGACCTGCACACCGGCGAGATCGCCGACCAGATCGCCGACCGGCTGGCCCGCTACGGCGTCCGGCCCGACCGGCTGCAACTGGAGATCACCGAGGGCGCGCTGATGGCCGACCCCCGCCGGGTGCTGGCGACCATCTCGCGGCTGCACGCCATCGGGGTGGCCATCGCGCTGGACGACTTCGGCACCGGCTACTCCAGCATGCAGCACCTGCGCCGGCTGCCGCTGTCGGAGGTCAAGGTGGACCGGTCGTTCGTGCTGGGGATGGCCGACGACGCCGACGACGCCGCGATCGTCCGGTCGATGATCGAGCTGGCCGGGGCGCTCGGGCTGCGGGTCGTCGCGGAGGGCGTGGAGGACGAGCGGACCTGGCGGCTGCTGCACGCCGCCGGCTGCGACGTGGCGCAGGGCTGGTTCTACGCCCGGCCCATGCCCGCCGGGGAGCTGACCGACTGGCTGGCCCGCTACCGGCCGCTGCGGCCGGCGGCCCGCGAGGCGGAGAGCCGGCCCCCGCAGGCCCGCTGACCCCGCCGCCGCGCCGGCCGCAGGGGGAGTCGGGGACGCCCGGCCGGTGCCGGGCAATAGACTCGCTGCGGTCACCGCGCGTCATCGTCGTTCCCGGCGCGCGGCAAGCCACCGCCAGATGCAGCAGGACAGCCAGAAGGGGGCACTGATGGCCGCCATCTCCCGCGAGGAGGTCGCGCACCTGGCGCGACTGTCGCGGCTCGCCGTCACGGAGGAGGAGCTGGACACCTTCGCCGGCCAGCTCGACACGATCCTCCAGGCGGTCGCCCAGGTCGGCGAGGTCGCCGCGGCGGACATCCCGCCGACGTCCCACTCCGTGCCGTTGACCAACGTGCTGCGCGAGGACGTGGTGGTGCCCGGCCTGACCCCGGCCGAGGCCCTGTCGGGCGCGCCCGACGCCGAGGAGCAGCGGTTCCGCGTCCCGCGGATCCTGGACGAGGATGTGGCGTCATGACCGACCTGACCAAGCTGACCGCCGTCGAGATCGCCGGCCTCGTCGCCGGCGGCCAGACCTCGGCCGTCGAGGTGACCCAGGCCCACCTGGACCGCATCGCCGCCGTCGACGACCGGGTGAACGCCTTCCTGCACGTCGACGCCGACGGCGCGCTCGCCGCCGCCCGCGCCGTCGACGAGCGCCGGGCCGCCGGTGAGGAACTCGGCCCCCTCGCGGGCGTGCCGGTCGCCGTCAAGGACGTGCTCACCACCAAGGGCGTGCCGACCACCGTCGGGTCGAAGATCCTGGAAGGCTGGCGCCCGCCGTACGACGCGACGATCGTGCAGCGGCTGCGCGCCGCCGGCACGGTGATGCTCGGCAAGACCAACATGGACGAGTTCGCGATGGGCTCCTCCACGGAATACTCGGCGTACGGGCCGACCCGCAACCCGTGGGACACCGACCGCATCCCCGGCGGCTCCGGTGGCGGCAGCGCCGCCGCGCTCGCCGCGTACGAGGCGCCCCTGGCCATCGGCTCGGACACCGGCGGCTCGATCCGCCAGCCGGGCGCGGTCACCGGCACCGTCGGCGCGAAGCCGACCTACGGTGGCACCTCCCGCTACGGCCTGGTGGCGTTCTCCTCCTCGCTGGACACCCCCGGCCCGTGCGCGCGTACGGTGCTCGACGCGGCGCTGCTGCACGCGGCCATCGGCGGCCACGACCCGCGCGACTCCACCTCCATCCCGCAGCCGGTGCCCGACGTGGTGGCCGCCGCCCGGCTCGGCGCGACCGGCGACCTGACCGGCGTGAAGCTGGGCGTGGTCACCGAGTTCTCCGGCGAGGGCGCGGAGCCGGGCGTCGCGGCGGCGTTCCGCGACTCCGTCGACGCCCTGGCCAAGCTCGGCGCGGAGATCGTCGAGGTGTCCTGCCCCCACTTCACGTACGCGCTGCCGGCGTACTACCTGATCGCCCCGAGCGAGTGCTCCTCGAACCTGGCCCGCTTCGACGGCGTCCGGTTCGGGCTGCGGGAGGGCGACGACGGCAACCGGTCCCTCGAAGAGGTCATGTCGCTGACCCGGGACGCCGGCTTCGGCCCCGAGGTCAAGCGCCGGATCATGCTCGGCACGTACGCGCTCTCCTCGGGCTACTACGACGCCTACTACGGGCAGGCGCAGAAGGTCCGCACCCTGATCACCCGCGACTTCACCGCCGCGTTCGAGCGGGTCGACGCGCTGATCTCGCCGACCACCCCGTTCGTGGCGTTCCCGATCGGCGCGCGCACCTCCGACCCGTACCAGATGTACCTGGCCGACCTCTACACGATCCCGACCAACCTGTACGGCGGGCCGGGCATCTCGGTGCCGTGTGGCCTCTCCGACGGGCTGCCGGTCGGCCTGCAGGTCATGGCCCCGACGATGGCCGACGACCGGATGTACCGGGTCGCCGCCGCGCTGGAGTCCGCGGTCGGCACGTTCACCCCACCGGCACTGTGAGGCAGGAGCACCGATGAGCACCACGACCTTGCCCGCGTACGACGACGTCGTCGCCCGCTACGAGCCGGTGATCGGCCTGGAGACCCACGTCGAGCTGGGCACGAACACCAAGATGTTCTGCGGCTGCCCGACGGACTTCGGCGGCGAGCCCAACACCCGGGTCTGCCCGGTCTGCCTGGGCCTGCCCGGGTCGCTGCCGGTGGCCAACAAGGCGGCCATCGAGGCGACGATCCGGATCGGCCTCGCGCTCAACTGCTCGATCGCCTCGTGGTGCCGGTTCGCCCGGAAGAACTACTTCTACCCGGACATGCCGAAGAACTTCCAGATCAGCCAGTACGACGAGCCGCTCTGCGTCGACGGCTACCTCGACGTCGAGGTGGGCGGCGAGCTGGTCCGCATCGGCATCGAGCGGGTGCACCTGGAGGAGGACACCGGCAAGACCCTGCACGTGGGCGGGGCCACCGGCCGCATCCACGGCGCGACGGAGTCGCTGGTCGACTACAACCGGGCCGGCATCCCGCTGGTGGAGATCGTCACCAGGCCGGTCCCCGGGACCGGGGCGCTGGCCCCCGAGGTGGCCCGCGCGTACGTCACCGAGCTGCGTGACGTGATCCGTTCGCTGGGCGTCTCCGACGTGCGGATGGAGGAGGGGTCGCTGCGCTGCGACGTCAACACCTCCCTCAACCTGCCCGGCCAGGAGTGGGGCACCCGCACCGAGACCAAGAACGTCAACTCGCTGCGCTCGGTGGAGCGGGCGGTCCGGTCGGAGATGCTGCGGCAGGCGTCGGTGCTCGACGCGGGCGGCCGGATCACCCAGGAGACGCGGCACTTCCACGAGGACACCGGCGACACCACCCCGGGCCGGTCGAAGGAGACCGCGACGGACTACCGCTACTTCCCGGAGCCGGACCTGGTGCCGCTCGCCCCGGACGCCGCCTGGGTGGCCGAGCTGAAGGCGGCCCTGCCGGAGCTGCCCCGGCTGCACCGCCGCCGCCTCCAGGAGCAGTGGGGCCTGTCCGACGCCGACATGCAGTCGGTGCTCAACGCGGGCGCGGTCGAGCTGATCGAGGCGACCGTCGCCGCCGGGGCCACCCCCGCCGCCGCCCGCAAGTGGTGGCTGGGCGAGCTGTCCCGCCGGGCCAACGAGACGGGCGTGGAGCTGGCCGACGTCGGGGCCACCCCGGTGCAGGTCGCCGAGCTGCAGGGCCTCGTCGACGCCGGCAAGCTCAACGACAAGCTTGCCCGCAGCGTCCTGGAGGGCGTGGTGGCCGGCGAGGGCTCGCCGACGGAGATCATGACCGCCCGGGGCCTGGAGGTCGTCTCCGACACCGGCGCGCTGACCGCCGCCGTGGACGAGGCGATCGCCGCCAACCCGGACATCGCCGAGAAGATCCGCAGCGGCAAGGTCGCGGCGGCGGGCGCGCTGGTCGGCGCGGTCATGAAGACCACCCGCGGCCAGGCCGACGCGAAGACGGTCCGCGAGCTGATTCTCTCCCGCCTCGGCGCCTGAGATGTAAGGAGGGGGCCCTTGTTAACGCTTTCTGTATAGGAAGGGCCCCCTCCTAACACCCGCACCCCCACACCCCCACCCACACCCCCACCCCCTCGCGAGGCGTCAACGGCGACGCCCGGATGGAGCACCCCGTGAACCAGCACGACCTCGACGTCCTCGACGAGATCCAGCGCCGGGTGCTCTGGCTCGCCACCCGCATCGTCGACGCGGCCAACCACGACCGGGACACCGGCGACGGGGTGAAGGTCGGCGGGCACCAGGCGTCCAGCGCGTCGCTGGTCACGGCCATGACCGCGCTGTGGTTCGCGCACCTCGACGCCGCCGACCGGGTCGCGGTGAAGCCGCACGCCTCGCCGGTGTTCCACGCGATCCAATACCTGCTCGGCAACCTCGACCGGTCCTACCTGACGCGGCTGCGCGCCCGGGGCGGCCTCCAGTCGTACCCGTCGCGCACGAAGGACCCCGACGGCGTCGACTTCTCCACCGGCTCCGTCGGCCTCGGCGCCGCCGCGCCGCTGTTCGCCGCCGTCACCCGCCGGTACGTCGACGCGCACTTCGGCGCGCGCCCCCGCTCCCGGTTCGTGGCGCTGATCGGCGACGCCGAGCTGGACGAGGGCAACATCTGGGAGGCCGTCGCCGACCCCGCCACCACGGGCCTGGGCAACGTGATGTGGCTGGTCGACTTCAACCGGCAGTCCCTCGACCGGGTCGTGCCCGGGGTGCGGATCAACCAGTGGCGCGGCCAGTTCGAGGCCGCCGGCTGGCACGTCGTCGAGGTCAAGTACGGCCGCCGGCTCGCGCAGGCGTACGCGCGGCCGGGCGGGGAGGCGCTGCGCGACTGGATCGACGCGATGCCCAACGAGCAGTACCAGTCGCTGTTCGGGCTGGCCGGGCCGGCGCTGCGGGAGCGGTTCTGCGACGGCGCGCCGGCCGGCATCGCCGAGCTGATCGCCGACGTCACCGACGACGAACTGGCCCCGCTGGTCACCGACCTGGGCGGGCACGACCTGCAGGCGATGCTCGACGCGTACGCCCAGTGCGACGCGGTCACCGACCGGCCCAGCGTCGTCTTCGCGTACACCGTGAAGGGTTGGGGGTTGCCCATCGCCGGCAATCCCCGCAACCATTCGGCGCTGCTCACCACCGCGCAGGTCGACGCGCTGCGCGCGGCCCACGGCCTGACCCCCGCGACCGAGTGGGACCGCCTCGACCCGGCGTCGCCGGCCGGCATCCGGGCCGGCGCGCGCCGGGAGGCGCTGTCCCGACCGCCGGCCGGGCGGGCGCTGCCGGTCGCCGTTCCGGAAACCACGAGGGTACGCGCGAACCGGCCCGTCTCCACCCAGGAGGTCTTCGGTCGGGTGCTGGTGGAGCTGGCCCGCGACGAGGGCGTCGCCCCCTACCTGGTGACCACCGCGCCCGACGTGGCCACCTCGACGAACCTCGCCGGGTTCATCAACAAGACGGGGGTGTTCGCCCCGACCGAGCAGCGGTCCTGGACGGAGGACCGGATGCTGCGCTGGACCGAGAGCCCCGCTGGGCAGCACATCGAGCTGGGCATCTCGGAGATGAACCTGTTCCTGCTGCTCGGCCAGCTCGGCCTGTCGTGGGACCTGTCGGGGCAGCCGCTGCTGCCGATCGGCACCGTCTACGACCCGTTCGTGCTGCGCGGCCTCGACGCGTTCCTCTACGGCACCTACTCGGGTTCCCGGTTCGTGGTCGCCGGCACCCCGTCGGGCATCACCCTGGCCCCCGAGGGCGGCGCGCACCAGTCCACGATCACCGCATCGGTGGGGCTGGAGCTGCCCGGGGTGACGTTCGTCGAGCCCGCGTACGCGGCGACCCTCGACTGGCTGCTCTGCGACGCCCTCGGGCAGATCGCCGCCGGGGGCACGCCGGCCAGCACGGCCGCGCCGGTCGAGGACGGGGCGTACTACTTCCGGCTCAGCACCCGCCCGATCGACCAGGCGCCCTTCGAGGCGGCGCGGGCGCGGCTCGGCGACGCGGTGCTGCGCCGGCAGGCGGTCGCCGGGGCGTACCGGCTGGTCGACGCGCACGCGGCGCACCCGGAGCTGGCCGACGCGCCGGTGGTGCAGCTCGCCGCCTCCGGCGCGGTGCTGCCGGAGGTGCTGGCCGCCGCCGCCGAGCTGGCCGAGGAGGGCGTGGCCGCGCACGTGGTGGACGTGACCAGCCTGGACCGCCTCTACCGGGCGTGGCAGCGCACCCTGCGCCAAGGGGTGCGGACGGCCACCGTGCCGAGCGTGCCGGGGGCGCTGCGGTCGGCGTTCGTCGACCGGGTGCCGGTGGTGACGGTGCACGACGCGGCCTCGCACGCGATGGCCTGGCTCGGCTCGGCCGTCGGCGCCCCGGCGGTGCCGCTCGGCGTGGACGAGTTCGGCCAGTCGGGCAGTGTCCGCGAGCTGTACGAGCTGCACGACCTGCTGCCCGGGAGCATCGTCAACGCGGCCCTGGCCGCCCTCTCGCTGCGCTGACCCCCGCCCCGCCCTCCGCTGGCTACCGTCGCCGCGCCCGCTGCCGCCCGCTGCCCCGCGCCGATCCCGCCGGCCGCGCCGGTCCTACCCCTAACGGGCTGCGGTTCGTTGCGCTCCGTGGTCAGTGCCGCTCTGTAGCTTTCCGTGACCTTCTCCGTCGGCCTCGCCTCACCTTGCCCTCCCTTTGCTCTGCACCCATCGACGCAACGCTGCCGCTGATCTGCGGAAACGGTTGACACTCCCCGATCGACCTTTGGTGGGGTGATTGCCGAGGGTGACTGTTGCGTCGATGGGTGCAGAGCAAAGGAGGCGACGGGGTGGGTTGACAGGCGCTGCTCGGTGACACACCGTCACGGTTGACCGTGGCTTCGTAGGTCCGCGGCAGGTCCGCGGCCCGCAGGCCGGGGGCCGGCCTGTGCTGCCCCGTACCGGCCGGGCCCGTGCTGCCCCGTACCGACGGCCCGCGCGGGCGCTCGGGCGGCAAGGGCAGCGGAGCGGCGGGGGTGAGTGGGGGCGAGCGGGGTGGGCGGGGCGGCCGGGTCAGCGGGTCGGGGTCGGGGTGACCGGCACCTGGTCGCCGGCCTTCGGGTTCTGCACCACGTGCCGTTCCAGGTTGACCTGCGCCTGGCCGGTGCCGCCGACGGTGATGTCGTCGTACGCCTGGAGCAGTTTCTCCTTGTCGAAGTAGAGCACCGTCATCGACAGCGGGGTGGGCTTCTCGCCCTCCAGGCCGCGCAGCCCCGCGCCGCCGGTGGACCCCTCCACCATCAGCTGCGTCGGCATCTGGCCCGGCGCCTGCGGCAGCTTGGAGACCTGCCGGGCGTGGGTGTGCCCGGCGAGCACCAGGGGACAGGTGCCCGACAGCGGCCCCGCCGACGCCGGGTCGTGCACCAGCGCGATGTTCACCGGCCTGGGCGAGTTGCGGACCGTGGTGGCGAGCTGTTCACCGGCCCCGATCACCTGGTCGGCCACCTCGCTGGTGAGGCCGCTGCCGGCCGGGGAGGTCTCCTTGTCGGGGGTGAACCGGGGGTCGCCGATGCCGGCGATGGTCAGCCCGGCGACGGTGGTGGTCGAGTTGTTCAGCACGATCGCGTTGGGCTGCTGGGCCACCGCCGCGGCCGTCTTGCCCGAGTCGTGGTTGCCCCGGATGTAGACGTACGGCTTCTTGAGCAGCCCGATCGAGCCGACGAACGACGCCTCCGGCTCGCTGCCCCAGTCGGTGATGTCGCCGGTGTCGATCACCACGTCGATGCCGAACTGCTCCACGACCGTGCGGATGAGCTGCCACCCGGTCGGGTTGAGGTGCATGTCGGAGACGTGCAGGACCCGGGTGGTGCCGGGGGCCGGCTCGTACACCGGCAGGGCGGAGACGGTGGTGTAGAGCTGGCTGACGTTGCCGACGAGGCGCTGGAGCTGCTCGGCGTACTTGGTGTAGTCGTTGGCGATCCGGCGGGCGTCACCGACGATCGCGGGGGCGTTGACCAGCAGCCCCTCGTACCGGGGCTCCTCGATCGCCTGCGGGCGGATGGTGGACGCGGCGAGGCCGAGGCTGCCGGCGGTGACCAGCAGCGACAGTCCGCCCGCCCAGGCGGTGCGCCGGGTGTCGCGGAACACCAGCCCGGCGAGGATGAGGGTGACCAGCACGGCCGCGCCGACGGTGCGTAGCCCGAGGCGCAGCACCCCGTTGCGGACGTCGGTGACGGCGGACTGGCTGGCCCGGCTGATGCTCGCCGGGTCGTCGATCAGCGCCTCGGTGCGCCGCTGGTCGAGGGCCCCGAGGCCGACGGTGAGGTGGGTGGGCCCGTCGTGGCTGTCGAGCTGGAGCGCGCCCAGCGGCGGGATGTCGACGGTGGTGCCGCCCTCCAGCGATGGGGTGAGGCTCAGCTCCGCGCGGAACGGCCCGATGTCGGTGTGCACCCGCCCGCCGGCGAGGGTGCCGATGACCGCCCCGGCCAGGGAGATCACCAGGACGGCGAGGACCACCCCCAGCCGCCGGAGACGGCCGCGCCCGGCCGTGCGGGGCGCGGCTTCGCCGGCGCTGCGCTCTTCGTTCTCCTGCCCGTCCATGCTGAGATTCTGACCTGCCCAGTGAAGGATCTTGGCAAACCCGGGATTCCGGCCCTGCTGGCGGCGGCGGGTCAGCTGCGGCCCGCGCCGCCGTCGGTGAAGACGAGACGCAGGATCCGGTCGTCCTCGGGGGCCGGCTGGCCCCGCCCGTCGTGGTTGGAGGTGGTGACCCAGACCGACCCGTCGGGGGCGGCGACCGCGCCGCGCAGCCGGCCGTACCGGCGGGTGAGCAGCTCCCGGGGCTGGCCGAGCACCGTGCCGGTGTCGGTCAGCTCGACCAGCCACAGCCGCTGCCCGCGCAGGCAGGCGGTGACCAGCAGCCGGTCGGTCGCCGCGAGGCCCGAGCAGGAGGCGTCGGTGGTGCGCCACTGCACCAGCGGGTCGGCGTACCGCCGGTCGTCGGCCTGGCCCTCGACCTGGGGCCAGCCGTAGTTGCCGCCCTTGGTGATCTGGTTGATCTCGTCCCAGGTGTTCTGGCCGAACTCGACGGCGTACATCCGCTTGCCGGCGTCCCAGGCCAGGCCCTGCACGTTGCGGTGGCCCAGGGACCAGACGGGGGAGCCGGCGAACGGGTTGCCCGGGGCCGGCTTGCCGGCGGTGGTGATCCGCAGGATCTTGCCGCCCAGGTTCTTCTGGTCCTGTGCGGCCTCCCGGTTGCCGGCGTCGCCCGTGCTCGCGTAGAGGAAGCCGTCCGGGCCGAACGCGAGCCCGCCGCCGTTGTGGATGCCGGCCTTGGGGATGCCGGTCAGGATCGGGGTGGGCGCACCGTCCAGGTCCAGCTTGACGATCCGGTTGTCGTTCTCGGCGGTGTGGTAGACGAAGATCGTCTGGTCGGTCGCGTAGTCGGGGGAGACCGCGATCCCCATGAGCCCGCCCTCGCCGCCGGGCACCACGCCGGGCACCGTCCGCACCGCCGTGACCGTCAGCCCGTCGCGCAAGGAACCGGGGCCGACCTGGAGGATCCGGCCGCTGTCCCGCTCGGTGACCAGCGCGCCGCCGTCGGGCAGGAACGCCATGCCCCACGGCACCCGCAGCCCCTTGGCCAGCACCGTGGTGACCACCTGCGGGCCGGCCCCGGCGGGCGCGGAGACCGACGGGGTGGGCAGGTTGGGCGGCTCGCCGGCCGGGTCCGGCTCCGGCTCGCCGAAGCTGCACCCGGCGGCGGCCAGCAGCAGCGCCGCGCTGGACGCCGCGACGGCCGCCCGCAGCGGGCTCTTTCGGGGGTACGGGGCTCCGGTGCTCACCCGGCCCAGCCTAGCCGCCCCGGCCGCGCCGCGACGGGGCCCGCACCGGCTATCGTCGGCGTTCGTGAAGGTATGGATCCCGCACCCCGCCGGCCGCGCCCTCCTCGGCGAGTTGCCGCCCGGGGTCACCGTCGAGGTGGCCGAGCACCCGTCGCGGCTGCCCTCCGAGGTGGCCGGCGTCCGGTTCTGGGTGCCGCCGTTCCTCTCCGGCGTGGACGCCACCGCCCTGCTCGGGAGGTTGCCCGACCTGCGGGTGGTGCAGCTCCTCTCGGCCGGCGCGGACGCCTGGGCGGGCCGGGTGCCGCCCGGGGTGACGCTCTGCGACGCGCGCGGCGTGCACGACGTCGGCACGGCCGAGTGGGTGGCCGCCGCGATCCTGTCCCAGGTGCGCGGCTTCCCCGCCTTCGCCCTCGCCCAGTCCCGCCGCGAGTGGGCGTACGACCGGCTCTGCCCGACCGACGAGCTGGCCGGCAAGCGGGTGCTGATCGTCGGCGCGGGCTCGATCGGCGCGGCGGTGCGGGCCCGGCTCGCCCCGTTCGGGGTGACGTTCACCCTGGTCGCCCGCACGCCGCGTCCCGCCGAGGGGGTGCACGGGGTCGACGAGCTGCCGGCGTTGCTGCCCGAGGCCGACGTGGTGGTGGTGCTGGTGCCGCTGACCGACGCGACGCGCGGCCTGGTCGACGAGAAGTTCCTCGCCGCGATGCCCGACGGCGCGCTGCTGGTCAACGCCGCGCGCGGCCCGGTGGCCCGCACCGACGCGCTGGTCGCCGAGCTGGCGACCGGGCGGCTGCGGGCCGCGCTGGACGTCACCGACCCGGAGCCGCTGCCCGCCGACCACCCCCTGTGGGAGCTGCCGAACGTGCTGCTGACCCCGCACGTCGCCGGCTCGGTGCGCGGGCTGCTGCCCCGGGCGTACCGGCTGGTGGCCGAGCAGGTCCGGCGCTTCGCCGCGGGGGAGCCGCTGGTGAACGCGGTGTCGGACGGCTACTGACCGGCCGGCCCACGGCGGTGGGGTCAGGCGGCCGGGCCGGGCAGGTTCTGGCCGGTGGCCGCGACGAGCCGGGGCAGTTCGCTGCCGCGCACCCCGGGCAGCACGAGCAGCTCGCCGTCGTCGAGCCGGGCGACCGCCCGGCCCCGGGCGTCGGCGCCCAGCTCGACGACCCGGTCCCAGGCGACCCGGCGCTGCCCGGCCAGCGCCCGCAGGCGCAGCTCCCGGGCGTCGGCCTCGGTGCCGGCCCGCCAGGCCCAGACCCCGATCGCCAGCGGGACGAGCAGCACGGGCACGAAATACCACCCGGCGCTGGCCAGCGGCAGGGCCCCGATGAAGGCGATCACCGCCGCGACCAGGATCGCCTGGTTGTGGCGGAAGCGGACGGTCTCGGTACGCACCCGGAGATGATCCCACCCGGCCGGTGCGACCCGCCGGCCGGGCGGCGGACCACCGGCGGGGGGCAGTGACCCGAATCACGCCCACCCGGTCCGCCGCGTCCGCGTCCGGCGGTGACGATGAATCGTTCTCCCGTGTTGGGCGCGTTCACCCGCCGCGCCATGCCATGCCGCTGGCGGGCCCGTCCACCGGGCGGCACCGCCCCTCATCCCGGCCCGGCGACCGCAACCGCCGTGCCGGGACGCACCGCCGTACCGCATCCGCCCGTGCCCCCTCACGAAGGCGACCGCCGTGCCCGTCGCGTACCCCTCAGGTGTTGCCCGCCTGCGCCCCGCCGACCTGCTGGTGCTGGCGGCGGTGGCGCTGCTCGTCCTCGCCGGGCTGGCCGGCGCGGTCCCGCCGCTGGCCGTGGTGGCGCTCGCCGGGGCCGCCGGCAGCGCCCTCGCCGGGGCCCGGCTGTCCCGGCTGGTCGTCCCGGCCCGGGGCGGTGACCCCGCCGGGGACGACGTCGCGCGACCCGGCCCGTGGCGTGGCCCGCGGGTGCGGCCCGCCGCCGGGCTGCTCCACGCGGCGGTGCTCTCCGTCGGGCTGACCGTCGCGGTGCTGCCGCTGGTCGCCGCCGGACTGCGCGTCGCCGTCGGCGCGGCGGGGCTCGGCCTCGCCGCCGTGCTGCACACCGTCGGGTTGCTCCTGCTGCCCGGCCGCACCCGGCTGGCGGCGCGCGCCCGGGTGCGCCACGCGACGGACATCGTCAGCCTGGGCCTGAGCCTGCACTTCGCCGCCTGGGTGCTGATGCCGACGGAGCAGGCCCCGCTCGCCGCCCGGATCGCGGTGGCGTCCGGCGGGTTCGGCTTCGCGGCGGTCGGCGTGGCGGCCCTGGCCGACTGGCGACGCCGCCCGGGCGCGGCGGTCTGCCTCCTGGGCACCGGGGCCGCCCAGTTCGGCCTGCTCGCGCTGATCGTGCTGCTGGCCTACGGCGCGCCGGACCGCGCGGCCCTGGCGACCGTGCCGCCGCTGGTGGCCGGCGTGCTGCTCACCGCGGCCGGGGTCCGGCGGGTGGCCGCCGGCGACCCGAGGCGGGCGGGGGGCCCGCCG
Source organism: Micromonospora haikouensis (assembly GCF_900091595.1). GTDB lineage: Bacteria > Actinomycetota > Actinomycetes > Mycobacteriales > Micromonosporaceae > Micromonospora > Micromonospora haikouensis. The sequence goes on from NZ_FMCW01000001.1 coordinate 224,143, forward strand.
CCGGTCTGGCCCCGGGTCAGCGCGCCCGCGGGCATCGCCACCCTGGCCGCCGCCGGGCACCTGGCCGCGTACGGCCCGTTCAGCACCGGCATGGTCCTGCTCGGCCTCTCGGTGATCCCCCCGCTGGTCGTCCGGGAGCTGATCTCCGCAGCCGACAACCGCCGGTACGCCGGCCGGCTCGCCGCCCAGGAGGCGCACTTCCGCGCGCTGGTCTCCGGCGGCAACGACCTGATCCTGCTGTTGGACGACGCGCTGCGGGTGCGTTGGCAGTCCCCAGCGGCGGCCCGGCTCTTCGCCCTCACCGACGCCGACGTGCTCGGCCGGCACTTCGCCGACCTGCTGCACCCGGACGACGCGGGGCGGATCGCGCGGCTGCTCGACGGGGTGCTCGCCGACGACCGGCCGAGGCTGCTGCCGGCGCGGATGCGCGACGGGCGCGGGGCGTGGCGGGAGACCGAGTCGACGGTGAGCGACCAGCGCGGCGTGCCCGAGGTCCGCGCGCTCGTGCTGCACGTGCGCGACGTCGGCGAGCGTCGCCGGTTGGAACGCGCGGTGCACCAGCTGGCCGCGACCGACCAGCTCACCGGGCTGGCCAACCGGCGGGAGCTGCTGTGCGAGCTGCGCGCCCGCCGGGGCGGGTCGGGGGCGCTGCTGGTGGTCGACCTGCACGGCCTGGGCGCGGTCAACGACGGTCGCGGGCACGCGTTCGGCGACACGGTCGTCGTCGAGGTGGCCCGCCGGCTGCGGGCGGTGGCCGGCCCGGAGGACCTGGTGGCCCGGCTGGTGGGCGACGAGTTCGCGGTGCTCACCGACGTGGGCCCCGTGCTCGCGTACGGGCTGGGCACCCGGCTGCTGGCGGCGTTGGCGGAGCCGTACCGGATGGCGGGCGACGAGGAGGTCCGGTTGCAGGCGAACGTCGGCCTGGCCGAGGTCGGCGGCGCGGGGCCCGACGACGTGCTGCGCCAGGCGGACCTGGCCCGCCGCCGGGCCGCCCAGCTCGGGCGGGACCGCATCGAGTGGTACGACGCGTACCTGGAGGAGCAGCTGGTGCGCCGGCTCGACCTGGAGCGGGAGCTGCCCGGCGCGGTGGCCCGGGGCGAGCTGGACCTGGTCTACCAGCCGGTGCTGGGGCTGGCCGACCGGCTGCCGGTGGGCACGGAGGCGCTGCTGCGCTGGCGCAGCCCGGTGCTGGGCACGGTGCTGCCGGCCGAGCTGCTGCCGGTCGCCGAGGACCTGGACCTGATCGGCGAGGTGGGCCGCTGGGTGCTGGACCGGGCGTGCCGTCAGCTCGCCGACTGGTCGGCCGGCGACCGGCGGCTGTGGATGTCGGTGAACGTCACCCCGGGGGAGCTGACCGCGCCGGACTTCCTGCCCCGCACGGCGGCGGTGCTGGCCACGCACGGGGTGCCGGCGGACCGGCTGGTGGTCGAGGTGGCCGAGCCCCGCGTCGGCCCGGAGCTGCCGGCGGTGGTGGCCCGGCTCGCCGGGCTGCGGTCGCTCGGCGTCCGCACGGCCCTGGACGGGTTCCGGGCCGAGCACGCCTCGCTGGCCCAGCTCCGCCGGCTCCCGGTCGACCTGTTGAAGCTGGCCCCGGCGGCGTCGTCCGCGCACCGACCCGACGCGGCCGGTGCGGGCGGGCCGGTGCGGCCGCCGCTGGCCGACGTGGTGGTCGGCCTCGGCCAACGCCTCGGCCTGGAGGTCGTCGCGGCGGAGCTGGAGACCCCGGCGCAGGTGGACGCGGCGGCGCGGGCCGGCTGCCGGTACGGGCAGGGTCACGCGCTGGCCCGCCCGGCGACCGCCGAGCGGGTGGAGGCGTACTTCGAGGAGTTCCCGTCGGCGTCCCGGTGACCGCTTAACCGGTTCAGTCGACCCTGGCCCCGCTCACCGTGCCCGGGGTGGTGCCGTGCTGCCCCGGGGGGTGAGGTGCGCCGTCTCGCCCTGCACGCCGCTGACCGGCTCGCCCGCGATCACCTGGAGCAGCTGCCGGGCGGCGTGCGCGCCGTACGCGGGGATGTCCCGGCCCAGCGCCGTCAGCGGCGGGTGCACGAGCTGGCACAGGGGCGAGTCGTCCCAGGCGACGATGGACAGGTCGCCGGGGACCGTCAGGCCCATCTCCTGGGCCACGGACAGGCCCGCCACCGCCATCACGTCGTTGTCGTAGATGACGGCGGTGGGGCGGTGCGGGGAGCTGAGCAGCCGCCGGGTGGCCCGGGCCCCCTCCTCGCCGGTGTAGTCCGACCAGACCGTGACCGACTCGTCGAGCCCGAGCCGGGCGCACACCTCGGTGAAGGCGTCGCTGCGGACCTCGGTGTGCAACAGCGAGGGCAGGCCGCCGACCCGGGCGATGCGGCGGTGCCCCAGGGCGACCAGGTATTCCACGGTCTCGACCAGCGCCGTGGCGTCGTCGGACCAGACGTGGGCCAGCCCGCCGGTGTGCCCGGGGCCGCCGATCACCACGGCCGGCAGTTGCAGCTCCTCCAGCGCCGGCACCCGCCGGTCGTCGGTGCGCAGGTCGCAGACGAAGACCCCGTCGACGCGGCGCTCGGCCCACCAGCGGCGGTAGACCGCGATCTCGGCGTCGGGGTCGGCGACCACCTGGAGGGTCAGCGCGTACGAGCGGGCGGACAGCTCGGCCTCGACGCCGCTGATCAGCTCCATGAAGAACGGCTCGATGCCGAGTATCCGGGCCGGGCGGCACAGGGCGAGGCCCACGGCGTTGGCGCTGGCACCGGAGAGTGCCCGGGCGGCGCTGCTCGGGCTGAATCCGATCTCCGCGGCGATGGCCAGGATGCGCTGGCGGGTCGCCTCGGAGACGCCGGGCTGCCCGTTCAGCGCGTACGAGACCGCGCCCTTGGAGACCCCGGCCCGCCGCGCGACGTCGGCGATGGTCGGCCGCTTCACCGGCGTGTTCCTCCACTTGCTCGGCCCGCCCCGGGGCGGGTGCACGGTGCCGGGGTGGCCGGCGGCCCTCACGCTACTGCAACCGGGTGGGGCCGGCGGTCGGGGCCGGGCGCGTCGCCCCGGGGCTGCGCTTGCGCGGTTAAGCCTGCGCAGGACACCGAAAGGTTACGGAACAGGCACTCAGTTAACCGGCCGTTGACACTGGTGGGGTCGGCCCGTACGGTGGCGTCACTTATCCGGTTCAGTCAACGTCTCTCGATGTCGGGAGCGTTTCCATCTTGCTCGGAGGAAGACATGAGACGGTCCTGGAGCCACTGGGCCCGCGCGGTCGCCGTGGGGGCGGTCGGCCTGACCATGGTGGCCGCGTGCAGCGGCAGGAGCACCACCGGCGGTGACGACGCGGGTAGCGGCACGGTCACCCTGAAGATCAATTTCTGGGGCGACTTCGGGCTCCAGGACCTCAAGACCAAGTACGAGGCCGAGCACCCCAACGTCAAGATCCAGCTCAACTCGGGCGAGTACAACGCCCAGCACGAGGACCTGCAGAAGAAGCTGGTCGCCGGCTCGGGCGCGGCGGACATCGCCGCCATCGACGAGGGCTACGCCGTGCAGTTCCGCGGCCAGTCCGACAAGTTCGTCAACCTGCTCGACAAGGGCGCCGGGTCGCTCGAGAGCAAGTACCTGCCGTGGAAGTGGAAGCAGACGCTCTCCGCCGACGGCAAGACCCAGATCGGCCTCGGCACCGATGTCGGCGGCCTGGCCATGTGCTACCGCACCGACCTGTTCGCCGCCGCCGGGCTGCCCACCGACCGCGACCAGGTCTCCGCGCTGTGGCCCACCTGGGACAAGTTCATCGAGGTCGGCCAGCAGTACACCGGCAAGACCAAGAAGAAGTTCATCGACTCGGGCACGAACCTGTTCAACCCGATCCTCGGCCAGCAGCAGGTCGGCTTCTACACCGAGCAGGAGCAGCTCCAGATGGACGGCGGCCCGAAGGTCGCCTTCGACTACACCGTCAAGGCGCTCCAGGCCGACATCTCCGCCAAGCTCGTCAGCTTCCAGGCCGACTGGGACAAGGGCTTCACCAGCGGCGCGTTCGCCGTCCTCGCCTGCCCGGCGTGGATGCTCGGGCACATCAAGGAGACCGCCCCCGGCACCGAGGGCAAGTGGGACATCGCGGCCGTGCCCGGCGGCGGCGGCAACTGGGGCGGCTCGTTCCTGACCATCCCCAAGCAGAGCAAGAACGTCGACGAGGCGTACAAGCTGCTGGAGTGGCTGGTGCAGCCGGAGCAGCAGATCGAGATCTTCAAGAAGGTCGGCAACCTGCCGTCGCAGCCGGCCCTCTACGCCGACCCGGCGATCGCCGAGTTCAAGAACCCGTTCTTCAACGACGCCCCGGTCGGGCAGATCTTCCCGAAGATGGCGCAGGGCCTCACCCCGCAGTACCAGGGCAAGAAGAACGGCCCGACGCGGGTGAACGTGGAGAACGTCATCCGGCGGGTGGAGAACGGGACACTGAAGCCGGACGCCGCCTGGGCCGAGGCGGTCAAGGAGGCCGAGAAGGCCAGCAAGTCCTGACGCCCCGGCGACCGGTGGCGGGGCGGCCCGGCCCCGCCACCGGTCGCCGCCCCGGCCTCCGCGTCGCCCCCGGCGCGGGGGCCGGGCAACGCCCTCCCCGACACCCCCGGCACCCCCGCACAGTCCGACCGGCCCTGGAGCGTCCCCATGTCCACCACCCGCGCCGCGCCACCGTCCCCCCGCTCCGCGCCCGAGCGCGGCACCGGCGGATCCGGGGCCGACGAGCGGCGGCTCACCTGGCGCAACCGGCTGTACCGCTTCGACATGCGCTACATGCCGTACCTGATGATCGCGCCGTTCTTCCTGCTGTTCGCCGTCTTCGGCCTGTTCCCGCTGCTGTTCAACGGCGTGGTGTCGCTGCGCAACTACGAGCTGGACGACCCGACGCTGCCGTACTGGGCCGGGTTCGACAACTTCGCCCGGCTCGCCGGCGACGAGGACTTCTGGAACGCCCTCTACAACACCTTCGGCATCTTCCTGCTCTCCTCGCTGCCGCAACTGCTGCTCGCCCTGGTGCTCGCCTCGCTGCTCAACCGCAGGCTGCGCGCCCAGACCTGGTGGCGGGTCGGCATCCTGCTGCCGTACGTCACGCCGATCGTCGCCTCCACGATGGTGTTCAGCGTCTTCTTCTCCCGCGACTTCGGCATGGCCAACTGGCTGCTCGGCCCGTTCGGCGGGGGCGACGCCCCGATCGACTGGCGGGCCGACAAGCTGCACTCCTGGATCGCCGTCGCCACCATGGTCAACTGGAAGTGGATCGGCTACAACGCGCTGCTCTACCTCGCGGCGATGCAGTCCATCCCGCGCGACGTCTACGAGGCGGCGGCCATCGACGGCGCGGGCCCGTGGAAGCAGCTCTGGCGGATCACCGTGCCGATGATCCAGCCGGTCGTCGTGTTCACCGTCGTGCTCTCCACCATCGGCGGCCTCCAGCTGTTCACCGAGCCGATGCTGTTCGACCTCAACGCGCAGGCGGCCACCGGCGGCCCGAACGGCGAGTGGCAGACCATCGCCCAGCTCATCTACAAGGTGGGCTGGAAGGACCTGAACCTCGGCTACGCCGCCGCGATGTCCTGGGCCCTGTTCCTGATCATCCTCGTCGTCGCCGGCATCAACACCTGGCTGACGAGCCGCCTGTCCGGAGGGCGCAAATGAGTGTCGACACCGCGCCGCGGCCCGTGGAGCAGGCCCCCGCGCCCCGGGGCCGCCGGGCCCGGCTGATGGGCCGCGCCCCGCAGGACACCCCGGCGGGCCTCGGGACGTACCTGCTGCTGGCCGTGACGATCCTGTTCTCGGTCTTCCCGCTGTACTGGATGTTCGTCATCGCCACCAGCGACGACGAGGCCCTCGCGAAGATCCCCCCGGCGGTCGTGCCCGGCAACCAGTTCCTGGTCAACCTGGAGGAGGTCTTCTCCCTCCAGGACGTCTTCTTCGCCGCCGGCCTGATCAACAGCTTCATCGTCTCCACCGTGGTCACCGCCTCGGTGCTGTTCTTCTGCTCGCTGGCCGGGTTCGCGTTCGCCAAGCTGCGCTTCAAGGGCAGCGGCTGGCTGATGCTGTTCGTGGTGCTCACCCTCACCGTGCCCAACCAGCTCGGCATCGTGGCGCTCTACATCGTGATGGGCAAGCTCGGCTGGAACGGCACCCTGCTCGCCGTCATCGCGCCCGGCCTGGTCACCGCGTTCGGCGTGTTCTACATGCGGCAGTTCATCGTCAACTCCGTCCCCGACGAGCTGGTCGAGTCGGCGCGGGTGGACGGCGCGACCACCATGCGGATCTACTGGAGCATGGTGCTGCCGGCGATCCGGCCCGCCCTCGCGGTGCTCGGCCTGCTCACGTTCGTGGCCACCTGGAACGACTTCCAGTGGCCGCTGATCACGCTCAGCGGCACCGACTTCCCCACCTCGATGGTGGCCATCTCCGACCTGGCCAGCGGCAACTACGTGATCTACCGGCGGGTGCTGGCCGGCGCGTTCGTCGCCACGATCCCCCTGCTGGTCATGCTGTTCGTCGGCGGGCGTCAGATCGTCCGCGGAATCATGGAAGGCGCGGTGAAGTCGTGATCCGGCAATCGTTGCACGAGGGTTGGCTGCTGCGGGCCGTCGCCGGCGGCCAGGTGCCGCCGCAGGTGGCCGGCCGGTCGGTCCCGGCGACCGTGCCCGGCTGTGTGCACACCGACCTGCTCGCCGCCGGCCTGATCCCCGACCCGTACCTCGACGACAACGAGACGGCGCTGGCGTGGATCGGGCGCACCGACTGGGTCTACGAGACCACGTTCGACGCGCCGGCCGGCGACGCCGACCGGGTCGACCTGGTCTGCGCCGGCCTCGACACGGTCGCCACGCTCGCCGTCAACGGCGTCGAGGTCGGCCGCGCCGAGAACATGCACCGGGGCTACCGGTTCGCCGTGGCGGACGCGCTGCGGCCGGGGGCCAACACGCTGACCGTCCGGTTCGACTCGCCGTACCGCTACGCCGAGGCGCACCGGGACCGGCTCGGCGACCGGCCCAACGCGTACCCCGAGCCCTTCAACTTCATCCGCAAGACGGCCTGCAACTTCGGTTGGGACTGGGGGCCGACGGTCGTCACCGCCGGCATCTGGCAGGACATCGGCCTGCACGCCTGGTCCACGGCCCGGCTCGCGACGGTCCGGCCGCTGGTCACCGTCGCCGACGGCGTCGGCCGGGTCGAGGTGGTCGTCGAGGTCGAGCGCGCCGCCACCGCCGGGCAGGCCGCCACCGGCGGGCCGGTCACCGTCCGGGCGACGGTGGCCGGGTCCGCCGCCGAGGCCGTCGTCGCGGCGGGGGAGCGCACGGCCGTGCTGACCGTCGAGGTCCGCGACCCCGCGCTGTGGTGGCCCCGGGGGTACGGGGACCAGCCGCTGCACCCCCTCGACGTGAGGCTGCACGCCGCCGACGGCCGGGAGCTGGACGCCTGGTCCCGCCGGATCGGCTTCCGCACGGTGCGCCTGGACACCGCGCCCGACGCGCACGGCTCCGCGTTCACCCTGGTCGTCAACGACGTGCCGGTGTTCGCCCGGGGGGTCAACTGGATCCCCGACGACGCGTTCCCCGACCGGGTCACCCGGGCGCGGCTGGCGCACCGCTTCGACCAGGCCGTCGGGGCGAACATCAACCTGCTGCGCGTCTGGGGCGGCGGCCGGTACGAGTCGGAGGACTTCTACGAGCTGGCCGACTCCCTCGGGCTGCTGGTGCAGCAGGACTTCCTGTTCGCCTGCGCCGCGTACCCGGAGGAGGAGCCGTTCCGCTCCGAGGTGGAGGCCGAGGCGCGCGAACAGGTCACCCGGCTGGCCGCCCACCCGTCGCTGGTGCTGTGGACGGGCAACAACGAGAACATCTGGGCCTGGCACGACTGGGGCTGGCAGGAGCGCCTCGCCGGGCGCACCTGGGGCCGGGGCTACTACCTGGAGCTGCTGCCGGCGATCGTCGCCGAGCTGGACCCGACCCGCCCGTACTGGCCGGGCAGCCCCTGGTCGGGCACCGAGGACGTCCACCCCAACGACCCGGCGCGCGGCAGCATGCACATCTGGGACGTGTGGAACACCGACGACTACACCAAGTACCGCGAGTACGTGCCCCGGTTCGTCGCCGAGTTCGGCTACCAGGCGCCCCCGGCGTACGCGACGCTGCGCCGGGCCATCTCCGACGACCCGCTCGCCCCCGACTCGCCCGGGATGGCCCACCACCAGAAGGCCATCGACGGCGACGCGAAGCTGCAGCGGGGCCTGGACGCGCACCTGCCCCCGCCGGCCGACTTCGCCGAGTGGCACTACTTCACGCAGCTCAACCAGGCCCGCGCCATCCAGCTCGGGGTGGAGCACTTCCGCTCGCACCGGCCGGTGTGCATGGGCACCATCGTGTGGCAGCTCAACGACTGCTGGCCCGTCACCTCCTGGGCGGCCGTCGACGGCGACGGCCGGCGCAAACCCCTGTGGCACGCGCTGCGCCGCGCGTACGCCGACCGGCTGCTCACCGTCCAGCCCCGCGACGGCGGGCTGGCGCTGGTGGCCGTCAACGAGACCGGGCAGCCGTGGCGGGCCCCCGCCACCGTCACCCGGGTCACGGCGGACGGCGAGCCGAGGGCGAAGTCGGCGTACGACCTCGACGTGCCCGCGTACGCGACGGTGGAGCTGGCGCTGCCGGCGGACCTGGCCCGGCCGGAGCAGGCCCGGCGGGAGCTGCTGGTCGCCGAGGCCGACGGCGACGCCGGGCGGGCGTTCTGGTTCTTCGCCGAGGACCGCGACGCCGACTGGCCCGTGGCGGAATACGACGCCACGGTCGAGGAGGTCGACGGCGGGCAGCGGGTACGCGTCACCGCCCGCACGTTCCTGCGCGACCTGACCCTGTTCCCGGACCGGCTCGACCCGGCCGCCGAGGTCGACGAGGCCCTGGTGACGCTGCTGCCGGGGGAGTCGGCGACGTTCACGGTGCGGGCCCCGCGCCCGCTCGATGCGGCCGCCCTCACCACCCGCCCCGTCCTGCGCACGGTGAATTGAAAGGAGGGGCCCCTTGTTAACGCTTTCTGTATAGGAAGGGGCCCCTCCAAACACCCCGCAGGCGCTTGACAGCGGCCGATCGCATGCACGAGAGTCGATGCGTTCCCGAGGTGCGGCGGCGCGCGCCTTCCCCTTTCCCGAAGGGCCTGCGCGATGCCGCTCTCGTTCGACCGCCGCCACCTGCTGCGCCTCGGCGGCGCCACCCTCCTCGTCGCCGCCCCCGCCACCGGGCTCGGCCCGCCCGCCCAGGCCGCCGCCGGACCCGGCCTGCCCGCCGCCGGCCTGCCCGCCCTCGCCGCCGCCACGGTCACCGCCGACCTGGTCGTCTACGGCGCGACGTCGGCCGGGATCATGGCCGCCGTGCAGATGCGCCGGCTGGGGCGCACCGCGCTGATCGTGGAGCCGGGCGGCCACGTCGGCGGGCTGACCACCGGCGGCCTCGGCTACACCGACAGCGGCACCAGCGCCGCCATCGGCGGCCTCGCCGGGGAGTTCTACCGCCGGGTCCACGCGAAGTACGCCGGCGCGGCCGTCACCCCCACCTCGCCGATGCGGCTGGTCTTCGAGCCGCACGTCGCCGCCGCCGTCTTCGCCGACCTGCTCGCCGAGCACGCGATCCCGGTCCACCTCGACGCCCGGCTCACCGCCGTGACCCGCGCCGGCGACCGGCTCACCGGCCTGGCCACCGACAACGGGCAGCTCTTCGCGGGCGGCATGTTCGTCGACGCCACGTACGAGGGCGACCTCATGGCGGCGGCCGGGGTGTCGTACACGGTGGGCCGGGAGGCCAACTCGGTGTACGGCGAGACGATCAACGGGGTGCAGCTGCGCGGGGCGCACCAGTTCACCCTGCCCGTCGACCCGTACGTGGTGCCGGGCAACGCCGCGAGCGGCCTGCTCCCCGGCATCTCCGCCGCCCCCGTCGCGCCCAACGGCACCGGCGACGACCGGATCCAGGCGTACAACTTCCGGATGTGCCTCACCCGGGCCGCCGACCGGATCCCGTTCCCGAAGCCGGCCGGCTACGACCCGGCCGACTACGAGCTGCTGCTGCGCTACGTGCAGGCCGGCTATACCGGCCCGTTCTTCACCACCCAGAGCGTCGGCGGCGGCAAGACCGACTCCAACAACACCGGGGCGTTCTCCACCGACTTCATCGGGGCCAGCCACGCGTACCCGACGGCCACCTGGGCGCAGCGGCAGACGATGGTGGCCGAGCACCGGGCGTACCAGCAGGGCCTGCTGTGGTTCCTGGCCAACGACCCCCGGCTGCCGGCGTCGGTCCGGGCCGACACCGCCGCCTGGGGCCTGGCCGCCGACGAGTTCACCGCCACCGGCGGCTGGCCACCCCAGCTGTACGTCCGCGAGGCGCGGCGGATGCTCGCCGACTACGTGATGACGGAGCGGGACTGCCGGGGCGCGGTGCGGGTCGCCGACTCGGTCGGCCTGGCCAGCTACACGATGGACTCGCACAACTGCCAGCGGGTGGTGGTGAACGGGGTGGTGAAGAACGAGGGCGACGTGCAGGTGGGGGTGCCGGGGCCGTACCCGGTCAGCTACCGGTCGATCGTGCCCGCGCAGGGGCAGTGCGCCAACCTGTTCGTCCCGGTCTGCCTGGCGGCCAGCCACATCGCGTACGGCTCGATCCGGATGGAGCCGGTGTTCATGATCCTCGCCCAGTCCGCCGCGACGGCGGCGAAGCTGGCCCTGGACGCGGGCGTGCCGGCGCAGCGGGTCGACGTCGGCGCCCTCCAGGCCCGGCTGCGCGCCGACGGGCAGATCCTCACCTGGCCGCCCGTCACCGAGGGCGAGATCGTGGTCGACAACCGTTCGGCCGGGGTGACCCGGGGCGGGGTCTGGGTGGGCAGCACCCAGGTCGGCGGCTACTACGGCACCGACTACGAGCACGACGGCAACACCGGCAAGGGCGTCAACCGGCTGCGGTTCACCCCGGCGCTGCCGGCCGCCGGCACGTGGACGGTCCAGCTGCGCTGGACGGCCGACGCGAACCGGGCGAGCAACGTCCCGGTGGACGTGGCGCACGCCGGGGGTGTGACCACCCGCACGGTGGACCAGCGCGGCTCGGGCGGGCAGTGGGTGTCGCTCGGGGCGTACGAGTTCGCGGCGGGCTCGGCGGGCAGCGTGCTGATCCGCACGGAGGCCACCGACGGGTACGTGGTGGCCGACGCGGCCCGGTTCGTCCCGGCGGCCTGACCGGGTCGCGGGGTGTCCCGGCTCACGACTTGAAGACTTCTGCAAGTGGTAAAGTCTTCACGTATGGGTCGTCGAGCCGGGAGTCCCCAGGTGTCCGTGCCGCTGTACCAGGCCAAGGCCGAGCTGTTCCGCACCCTCGGGCACCCCGTGCGCATCCGCGTGCTCGAACTGCTCCAGGACGGGCCGAAGCCCGTCCGCGACCTGCTCGCCGTCATCGACGTCGAGGCGTCCAACCTCTCCCAGCAGCTCGCCGTGCTGCGCCGCGCCGGCATGGTCGCCTCCCACCGCGACGGCCCCCTGGTCATGTACTCCCTCAGCACCCCCGACGTGGCCGACCTGCTGGCCGCCGGGCGGCGCATCCTCGGCGCGGTCCTCACCGACCGCGACGCCCTCCTCGACGAGCTGCGCGCCGACGCCGTGCCGACTGCCGGCCCGGCTCCGGCCGCCAGCGGGGAGACCGGCTCGCGGCCCGGTGCGGGCCGGTGAGCGCCGCCACAGCCGCGACAGCCGCCACTGCCGCGACCGCCGCCGTCCGCGACCGCGTCCTCGGCCTGCTGCCTGGCCGCGCCGACTGGCACGCCGTACGCCGCTCGCCCCGCCGCGACCTGCTCGCCGGCCTCACCGTCGCGATCGTCGCCCTGCCGCTGGCCCTCGCCTTCGGCGTCACCTCCGGGCTCGGCGCGCAGGCGGGGCTGGTCACCGCCGTCGTCGCCGGTGCCGTGGCCGCGGTCTTCGGCGGCTCCAACCTCCAGGTCTCCGGCCCCACCGGCGCGATGACCGTGGTGCTGGTGCCCGTGGTGCAGCAGTTCGGCCCGACCGGGGTGCTGATGGTCGGCGCGATGGCCGGCCTCGTGCTGATCGCCCTCGCGCTGGCCCGCCTCGGCCGGTACGTCCGCTACCTGCCCACCCCCGTCATCGAGGGCTTCACCGCCGGCATCGCCGTGGTCATCGCCCTGCAACAGGTGCCCGCCGCGCTCGGTGTCACCGACGCGCACGGCGACCGGGTGTGGGCGGTGGCCGCCGACGCGGTCGCCCGGTTCGTCGTACACCCCCGGCCGGTGGCCCTCGCGGTGGCCCTCGGCGTCGCGGCGCTGATGCTGCTCGGCGGCCGCTGGCGGCCCGGCGTGCCGTTCTCCCTGCTCGGGGTCGCCGCCGCGACGATCCTCGCGGAGGCCGCGCCGGTCGACCTGGTCCGCATCGGCGCGCTGCCGCAGGGGCTGCCCGCGCCGTCGCTGGGCTTCCTCGACCCCGGCGCCGTCGGCGTGCTGCTGCCCTCCGCGCTCGCCGTCGCCGCCCTCGCCGCGCTGGAGAGCCTGCTGTCGGCCACCGTCGCCGACGGGATGACCGTCGGCGAGCGGCACGACCCCGACAAGGAGCTGTTCGGGCAGGGGCTGGCCAACCTCGCGTCCCCGCTGTTCGGCGGCATCCCCGCCACCGCCGCCATCGCCCGCACCGCCGTGAACGTGCGCGCCGGGGCGTCGTCGAAGCTGGCCGCGCTGACCCACGCCGTCGCGCTCGCCGCGATCGTGCTCGCCGCCGCGCCGCTCGTCGGCCGCATCCCCCTCGCGGCGCTCGCCGGGGTGCTGCTCGCCACCACCGTACGGATGGTCGAGGCCGCCTCGCTCCTGGCGCTGGCGCGCGCCACCCGGGGCGACGCGCTGGTGCTCGTGCTCACCTTCGCCGTCACCGTGATCTGGGACCTGGTGACCGCCGTGGCCGTCGGCATCGCCGTCGCGATCGTCATCGCGCTGCGCGCGGTGGCCCGCAGCGCCAGGCTGGAACAGGTGCCCCTCGACCGGGGCGAGCACAGCGCCGAGGAGCACGCGCTGCTCGACGAGCACATCGTGGCGTACCGGCTGGACGGGCCGCTGTTCTTCGCCGCCGCGCACACCTTCCTGCTCCAGCTCTCCGACGTCGCCGACGTGCGAGTGGTCATCCTGCGGATGTCCCGGGTGTCGGCCCTGGACGCCACCGGGGCGCACGTGCTGGGCGACGCGATCCGGCGGCTGCGCGGCCGGGGGATCACCGTGCTGCTCTCCGGCATCACCCCCGGCCACGACCAGGTGCTCGCCACGCTGGGGGTGGCCGACGAGCTGCGCCGCGACGGCCTGGTCTTCCCGGACACCCCGGCGGCCATCGCGTACGCCCGCGGCCTGCTCCGGGGCGCGCCCACCGCCTGAGCGCCGCGCCGCCTGAGCGGCGCGTCATGTCGGGGAGGTGGCGGTATCCCGCGTCCAGGACACCCCCATTTTCCCGACATGATGTTGATCAGCCCTCGGGTAGTCGACGAACTGCACTGCCACGCCAGGCCCACGCCGGTCGCCGCCACCGTGGTCACCGCCGCGAGCGTGGCCACCGCCAACGACCTCGCCACCTGTCACCCAGGCGCGCGGCGAACCCTCCGCCGCACGAGCAGAGTCCTGAATCAGCCCCTGCCGTCACGATCCGTCGGGCGCGCTCCAGGGCGCTCGGCGAATCGAGTTGGGCGCGGAGCCCGAGCATGCGCAACGCCGTGATGAGCGGCAATGCCGCCGCGACCGTCGTCGTCGAGGCCGGCCAGCGGCCGGACGGTCGCTTCCACAAGTGTGGATCGTGGACAGTTGCCGTTCGCTGCGTGCGGGAACTGTCCACGATCGGCCACGGCCGACGTGCCGCAGGCACCCGGGCCTGGCCGGGCGGGGAACGCCGGGTGGTGAGAAGGGGCCCCTTCTATACGCCAGGCGTTAACAAGGGGCCCTTCCTTCTACTCCGGGACGCGGCGGTAGGCGCCGTCGCTGGCCGACGTGGCCATCGACGCGTACGCGCGCAGCGCCGCCGACACCGGGCGCTGCCGGTCGGTCGGCGTGTACGGCTTGGGGCGCTTCTCCTGTGCGATGCGCCGCGCCTCCAGCACGTCGTCGGGCACGTTCAGCTCGATGGACCGGCCCGGGATGTCGATGACGATCTCGTCGCCGGGCTCGACCAGGGCGATCAGGCCGCCGGAGGCCGCCTCGGGGGAGACGTGCCCGATGGACAGCCCGGAGGTGCCGCCGGAGAACCGGCCGTCGGTGAGCAGCGCGCAGGAGCGGCCCAGCCCCCGCCCCTTGAGGAACGAGGTCGGGTAGAGCATCTCCTGCATGCCGGGGCCGCCCTTCGGGCCCTCGTAGCGGATCACCACCACGTCGCCGGCGACGATCTCCTTGGCCAGGATCGCCGTGACGGCGTCGTCCTGCGACTCGTAGACCTTGGCCGGGCCGCGGAAGGTCAGGCACTCCTCGGGCACGCCGGCGGTCTTCACCACGCACCCGTCCGGGGCGAGGTTGCCGTGCAGGATGGCCAGCCCGCCGTCGGCGCTGTACGCGTGCTCGCGGTCCCGCACGCAGCCGCTGGCCGCGTCGGTGTCCAGCGTCGACCAGCGGTTGGTGGTGGAGAACGGCTCGGTGGTGCGCACCCCGCCGGGGGCGGCGTGGAACAGCTCGATCGCCTCCGGGGTGGCGGAGCCGCCGCGCACGTCCCAGTCGGCGAGCCACCGGGCGAGGGTGGGGGAGTGCACGGAGTGCACGTCGCGGTGCAGCAGCCCGGCGCGGTCCAGCTCGCCGAGGATGGCGGGGATGCCGCCGGCGCGGTGCACGTCCTCCATGTGGTAGTTCGGGGAGTTCGGCGCGACCTTGGCCAGGCAGGGCACCCGGCGGGAGACGGCGTCGATGTCGGCGACGGAGAAGTCCAGCTCGGCCTCTCTCGCGGCGGCGAGCAGGTGCAGGATCGTGTTGGTGGACCCGCCCATGGCCACGTCGAGGGCGACGGCGTTCTCGAACGCGGCCCGGCTGGCGATCTGCCGGGGCAGAACGGAGGCGTCGTCGCCGTCGTACCACCGCTTGGCGATCTCCACGACGGTGCGCCCGGCCTCGACGAACAGCGACCGGCGGGCGGCGTGGGTGGCCAGCGTCGAGCCGTTGCCGGGCAGGGCCAGGCCGATGGCCTCGGTGAGGCAGTTCATCGAGTTGGCGGTGAACATGCCGGAGCAGGAGCCGCACGTCGGGCAGGCGGACCGCTCGATCTCGCCGAGTTGGTCGTCGGTGACCGCCTCGTTGGACGAGGCGATCATCGCGTCGATCAGGTCGATCTTGGAGTGGACGATCCCCTCGATCGCCACCGTCTTGCCGGCCTCCATGGGGCCGCCGGAGACGAAGACGGTGGGGATGTCGAGCCGCAGCGCGGCCAGCAGCATGCCCGGCGTGATCTTGTCGCAGTTGGAGATGCAGACCAGGGCGTCGGCGCAGTGCGCGTTGACCATGTATTCGACGGCGTCGGCGATCAGCTCGCGGCTGGGCAGCGAGTAGAGCATGCCGCCGTGGCCCATGGCGATGCCGTCGTCCACGGCGATGGTGTTGAACTCGCGGCCTACCCCGCCGGCCTCCGCGACCGCGTCGGCGACGAGGCCGCCGAGGTCCTTGAGGTGTACGTGGCCGGGGACGAACTGGGTGAAACTGTTGGCGATGGCGACGATCGGCTTGCCGAAGTCGTCGTCGGTCATCCCGGTGGCCCGCCAGAGGGCCCGGGCGCCGGCCATCGTCCGACCGTGGGTGGAGGTCCTCGACCGCAGCTCAGGCATGGGTACCAGTCTTGCACCGCCGGAGGGGCAACCGCCGGGGCGCGGCCCCGTGTCCCAACAGATGCACACCCGGCCCCCCATGGGCAGCGGGCATCCGGCACAGTTGGGAGCGTGCACTTCCCCCCGGGCATGATCGCCGTCGTGGTGCTGAGCGGCCTCGTCGCCGCCGGCGCGACCGCCCTGTTGGTCGTCTCCGCCCGGCGGGGCGGCCGCCGGTGCGGGCGGGCCGCCGGGCTGGTCGCCGTGGCGGGGGGCTTCGCGGTGGCCGGCCTCGCGGTCGGGCTGGCCGTGGCGCTGACCGGCGAACACCTGGCCCACCGGCAGGGGCAGCGCACCGGCTGGGCCACGCTGGTCTCCGCCGGGGTCGCGGCGAGCGCGCTCGCCTTCGGCGCGGGCCTGCTGCGGCTGCCCGGCGCGGGGGCGACCCGCGCGGCGACGGCCCGCCTCATCCTCGACAGCGTGACGATGGCCACCGCGCTCTGGTTCGTGGGCTGGGTGCTCTTCTCCGAGCCGACCCGGCTGCTCGGCGCCGCCACCCCGATGGCCTGCGCGCCGATCCTGCTGGCCACCGTCAGCGTCGCGCTCACCGCCGGGCTCACCCTGATCGTGCTCCTGCGCGCCGCCCGGCCCCGCCGCCGGTTGGCCCTGCTCGGCACCGGGATCACGGCGGTGACCTCCGGCGGGCTCGGCATCGCCGGCGGGCTCTGCCAGGCCGTGCCGGGCATGGTGCTGGCCGGCGCCGCGCTGCTGGCGGCGGGGCTGTTGACCGCCGCGCTGGTCGTGCGCCGGGCCGACCCGCCGGGGCAGCTCGACGTCGACCTGATCGGCTCCGACGGCGCGTACGCCTTCGTCCCGATGGGCGCGATGGCCGCCTCCGCGATGTACCACCTGATCCAGGGCGGCCGGTTCGACGCGCTGGGCATCGTCGCCGGCAGCCTGGAGGGCTTCGCCCTGGTGGCCCGGCAATACCTGGCCCTGCACGACGTGCGCCGCTACGCGGGCCGGCTTGCCGAGCGGGAGGCGCACTTCCGCGAGCTGGCGCACACCGACCCGCTGACCGGCCTGGCCAACCGGCGGGGGCTGCTGCGCGCCCTGCACCAGGCCACCGGTTCCGGCGACCCGTGCGTGCTGCTCGGGCTGGACCTGGACGGCTTCAAGAACGTCAACGACATGCGCGGGCACGACGTGGGCGACGAGGTGCTGGCGGAGGTGGGCCGGCGGCTGCGCGGCAACCTGCGCCCCGACGACCTGGCCGCCCGGCTCGGCGGGGACGAGTTCGCGGTGCTCGTGCCGGGCCGCCCGGTCGAGGCGGGGCGGATCGCCGAGCGGCTGCTGGGGGTGCTCGGCGACCCGTACGACCAGCCGGGCGGGCCGGTCTTCCTGTCGGTGAGCATCGGGGTGGCCGGGCTGCCCGACGAGCCGGACACGGAGCTGCTGCTGCGCCACGCCGACCTGGCCCTGCGCTATGCCAAGCAACGCGGCAAGAACCGGATCGAGCACTACGACGGCGCGTACGACAAGCTGCTGCGCCGCCGCACGACGCTGGAGCACGAGCTGCGTGGGGCGATCGAGCGCGACGAGCTGCGGCTGGTCTTCCAGCCGGTGGCGTCGCTGCCGTCGGTGCGCCCGGTGGGGGCGGAGGCGCTGCTGCGCTGGCACCACCCGGAGCTGGGCCACGTGCGCCCGGACGAGTTCATCCCGCTGGCCGAGGAGTGCGGGATGATCGCCAAGCTCGGCGCGTGGGTGCTGCACCAGGCGTGCTACCAGCTCTCCCGTTGGCTGGCCGACGGGCACGACGTCTGGGTGTCGGTGAACGTCTCGCCCCGGGAGCTGCACGCCCCGGAGTACGTGGTCCAGGTCGCCGACGCGCTGCGCGCCCACCACGTGCCGCCGCAGCGGCTGGTGCTGGAGGTCACCGAGCACGCCGTCGCCACCGACCTCGACGAGCTGATCCGGCGGCTGACCGCGCTGCGGCGCACCGGCGTCCGGATCGCCCTCGACGACTTCGGCGCGGGATATTCGTCACTCGGCCAGCTGCGCCGGCTGCCGATCGACATCCTCAAGATCGATCACGGGCTGGTGGCCGAGCACGAGCCGGTCCGTCCGGCCGGCGCGGACGGGCCGCCCTTCGCCCCGATGGTGGACATCGTGATGCGCCTGGGGCACCAGCTCGGGCTGGAGGTGATCGCCGAGGGGGTGACCAATCCCACCGAGTTGGCCGCCGTGGTCGCCGCCGGCTGCCGGTTCGGCCAGGGCGCGCTCTTCGGTTGGGGGGTGCCGGCCGAGCACCTGGAGGCGATGCTGGAGGCCGCGACGTCGCCCGGGGCCCGCCGGTCCCCGGCCCCGGTGTCGGCACCGGCGGCCCCGCCGGCCCCGGTGCGGCCGGCGCGCCTGCCCGCGCAGCGCGCCGACTGGGACGGGCCCGCCCCGCGGGCCGACTGGGACGGGTCCGCGCAGCTCGCGGGGGGTGCGGGCGGCGCGTCGGGGCAGGACGCGCCGACGTCCGTTAACCAAAATGTGGGATCAGTTGACTCATCGCGTGAGATGCGGCAGGCTTGACCGCATGTCGTCGAACCGGTCTCCGCGAGTACTTACCTGAGCGCACTCTCCGTCGTCGAGAGTGCGCTGGCCCCGTGCATGTCTGCACGAGGGCCGTTTTTATTGCCATCGGACCCATCGCATCGGTGCGGGCACCCGCCCGCGTCGCACGCTTGCAGAGCACCAGCCACTCCAGCCGAAGGCCTGAACCGCAATGACGAGACCCACGCCAGAGACACTCGCCCACTCCGCCCGCCGGGCCCGCGCCGGCGCCGAGCCCGCGACCGACGCCGCGGCGACCGGCCGCGCCGCCGCCGTCCCGGCCGCCCCGGCCGTACGGCAGCCCGAGCCGGTCCAGCTCTCCGGGGCCGGTTCCCTCGTGCGGTCCCTGGAGGCGCTCGGCGTCGACGTCGTGTTCGGCATCCCGGGCGGGGCGATCCTGCCGGCGTACGACCCGCTCTACGACTCCACGGTGCGGCACATCCTGGTCCGGCACGAGCAGGGCGCCGGCCACGCCGCCACCGGCTACGCCCAGGCCACCGGCCGGGTCGGCGTCTGCATGGCCACCTCCGGCCCGGGCGCGACGAACCTGGTCACCCCGATCGCCGACGCGTACATGGACTCGGTGCCGATGGTGGCGATCACCGGCCAGGTCGCGCGGCCGTCGATCGGCACGGACGCCTTCCAGGAGGCGGACATCCAGGGCATCACCCTGCCGATCACCAAGCACAACTTCCTGGTCCAGACGGCCGAGGAGATCCCGCGGGTGCTCGCCGAGGCGTTCCACCTGGCCTCGACGGGCCGCCCCGGCCCGGTGCTGGTCGACATCCCCAAGGACGTCCTGCAGGCGCAGACCACCTTCTCCTGGCCGCCGACGCTGGACCTGCCCGGCTACCGGCCGACCCTGCACCCGCACGGCAAGCAGATCCGCGAGGCGGCCCGGCTGATGACCAGCGCCCGCCGGCCGGTGCTGTACGTCGGCGGCGGCGTGCTCAAGGCCGGGGCCACCGAGGGGCTGCGCCGGCTGGCGGAGCTGACCGGCATCCCGGTGGTCACCACGCTGATGGCGCTCGGGGCGTTCCCCGACTCGCACCGGCAGCACCTGGGCATGCCCGGCATGCACGGCACCGTGGCGGCCGTCTACGGCCTGCAGAAGGCCGACCTGATCGTGGCGCTGGGGGCCCGGTTCGACGACCGGGTGACCGGCAAGCTGGACTCCTTCGCCCCGGACGCGACGGTCGTGCACGCCGACATCGACCCGGCCGAGATCGGCAAGAACCGGCACGCGGACGTGCCGATCGTCGGCGACGCGAAGCACGTGATCGAGGAGCTGATCGCGGCGGTCACCACCGAGCGGGCCGCCGGCCGACCGGCCGACCTGGGCGACTGGTGGACCCAGCTCGACGACCTGCGCGAGCGCTACCCGCTGGGCTACGAGGAGCCGGCCGACGGCACCCTCTCCCCGCAGTACGTGATCGAGCGGCTCGGCAAGATCGCCGGCCCGGACGCGGTCTACGTGGCCGGCGTCGGGCAGCACCAGATGTGGGCGTCGCAGTTCATCTCGTACGAGAAGCCGGGCACCTGGCTCAACTCCGGTGGCCTCGGCACGATGGGCTACGCGGTCCCGGCCGCGATGGGGGCCAAGGTCGGGCGGCCGGACACGGTGGTCTGGGCGATCGACGGCGACGGCTGCTTCCAGATGACCAACCAGGAGCTGGCCACCTGCGCGCTGGAGGGCATCCCGGTCAAGATCGCCGTGATCAACAACGGCAACCTCGGCATGGTCCGGCAGTGGCAGACGCTGTTCTACAACGAGCGCTACTCCAACACCGAGCTGGGCACCCACAAGCACCGCATCCCCGACTTCGTCAAGCTCGGCGAGGCCCTCGGCTGCGTCGGCCTGCGCTGCGAGAACGCCGCCGACGTCGACAAGACCATCGAGGCCGCGATGGCGATCAACGACGCCCCCGTCGTGATCGACTTCGTGGTCGGCAAGGACGCGATGGTGTGGCCGATGGTGGCCGCCGGCACCAGCAACGACGAGATCATGTTCGCCCGCGGCGTCCGCCCGGCCTTCGACGAGGACGACATCTAACCATGACGATGCACACGCTTTCCGTGCTGGTGGAGAACAAGCCGGGCGTCCTGGCCCGGGTCTCCGGGCTGTTCTCCCGGCGCGGCTTCAACATCGACAGCCTCGCCGTCGGCGAGACCGAGAACCCGGACGTCTCGCGGATCACCATCGTGGTCAACGCCGAGTCGTCCCCGCTGGAGCAGGTGACCAAGCAGCTCAACAAGCTGGTCAACGTGCTCAAGATCGTCGAGCTGGACCCGCAGGTCTCGGTCGCCCGGGAGCTGCTGCTGGTCAAGGTCCGCGCCGACCGCGCGGCACGCAGCCAGGTGCTGGAGACGGTCAACCTGTTCCGCGCCCGGGTCGTCGACGTCGCGCCCGACACGCTGACGATCGAGGCCACCGGCACCCCCGACAAGCTGGACGCGCTGCTGCGCGACCTCGAACCGTACGGAATCAAGGAGATGGTCCAGTCCGGGACGGTGGCGATCGGGCGCGGCTCGCGCTCGATCACCGCGGGCCCGGCCCTGCGGGCCGCCTGATTCCCCGCACCACCGACCGCACAAGCCACGACGGGCCATACCCGGGCCGCCGTACGAAAGGGAAGTCAATGAGCGTTGAGGTGTACTACGACGACGATGCCGACCTCGGCCTGATCCAGGCCAAGAAGGTCGCGGTGATCGGGTACGGCAGCCAGGGCCACGCCCACGCGCTGTCGCTGCGCGACTCCGGCGTCGACGTGGTGATCGGCCTGCCGGCGGGCTCGAAGAGCCGGCCCAAGGCCGAGGAGCAGGGCCTGCGGGTGCTCACCCCGGCGGAGGCCGCGGCCGAGGCCGACGTGATCATGATCCTGGCCCCGGACACCGCGCAGCGCGGCCTCTACACCGAGGCGATCGCCCCGAACCTGGCCCCGGGCAAGGCGCTCTTCTTCGGCCACGGCTTCAACATCCGGTACGACCTGATCAAGCCCCCGGCCGACGTGGACGTGGCGATGGTCGCCCCGAAGGGCCCGGGTCACCTGGTCCGCCGTCAGTACGTCGACGGCAAGGGCGTGCCCTGCCTCGTCGCCGTCGAGCAGGACGCCAGCGGCACCGCGTTCGCCCTGGCCCTGGCGTACGCCAAGGGCATCGGCGGCACCCGGGCGGGCGCGATCAAGACCACCTTCAAGGAGGAGACGGAGACCGACCTGTTCGGCGAGCAGGCGGTCCTCTGCGGCGGCGCGGCGGCGCTGGTGCAGACCGGCTTCGAGGTGCTCACCGAGGCGGGCTACGCCCCGGAGATCGCCTACTTCGAGTGCCTGCACGAGCTGAAGCTGATCGTCGACCTGATGTACGAGGGCGGCATCGCCCGGATGCGCTACAGCGTCTCCGACACCGCCGAGTACGGCGACCTGTCCCGGGGCCCGCGCGTCGTCGACGCCCGGGTCAAGGAGGAGATGCGCAAGATCCTGTCCGAGGTGCAGTCGGGCGAGTTCGCCCGCGAGTGGATCGCCGAGGACGACAACGGCCGCCCCAACTTCGCCAAGTGGCGGGCCGAGGGCGCGGCGCACCCGATCGAGGCGACCGGCCAGAAGCTGCGGTCCATGATGAGCTGGGTCGACCGGCCGATCACCGAGACCGCCTGAGCACTGCCCGCACCGCGGCGACCCGCCCGACGCTCTCCCCGGCGTCGGGCGGGTCGCCGTGTCATTTCACCCAGCCTTAACACCCTTGACATGTCGGGTTTGTGAGGGCACTCACCCCAGCGTCCGGGGCACGCCGGGCGGCCCGCGCCCTACGATCGCGGGTAGGTGCGTAGCCGGCACCTGACGGCCATGGCACGAACCAGCGCAGGGCGCAGCGCGGCGCCCCGTCGCCCCGGCCGACCGCCATACGACCTCTACGAGGACCGATGAATCCTGTCGTACTGATCGCCGAAGAACTCGCCCCCGCCGCCATCGAGGTGCTCGCCCACGACTTCGACGTCCGTCACGTCGACGGCACCGACCGCCCGGCCCTGCTCTCCGCGCTCTCCGAGGCCGACGCGGTGATCGTGCGCAGCGCCACGCAGATCGACGCCGAGGCGATCGCCGCCGCCCCGCGGCTGAAGGTGGTCGCCCGGGCCGGTGTGGGCCTGGACAACGTCGAGGTGCCGGCCGCCACCGCGCGGGGCGTCATGGTCGTCAACGCCCCCACCTCCAACATCGTCTCCGCCGCCGAGCAGGCCGTCGCGCTGCTGCTCGCCGTGGCCCGCAACACCGCCAGCGCCAGCGCCGCGCTCAAGGCCGGCGAGTGGAAGCGGTCCAAGTACACCGGCGTCGAGGTGCAGGGCAAGACCGTCGGCGTCGTCGGCCTCGGCCGCATCGGGGTGCTCTTCGCGTCCCGGATGGCCGCCTTCGGCACCCGGCTGATCGCGTACGACCCCTACATCCAGCCGGCCCGCGCCGCCCAGCTCGGCGTGCGCCTGGTCGGGCTGGAGGAGCTGCTGCGGGAGAGCGACTTCATCTCGATCCACCTGCCGAAGACCCCGGAGACCGTGGGCCTGATCGGCGAGAAGGAGCTGGCGATCGTCAAGCCGGGCGTGCGGATCGTCAACGCCGCCCGGGGCGGGCTGGTCGACGAGCAGGCCCTGGCCGACGCGATCGCCGAGGGCCGCGTCGGCGGCGCGGGCGTCGACGTGTACGCCAAGGAGCCGTGCACCTCCTCGCCGCTGTTCGCCTTCGACAACGTGGTGGCCACCCCGCACCTGGGCGCGTCCACCGCCGAGGCGCAGGACAAGGCCGGCCTCGCCGTGGCCAAGAGCGTGAAGCTGGCCCTGCAGGGCGAGTTCGTGCCGGACGCGGTCAACGTCCAGGCCGGCGGCGTCGTCGCCGAGGACATCCGCCCGCTGCTGCCGCTGGCCGAGAAGCTGGGCCGCGCGTTCACCGCCGTGGCCGGCGGGGTGGCCGCCAGCGTCACCGTCGAGGTGCGCGGCGCGGCCGTCGCCCACGACGTGTCGGTGCTCAAGCTCGCCGCGACCAAGGGGCTGTTCAGCTCGGTGGTCGAGGAGCAGGTCACCTACGTCAACGCGCCGCACCTGGCCGCCGAGCGGGGCGTCGAGGTCAACCTGGCCAGCCAGGCCGAGACGACCGACCACCCGACCCTGGTGACGGTCCGCGGCGCGCTGCCCGACGGCCGCACCGTCAGCGTCTCCGGCACGGTCGCCGCGGCGGGCGCCCGCGACGTGCTGAAGCTGACCGAGGTGGACGGCTTCGACGTGGAGATCGGCGCGGAGGGCATCCTGCTCTTCCTGCGCTACGTGGACCGCCCGGGCGTGGTCGGCACCGTCGGCACGCTGCTCGGCGAGGCCGGCATCAACATCGCTGCCATGCAGGTGGCCCGCCGGGAGGCCGGCGGCGAGACCCTGATGACCCTCACGGTCGACCAGGCCCTCGGCGCCGACCTGCTCACCTCGGCGGCCGACTCGATCGGCGCGACCTCGGCCAGCGCCGCCGACCTGCGCGACGAGTAGTATCCGTCCATCGTGGACCGTCGCGCACGGTCCACCTGGGACGACCGCGGGGCCCGGCCGAATCGGCCGGGCCCCGCGTCGTGTCGTACCGCGTCGGATCAGATCGTGTCGGGTCGGTTCAGCGGACGGGCCGGTTCAGCGCCGGGTGCGCGCGGGCGGCGGATAGACCGAACCGTCCTGGTAGTCGAAGAGCATCAGGTCGTACTCGCCGGCCAGCCGCTCGATGTCGAGCAGCACCTGGTCCTCGCAGGCGGGGTTGAGGTTCATCTCGATGTGGTCGTTCGCCGCGTGCAGCGGCGCGACCTCCCACGGGGTACCCGGGCCGGCCGGCCGGTCGGGATACCTGGCCGTGATCGCCCGGTAGAAGGCGACGACCCGCGGGTCCGGGTAACGTTCGCCGTGCTGCCCCTGCCGGCACCGTTGCACCGCTGCCCGCACGTCCGCGGGCGTGGCCCCGTCCGGGAGGGCCCACACGCTCAGATCGAAACTCACGGCGGACAGCGTGCCATCTTGTGGCCGGGAAGTCACCGCGACCCCACCGCAGGTCAACCGCGAATCTTCCGACCGTCCCCCGGAGACGGTCCGCTGTGGAGACTCTTGCGTCGAGTTGCGTCGATTCGCTAGCGTACTCGTGCGGTCACTGGCTGAGTTCGGTCGTCGGCCCGTCTTCGGGTGGCGTGGTCTGACCTCGGGCCCGGCCGGTCCCGCACCCCTCGATTGCGCGAGCCACGCGCACTCGTCGCTGATCGGCCCCCACGGTCGTTGCCGAGACCGTGGGGGCCGATCGCCGACCACCCGGCGGCCGGGATGCGAAGGCCGGCCGGTGCGGATGGCGTGCGCTCAGCGTCGGCGGTGGGCGAACAGCGCCCGGTAGTCCGATCCGTTGCGGAACCAGGCCAGCCCCGCGGGGCCGGCGGCGTAGAGCGCGGTGGCGTAGGCGTCGGCCACCGCCAGGTCCGGGCCGATCACGGTGGCCGCGTCGAGCTGGTCGGCCGGCTCCCCGGTGTGCGGGTCGACCACGTGGCCCCGCCGGCCGGTCACCCCGGAGGTCCCCACCGCACCGGCCGTCATCTCCAGCGCCAGCGGGGCGCGCCGGGGGTCGGTCGGGTGGTGCACCGCCACCCGCCACGGGCCGCCGTGCGGGGCGTGGCCGCGCACGACGAGGTCGGCGCCGGTGAGCACGGCGTAGTCGTGGATGCCGGCGGCGCGCAGCCGGGCCGCGGCCCGCTCCACCGCCCAGCCGCCGAGCAGGCCGCCCGGGTCGAAGCCGCCGGGCACCGCCCACGCGTCGAACCAGCCGTCGGTGGCCGCCCGCATCGCGGCGCACCGGTCGACCAGGTCGGCCAGCGGCGCGTACGACTCGGGGCTGATCTCTCCCCGGCGCAGCCGGGAGACCAGGCTGTCGGGGCGGGTCGGGCCGTAGGTGAGGTCGACGGCGCGCAGTTCGGCGACGGCGTCGGCCAGCGCCGCGCCGACCCCGCGCCGGCCCAGCCAGCTCGGGGCGTTGAGCAGCAGCGAGTATTCGGCGGTGCCGGTCCGGACGGTGTGCTGCACGGCGATCCGGTCGACGGCGGCGCCGCCGGCGGCGTCGAGGCGGTGGCTGCGGGTGCCCAGCCGCAGGTCGGGGCGGCGGCTGGCGAAGGCGGTCTGGTCGACCCAGCGGGTGCGCGGCTGCTGGTCGACCCAGCGCTGCCGGGGTTGCTCGTCGATGCGCATCGCTGCCGCTCCATTCGCTGACGGCGCCGCAGCACCGCGGCGACCACCCGTCCGGGCCCCCGTGACCCGTTCGCCACCGACCCTACGCAGGGAAGTTGACCGCACCATGAATCCCACCTGGGAGCCTGCTGTGCATTCCGCTTTCCCGAATTGTGGAAGGCTCGTACCGGGAGGCGGGACGGGGCCGTACCGTTGGGCGAAGACGACGAGGCGAGGGAGCTGAGGACGTGGCACGCATCGCGGTGGTGGCCGGTGACGGGATCGGACCCGAGGTGGTCGCGCAGGCCCTCAAGGTCGTCGACGCCGTGCTCCCCGGGGTGGAGACCACCGCCTACGACCTCGGCGCGGCCCGCTACCACCGCACCGGCGAGGTGCTGCCGGAATCGGTGCTGACCGAGCTGGCCGGGCACGACGCGATCCTGCTCGGGGCCGTCGGCGACCCGACCGTCCCGCCGGGCGTGCTGGAGCGGGGCCTGCTGCTCAAGCTCCGCTTCGCCTTCGACCAGTACGTCAACCTGCGCCCCTCGCGGCTGTGGCCCGGCGTGGCCGGCCCGCTGGCCAACGTCAAGCCCGGCGAGGTCGACCTGGTCGTGGTCCGCGAGGGCACCGAGGGGCTCTACGCCGGGGCGGGCGGCTCCCTGCACCGGGACACCCCGGCCGAGGTGGCCACCGAGGAGAGCCTGAACACCCGGCACGGCGTGGAGCGGGTCATCCGCGACGCGTTCGCCCGGGCGTCGCGCCGCGAGCGGCGCAAGGTGACCCTGGTGCACAAGACCAACGTGCTGACCCACGCCGGGTCGCTGTGGGCCCGCGCCTTCGAGGCCGTGGCCGCCGAGCACCCCGACGTCGCCACGGAATACCAGCACGTCGACGCCGCCGCGATGTTCCTGGTCACCCAGCCCCAGCGCTACGACGTGGTGGTCACCGACAACCTCTTCGGCGACATCCTCACCGACATCGCCGCCGCCGTCACCGGCGGCATCGGGCTGGCCGCCAGCGGCTGCATCAACCCGTCCGGGGCGTACCCGTCGATGTTCGAGCCGGTGCACGGCTCCGCGCCGGACATCGCCGGCCAGGGCGTCGCCGACCCGGTCGCCGCCGTGCTCTCCGCCGCCCTGCTGCTCGACCAGCTCGGGCACGCCGAGGCCGCCGCCCGGGTCACCGCCGCCGTCGGCACGGAGCTGGCCAACCGGGGCGCGGGCGTACCGCTGCGCACCGCCGAGGTAGGCGACCGGCTCGCCGGCTACGCGGTGGCCTGAACGACCGGGTAGCCGTCGCGCACCCGGCGGCCGGCACCGCCGGCACCCCTGTCAGAAGCCACCGCCCGTCGGTTGGCGCTACCCGCTGAACGAGCGTTCGGGGTAGGTTTCTGGCAGCACTTTCCTCCGGCGTGCGGTCCCGCGCGCCGTCGTTCCCCAGGGAGGCACGCGCGATGAGCGGTGGTGACATGCTCGACTTCGAGATCCGTCCGAATCCCACGCCGGTATCCGCCGTCGAACGGGCGGCCCTGCTCGCGGCCCCGGGGTTCGGCCGCGTCTTCACCGACCACATGGTCACGATCCGGTACGCCGAGGGCAAGGGCTGGTACGACGCCCGGGTCGAGGCGCGCGGGCCGATCCCGATGGACCCGGCCTCCGCCGTGCTGCACTACGCGCAGGAGATCTTCGAGGGGCTGAAGGCCTACCGGCTCGCCGACGGGTCGATCACCATGTTCCGGCCGGAGGCCAACGCCGCCCGGTTCGTCGACTCGGCCCGCCGGATGGCGATGCCGGAGCTGCCCCCGGAGCTGTTCGTCGACTCGCTGCGCCGGCTCGTCGACATCGACCGGGACTGGATCCCGGAGGGCGACGGGGCCAGCCTCTACCTGCGCCCGTTCATGATCGCCAGCGAGGTCTTCCTCGGCGTCCGGCCGTCCAACGAATACCTCTACGTGGTGATCGCCTCCCCGGCCGGGTCGTACTTCTCGGGCGGGGTCAAGCCGGTCACGGTCTGGGTCTCGCCGGACTACACCCGCGCCGCCCCCGGCGGCACCGGCGCGGCCAAGTGCGGCGGCAACTACGCCGCCTCGCTCGCCGCCCAGGCCGAGGCGACCGAGGCCGGCTGCGACCAGGTCGTCTTCCTCGACGCGGTGGAGCGCCGCTACGTCGACGAGCTGGGCGGGATGAACGTCTTCTTCGTCTACGACGACGACACCCTCGTCACCCCGCCGCTGACCGGCACCATCCTGCCCGGCATCACCCGGGACGCGCTGCTCACCCTGGCCGCCGAGGCCGGCCACCGGGTCGAGGAGCGGCCGGTCAGCTTCGCCGACTGGCAGGCCGACGCGGCCAGCGGCCGGCTGCGCGAGGCGTTCGCCTGCGGCACGGCGGCGGTGATCACGCCGATCGGCCGGGTCAAGTACCCCGACGGCGAGTTCGCCGTCGCCGACGGCGGGCAGGGCCCGGTGACCACGGCGTTGCAGCAGCGGCTGGTCGACATCCAGCGCGGCCGGGCCGCCGACCCGCACGGCTGGGTGACCCGCCTGTAGGTGCAAGGAAGGGCCCCTTCTTAACGCATTCTGTAGAGGAGGGGCCCCTTCTTAACTCCGCCGGGCAGCCCGACGGGGCGGGCGGGCCGGGCGGGGCGGGCGAGTGAGCTGGCGGGCCGGGTAGGCCGGGCTGGTGAGCTGGCGGGGCGCGCTCACTCCAGCAGGTGGTCGCGGAGCGCGGCGAGCTGGGCGTCGGTGACGCCGGCGTGCCGCAGGTAGCCCTCCGCCGAGCCGTGCCCCTCCCGCAGCTCGGCCAGGAACAGCGTCATCGCCTCGGCGGGCGAGGCCAGGTAGGGCGCCGGCAGGTCCCGGGCGTCCGGCATGGTGGCGGCCACCCAGGCGCTGAACCGCTGCGACGCCTCGGTGCTCAGCGCGTAGTCGGCGGCGATGTCGGCGTCGCTCACGCCCAGCGCCGACAGGGTCAGCGCGCAGACGATCCCGGTGCGGTCCTTGCCGGCCACGCAGTGCACGACGACCGGCTCGGCGGCGCTGTCGGCGATCAGCCCGACCGCCTCGGCGAGCCCGGCCGCACCGGTGCCGGCGAGGGCGGCGTACCGGTCGGCGAGGAAGCGGGCGAGGCTCGAACCGGGCTCGTACTGGGCCTCCGCCCAGTCGACGTGCTCGGGGTGGATGTGCCGGTAGGCGAGCCCGGGCAGCTCCGGGACCCGGCCGTCCCGGGCCACCTCGGTCGGGCGGCGCAGGTCGATCACGGTGCGCACGCCGAGGGCGGCGAACGCCTCCCGGTCGGGGCCGTCGATGCGGTGCGGGGAGTCGGAGCGGTAGAGCCGCCCCCAGCGGACCGCACGCCCGTCGCCGGCCGGGTAGCCGCCGACGTCGCGGAAGTTGAACAGGGCGGTGAAGGGGATCCTGCGCTTGTCCTCGGTCGCGTCCACGCTGACACCGTAACGGTCGGTGGGCCGGAACCCCACCGGCCGTTACGGCGAACGGCGGCCGTCACCGTGAGCGCCGGCCGCTGCGGCGGACGGGGGCTCAGCGCGCGGTGCCCGGGGGCAGGTTGCCGTAGCTCTCGTCGTAGTAGCCGCCGAGCCGGTCGCGGAACGCCGGGTCGCCGTGGCTGTCCTCGTCGTACTCGGGGGCGGCCTTGATCTGGTCGCGCTCCCGGTCGACGTACACGGTGCGGGCGTCGTGGTCGACGTGGTTGACCGTGCCGGCGGGCAGCATGACCTTCCTGCCGAAGATCCAGGGGCCGGTGTCGACCACCAGGTAGCTGCCGCCGACCTCGTGGCTCGCGCTGTCGATCTTGCCGATGCCGCCGTCGGTGGCCTCGACGTGGTAGCCGACGAGGTCGGCGTCGGCGACCGAGGGCCGGTCGCGGTAGCTCCACGGGTCGAACGCCCCGGCGGGGGCGCCGCCGGCGATCGCGCCCTGGTCGCCGTGCCGCATCGGGTCGGGCGTGCCGGTGGCGGCGTGCGGGTCGAGCCTGTCCATGGGTGCTCCTGCCCCGACCGTTGTGGTCGTCTCGGAGGGGTCGTCTCGGAGGGATCGTCTCCGAACGACCACCTACCCGGGCCCCGGGCCGCCTACACGCCGGCCCCTCGCCGGGCCGCCTACACGCGGACACCCGCCGGGCCGCGGGGGTGCGGCGCCGGCGGGTGTCCGGGCGTACGGCTCAGGCGAGCGCGGCCTGCGCGTCGAGGGCCACGGCGGCGGCGTGCACGACGGCGGCGATGCGCAGCCCCTCGTGCACCTGCTCCCGGGTGAACCCGGCGGCGCGCAGGGTCTTCTCGTGCGACTCCAGGCAGACGCCGCAGCCGGTGATCGCCGAGACGGCGAGGCACCACAGCTCGAAGTCGCCCTTCTCCACGCCCGGCCGCGCGATGATCTGCATCCGCAGCCGGGCCGGCATCGACGCGTAGTTCTCGTCGCCGATGAGGTGCTTGGCCCGGTAGTAGACGTTGTTCATCGCCATGATCGTCGCGGCGCCCTTCGCCGCCTCGACCGCCTCGGGGGTGAGGTGGGTGGCCGCCTCGGCGGCGATCTCCCGCAGCACGACCGGGTTGCGGGCGGCGACGGCACAGGCCAGCGCCGTGCCCCACGCCTGCTCCGGCTTCAGGGTGGAGGCGCCCACGGTGGAGCCCAGGTTGAGCTTGATGTCCTTGGCGTACTCGGGCAGGGCCGCCTTGATCGCGTCGAGGCCCATCGTCAGGCCCCGGCGCCGGCGAGCAGCCTGGTGGCGTCGAGGGTGTCGCCGCCCTTGTTCCAGTTGCACGGGCACAGCTCGTCGGTCTGCAGGGCGTCGAGCACGCGCAGCACCTCGGAGACGTTGCGGCCGACGGAGCCGGCGGTCACCATGGCGAACTGGATCTCGTTGTCCGGGTCGACGATGAAGGTGGCCCGCTGGGCCACGCCGTCGGCGCCGAGCACGCCGCAGGCGTCGGTCAGCTCGCGCTTGATGTCGCTGAGCATCGGGAACGGCAGCTCACGCAGGTCGGGGTGGTCCTTGCGCCAGGCGTAGTGGACGAACTCGTTGTCCACCGACACGCCGAGCACCTGGGCGTCCCGGTCGGCGAACTCGCCGTTGAGCCGACCGAACTCGGCGATCTCCGTCGGGCAGATGAACGTGAAGTCCTTCGGCCAGAAGAAGACCACCCGCCACTTGCCCTCGTACGACTTGTGGTTGATCGACTCGAACGCCCGGTCGGCGTCCAGCGAGACGCAGGCGGTCAGTTCGTACTCGGGGAAGCGGTCACCGACAGTGAGCACGGGTCCTCCTTGACAGCGGCACGGGGCCGGTAACTTGATCGGTTCCAGATACTGCCGCAGTGGTGTTTCGGCTCGGTAGCGGCCGGATGACTTGTGAAGTCGATCACCAGCGGCGCGTTTCGCCCCGTGGGCGACCCGACCTGCGGTATGGCCACCCTCCGTGACCGTCCCGACATGTGGATTGTTCCTCCCGAAACCCGGGTGGGGGTGGCAGAGTGGCGACCGTGACCAGCACCGTCGTCATTATTGGCAACTAGCGCGCCCGGCAACCGACTCGCCGAGCGCGCAGACCTCCCGCATCCGCGGGGGGTCTTTTTGTTGGTCCCCCTCCGCCACCCCCACCCGTCCCGCCCGCGCCCGAAAGGACTCCCCATGACGTTCCAGCTGTACGACACGACGCTGCGCGACGGTGCCCAGCGCGAGGGGCTCACCTACTCGGTGGTCGACAAGCTCGCCGTGGCCCGACTGCTCGACGAGTTCGGCGTGGGCTTCATCGAGGGCGGCTGGCCGGGCGCGGTGCCCAAGGACACCGAGTTCTTCCGCCGGGCCCGCACCGAACTCGACCTGAAACACGCCCTGCTCGTGGCGTTCGGGGCCACCCGCAAGGCCGGCGTCGCCGTCGCCGACGACCCGCAGGTGCGGGCGCTGCTCGACGCGCAGACCCCGGCCGTCGCGCTGGTCGCCAAGGCCGACCTTCGGCACGTCGAGCGGGCGCTGCGCACCACCGCGCAGGAGAACCTGGCGATGATCCGGGACACGGTGCGCCACCTCGTCGCCGAGGGGAGGCGGGTCTTCGTCGACGGCGAGCACTTCTTCGACGGCTACCGGCACGACCCCGCGTACGGCGCGGAGGTCGTGCAGACCGCGCTGGCAGCCGGCGCCGAGGTGATGGTGCTCTGCGACACCAACGGCGGCATGCTGCCCTCCCGCGTCAGCGCCGCCATCGCCGACCTGACCGCCCGCACCGGCGTCGACCCGGCCCGCCTGGGCATGCACGCCCAGAACGACACCGCCTGCGCGGTGGCCAACACCATCGCCGCCGTCGAGGCCGGCGTGCGCCACGTGCAGGGCACCGCCAACGGCTACGGCGAGCGTCCCGGCAACGCCGACATCTTCGCCGTCGCCGCCAACCTCCAGCTCAAGCTCGGGCTGCCGGTCCTACCGGAGGGCTGCCTGGAGCAGATGGTGCGGGTCTCCCACGCCATCGCCGAGATCGCCAACATCGCCCCCGACACCCACCAGGCGTACGCCGGGGCCGCCGCCTTCGCCCACAAGGCGGGGCTGCACGCGAGCGCGATCAAGGTGGATCCGCTGCTCTACAACCACGTCGACCCGACCGTGGTGGGCAACGACATGCGGATCCTGATCACCGAGATGGCCGGCCGGGCCAGCGTCGAGCTGAAGAGCCGCGAGCTGGGCCTGGACCTGGCCGGCCATCCGGAGACCCTGTCCCGGGTGACCCGGCGGGTCAAGGAGCTGGAGGCCGGCGGCTGGTCCTTCGAGGCCGCCGACGCCTCGTTCGAGCTGCTGGTCCGCTCCGAGTTGCCCGACGCCGCCCCGGTCCGGCCGTTCGCCCTGGAGTCCTACCGGGTGCTGGTCGAGCACCGGGAGGACGGCTCGGTGGTCTCCGAGGCCACCGTCAAGATCCGGGTACGCGGCGAGCGGCTGATCGCCACGGCCGAGGGCAACGGGCCGGTCAACGCGCTCGACGAGGCGCTGCGGGTCGGCCTGTCCCGGCACTACCCGGAGCTGCGCGACTTCGAGCTGGCCGACTACAAGGTGCGCATCCTGGAGGGCAGCCACGGCACCGGCGCGGTGACCCGGGTGCTGGTGGAGACCGCCGACGGGGCGGGCCGCGACTGGACCACCGTCGGCGTGCACCCCAACGTCGTGGAGGCGTCCTGGCACGCCCTCGTCGACGCCCTCACCTACGGCCTGGACCGCGCCCACGTGTAGGGCGGCTCAGGCGGCGGGCAGGCGCAGCTCGGCGAGGACCGCGCGGTGGTCGCTGCCCGGCACCGCGCGCACCGACACGGACCGGACGGCGATCCGCCGGTCCACCAGCACGTGGTCGATCGTCACCGGCGGGATCGGGTCGCCGTCGTACGGGCCCCAGGTGCCGACGAGCCCGGCGCCGGTGGCGTCGGCCGCGTCGACGTACCCGGTGGCGAGCAGGTCGCGCAGCGGGGCGTGGTCGAGGGTGGCGTTGAAGTCCCCGGCGAGGATCGACAGCCCCGCGTCGGGGGTGGCCGGCGGCTGTGCCGCCAGGTCGGTGCGCCAGAACCCGACCTGGTCCAGCGCGTACGGGGCCGCCGGGTGGGCCGACTCGACCCGCACCGGCGGCCCGCCCGGCGGGGTGAGCGTCCCGTACGCCTGGGTGAAGCCCCAGCCGCCGCGGTGCTGCCGGATGCCGCCCCCGGCGATGGGGAAGCGGGCGTAGAGCCCCGAGCCGACGGTGCCGACCTGCGGGTTGAGCTGCCGGTGCGGCAGCAGCACGGCCAGGCCGAGCCGGTCCAGCTCGGCCGCCGCGCCCGGGGTGAACTCCTGCACGGCCAGCACGTCGACCCGCAGGTCGCGCACCAGGCCGACCACGGTGCCGGCGTCGGCGGCACCGGCCAGCAGGTTGGCGGTGAGCACCCGCAGCGTCGGCCCGCCGGCCCGCGGCTGCGCCGACGGCACGGCCCGGGGCGCGACCACGGCGATCAGCGCCACCGCGACCAGGGCCGCGACCGCCGCCGGCCAGCGGCGCCGCAGGGCGAGCGCGAGCAGCAGCGGCACGGGCGTCCAGGCCGCGACGTACGGGGTGAAGGCGACCGCCTGCACCGCCGGCCCCCGTTCGAGGCCGGGCAGGCGTACCGCCGCCCACACCAGCCCGGGGGCCACCGCGAGCCAGCACAGCCAGGTCCGGATCCGGGCGGCGCGACCGGCCGGGCGGGCGCGGGTGTCGGCGTAGGTGAGCACGTCGACACGGTAGCGGCAGTGCTCGACCGGCGCCGCCACCCGCGCCGGGCAGCCCCCATCATGAATTGTCTAGCGTTCATGTTTCGCAATTCGAAGGGCGGGCTGAAACAGTCTGAAACGCCGCCGTCTGCCATTGACCACGCGCTTTTGGCGGTGCTACTTTCCACCTGGTTCCAGCCTCGATGTGCACGGCAATATTGGCTGCTCAAGGCGGGTGTGGGTGCTTCTCCAGCCGGCTTGGCGGCGGTCGCTCAGGCGACAATTTTGCGGTGTTGGCAGGCTCGGATAAAACCGGCTCGTTGTTTCGCGAGTCGGTCGTGTCGACACGGTCAACAAGGGGGACCTGTCATGGCAAGAATCATTTCCCGTAGGGCGGTCGCGGTCACGTTCGGCGCGCTGGTGCTGACGCTGGCCGGCGGCGGGATCGCCGCCGCCCAGACCACCACGGCGGCCAGGCCCGCGGCCCAGTCCGGGCAGCCGGGCGAACGCGCCGCCGCGCCGTCCGGACAGCCGCAGCCGACGGCGGCCGAGGCGGCGGCGGCCAAGGCGGCGATGAAGAAGGGGGTGAGCCCGTCCTACGTCAACGGCTCCACGTCCTTCGCCGTCGTCAGCAGCGCCGGCACCCTGCTCCGCTCGCGGGACGCCGTCTCCGCGACCAAGTACGGCCCCGGCCAGTACCAGGTCATCTTCAACCGCAGCCTGACCAGCGCTGCCTTCGTGGCCACGATCGGCACCACGGACTCGTGCTGCATCCCGCCGGCCGGCGAGATCTCGGTCGCGCCGCGGCTGGCCACGCCGAACGGGGTCTTCGTGCAGACGTACGACTCCACCGGCGCCCCGGCCGACCGGCCGTTCCACCTGGCCGTGTTCACTCCCTGACCCGTACGCAGGCGAGGGTGCCGGTCCCGGCGACGGGGCCGGCACCCTCGCGCCGTCCGCGCCCCCTGCGGCCTTCGGTGGCGGATGACGGTCCTCGTCCCGGTTCGGCCCGGTAAGGTGCTCGAATTCCGACGTTTGCCCGGGTGCCGGCCCGGGAAGCAAGCACCGTGACGGACATCTCGGACACCCTGGCCAGCCTGCCCACCGCGGTCGATCCCGATCCGAGCGGCGTCGAGCTGGAACAGACCCTCTTCGAGGTCAAACGCGTGATCGTCGGGCAGGATCGGCTCGTCGAGCGCCTGCTCACCGCCCTGGTCGCCGGCGGCCACTGCCTCCTGGAGGGGGTCCCCGGCGTGGCGAAGACCCTCGCCGCGCAGACCCTCGCGACCGTGGTCGGCGGGACCTTCTCCCGGATCCAGTTCACCCCGGACCTGGTCCCCTCCGACATCGTCGGCACCCGCATCTACCGGGCGTCGAAGGAGAGCTTCGACGTCGAACTCGGCCCGATCATGGCCAACCTCGTGCTCGCCGACGAGATCAACCGGGCCCCGGCGAAGGTGCAGTCCGCGCTGCTGGAGGCGATGGCCGAGCGGCAGGTCTCCATCGGTGGGCGCGCCTTTCCGGTCCCCACGCCGTTCCTGGTGCTGGCCACCCAGAACCCGATCGAGTCGGAGGGGGTCTACCAGCTCCCCGAGGCGCAGCGGGACCGGTTCCTCATGAAGATCGTCGTCGACTACCCCGGGGACGCCGACGAACTGGCCATCCTCTACCGGATGAGCACCGACCGGCCCACCCCGCGCAGGGTCCTCGACCCCGAGCGGCTGCGCGCGCTCCAGCGGCGGGCCGGCGACGTGTTCGTCCACCACGCCATCGCCGAGTACGTCGTCCGGCTGATCCTGGCCACCCGGGACCCGGGCCGGTTCGGGCTGCCCGAGATCGCGCCGCTGCTGGCGTACGGGGCGAGCCCCCGGGCCACCCTCGGCCTGGTCGCCGCCGCCCGCGCCCAGGCGCTGCTGCGGGGCCGCGACCACGTGCTGCCCGAGGACGTCCGGGAACTGGCGGTCGACGTCCTGGCCCACCGGCTGGTGCTCTCCTTCGACGCGGTCGCCGACGGGGTCGCCGCCGAGGCGGTGGTCCACCGGCTGGTCGACGCCGTGCCCCCGCCCCGGATCGCCGCCCACCACACCGGATACGCCACCGACCTGGCGGCGGCGTGAGGGCCCCGGCCGCCCCGCCCGCCGGCTCCGCCCGGGGAACACGGGCCGCCGGGGGAGCGGGGCCGGTGCCGCCGGACCCGACCCTGGCCGACCTCGCGCCGGACCGGCGGCTGCGCCGGCTGGAGCTGACCGTCACCCGCCGCCTCGACGGGCTGCTGCACGGCGAGCACCGGGGCCTGCTGCCCGGGCCCGGCAGCGAGGTCGCCGGCAGCCGCGAGTACCGGCCCGGCGAGGACGAGGTGCGCCGGATGGACTGGGCGGTCACCGCCCGCACCACCGTCCCGCACGTCCGCGAGGTGGACGCCGACCGGGAGCTGACCACCTGGCTGCTGGTCGACGCCAGCCCCAGCATGGAGTTCGGCACCGCCGAGCTGGACAAGCGCGAGCTGGCGGTGGCCGCCGTGGCGGCGGTCGGCTTCCTCACGGCGGGCTCCGGCAACCGGCTCGGCGCGCAACTGCTCGGCGCGCACGGGCTGCGCCGGTTCCCCGCCCGGGGCGGGCGTACCCACCTGCTCGGTCTGCTGCGGGCCCTGCTGGCCGCGCCGCGCGCCGCCGGGACCGACCCGGCCGCCGGCCCGTCCGCCGCGCCCGGCCTCGCCGACGGGCTCGTCGCCGTGGGCCGGGCCGCCACCCGGCGCGGCCTCGTCGTGGTGGTCTCCGACCTCCTCGACGGGCTACCGGACGACCCGGCCGACCCGCCGCCCTGGGAGGCGGCGCTGCGCCGGCTCGCCGTCCGGCACCAGGTGCTCGCCGTGGAGGTGACCGACCCGCGCGAGCTGGAACTGCCGGACGTCGGCCTGATCACCCTGGTCGACCCGGAGACCGGCCGCCGGCGGGAGGTCTGCACCGGCGACCGCCGGCTGCGCGAGCGGTACGCCGAGGCGGCCCTCGCCCAGCGCGACCAGATCCGCCAGGTGCTGCGCCGGTGCGGGGCGGCCCACCTGCCGCTGCGCACCGACCGCGACTGGTGCGCCGACATCGTCCGGCACGTGCACGCCCAGCGCCGGCTCGCCCTGGCCCCGGCGGCCAGCGGCACCGGCCGGACGGCCCGCCCCGGCGCGCTGTCGGGAGGTGCCGCGTGACCTGGCAGTCGCCCCTGCGGCTCTGGCTGCTGCTCGGGGTCGCCGCGCTCGCCGTCGGCTACCTGCTCGCCCAGCGCCGCCACAGCCGGTACGCGGTCCGCTTCACCAACCTGCGGCTGCTCGACCGGGTGGCCCCGCACCGCCCCGCGTGGCGGCGGCATGTGCCGGCCGGCCTGTTCCTGGCCATGCTGGCGCTGCTGGTGGTGGGCTTCGCCCGGCCCAGCGCCGAGGTGCGGGTGCCCCGGGAACGGGCCACCGTCATGGTGGCGGTCGACGTGTCGACCTCGATGCTCGCCTCCGACGTGGAACCGGACCGGCTCAGCGCCGCCAAGGAAGCGGCCCGGCGCTTCGTCGACGGCCTGCCCGACGAGTTCAACGTCGGGCTGGTCGCTTTCGCCGGCAGCGCCGCCGTGCTGGTGCCGCCCGGCACGGACCGGGAGGCCCTGCACGACGGCATCGAACGCCTCGCCGAGGGCAGCACCGGCGTGCAGGGCACCGCCATCGGGGAGGCGATCAACACCTCCCTCGGCGCGGTGCGGGCACTGGACAGCCAGGCCGCGAAGGACCTGCCGCCGGCCCGGATCATCCTGCTCTCCGACGGCGCGAACACCTCCGGCATGGACCCGATGGAGGCCGCCGCCGAGGCCGTCGACGCGAAGGTGCCGGTGCACACCATCTCGTTCGGCACCCCGTCCGGGTTCGTCGACCGGGGCGGGCGGCCCATCCAGGTGCCGGTGGACGGACAGACCCTCAAGGCGGTCGCCGACTCCACCGGCGGCGGCTTCCACGAGGCGACCAGCCGCGAGGAACTGCGGGCCGTGTACGACGACATCGGCACCTCCGTCGGCTACCGCACCCAGCGGCAGGACGTCTCCGCCCGGTTCATCGGGCTGGGCCTGGTGCTGGCCATGGGCGCTGCGGCGGGATCGATGCGGTGGTTCTCCCGGCTGCCTTGAACGCGGCGGCCCCACCGGCCGGCCCGAGCCGGCCGGACCTCCCCGACAGACGTGGACGTGAGGAGCAGCGGATGGCAGTACAGACCGGACTGGGCGAGCCGCGCGGGCCGTGGTTCGTCTCGCCCGAGCTCGACCCCGACGGGCGTGGCCGTCGGGACGTACCCGGTGGGGGCGGGGCCGACCGGCGGCGCAGCTGGCAGGGCCGGCTGCTGGCCGCCGCCGGGGTGGTGGCGCTGTCCACCCTGTCCGGTGCGGCGGCCGGTGCCTGGGTCGCCGACTCACCCGACGTGCCGGGCCCGGAGGCGGCGTCGGCCGCGCCGGTGCCGGCGGAGCTGGTGACCGCGGCCGAGCGCACCGTGCCGGGGGTGGTGTCGGTGCTGGTGGGCGGGGCCGCCGGAAACTCGGCGACCGGGTCCGGGTTCGCCATCGACGACCAGCAGCACCTGATCACCAACGACCACATCCTCGCCAAGGGGGGCGGCGGGGCGGTGACGGTGGAACTGCCGGACGGCCGGCGGTTCGCCGCCGAGGTCGTCGGCCGGGAGCCCGGCAGCGACCTGGCCGTGCTGCGGGTGCCGCCGGACGCCGGCCTGGCCCCGCTGCCGCTGGCCAAGCCGGGCGCCACCCGGGTCGGCGAGCCGGTGCTCGCGGTCGGGTCCCCGCTCGGGCTGGCCGGGACCGTCACCGCGGGTATCGTCAGCGCGCTCGACCGTCAGGTACGCCTCGGCACGAACCGGCACCGCGCCGTACAGACCGACGCGTCCATCAATCCGGGCAACTCCGGCGGCCCGCTGGTCAACGCCCGAGGTGAGGTGGTCGGGGTGAACACCGCCATCGCCACCATCGACGGCAGCGGCTCGATCGGCATCGGCTTCGCCATCCCGATCGAGCAGGTGCAGCAGAGCGCCGACGCGATCATCGGAAAGGGCGGCTGACCTGGGCCGGGCCGCGCTCCCGGGCGGCGCTCCCGGGCGGCGCTCCCGGGCGGCGCTCCCGGGCGACGCGGAGGGGAGAATTGGCAGATATTGGGCGTGGGATCATCGGCCCATGGAAACACCGTCCCGGGCGCGCGCCGCGCCGCCTTCGGGCTGATCCGGGCCGTCACCACGAAGGTCGGCGTGATCGCGCTGCTGCTCGTGGGCGGTCGCGTACGCCGCCGGCTCCGGTGACGACCGCGCGGGACCGGCGCCGGGCCCCTCGGCGACCCCCACGGCCACGCACGGCGCCCGGGCGGGGCGCTAGCCTGCTCACGTGGACGACGGACTGCGGGTGACCGACCGGCTGGTCGTGCCGGCCGCCGAGCTTCGGGAACGCTTCTCCCGCTCGTCGGGGCCGGGCGGGCAGGGCGTCAACACCACCGACTCGCGGGTGGAGCTGAGCTTCGACGTCGCCGGCTCGCCGAGCCTGCCCGAGCCGTTGCGCGCCCGGGCCCTCGACCGCCTGGCCGGCCGGCTCGTCGACGGGGTGCTCACCATCGCCGCCAGCGAGCACCGGGCCCAACTCGCCAACCGGGAGGCGGCCCGGGAGCGGATGGCGGCCCTGCTGCGCGAGGCGGTCGCCCCGCCGCCCCCGCCGCGCCGCCCGACCCGCCCGTCGCGGGGCGCGAAGGAACGCCGCCTCGCCGACAAGAAGCGCCAGGCGCAGCGCAAGCGCGACCGCCGGGTCGACGGCGACTGACCGCGCCGCGCGCTGCGCCGTCCGTGCCGCGCCGGCTCCGTCCGTGCCGCGCCGGCTCGGGGCGGAACGTGGGAGGCGGTTGAGCGCGACGCCGGGGTCTGCTGGAATGGATCCGGGAGCAACAGGGCCGTCACCGACCGCGTACGACGCCACGTGACAGGAGTTCCTCCGCCATGCCCCGAAAGCCCTTCCTCTCCGCCTTCCTCGCCGCCCTGGCGGCCGTGCCGCTGACGCTGCTGCTCGGGCTCGTCGCCGCGCCGCCCGCCCTGCCGGCCGCCGCCGACCCGGTGCGCGTGATGCCCCTCGGCGACTCCATCACCGGCTCGCCCGGCTGCTGGCGCTCCATCCTCTGGAACCGCCTCCAGTCCACCGGCCACACGAACGTCGACTTCGTCGGCACCCTCGGCCCGCAGGGCTGCGGCCAGCCGTACGACGGCGACAACGAGGGCCACGGCGGATACCTGGTGACGAACGTCGCCAACCAGAACCTGCTGCCCGGCTGGCTCTCCGCCACCGACCCGGACGTCGTGCTCATGCACTTCGGCACCAACGACGTGTGGAGCAACATCGCCCCGGCGACCATCCTGGCCGCGTACTCCAGGCTGGTCGACCAGATGCGGGCCAGCAACCCGGCGATGCGCGTGATCGTCGCGAAGATCATCCCGATGGCCCCCGCGAGCTGCGCCGAGTGCGGGCAGCGGGTGGTGGCGCTCAACAGCGCGATCGACGGCTGGGCGGCGGGCAAGACCACCGCGCAGTCGCCGATCGTGGTCGTCGACCAGTGGACGGGCTTCAGCACCGCCGCCGACACCTACGACGGGGTGCACCCGAACGCCGCCGGTGACCAGAAGATGTCGGACCGCTGGTACCCGGCGGTGGTCGCCGCGCTGACCGGCACCACCCCCACGGCGACTCCCACGGCCACCCCCAGCGCGACCCCCACGGCCACGCCGACGCCCACCCCGCCCGTCACGCCGACGTTGTCGCCGCCGGTCACCCCGACCTCGAACCCCGGCGGCGGGTGCACGGCCGTCTACCGGATCGTCGGGCAGTGGCAGGGCGGCTTCCAGGGCGAGGTGACCGTGCGCAACACGGGCACCGCCGCGCTGGGCGGCTGGACGGTCCGGTTCGGCTACGCCGACGGCCAGCGGATCAACCAGGCGTGGAACGCCGACGTGACGCAGAGCGGAACCGCGGTCACCGCGCGGAACGTGGGCTGGAACGGCGGCCTCGCCCCCGGTGCCGAGGCGACCTTCGGGTTCCTCGCCAGCGCCGGCTCCAGCAACCCGGTGCCGCTGACGAGCTGCGCCACGTCCTGATCCCCGGCCGGGCCGCGCGCTCGGGCTGACCGCCCCACCGCCGCCACCCTTCGTTCCCGTCCCTTTGCTCTGCACCCTGATCCGCAACAGTCACCGTCGGTGACCGCTGCGCCCGTGGGTGCAGAGCAAAGGGCGGAGAAGTGGTGGGTGGGGGTGGGGGTGTGGATGGGGCGGTCGGTGGAGGTCGGCGCGCGGCGCCGCCGGCCCGCCGTCAGCGGGTGTGGTGGTGCGCCGGCCCCGGCAGCAGCCAGTGGTTGAAGTCCCAGCTGAAGACCGAGGTGCAGGTCATCCGCTGGACGCCGGGCTTGAAGCCCCACAGGTCGAGCCGGCCGAGGCCGTGGGCGGCCAGCTCCGCCGCCGCCGGGTCGGTCGTCGCGAGGTCCGTGTCGTCGAGGACCACCAGGCCGGACGGGGCCAGGTACTTCGGCGCGACCCGGGCGCAGACGGTGCGGGAGGCGCCGTCGATCACCACCACGTCCCAGGGGGCCCCGTCGGCGATCGCCGTCACGTACGGGGAGTCCGCCGAACCGTCCCACCAGCCGTCGGCGCAGGGCACGTGCCGGATCTCCCCGTTGGCCGGCTGGGGGAGCTGGGCGAACCAGGCCGCGTCGTGCTCGACGGAGACGATCTCGCCGACCCGGCCGGGCCAGGCGAACCAGGACGTCGACGACCCCGAGCCGTACTCGAACACCCGCACGCCGGGGTGCAGCACCTCGTCCAGCCACCGCACGGCGGAGTAGCTGAGCCAGGGCAGCGGCCGGCCTTCGCCGTCGACGGGTGCCGCGCCCACGGACCGGTGCCAGCCCTGCCCGCGCAGGGTGGCCAGGGCCTCCAGCGACGTCCGCGCCTCGCGGCGGGAGCGCGGAATGCCGGGCGCGGTGCGCAGGATCAGGCCCCGCGCCCGCCCGGCGAGTGATCGTCTGGTCATGGTGCTCCCGTTTCCTCGGCCTCGCGCGTACAGGGAGCCAACGAACGACGAGTGCAAAAGGTGATGAAAGGTGCGAAACGGGGGTGTCAGGCCAGCGCGGCGAGCAGGCGGGCCCGCAGGCCGGCGGCCCGCTCGGCGAAGCCCCGCTGGGCGGCGGCGTACTCGGCCCGTCCCTCCGGCGTCTCCACCCGCACCGGCGGGTAGCCGAGCGCGGCGAGATCGTAGGGGCTGGCCCGCATGTCCAGGGTGCGGATCTCGCGGGCCAGCGCGAACGCGTCCGCCACCAGCTCGCTCGGCACCAGCGGCGACAGCTTGTACGCCCACTTGTACAGGTCCATGTTGGCGTGCAGGCAGCCCGGCTGCTCCAGCTCGTGCTGCCGCTCCCGCGTCGGGGTGAGCACGTTCAGCGGCCGGGCCGGCGCGGTGAAGAACCGGTACGCGTCGAAGTGGCTGCACCGCACGCCCCGCTCGTGCACGACCTCGGCGGTGCGCGCCGGGCTGAGCCGCAGCGGCCACGCGTTGTGGCGTATCTCCTCCTGGGTCTGCCGGTAGACCATCGCCCACTCGTGCATCCCGAAGCAGCCCAGGTGCGCCGGCCGGCCCGCCGTCGCCGCGAGCAGGGCACGGATCCAGCCGACCGATTCGGCCCGCCGGGCGCGTACCGCATCGGTGTCGAGGGTGAGCCCGGCGGACGTGGCGCGGTAGTCCCGGCCGAACTCGGCCGGGTCCGCGCCGCGCAGCACGACCCCCGCGCCCGGGTGCCAACGGCGCAGCTGTGCGGGACGGTGCGAGTAGTAGGTGAAGAGGAAGTCCTCCACGGGGTGCCTGCGCCCGGCGCGGCGGCGGGCCAGGTGCGGGGCCAGCCACGCGTCGACCCGCTCCTCGTGGGCCCGCCGCCGCGCCTGCCAGTCGGCCAGGTCGAGCGGCGCGGCGGGAGCGAGGGCGGCGGTCACCCGACCAGCGTACGGCCGCCGCCCGGCCGCCCCCGCCGGCCCCGCGTCAGGGCACGTCGACCCGGACCCCGGCGGAGAACACCCCGCTGCGCAGCTCCAGCTGCCTGGGCCGGTCCGTGCCGTCGACCGTGAACACCAGCGGCAGCACCAGCCGGCTGCCCGCGGCCAGGGGCTGGCCGAAGACGTCCCGCCCCTGGTTGGCCAGTCGGGTGGCGGCCTCGTCGGTGCTGACCCAGGTGCCCCCCGGCAGGTACGCCCGCTGCATCTCGCCGTGCCAGGTCTGCTGCTCGGGGGTGAGGTTGCGCACCCCGACCGTGGCCTGGCACTGCCGCCCGGCGGCCGACGACACCGACGGGCAGGCGATCCGGTAGACGGTGAACTCCAGCGCCTGCTCCCGCAGCGGCATGCCGATCACGCCGGTGGTGCTGGTGCCCACCCACGCGCCGGTGCTCGGCTGCTTGGTGGTGTCGATCGCGGCGACCCGTCGGGTGGCCGTCAGCGTCGCGGCGAGCACCACGCCGGCCAGGACCGCGGCGGCCGCCCCCACCAGCAGCCACACCGGGGGCCTGCGACGGCGGGCCACGGCGACCGGCGCGACCGGACGGGGCTGTCCGCCCTGGC
Source organism: Micromonospora haikouensis (assembly GCF_900091595.1). Lineage (GTDB taxonomy): Bacteria > Actinomycetota > Actinomycetes > Mycobacteriales > Micromonosporaceae > Micromonospora > Micromonospora haikouensis. The sequence goes on from NZ_FMCW01000001.1 coordinate 267,601, forward strand.
CGGGTGCCGCCGCCGGGGCCGTGCCGGAGGACCCCGCGCCGGTGCCGGCGTAGACGGTCCCCGCACCGGCGGGCCGGTTCCCCGCACCGCCGGATCCGGTGCGCCCGCCGGTCGACGCGGCCGTGGCCCGGGCGCGGCGGTGCCGCTGCCACCACCAGAGCCCACCGGCCGTGAGCAGGAACACCCCGGCCAGCGCGGCGAGCAGCGCCGCGGGCCGCCGCCAGGCCGGCGCGTCCGTGGCCTGGGCCACCGGGACCGGTGAGCGGTCCCAGGTCGCGGTCGCGCAGTCGTACGGCCGGTCGCCGCCGGCGGCGAAGGCGCAGGCCGGTGCGGACAGGGCGCGGCCCGGCGCGGCGGTGGTGAGCGCCGTGTGCAGGGTCGTGGTGCTGCGCGGCGGGAGCCGCAGCTGCCAGGTCACCTCCGTGGTGGTGGCCGAGCGGCTGGTCCGCCCTCCGGGCGTGACCCAGGTCGCCGACGTTCCGGGCGGCAGCTCCTGGCGCACGGTGGTGGCCACGGGCATGCTGCTGGCGTTGCGCACCTGGACCTGGTAGCCCGGGGCCGGCGTGCCGGCCGGCGTGACCGCCACCGTCACGGCGGACGGTCCGCCCCGCGTCGGCACGACCACGGACGGGGAGACCAGCGGCGGCGGCGCGGGGGCCGCGGGCGTCGCGGTGCCCGTCGGGGTCGCGGTGTCCGTCGGCGTCGGCGCCATCGTGGCCGCCGCCGCCCGCAGCGCCCCCTGTGGCGGGGCGGCTCCGGGTGTGGTGGCCGCGGGCGTGACGGGCTTCGGGGCCACCGTGGGCAGCGCCGGCACGGCGGCGAGAATGCCCAGGCAGTGCACGAACACTGCGAGGGCCCTGTGGTGTCGTCTCGATGCAGGCATACGAACGAACCTCCGGTAGCCGACGCTAGGTGCGGCTCCCCGCCGTGCGGGTACGAAGCGGCGAACCCGGCCCGCGGCGGCGGCAGCCGGCGTACGCTGGCCCGCCGCGCGCCGCCGAGCGCCCGGTGCCGGTGCCGCCCGGGGCGGGCGGGCTAGATTGGCCTGGTGCGTATCGCTCGTTTCGCTCATGCCAAGGGAATGTCGTTCGGGGTCGTCGAGGGCGAACCGGGGGCGGGCCCGGAGGGCCTGACCGTCGCCGAGATCGAGGGTCACCCGTTCGGCCAGATCCAGTTCAGCGGCGCCCGGTGGGCGCTCTCCGACGTCCGGCTGCTCTCCCCGATCCTGCCCAGCAAGGTGGTCTGCGTCGGCCGTAACTACGCCGAGCACGCCGCCGAGCTGGGCAACGACGTGCCCAAGGAGCCGCTGCTGTTCCTCAAGCCGTCCACCTCCGTGATCGGGCCACGAGACGCCATCCGGCTGCCGATCTTCTCCAAGCAGGTCGAGCACGAGGCCGAGCTGGCCGTGGTGATCGGCGCGCCGGGGGCCCGCCGGGCCGACCGGGCCGCCGCCGAGCGGGCCATCTTCGGCTACACCTGCGCCAACGACGTCACCGCGCGGGACCTTCAGCGCTCCGACGGGCAGTGGACCCGGGCCAAGGGCTTCGACTCGTTCTGCCCCATCGGCCCGTGGATCACCACGGGGCTCGACGTGACCGACCTGGAGGTCCGCTGCGAGGTCGGCCGCAACCCGGACGAGATGGAGGTACGCCAGCTCGGCCGCACCCGGGACATGGTCTTCGACGTGCCGGCCCTGGTGTCGTACGTCTCGCACGTGATGACGCTGCTCCCCGGGGACGTGGTCCTCACCGGCACGCCGGCCGGGGTTAGCCCGCTCACGGAGGGGGATACGGTCACCGTGCGTATCGAGGGGATCGGGGAGCTGAGCAACCCGGTCGTCCCGGTGACCTGAGTCGTCGGGAAGCCCGAAGCCGCAGGCCAGATGCGGTTTCGGGCCCCCGATTTGGCCTGTGGGGGGCGGGAGGGTAAAGTTTCTCTCCGGTGCCGCAAGGCGCCGAACGGCACCGCGAGGTGCCAATGGGGTATGGGGTAATTGGCAGCCCGACTGATTCTGGTTCAGTTAGTCTAGGTTCGAGTCCTGGTACCCCAGCAACCGGCGTTCGTGAGAGTGTCGGTCGCTGGATCAAGTCGGAGATCGCTCCGGCCCGCGCAAGCGGGCCAGAATGATCTCTGGTAGTTTTCAGCGGCACCGCCCGGCAGGGCGGTGGAGCAAGACAGGTTCTGGCCCCGTCGTCTAGCGGCCCAGGACGCCGCCCTCTCAAGGCGGTAGCGCGGGTTCGAATCCCGTCGGGGCTACAGGTTGTCCAGCCCGTCTCACTGTGGTGAGGCGGGCTGATTTGCGTCCCAGGCCTCGTGCCGGCGGTCGGCCCGGTGCCGGCCTGCTTCGTGCCGAGCCTGCTTCGGTGCCGGGCCGGCTTGGTTCCGGCGTTCTGCCTCGTGCGGGCCCGCCTGTCCCGCGCCGGCCGCCCGTTCTCGTGCGGCCCGTTCTCGTGCGGGCGGCCTGTCGCGTGCCGGCCCGGGATGCCGTGGCGCGACGCGCACCCCTGTGCGCTCACCCCCGGGGCCCGTCGCTAGAATACAGCGGCACCGTCCGGCAGGGCGGTGAAGCAGGAAAGTTCTGGCCCCGTCGTCTAGCGGCCCAGGACGCCGCCCTCTCAAGGCGGTAGCGCGGGTTCGAATCCCGTCGGGGCTACACCCAGGAAGGCCCGTCTCACCCCGGTGAGCCGGGCCTTCCCCATTCCCCCGCCCCCAGCCCCACCCCACCCACTCCGTGTCGGTGATCAAGAGATTTGCGTCAGGTTCGGTGCGACAGATGACGCAAATCTCTTGATCACCGGGGGCGGAGGGGGCGGGGTGGGGGGGTTAGAGGCCGCTCAGGCGTTGGCCGGCTCGGACGACGGCCATGGCGTGGCGTTCGCCGGGGCGGCGGCCGAGGCGTTCGATCGGGCCGGAGATGCTGATCGCGGCGATCACCCGGCCCGTGCGGTCACGGATCGGGGCCGAGACGCTCGCCACACCCGCCTCCCGCTCGGCGACGCTCTGCGCCCAGCCGCGGCGGCGCACCTCGGCGAGGGTGCGTCCGGTGAACTTCGACCGGGGCAGCAGCGGCATCACCGCCTCCGGCGGCTCCCAGGCCAGCAGGATCTGCGCCGCCGAACCGGCGGTCATCGGCAGCACCGAGCCCACCGGGACGGTGTCCCGCAGCCCGCTGGCCCGCTCGGCGGCGGCCACGCAGATCCGCTCGTCCGCGCGGCGCAGGTAGAGCTGGGCGCTCTCCCCGGTGGCGTCGCGCAGCGCGGCCAGCAGCGGCTCCGCCGCCGTCAGCAGCACGTCCGGCGCGGCGTTGGCGAGCTCACCGAGCCGGGGGCCCGGGCGCCAACGGCCCTGGGTGTCCCGGACGAGCATCCGGTGGATCTCCAGCGCCTGTGCCAGCCGGTGCGCGGTGGCCCGGGGCAGCTTGGTGCGTTCAACGAGTTCGGCCAGGCTGGCGCCGTCGACACAGGCGGCCAGGATGACCACCGCCTTGTCGAGAACGCCGACACCGCTCATACTGTGTCCCACAAGCCGAAATTTACCTCCCAGAATTTAGGATGTCCAGATGGTGGGAGACACTCGACCGAGGACCCTGGCCGAGAAGGTCTGGGGCGCGCACGTCGTCCGGTCCGCCGACGGTGAACCGGACCTGCTCTACATCGACCTGCACCTGCTGCACGAGGTCACCAGCCCGCAGGCCTTCGACGGCCTGCGGCTCGCCGGCCGCCGCGTGCGCCGCACCGACCTCACGCTCGCGACCGAGGACCACAACACCCCCACGGGGTACGCCGACCCGGCGTTCTCGCAGCGGCGCGGCGACCTGCTCACGATCGCGGACCCCACCTCCCGCACCCAGATCGAGACGCTGCGCCGCAACTGCGCCGAGTTCGGCGTGCGGCTGCACCCGCTCGGCGACGCCAACCAGGGCATCGTGCACGTCATCGGCCCGCAGCTCGGCGTCACCCAGCCCGGCATGACGATCGTCTGTGGCGATTCCCACACCGCCACCCACGGCGCCTTCGGCGCGCTCGCGTTCGGCATCGGCACCAGCGAGGTCGAGCACGTGCTGGCCACCCAGACGCTGCCGCAGGCCCGCCCGAAGACGATGGCCGTGAACGTCACCGGCCAGCTCGGCCCCGGCGTCACCGCCAAGGACCTGGTGCTCGCCCTCATCGCCCAGGTCGGCACCGGCGGTGGCCGCGGCCACATCGTGGAGTACCGGGGCGAGGCGATCCGCGCGCTCTCCATGGAGGGGCGGATGACCGTCGCCAACATGTCGATCGAGTGGGGCGCCAAGGCCGGCATGATCGCGCCGGACGAGACCACCTTCGCGTACCTCAAGGGGCGGCCGAACGCGCCCCAGGGGGCCGACTGGGACGCGGCGGTGGAGTACTGGCGGAGCCTGCCCACCGACGAGGGCGCGACGTTCGACGCCGAGGTGACCCTCGACGCGACCCGGATCACGCCGTTCGTCACCTGGGGCACGAACCCGGGCCAGGGTGCGCCGCTGGGCGCGGCCGTCCCCGATCCGGAGGAGTTCGCCGGCGAGTCCGAGCGGGCCGCCGCCCGCCGCGCGCTGGAGTACATGGACCTCACCCCCGGAACTCCGCTGCGCGACCTCTCCGTCGACGTGGTCTTCGTCGGCTCCTGCACCAACGGCCGCCTGGAGGACCTCCGCGCCGCCGCCGACGTGCTGCGCGGACACACGGTCGCCGACGGCGTACGGATGCTCGTGGTGCCCGGCTCGGCCGCCGTCCGGGAGGCCGCCGAGGCCGAGGGGCTGGACAAGGTCTTCACCGACGCCGGGGCCGAGTGGCGGTTCGCCGGCTGCTCGATGTGCCTGGGCATGAACCCGGACACGCTCGCCCCGGGTGAGCGTTCCGCCTCGACCTCCAACCGCAACTTCGAGGGCCGCCAGGGCCGGGGCGGACGCACCCACCTGGTGTCGCCGCCGGTCGCCGCCGCCACCGCCGTGGTCGGCCGGCTCGCCGCCCCCGCAGACCTGTAGAAGGGCAGCCGCACAGATGGACAAGTTCACCGTGCACACCGGCACCGCCGTGCCGCTGCGCCGTTCCAACGTGGACACGGATCAGATCATCCCCGCCGTGTACCTCAAGCGGGTGACCCGGACGGGATTCGCCGACGGGCTCTTCAACGCGTGGCGGGAGGACCCTTCATTCGTGTTGAACGATGCCGCGTATTCGGGTGCGTCGATTCTTGTGGCGGGCCCGGAGTTCGGCACGGGGTCCTCCCGGGAGCACGCCGTGTGGGCGCTGCGCGACTGGGGGTTCAAGGCGGTGGTCTCGCCCCGGTTCGGCGACATCTTCCGCGGCAATGCCCTCAAGGAGGGTCTGCTGCCGGTCGAGTTGGAATTGCGGGCCGTCGAGGAGTTGTGGTCCCTCGTCGAGTCCGACCCGACCACCCCGGTCACCGTCGACCTGGCGTCCCGTGAGGTCCGGGCCGGGGACGCCACCTGGTCCTTCCCCCTCGACGACTTCAGCCGCTGGCGGCTGATGGAGGGGTTGGATGACATTGGACTCACTCTTCGGCACGAGCCCGACATCACCTCCTACGAGCGCGGCCGGAGGCCGTTCCTGCCCTCCGTGGCATAGCCGTACGCCCGATCCCGCATCGGTTTCCGCCCCCACCGGCCTCGCCGGTGGGGGCGAATCCGTTACGACACAAGGGCTTTTTTCCACCGAATGTTTGTGTCCAGGCAGCACAGGGCATACCGTGCGCGCAGAATGGCTCGCGTCGAGTCAGTTGCACAATCGGGAGGAAGTCGTGAACAAGGCCGAGCTCATCGAGGCGCTCGCCGTTCGCCTGGGGGACCGGAAGACGGCGACGGCCGCGCTCGACGCGGTCCTCGCTGAGGTCCAGGCGGCGGTCACCAAGGGCGAGAAGGTGGCGATCACCGGATTCGGAGCGTTCGAGAAGCGCGTCCGGGGTGCGCGAACAGCGCGCAACCCGCGTACCGGCGAGGCGGTGAAGGTCAAGAAGACATCCGTCCCGACCTTCCGGGCCGGCGCCGGTTTCAAGGAGATGGTGGCCAGCGGGAAGGTGCCGAAGGCCACGGTGGCGGCGAAGAAGACCGCCACGGCCGCCACCAAGGCGACGACCGCCAAGGCCACCACGGCCAAGGCGGCCGGGACCAAGGCCACCACGGCCAAGGCCACCACCGCGAAGGCGGCCGGTGCCAAGGCCACCGGGGCGAAGGCCACCGCGGCCAAGGCGGCCGGGGCCAAGGCGACGGGGGCGAAGGCCACCACCGCGAAGGCCACCACCGCGACGAAGAAGGCCGCCCCGGCGAAGGCGACCAAGACGACGGCGGCCAAGACCGCCACCAAGAAGGCCGCCCCGGCGAAGAAGTCGGCGGCGGCGACCAAGTCGACCGCGGCGAAGAAGACCACCACGGCGTCGGCCAAGAGCACCACGGCCAAGAGCACGGCGGCCAAGAAGGCGCCGGCGAAGAAGTCCCCGGCCAAGAAGGCGGCCACCAAGCGCTGACCGGCCGGCACCGTCCCGCGGGGCGCCCACCCGAACGGTGTGCGCCCCGCGGCGTGTGGGGCCCATGGCGTGTGCTGCCCGGAGGGTGGTTGCCGGTGCCGGGCGGTGCGACCGGTCGCCGTCGCGGGATGGGCGAGCCGACCGTTGACCGGCGGCGTGCCCCGCGCGGAGAATCGCCGAACCCCTCAAACGGTCGGCGAAAGGCAGCCCGTGCGCTACCGCCACCTCAGCACCGCCGCGCTCGCCCTCGGCATCGTCGTGCTCACCGACGTGCTGCGGGTCTTCCTCCCGTCGGTCATCACCATCTTCGGGCAGGCCGCGACCACCCCCGCCGAGCTGCTCGGCGCGTTCGCGCTGGGCTGGTTCGTGCTCGCGCTCGCGTTCCCGCCGCTGGTCCGCCGGCTCGGGGCGCGGCCCGTCACGCTCGCCGCCGCCGTCGCGCTGGGCGGCGCGCGGCTCGCCCTCACCGCCGCACCGGGCGGCCGTACGCAGCTCTGGCTGGCCACCGTCGGCCTCCTCGCCGGACTGCTCTGGCTGGCCGGCACCGCCGCCACCACGGGCCGGCCGGTGCCGGGGCTGGCGCTGGGCATCGCCCTCGGCGCGGTCGTGCACGCGGTGCTCGGCACGTACGACCTGGTCTGGCGGGGTGGCCCGGTCGGGTGGGCCGGCAGCGTGGCCCTCGTGGCGGTGTTCCTGGTCGCCGCGGCCCGTCCCGCGCGGCCGGCGGAACCGGGCGCGGCCCGCGCGTGGCTGCTCGCCGGCCCGGCGTTGCTGTTGACCGGCCTCGTGGCGCTCTCCCCGGCGGTGGCCGCGACGGCCGCCTCCTACTGGCGCGGCCCCGGCGGCGGGCTCTCCTGGCCACCGGAACCCGGCGACGTGCCCGCTCTGCCGGCCTGGGCGGTCGGCATCTTCCTGCTCGCCGCGCTGGCCCGGCCGCCCCGGGGGCGCTGGCGGGTGGCCGGCCCGCTGGCGCTGGTGGTCGGCGCGGTGCTGTTCGCCACCCGCGACGCCGGGCTGCTGGGGCCGGCGGTCGTGCTGACCGCCGCCGGCACGGGTGCCTGCCTCGCCCTCGCCGACGCCGTGCCGCCCGCCGCGTCACCCGGTGCCGCCGTGCCGCCCGTCGCCGCCGTGCCGCCTGCCGGTGCCGCGCCGCCCGTCGTCGCCGCGCCGCCCGTCGTCGCCGCGCCGCCCGCCGGTGCCGCGCCGTCCGCTGTCCCGTCGACTGCCGCCGCGTCGTCCACCCCCGGGGTCGCGCCGGGCCGGCCCGGCCTCGCGGCGGTGCTCGGCATGCTGCTCTTCGCCGTCGCCGCCGTCGGCTACTACGCCGCCTACGACCTCGGCTACCCCAACGCCGCCGTGCCGGTCGCGATGGCCGGCCTCGTCGCCGCCGTGGCCCTCGGTGGGCCCCGGCGGGCGACGTCCACGCCGCCCCGACGGTGGGTTCGGGGAACCGCCGCGGCCTGCGGCCTCGTCGTGCTCGTCGCGACGGGACTGCCGTCGGGCGCTTTCGCCCCGCTGCGGCCCGGCACGCCCCCGGCGGCGGTCCGGGTGGTGGCCTACAACATCCGGATGGGGTTCGGACTGGACGGTCGCTTCGACCCCGACGGGCTCGCCCGGGTGGTCGCGCGCGAGCGCCCCGACATCGTGGTCCTCGGCGAGGTGGACCGGGGCTGGCTGCTCAACGGTGGCCACGACACCCTCGCCCTGCTCGCGGCGCGGCTGCGCATGCCGTACGTCTTCGCGCCCGCCGCCGATCCGCTCTGGGGCGACGCGGTCCTCGGCCGGTTCCCCCTGACGGCGGCCCGCAGCGAGCGGCTGGCCGCGGTGGGCGCGCCCACCGGAGCCCAGGCACTCGGCGTCACCGTGGACCTCGGCGGCGGCGTACGCCTCGCGGTGGTCGCCACCCACCTGCAGCCGCCGCCGGGGCGGGAGCCCGTGGCGCAGGCCCGCGCGGTGGCGGGCTTCGCCCTCCGGTACGCCGCCGGACTGCCTCTCGTGGTCGCCGGTGACCTCAACACCGAGCCGGGCGCCCCGGGCTATGCGGAGTTCACCCGTGCGGGGCTGGTGGACGCCCTCGCCTCGGCCCGGCCCCTGCCAACCAGCCCGGCGGACGAGCCGCGCGAACAGATCGACCACGTGCTGGTCTCGGCGGGCATGCGCGCCGCCGACCCGGTGGCACCCCGCAGCACCGCCAGCGACCACCTCCCGGTCGCGGTGACCCTGGCCCTGCCGTGACGCCCGTCCGCCCTGCCCCGCCCTGGCCCTGCCGTGACGCCCGCCCGCTGCGTCGGGCTGCGGGTGTGGGTGGTGAGAGGGGAACCCTTCTCTACCGTATGCGTTAAGAAGGGGCCCTTCCTTACCAGCGGTCGGCGGCGAGGAGGCGGTCGGCGGCGAAGGCGAGCAGCCAGCCGCCGCCCTTTTCGGTGGTGAAGTCGCCGGCGCGGCCGGTGAGGCGTTCCAGCGCGCCGGGCATCACCTTGCCCTGGCTGCACGCCCCGGCCGCGCCCCCGGCGGCGGCCAGCTCGGCCAGGCAGGCGGCGGCGGCCAGCGCCCGCTCGTGCGGGTCCTGGCCGGGCCGCGGCTCGTCCAGGTCACCGGTCACCTCGACCGGCAGGTCGAGCAGGGCGGCGGCCGGGTCGAGGGTCTGCACGCAGCGGCGGGCGGACGCGGACAGCAGCCGGGTCGGGCGGACCAGCGCCACCAGGGGCGCGAGGGCGTGCGCCTGGGCCCAGCCGGTGGCGTCGAGCGGCCGGGCGGAGTCCGGCCCGGACCAGGTGCCGCGCTGGCCGGCCTGCGCGTGCCGGACCAGGGCCACCGTCGCGGTGACCGGCGGGAGGGCGGCGAACGCGGTCAGCACCTCGGCGTCGTGCGGGTAGCTGACCAGGCGGGCGGCCTCCCCGACGGGCAGCCACCGGATGTCGTCGACCTCGGTGTCGGGCTGGAAGCCGCCCGTGTCGACGGCCCGCATCGACCAGTAGTCGACGACCTTCGGCCGGCCCTCGCTGCGGTAGCGCACGGTGGGCAGCCGCACCTGCGGCACCGCCCGCACGTCGGCCTCCTCGGCGACCTCCCGCACGGCGGCCAGCAGCGGGTGCTCGCCCGGCTCCAGCTTGCCCTTCGGCAGCGACCAGTCGCCGTAGCGGGGGCGGTGCACGAGGCAGACCAGCACGCCGCCATCGGCCTGCCGCCAGGCCACCCCGCCCGCCGCCCGGATCACGCGTTCCCCCTCCGGCATCCGCTCAGCCTAGGCTCATCCGGCCGTGCCGCCGACCCGGCGCAGCAGCAGGTCCTGCAGATGGGTCGGCAGGGCCTGCTCCGCGCCGGTGCGCCGGGTCCAGGAGCCGTCGCCGTGCAGCTCGAACGCCTCCACGTCGGGGCTGAACGCGGCGGTGAGCACGTGGTCCAGCTCGGCGCGGGCCACCGGGTCGCTCACCTGCACCAGCGCCTCCACCCGGCGGTCCAGGTTGCGGTGCATCAGGTCGGCCGAGCCCATCCAGAACTCGGCGGAGCCGTTGTTGCCGAAGCGGAAGATCCGGGAGTGCTCCAGGAACCGGCCGAGGATCGAGCGGACCCGGATGTTCTCCGACAGCCCCGGCACCCCGGGGCGCAGCGTGCACATGCCCCGGATCAGCAGGTCCACGTGCACCCCGGCCCGGGACGCCCGATAGAGCGCGTCGGTGACCTCCTCGTCGACCAGCGAGTTGACCTTGAACTGGACCAGCCCGGGCATGCCGAGCCGGACGTGGCTGATCTCCCGCTCGATCCGCTCGATGAGCCCCCGCCGGATGCCCTGCGGCGCCACCAGCAACCGCCGGTACGCGGTCTGCCGGCTGTAGCCGGTCAGCACGTTGAACAGGTCCGTCAGGTCCGCGCCGATCTCCGGGTCGGCGGTGAGCATGCCGAAGTCCTCGTACAGCCGGGCGGTCTTCGGGTGGTAGTTGCCGGTGCCGATGTGGCAGTACCGGCGGATCTGGTTGCCCTCCTGGCGCACGACCAGGGCGGTCTTGCAGTGCGTCTTGAGGCCGACCAGGCCGTAGACGACGTGGCAGCCCGCGCGCTCCAGGGTGCGCGCCCAGCCGATGTTGGCGACCTCGTCGAAGCGGGCCTTCAGCTCCACCAGCACCACCACCTGCTTGCCGGCGGCGGCGGCGTCGACCAGCGCGTCGACGATGGGGGAGTCCCCGCTGGTGCGGTAGAGGGTCTGCTTGATGGCCAGCACGTCCGGGTCGGCGGCGGCCTGCTCCACGAAGCGCTGCACGCTGGTCGCGAACGAGTGGTACGGGTGGTGCACCAGCACGTCGCCGTCGCGCAGGGTGGCGAAGACGCTGCGCGGCACCTCGCCCTCGGTGAGCCGGGGATGGGTGGCCGGCACGAACGGCGGGTCCTTCAGGTCGGGGCGGTCGGCGTCGCCGTAGAGCTGCCACAGCGCCGACAGGTCGAGCAGGCCGCGTACCCGCAGCACGTCGTGGCTGTCCATGTCCAGCTCGCGGACGAGCAGCTCCAGCATGTGGTCGGAGATCGAGGCGGCGACCTCCAGGCGCACGGGCGGGCCGAAGCGGCGGCGGGCCAGCTCCCGCTCCAGGGCCTGCAGGAGGTCCTCGTCGCGGTCCTCGTCGACCTCCACCTCGGCGTTGCGGGTGACCCGGAACAGGTGGCACTCGACGACCTGCATGCCGGAGAAGAGCTGCCCCAGGTGCACCGAGATCAGCTCCTCGACCGGGAGCACCCGCACCCCGGGGGACTCCCGGTCGACCCGGACGAAGCGCGGCACGTTGTTCGGCACCTTGACCCGGGCGAACAGCTCCGAGCCGCCGTCGGGGTCGCGGACCGCGACGGCCAGGTTCAGTGACCGCCCGGAGATGTACGGGAACGGGTGCGCCGGGTCGACCGCGAGCGGCGTGAGCACGGGGAAGATGTGTTCCCGGAAGTAGGTGCGCAGCCGTTCCCGCTCGGGCGCGTCCAGGTCCGTCCACCGCAGGATGCGGATGTCCTCGGCGGCGAGCTTCGGCAGCACGTCGTCGACGAAGCAGGAGGCGTGCCGGCCGACCAGCTCGGCGGTCCGCTCGCCGATCCGCTCCAGCTGGGTACGCAGCGGCAGCCGGTCCCCGCCGCGCACCGGCAGCCCGGCGGACTGGCGGCGCTTCAGGCCGGCGACCCGGACCATGTAGAACTCGTCGAGGTTGCTGGCGAAGATCGCCAGGAACTTGGCCCGCTCCAGCAGCGGCGTGCGCGGGTCCTCGGCCAGGGCGAGCACCCTGGCGTTGAAGTCGAGCCAGGACAGCTCCCGGTTGAGGAACCGGTCCTCGGGCAGCGGCACCGGCGGCGCGGGCTCGTCGTCCGTCAGGGGGTCGACGTCGAGCACCTCCTCCAGCCCGCCGGACGCCGCCGCCCGACCCGGTGGGGCCGTCGTCGGGTCGGCGGCTTCCGGTGCGCCCAGGGCCGCCGCCCGTGCGCCCATGACCGCTGCCGGTTCGCCCCCGGTCGTTCCGGCGGGTTCGGCCGGTTCGGTCGTTCTGGCCGGTTCGGCCGCATCGGCCGCCTCCGGCGTGTCGCGTGGGCGGAACCGGCCGTCGGCGCCGCGCCGGTGGGACCCGTTGCGCCGGCTCGCCGGCTCGCCGGGCGCGGGTCGGTCGTCGGCGGGCGCGGGTCGGTCGTGGCCGGGCGCGGGGCCGTCGCCGGCGGGTCGGTGGTCGGCGGCCGGGCCGGTGGGGTGCTCGCGAGGGGTGCTCACCCGCTCATAATGTCCCGGAACGGGTTAACGCAAAATGAACTTGGGTGGGGAGCTCACGGCATCGTCGGCAACGTCACCCGGACGATCTCCCCGGCGGCGTCGGTCTCGACCCGGACCCGCTGGCCCAGCCGCAGCAGCCGCAGGCCGGAGGCGTCGAAGGCCCGCGCCGGGAACGTCAGCTCGGTGCCGTCGTCGAGCAACAGCATGCCGCTGCGCGTCGCCGCGTCGTAGGTGGCCACGGTGCCCTGCATGCCAGCACCGTACACCGGTGCCGGCGGGGGCTCAGCCCGCGCCGGTGAGGGCGGCGGTGTGCGGCCCGGGCCCGAGCCGGGCGGCGGCGGCCAGGTCGGCCGCGGTGTCGACGTCCCGACGCAGGGTGGGCCAGTCGCCGGCCAGCGGCAGCGCCCCGCCCGCCTCGTGCGCCGCGGCCGAGCCGACCCCGAACCGGGGGTCCAGCGGCACGCCGGGCGGCGCGGCGAGCAGCACCGTGCCGGTCCCCGGGGTGTCGGCCACGAACCGGCGTACCCCCGGCGGGCCGGCGGCGATCGCGCGCAGCGCGGCGGTCAGTTCGGCCGGGCGCAGCGCCGGCAGGTCCGCTGTGAGCCCGGCCACCCACCCGCCGCCGCCGGCCGCGACCGCCGCGCCGAGCCGGAAGGCCGCGTTCAGGCCGGCGTCCGGCGGGTCCGGCACGACCCGCACGCCGGCCGCGCGGACGGCCGCCGCCACGCGGGCGTCGCGGGTGACGACCACCACCCCGGCGACCGCCGGGCACGCCCGCACCGCGGCGACCGTGTCGGCCGCCAGGGCCAGCGCCAGCTCCTCGTGGGGTACGCCCGGCAGCGCCCCCCGCAGCCGGCTCTTCGCCACGCCGAGGCGCTTCACCGGCACCACCACAGTCCAGGTCCGCTGCCGCACGGCACAATCCTGCCAGTCACCCCGGCGGTACCCTCACTGGCCGTACCGGGGGCGAGCAGGCATGATTTCGCTGCGGGCGGCACGGGCGGGTGCGGCGTGGGGTCGGGGCTACGAGGAGGCAGGGTGACGCGGCGCAGGCTGGGGTTCTGGCAACGGTTCGCCGTGGTGCTGGTCAAGCCCGTCATGACGGTCTGGACCCGGCGCACCTGGCGGGGCATGGAGCACCTGCGCCACGACGGCGGCATCATCATCGTCCCCAACCACCTCTCGCACGCCGACCCGCTGGTCTCCGCGCACTTCGTCTACGACGCCGGGCGCTGGCCGAGGTTCCTCGGCAAGGCCAGCGTCTTCCGGGTGCCGGTGGTGGGCTGGATCCTGCACCGCTGCCTCCAGATCCCCGTCGAGCGCGGCACGGTCGACGCCGTCAAGTCCCTGGACGCCCTCGTCGCCGCCCTGCGCGAGGACGGCGCGGTGGTGATCTACCCGGAGGGCACCACCACCCGGGAACCCGGCCTGTGGCCGATGAGGGGCAAGACCGGGGCCGCCCGGCTGGCGCTGGCCACCGGCGCACCGGTGATCCCGGTCGCCATGTGGGGGCCGGAGCGGCTCTTCGACCCCCGCAACAACCGGCTGGGCCTGCGGCCCCGCATCCCGGTGACCGTCGTCGCCGGGCCGCCCGTCGACCTGAGCCGCTGGGCCGGCTCCACGCCCACCAAGGCCACCCTGGAAGAGATGACCGACACCATCATGCTGCGCCTGCGCGACCAGCTCGCCGAGATCCGGGGCGGGACGCCGCCTCCGCTGTGGGAACGACCGGCGCGGGCCGCCGGGGCCGCCCGCCCGACGCGGGGGCGGGAGGACGCGGCGTGACCGGCCACGTGGCGGTGCTGGGGGCCGGGTCGTGGGGGACCGCCTTCGCCAAGATCCTTGCCGACGCCGGGCGGGACGTGACGATCTGGGCCCGGCGGCAGCCGGTGGCCGAAGCGATCCGGCTGCGCCGGCACAACCCGGAATACCTCCCCGACCTGCGGCTGCCCGACCGGGTCACCGGCACCGGCAGCGCCGCCGAGGCGATCCGGGGCGCGGAGATCGTGGTGCTCGCGGTGCCGTCGCAGACGCTGCGCGGCAACCTCGCCGAGTGGGTCGGCGACCTGCACCCGGACGCGACCCTGGTGTCCCTGATGAAGGGCATCGAGCTGGGCACCACCAAGCGGATGAGCGAGGTGATCGTGGAGACCGCCCGGGTCACCCCGGACCGGGTGGTCGTCGTCTCCGGCCCCAACCTCGCCCCCGAGATCGCCGCCGAGCAGCCCGCCGCCACCGTGGTCGCCGGCACCGACGACCGCCGCGCCCAGCTCGTCCAGGCGTCGATCCGTACGCCCTACTTCCGGCCGTACACCAACGACGACGTGATCGGCTGCGAGCTGGGCGGGGCGGTGAAGAACGTGATCGCCCTCGCGTACGGCATCGCCACCGCGATGGGCTTCGGCGACAACACCCGGGCGATGCTGATGACCCGGGGGCTCGCCGAGACCGCCCGCCTCGGGGTGGCCCTCGGCGCGGACCCGATCACCTTCGCCGGCCTGGCCGGGATGGGCGACCTCGTGGCGTCCTGCTCGTCGCCGCTGGCCCGTAACCGCACCTTCGGCGAGCACCTGGGCCGGGGCGAGACCCTGGAGCAGGCCCAGGCGGCCACCCGGCAGACCGCCGAGGGCGTGAAGAGCTGCCTGGCGATCCGGGACCTGGCCCGCGCCCACGGGGTGGAGATGCCGATCACCGAGCAGATCGAGCGGATCTGCCACGAGGGGATGGACCCCCGGCTCGCCGTCGATGCGCTGATGAGCCGCACCGCCAAGCCCGAGTCGTACGAGTGAGGCGGCCCGCGTGACGACCCCCGGCACCGACGGCGAAAGCACCGACGGCGAACGCATCGGCACCGACAGCGCCGACGGCGACGGCACCCGGTGCGTGCGGGCCGGCCTGCCCGAGCCCGCCCCGGGGCAGCCGTTCCTGCCCGGCCCGGTCTTCGCCGCGCCCTACCACCTCGACCCACGGCAGGGCCCGGCGGCGACGCCGAACGGGTACGGCCGCCCCGACAACCCGACCCGGCGGCTGCTGGAGGCGGCCATCGGCGAGCTGGAGGGCGGCGACGTGCGCGTCTTCGCCAGCGGGCAGGCGGCGATCACCGGCCTGCTGCTGGCCGTGCTGCGCCCCGGCGACACGGTGGTGCTCCCCGCCGACGGCTACTTCCCGGTGCGGGCGTTCGCCACCGACACCCTCGCCGGGATCGGCGTGCGGGTGCTGTTCGCGCCGACCGCCGGGCCGTACCCGTCGTTCGCCGGGGTGCGGCTGGTGCTGCTGGAGTCGCCGGCCAACCCCGGCCTGGACGTCGCCGACGTGCCGGCCCTGGCCGCCGCCGCGCACGCCGCCGGGGCCCTGGTGGCGGTGGACAACACCACGGCCACCCCGCTCGGCCAGCGCCCGCTGGACCTCGGCGCCGACGTGGTCGTCGCCTCCGGCACGAAGGCCCTGACCGGCCACTCCGACCTGCTGCTCGGGTACGTGGCGACCCGTTCCGCCGGGCTGCTCGACCCGGTCACCGCCTGGCGCACCATGACCGGGGCGGTGCCGGGGGCGTTCGACGCGTGGCTGGCGCACCGCTCCCTGGCCACGCTGGACCTGCGGCTGGCCCGGCAGAGCGCCAACGCCGAGGCGCTCGCCCGGCTGCTCGCCGGCCGCCCCGACGTCACCGGCGTGCGCTGGCCGGGGCTGCCGGGCGACCCGGCGTACGCGCTGGCGTCGGCCCAGCTGCGTCGGATGCCCGGGGTGCTGTCGTTCGACCTCGGTGACGCCGAGCGGGTGGCCCGCTTCCTCACCGCGTCCCGGCTGGTGGCCGCCGCCACGTCGTTCGGCGGGCTGCACACCACCGCCGACCGGCGGGCGCAGTGGGGCGACGACACGCCGCCCGGGTTCGTCCGGCTCTCCTGCGGCGTGGAGGACACCGCCGACCTGGTCGCCGACGTCACCGCCGCCCTGCAAGGAAGGGCCCCCTGTTAACGCATACGGTCGAGAAGGGTCCCCTTCTCACGCTCAGTCCACGGACGCGCTCGTGTCGCGGCTGCGCGCCGCCGGCTGCGTCTTCGCCGAGGAGGAGGCGGAGTTGCTCGCCGCCGCCGCCGACACTCCCGAGCGGCTCGCCGACCTGGTCGAGCGGCGGGTCGCCGGCCTGCCGCTGGAGCACCTGCTCGGCTGGGCCGAGTTCTGCGACCTGCGGGTCGGCGTCGACCCGGGCGTGTTCGTGCCGCGGGCGCGTACCGCGTTGCTGGTGTCGGCCGCCGCGGCGGTCACCGGGCCCGGCGCGGCCGTGCTGGACCTGTGCTGCGGGTCCGGTGCCGCGGCGCTGGTGCTCGCCGGGCGGCTGCGTCCCCGCTGGCTGGCCGCCGCCGACCTCGACCCGGCCGCCGTGGCGTGCGCCCGGCGCAACCTCGCCCACCTCGGCGTGCCCGTCTACCAGGGCGACCTGTACGAGCCGGTGCCGACCGAATGGCGGGGCCGGCTCGACCTGATCGTGGCCAACGCCCCGTACGTGCCGACGGAGGCGGTGGCGCTCATGCCGCCCGAGGCGCGGTTGCACGAGGCGCCGGTGGCGCTCGACGGAGGGTCGGACGGGCTGGCCGTGCTGCGCCGGGTGGCGCGGGGGGCGGTGCACTGGCTGGCGCCGGGCGGGCACCTGGCCGTGGAGGCCGGCGCCGGGCAGGTCGAGGCGCTGTGCGCCGCGCTGGCCGACCTCGGGTTGACGCCGTCCGTGGCGTACGACGAGGAGCTGGACGCGACCGCGGTGACCGCCCGCCGGCCCGGCTGACCTCGGCGGACCGCGCCCCGGTGCCCCGGCTGGGCCGGGGTGCCGGCGCGCCGGCACGAGGTGGTGGCCCACCCGCCGGCCGGCGGTGCGGACCGGACGGCGGGTGGACCACGACGGTGGCCGCGCGGGCCGGCCGGGACGGGACCCCCCGGCCGGCCCGCGCGGCGGTCAGGGGCGCCGGGAGGTGAGGGGCGGCGCGGCGGCGAACGCGGCCCACGCGGTCGGCGGGAAGAGCAGCGCCGGGCCCGTCGGGTCCTTCGAGTCGCGGACGGCCACCGCGCCGGGTACGACCGCCATCTCCACGCAGGCTCCCTCGTCGCCGCTGCGGCTGCTCTTGCGCCATCGCGCCGTGGCGAGGGCCGCGCTCGTCGTCGGGGTCATGTTCTACCGTCCTTTCAGGAGTCGGAGGAGCTGGTCCCGGGTGGCCGCGGGGCTGAGTGCGACCGTCCGCAGGTGCTCCATGATCTTGGTGCAGGTACGCAGGTCACCGGGCCGGTCGAGGACCATCTGGCCGGCGACCGTTTCCACCGACGCGATGTGCGGGTCCTCCGGGTCGGGGAACTCCAGGATGTGCAGCGAACCCCGGGTGCCCCGGTGGTAGCCGGCGGACAGGGGGATCACCTGGACCGTGATGTTGGGCAGCTCGGCCATCTTGAGCAGGTGGTGCAGCTGCGCCTCCATCACGGCCTGGCCGCCCACGGGGCGCAGCAGGGCGCCCTCGTCGATGATCGCGTCGAGGATCGCCGGATCGTCTCCGGTGATCCGCTGCTGCCGGTCGAGTCGCAGGTGGACCCGCTGCTCGACCTGCTCGTCGCTGAGGGTGTGCGGGCCGCCCCGCATCACCCCCCGGATGTAGTCCGCGGTCTGGAGCAGGCCGGGCACCACCGACGGCTCGAAGTTGGCGATGCCGGTGGCCTCGGCCTCGAGCGCGATGAAGTCGATGGTCCGCCGGTCCAGCAGGTACGAATAGGAAACCCACCAGCCGGGCTTGCGGGCGTCCTTGGCGAGCTGGACGGCGGCGGCGAGCTCGTCGGCGCCCACCCCGTAGAGGGTGAGCAGGGCGCGCACCGTGGCGGGGCTGATCAGCGTCTGGGCGTTCTCGTACCGGGACAGGGTGCTCCGGGTGCTGTTGATCTCGTCGGCGGCGGCTTCGAGGGTGAGGCCGGCCGCCTCCCGGTGCGTACGCAGCGCGATGCCGAGCCGTCGGGCCCGGGCCGTCTTCGGTGCCATGCGTCGATGGTGACATACATGGCCGGGAGTGTGCACATGAGAGAACGGCGATGAGAGTTGCATTCACGCCAGTCCACATGTCAACCTGTGACCAGTTCCTCGCTGCCGGTTGTCGTGGCGACGGCGGTGGTGAGTGACCGGAGGGGATGGGGCGCGTGGCGATCGGGTTTTCTCCCCCGTACCCGATCGCCGCGTGCCGCCACCCGGGATGCACCGGAAGGGAATCGGATGACGGTGACCGCCTGCTGGCCCCGGGTGTCGCGGTGCCGCTGGTGCGCACACCCCGTGCTGCGCGACAACGACGACGCGTGGATCCACGCCCACCTGGCGTACGTCTGCCGGGACCGCTCCGGCGGGTTGGCGGCGACCACCGCGGAGCCGGAGGGGTCGCCCGGTCGGGCGGCGTGGGGTGCTGCGGGAGGCCGGCGGTGACCCGGTTCCTGGTGGTGCTCACCGACGTCCGCCCGGTGGACGACGTGCGCCGCGACGAGCGGCAGGCCCCCGAGCGGCGACGGCAGGTCGTCGGGGCGAGCAGCCGGGAGGCGGCCGACCGGATCGCCGGCGCGTTCATGGCGCTGGGCATGGTGCGGGCCGGGCGGCAGCGGGTGAAGGTGATCGCCGTCGGCCGCCGCTACGGCCTCTGACGCGCCGCCTGCCGCCCGCCCGGGAGCCGCTGTCCGGCGTGGTGTGATTACGCAGCGTATATGCACTGTTGACCGGTTGCGCGGTGCTGCCGCTTCTCCCCGGGTATCAACTCCGTTGTCCGGCCACGCACAGTAAGGTCATCCGGGTGAGCGCCACCGGCGAGCACCACGAGCCTCGCAGTCGCGAACGAAAGGGTGACCGAGTGACCACCCCAGGCAAGACCCGTGTGGCCCTCGTCTTCGGCGGCCGCAGCCCCGAGCACGGCATCTCCTGCGTCAGCGCCGGCAGCGTGCTCAGCGCGCTCGACCCGGACGAGTTCGAGGTGGTCCCCGTGGGCATCACCCGCGCCGGCAAGTGGGTGCTGACCAGCGGCGACCCGGCCCAGCTGGCGATCAGCGCCCGGCGGCTGCCGGAGATCACCGCCGAGGCCGGCGCCGACCTCGTGCTGCGGGCCGACCCCACCGGCAACGGGCTGCTGGTGCTCGACCCCGCCGAGGGGCCCCGGGTGCTCGCCGACGTCGACGTGGTCTTCCCCGTGCTGCACGGCGCGTACGGCGAGGACGGCACCATCCAGGGCATGCTGGAGATGGCCGGCATCCCCTACGTCGGGGCGAACGTCTTCGCCTCCGCCGCCGCGATGGACAAGGAGTTCACCAAGAAGCTCTGCGCCGCCGAGGGCATCCCCGTCGGCCCGTACGCGGTGCTGCGCAGCGGGGTCACCCTGTCCGAGGAGGACAAGCAGCGGCTCGGGCTGCCCGTCTTCGTCAAGCCGTCCCGGGCCGGCTCGTCGTTCGGCATCACGAAGGTCGACGACTGGGCCGACCTGGAGGCCGCCGTCGCCACGGCCCGGGAGATCGACCCGAAGGTGCTGGTCGAGGGCGCGATCGTCGGCCGGGAGGTCGAGTGCGGCGTGCTGGAGGGCGAGGCCGGGGGCGGCGCGGAGGCGTCCGTCCTGGCCGAGGTGCGGGCCGGCGGCGACCACGACTGGTACGACTTCGAGGCGAAATATCTCTCCGAGCCCGAGTACGACCTGCCGGCCACCCTGCCCGACCACGTCACCCGGCAGGTCCAGGACTACGCCGTCCGGGCTTTCGCCGCCCTGGACTGCGCCGGGCTGGCCCGGGTCGACTTCTTCGTCACCCCGGACCTGGACGTCTACCTCAACGAGATCAACACGATGCCCGGCTTCACCCCGACGTCGATGTTCCCGCTGATGTGGGCCGCCTCCGGGCTGGAGTATCCGAAGCTGGTCAACCGACTGATCCGCACCGCCCAGCGGCGCGGCGTCGGCCTGCACTGAACGCGCGCAGCCGCCGGGGCGACCGGCAGGCGCGGCCGACGGCGGTGGCCGGTCAGCCGCCGCAGCCGGTGAGGACCGGCCAGCCGGCGGGGGCTGCTGGTCAGCCGGTGCAGCCGCCGGGGGCGTCGCCGCCCGAGGGCACCGAGGCGATCACCACGTCGGAGATGGGGCTGACCCACTGCAGGGCCGCCCCGTACGTGCGGGGCACGGTTACCCGCACCGCCGTCTCCCGGTCCAGCGTGGTGAGCACGGTCGCGTCCGGGCCCTCGGCCGCGTACCAGCAGACCTTGTTGACGACCCAGATGTCGTCGGTGTCGCCCGGCTCCGGCTCGGCGCCGCCGCAGGCGATGGTGAGCGCCGGGTCGCCGTACGCGGCGTTCTGCTCGGGGCCGGCGGTGACCGGCCGCTGGGCCAGGTCGCGCACGGTCGGCGGGAGCTGCGACGTCAGCGCGCGGCACACCGTGGCGGGCCGCTCGGCCAGCCGGGGGGCGGCCATCTCGACCGGCGCGGTGGACCGCGGCCCGGCGCTGGTCGCCGCCGGGCCCGGCTCGGCGGCCGGGGCGTCCGGGGTCAGCTTGGCGAAGGTGAACCCGGCCACGGCCACGGTGACCGGCACCGCGACCAGCGTGGCCAGCAGCGCCGCGCTGCGGTTGGCCCGATCCCGGCGCGGCGCGCCGGCGTCGTCGCTCGTGCCCGCCCCGGCGGGGGACTCGGAGGAGGAAGTGATCTCGTCCACTTACAGGCGCACCACCGAACACGTGAGGGTGCGGGTGATGCCGGGCACCATCTGCACGTTGCTGACGATGAGCTTGCCGAGCTCGTCGACCGTGTTGGCCTCGGTGAGCACGACCACGTCGTACGGCCCGGTGACGGCGTCGACCCGCACCACGCCGGGAAGGTCGCCGATCAGGCCGGCCACGTCACGCGCCCGACCCACCTCTGTCTGGATGAGGATGTACGCCTGTACCACGACTCGACCTCCGTCCGTCGCCGCCGCTGGGCGGCCCGAAGGGTGAAACTACCTTACGGACCAGGTCTGATCCCTATCGGTGGCCAAGGAGAAGCGGTGAGCGAGCGCGACGGGCGCGACGGCGGGCGGGGCGCGGGACGATCCCGCGGCCACGGCAGGCGGGACGCGGAACGATCCCGGGTTCACGGCAGCCGGGGCGCGGGGCCGTCCCGGGTCCACGGTGGGCACGGGCGCGGCGGGGAGCGGGCATGAGCGTGACCGGAATCGGCGAGTTCGGGTTGATCGACCGGGTCACCGCCCGGCTGCCCCAGGGGGCGTCCTGCCTGCTCGGGCCCGGCGACGACGGGGCGGTGCTGGCCGCGCCGGACGCCCGGGTGGTCGCCTCCACCGACGTGCTCGTCGAGGGGCGGCACTTCCGCCGGGACTGGTCCGCCGCCCGCGACGTCGGGCACCGGGCGGCGGCGGCCAACCTGGCCGACATCGCGGCGATGGGCGCCACCCCGACCGCCCTGCTGGTGGCCCTGTGCATGCCGGCGGACCTCGACCCGGCCTGGGCCGAGGAGCTGGCCGACGGGCTCGGGGCCGAGGCCGCCACCGTGGGCGCGAGCGTGGTCGGCGGCGACATGTCGGCGAGCCCCACGCTCACGATCGCCGTCACCGCCCTGGGCGACCTGGGCGGCCGGTCCCCGGTCGTCCGCTCGGGGGCCCGCCCGGGGCACGTCGTGGCGCTCGCCGGCCGCAGCGGGTACGCCGCCGCCGGCTACACCGTGCTGTCCCGGGGCTTCCGCACGCCGAAGCTCCTGGTCGAGGCGTACCGGCGGCCCCAGGTGCCGTACGCGGCCGGGCCCCACGCCGCCCGGCTCGGGGCCACCGCCATGATCGACGTCTCGGACGGGCTGCTGGCCGACCTCGGGCACGTGGCCCGCGCCAGCGGGGTCGGCATCGACGTGCGGCGGGACGCCTTCGAGGTGCCCCGGCAGATGCGCGACGCCGCCCAGGCGCTGGGGGTCGACCCGTACTCCTGGATCCTCGCTGGCGGCGACGACCACGCGCTGGCGGCCACGTTCCCCCCGGCGGTGGCGCTGCCCGACCCGTGGCGGATCGTCGGCCGGGTGACGGAGGGCACCGGCGTGACCGTCGACGGCGATGCGTACGACGGCCCGACCGGCTGGGACCACTTCCGGTAGGGGACCGGCCGGCGACGTACCCTTTCCCCCGTGAGCGAGATCGAGATCCGCGCGGCCCGCTTCGACTCCCCGGAGGCCCAGGAGCTCATCCGGGCCGCCCTGGCGGACCTGGGCCGACGGTACGGGGGCAGCGGCGACGACACCCCGGTCGACGCCGCCGAGTTCGTGCCGCCGCACGGCGCGTTCCTGGTGGCCTACCTCGCCGGCGAGCCGGTCGGGTGCGGGGGCTGGCGCAGCCACGGCGACGACGGGGAGACCGCCGAGCTGAAGCGCATGTACACCAGCCCGCAGGCGCGGGGCCGGGGCGTGGCCCGGGCGGTGCTCGCCGCCGTCGAGCGGTCCGCCCGCGAGCACGGGCGCAAGCAGCTCGTCCTGGAGTGCGGCGACAAGCAGCCCGAGGCGATCACCATGTACAGCACGGCCGGCTACGAGCGCATCCCGAACTTCGGCTTCTACCGGGACCACCCGGGCTGCCTCTCCTTCGGCCGCACCCTCTGACCGAGCCGCTGCCCGCCGTGCCCTGGCCGGCCCGCGCCCCGGTCGTCGGGGTGGCTGCGCGGCGGCGGCCCGTGCCCTGGTCGGCTGGGCGGCTGCGCGGCGGCGGCCCGTCAGGCGACGGTGACGCGGATCTCGGCGGCGGCGGCGCGGGCGGCCCGCTCGGCCTCGGCCGGGTCGACGCCCCAGGCCAGCACGTGCCCGCTGCGCCGGCCCGACGACGTGACCGGCGCGACGGTCGCGCCGACGGCGGTGTCGAGCTGCACCTCCAGCACCCCGGGCACCCGGCGGGCCGGCCGCAGCCCCTCGACGCCGGTGACGGTGCCCGGGTCGGCGAGCAGGAACTCCACCGCCGCCGCCCCGGTCGGCCGGGTCGGCAGCGCCGGCCGCTCGCCGCGCAACACCCGCAGGTACGCGTCGATGAAGCCGAACTCGTAGCCGATCGAGATCAGCGCGGTGATCATGTCACCGGGCAGCCGGGCGGCGCACTCCACCAGGTGTGGCACGCCGCCCGCCTCGGCCGGCTCCGTGCCGGGGCGCGGGCCGACGACGATCCACTCGCTGTGCAGCACCCCGGTGCGGAACCCGGCGGCGGCGCACAGCCGCCCCGCCGCGTCGAGCAGGTCGCGGCGGACCGCCCCGGGCAGCGCCGACGGGACGGTGTGCCCCGTCTCGACCGGCAGGGGACCGGGCAGCACCCGCTTGTCGGTGACGTTGCCGAAGATCACCTCGCCGTCGGCGACGAGCAGCTCGACGCTGTGCTCCCGGCCGTCGAGCACCTGCTCGGCGAGGACCTGCGTGGGCAGCCCCCGGTCGGTGGCCTCCGGCGGGGCCTCGGGGGCCGCGGTGGCCGCCCAGGCGGCCGGGATCTCGGCCGGGTCGGCGACCAGCCGCACCCCGAGACTGCCCGAGCGCCGGGTCGGCTTGAGCACGCAGCGGCCGCCGTGCCGGCGCGCGAACTCGACCGCCTCCGCCGGCCCGCCCACCAGCTCGTACGCCGGGTTCGGCAGCCCGGCGTCGGCGGCGAGCAGCCGCATCCGGTGCTTGTCGGAGAAGACGTCGGCGGCCTCCGCCCCGGCACCGGGCAGGCCGAGGCGGGTGGCGAGGCGGGCGGCGGCGCCCACGGCGTACTCCAGGCCCGGCATGACGAGGCGGGCCCTGGCCAGATCGGGCTCGCGGGCGAGCAGCGCGTCCGCGTCGAAGCCCGTCTGGTATTCGG
Source organism: Micromonospora haikouensis (assembly GCF_900091595.1). Classification (GTDB taxonomy): domain Bacteria; phylum Actinomycetota; class Actinomycetes; order Mycobacteriales; family Micromonosporaceae; genus Micromonospora; species Micromonospora haikouensis. The sequence goes on from NZ_FMCW01000001.1 coordinate 291,656, forward strand.
CCGGCACGACCCGGGCCAGGACGGACAGCCGCCCGACCAGTTCGTCGATGCCACGCCGGCTGATCACGTCGGGCTCCTCGACGACGACCACGCTGCCCGCCGGCAGCTCCTCGTCGAACCAGCGCAGGGTGCCCAGCGAGGCCCCGACGACGATCATCTCGGCGGGGCCCAGGTCCAGGTCCAACGGTGCCTCCGTGCTGCGTACGCGGACGCCACAAGCCGGCGGGCCCTCGGGCCCGCCGGCTTGTCGACGATGGGTGGGTCGGCGTTACCGCGTCAGGCGCGGGTGACCTTGCCGGCCTTGATGCAGGAGGTGCAGACCTTCAACTTCTTGGTGGTGCCGCCACCGGCCGGGGTGCGCACCGACTGGATGTTCGGGTTCCAGCGGCGGTTGGTCCGCCGGTGCGAGTGGGACACGTTGTGGCCGAAGCCCGGCCCCTTGCCACAGACGTCGCACACGCTAGCCACGGGATACTCCTGGGATTGATACGTTCATGAGGTCGCCGCCAGGCGCAGCCCGGGCAACCTGGCCAGGTTACCCGATCCCCCCGTCGCCGCCCAACCGGGCCCCTGGTGACGCCGGGGCGGGGGCACTTCCGGCGCCGGTCGCCGCGATGCCGCCCGCCAGGTCGCCGACATCGTGGCGTCGCCCCCGGCGGGTGTCGGTGCGCGCCAGTAGGCTTCCCGACGTGCTGGACACCCTCGACGCCGCCGCGGTGCGCCGCTGGTGCGCGGGCGGGCTGGCCGCGCTGCGCCGGCACCAGGGCGAGATCGACGACCTCAACGTCTACCCGGTCCCCGACGGCGACACCGGCACCAACCTGGTGCTCACCCTCACCTCGGCCCAGCAGGCGCTCGCGATGGACCTGGCCACCCTGCCCGACGGCGGGTCCACCGCGCACGGGCACGCGCTGCGGCTGATGGCGCGCGGCGCGCTGCTGGGCGCCCGGGGCAACTCCGGGGTCATCCTGTCGCAGATCCTGCGCGGCCTCGCCGACACCCTGGCCGCCGCCCCGGCGGTGCGGGGCCGGCAGCTCGCCGCCGCGCTGGGCGACGCCACCGCCGCCGCCTACTCCGCCGTCGCCCAGCCCGTCGAGGGCACCGTGCTCAGCGTGGTCGCGGCGGCGGCCCGCGCGGCCGGCTCGGCCGACAGCGACGACCTGCCCACCGTCGCCCGGGTGGCGGCCGGCGCGGCGGCCGAGGCGCTGGCCCGCACGCCAGAGCAGCTGCCGGCGCTCGCCCGCGCGGGCGTGGTCGACGCCGGCGGCCGGGGGCTCTGCCTGCTGCTCGACGCGCTGGTCGAGGTGGTCACGGGCGAGAGCCCGCGCCGGCCCGCCCCCGCGCCCCGCCCGGTCCGCCCGCCGGCCACGGCCGCCCGCGAGACCGGTTCGACGGACTACGCGTACGAGGTGCAGTTCCTGCTCGACGCCGACGCCGACGCGGTGGCCCGGATGCGGCAGACCCTCGCCGGGCTCGGCGACTCGCTGGTCGTGGTCGGCGACGGGGCCACCGACGCGGCGTCGGCCACCTGGAACGTGCACGTGCACGTCAACGACGTCGGCGCGGCGGTCGAGGCGGGGGTGGAGGCCGGCCGGCCGCACCGGATCTCGGTGACCCGCTTCGCCGACCAGCCGCCCGCCGCCCCGGCCGACGCCGTCGCGGCGCACGGCACGGCGGCACCGGCGGGCGACGGCCGGGCGGCCGTGGTGGTCGCCTCCGGGACGGGCATCGCCGAGCTGTTCACGGGGGAGGGGGCGACGGTGGTGCCGGGCAACCCGTCCACCGGTGAGCTGCTCGACGCGATCCGCGCCACGGCCGCGGCCCGGGTGGTGGTGCTGCCCAACGACCCGAACACCCAGGCCGTCGCCAACGCCGCCGCGCGGGAGGCACACGCGCTGGGGGTGCGGGTCAGCGTGGTGCCGACCCGGTCGCCGGTGCAGGCGCTGGCCGCGCTCGCCGTGCGCGACCCGCAGCGCCGCTTCGCCGACGACGTGATCGCGATGGCCGAGGCGGCGGGGGCCTGCCGCTACGCCGAGGTCTGCTGGGCCAGCCGCGAGGCGCTCACCGTCGCCGGCCCGTGCCGCCCCGGCGACGTGCTGGCCCTCGTCGAGGGCGAGGTGCACCTGATCGGGGCCGACCTCGCCGACACCTGCACCGCCGTGGTCGACCGCATGCTCGGCGGCGGCGGGGAGCTGGTCACCCTGCTCTCCGGCGCGGACGCCCCCGAGGGTCTGGCCGACGCCGTCGCCGAGCACGTCGCGCGGCGCTGGCCGTTCGTGGAGGTCCAGGCCTACGCGGGGGGCCAGCCGCACTATCCGCTCCTGGTGGGGGTCGAATGACGACGACGTCCGAGCCGGCCACGGTCGACACGCCGCTGAAGAAGCTGGTCGGGGAGAAGACGGCCAAGGCCCTGGCCGCCCACCTCGACCTGCACACCGCCGGCGACCTGGTCCACCACTTCCCCCGCCGCTACGACGAGCGCGGCGAGCACACCGACATCCGGTCGCTCGACGTCGGCGAGCAGGTCACCGTGCTGGCCCAGGTGCGGCGCACCGACGTGCGGCCGATGCGCCAGCGCCGGGGCAAGCTGCTGGAGGTCACCGTCGGCGACGACTCCGGCGGGGTGCTCACCTGCACCTTCTTCGGCAACCAGGCGTGGCGGGAGCGCGAGCTGCGCCCCGGCCGGTGGGGGCTGTTCGCCGGCAAGGTCACCGAGTTCCGGGGCAAGCGCCAGCTCAACGGCCCGGAATACGTGCTGCTCGGCGAGGGTGGCGACGGCGAGGCCGCCGCCAACGAGGAGGTCGAGGAGTTCGCCGGGGCCCTGATCCCGGTCTACCCGGCCGCCGCGGCGGTGCCGACCTGGGTGATCGCCCGCTGCGTGCGCGTGGTGCTGGACACCTTCACCCCGCCGGAGGACCCGCAGCCCGCCACCGTCCGGGCCACCCGCAACCTGATCGACCTCGGCACCGCCCTGCGCGAGATCCACCGGCCGTCCAGCAAGGAGGCGCTCTACCGGGCCCGCCGCCGGCTCAAGTGGGACGAGGCGTTCGCCGTGCAGCTCACCCTCGTGCAGCGCAAGCACCGGGCCGCCGCCTGGCCGGCCCGATCCCGGCCGCCGCGCCCCGGCGGGCTGCTCGACGCGTTCGACGCCCGGCTGCCGTACGAGCTGACCGGCGGCCAGCGGGCCGTCGGCGCGGAGATCGCCGCCGACCTGTCCACCGCCCACCCGATGCACCGCCTGTTGCAGGGCGAGGTCGGCTCGGGCAAGACGGTGGTGGCGCTGCGGGCGATGCTCCAGGTGGTCGACGCCGGGGGCCAGGCCGCCCTGCTCGCCCCGACCGAGGTTCTCGCCGCCCAGCACCACCGGGGCATCCTCGACCTGCTCGGCCCGCTCGCCCGGGCGGGAGAGCTGGGCGCCGCCGACGGGGCCACCTCGGTGGAGCTGGTCACCGGCTCGCTGGGCGCGGCGGCCCGCCGCCGGGCCCTCGCCGAGGTCGCCGCCGGCCGGGCCGGCATCGTGCTCGGCACCCACGCCCTGCTCTACGAGGGCGTCGACTTCGCCGACCTGGGCCTCGTCGTGGTCGACGAGCAGCACCGGTTCGGCGTGGAGCAGCGCGACGCGCTGCGCGCCAAGGCGGAGCAGCCGCCGCACGTGCTGGTGATGACCGCGACGCCGATCCCGCGCACCGTGGCGATGACCGTCTACGGCGACCTGGAGGTCTCCGCGCTCACCCAGCTCCCGCAGGGGCGCTCGCCGATCGCCTCGCACGTGGTGCCGGCCGCCGAGAAACCGGCGTTCCTCGACCGGGCCTGGCGCCGGGTGCGCGAGGAGGTCGCCGCCGGCCACCAGGCGTACGTGGTGTGCCCCCGGATCGGGGATGCGGGGTCGGGTGGCTCGGGGTCCGGGTCGGAGGAGGAACCGCCCCGGGAGGACGACAACGGCCGGCGGCCCCCGGTCGCGGTGACCGAGGTCGCCCCGCTGCTCGCCGAGGGGCCGCTGCACGGGCTGCGGATCGGGATCCTGCACGGGCGGCTGCCCGCCGACGAGAAGGACGCCGTGATGCGCGCCTTCGCCGACGGCGAGCTGGACGTGCTGGTCGCCACGACCGTCATCGAGGTCGGCGTCAACGTCCCCAACGCCACCGTGATGATCGTGCTGGACGCCGACCGGTTCGGCGTCTCCCAGCTGCACCAGCTGCGCGGCCGGGTGGGCCGGGGCTCGGCGGCGGGGCTCTGCCTGCTGGTCACCGAGGCGGCCGAGGGCTCGTCGGCCCGGGAACGCCTCGACGCGGTGGCGTCCACCACGGACGGCTTCAAGCTCGCCGAGCTCGACCTGGAGCAGCGCCGCGAGGGCGACGTGCTCGGGGCGACCCAGTCCGGCCGGCGCTCACACCTGCGGCTGCTGTCCCTGCTGCGCGACACCGACCTGATCCGCGACGCCCGCGCCGAGGCGATCGCGCTGGTGGAGGACGATCCGGAGCTGGCCCGCCATCCGGCGCTGGCCGCCTCGGTGGCCGCCCTGGTCGACGCCGAACGCGCGGAGTACCTGGAAAAGGGCTGACTTCGCGTTGGTCCCAGGCCGATGATCGACTCCATGTCGGCGACATGGCGGTATCAGCGGGGCCCGGATACCGCCATGTCGCCGACATGACAGCCCGCGATCCGCGATCGAGACGCGAGGCACCCGCCACCCGCCGACCGTCACCAGACACACGGCGAGGGCGCGCCGACCGGGTGGTCGACGCGCCCTCGCAGGTGCGTCAGATCAGTTCAGGCCGTGGCCCGATCAGGCGGTGAAGCGGATCCGCCGACGACGGGCCATCACGAAGAGCACCGCGCCGACCGCGAGCAGGGCCACCGCGCCGGCGGCGATGCCGCCGGCCGCCGCGCCGGTCACGGGGAGGCCACCCTCCTGGTCGCCGCCGCCGGAGCCGCCCTCCTCGCCGTCCTCGCAGTCCTTCGGCTGCTCCCACTTGATCGCCTCGCCGGAGGCGAGGTCACCGGTGACGGTCACGGTCAGGCCCGGGCTCGCCGGGAAGGTGACGGTGACGTCGCGGCCGGCCTCGACCGTGACGGTCTTCGGCTCGCCGGTGCTCGGGGTGAAGGTCGAGGTGAGGGTCGCGCCGTTCTCCGGGTTGGCGATCCGGAAGATCAGCTCGTCGCAGGTCGACTCGTAGCCGCCGTCGGGCTCGCCGGCCTCGGGCTCCTGGCAGTCCTCGGGCTTGGCCCAGCCGCCGGTGAAGTCCTCCATGCCGGGGGCGGTGACCTTGAGCTCCTGCGCCTGGCCGGGGTTCAGCTTGCGGGTCTCGATCTTGCGCATCGGCACGGAGACGGTCTCGGTGTAGCCGCCGCTGCCGGTGATGGTGAACGCCGCCGCCGCGTTGCCGCTGCGGTTGACCAGGGTCAGCTCGACGTTGCCCTCGCAGTCGGACTCGGCGATGACCTCGGGGGCGGGGCTGCAGGTCTCGGAGCCGCCGTTGTACCAGGCCTCCTGGGGCTTGCCCGTCGACTGGGAGCCGGGGGCCTTGGGGCTGCCGACCTTGCGGTGGCCGTACCGCGAGCCGTTGTCGGTGAGCGGGTCGATGATCTCGTCACCGAAGACGAAGTCGACCTGGGTGTAGCACTGCGGAACCTCGACCTTGAAGTCGAGGGTGGCCACGCCCAGCTCGCCCGCGCCGACGCCGGTGAACTTCTTGACCGACTTGTCCAGCACGTACTGGGGGAAGGCGACCTTCGCCGACGGGGCGACGTAGGACACCAGCGCGAAGGATTGCTCCTGGCCCTCGCAGAGCGGGCCGTTGACCAGCGTGATGCTGGCCTCGCCGCGCTTGCCCTTGAAGGTGTGCGTGTAGCGGGCGTCGGCCGCGCTGACGCAGGCCGGCCCCTCCGGGGCGGGCGAGGTCGGCGTGACGGTCGGACTGGGCGACGCCGTGGCGGTCGCCGACGCCGACGGCGAAGGGCTGGTCGCCAGGGCCGGCGACGAGGCCGCGAACGCCGTGGCGAGGCCGGCCAGGGCGGCGGCGGCCACGACGAGCGGCCGCCGTGGCGACAGCTTGGGACGGATCACGCGTACTCCCGGGGTGAAGAAACGTCAGGGCGCGGCGCGGGCAACGGCGGTCAGCGGTCGCGGCCGGTGAGGCGCGCCCGCGACGACGCCTCCCGGCGCCGGGTGGGCCGGCGGAGCGCAGCCGGCACCCGGCAGACCCTAGCGAGAACGCGCCGACCGTTACAGCGCTCAGATAGCCCTAAGGGTGATGTTATCAATTTGAGATCATTGATATACGAAACGTGATCATATCGGGACGCTGGTGGTACACACGGTGCCGCCCGCCCCGGCGCCGGCGTCGCGTAGCGTCGGGGCATGAGCAGGAGCAGTCGGTGACCCGGATCGTGGCCGGGACGCTCGGCGGCCGGCGCATCGCCGCGCCTCCCGGCGCCGGCACCCGGCCCACCTCCGACCGGGTCCGGGAGGCGCTGTTCAGCGCCGTGCAGGCCGACGTCGACCTGGCCGGGGCGCGCTTCGCGGACCTGTACGCCGGATCGGGCGCCGTCGGCCTGGAGGCGCTGTCCCGGGGGGCGGCGCACGTCCTGCTGGTCGAGTCCGACCCGCGCGCCGCCCGCGTGGTGCGGGAGAACATCGCCGCGCTGCGGGCCGCCCCGGCCGCGCGACTGGTCACCGGCAAGGTCGCCACCGTGCTGGCGGCCGGCCCGGACGGCGGGCCGTACGACGTGGTCTTCGCCGACCCCCCGTACGCCGTACCCGATGCCGACGTCACCGCGATGCTGGCCGCGCTGGTCGACGGCGGCTGGCTGGCGGCGGACGCCCTCGTGGTGGTGGAGCGCTCCAGCCGGAGCGGCCCGGTCGACTGGGTGGAGGGCGTCACTGCCGAGCGCAGCCGCCGTTACGGCGAGACCACCCTTTGGTACGGTCGCCGATCATGAGACGTGCGGTGTGTCCCGGCTCTTTCGACCCGGTCACCAATGGACACCTCGACATCATCGGGCGGGCCGCCCGGCTCTTCGACGAGGTGATCGTCGGCGTGCTGGTCAACCAGTCCAAGAGCGGCCTGTTCACCGTCGAGGAGCGGATCGAGATGCTCCGCGAGGTCACCTCCTCGTACGACAACGTGCGGGTCGCGTCCTTCCGGGGCCTGCTGGTCGACTTCTGCCGGGCCCAGCGGGCCAGCGTCCTGATCAAGGGCCTGCGGGCGGTCAGCGACTTCGACTACGAGCTGCAGATGGCCCAGATGAACATCGGCCTGGCCGGCGTCGAGACGCTGTTCATGCCGACCAACCCGCTCTACTCCTTCCTCTCCTCCAGCCTGGTCAAGGACGTGGCGAAGTGGGGCGGCGACGTCTCCGCCCACGTCCCCGACCTGGTCCGCGAGGCCCTCCAGGTCCGGCTCGGCCCGCCGCCGCGCCCCTGACCGGCGGGGAGACGACCCCGGCCCGACCGGCGGCCGACGACCTGACCGGCGGGGCGTGACGACCGGTTCGGCCGCCGGCCGACGACCTGGACGGCGGGGTGTGAAGACCCCGCCCGGCCGCGACACGGCGCCCTGACCGGCCGCGACACGACGCGCCGGGCGGGGTGGATCGGCGGGCGGTGGCCGGGGCGCGACATGATGGTTCGAGCGGGAACCCGGCCGTAGCCCGCATCATGTAGGTCGGCCGACGACGACAGGAGTGAGGTACCGGTGGACCCGCTCGACCGCATCGACGAACTGATCGCCATGGTGGAGCAGGCCCGCTCCGTCCCGATGTCGCGGAACAACTGCATGGTCGACCGGGGCGAGATGATCGCCGCGCTCGACGAGCTGCGCGCCGACCTTCCCGCCGACCTGCGCCGGGCGGCGGCCCTGCTGGGGGAGCGGGACAAGATCATGGAGGCCGGCAAGCGGGAGGCCGACCGGATCATCAGCGAGGGTGAGGCGGAACACGCCCGCCTGGTGTCGGTGAACGAGATCACGGTCTCGGCCGAGCACGAGGGCGCCCGGATCATCGCCGAGGCCCGCGCCGAGGCGCAGCGGCTGCGCGAGGAGGTCGACGACTACGTCGACACCGCGCTGGCCAACTTCGAGCAGTTCCTCACCCGGGCGCTGGCCTCCATCGAGCGCGGGCGGGACAAGATGCACGCGCTGCGCGAGATCGGCACCTTCGGTGGGGACGAGGCGGAGCGCCCGTTACCCTTCTGAGCGGCACCTCAGCAGCCGACAGGCGGGGCGGGCGTCGCCCCCGGTTCGACGGTCCGGCGGTCGTCCAGGTAACCTTTTTTGTCGGCCTCTCACCGGCCGGAGTCTGACTATGCCCAAACACTCGCCTTCATCACTCAACCCCAAGGCGCCGCTGGTCCTCGACACGAGGGACCTGCCGCGTCGCCCTGGCGCGTTGCGTACGCTCCGGCGGGTCGTCCCGGCACCGAAGGACCTCGGCGTGGAGTTGATCGGCGTGCCGGAGGGCGCGGACCTCGACCTCGACCTGAGGCTGGAGTCGGTGTCCGAGGGGGTGCTCGTCTCCGGGACCGTGAGCGGTCGCGTCAAGGGCGAGTGCGGGCGTTGCCTGCGTGAGATCGACGACTCGGTGGCCGTGCCCGTCCAGGAGCTGTACGCGTACGAGAACAGCACCACGGACGCCACGACCGACGAGGACGAGGTGGGCCGGATGCAGGACGATCTGATCGACCTGGAGCCGGCGCTGCGGGACGCGGTGGTGCTCATGCTGCCGACCAACCCGCTCTGCCGGGAGGACTGCCCAGGGTTGTGCCCCGAGTGCGGGGTGCACTGGGACGATCTGCCGGCCGACCACAGTCACGAGCAGATCGACCCGCGTTGGGCGGGCCTGTCGCAACTGAACCGTACAGAGGAGTAGGAACCGTGGCCGTCCCGAAGCGCAAGATGTCGCGCAGCAACACCCGGTCCCGCCGGGCGAACTGGAAGGCGACCGTGGTGGCGACCACCGCCTGCCCGCAGTGCAAGTCCCCGAAGCTGCCGCACGCCGCGTGCTCCGTCTGTGGCACGTACAACGGCCGCCAGGTTCTCGAGGTCTGACCTGGACGCCGAGTGACGCCCCCGACCCCCGGTCGGGTGGCGCGCGCATCCTGGCGATCGCCCGGTGCCCCGGCTCCCGCCGTCGCCGGCCGGCCCGTTCCGGCCGGTGTCCCGCTGGAGCCGGGCACCGCGCGGATCGCCGTTGACCTCCTCGGCGGGGACGATGCTCCCGCCGTCGTGGTTGACGGCGCTCTGCGGGCCATGCGCGCCGACCCGGACCTGCATCTTCTGCTCGTCGGCCCCGCCGAGGTGGCCGACGAGCTGATCGGTGCGCTCGATCCGGCGCAACGCGCCCGGGTCACGGTCCGGCCGGTGCGCGCCGCCGTCGGCATGGCCGAGAACCCGGTCGCCGCCCGCGCCGACAGCACCGTACGCACGGCGGCCACCGCCGTCCGCGACGGCCTCGCCGACGCGATGGTCTCCGCCGGCTCCACCGGCGCGACCGTCACCGCGGCGGCGCTCGGCCTCGGCCGGTGGCCGCACGTGCGCCGGCCGGCCCTGGTCGCGACCCTGCCGGCGGTCGCCGGACCGGTGGTGCTGCTCGACGTCGGCGGCTCCCTGGAGCCGGGCCCCGCCACCCTCGCGCGGCACGCCGTGCTCGGCGCGGCCTACGCGGCCGTCGCGCACGGCGTGGTCGAGCCGCGCGTCGGGCTGCTGTCGGTGGGCACCGAGGCGGGCAAGGGGGACCGGCTGCGCCGCAGCGCCGACCTGGCGCTCGCCGCCGCGCCGCTGCCCTGCGCCGCGCGCTACGTCGGCCTCGTCGAGGGGTACGACATCGCCTCCGGCCTGCGCGCCGACGTGGTGGTCACCGACGGGTTCACCGGCAACGTGCTGCTGAAGGCGATCGAGGGCGCGTACGCGATGGCCGGCGGGCCCCCGCCCGGCGGCGGTGCCCCCCGGGCCGCCGCCCTGCTCGGGGTGGCCGGCACGGTGGTGGTCTGCCACGGCGCGGCCCGTGGCCAGGACGTCGCCTCCGGCATCGCCCTGGCCGCCCACCTGTGGCGTCGGCGGGCCACCGACACCGTCTCCGTGCTGCTCGGCGTCCCCGGCGGCGCCGGCCCGGCCGGGGTGGCCCCGGAGACCTCCGCACAGCCCGGTGACCACACCGAGCGCACCACCGACACCGAGGTGAGCCTGTGACCGCCCGTACCGTCCCGACCGGCCGCGTCGGCGCGCCGGCACCGGCGGGTGCGCCCGGCGCGCGCCGCCCGGTCGTGAACCGAGAGGTAACCGCATCATGACCATCGACAAGCGGCGGCGTGCGCCCATCGGTCACCTGGAGGCCGCCTTCGGGGTCTCGCTGGACGCGGAGCTGCTGGAGCGGGCGCTGACCCACCGCTCGTACGCGTACGAGAACGGCGGCCTGCCCACCAACGAGCGGCTGGAGTTCCTCGGCGACTCGGTCCTCGGCGTGGTGATCACGACCGCGTTGTTCCACAACCATCCCGACCTGCCGGAGGGCCAGCTGGCCAAGCTGCGGGCGAGTGTGGTCAACATGCGGGCGCTCGCGGACGTGGCACGGGGCCTGGGCCCGGACGGGCTCGGCGCGTACCTGCTGCTGGGCAAGGGCGAGGAGAGCACCGGCGGCCGGGACAAGGCGAGCATCCTCGCCGACACCCTGGAGGCCCTGCTCGGCGCGATCTACCTCCAGTACGGCCTGGACACCGCCGCGATCGTGATCCACCGGCTGTTCGACCCGCTGATGGCCGAGTCGGCCGGGCGGGGTGCCGCGCTGGACTGGAAGACGAGCCTCCAGGAGCTGACGGCCGCCCTCGGGCTGGGCGTGCCCGAATACCGCATCGAGGGCACCGGGCCGGACCACCTCAAGACGTTCACCGCCTGGGTGGTGGTCGCCGGCAACCGGTACGGCGGGGCGGAGGGGCGCAGCAAGAAGGAGGCCGAGCAGCGGGCCGCCGAGTCGGCCTGGCGGGAGCTGACCGCCCAGGCCGAACGGGACCGGGCCGAGCAGGCCGAACGGGAGCAGGCCGAACGGGAGCGGGTCGCCGCCGAGGCGTCGGACGGGCCCGTCGAGCCGGGCGCGGTCAACGGCACGGACGTCGTGGGCGTCGTCGAGGTCGACGCGGCGGGCGCCGTGGGCGCGTCGGCGCTGGTCGCCGCCGACGGTGAGCCCGCGGACGCCCCGGCCGGCGGGCCCGCCGACGCCCCGGCGGCCGGCGAGGCGAACCGTGCCTGAGCTGCCCGAGGTCGAGACCGTCCGGCAGGGCCTGGCCCAGTGGGTCACCGGCCGCCGGATCGTCGGCGTCGAGGTGCGCCATCCCCGGGCGGTGCGCCGGCACCTGGCCGGGCCGGCGCACTTCGCCGACGTGCTCGCCGGGCGGACGGTGCTCGACGTGCGGCGGCGCGGCAAGTATCTGTGGCTGCCGCTGGACAGCGGCGACGCGATCGTCGGCCACCTCGGCATGTCCGGTCAGCTCCTGCTCCAGCCGGCGACGGCGGCCGACGAGCTGCACCTGCGGGTCCGGTTCCGGTTCGCCGACGACGGCCCCGAGCTGCGCTTCGTGGACCAGCGCACGTTCGGCGGGCTGGCGGTCTCCTCCGGCGGGGCCGAGCTGCCGCCCGAGATCGCGCACATCGCCCGGGACCCGATGGACCCGGAGTTCTCCGACAGCGCCTTCGTCGCCGCCCTGCGCCGGCGGCGCACGGAGGTGAAGCGGGCGCTGCTCGACCAGACCCTCGTCTCCGGGGTCGGCAACATCTACGCCGACGAGGCGCTGTGGCGGGCGAAGCTGCACGGGGCCCGGCCCACCGACCAGCTGACCGCGCCCGTCGCACAGCGGCTGCTCGGCCACGTCCGGGACGTCCTCGGCGAGGCGATCAAAGAGGGCGGCACCAGCTTCGACGCCCTCTATGTCAACGTCAACGGCGAGAGCGGCTACTTCGACCGGGCGCTCAACGCGTACGGGCGGGAGGGTGAGCCGTGCCCGCGGTGCGGCGCGCCGCTGCGCCGGGAGGCGTTCATGAACCGCTCCTCGTACAGCTGCCCCCGCTGCCAGCCCCGGCCCCGGGCCGCGCTGCGGGGCTGACCCGCTCAGGGGCCGCCGGTCCCGCCCCGCGCCGGGGCCGGCGGGGCGTCCGGGCAGGCGTCCCGCCACGCGTCCAGCTCGCGCCGCTTCTGGATGGAGGCGAAGCCGTAGCCGAGGGTGGTCACGCAGAACTCGTCCGGGTCGCCCGTGTATTCGACGTGGAACACCGGCTTGCCGGCGTCCGCGAACGGCAGCAGCTTCGCGCACTGGCGCAGCCGGACGCACTCCTCGTTGACGGCGAAGTCGAAGTCCGGCGCGAGGGCGGTCACCTGCGCCACGTCCCCGAGCAGGCCGGGGGACAACTCCAGTGAGCGGGCCAGGGCGGCGGCCCGCCGGTTGAACCGCAGCTGGTCGTCGAAGTCCAGGTCGAAGCCGGTGGGGTGGGCGTAGCCGTCGGCGTCGGCGAGGGCCACCGCCCCGAAGCCCTTGCCCCGGCACAGCCGCAGCCGGTCGGCCAGGATGGGCTCCAGCACGTCCCACCGCCGCACGTCCACCCACCGGTTGCCGGGCGACCGGCCGGCCGCGCCGCCGACCTCCGGCGGGTACCGGTCGGCGTCCGGGTCGGTCCGCGCGTACGCGCCGACGCCGACCTGGCAGACCAGCCGGCGGTCCCGGCCGCGCAGCGCCGCGGTCTCGGTGCTCGTGGTACGCACCGGGTCGAGCAGGAACACGTCCGCCTCGACCGTGGTGTCGAGCGGGCCGCTGAGCTGCCACTGCCAGCGCCAGTGCCGGGCCTGGCCGGGCGGCCACGGGGTGGGCGCGCCCGGCGGCGTCACCACGGCCCGGCAGCCGTACGCCGTCGTCAGCAGCGCCAGCGCGACGAGCAGGCGCAGCAGTCGGCGCGACGCGCGCCCGACGCGGGGCGACGGCGGCCCGATCCGCATCGGCAGCTCCGCAGGTCGCGGGCGGCGTCGAACCGCCCGGAGGCGGGTGCGCCCACCGGCCGCCCGCAGCGGACCGGCCGCCGGTCGCCCCGAGGCGGACCCGCCGCCCAGGGCACCGCCCCGGCGCGCCTCACCGGGTCAAACGAGCGTGGCCCCCGGGACGACTCGCCTCTCCCCGTCCCGGGGGCCACGTCCGGGCCGGGTCAGCGCGGCGTGCCGAAGTCCTGCGTCCAGTACGGCCCGTTGCTGTTGGCGACGCCGACGCCGATCTCGGTGAAGGAGCAGTTCAGGATGTTGGCGCGGTGCCCCGGGCTGTTCATCCAGGCGTCCATCACCGCGGCCGGGGTCTGCTGGTTCCACGCGACGTTCTCGCCGTACGCGCGCCAGGCGTAGCCGGCCCGGTCGAGCCGCTCGCCGACGTCGCTGCCGTCGCTGCCGTCGTGCGTCATCTTCCGGTGGTCGGCCTGGTCCTGGCTGTGCGCCTGGGCCGCCGCCATGAGCTTGTCGTCGATCTTCAGGGCGCCGCACCCGGCCTTGGCCCGCTCCGCGTTGACCAGGTTGACGACCTCCTGCGCCTGCGCGCTCACGCCCGGCGCGGCGGCGACGCGGGGCGTGGCGGGGGCGCTGCTGCGCTGGTTGCTCCGCGACGCGGCGGTGGTCCGGCTGGGCTTCGGGGTCGGCTTGGCGGTCCGGCTCGGCGACGGCGACGGGCTGGCGCTGGTCGGCGAGGCGCTCGGCGAGGGCGAGGGCGACGGACCGGCCGAGGTCGGGTCGGCCGGGTCGGCGGGCGCGGCGACCGGCGCGTCGGCCGCGGCCGGGTCGGTCCGTGGGGCGTCCCCGCCGGGCAGCACGAGGGCGCCGACCCCGAGGCTCACCACCAGGGTGGCCGCCGCGGCGGCGCCACCGATCAGCAGCGGGCGCGGGAGCCGACGGGCGGGCCGGTGCCGCCCCTCGCCGCTGCCCGCGGCGGTGTCGGCGCGACGGGCGGCGAGGTCGGCCGGCTGCCCGGCGGCCGGCGTGGCCGAGCCCACGGTCGGGCCGGCGACGACCGGGCCTTCGACGATCGGGAGCGCCCTGGTGTGCTCCGCCGCCGGGGCCGGCTGGTCGGCCGGATACCACTGGTCGGAGGCCCGTTCCGGTGCGTGCCATTGCCCGTTCGGCTGTTCCGGCGAGTGCCACCGGGCGGTGGGTTCGCCCGCCCACGGCCGGTCGGCCGGCGGCGCAGGGGGCTGGTCGGTGTGCCGTTGGTCACTCGGCTGGTCCGGTTCGTCCCCGAACAGGTAGGTCGACCGTGGCGCCGGGCGGTCGGTCAGCCAGGCCGGCTCGTCGGCCGGGGGCTCCTGGCGCCACCGCGCGCCCTCCGGGTCGTTCGGGTCGGTCCAGCCGTACACGCCTGTCGCCTCCATGGGTCGGTTGCGGGCCGGGGTGACCGTACGGGCGCGCCGCAAGCTGCGGCAACGTGGCTAAGAAAGAGTTAAGACGAAAGCGGTTCGCGTGGGGTGAGTTCCGTTGTTCCCGGGCGTACAGTTAACGCGTCCGGACAGAGCGTGTCCGCGCCTTGTGGCAGCCACCGACAAGCGGCCCGGCCGACGTGAAGATGATCTACGGCCTGCGGTAACTTGACGAATGACGGGTTGTCGGCTCAATATGTAGGTGTCGCCAGTCGCGCCCGGTCGTGCCCAGAATCGCTGGGAATGACAGCCGCGAACGAGTGGGCGCGCGTTGGTCCGGCCTTTCCGGCAGCGCATATCAAGGAGTCAGCATGGCGAAGGCCCTCTACGGCCACGTAGGTGCAGCGCCCGATCGGCGTCTGCTCGACGAGGTCACCCGACTGCGGTCCAGGGTTCAGGCTCTGGAGTTCGAGATCACGCGCCTGCGTGCCGAGAACGATCGGCTTGCGGCGGCTGCGGCGGAGGCGGACGACCTCCTCCGGCTGGCCGAGCCGGCGCTGACCTGATCTCCAGTAGGTCCGACAACTGAATCGCACCACGCAGAAATCGCGCGCCGACACTTATGTGCCGGCGCGCAGCCATGTCCGGGGCAATTTTCCCCGTACCATTTTCTGATCTTGAATAATTGATCAAGCTCGGCCTCGGCCGAGGCCGTCCGATCCGTACCGGGAAAACCGGTACGCGGCGTCCCGGCCGGCCGCCGACGCGGGCCCGGGGCGGGTCGCGTGCCCGAGCGCCGGCGAGACCGGGTTAGTCTGCGGGTTCACCAGGTCCGCGCAGCCCACGACGCTCGGCGGCCACCGGACGAGGATCGAGAAGGTGTATCTCAAGAGCCTGACGGTGAAGGGGTTCAAATCCTTCGCCTCCGCGACGACGCTGAAGCTGGAGCCGGGGATCACCTGCGTGGTCGGCCCGAACGGCTCCGGCAAGTCCAACGTCGTCGACGCCATCGCCTGGGTGCTCGGCGAGCAGGGCGCCAAGGCGCTGCGCGGCGGCAAGATGGAGGACGTCATCTTCGCCGGCACCGCCGGGCGGGCCCCGCTGGGCCGGGCCGAGGTCACCCTCACCATCGACAACACCGACGGCGCGCTGCCCATCGAGTACACCGAGGTCTCCATCACCCGCCGGATGTTCCGCTCCGGCGAGAGCGAGTACGAGATCAACGGCGACTCCTGCCGCCTGCTCGACATCCAGGAGCTGCTGTCGGACTCCGGCATCGGCCGGGAGATGCACATCATCGTCGGCCAGGGCCGCCTCGACGGGATGCTGCACGCCAAGCCGGAGGACCGGCGGGCGTTCATCGAGGAGGCGGCCGGCGTCCTCAAGCACCGCAAGCGCAAGGAGAAGGCGCTGCGGAAGCTCGACGCGATGCAGACCAATCTCAACCGCCTGACCGACCTCACCGCCGAGCTGCGCCGCCAGCTCAAGCCGCTGGGCCGGCAGGCCGAGGTGGCCCGCCGCGCCGCCGCGATCCAGGCCAACCTGCGCGACGCCCGGCTGCGGCTGCTCGCCGACGACCTGCACACCCTGCGCGCCACCCTGGACCGGGAGATCGCCGACGAGAGCGCCGCGCGGGAGCGACGCCAGGAGGTCGAGGCGGAGCACACCGAGGTGCAGGGCCGGCTCGGCGAGCTGGAGGCCGCCCTCGCCTCCGACGCGCCGCTGCTCGCCGCCGCCCAGGACACCTGGTACAAGCTCTCCGCGCTCTCCGAGCGGTTCCGCTCCGTCGAGCAGCTCGCCCGCGAGCGGCTGCGCCACCTCACCGCCACGCCCGACGACGAGCGCCCCGGCCGCGACCCCGACCAGCTGGACGCCGAGGCGGAGCGGGTCCGCGAGCAGGAGGAGGAGCTGCGCGGCGCGCTCACCGACGACCAGATCCGCCTCGCCGAGGCCGTCGAACAGCGGCAGGAGCTGGAACGGCAGCTCGCCGCCGCCGAACGGGAGCTGGTCGCCGCCGCGAAGGCGATCGCCGACCGGCGCGAAGGGCTGGCCCGGCTCACCGGCCAGGTCAACTCCGCCCGCGCCCGCACCACCAGCGCGGGGGAGGAGATCGAGCGGCTCGCCGCCGCGCACGCCGACGCCCTCGCCCGCGCCGAGCAGGCGCAGGCCGACCTGGACGCCGTCGCCGAGCAGTCCACCGAGGCCGACCGGGACAACGCCGACCTCGACGACCGGCACGCCGAGGCCGTCGCCGCCCAGGAGCGGGCGCAGGCCGCCGCCCGGTCGCTCGCCGACGCGGAACGGGCTGCCGAGAAGGAAGCCGCCACGCAGAAGGCCCGCGAGGAGGCGCTCGCCATCGGCCTGCGCCGCAAGGACGGCGCGGGGGCGCTGCTGGCCCGCGCCGGCGAGGTGCCCGGCCTGCTCGGCAGCCTCGCCGGGCTGCTCACCGTCGCCCCTGGCCACTCCGCCGCGCTCGCCGCCGCGCTGGGCGGGCTCGCCGACGCGGTCGCGGTCACCGGCGTCGACGAGGCCGTCGAGGCGATGCGGCTGCTCAAGATCTCCGACGCCGGGCGGGCCGGCCTGCTCGTCGGCAGCCCCGCCGGGCCGGGCATGACCGGCGGCGCCGACGCCCTGCGCCCGAAGCTGCCCGCGCACGCCCGCTGGGCCCCCGACCTGGTCGAGTGCTCCACCGAGCTGCGCCCCGCCGTGCACCGGGCGCTGCGCGACGTGGCCGTCGTCGACGACCTCGCCGCCGCCGCCGAGCTGGTCGCCGACAACCCGGAGCTGCGCGCGGTCACCCCCGACGGCGACGTCGTCGGGGCGTACGCGGCGGCCGGCGGGTCGGCGAAGGCACCCAGCTTCATCGAGGTGCAGGCCGCCGTCGAGGAGGCCCGGGGCAACCGGCTCGCCGCCGAGCGCACCGCCGCCGAGCTGCGCGAGCAACTCGTCGAGGCGCGCGCCGAGGTCGCCGCCGCCAAGGAGGCCGTGCAGCACGCCGCCGCCGCGAAGCGGGAGGCCGAGAGCCACCGCAACGCCGCCGCCCGCCGGCTGGCGGAGCTGGGCGCCGCCGCCCGGTCGGCGAAGGCGGAGACCGACCGGCTCGGCGAGTCCCGCGCCCGCGCCGAGGCGGCCCGGGAACGGGACCTCGCCGCCCTGGCCGAGCTGGAGGAGCGGCTGCGGCTGGCCGAGGCCACCCCGATCGACGCCGAGCCGTCCACGGACGAACGCGACCAGCTCGCCGCGATGGTGCCGCAGGCCCGGCAGAACGAGATGGAGGTCCGGCTCGCCGTGCGTACCGCCGAGGAACGGGTCTCCTCGATCGCCGGCCGGGCCGACTCGCTGCGCCGGCAGGCCGCCGCCGAGCGGGCCGCGCGGGAACGCGCGGCGGCCCGACGCGCGGCCCGCGCCCGGGGCGCGACCATCGCCCGCGCGGTGGCCGGCGGCGCCCGCGAGGCGCTGGCCCGGCTCGCCGTGTCGATCGCGCGGGCCGAGGAGCACCGCGACGCCGTGGCGCGCGAGCGGGCCGCCCGCGAGGCCGAGCTGTCCGAGGTACGCGGCGCGGCGAAGCGCCTCGGCGCGGAGCTGGAGCGGCTGACCAGCCAGGTGCACCGGGACGAGGTGGCCCGCGCCGAGCAGCGGCTGCGCATCGAGCAGCTGGAGGCCAAGGCCGCCGAGGACTTCGGCCTCGACGTGGAGACGCTCCTCGCCGAGTACGGCCCGACGCAGCCCGTACCCCCGACCCAGGCCGACGTGGCGGCGGCCGAGCGGGACGGGCTGCCGGTGCCCGAGCCGGTCCGCTACGAGCGGCCGGTGCAGGAGAAGCGGGCCGCGAAGGCGGAACGCGAGCTGACCCTGCTCGGCAAGGTCAACCCCCTGGCGCTGGAGGAGTTCGCCGCGCTGGAGGAGCGCTACAAGTTCCTCTCCGAGCAGCTGGAGGACCTCAAGGCCACCCGCCGGGACCTGCTGACCGTGGTCAAGGACGTCGACGAGCGCATCCTGGAGGTCTTCGCCAGCGCGTTCGCCGACACCGCGCGGGAGTTCGAGCAGGTCTTCACGGTGCTCTTCCCCGGCGGCGAGGGGCGGCTGATCCTCACCGACCCCGAGGACCTGCTCACCACCGGCGTGGAGGTGGAGGCCCGGCCGCCCGGCAAGAAGATCAAGCGGCTGTCGCTGCTCTCCGGCGGCGAGCGGTCGCTGACCGCCGTGGCGATGCTGGTGGCGATCTTCCGGGCCCGGCCCAGCCCCTTCTACATCATGGACGAGGTCGAGGCGGCCCTCGACGACGTCAACCTGGGCAGGTTGATCACGCTGCTGGCACAGTTGCGGGAGAAGAGTCAGCTGATCGTCATCACGCACCAGAAGCGGACGATGGAGATCGCCGACGCCCTCTACGGGGTGACCATGCGCAGCGGGGTCACCCAGGTGATCAGCCAGCGGCTCAACCGGGCCGAGGGGGAACAGACGCGGCCCGCCCGCGCCGCCGTCGACGGCGGCGTCGGCCGGGACGGCGACGACCAGCGGCACGGCCGCGGCGAGGAGAAACAGTAGTGGCTCGGGAACGCGCGACGGCGCTCCTGGTGGATCTCGACGGGGTGCTGCGGCGCTGGGACCCGGCGGTCGCCGCCGGCGTGGAACGGGACTACGGCCTCGCCGCGGGGGTGCTCACCGAGATCGCCATGCACTGGGGACGCCTCCAGCCGGTGCTCACCGGCCAGGTCAGCCACGCCGACTGGGTCGCCAGCGTCGCCGACGCGCTGGCCGACTCGGCCGGCGGCGAGCAGCGCGCCCGCGCCGCCGTGGAACAGTGGCAGCGCTACCGGGGCGAGGTCGACCCCGACGTGCTGGCGTTCGTGCGCGAGGTGCGGGCGGCCGGCGTACGGGTCGGGCTCGGCACCAACGGCACCGACCTGCTCGACACCGACCTCGCCGCGCTGGGCCTGACCGACGAGCTGGACGTGGTGGTCAACTCCTCCGTCGTCGGGGTGCACAAGCCGGCGAAGGAATACTTCCAGGCCGCCTGCGCGGCGCTGGACACCCCGCCGGCCCGGGTGCTGTTCGTCGACGACGAGGACTGGGCGATCCGGGGCGCGCGGGCGGCCGGGCTGTCGGCGTACCGGTGGGACGGGCCGTCGGGGCTGCGCTACCTGCGGGCGGCCCTGGCGTACTGAGCGGTCGTCCCGGGGCCGGCGGGCTGCCGGCCCCGGGTTCTGTCACTCGCCGGCCCCGGGGGCCGTCACTCGCCGGTGACGCCGTCGATGCGTTCCCGGATCAGGTCGGCGTGGCCGTTGTGCCGGGCGTACTCCTCGATCATGTGCAGGTAGACCCAGCGCAGGCTGAACGTGCGCTTCTTGGGCCCGACCTCGGTGAACGTCTCGTCGAGGGAGCGGCCCGCCGCGGCGGCGCGGGCGAGGCCGACCTCCCGGTGATAGGTGGCGAGGTCGGCCTCGGCGTCGGCGGCGCTGACGTCGTGGTCGGCGTCGGGGTTCTCCGGCGTGAAGTACGGGTAGTCGACGCGCTGCCCGGCGAAGCACTCCCGGAACCACCACGCCTCCACCTCGGCCAGGTGCCGCACCAGGCCGAGCAGGCTCAGCCCGGACGGCTCGACGCTGGGCGTGCGCAACTGCTCGGCGGTCAGCCCGGCGCACTTGAGCAGCAGGGTCTGCCGGTGGTAGTCCAGCCAGCCGTCGAGCATGGTGCGCTCGTCGCCGACGAACGGGGCGTCGCTGCGGGTGGTCTGCGGTGCTCTCCAGGTCATCCGCCCATCCTGGCGGCTACCCCCGACAGCGGCCACCGCATTGCGCCGCCGTCCGGCGCGACGCGGGGTGTTAGGAAGGGGCCCTTCCTATACAGAAAGCGTTAACAGGGGGCCCTTCCTTGCACCTCAGTCGAGGGCGTCGTTGAAGCGGCGCAGCAGGCGGCCGAAGTCCTCCACGTCCCGTCTCGACCAGCTCTCCACTATGCGCCGGAACATGGCCAGCCGGGTCGCCCGGGCGGCGTCGAACCGGCGCTGCCCCTCCTCGGTCAGGGTGAGCCGCCACGCCCGGCGGTCCTCCGGCTCGGGCTCCCGGCGCACCAGCCCGAGCGCCTCCAGGCCGTTGATCTGCCGGCTGAGCGTTCCCTTGCTGATCCCGAGCCGGGCCGACAGGTCGGTCAGCCGGGTCGCGTCCGACCGGCGCAGCCACAGCAGCAGCCCGTACGCGTTCTGGTCCAGGTCGGGGTGCACCTCGCGGGCGACCTCGAAGGAGAGCGAGCGGCCCCGGCGCAGCAGCGCGGTCAACTCGTGCTCGACGAACCGCAGGATCTCCGGGGAATGATCGTCCACGCCGCAAGGGTACGGGCGCGACGGGCTCAGCCCTCGGAGGCGAGCCGCCTTCGGAACACCGTTCGCAGGTGCCCGTCGCCGGTGGTGCCCTCGATCGTCACGTCGGCGGTGCGTCCGGTGTGGGCGAGGGTGGCCACCGCGTTGCCGAAGTACGGGCCGGCCAGCTTGCGCCAGCGCACGCTCGGGCGGCGTACCCCGGCGCAGCGGGCCAGCGCGCGGGTGGCCCCGGCCGGCCCCGGCGACCAGCCCAGCCGCATCAGCGGGCGCATCGCCGCCGGCACCTGGTTGTGGATCGGCGAGCAGGTGAGCTGGTGCACGGGGGTGTGCACCGCCGGGTCGGGGAAACGGGCCCGGGCCACGTACGAGTGGTGCACGTCGCCCGACAGCACGCTGATCGACGCCGGCGGCGGGTACGCCGGCCCCGCGCCGACCCGGTCGCCGGTGTGCCCGGCCGGGCCGCTGCCCAGCCGCGCGAAGAGCGCGCCGAGGGCGTCGAAGGAACGGCGGAACGCCGCCCAGTGCTCCAGGTCGAGCGCCCGGCGCAGCCGCTCGGCGAACCCGGCCACCCAGCGGTGCCGGGAGTCGGCGAGCTTCTCGTTCCACGCCTCCACGTGGTGGATGCCCGGCGGCAGCAGCCAGGGCAGCGACGCGCCGACGACGAGGTGGTCGTAGACGCCGTGCGCCCGGTCGAGGAACCAGGACCACTCGCCGGGCGGCAGCATCGCCCGGTTGCCCCGCTCCAGCACCCGGCTGCACCGGTTGTCGAGCATCACCAGCCGCGTGCGCCCCAGGTCCAGGGCGTAGCTCCACTGGTACTGCACCGCGCGCCAGCGTTCGGTGTCGTGCGCCTCGTCGGCCTCCCTGTCGACCCGGGCGCCGAACTCGCGCAGCACCTCGGTGGCGTCCGACGCGGCGGCGGTGACCTTCCGGTAGACGGGGTCGGCGGCGATCTCGTCGGGGTCGAGGTTGCCCAGGTGCTGGTAGACCCAGTAGGAGGCCAGGCCGCTGCCGATCCGCTCGGCCCACCAGGGCTGGGCGCGCATGTCGTCGCGCCACGACGCGGAGGTGTTCCAGTCGTCGATCACCTCGTGGTCGTCGAAGATCATCACGCTGGGCACGGTCGAGAACAGCCAGCGGATCTCCGGGTCACGCCACGACTCCAGGTAGAGCTTGGTGTATTCGTCGAAGCTGACCACCTGCGTCGCCGGGGCGCCCTCCGGCCGCCTGCGCCGCCGCTTGAGCAGCCGCCGCACCGTCGGCGAGGTCTCGTCGGCGTAGACCTGGTCGCCGAGCAGCACCAGCAGGTCGGGCTGGGCGTCGGCCCGGCCCGGGTCGGCCATCAACCGCCGGGCGTACGCGTCGAGCGCGTCCGGGGGCAGCTTGCGGGCGGTCGAGTGCTGGGTGGTCTCCCGGCAGGAGCCGAAGACCAGGCGCACCGGCTGGTCCCGGTCGTCGGCGGCGCGGGTGCGGATCACGCTGGGTGGGAAGGCGGACCGGGGCTCCGGCCAGGCGAGCTCCTCGTCGATCAGCACCTCGTACGTCGTCGCGCTGTCCGGGGTGAGCCCCTCGACGACGACGAGCGCGTAGTGGTGGTCGTACGCGGAGAAGGTGGTCGCGACCCCCTCGGCGCCGTCGGCCGTGCGGACCCGGACCGTCGCGGGCGCGCTGGTCTCCACCCAGACGGTGGCCCGCGTGCCGACGACCCGGCGCAGCAGCGGGCCGATGAGCAGGCGGGGAGCCGGCATGGGGAACCTCCAGGAGACGAGACGATCTCATCATTTCTACCCGGTCGGCCGTCGCGCCACCCCTGGCCGCCGCGAGCGTACCCGCAGCTCGCACCCCCGTCGGTAGCGGTGGCTGGGACGTCGTCGCCGGCATCTGACAGGATTTCGGCATGACGGAATACCTCCTCATCGCGCTCGCCCTGCTCGGCGTGCTGATCCTCGGCGGCCTCGGGCTGGTGGTGCCGCGGCTGCGTCGGCGCCCGCAACCGCCGCTGCCGGAGACGGAGGTGGACACCCGGGCCGGGCAGGACCTCGCCGGGCCGCCCGTCGAGGCGCCGGAGGCGGACCTCGCCACGGGGATCCTGGTCGAGCCCCCGCCCGTGGTGGAGGCGCCGCCCGCCGTCGAGGTGCCCGAGCCGACCGCCGGCCGGCTGGTGCGGCTGCGGTCCCGGCTGTCCCGTTCGCAGAACGCCTTCGGCAAGGGCCTGCTCGGCCTGCTCAGTCGGGACCGGCTCGACGAGGACACCTGGGAGGAGATCGAGGACAGCCTGATCACCGCCGACGTCGGCATCGACTCGACCCGCCAGATCGTCGACCGGCTGCGCGAGCGGACCCGGGTGCTGGGCACCCGCACCGTCGACGAGCTGCGCGCCCTGCTCGCCGCCGAGCTGGTCGAGGCCCTCGACCCGGCCCTGGACCGGTCGCTGCGCACCGCGCCGTCCGACGGGGTGCCGGCGGTGGTGCTGGTGGTCGGCGTCAACGGGGCCGGCAAGACCACCACCTGCGGCAAGATCGCCCGGGTGCTGGTCGCCGACGGCCGCAGCGTGCTGCTCGGCGCGGCCGACACGTTCCGCGCCGCGGCCGCCGACCAGTTGGAGACGTGGGGCGGCCGGGTCGGCGCGGAGACCGTCCGCGGCCCGGAGGCCGCCGACCCGGCCAGCGTGGCGTTCGACGCGGTGAAGCGCGGCATCGACACCGGCGTCGACACGGTGCTGATCGACACCGCCGGCCGGCTGCAGAACAAGGTCGGCCTCATGGACGAGCTGGGCAAGGTCAAGCGGGTCGTGGAGAAGCACGGGCCGATCGACGAGACCCTGCTGGTGCTCGACGCCACCACCGGCCAGAACGGCCTGGAGCAGGCCCGGGTCTTCACCGAGGTGGTCAACGTGACCGGGGTGGTGCTGACCAAGCTCGACGGCACCGCCAAGGGCGGCATCGTCATCGCCGTGCAGCGCAAGCTCGGCATCCCCGTCAAGCTGGTCGGGCTCGGCGAGGGCAAGGACGACCTCGCCCCGTTCGACCCGGCGCAGTTCGTCGACGCGCTGCTCGGCACCGAGCCGCTCGCCCGCGACGCGTAACCTCGCAGTGACCAGTGACGATCGCGCCTACGCCGGGTGGCGCGAGGACCGCCACCCCGCGCCGGGCCTCGGGAGACCGTACGTGACTTCGCAGGAGATCCCGCTGCACGGCGGGAACGTCAGCACCGTCGTCCGGGTCGGCGACACCGTCCGGCGCAACGCCGGCCCGTGGACGCCGTCCGTGCACGCCCTGCTGCGCCACCTGGAGTACGTCGGGTTCACCGGCGCGCCCCGGGCGCTCGGCATGGACGAGCGCAACCGGGAGGTCCTGTCGTACCTGGAGGGGGAGTGCGGGGAATACCCGCTGGCCCCGCACTGGGTCACCGACGAGGCGCTGGTGACGGTCGCCACCATGCTGCGGATGTTCCACGACGCCCAGTACGGTTTCGCCCCGCCGCCCGGGGCGGTGTGGCGCTCGTTCGGCCCGCCGCCGCCGGACACCGAGGTGATCTGCCACCACGACGCCGCCCCGCACAACGTGATCTGGCGGCCGGACGGCACCCTCGGGCTGATCGACTTCGACCTCGCCTCGCCGGGCGCGCGGATCTACGACGTGGCGTACGCGGCGTGGACCTGGGTGCCGATCTTCTCCGACCGGGACTCGATCACCCTCGGCTGGCGGCACCCGGACCGGCCGCGCCGGCTGCGGCTGTTCGCCGACGCGTACGGGCTGATCCCGCGCGACCGGCACCGGCTGGTGCGCACGATCCGCAAGCGCGTCGTGGACCACGTCGAGGGGATCCGCCGGATGGCCGCCGCGGGTGAGCCGGCGTTCGTCCGGATCGTGCACAAGGGTCACCTCCGCCGCCCGATGCGCGATCTGCGCCTGTTGGACTACGAACGGCACGCGTTGGAGTACGCGCTGCGCTGAGCCCCGCCCCGTCCGGCGGTCGTGAGGTTTTCTTCACACGTCCGAAACACAGCGTCACGGGCCGGAAATCGCGTGGTGACGCTGAAGGAAACAGGAGGCGACCAAGCTTCCGCGCAACCGGCGTACGGGCGACGCTGCCCCGGAAGCCGCGAAGGAGGGAACTTCACCTTTAGGAGGCCAGCGTGCCTGAAGCACCGACGATCGACGGCGGCAACACCGTTTGGCTGCTGGTTTCGACCGCGCTTGTGCTGCTCATGACGCCCGGACTGGCGCTGTTCTACGGCGGGCTCAACCGGGCCAAGGGCGTGCTCAACATGATGATGATGAGCTTCTCCGCCATTGGGCTCATCTCTGTTCTGTGGTGGTTCTACGGTTTCAGCGTCGCCTTCGGGACCGACGTGAACGGCTTCTGGGGCGACCCGGGGGCGTACCTCGGCACCAAGACCTTCCTGGCCGAGACCGACCTGTGGGGCGCCACGGCGGAGAACCCCAGCGGCATCGGGGTCCCGCTCTACGTGTTCATGGCGTTCCAGATGGTCTTCGCGGTGATCACCGTCGCGCTGATCAGCGGCGCGATCTCCGACCGGGCCAAGTTCGGCGGCTGGCTGCTGTTCGCCTTCGGGTGGGCCACGCTGGTCTACTTCCCGGTCGCCCACTGGGTGTGGGGCGGCGGCATCATCGGCGGTGACATCCACGCGCTGGACTTCGCCGGTGGCACCGCCGTGCACATCAACGCCGGCGCGGCGGCCCTGGCCGTGGCGCTGGTGCTCGGCAAGCGGCTCGGCTGGCCCCGCGAGGGCATGAAGCCGCACAACATCCCGCTGGTCGCGCTCGGCGCGGGCCTGCTCTGGTTCGGCTGGTTCGGGTTCAACGCCGGCTCGGAGCTGACCGTCGACTCGGTCGCCGGCCTCGCCTTCATCAACACCCAGCTCGCCACCGCCGCGGCGGTGCTCGGCTGGCTCGCGGTGGAGTGGATCAAGGACAAGAAGCCGACCATGGTCGGTGCGTCCTCCGGCGCGGTCG
Organism: Micromonospora haikouensis; assembly: GCF_900091595.1. Lineage (GTDB taxonomy): Bacteria > Actinomycetota > Actinomycetes > Mycobacteriales > Micromonosporaceae > Micromonospora > Micromonospora haikouensis. The sequence continues at coordinate 317,320 of NZ_FMCW01000001.1, forward strand.
CCGGTCTGGTCGCCATCACCCCGGCCTGTGGCTTCATCGCCCCCTGGGCCGCGGTCCTGCTCGGCATCGTCGCCGGTGCGGTCTGCGCGCTCGCCATCGCCCTGAAGTACAAGCTCGGCTACGACGACTCCCTCGACGTGGTCGGCGTGCACTTCGTCGGTGGCTGGATCGGCTCGCTCTGGCTCGGCCTGTTCGCCACCAACTCGGTCAACTCCGCGATCACCGACGTGGTCGGCGCCTCCGACGGCCTGTTCTACGGCGGCGGGGTCACCCAGCTCGGCCGCCAGGCCATCGCCGGCCTGATCGTGACGGTCTGGTCCTTCGGGATCGCCTGGCTGCTCGCCTTCGCGATCGAGAAGACGATCGGCTTCCGCCTCAAGCCCGAGGCCGAGGTCGAGGGCATCGACCTCGCCGAGCATGCCGAGAGCGGTTACGACCTCTCCGTGGCCGGTGGCAGCGGCGGCGGCAGCGCGTTCGCGCTCGCCGGGATCGGGACGCCGGCGGGCGCCGCCGGCACCAAGCCGGCCTCGGACGAGTCCGAGCCGGTCAGCGAGAAGGTCGCCGGTTAACGTTCCTGGGATGGAGGGGTTGGACATGAAGCTGGTGACCGCGGTCATCAAGCCGTACCAGCTGGACGCGGTGAAGGAGGCCCTGCACGCCCTCGGCGTGGCCGGGCTGACCGTCAGCGAGGTCCAGGGCTACGGCCGACAGAAGGGGCACACCGAGGTCTACCGGGGTGCCGAGTACACGGTCGAGTTCCTGCCGAAGATCCGGGTCGAGGTGCTCACCGACGAGATCGACGTCGAGAAGATCGTCGACGCGATCGTCGGCGCCGCCCGGACCGGCAAGATCGGCGACGGCAAGGTGTGGGTGACCGGCGTCGAGGACGTCGTGCGGGTCCGCACCGGCGAACGCGGCCTGGACGCCCTCTAGGCCGGCCCGACCAGATGACCTCGTTGATCAAGGGGAACGCGTCGGGCAACGCCGGCGACGGCGACGGCGACGCGAACCTCTTGATCAACGAGGTCGTCGGCGTACCCGGGGGGATCGGGGAGGCGGCGCGCAGGGCGCGGGCCGCCGCGTTCGAGCGGTGGCTGGTGCCGCTGCTGCCGGACCGGCCCGGCATCGCGCTGGTCGCCGTGGGCGGGCTCGGGCGGCGGCAGTGCGCCCCGTACGGCGACCTCGACCTGGTGCTCGTGCACGCCGGGGTGCCCGGCATGGACGAGCTGGCCCCCCAGCTGTGGTATCCGATCTGGGACGCCGGCCTGCGGCTCGACCACTCGGTGCGGACCCTGGCCGAGGCCCTGTCCGTGGCCCAGGACGACGTGAAGGTCGCCCTCGGCCTGCTCGACGCCCGCTACGTCGCCGGCGACCGGGAACTCGCCGACACCCTGGCCCGCACCGCCGCCGACCACTGGCGGCGCACCGCCGTCCGCCAGCTGCCCGCCCTGCGGGAGATCACCGAGGCCCGCTGGCAGGCCCACGGCGAGCTGGCCTTCCTGCTCGAAGGCGACCTCAAGGAGGCGGCCGGCGGGCTGCGCGACGTGGGCATCCTGCGCGCCATCGCCACCGCCGGCATCACCGACGCGCTGCGCCCCGCCGTCCGGGCCGCCCACCTGCGCCTGCTCGACACCCGCGACGCCCTGCACGAGCAGGCCGGCCGCCGCGTCGACCGGCTGGTCGCCCAGGAACGCGACGGCGTCGCCGCCCGGCTGGGCCTGCGCCAGCCGGCGGGCGACGCCACCTCCGGGGCCGTGGCCCCGCACGACGGCGACGTGCTGCTGCGCCGCGTCGCCGGGGACGCCCGCACCGTCAGCCACGCCCTCGACGACGCCTGGCGGGCCGCCGACCGGCTGCGTTCCCGCCGCCGGGGGTCCGACCCCCGCCCGGTGCGCCGCCCGGTCGCCCGGGACGTCGTCGAGCACGACGGCGAACTGGTGCTGGCCCGCACCGCCATCGGCGCGCGCCCCGACCCGAGCCTGTCCCTGCGGATGGCCGCCGCCGCGGCCACCACCCGGCTGCCCATCGCCCGCGCCACCTGCGAGTGGCTGGCCGCCTACTGCCCGCCGCTGCCGTCGCCCTGGCCGCCGGACGCCCGCGCCGCCCTCATCACCCTGCTCGGCGCGGGGCCCGGCCTCGTCCCCGCCTGGGAGACCTGCGACCGGTACGGGCTGATCGACGGCTGGCTGCCCGAGTGGACCCGGCTGCGCAGCCTGCCCCAGCACAACCCCGTGCACCGCTACACCCTCGACCGGCACCTGGTGCAGACCGCGTACGAGGCGAGCCGGCACACCCGCGACGTGGACCGGCCGGACCTGCTGCTGCTCGGCGCGTTCCTGCACGACATCGGCAAGGGCCTGGCCGGGGACCACAGCACCGTCGGCGCGCCGCTGGCCGAGGCCGTGGCGGCCCGGATCGGCCTGCCCGAGCCGGAGGCGGCGCTGATCGGCACGCTGGTCCGGCTGCACCTGCTCCTGCCCGACGTGGCCACCCGCCGCGACCTGTCCGACCCGGTGACCATCGCCCGGGTCGCCGAGGCCGTCGGCGACGGCACCACCCTGGACCTGCTGCACGCCCTGGTGCGCGCCGACGCGGCGGCCACCGGCCCGGCCGCCTGGTCGGACTGGAAGGGCCGCCTCGTCGCCGAACTCGTCGCCCGGGTCCGCACCGCGCTGGACACGGGAGTGCTGCCCGCCCCGCCCGCCCCCGACCCGGCGCTGCTCGACGGGCCGCTGCCGGTCGTACACCTGACGGGGGACCGGGTGGCGGTGGCCGCGGCCGACCGGCGCGGCCTGCTCGCGACGGTGGCCGGCTGCCTGGCCCTGCACCGGCTGGAGGTGCTCTCCGCCGACGCCTCCACCGTCGACGGCCGGGCCCTGGTGGAGTGCCGGGTGCAGCCCCGCTACGGCCTGCCGCCCGACCCGATCGCCCTCGGCGGCGACCTGCGCCGGGCGGTCGCCGGGGACGTCTCGGTCACCCAGCGGCTGCGCGGCCGGGCGCTCGCCGCGCGCGGCTCCGGCGCGGCCCCCCGGGTCGTGTGGCACCGGGACGCGGCCACCGACGCGGTGCTGCTGGAGCTGCGCGCCGCCGACGCGGCCGGCCTGCTCTACCGGGTGACCTGCGCCCTCGACGAGGCCGGCGCGCAGGTGCGCGCGGCCCGGATCTCCACCCTCGGCGGGGACGTGGTGGACGCGTTCTACCTGGTGGGCGGCTGGCCGCCGGACGACGAGCGGGCCCGCCTGGAGGCCGCGGTCCTGGCCGCCGTGTAAGGAGGGGCCCCTGTTAACGCTTTCGGTAGAGGAAGGGCCCCCTGTTAACCACCGCCGCTGAGAGCACGGGTGCCGGGCGGGCCGGAGCGCGGGTGCGGCCGGCGGGCTACCCTAGCCATGGCCGGACACCTGCGCCCGGTCGCGTTGTGCCCGCCGAAACACTGACAAACGGGATGTTCGCGTGTTTGACACCTTGAGTGACCGCCTCTCCGGGATCTTCACCAAGCTCCGCGGCAAGGGCCGGCTCACGGACGCCGACATCGACGCCACGGCGCGCGAGATCCGCCTGGCGCTGCTGGAGGCCGACGTCGCCCTGCCGGTGGTCAAGGGCTTCATCGCGAACGTCAAGGAGCGGGCGCGCGGCTCGGAGGTCTCCCAGGCGCTCAACCCGGCCCAGCAGATCGTCAAGATCGTCAACGAGGAGCTGATCAACGTCCTCGGCGGCGAGGGGCGGCGGCTCCAGTTCGCCAAGCAGCCGCCGACGGTGATCATGCTCGCCGGCCTCCAGGGCTCCGGCAAGACCACCCTGGCCGGCAAGCTGGCCCGCTGGCTCAAGGCGCAGGGCCACCAGCCGCTGCTGGTCGCCGCCGACCTCCAGCGCCCCAACGCCGTCGGGCAGCTCCAGGTGCTCGGCGGCCGGGCCGGCGTCGAGGTGTACGCCCCGGAGCCCGGCAACGGCACCGGCGACCCCGTGCAGGTGGCCCGCGCCTCGATCGAGCACGCGAAGCGGGCCGCCCGGGACATCGTCATCGTCGACACCGCAGGCCGGCTCGGCATCGACGCCGAGATGATGCGGCAGGCCGCCGACATCCGTGACGCGGTCGACCCCGACGAGGTCATCTTCGTCATCGACGCGATGGTCGGTCAGGACGCCGTCCGCACCGCCGAGGCGTTCCGCGACGGCGTCGGCATCACCGGCGTGGTGCTGTCGAAGCTCGACGGCGACGCCCGGGGCGGCGCCGCGCTGTCGGTGCGCGAGGTGACCGGGCAGCCGATCCTGTTCGCCTCCACCGGCGAGAAGCTGGAGGACTTCGACGTCTTCCACCCCGACCGGATGGCCAGCCGGATCCTCGGCATGGGCGACGTCCTCACTCTGATCGAGCAGGCCGAGGCGGCCTTCGACTCCGATCAGAAGGAGAAGATGACCGCCAAGCTGATGGGCGGCGAGCAGTTCACGCTGGAGGACTTCCTCGACCAGCTCATCGCGGTGCGCCGGATGGGCCCGATCGCCAACGTGCTGGCCATGATGCCCGGCATGGGGCAGATGAAGGACCAGCTCGCCGAGCTGGATGACAAGCACTTCGACCGGGTCACCGCGATCATCCGGTCGATGACCCCGGCGGAGCGCACCAACCCGAAGATCATCAACGGCTCGCGCCGGGCCCGCATCGCCAACGGTTCGGGCGTCACCGTGATGGACGTCAACCAGCTGCTCAACCGCTTCGCCGACGCGCAGAAGATGATGAAGCAGATGGGCGGCATGATGGGCCTGCCCGGCGGCGGCCGGCGCAAGGCGACCAAGTCGCCGAAGAACAAGCGACGAAACTCGAAGGGCGGACAGCGTTCGCGTGGAGGCGCGCAGAGTGGTGCCGGCGCGCGGGGCGCTGCGGGTGGGGGGATGCCGGGCGGGTTCCCGGGCGGCATGCCGCAGCTCCCGCCGGGCCTGGACCCGGGCGACCTGGCCGGCGGCCAGGGACTGCCCCCGGGCTTCAAGCTTCCGAAGATCGACTTCAACAAGCTCGGCAAGGGCGACAACCGGCCCCGCTGACGCGTGTCGGTGACGGTGGGCGACGGCCTCGGCGCTTAGGGTGGTCGTCGCCCCCTGGGAGGAGATGTCATGACCGCAGCGCCCATCCTGCCCGAACGGCACGAGTGGACGGTCGACGACCTCGGCGACCTGCCGAAGGACCTTCCGTACGAACTGATCAACGGAAGGTTGATCGTGCCGTCGCCGACGCCGTTGCACCAGTTTGTCTGTGCTCGGGTGATGTTCGCCCTCGAACTGCACTGCCCGGACGACTTCTTCGTCAGCATGGACCAGTCCCTGTCGATCGACCGTCGCAACGAACCACGACCGGACGTGGTGGTCATCCGGGTCGAGAAGGCCAATCGTTCGCCAGTGCCGGTCCAGGACGCCCTGCTCGCCGTCGAGGTCATCTCTCCCGACTCCACCATCCGCGACCGGCACGAGAAGGTCCGCCTCTATGCCAATGCCGGAGTGGGGGCCTACTGGGTCATCGATCCGCTGCGCGAGAAGATCACCTTTACCGAGCTGCTCCTGAGTCCCAAGGGCGGCTACGAGCCCAGTGTGGAAACCGACGGACTGGTCACCATCGACCGGCCCTGGAAGGTGACGCTCGACCTTCCGGCGTGGTCGCAGCGCCGGCAGGAGGTCCTCGCGCGGACGAAGAAGTGATCGGGTAGGACTGTGCGCATGGCTCTGCATGTGCGCGGTGTGCTCCTGCCCGACGACGAGGTCCGGGACCTGTGGCTGGTCGGCGACCGGGTCACCTTCGACCCGGTGCCCGGCGCGGAGACGGTCGTCGACGGCGGTTTCGTGCTCCCCGGGCTGACCGACGCCCACTGTCACCTCGGCATCGCCCGGGGCGGCGCCCCGATCACCTCCCTCGACCAGGCCCGCGCGGCGGCCCACGTCGACGTCGACGCCGGGGTCCTCGCCATCCGGGACGCGGGCTCGCCGTACCCGTACCCCGAGCTCGACGACGACCCGGGGCTGCCGCGACTGGCCCGCGCGGGCCGGCACGTCGCCCCGCCGCGCCGCTACCTGCGCGACATCGGGGTCGAGGTCGACGCGCCGCAGGTGGCCGCCACCGTCGCCGCGCAGGCCGCCGCCGGCAACGGCTGGGTCAAGCTGGTCGGCGACTGGATCGACCGGGGCACCGGCGACCTCGCGCCGGCCTGGGACGCCGACACGATGACCGCCGCCGTCGCCGCCGCGCACGCCGCCGGGGCCCGGGCGGCGGTGCACACGTTCTCCGAGGCGGGCGTCGAGATCATGGTGCGGGCCGGGGTGGACTCCGTCGAGCACGGCACCGGGCTGAGCCTCGACCTGATCGACCTGATGGCCCGGCAGGGCACCGCCCTGGTCCCCACGATGATCAACATCCGGACCTTCGGCGGGATCGCCGAGCAGGCCCGCGCGAAGTTCCCCGGGTACGCCGACCACATGCTCGCCCTGCGCGACCGCTTCCCCGAGGTGGTCCGGTCGGCGTACGAGGCGGGGGTGCCCATCTACGTCGGCACGGACGCGGGCGGCGGCATCGACCACGGGCTGGCCGCCGAGGAGATGCTGCTGCTGCACTCCGAGGCCGGCATGCCGGCGGTGGACGTCCTCGCCGCCGCCTCCTGGCGGGCCCGGGAGTGGCTCGGCTTTCCCGGCCTGGTCGAGGGCGGCCTCGCCGACCTCACGGTCTATCCGACCGACCCCCGCCGTGACCTGAGCGTGGTGCGCACCCCGAGCCGCATCGTCCTGCGCGGCCGGGTGCTGCGCTGACCGCCTTACGCGCCGACCGTCGATGCGCGCCAGCCCGTCGCCGGGCGGGGCCGGGGCGCTGTGTAAGGGCGGCGGCGGGTCAGGGGAGCGTGGCGAAGAGGCGGGTGGCCAGCGTGGCGAGGGCGTCGGCGGTCTGCTCGACGGGGGAGCGGGGCAGCACGATGTGGCTGACCACCAGCCGGACGACGGTGTCGGCGGCGAACGCCAGCGTGGCCGGGTCGGCGACGGGCAGGTGGCCGGCGGCCCACTCCAGCAGCACGGCGGTCGACTCGGTGAGCACCAGCTCGGCGCGCGTCGTCAGGTAGGGCAGCAGCTCGTCCGACCCGCCCCGGGCGCTGGTCAGGATCGCCTTGATCAGCGGGTTGTCGGCCGCCGCCGCGAGGGTGTGCGCGATCGCCGCGTACGCCGCCGCCCGCAGGTCGTCGCCGTGCTCGTCGAGGCGGGCCCGCACGTCGGTGACGAACCGGTCCACCTCGCGCCGGGCCAGCGCCTCGGCCAGCCCCGCCTTGGTGCCGAACTCGTTGTAGACCGTCTGCCGGCTCACCCCGGCCGCCGCGGCGACCCCACCCATCCGCACGCCGTCCCAGCCCCCGGCGATCGTCTGCGTCCGGGCGGCGTCGACGATGCTGTCCCGCAGCCGCTGCCGGGCGGCGTCCCTCACTTCACCCATGGTGGTCGAAGTCTACGGCCGGCTTGGTGGTGTCGTGGCCCGCGCGGCCGACCGTCCCTACCGTCCGTCACGCCCTCCTGGCCGCACAGGACGTCCTGCGCCCCTTTGCTCTGCACCCACCGACGCAACACCCTGTCCCGACAGGCTGACTGCAGAAGGCGGCGAGGGGAGGTGCGCGAGGCCGTCCTGCGCTGCGTAGACCGTTGCGTATGTGGGTGCAGAGCAAAGGGGCACTGATCGGTGGTGGACACCGGGGCGTACGAGGGGGCGGTGCTGCCGGTGGGTGGGACTGCGCCGCGTCACGGGCCACGAACGAGCCCTGCCGTGCGGGGTGACGATCCAGCCCCGGCGGGACGGCGCGGGGCGGGAGCGCGCCCGATGACGGCGTCGCGGGGCGGGGCGCATAGGATGTGCGGTCATGGCACGCGTGCTCACTCCCCGGGCGGAGGACTTTCCCCGCTGGTACCAGGACCTGATCGCCAAGGCGAAGCTGGCCGACAACGGCCCGGTCCGGGGGACCATGGTCATCCGACCGGCCGGCTACGCCATCTGGGAGCGGATGCAGGCCGAGATGGACGCCCGGATCAAGGCGGCCGGCGCGGAGAACGCGTACTTCCCGCTGTTCATCCCGGAGAGCTACCTCAAGCGCGAGGCCGAGCACGTCGAGGGCTTCTCGCCGGAGCTGGCGGTCGTCACCCACGGCGGCGGCAAGCAGCTCGCCGAGCCGGTGGTGGTGCGCCCCACCAGCGAGACGGTGATCGGCGAGTTCATGGCCAAGTGGATCGACTCCTACCGGGACCTGCCGCTGCTGCTCAACCAGTGGGCGAACGTGGTCCGCTGGGAGCTGCGCCCCCGCGTGTTCCTGCGCACCAGCGAGTTCCTCTGGCAGGAGGGGCACACCGCCCACGCCACCCGGGAAGACGCCCGCGCGTACGCCCGCAAGATCCTGCACGAGGCGTACGAGGACCTGATGGTCAACGTGCTCGGCATCCCGGTCGTGGTGGGCCTCAAGACCGCTCGGGAGCGCTTCGCCGGGGCCACCGCCACGTACACGTGCGAGGGCATGATGGGCGACGGCAAGGCCCTCCAGCTCGGCACGAGCCACGAGCTGGGGCAGAACTTCGCCAAGGCGTTCGACATCAGCTACTCCTCGGCCGAGGGCGGCCGGGAGCACGCGTGGACGACGTCCTGGGGCACCTCCACCCGGATGCTCGGCGGCCTGATCATGGCCCACGGCGACGACAACGGCCTGCGGGTCCCGCCGAAGCTGGCGCCCGTGCAGGCGTACGTGATGATCGTCAAGGACGGCGAGGGCGTCGGCGAGGCGGCGGCCAAGCTGCGCGACGGCCTGCGCGACGCCGGGGTCCGGGTCGCGCTCGACGACCGCACCGACACCGCGTTCGGCCGCCGGGCCGTCGACGCCGAGCTGCGCGGCTATCCGGTACGCGTCGAGGTCGGCCCCCGCGACCTGGCCGCCGGCAACGCGGTCGTGGTCCGGCGCACGGACGGCTCGAAGTCCCCGACCCCGGTCGCCGACGTGGTCGGCGCGGTCCTGGCCGCCCTGGAGGCCGACCAGCGCGCCCTCCACGACCAGGCGCTGGCCCACCGCCAGTCCCGCACCGTGGAGGTGGCCACGCTCGCCGAGGCGATCGAGGCGGCCGCCACCGGCTGGGCCCGCGTGCCGTGGTCGGCGGTCGGCGTGGCCGGCGAGGCCGAGGCGAACGGCCAGGGCGTGACGGTGCGCTGCCTGCTGCGCGCCGACGGCTCCGTGCCGGACTCGGAGGACGAGCCGGACCTGGTCGCGATCCTGGCCCGCGCCTACTGACCCACCGCTTCCGCCGAGGGGCGGCCGGCACCCGCCGGCCGCCCCTCGGCGCGTCCCGGGCCGGCGGGCCGGCGTCACCCGGGCGCGGCGGCGCGCGTTGGTCCGGTCGGGATGCCGACTCGTCGAGCGGGTCACGCGGCAACGGATCGGTCGCTATCATCGGGCACGCGAGTGGCGGTCGACGATGGACGGTCACCCCGGCACAGGTTCGGTTGCCAGCTGCTCGACGAGGCGGGCGACGCACCGCCTCGTGCTCCGAGGCACGCTGGTGATGGAGTTTTGCCGATGAGCGGTAGGGGCGGGCCGGGGGCCCTGCGCCGGTGGCTTCCCCTGGCCACGCTCACCGGCGCGCTCTCCGGCCTGGCCGCCGCCGCGTTCGCCGAGCTGCTGCACCTCGGCAACGAGCTGCTGCTGCGCGGCATCGGCGGGCACGAGGTGCCGGGCCTGGCCGGCGAGGGCGGCCCGGCCGGGGCGGGCGGTTTCCCGACCCCGCTGCTCATCCCCCTGCTCGTCGCCGCCGGCGCGTTCGTCGCCACCGCCCTCGTCGTCTGGGTCGCGCCCGAGACCAGCGGGCACGGCACGGACGCGGCGATCCACGCCGCCCACCACGACCCGACCGGCATGCGGGCCCGGGTGCCGGCGGTCAAGATGCTCGCCTCCGCGGTGCTGATCGGCTCCGGCGGCTCGGGCGGCAGCGAGGGGCCCACCGCGCAGATCACCGCCGCCCTGGCGTCGGTCGTGGCCCGGCGGTCCCGGCTGACCTACGAGCAGGCCCGCATCACGGTGGCGATGGGCCTCGCGGCCGGCGTGGGCGCCATCTTCCGGTCCCCGCTGGGCGGGGCGCTGCTCGGGGCGGAGCTGCTCTACCGGGCCGACGTCGCGGCCGGCGTGGTCGTGCCGGCGCTGCTCGCCTCGGCGGTGTCCTTCCTGGTGTTCGGCCTGTTCCACGGCTTCGAGCCGATCTTCGGCACGGTCGCCGGCACGGGGTGGGACCATCCGGCCCAGTGGCTGGTCGTCCCGCTGCTGGGCCTGCTCGCCGGCCTGCTCGGCCGGCTCTACGCCTGGGCCTTCTACGCGACGGCGGGCTTCTTCTCCTCGGCCCGGATGCGGCGGCTGCCCCGCGTGCTGCGGCCCACCCTCGCGGGCCTGGTGGTCGGGGCGATCGGGCTGGCCGTGCCGGGCGTCCTGGGCACCGGCTACGGCACCGCCCAGCGCGCCTTCGACGCCGAGGCGATGCTGTCGACCTCCGTGTGGGTGCTGCTGGCGATCCCGCTCGTCAAGATCGTGTCCACCTCGCTGTCGGTCGGCTCCGGCGGCTCCGGCGGCATCTTCGGCCCGGGGCTGGTGATCGGCGCGACCGCCGGGGCGGCGGTGTGGCGGCTGCTGGAACCGCTCGGGCTCGCCCCCGGCTCCCCGGCCCCGTACGTGATCATCGGGATGGCGGCGTGCCTCGGCTCCATCGCCCACGCGCCGCTCGCGCTGGTCGTGATGGCGGCCGAGACCACCGGCAACCTGAGCCTGCTCTTCCCGGCCATGCTGGCCACCGGCATCGCCTGCCTGGTCGTCGGCGACCGGACCCTCTACCGCAGCCAGCTGCGGGACCGCTCGGAGGACCCACCGGCCCCCGGCAGCGCCCTTGGCGGGCCCGCCGTCGTCGGGCCGCGGGCGCCGGCCTCCGGGCCACCCGCCGGCCGGGCCCCGGCACCGTCCGGGCGACGCCCGCCGCGCCGTGCGGCCGGCCGGCCCCGCGAGCGCCAACCCGCCGGGACGGCCCGCGTGCCGCGCCGCTGGACGGCCCGGCGCTATCCGCCGCCCGACCCCGCCGACCGGGCCGGCGAGCTGACCGGCCGCGAGGGCTGACCGGCCGCGAGGGCTGACCTGCCGGGCCGGACCGGCGCGCCCGGCTCAGGTCGGCGGCGGCTCCACGTCGCAGTCCAGCCGCGTGCGGGCCGCCGCCGCCTCCGCCTCGGGGTGGCCGACCCCCAGCGTCCGCTCGTAGCCCGCCATGGTCTCCCGCAGCAGCTCGCGGGCCCCCTCGTGGTCGTCGTCGGCCCGCCGGTCGTCGGCCAGGTTGGACGCGCAGGCCAGGGTGTACGGGTGCGTCGCGCCGCGCACCCGGCGCAGGCGCTCCAGCAGCTCCTCGCCGAGTCGCCGCGCCGCGCCCACCTCGCCCAGCGCCCGCAGGTCGCTGGCCAGGTTGGTGGCGCAGGCCAGGGTGTACGGGTGGTCCGGGGCGAGCACCTCCGCCAGCCCCGCCCGGGTGCGCTCGTCGAGCCGGCGGGCCTCCTCGGGCTCCCCGGCCAGCCGCAGGCAGATCGCCAGGTCCACCGCCGCGCACAGGGTGTACGGGTGCTCGTCCCCGGCGGTGGCGCGCAGCCGGTGCACGGCCTCCTCGGCGCGGGCCCGCGCCCCCGGCACCTCGCCCAGGCAGCGCAGGTCGTTGGCGAGGTTCGTGGCCGCCGCCAGCGTCTCGGCGTAGTCCGGCCCGAACCGGTGCCGGTGCCGCGCCAGGCAGCTGCTGGCCAGCCGGTACGCGTCGAGGTATTGCCCCGCCTTACGTCGGGTGACCGCGAGGTTCTTCATCGCCCGCAGCGAGTCCGGGTGGTCGGGGCCGAAGAACACGCCGTACCGCTGGTAGACCCCCTCCTGCAGCTCCCACGCCCGCGCGTACTCGCCGCACTCGCGCAGGTCCCGCGCGACGTTGTTGGCGGAGAACAGGGTCGACCGGTTCTCCTCGCCGCCGAACCGGATCCGGTAGCGGCGCAGCGCCTCCTGGTCCAGCTCCAGGGCCTGGGGGAACTCGCCCATCATCCGGTGCGACACCGCGAGGTTGTGCGCGGTGAGCAGCGCCCGCGGGTGGTCCGGGCCGAGGGCGCGCAGCGCCTGCCCGTGGGCCTGCCGATCCAGGTCGTACGCGCTCCGCCAGTCGCCGAGCCGGCGCAGGCTCGCCGCCAGGCCGTTCGCCGCGCCGAGCGTCTCCGGGTGCCCCTCGCCGAGCTCCGCGCGGGCGCGGGTCAGGTTCGCCTCGTCCAGCGCCCGGGCGGCCCGGTATTCGCCCCGGCTGCGCAGCGCGTTGGCCAGCGTGACGCTCAGCGCCACCACGTCGGGGTGGCTGCGCTCGATCACCTCCACCCAGGCCGCCCGCGCCCGGCTGCCCAGGCGCTGGCAGGCGGTGTACTCGCCCCGGGAGAAGAGGTAGCGGCACAGGTTGATCACCAGGACGCGTACGGCCGGGTCGTCCGCGGCGGCGGCCACGTCGGCGGCCTCGGCGTGCACCAGCAGGTCGGCGTACCGGGGGCGGTGGGCGATCTGGTCCGGCTCGCCCGGATCGGCGGCGGCGAGCAGCCGGCGGGCCGCCCGGGCGTACATCCGGCGCTCGGCCTCGGTGAGCTGCTCGCGGAGGAACTGCTGGAAGACCCGGTGCAGCTGCACCGTCTCCCGGCCGTCGCGCTCGCCGATGCGGGCCAGCCCGCAGGCGCTGATCTCCCGGAAGATGTCGCCCCGGGACATCACGTCCCCGATCTCCTCGTCGAGCGGAGCGGGCAGCTCGACGGCCGGCCGGCTGCCGCCCGGCGGGCCCAGCAGCAGGGTCAGCGGCACCGGCTCCGGGCCGAGGAACGCGCACAGCCGCAGCAGCTGGGCGGCCGACCGGCGGCGCTCCCGCAGCCGGTTCATCGGCAGCACCCAGGCCATCACCACCTGCCGCTCGTACGCCGCGACCCGGGCCTGGCTCAGCAGCGCCGTCATCCGCTGCTCGCTCTCAGCGAGGTAGTCGCGCACGGGCAGGTGCGAGGTCGACAGGTAGCCGGCGGTGGCGTCCAGGGCGAGCGGCAGGTCCCCGAAGCGGTCGGCCAGCTCGACCGCGTCCGGCTCGGTCAGCCGGGGCGCGCGCCGGCGCAGGAACTCGACGCTCTCGGCCCGCCGGTAGACGTCCAGCTCCAGCACGTCGGCGCTGGACCGCCAGCCCTCGTCCCGCGAGGTCACCAGCACGTGGCACCGCCCCCGGGGCGCGCGGCCGGTGGGCAGCAGCCGGGTCAGCTCCTGCGGGGTCGGCGCGTTGTCGAAGATCAGCAGCCAGTCGCGTACCGGCTCGCCGCGGCGCAACGCGTCCAGCACGGTGTCGGCGGTCACCCCGAGGTCGTCGCTGATCCGCAGGCCCAGCGAGGCGGCCAGCCCGGCGAGGTCGGCCCGCACGGTGGCGAGCTGCTCGCTGCGCACATACCAGATCAGGTCGTAGCAGGCGGCGAAGCGGTAGGCGTACTCGATCACGAGCTGGGTCTTGCCGACCCCGGCCGTGCCCAGCACGGCGGTCGGCACCATCGACGTCACCCCCTCGGTGAGCCGGTCCCGCAGCTCCGTCAGGGGCTCCTCCCGCCCCGTGAAGTGCGGGTTGCGGGACGGGAAGGGCTGGCTCCAGTGCCGGGGCTGGTCGGGCGGCCAGGGCGTGCCGGAGGGCCGCTGCTGCTCCGGGGCGGCCAGCCCGAACAGGGCGAGGACCTCGCCCCGGGCGTCGGCCTCGTCCATCGTGCCGAGCACCGGGCACTGCGCCGGGGTGAGGAACGCCGGCCGGCGGGAGCCGACCGAGACCGGGCGGAACGCGTCGCCCCGCTCCGCCCGCAGCGCGGTCACCGCCTCCGCCCACCCGGGCGCCGGCCCGGCGCCCCCGCGCAGCAGCGCGTCGCTGAGCACCAGCAGCAGGCCGGCGTCGTCGCCCGCGGCGTCGCGCAGCAGCGCGGCGGGATCGTCGGTGGCCCGGGGCTCGATCCGCCGCGCGACGGCGTCGGCCCCGCCGCGTTCGAACTGCTCGCCGAGCCACTCCGCCCACAGGCGGTCCGTGCCGACGTGCGCCACGACGATCCGTCGCCGGCCTTCGGCGGCGCTGCGCTGAGCGGTCATCGAGCCTCCCCCGTGCCGGCCGTCGGGTGCACCGCGGCCCGGTTGGCGCGGTCCGGAGCTCCGAGGATAGTTTCCGTCGTCCCCACCGCAGCGCCCGTCCGTCCTATCGGGAACCCGACAGCGGGCCGGTCGGGCGTCGCCCGGGGCCCGCCGGGCCGGGCCGGACGACGGGCGGCACCCGGCGCGGCCGCGCCCGCGACCCGCCGGGCCAGGTGGTCGATCAGCCGGTAGAGGTCCGGGCAGTAGACCGACGGGTTGTCGAAGCCCCGCCCGGCGCGGAACCGGTGCGGGTACAGGCCGCCGCCGCAGACCCGCTGCGCGGGGCAGACCCGGCACGCCGTGGGCAGCCTGGCCGCGCCGCGCTGGCCCGCCCGCACCGCCGGGTGCGCCAGGGCCGCGTCGAACCGGTCGGCGTGCACGGTCAGCCCGGTCGCGGCAGCGCCCGGATAGGCCGCCTTGAGCGTGTCGACCAGCTCGATCTCGCCGTCGGTCTCCACCACCACGTACGCCGCCGGGGAGAGCCCCACGGACTCGATCCGGCTCGCCCCGCCCAGCAGCAGCACCAGGATCTCCTCCAGCATCCGCACCCCGGTCTCCCGGCGCGGCGCGGCATACCAGCGCTCGAAGACCGCGATCAGCCAGTCGGCGTACGGCGTGCGGGCCGGATCGGCGGGTCGGCCCGGCGGCGGGGTCGACCAGGTGCCGTGGGGCAGCAGGAAGTCGACCGTCGGCGGGGCGAACTCCAGCAGCGACTCGTAGGCGCGTACCGGGTCGGTGGCCAGGTCCACGGTGGCCAGCAGACCGGCGAAGAGCGGCCGGTAACGCGGCCCCGTCAGCAGCTCCAGGGCCCGGACCGTCGCCGGGTGGCTGCTGCCGCCGTCCGGCCGGCGGCGGTGCCGGTCCGTCGCGGCCCGGTCGCCGTCGAGGCTCACCCCGACGCGGACGTCGTGCCGCCGGAACAGCTCCAGCATCCGCCGGTCCAGCAGGGTGCCGTTGGTCTGCACCACGAAGGAGAGCGTGATCCGTGGCCCGGCCAGCCGGCGCAGCTCCGTCACCAGCTGCTCCAACCGGTGCGCCCCGGCCAGCAGCGGCTCCCCGCCGTGCAGCACCACGCTGGCCGCGGTGAGCCCGTGCCCGCGCAGATGCTCGGCGATCCGCTCCCCGGTGCGCCGCACCACCGCGGTGCTCATCACCCGGGGCCGGCGGGCCCAGCTCTGGTCGGCCATCTCGTAGACGTAGCAGTAGTCGCAGGCCAGGTTGCACCGGCTGTGCACCTTCAGCACGAACTCCTGGAACGGCACCGGCGCGTCCTGCGGGCCGTCGGCCCTCACCGCCGGTGCTCGTCGGGCCCGGCGGTCGGGTCGCCCCGGCCCGCCGTGTGCGCGACCGTGGGCACCCCGCCGTTCTGGTTGTTGAACCGGGCGACGGCCAGGGCCCCGGCCGCGGCCTCGGCCCGGACCCGCCGGATCGCGTGTCGGAGCACGTCGGGGCCGGTGCGTTCCAACTCGTCGAGGAGTTCGTCCGGCAGGATCGTCGGTGCGGGCCCGACTTCGGCTTCCCTCATGCGCTCGGCCATCCTTCCGCCAAGTGCCGCAGGCCGCGCTCCGACGGGCGACCAAGATATGAACTTCGATGCCAGAAGCCGAGGATATCTCCTGTGCGCCCGCCGAAGAGCCCGAGCGGGCCGGGCGCCCGGCCCCGCCGCCCCGGCCGGTGCGGTCAGTCGCTCCCGGCCAGCCGGTCCAGCAGCTTCCGGGTCGCCACCGCGTCCGGGTCGTCCTCGCCCCCGCCGCGAGCCTGCCCGGCGAGCACCTTCCGCAGCTCACGGCGGGCGCCGTCGAGGTCACCGAGCCCGACCAGCGCCCGCGCCGCCGCGTGCCGGGCGGCGAGGGTACGGCGGTGCTCCGGCCCGAGTCGCTGGGCCAGGACGTCGACCACCGCCCGCAGCTCGTCCCGCGCCTCGGTGAAGCGGTCCGCGTCGATCAGCGCCCCGCCGAACGCGGCCCGCACCTCCACCGTCCGGTCGCCGTCGGGGCCGTGCCGGCGGCCGTACAGCTCGACCGCGCGCCGGTAGCACGCGACCGCCGCCGCGCGTTCGCGTAGCGCGACCAGCACCTCGGCCAGCAGCCGGACCCGGTCGGCCGAGCGGGGGTCGGCGGCGGGCGTCACGTCGACCGCGCGCACCAGGGCAAGACGCGCGGCGTCCAGGTCGGCGCGGGAGCCGAACCGCTCGGCCCGTGCCCGAAGCGCGTCACTCAGGTCGGTGAGCAGCCCCGCGATCCCCGGGCCGGTCGGCGGCGAGACCCGCACCGCCTCCTCGAACCGGGCGCACGCCTCCTGGATGTCGCCGGCGTCGCCCTCCGCGCCGTACCTCAGGCGGAGGGCGTCGCCCAGCGTGGCGAGGTGGTGGTGCCGGTCGGGGTGGGAGCCGGGCACCGCGTCGAGCAACCGGCGGGCGGCGTCGACCAGCTCGTCCAGGTCGGCGCCGCGGTGGTCCAGGGCGGCGCGGGGCCGCAGCACCCGGGTGAGGGTGGCCAGGCACTCGGCGTACGCCAGGTCGTCCCCGTCGCTGGCCGCCACGGCGGACCGCGCGGCCGCCAGCGCCGCGTCCAGCTCGGCCGGGTCGCCGGTCGCGGCGAACAGCTCGCTGTGCGTCTCGGCGAGCCCCCGCAGCACCCGGGCGTCGCCGTCGCGGCCGGCGGCCTCCGCGTAGAGCTGCGCCGCGCGGTGCAGGACGCCCGGCTCGCCGTCGGCGGCCCGGCGCAGCAGTTCGGCCAGGCGCACCTGGCGGCTGAGCCGCGCCGGGGTGTCCGCGGCCGCACCGGCCACCGCGTCGGCCCGGTGCAGCGCGGCCCGGTCGCCGGTCAGCACGAAGCGGCGCAGCAGCGCGTCGACCGCCCGCAGCCGCAGGTCGTCCCGGTCCGCGCCGGTGGCCGTCCCGGCCGCCGCGAGATAGAGCTGCACCGCCTCGTCGAGGTCGGCCGCCGCGCCGAGCCGGTCGGCCCGCACCACCAGCGCGCGGGCCAACCCGACGGCGGCCCGCGAGCCCCCCGCCCCGGGCCCGCCGGCGGCGACGACGCCGCGGAACAGGCCGACCGCCGCGGTCAGGTCGCCCGCCGTGCCGCGCTCGGCGAACAGTGCCAACCGGACCTCGGCGAGGTCGAGCACCAGCTCGGGGTCGCCCACCCCCCGGCCGCCGCGCACCACCTGCTCCAGGATGGACGCCGCC
This sequence comes from Micromonospora haikouensis, assembly GCF_900091595.1. GTDB lineage: Bacteria > Actinomycetota > Actinomycetes > Mycobacteriales > Micromonosporaceae > Micromonospora > Micromonospora haikouensis. The sequence continues at coordinate 334,723 of NZ_FMCW01000001.1, forward strand.
TCCAGCAGGTCGGCGGAGGCCCCGGTCAGCCGGAACCGGGCCCGTAACGCGCGGGCCAGCTCCGGCAGGTCAGCGTGGGCCGGGTCCCGGGCCGTCGCCCGCCGCAGCGACCCGATGGCCGCGTCCAGGCCGGCGAGGTCCCGCTCCTGCACGGGCGGGTCCTGCCCGGCCGCGCCGGACGCGGGCGGGACGGTCGGGGGCGTGCCGTTGACCTTGTGCGGAGGCTCCGGGGCTCCGTCCTCGACGAACGCGATCAGCTCCTGGTGCCGACCGCCCAGCCGGGTCAGCACGGTGGTCGGGAGGCGGCCGATGGGCGCGCCGAGGGCCGCGTGGCCGGTCGTCCCCGGCGGCCCGCTCAGCGCCGCGGCGAACTCCCGCATGCTGATGCCCATCTGCCCGGCCAGGAACCGGGCGATCTCGTGCCGCAGCCGCACCAGGTCGGTGTGCAGCAGCAGCTCCCGGAGCATCGGCCGGACGCCGGAGTGGAAGTCGAACCGCAGGTCGCCCGCCGGGCCGGGCTGGCGGACGAGCAGCCCGCCGAGCAGCACCTCCGCCAGGTGCGCCGGGTGGGTCGGCGTCGCCGAGGCCTGCTGCACCAGGCGCATGACCGGCAGGGTCACCGGCAGCTCGGCGAGCTGGGTGGCGAGCCGGAGCGCCTCCGGGCTGGCGGTGGCCCGGAACCGGCGCAGCCGGTGGGCGGCCGCCTCCGGGCCTCCTCCGGCGGGCGGCTCGGCGGCGGCCGGCGGACCGGGCTGCGGCGGCAGGGTGATCACGGCGTCGATCGAACCCGCTCCCGTCCCGGTCAGCCGGGCCCACCCGGCCAGCCAGTCCGGCTGGATCTGCAGCACCGGCACCGGCACGATCCCGGTCAGGTCGCGGCCGGGCCGCCACTGCCGGGGCGTGAACCGGAGCTGCCGGTTCGCGGCACCGCCGTCCGTCGCCGTCAGCCTGCCGCGCACCGGCACCAGGCCGCTGCGCCGCCACATCCGTTGCGGCAGCGGTTGCAGGATGGCCACCGTCTCCCGCCGGGCCCAGTCCTGCAGGGTGCGGAACATCGAACCGTCGTGCCACTGCGGCCCGGCGCAGTCGCTGACGACGAGGATCAGCCGGCGTCCCCTCGGGTCGAGCAGCTCCCGCATCGAGTGCCCGGGAACGCCCGGGCCGCCGGCCACCCCCACTTCGAACCGCTGCCCCGGCCCGGACGGCAGCCGTACCCGCTCCACGCGCCGGAACGCCCCCAGCCGGGCCAGCACCGCCGCCAGGTCGTCGACCAGGGGGTGCCACACGGCCATCGACGCCCCGGCGTCCACGGCCAGGGTCAGGTCGAACCACGGTCGGCGCACCTGCCGCAGGACGGGCAGCCACAGGCCCTCCTCGACGATCCGCGTCGCGGTCGCCTCCTCGTCGACGACCACGGCGCGCGGGTCCGGCACCCGCCGCCGCAGCGGCCGCAGGCTGCGGGTCAGCGCGCGGGCGTCCAGGGCGGGCGGCTCGGGGGCGCGCACCGGCAGCCCTCCGCCGCCCCCGCGGCCTGCGCCCGCGCCGGGGGCCGCCGGGGCCGGCAGGTGCAGCTCGACCCAGCGCGGCGGGGTGGTCGCCCCGGGCCCCGGCGGCGGGTCGACCCCGCCCCCGGCCGGGTGGACCCGGGAGCCTGGCCCCGGCCCCGCCGTCGGGTCGGCCGCCTCCGTCGGGTCGGCCTCCCCGGGTGCGGCCGACCCCGGGGTGGAGCCCGACGGGGGATGCGCCGACGGTTCCCCCCGCGACGGCGACGCGCCGTCCCCGGGGAGGAACCGGGCCAGCCAGAGCGCCTCCGCGACCTCCCTCGGCAGGGCGTCGAGGCCGCCGCCGCGAAGCGCCTCCACCAGCCGGGCCGTGCGCATCAGGAATCAGGTCCCGCGTCGAGTTGCCGCAGCACCAGGTCCGCCAGCCGCTCCCGGTCGGGCGGCCCGCCGTCGGGCGCCTGGACGGTGAGGTAGATGGCGTTGAGGAGCTGGTCCGTGGCGAGGGTGCCGCGCTCGCGCCGGGCCAGGAAGAGCTCCACCAGCTCGGCGGTGTCCGCCGTCGGCTCGGTGCCGAAGTGGGCGGCCACGATGGCGCCGAGCTGCTCGGCGTCCGGCTGCCCCAGATCGAGCCGCAGGCACCGCCGGTGGAACGCGGGGGAGAACTCCCGCTCACCGTTGCTGGTCATCAGCACCAGCGGGAACGCGTTGCACCGCACCACGCCCCGGTGCACCCCGACCAGGTCGTCGCTGCCCTCGACCGGCAGCTCCACCCGGGGCTGGCTGGCGGCGATCCGTTGCAGCTCCGGGATCGGGTACTCGCCCTCCTCGAAGATGTTGAGCAGGTCGTTCGGCAGGTCGACGTCGCTCTTGTCGATCTCGTCGATCAGCAGCACCCTCGGGTGCTCGTACGGCAGCAGGGCCGTGCCCAGCGGCCCCAGCCGCAGGTAGCGGCCGATCTGCAGGTCGCCCGTCGTGCCGAGCTGGTGGTGCAGGCTGGCCTCCTGGAGCCGGCCGATCGCGTCGTAGCTGTAGAGCCCCTCGGCCAGGGTGGACCGGCTGGTGACCGGCCACCGCAGCACCGGGCCCAGGGCCAGCTCGTGCGCCACCGCGTACGCGAGGGTCGACTTGCCCACGCCGGGCTTGCCCGTGATCAACAACGGTCGGCGCAGATAGAGCGCGGCGTTGATCAGCTCCAGCTCGTCCGGGCGGGGCCGGTAGCTCACCGCCCGGTGCTGCTCGCCGAGCCGTCGCCCGACGCCACCGTCCAGGCTCGACGGCGGCGGCACCAGGGGGGTGCCGTCGAACACCCGCCAGGGCGGGGGAGGCGGGAGCCGGAGTATCCCGGAGTGGGGCCGACCCGTGCCCCGGTAGATCCACCAGTCCTGCACGTCTCTTCCCTCCTGTCGGCCGGCCCGCGCCGGTCTCACCACTGCGCGTCGAGCGTCGAGGCGCCCCGGAAACGCCGGAACGGGTTGTCCCAGAGCAGGACCAGCCGGTGCCCGCAGTGGTTCTCGTCGCGTGCCTCCACCGCCGCGGCCCGCAGCTGCCGCACGTCCAGGGGCAGCGCCCCGATCGGCCGGTGCCGCAGCCGGGGCTCCAGGTCCGCGAGGAACGCCTCGCCCCGGCAGGCGCCCGCGCCGCCCGGGCCGCCGTGCCGCTCGCAGCCGACCCGGCTCCACAGCGCCACCGGCGTCCCGGCCCGCAACGCGACCTCCAGCAGGGTGCGCCGGGCCCGGTCCGTGGTCGGGCCGGGCAGCAGCACGCCCGCCGGGTTGGTGCGGGTGAGGTGGGCGTAGAACCAGGTCGGCCCGACGTCGACCCCGCAGCCGACGGTGGCGAACGACATGCCGTCGCCGTCCGCCGACAGCGCGTCCCAGTGCTCCTCGGCCTCCGGCCGGGAGCCCGACTCCTCGTCGTCGGCGAGCCGCACCAGCACGGGCCGGACCAACCCGAGCGGGACGGGGTCGTGGTCGAGGATCCACTCGTCGACCGGCAGGTCCAGCAGTTCCGGCGGCAGGGTCAGCTCGACCATCACCCGGCGGCCCCAGCCGAGGTGGCCCAGCCCGAGGCGCAGCAGCCGCCGCAGCGCCGCCTCCAGCTCCGGCACGGGGATCGGCTCGTCCTGCTGGTCGAGGCAGCGGACGTCGTCGCGGCTGCGGTAGACCGACATCGACAGCAGGTACCGCTGCTGGTCGTGGCCCGCCGGGGTGACCTCCAGCAGCACGGACGACAGCTCCGCCGGCGTCGGCGTCCACGCGGTGGTGTGCCTCGCGAGCTGCGCCCGCTGGCCGAGGCGCATGGCCAGGTCGTCGATCCAGGCCCGGAGCACGGCCCGCTCGGCGTCCCGGCAGCGGGGGATCAGCTCGGTGGCGAGGACCAGCAGCGGGTGCAGCTCCCCGCGCCGGGCCCGGGCCACGTCGTCGAGGGCGCCGATGACGTCGCGCCGGTCCAGCAGCGGCTGCGCCGGCGTCGGCGCGGCGGGCCCGCCGCACGCCCGCTCGTAGAGCTGGTACGCGTCCTCGGCCGGCGGCAGCAGGGCCAGCAGCCCCCGCAGCCGCGCCTCCTCGGCGGCGCGCAGCACCGGCAGCCGGGCCGCCGGGTTGAGCAACTCCGCGACCTCGGGCCGGACCGTCTCGGTGCGCCGGTCCCGCAGCCGGTCGATGGCGTACGCCCAACTGCCGTCGGCCCCGTGGTGCCGATCGTGCCCGCGCCACAGCTCGCGCAGCAGGGCGATGGGCAGCCCGCGCAGCTCGGCCAGGGGGATGGCCAGCCCGCCGTACGCGTCACCCGGCCGGTGGGGGGTCTGCACCATCGCGCACACCTCACCGGTGGTGAGGTCCAGCACCGGGCTGCCGGGGCTGCCCTTGGCGAGTTCGTCACCACGCAACCGCAGCGCGGTGGCCCCCCGGACGCCCTGCGGGCCCGCCGACCGGGGCCAGGCGGGGGTGGCCTCCGCCGTGGCGTGCTCCCCGGCGAAGCCCACGGTGTGCAGCGGCGTGCCCTCCGGCGGCGGCTGCTCGCCGAGCCAGACGCACGGGTGCCCGGCGGGCGCGTCGGCGACCCGCAGCACGGCGAGGTCGGGCGGGGACCAGACCGGCTGGCCGCCGGGTGAGGACGGGGCGGCGTGCACCACCTGCGCGGTCAGCGCCCGCCCGTCCCAGCGCACCGGCAGCACGTCACCCTGCCGGCCGCCCACCACGTGTGCGCAGGTCAGGGCGAAGCCGGGGGCGACGAAGAAGGCGGTGCCGCCGGGGACGTCCGCGCCGGGAAGCACCTCGAGCACGGTGGAGCGCAGGGCCCGGCCGAGATCGTCGAAGCCGTCGGTGACCAGTGGAGCTCCCATGGTGTCGCCCCTCAGTCGTGCGCCCCGGCGGACACGGGGCGGACGGCCCCGCCCCCGCGCCGGCCCGGCTGCGGGACCCGCACGTCCTCCGACACAGGCCCGTCCTTCCCTCGACGACGCGCGTCCATCACACGGTAGCGATTCAGCGACGGGGATCGACAGCCCGCAACGGCCGATCGGGTGTCGGAACATGGGCTCCCGGGCCGCCGTCCGCCCGCCGCCCGTCGTCCGCCTCCGCCGCCGGTGCCGCCGCGGGCCGGGAGCGTCGCCCGATAGGGTCGGTGCCATGAGGTTCGCGCCCGGCCGGTTGATCGTGCACCGCAACGTCCGGCGCGGCCGGATCGGCTGGGCCCGGACGGGGCGGGTGGTCAGCGACGACGAGCGCGGCCTGCTGGTCTACGTCGCCCGCGACTCGCCGGTGGCCAACGAGGTGACCGCGGCGGGGCTCGGCCTGCGGGCGGTGCCGTTCACCGAGTGGGCCACCTCGTCGTACCGGCTGGCCCGCGGGCGGTGGAACGGGCCGGCGCTGCTGAAGTTCCTGCCCGTGGGCGAGGCGCACTCCGTCTGGTGGTTCTCCGACGCCGCCGGCCGGTTCAGTCACTGGTACGTCAACCTGGAGGAGCCCGGCGTGCGCTGGGACGACGGTGACCTGGCCGGGGTGGACATGGTCGACCAGGACCTCGACGTGGTGATCCGGCCCGACCGCACCTGGGAGTGGAAGGACGAGGAGGAGTTCGCCGAGCGGCTGGCCTTCCCCGCCGACTACTGGGTGGCCGACGAGGCCGCGGTCCGGGCCGAGGGGAAGCGGGTGATCGCCCGCGCCGAGGCCGGTGAGTTCCCGTTCGACGGCACCTGGTGCGACTTCGTCCCGCCGTCCGGGTGGGACGTGCCCGGGGCGCTGCCGCCCGGCTGGGACCGCCCGCCCGCCCGCTGACACGAATCACCCAAACGGCGCGAAGTGCTCTTTTCGGTGCCGTCGGGCGGCGGCCCGGCCGGCCGATGTGAGGAATCCCGGCCCGATCTGGCAGAATGGGTCGCTGGTATCCGGCGCGCGTCCGGCGCCCTCTACCCCGGGCGCGTCGCCAGTCCACCGAGCAGTCTCCGGCCCAACCCCACTGTGCCGGTCGACACTCACCCGTGCACCGCCCGGACCGGGCCGGTGAGATCGCAACAGGAGCGAAACAACTGTGGCCGTAAAGATCCGGCTCCTGCGGATGGGCAAGATCCGCAACCCGCAGTACCGCATCGTCGTCGCCGACTCGCGCTCCAAGCGTGACGGTCGCGCGATCGAGTTCGTCGGTGTGTACCAGCCGAAGGAGGACCCTTCGGTGATCGAGGTCAAGTCGGAGCGGGTCCAGTACTGGCTGTCCGTCGGCGCGCAGCCGAGCGACGCCGTGCAGCGCCTGCTGGAGCTGACCGGCGACTGGCAGAAGTTCAAGGGCCTGCCGGCCCCGCCGCCGCTGAAGGTCGCCGCCGAGCGCGCCGACCGCAAGGCGGCGTACGAGGCCGAGGCGAAGGCCGCCGCCGGCCTGGCCGACGCCCCGGCGAAGCCGGCCAAGAAGGCCGCCAAGGCCGAGGCCCCGGCCGCCGAGCAGGCGCCGAAGGCCGAGGAGCAGCCCGCCGCGGACGCCGCCGGCGAGCAGGCCTGACATGGCACTGCGTCCGGCGCTTGAGCACCTGGTCAAGGGCATCGTCGACCACCCGGACGACGTCCGGGTCCGGCTGGTCGACAACCGTCGGGGCAAGCGGCTGGAAGTCCGCGTGCACCCGGAGGACCTCGGCACGGTGATCGGGCGGTCCGGCCGGACCGCCAAGGCGCTGCGCCAGGTGATCGGCTCCATCGGTGGGCGCGGCGTGCGCGTCGACATCGTCGACTCGTACTGATGCGGCTCATCGTCGGCCGGATCGGCAAGCCGCACGGCATCCGCGGTGAGGTCACCGTCGAGGTGCGCACCGACGAGCCCGAGGCACGCTTCGCGCCCGGTTCGGTACTCGCTACCGAGCCGGGCGCGGCGCCGCCGGCCAACCCCGCTCCCGGCCCCGGCGTGCCGTTCCGGGTCCCGGCCGCGCTGACCGTGGAGTCCGCCCGCTGGCACCAGGGGCGGATGCTGGTCGCCTTCGAGGGCGTGCTGGAGCGCGACGTCGCCGAGGCGCTGCGCGGCACCCTGCTGGGGGTGGACAGCGCCGACGTCGCCCCGCCGGAGGACCCGGAGGAGTTCCACGACCACCAGCTCGTCGGGCTGGCGGCGGTCACCCCGGCCGGCGAACACCTCGGCGAGGTGGTCAAGATCGACCATGCGCCCGCGTCCGACCTGCTGGTGCTGCGCCGCCCCGAGGGGCGCACGGCGCTGATCCCGTTCGTCAGGGCGATCGTGCCCGAGGTCGACCTCGCCGGCGGTCGCGTCGTCGTCGACCCGCCCGGCGGCCTGCTCGACCTCTAGGCCCCTGGAGCACCCGCGCATGCGCGTCGACGTCGTGTCGATCTTCCCCGAGTACCTCGCCCCGCTCGACCTGTCGCTGATCGGCAGGGCCCGGGCCGCCGGGACGCTGCGGCTGGCCGTACACGACCTGCGGAGCTGGACCCACGACGTGCACCGCACGGTCGACGACACGCCCTACGGGGGCGGGCCCGGCATGGTGATGCGGCCCGAGCCGTGGGGCGAGGCGCTCGACGCCCTCGCCCCGGCCGAGCTGGCCCCGGACGGCGTCACCCTGCCCCGGCTGCTGGTGCCGTCGCCGGCCGGTGAGCCGTTCACCCAGGCCATGGCGCACGAGCTGGCCGCCGAGTCGCACCTGCTCTTCGCCTGCGGCCGGTACGAGGGCATCGACCAGCGGGTGCTCGACCACGCCGCGACCCGGATGCGGGTCACCGAGGTCTCCCTCGGTGACTACGTGCTCTTCGGCGGCGAGGTGGCCGTGCTGGTGATCCTGGAGGCCGTGACCCGGCTGCTGCCCGGGGTGCTCGGCAACGCCGGCTCGCTGGACGAGGAGTCGCACGCCCACGGGCTGCTGGAGGCGCCGATGTACACCAAACCGGCGACCTGGCGCGGGCACGAGGTTCCGGAGGTGCTGCGCTCCGGCGACCACGGCCGGATCGCCCGCTGGCGGCGCGACGAGGCGCTGACCCGTACCGCCGCCCGCCGGCCCGACCTGCTCGCCGCGCTCGACCCGGCGAGCCTGGACAAACGGGACCGGGCGGCCCTGGACCGGGCCGGATTTCCGCTGCCGGCGGGGGATGTGGCAAAGTAGGGAGGTTGCCGTGACCGCCCGCGCCGCGGGCGGCTGCGAGGATCCTCGACCGGGGCCGTCCGCGGTCGCCACCCGGGGATCAGAATCACCCTTCGCGCACCGACTGACGGTGCGCCGTGAGCCTCACGAGGACGCAGCGATGAACATCCTGGACGCCCTTGACGCCCAGTCGAAGCGGGTCGACATCCCCCAGTTCCGCGCCGGTGACACCGTCAAGGTGCACGCGCGGGTCGTCGAGGGCAGCCGGTCCCGGGTCCAGATCTTCCAGGGCGTCGTCATCCGCCGCCAGGGTGACGGCCTGCGCGAGACCTTCTCGGTCCGCAAGATGAGCTTCGGCGTGGGTGTCGAGCGGACCTACCCGGTGAACAGCCCGGCGATCGACCGGATCGAGATCGTGACCCGTGGCGCCGTGCGCCGCGCCAAGCTCTACTACCTGCGCGAGCTGCGGGGCAAGAAGGCCAAGATCAAGGAGCGCCGCGAGAAGCAGCCGAGCTGACTTCCCGCTCGCCACGCCGCCTGAGCTGCGCGGATGTCGTACGGGCCCGGCCCGGTTACGCTGGTCGCACGGGCGCAGGCGGGCATCGATGCGTCGCGGCGTGAGCCGCGGTCGCGGATCGTCCCACTACCGCCCGTGGGGCCTCGTCGAGGCTCCCGGGCGGTAGTGGCGTTTCTGCGAACCGGGGAGTGGCATGGTGCGCACGCTTGACGAGGGCGACGCGGTCGATCCGTGGCGTCGGCGGGAACGACGTTCCCGCCGGCAGATGCCGCTGTGGCAGGAGCTGCCGCTGCTGCTGATCGTCGCCTTCTGCCTGGCGGTGCTGATCCGCACGTTCCTGCTCCAGGCGTTCTTCATCCCCTCCGGCTCCATGGAGGACACGCTGCTCATCAACGACCGGGTGCTGGTCAACAAGGTCGTCTACGACGTCCGCGACCCGCAGCGCGGCGAGGTGGTGGTCTTCCGGGGCACCGACAAGTGGGTCGCCCAGGAGGTCCAGGAGCCCGAGCCCGGGATCGTCGGCAAGTTCGGCCGCACCGTCGGCGACCTGGTCGGGGTGAGCCGCCCCGGCGAGAAGGACTTCATCAAGCGGGTGATCGGCCTGCCCGGGGACCGGGTGCGCTGCTGCGACGCCCAGGGCCGGGTCACCGTCAACGACATCCCGCTCGACGAGCCGTACGTGGTCCGCGACTCGCCGCTGGACCTGCCGCCCAACCCCGCCGAGTGCCGGTCGCGGCGCTTCGACGAGGTGGTCGTCCCGCCCGGTCAGATCTTCGTCATGGGCGACCACCGGCTCGTCTCCCAGGACGCCCGCTGCCAGGGCCCGGTGCCGATCGACAACGTCGTCGGCCGGGCGTTCGCGGTGGTCTGGCCGTCGTCGCGGTGGGCGTCGCTGCCGGTGCCGGAGACCTTCGCGACGGTCACCGGGCCCACCCCGGCGGCCGGGCAGCCCCTGGCCCCGGTGCGGCCCAGCGGCACGGGTGGTGTGCTGCTGCTCGTCCCGGTGTCGGCTGCGCTGTCCGTTCTCGCGCGTTCCGGTCGGCCGGTGCGCTCGCGGCGACGTAGGCTCCACCCGTGATTGACGAGCAGACCGACAAGAAGAGCGGCTCCTTCTGGAAGGAGCTGCCCATCCTCCTGGGCGTGGCGATCCTGGTAGCGGTGCTGGTGCGGGCCTTCGTGCTCCAGACCTTCTACATCCCGTCGCCGTCCATGGAGAACACCCTCCAGATCAACGATCGGGTGCTGGTCAACAAGCTGGTCTACGACTTCCGGTCACCGCACCGGGGCGAGGTCGTGGTGTTCAAGGCACCGACCGAGTGGAGCGGCAACCCCGACGGCGAGGACTTCATCAAGCGGGTGATCGGCGTCGGCGGCGACCACGTGGTCTGCTGCGACCCGCAGGAGCGGATCATGATCAACGGCAAGCCGATCGACGAGCCGTACATCTACTCCGCCAACGGACAGCAGGACAAGGCGGCCGACCAGGAGTTCGACATCACCGTGCCGCAGGGGCGGCTGTGGGTGATGGGCGACCACCGCTCGGCGTCCGGCGACTCGCTGGAGCACTGGCAGCAGTCGGGCCAGAACATCGACAGCGCCACCATCCCCGAGGACCAGGTGGTCGGGCGGGCGTTCACCGTCTTCTGGCCGGTCGACCGGGCCACGTGGCTCACCGTGCCGAAGTCGTTCGACGACGTGCCGAACCCCTGACCCGCCCGCGCGACCCCAGCGGCTCCCGGGTGGGCGTGGGCGTCGGGGGCCGCGTCTGGCAGGCTGGGACGGTGACGGTCTACACCCCCCGACGCGCGGCGCGCGTGCTGCTCGTCGACGCCGCCGGCCGGGTGCTGCTCCTCGCCGGGCACGACCCGGCGCGGCCCGACCACCGATACTGGCTGACCCCCGGCGGCGGGCTGGAGCCGGGCGAGTCCCCGGCGGCCGCCGCCGCCCGGGAGCTGGCCGAGGAGACGGGCCTGCGGCTGACCCCGGCAGAGCTGGGCGAGCCCGTGGCGCAGGAGCGGATCCGGTTCCCGTTCGGCGCCGCCCACTACGAGCAGGAGCAGCAGTTCTTCCTGGTCCGGGTCCCCGGGTGGGAGGTCGACACGGCGGGCTTCGACGCCGTCGAGCGGGCCAGCATCACCGGGCACCGCTGGTGGCCGCTCGACGAGCTGGCGGCCACGACCGAGCGCTACTACCCGGCCGACCTGCCGGCGCTGCTGCGCCGGGCGCTCGCCGCGCGCCCCGAGGCGTCCGGCCCGCCGGCCCCGGCCGACGCGCCCGCCGGGTCCGCCGACGTCGGGTCCACCGCCGGGGGTACGCCGTGCTGACCCCACCGCGCACCGTCGTGCGCCGCGAGGCCGGGCTGTACGCGCTGGAGCGCGCCCTGCAACGCCGGGGCTTCCGGCACGTGGCCGGCGCCGACGAGGCCGGGCGGGGCGCCTGCGCGGGCCCGCTCGTCGCCGCGGCGGCGGTGCTGCCCGAGGGGCGACGCGGCGAGATCGACGGGCTGGCCGACTCGAAGCTGCTCACCCCGGCCAGCCGGGAGCGCGTCTACGAACAGGTGGTCGCCCGCGCCCTCGCGTACGCGGTGGTGGTGATCCCGGCCGACGAGGTCGACGCCCGTGGCCTGCACGTGTGCAACCTCGCCGCGATGCGCCGGGCCCTCGCTTCGCTGGCCACCCGCCCCGACTACGTGCTGACCGACGGCTTCGGCGTCGACGGCCTGGACGTGCCGGGGCTGGCGGTGTGGAAGGGCGACCGGGTGGCGGCCTGCGTCGCGGCGGCCAGCGTGCTCGCCAAGGTCACCCGGGACCGGATGATGGTCGAGCTGGACGCGGCGTTCCCCGGCTACGGCTTCGCCGAGCACAAGGGCTACATCACCGCGGAGCACACGGCGGCCCTGCGGGAGCGCGGCCCGTGCCGGGAGCACAGGTTCTCGTACGTCAATGTGGCCGCCGTTTCCGGCGTGGACGGGCGGCCACCCAGATCCCGCCGACCGGTGGGTGCGCGGCCGGTCGAGCCGATGGAGCGTTTCGAGGCGTCAAGGGGTACCGTCGGCGTGGCGTTGGGCGAGCAGCCCCGACCTCCCGCGCCGGTGGGGGAGGATGTGGTCATGGAAGGCGGAGTGCGATGAGCGCGGAAGATCTCGAGAAGTACGAGACCGAGATGGAGCTCCAGCTCTACCGGGAATACCGCGACATCGTCCGTCAGTTCTCGTACGTGGTGGAGACGGAGCGCCGCTTCTACCTGGCCAACCAGGTGGACCTGCACGTGCGCAACTCCGACGGCGAGGTCTACTTCGAGGTCGAGATGCACGACGCCTGGGTGTGGGACATGTACCGTCCGGCCCGGTTCGTCAAGAATGTCCGGGTGATGACGTTCAAGGACGTCAACGTCGAGGAGCTGGAGAAGCCCGACATCTCCCTGCCGGCCGACTCCGGCTTCGGCGGCTGACGGCCCGGCCCGCACCGGCACCGCACCGCCCGGCACCCGGGCTCGCCCAGCACGTGTCCTCCCGGCTGCGCCAGCCCCGCGAAGCGCCACCGCCGCCCCGCCCACCGCCCGCCGGATCCAGCCCTCACATCGCCCGCCGACGGTGGTCACCTCCACCGGTGCCGTGTGGAGGCGGTCCGCGCCCACCGGCGCATAGCAGATCATCGGGCCGGGCGGGGGTTGTCCACAACGACGCCGGTTGTCCACAGGCGAGCCGCGGGCGGTGGTGGGCACCCCTGGATTCCGGCACGCTGCCTGGCATGTGGACGAGGCACGCGCCGGGCGGCACCGACCTGGGCAGGAACACCGGCGCGGGTGGCCCCGGCGCGGGCGGTGGCTCGCCGGGCCTGAGCTGGTCACGTTCGGCGGCGGCCGGGACCGTCCTGTGCGGGTTCCTCCTCGCCGCCACCTCCGGCTTCACGTCGGTCGCTTCCGCCACCTCCGGCTTCGGCCCGGTCGCTCCCGGCTCGGCTGTTCCTGGCCCGGTCGCTCTCGGCCCGGTTGTTCCTGGCCCGGTCGCTCCCGGCTCGGCTGTTCCCGGCCCGGTCGGCTCCGACTCCGGTTCCGGATCACCTGCCTTTCGGTGGCCGCTCGACGGGGCGCCGCGCCTCACCCGCCGCTTCGAGCCGCCGCCGCAGCCATGGCTGCCCGGGCACCGGGGCGTCGACCTGAGCGCCGAGCCGGGGGCCGTGGTCCGCGCCGCCGGGACCGGGGTGGTGCTCTTCGCCGGGCAGGTCGCCGGGCGTCCCGTGATCACCGTCGGGCACAGCGCCGGGCTGCGGACCACCTACGAGCCGGTGGCACCCGGCGTCCGGGCCGGTGACCCGGTGGCGGTGGGGGCGCCGCTGGGCCGGCTGCAACCCGGGCACGTGGGCTGCCCGGACCGGGCCTGCCTGCACTGGGGCCTGCGCCGGGGCGAGGAATACCTGGACCCGACGGCCCTGCTCGGCCTCGGCCCCGTCCGGCTGCTGCCGCTCTGACCGTCGCCCCGGCCCGGGGTGCTCGACTGCCCCGGGCGCGCTCACCCGGTCGGCGAGTCGACGCCACGCGCCTGCGGGGTGGCGTCTCACCGCTGCACATGGTTGCATCCCGGCCCCACGATGCCCCCCATGTCGCCGGCCTGGCGGGGCAGGGGCCAGCACGTGCCGGTCGTCAGCGCTGGGCGAGCAGCGCCGGCAGCCGGGCGGCGAGGCGTTCGTACTCGTGCGGCGCGTTGTAGACCTGGCCGCACACCCGCAGCCAGCCGCGACCGTCCCAGGACATCACCGCCACCTCGGCCGACAGTTCCTCGGCGATCCGCTCGCGCAGCGCGCGGGCGGCCTCGATCGTGGTGGCCAGCCCGGCCGGCAGCGGGACGATCCGCATGGCCACCGTCGGCCCGCCGGGCTCCGGCAGGTCGGCCGGCGCCACCCCCAGCGCGTTCCCCAGCACCCGCTGCCCGTACGCGGCCAGCGCGGCGTTGTGCGCGCGTACCCGCTCGACGCCGAGGCTGCGCAGGGTCCAGACGCCGGCCGGCGCGGCGAGCCACGACGTGTAGTCCAGGGTCGCCTGCCACTCGACGTTGCCCGGGAAACCGGCATCCTGCTCCCAGGAGACCACCAGCGGCTCCATCCGGTCCCGCCACGGCGGCGCCACCACCAGCGCGGCGGTGCCGCGCGGGGCGTACCCCCACTTGTGCAGGTTGCCCACCCAGAAGTCCGCGCCGATGCTCGCCACGGGGGTCGCCAGCATGCCCGGCGCGTGGGCGGCGTCGACGAGCACCGGCACCCCGTGGGTGCGGGCCGCCGCGACGATCGCCGCGACCGGGAACAGGCGGGCGGTGGCGGAGGTGAGCTGGTCGACGACGAGCAGCTTGGTGCGGCCGGGGCGCAGCCCGGCGCGGACGATCTCGACGACCTGCTCGTCGGTCGCGGTCAACGGCACCGGCAGGATCCGCCAGGTCGCCCCGGTGCGCCGGCACTCGCGGTCGACGGAGAAGCCGACCGCGCCGTAGCCGTGGTCGGTGGTGAGCACCTCGTCGCCGGGGCGCAGGCCCAGCGACTGCAGCACCACGGCGACGCCGGTGGTGGCGTTGCCGACCAGGGCGGTGCCGTCCGGGTCGGCGCCGAGGAAGGCGGCCAGGTGCCGGCGGGTGTGGGTGATCCGGTCCACCAGGCTGAGCCCGAAGAAGCGCAGCGGGTTCGCCTCCATCTCGTCGCGCAGCCGCTGCTGGACGCGCTGCACGTTGACCGGCACCGCGCCGAACGAGCCGTGGTTGAGGTGGCTCACCGCCGGGTCCAGCGAGAAGAGCAGCCGGGCGCCGGGGATGGGTTCGGGCGGCTGCGGCGCGCTCATCGCATGATCGTAGCCCGGCACGGTGGGCCGCGCCCTGCGACGAGGACCGGACCGCCGCGGGGTCGGCCCCCGTCGGCCGGGGTGGGACCGCCCGGCTCAGGCGCGCGGGTGGGCCTGCCGGTACGCGGCCCGCAGCCGCTCGACCGACACGTGGGTGTAGATCTGCGTGCTGCCCAGCGACGAGTGCCCCAGCAGCTCCTGCACCGCCCGCAGGTCCGCGCCGCCCTCCAACAGGTGGGTGGCGGCCGAGTGGCGCAGGCCGTGCGGGGTGGTCCGGGGCAGGCCGGCGGCCTCGGCGTACCCGGCGACGACCCGCCGCGCCGTCGTCGGGTGCAGCCGCCCACCCCGCGCCCCCAGCAGCAGCGCGTCCCCGGAACCCGGGCCGGCCAGGGCGGACCGCCCGGCCCGCAGCCACTCGTCGAGGGCGCGTTGCGCCGGCACCCCGTACGGCACGGACCGCTCCCGGGAGCCCTTGCCGAGCACCCGCACCACGCGGCGGCCGTGGTCCACGTCGGCGGTGTCCAGGCCGCACGCCTCGCTGATCCGTACGCCGGTGGCGTAGAGCAGTTCGAGCAGGACCCGGTCGCGCAGCAGCACCCCGCGCGCCACCGCAGCCTCCCGCTCCCCGCCGCCGGCCGGGTCGGCCGGGCGGACGTCGGCGGAACCGGGCCCCTGCGGGGGCACTCCGCCTCCCGGGTCCCCGGGGCCGGCCGGTGCCCGCATCAGGGCGGCCGCCTGGTCGGCGCGGAGCACGGTCGGCAGCTCCCGGTGGGCACGGGGGCTCGCCAGCGGCGCGGCCACGTCGGTCGGCATCAGCCCGGCGCGGTGGGCCCACGCGCTGAAGGCGCGCGCCGCGGCGGCCCGGCGCGCCATCGTGGTGCGGGCCGCCCCGGTCGTGCGCTGTTTCGCCAGCCAGCTGCGCACCACGCCCAGGTCGAGGCCCGCCACCTCGGCGCAGCCCATCCGGGCGGCGTGGTCGAGCAGGGAGACCAGGTCGCCGACGTACGCGCGGACGGTGTGCGCCGAGCGGTTGCGCACCCGGGCCAGGTGGTCGGCGAAGTCGTCGACCGCCTCCCGCATCGGCGTCGGCAGCGCCGCGTGCGTCGCCCTGCTGTCGGGACCGGCCCGGCTCACCGGGGACCGCCCCGCGCGCCCGCCACCCGCCGCCGCACCCGTCCATGGCCTCGCACCGGCTCAGCTTACGAGCGCGCGGCGAGCCCGGCCGGGCACCGACGCGGCCGGGCCGGTGCGGCGGGTGGTACCGGACGCCAGCGGCTCACCGGGGCCTCGCCGGGGCGCGGGCGGGGCTGGTGGCCAGCGCGTACCCGTCGTCGCACCGGCGCACCAGGCCCAGCTCCTCCAGCAGGGAGAGCTTGCGCAGGGCGGTCCGGACGTCCACGCCGGCGCGGGCGGCCAACCGGTCGACGCCGACCGCCCCGCGGCGGGGCATCGACTCCAGCACCTGTGTCGCCTCGTCGTCGAGCAGGTCCCGGGGACGCTGCGGGGCGCGTGCGGGCGGGGCGAGGTCGGCGCCGATCCGGCCGACCTCCTCCAGCACGTGCGCCACGCCGGTGACCAGCCGGGCCGACGGGTGATCGCGCAGCAGTTCGTGGGCGCCGACCGACATCGCGGAGGTGACCGGCCCCGGCACCACCATGGCGTGCCGGCCGGCGGCGAGGGCCCGGTTGACGGTCTGCGTCGCGCCGCTGCGGGCCGACGCCTCCACCAGCACCGTGCCCCGGGTCGCCACCGCGATCACCCGGTTGCGGATGAGGAACCGGGGCCGCAGCGGCTCCGACCCGGGCGGCCACTCGCTGACCAGCAGCCCGGTCTCGCCGATGCGGTCGAACAGCGCGGTGTTGCCCATCGGGTACGGCCGGTCGATCCCGCAGGCGAGCACCGCCACCGTCAGCCCGCCCGCGTTGAGCGCGCCCCGGTGCGCCGCCGCGTCGATGCCGAACGCGCCGCCGGAGACCACCGTCCAGTCCCGGTCGGCCAGCCCGTAGCCCAGCTCGGTGGCGACGTGCACCCCGTACGGTGTGGCGGCCCGCGCGCCGACCACCGAGACCGCCCGGTCCAGCGCGTCGCCGAGCGGCCACCCGCCGCGCACCCAGAAGCAGAGCGGGGGCGCGGTCTCGACGTCCACCCGGCGGTTGGCGCCGGGCAGGGCCAGCCGGCGCAGGTGCTCGACGGTGACGGGCCACTCCCCGTCGCCGGGGGTGACGAGCCGGGCGCCCAGCCGTTGCGCGCGGGCCAGGGCGTCGGCCGCCACCGCCCGGGCGTCCCCGTCCCGGCAGCGGGCGGCCACGGCGGCGCGCAGCCGGTCGTCCGGTGCCTCGCCGCGCAGCAGCAGATCCAGTGCGCCGGCCGCGCCGAGCTCGTCGACCAGCCGGTGCACTGAGCGGGTGCCCGGCTCGGCCAACCAGGTCAACGCCACCCGGGCCAGCCGGTCGTCGTCGCCGTTCACGCCCCGTCCCCCATCCTCAGCTGCATCGCCTCCCGAACGTCGTCGGCGTGCGGGCGGTCCCGCCCGTCGAGGTCGGCGATCGTCCACGCCATCCGGACGACCCGGTCGAAGCCGCGCGCCGACAGCGACCCGGAGTCGAGCCGCCCGCGCAGCTCCCGGGTGTCCCGTCCGGGCAGCCGCCACGGCGGCCGGCGCAGCCACGGGCCGGGCACCTCCGCGTTGACCCGCCAGCCGCTGCCTGCCCAGCGGTCGGCCGCGGCCCGGCGGGCGGCCGCCACCCGGGCCGCGACCGTGGCCGACGACTCGCCGGTCGCCCCCGCCTCCATCAGCTCCGCCGCCCGCAGCGGCGGCAGGGTCACCTGCACGTCGATGCGGTCCAGCAGCGGGCCCGAGAGCCGGCCGAGGTAGCGCCGGCGGACCAGCGGCGCGCACTCGCAGTACGCGTCGCCGGCCGGCCGCGCGCAGGGGCACGGATTGGCCGCCAGCACGAGCTGCGTCCGGGCCGGGTATTCGGTGCCGCCCCGGCTGCGGGCGAGCTGCACCCGGCCGTGCTCCAGCGGCTGCCGCAGCGCCTCCAGGGCTCCCTTGCCGAACTCCGGCGCCTCGTCGAGGAACAGCACCCCACGGTGGGCGAGCGACACCGCGCCGGGGCGGGCCAGCCCGGACCCGCCACCGACCAGGGAGGCCACCGTGGCGGTGTGGTGCGGGGCCTGGAACGGCGGGCGGCGCAGCAGGCGACCGCCAGCCGGCAGCAGCCCGGCGATCGAGTGCAGCGCGGTGACCTCCAGCGCCGCGTCGTCGTCCAGCGCGGGCAGGATCGACGGCAGGCGCTCGGCGAGCATGGTCTTGCCCGCGCCGGGCGGCCCGAACAACGCCAGGTGGTGACCGCCGGCGGCGGCCACCTCCAGGGCCCGCCGGCCCAGCGCCTGCCCGGCCACCTCCGACAGGTCCGGCCCGTCCGGCCCCTCCACCGGGGCGGGGCCGGGCGGCTCGATCAGGGGCGTGCCGTCCCGGACGAAGTCGACCATCCGGTGCAGCGTGTCCACGGCGCGCACCCGGACGCCCGGGACGACCGCCGCCTCGGCCGCGTTGCCCACCGGGACGACCACCCGGTGCAGCCCGGCCCGCGCGGCGGCGGCCACCATGGGCAGCACCCCGCGCACCGGCCGGACGGTGCCGTCGAGCCCCAGCTCCCCGAGCACGACCACCCGTTCCAGCGGCAGCAGCGGCAGCTCGCCGGAGCCGCCGAGCAGCGCCACCGCGATCGCCAGGTCGAAGGCCGAACCGAACTTCGGCAGCGTGGCCGGCAGCAGGTTGAGGGTGATCCGCCGGTTGGGCCAGCGCTGGCCGGAGTTGACGATCGCGGCGCGGACCCGGTCGCGGGCCTCGTGCAGGGCGGTGTCCGGCAGCCCGGAGATCGCCACGGCCGGCAGCCCCGGGGCGAGGTCGGCCTCCACCTCCACCACGTGCCCGGTCACCCCGACCAGGCCGACGCAGAGCACCTTCGCGTAGCTCACGCCCGGCCGCCCATCAGAACGCGCCCTTGAGGTGCTCGACCCGGGCCGCGCCGGCGTCGGGCAGCTCGACGGAGAGGACGTCGAAGCGCACCTCGCCGGCCGTGGTGCCGGTCTCGGCGAGCCAGCGGGCCGCCAGCCCCCGCAGGCGGCGAGCCTTCGCCGGCACGACCGCCTCGGCCGGCGTCCCGTAGTGGGTGGTGCGTCGGGTCTTCACCTCGCAGAACGCGAGCACGGGGCCGTCCCAGGCGATGATGTCGATCTCACCGGCGGGGCAGCGCCAGTTGCGGGCGACCGGGCGCAGCCCGGCTCCGATCAGGTGCCGGACGGCGCATCGTTCCCCGTACGCGCCGACGGCCTGGTTCCGCTTCGTCATGGGCGCACCATGCCGAACCGGGGCCGCCTCCGCCGTACGCCTGTGGACGACGGAGGCGGTTGTGGACGAACGGACGATCATGCCCTTGCTGTGCTATGTGCGGACGGCCGGGCGGTGTCCGTTTCCGCGTACTCCTGCGGTTTGTCGCCGCCGACGCGCCGTCCGTCCGGATGGCGCGGGGGTGCGCCTGTCACATACGGTGCCGATCGTGAACGCACGACGGAGCTTTCCCGAAGATCAGGAGTCGCGTTGGTACCCCGGCGAGCGCGGGTACGGCGAGTCGGACTGGCGTCCGGCGGGCGACGACCGCTATCGAGCGGACGAGTTCCGCGTCCCTGACCAGCGCGGCGACACGGGCGAGCGGCGTTACGACGAGTTGACCGACCCGCCCGTAGGCCGGTACGGCGAGACCGGGCGGCACGGCGCGGACGACGCGTTCGGGGCCACCGATCCCGACACGGACAGTTACCGTCCCGCGCGGTCCCGCCGGTCCGACACGGGCTCGTTCGGGGTGTCGATGGACGAACTCGCCGCCGAGCGGGAGGCGCGCCGGGCGGCGCGGGCCGCCGAACCGGCCCCGTCCGCCGACGCGGCGCTGCCGGCCGCTCAGCACTCCGTCGAGTTCCCGCTGCCGCCCGCCCAGCGGGCCGTGGAGTTCCCGCTGACCATCGGCCAGCGCCCCACGCCGGTCTCCGCCCCGGGGCACGACGACCGCTCCCCGTCCGGCCCGGCGCGCGACGACCGGTCGCTGCCCGGCCTGACGCCCGAGGACCGGGCTCTGTCCGCTCCGGCGCGCGAGGACCGGTCGCTGCCCGGCCCGGCGCGCGAGGGCGCGCTGCTGTCCGGTCCGCCGCGCGAGGCGGGTCCCCGGGACGCCCCGCTCGACGCGGACCCGCTCGGCGTCGACCCGGTGGGGCGCGGGCCGGAGCCGCTCGGCGGATACCCGATCATCGAGCCGGGGCGCACCGGCGAGTCGGGCCGCTACGCCGAGCCCGGCCGCCCGGACGGGCCGGCGGACCGGGGCGCGGGGGAGTGGGGCCCGCTCGACCGGGCCGCGGTCGCCGCCAGCGCGGCGGAGCCGGCGCGCGCCGCCGAGCCGGGCCGCCCCGCCGAGCCGCCGCATCCGCTGGACCTGCCGACCGGGCCCATGCCCCCGGTGGCGCCCCGTCCGGACCTGCCGCCGCCCGGCCTGGACCCGGCGTACGCCCCGGACGGGCTGCGGCGCCCCGGCCCGGCGCCCTCCGACGGCGTCTACCGCACCCGCCGCCCGGCGCTCGCCGTGCTGATCGCGGTGCTGGTGGTGGTCTTCGAGGTCCCGGCCCTGCGGGTGCTGCGCCACGGCCTGCTCGGTGACCCGCTGTCGGCGGCCGACGTCGTGGTGGGCACCTTCCTGGTCGGCGGGCTGCCGATCTTCGGCATCGGGCTCTACGGGCTGCGCACGGGCGGTCTCGCGCTCACCGACGGCGGCCGGGGCTGGCTCCGCCCGCCGACGGCGTACCTGACGGTGGGCCTGGTGCTGTTCCTCGCCGCCGCGCTTGCCGCCCGCTGAGCCGCCGCGCTCGCCGCCCGCTGAGCCGCCGCCCTCGCCGCCCGCTGACCGGCGGGCCGGGCAGGGGCGTACACTGGGCGCTTGGCGACCGCCTCGCGCGGTCGACCTCGCGCGCCCTCTCCACGTCTCGTGGGGCGGCGGCCTCCCTGGTCCCGATCATGATCGGGCCCACCACGGCCGGCGACCGGGCGCCAGGACGCCCGGCCGCCGGCCGGGCGGCGTAACCAGGGATCACAAGGAGTACCCCACCATGGCCGTCGTGACCATGCGTCAGCTGCTGGAGAGCGGTGTCCACTTCGGGCACCAGACCCGCCGCTGGAACCCGAAGATGAAGCGCTTCATCTTCACCGAGCGCAACGGTATCTACATCATCGACCTGCGTCAGACCCTCGACTACATCGAGAAGGCGTACGAGTTCGTGCGCAACACGGTGGCCGAGGGCGGCAGCATCCTCTTCGTGGGCACCAAGAAGCAGGCCCAGGAGGCCATCTCCGAGCAGGCGACCCGGGTCGGCCAGCCGTACGTCAACCACCGCTGGCTCGGCGGCATGCTGACCAACTTCCAGACGGTGTACAAGCGGCTCCAGCGGATGAAGGAGCTGGAGGCGCTGGGTGACCTGAGCGGCACCGCCGCCGGTTACACCAAGAAGGAGACCCTTCAGCTCTCCCGCGAGAAGATCAAGCTCACCAAGACCCTCGGTGGTCTGCGGGACATGCAGAAGCTCCCGGCCGCGGTCTGGATCGTCGACACCAAGAAGGAGCACATCGCCGTCGACGAGGCTCGCAAGCTGGGCATCCCGGTGATCGCGGTGCTCGACACCAACTGCGACCCCGACGAGGTCGACTTCCCGATCCCGGGCAACGACGACGCGATCCGCTCGGCCGAGCTGCTGACCCGGGTCGTGGCCGCCGCCGTCGCCGACGGCCTCATCGCCCGCTCCGGCCGTCGCCGGGGCGGCGACGAGAAGCCGGAGCCGGGCCAGGTCGGCGCCGACGAGCCGCTGGCCGAGTGGGAGCGCGAGCTGCTCGAGGAGCCGAAGAAGGCCGACGAGCAGCCGGCGCAGCCCGCCGCCGAGCAGCCGGCCGAGCAGCCGGCGGCCGCCGCCGCGGAGTGACCGCGCCGCCGCGCCCCCGCCGTCCGTTTCCCCGGGCGGCGGGGCGCGGCGGGTACGCCGGGCACACCCGGCCCGGATCCGGGTGACCGGCCCCGGCTCGACCCACCCGGCCCCCAGACCAACCCACCGAGTCCCAACACCGAAGAGAGAGTCATGTCCAACTTCACCGCCGCGGACGTCAAGAAGCTCCGCGACCTCACCGGCGCCGGCATGATGGACTCCAAGAAGGCGCTGACCGAGGCCGAGGGCGACTTCGACAAGGCCATCGAGATCCTGCGCGTCAAGGGCGCGAAGGACGTCGGCAAGCGGGCCGGCCGCACGGCCGCCAACGGCCTCGTCGCCCACTCGGGCAAGGCGCTGCTGGAGCTCAACTGCGAGACCGACTTCGTCGCCAAGAACGACGCCTTCATCGCGCTGGCCCAGCAGCTCGTCGAGCACGGCGAGGCCAGCGGCGCGACCTCCGCCGAGGAGCTGCTCGCCAGCAGCATCGACGGCAAGCCGGTCGCCGACCTGATCCAGGAGCAGTCCGCCAAGATCGGCGAGAAGCTGGTGCTCAACCGCTTCGCCAAGCTGGACGGCACCGTCGCGGTCTACCTGCACCGCAAGAGCCAGGACCTGCCGCCGGCGGTCGGCGTGCTGGTGGAGTACGCCGGCAAGACCGACGAGGCCGGGGACGCCGACGCCCGCGCTGTCGCCATGCAGATCGCCGCGATGCGGCCGAAGTACCTCACCCGTGACGAGGTGCCGGCCGACGTCGTCGAGTCCGAGCGGCGCATCGCCGAGCAGACCGCCCTCGAGGAGAACAAGCCCGCGGCGGCGCTGCCGAAGATCGTCGAGGGCCGGGTCAACGCCTTCTTCAAGGACTACGTCCTGATCGAGCAGGCGTCGGTCGCCGACAACAAGAAGACCGTGAAGCAGGTGCTGGCCGAGGCCGGCATCGAGGTGACCCGCTTCCTGCGGTTCGAGGTCGGCCAGGCCTGAGCCGCCGGTCGGGCGCGTGACGCGCGCCCGGGGGCAGGGAACATCGA
The DNA here is from genome assembly GCF_900091595.1 of Micromonospora haikouensis. Taxonomy (GTDB): domain Bacteria; phylum Actinomycetota; class Actinomycetes; order Mycobacteriales; family Micromonosporaceae; genus Micromonospora; species Micromonospora haikouensis. Next base: position 357,184 of record NZ_FMCW01000001.1, read on the forward strand.
CGAGGAGGCCGCTGGTGTACGTGACAGGCACCGCGGCCTCCTCGTCCCATGCCTGGCCCGTGTCGCCGAACGGGCGGCGTAGGGTCAGCGACGGCAGGTACGCGGTAACCGGGGCACGTGGGGTGCGGCCGGGGAAGGGCGGGGCGGATGACGCAGGTTGTAAGTGACCGGAGCCTGGGGGCGGATGATCCGACCGCCCCACCGCCCGGCCGGGCCCGCCGGGTGGTGCTGAAGCTGTCCGGCGAGGTCTTCGGCGGCGGTGCGATCGGCGTCGACCCCGACGTCGTCCAGGCCATCGCGCGGCAGATCGCCACCGTGGTCCGCCGCGGCGTGCAGGTCTCCGTGGTGGTCGGCGGCGGCAACTTCTTCCGCGGCGCGGAGCTGCAGAAGCGGGGCATGGACCGCGCCCGCGCCGACTACATGGGCATGCTGGGCACCGTGATGAACTGCCTGGCCCTGCAGGACTTCCTGGAGAAGGAGGGCATCGAGACCCGGGTGCAGAGCGCCATCACGATGGCCCAGGTCGCCGAGCCCTACATCCCGCTGCGCGCGATCCGGCACCTGGAGAAGGGCCGGGTGGTCATCTTCGGGGCGGGCGCGGGCATGCCGTACTTCTCCACCGACACGGTGGCCGCCCAGCGGGCCCTGGAGATCCGGGCCGACGTGGTGCTGATGAGCAAGAACGGCGTGGACGGCGTCTACACCGCCGACCCCCGGATCGACCCGACCGCCAGCAAGCTCGACTCGATCACCTTCTCCGAGGTGCTCCGCCGCAACCTGCGGGTCGCCGACGCCGCCGCGTTCAGCCTCTGCATGGAGAACGGCCTGCCGATGCTGGTCTTCGGCGCGCAGGGCGACGACACGATCATCCGTGCGGTGGGTGGCGACAAGATCGGCACCCTGATCACCGCCTGAGCGGCCGCGGGCCGCGCGAGACGGCCCTGCGACACCACAGCACAGCCCACGACGAGCACAAAGAAGGAGGCGAGGAGACCGGTGATCGACGACACCCTCCTCGAGGCCGAGGAGAAGATGGAGCGGGCCATCGAGCACGCCAAGGAGGAGTTCGGCGCCATCCGCACCGGTCGCGCCAACGCCGCCATGTTCTCCAAGGTCATCATCGACTACTACGGCACCCCCACGCCGCTGCCCCAGATGGCGTCCATCGGGGTCCCCGAGCCGCGCATGGTCATCATCAAGCCGTACGACAACTCGCAGATCGGCGCCATGGAGCGGGCGATCCGCGACTCGGACCTCGGCGTGAACCCGAACAACGAGGGCAACCAGCTGCGCATCCTGCTGCCGCAGATGACCGAGGAGCGCCGCCGCGAGATGATCAAGGTGGCCCGGCACAAGGGCGAGGAGGCCAAGGTGGCGGTGCGCAACATCCGCCGCAAGGGCAAGGAGGAGCTGGACCGGCTGGTCAAGGACGGCGAGGTCGGCGAGGACGAGGGCCGGCGCGCCGAGAAGGACCTCGACGACCTGACCCAGAAGTTCGTCGCCACCGTCGACGAGCTGGTCAAGCACAAGGAGAGCGAGCTGCTCGAGGTCTGAGCCGCGACGGCCCCCGGGGCCGTCGCGCGTGACCTGCCGTGGCACCGGCGTGCCGCCGTCGTCGGGCGGCGGCGCCGGTGCCTGCGTCGTCACGGGCCGAATCGCCCCTCGTCGTCACGGGCCGAAACCGGGCGAACCCGGGGCGCACCGCCGGTGGCGGCACGGAGGGCTCGTCCACCCTGCCGGGGCGACCCGTGCAGTAGGCTCGGCACGATTCCGGCCACCACGCGGTGAACGGGCGGGATCGCCCGGCCGTCGCGCCGGTCAATCGGACGGAACAGTCGTCGTAGGGGATGGTCTTGGTCGTACGTCATGTGGTGAGCCCCGTACCGCGTCCGTTCGGTGCGTGATGTCCCACCTCGACCCCTACCGCAGCCCCGAGCCCCGCAACTGGGACCGGCCGGACGCCCCGGCGGCGCTCCCCTGGCCCGACCGTGATCTGGAGCCGGGGCAGTGGGCCCGCAGCGCCACCACCGACGCGTACGCCCCCGTCGCCCCGGGTGGCCGGCCCGAGACGCGCCGCCCGGCGGGGCGGCCGGAGCCGTTCGACGCGGACGCCACCGACCCGTACGGCGCCCGCCCGGTGCCCGACGAGCCGCCGCGGCCCGGTGACCCCGTCGACCGACCGGGCTGGCCCGGTGCCCCGGGGATGGGTGGAAGGCCCTCTCCCGAGCGCCCCGGCGGGCCCCTCCCCGGCGGCCCGCCGGCCGGTGCGGCGTACCCGCCCGACGAGTCGACCGGCCCGGCGTACCCGCCCGGCGGCGGTGCCGAGCCGGAGCCGCCCCGGGGGCGGCGCGGGCCCGGCCGGCGACGGGCGAGCGCCGAGCGGCCGCCCACCCAGCAGCCCTCGCCCGGCCGCGCCGGCCGCAACCTGCCGGCGGCGATCGGGGTGGGCGTCGGCCTCGGCGCGGCCGTCCTGCTGCCGCTCTTCTTCTACCTGCCCGCCTTCCTCCTCGTGCTCGCCGCCGCGATCGCGATCGGCATCTGGGAGATGGCCCGGGCGGTCCGCCGCAGCGGGGCCCACCCGCCGCTGGTGCCGCTGATCGCCGGCGGCGTGCTCACGGTCGGCCTGGCCTGGTTCGCCGGCCCCGACGCACTCTGCCTCGGCCTGCTGGTCACCGTGCTCGGCACGATGATCTGGCGGCTGGGCGACGGGCCGGGTGACTACCAGCGCGACCTGACGGCGGCCACCCTCATCGCCGTGTACGTGCCGTTCCTCGGCGGCTTCGCGGCGATGCTCGCCGCCGCGCCCGGCGACGGCCACCTGCGCGTGCTGGTCACCCTGGTCGCGGTGGTGCTCTCCGACACCGGCGGGTACGCGGCGGGGGCCAACCTCGGCAAGCATCCGATGGCCCCCTCGATCAGCCCGAAGAAGTCCTGGGAGGGCTTCGCCGGCTCGGTCACCGCGGCGGCGGCGGGCAGCGCCCTGCTGATCTGGCTGCTGTTCGACGTGGCCCCCTGGTGGGGCGCCCTGTTCGGCGTGGCCGTGTCCTGCGCGGCGGTCCTCGGCGACCTGGCCGAGTCCATGATCAAGCGGGATCTCGGCGTGAAGGACATGAGCAACCTGCTGCCCGGCCACGGCGGCCTGATGGACCGCCTCGACTCGATCCTGTTCGCGGTGCCCACCGCGTACCTGTTGCTGGCGGTTTTCGTCCCGGTGGTGGGCTGAGGCATGAATCACGCCGGTCAGCCCGTTCCGGCCGCGTGGTCGGGTCCGATTCGGCACCTCCGGCCAGGTGCGTCGGGCGAACGGCGTGGGAGACTGGACGGGTCATGACGAGCCTTCCCCTGATCCCTGTCACCTCGGACGCCCCCGCCGCACGCCGCGCGGCCATGCCGCCCCGTCACCTCGCCGACCTCGACCTGCCGGCCCGGCAGGCCCTGGTGGCCGAGCTGGGCGAGCCGGCGTTCCGCGCGAAGCAGATGTCCACCCACTACTTCGGCCGTCTGGTCCGCGACCCCGCGTCGATGACCGACCTGCCCGCGGCCACCCGGGACAGGCTGGCCGCCGAGCTGCTGCCCACCCTGCTCACCCCGGTCCGCGAGCTCGCCTGCGACGACGGCGCCACCCGCAAGGCGCTCTGGCGGCTGCACGACGGCTCGCTGGTGGAGAGCGTGCTGATGGGATATCCGGACCGCGTCACCGTCTGCATCTCCAGCCAGGCGGGCTGCGGCATGGCCTGCCCGTTCTGCGCCACCGGCCAGGCCGGGCTGACCCGCAACCTGTCGACGGCCGAGATCGTCGACCAGGCGGTCTACCTGGCCGGCGTGGCCGCCTCCGGCGCGGTCGCCGGCTCCCCGCCCCGGCTGTCCCACGTCGTGTTCATGGGCATGGGCGAGCCGCTGGCCAACTACTCGCGCGTCGTCGCGGCGATCCGCCGGCTGGTCGCCCCCGCCCCCGAGGGGCTCGGCCTGTCCCAGCGGCACATCACCGTCTCCACGGTCGGCCTGGTCCCGGCGATCCGCCGGCTGGCCAGCGAAGACCTGTCGGTGACTCTTGCGTTGTCCCTGCATGCGCCCGATGATGAGCTGCGCGACGAACTCGTGCCGGTCAACCAGCGGTGGAAGGTCGCCGAGGTGCTGGACACGGCGTGGGACTACGCGGCCCGCACGGGGCGTCGGGTGTCGATCGAATACGCGATGATCAAAAACGTGAACGACCAGCCGTGGCGGGCCGACCTCCTCGGCCAGCTGCTGGCCGGCAGGTTGGCGCACGTCAACCTCATCCCGCTCAACCCGACCCCGGGCAGTCGGTGGGACGCGAGCCCGAAGCCCGTCGAGCGGGAGTTCGTCCGGCGTCTGCGCGCCGCCGGGGTCTCGACGACGGTGCGGGACACCCGGGGGCGCGAGATCGACGGCGCGTGCGGGCAGCTCGCCGCCGCCGGGGACAGGGACACCGAGACGCCGCAGGAGGCAACGGCGTGACGGGGCGTACCGAACGAGACCAGGAGACATAGTGGCGAGTCAGGGTCAGCGTTTCCGGCGTAAAGCGCTCCGCCGGGGATACAAGGTCGACGAGGTGGACGCCTTCCTGGACCGGGTCGAGGCGACGCTCGACGGCCGGCCCGTCGGCGCGCCCGTGGCCTCCCAGGAGGTCCACGACGTCGTCTTCCGGGTCCGCTTCAACGGCTACGACGAGTGGCAGGTCGACCTGCACCTCGACCGCGTCGAGCGGCAGCTGGCCGAGTTGGAGGAGCGCGGCGGCTCGCCCGGTCGCGGCGCAGACCCCCGGCTGCCCGACCGGATGGGCCCGCCGGACCGGATGGGCCCGCCGTTGCGTGACGACCGAGGGCCCGTCCCGATGCGCGACGACCGGGGGCCCGTCCCGATGCGCGACGACCGTGGACCGCTCACCATGCGTGACGACCGGGGGTCCGCGCCGATGCCGCAGCCCATGCCGCCCCGGCCGATGCCGGCGCAGGCCGGTCCGCCCGGTGACCGCTACGGCCGGTACGACGAGCCGACCGGCGGTTTCTCCGGCGGGTACGACGAGCCGACCGGCGGCTTCTCCGGCGGGTACGACGGGCCGCGCGGCGGCTACGACGCACCTCGCGGTCCAGGTGGCCCGGGTGGTGGCCCGATGGGTCCGGGTGGCCCGATGGGCCCCGGCCCCGGCCCCGGCATGGGGCACGGCGGTCCGCCGCCCCGGGGCCTGCCCCCCGGCCCCGGCGGCTACGGCCCGGACGAGCAGCGCTTCGACGGCTTCGAGGCGGGGCGGCACGGGCGGGCCGACATGACCGCCGAGATCCGGATGCCCGAGCGGGACCTTCGCGAGCTGCGCGGCCGTGGCCCCGCCGGCCCCCCGCCCATGCCGCCGCAGCCGATCGGGGGCCCGCCGCCGATGGCCGGCCCGCCCGTGGGTGGCCCCCCGGTGGGTGGCCCGCCCGTCGGGGGCCCCCCGGCCGGCGGCCCGCCGATGGCCGGTCCGCCCGGCAGCGACCTGCACCGGGTGGACCAGATCCGCCGCAGCTTCCAGGTGCGCCGGTTCGGCAGCGGGTACGACCCGGACCAGGTCGACCGGCTCTTCGAGGGCATCCTCGGCGGCATGGCCGGCCGGGGCCCGATGCCGGTCAACCCGAAGGACCTGGACACCCTGCGCTTCGGCCTGGTGCCGGGCGGCTACTTCGAGGCCGAGGTCGACGCCGCGCTCAAGGACGTCCAGGACATCCTCTTCGGCCGCTGACCGCCCGGTGGGTGCGGCAGACCTGCCCGCGCCGCAGCACGCGTACACGACGAAGGGCCCGCCCCGACCGGGGTGGGCCCTTCGTGCGGTGCCGGTCCGGCCGGGGTCAGGACCGCAGGCCGTTGCGGCGCAGCACCGTGTCGCCGACGACGATGGCCAGCAGCAGCACGGCCAGGCCCACCAGCCAGATGTCCTCGACCCTGCCCTCGTGGTTGCCGCACAGCATGGCCAGCAGCGCCAGCGCGGAGACCACCGCGCCGATCCGCCCGGCCTTACGGTGCCCAGGCTTGTGCTGATCTGGCGACGTCACCGGCTCGCTTCCTGCCACTGTCGGTCCTTCCCTCGCGATCGGATCTCCGGTTAGTCTGGCACGCCCCGTGGCTGACCTCGTGCGGTGGGGGTTTCCGCCGGCCCCGCACCCGCCGCCGGTGCCCCCGTGCCGGCCACCGGCGCCCAGTGGACCGGCCGGAGGCCGGAGGACCCGGGCCGGAGGGCACTACCGGCGTCGCGGGCCGGCGACCAGACTGCCTCCGGTAGCGTCGGGACGTACACCTTGATTGTCTTTTTGAGGGGGACTGCGGTGCGAGTGACCGGTACGGGACACGCCAGCATGCGGATCGACACGGCCGCGGGCAGCATCCTGTGCGACCCGTGGGTCAATCCCGCCTACTTCGCCTCGTGGTTCCCGTTTCCCGACAACTCCCAGCTCGACTGGGAGACCCTCGGCGACGTCGACTACCTGTACGTGTCGCACCTGCACCGGGACCACTTCGACGCCGCGCACCTGCGCGACTTCGTCTCCAAGGACGCCACCGTCCTGCTGCCCGAGTTCCCCACCTCCGAGATGGAGGACGAGCTGCGGGCGCTGGGCTTCACGAAGTTCCTGCGGGCCCCGAACGAGCAGGTCGTGGAGCTCGACGGCGGCCTGCGGATCATGATCCAGGCGCTCACCAGCCCGACCGACGGCCCGATCGGCGACTCCTCGCTGTGGGTGGAGTACGACGGGGTGCGGCTGCTCAACCAGAACGACGCCCGGCCGACCGACCTGAGCGTCTTCGCCGAGCTGGGTCACGTGCACGCGCATCTGCTCCAGTTCTCCGGGGCGATCTGGTATCCGATGGTCTACGAGCTGCCGCAGTCGGCGAAGACCGCGTTCGGCAAGCAGAAGCGGGAGCGGCAGTTCGACCGCACCTGGCGCTACATCGCCGACCTGAAGGCCGACCACGTCTTCCCGATCGCCGGCCCGCCGTGCTTCCTCGACGACGACCTGTGGCAGTTCAACGACATCCACGGCGACGAGGGCAACATCTTCCCCGACCAGTCGGTCTTCCTCGCCGAGTACGCGAAGGTCGGCGGCACCAACGGCATCGTGCTGCTGCCGGGCAGCGTCGCCGAGGTGACCACCTCGGGGGCGACCACCACCCACCCGCAGCCGGTCGAGGAGTTCTTCGCGAACAAGGCCGCCCACCTGGAGGAGATGCGGGAGCGCAAGCGCGGCGTCATCGAGGCCGAGAAGGCGTCCTGGCGGCACCCCGAGGTCGACGTGCTGGCCGGCATGAAGCGCCGCATCGAGCCGCTGCTGGAGGAGTCGATCTACCTGGCCAAGGGCGTCGGCGGCCCGGTCCGCTTCGACCTGGTCGACTACGACGGCGAGAGCGTCGAGTCGATCGTGGTGGACTTCCCCGGCAAGGAGGTGCGGCCGTACGCCGACGAGAAGGTCCGCTACCGGTTCCGCACCGAGCGGGCCCTCGTGGAGCACCTGCTGTACATCGGCGAGGTCGACTGGGTCAACTCGCTCTTCCTGTCCTGCCGGTTCTCGGCGGCCCGGATCGGCCAGTACAACGAGTTCGTGTACGCCTTCTTCAAGTGCCTGTCCACCGAGCGCCTCCAGTACGCCGAGGGCTGGTACGACGAGCACGAGCGCACCAGCGACGCCGAGGACATCACCCTCGGCGACTGGGTGGTGCAGCGCCGCTGCCCGCACCTGAAGGCGGACCTGACCCGGTTCGGCATCGTCGAGGGCGACCAGCTCACCTGCCAGCTGCACGGCTGGAAGTTCGACCTGCCCAGCGGGCGCTGCCTGACCAGCGTCGGGCACAAGGTCCGGGCGCACCGCGCGGACGCGTCCGCCCCGACGCCCTGACCCGGCGTTCCGCCCCTTCTGCCCCGTTCCTTCCCGTTCCGCCCCGCCCGCAGGTGACCATGGAGTCGTGACGGGCGGGGCGGGGTCGTGACCGGCGGGTTGGCGTCGTGACCGGTGGGGCGGACGAGGCGGCCGGCTACCGGTACGGGCGGCGCAGCGAGATGGCCCGCGACGCCTCCCGGGTGGAGGCGTTCAGCGACGCCGTGATCGCCATCGTGCTGACCCTGATGGCGGTCGAGCTGCTCCAGTTCGCACCGCAGAATCCCACCGGGCCGGACCTGGCGGGCGCGCTGTTCCACGAGTGGCCGTCGTACCTGGCGTACGTGATCACCTTCGCGATCGTCGGCCAGGTGTGGCTCACCCACCACAACATGTGGCGGTACGTGGTCCGCGTCGACCAGCTGCTGCTGGTGCTGAACCTGCTCCTGCTGCTCTTCGTCGCGGCCATCCCGTTCGCCGCGAACCTGCTCTCGGACAACCTGCGCGGCCCGGTCGGCGACCAGCGGCTCACCGCCGCCCTCTACGTCGCCACGGTGCTCGGCGAGGCGCTCTTCTTCAACCTGAGCTGGTGGTGGGCGCGGCGGCGCAACCTGCTGCACCCGGACCTGGACCCCCGGCTGGCCCGGGCGGTGGCCCGCCGGTTCCTGCTCGGGCCGCTGCTCTACCTGGTCGCCTTCGCGGTGGTCTTCGTCGACCCGGTGCTCAGCCTGGTCGCCTACCTCCTGCTCGTGGGCCTGTACCTGGTCCGCGGCCCCGGCGACCTGCCCCCGTCGAAGGAGCGCGCACCCGCCGGACGCTGAGGCCCCGCCGGACGGCGCGAGATACCGGACGCGTCACCAAGGGTCCCCTCCCCGCCAGCGGCGATCAGGTGCCCGGCGGGCGCAGCCGCCGGGGCACGCAGCGGTTCGGCAACTCCGCCCCGTCCAGCTGAGGGAACTGTGCCCGGCACCAGGCGTCGACCCCGTCCTTCGAGTCGGCCGGCACGACGGCGAAGGTGAGCCAGAGGGGCTTCCCCTCGTACAGTTGTTGCCGACCGTAGTCGGTGCTGAGCAGGAGGATCACCCGGGCCTCACCGCCGAATTCCGTGCGGAGCTGCTGGTGCTCGGCGAGGATGTCGCTGGCGTAGAAGGTGTGCGAGCCGTTCGCCGCCCGCTGCTCGGGGTCGACGATGCCCACGCTCTTCGAGGCGAGCTGGGCGACGTACCGGCCATCGAGGCTGATGGTGGGCAGATCCTGCTCGTGGAGCCGGCTCAGCTCCGTCAGGGCCGCCGCCTCGGGGTCCTCGGGAGCCGGGGTCGTGGTCGGGGTGCCGGTGTCGGGGGAGCCTTCGGCCGACGGGGGCGGGTCGCCGCCCGGCGCGACGGGCGCGCTGTACGGGTCGGGAGACGGCCCGGGCCCGTCGTAGGTGCTTCCGTCGGCGGCACCCGGGTCCATCCGGTACGCCCCGTAGGCCGTGCCGACGAGGAGCAGCAGGACGACCAGGACCAGCCCGGCCGCCTTCCGGAGCGCGGCACCCGCCGGCCGCTGCGGGTCGCCGGTCGGCGGTTCGAGGGGACGCCAGGGAACGGGCTCCGGTGCGGTGGCCGGGTCGACCGGCACCACCGGCAGACCCCCGAAGGCCGCCGGGTCCAGCGGCTCGTCCCGCTCCGAGGGCTCGTCCCGCTCGGCGGGGGCGGTGCGGGCGGGCGGTCCGGCGCTCGTGGCCCGGATCGCCGCGTTGGTGGCCGCGGAGGCGGGGGCCGGTCCTTCTGGGCGGGTGCCGCCGGGCGGCGGCTGCGGGATCTGATCGGCCAGGTCGCCGACCAGCTCCCGCAGGTTCCAGATCGGCCTCTCCGCGCCCTGCCGCTCGTCGCTCATCCTCGCCCCCCGATCACGCGTCGCCCGGCACCAGCACCCGCCGGCGGGGCTCGCCGTCGGACGCGGCGGCCGTGACCGGGGCGCCGGCCGGCACCGCCCGGTCCCGACCCCAGCTGCGGATCTCCGCGATCTGTTCCGGCTGGGTGCGGCTCAGCGGGATGGTGTTGACGAAGGTGTCGACGACGAACTCGGTCGGCGGGCAGGACCGGTCGCCCCGCAGCAGCATCTCGGTGCCCACCTCGTTCATGGCCGACTCGATGTCGGAGCCGGCGAACCCGTCGGAGAGGACGACCAGCCGGGGGAGCAGGTCGCCGTCCGGTTCGGTGTCGAGGTAGCGCCGGTAGTAGAGCCGGATGATCTCCGCCCGGTCGGTGTCGTCGGGCAGGTCGACGAAGAAGAGCTCGTCGAAGCGGCCCTTGCGGAGCAGCTCCGGCGGCAACGAGCGCACGTCGTTGGAGGTGGCCACGACGAAGACCCGGGACCGGGATTCCTGCAACCAGTACAGGAACTGCCCGACCAGACGCCGGCTCACCCCGGTGGAGTCGTACTGGCCGGCGAGCCCCTTCTCGATCTCGTCGATCCAGAGCACGCAGGGAGCCGTCCGGTCGGCCATCTCCAGCGCCTCCCGCAGCCGGGTCTCGGACTGTCCGACGTACATGCCGAGGATGGTCGCGAAGTCGAGCCGGTACAGCGGCATCCGCCACTGGGCCGCGACGGCCTTGGCGCAGCGGGACTTCCCGCAGCCGGGCACGCCGACCAGCAGCACCCCGCGCGGCGGACGCAGCCGGGTCTCGCTCAGGTCGGCGAGCATCACCTGGTGCTTGCGACGTAGCCAGGCCCGCAGGCTGGTCAGCCCACCGAGTTCACCGTCGGCCGAGTCGACGTGCACCCGTTCCAGGCCGGCGAGATCGCCGAAGTGCTTGTCCTTGAACTCCGCCATCCGGGCCACGTCGTCGCGGCGCAGGTGTCCGCTGGCGGCCATCGTGGCCAGCACGTTGATCGCGGTGCCCTCGGGAACCCCGACCAGGAACTCGGCGGCACGCCGGGCGTCGGCGTCGGTCCAGTCGATGGTGACCGCGCCCTGCTGCTCCTTGAGGAAGTCGGTGACGATGCCGTACATCTCAGGGGCGTCGGGCAGGTCCAGGACGATGCTCATCCCGAGACGTTGCAGGCCACTCCACAGCGGCGTGTCGGTGACCAGGACGATGCTGCCGGAGCGGGCGTCGGCGAGCCGCGCGAGTTCCGCGATGTGCCGGGTGGCCGGGGAGTCGGCCGTCAGATCGTCGGGTTCGACGAAGACGATCGTCGCCTGGGCCCGCCGGGACAGTTGGGCGGCGGCGAAGTCCATCGCGGCCACCAGCGAACGCTCCTCCTGCACCTGGGCGTTGGTGCGTAGGTCCCGCAGCCCGGCCGCCCTGGTGTGCAGCCAGAACGGCAGGCCGGCGCGGCGTGCGCTGCCGGCAACCTCCCGCAGCAGCCGGACGGCGCGCAGCGGCTCGACGGTCCGCACGCTGATGAGCGGCACCCGGGCGGCGACGTAACTGTCGAGGTCCCTGCGGGCCTCCAGGTAACGGGACATGATCGCTTCCTCAGTCGGGGGTCGCCGGGCCGGCGACGATGATCCGGCGGCGAGCCGGTCCGGTGGGGTCGGTGGCCCACTCGTCGACCGGGCCGGAACCCGGGGCGGTGGACGCGGTCAGCGGGTTCTCCCGTACCGTGCGCATCCTTGCGTGCACCAGCGGGCCGTCACCGCCCTGCCGACGCAGCTGCTCGACGCCGTCCTCCAGCGCCCGCTGGACCAGCTCGATCTGGGCGTCGACGAGGCCGAGCAGGTGTCGGCCGAGCGGCTCGGGCAGCCCGGGGCTGCCGGCCACCGCCCGGATCGACGCCAGTCCCCGGCGGCCCTGCACCAGGGCCCGCGCCCACTCGAACTCGTCCCCGGCCGCGGCCATGGCTGCCAGCAGTCCGTCCGCCCAGAGCTTCAGCCGCTGGTCCAGCGCGCCGGTGAGCATGGCCACGAAGCGGGCCCAACCGTCGGCGGGCAGGGCCGCCTCGACCAGCTTCGGCAGCCCGCCGGGGGTGGCCGACTGCTCGGTGCGCCAGCGGCGCAGGAACGTCACCCAGGTCTGCAGGTCGTCGCCGTGGCTGGTCACGGGTCGGCCCGGTGCGGCCGGCGCACGAGGATCTCGCCGGGCGGCAGCGGCTCCCAGTCGGGCAGCTCCTCGACGACCTGCCGCCGGCGGTCGGTGGCGGGCGGCGGGGACGCTGGCCGGGCCCAGGGTCGGGGCTCCGGAGCGTCGTCACGGTCGATCATTTCACTCCCCCTTGTCGGTCCGGCCCACCGCGCGACGTTCGTGCGGTGCTCCCGGCCCGCCGGCCGTGGCCAGGTCGGCGATCAGGGCGGTGACCCGGCTCGCGTCGCTGTCGGCGGCGGTGAACCGGTCCCGCCAGGCTTCGAGTTCCATGCCGGCGGCCCGCAGGCCGCGCAGTGCCTCGTCCCGGGCGTCGTCGATGAGCCTCCGGACCCGCTCCTGCTCGGCGGCGGCGGCCTCCGCCCGGCCCTTGAGGACCACCGCCCAGACGCCGCCGGTCAGGGCGGTGGCGAGCAGGCCGATCCCCGCGCCACCGACGGCGAGCCCGATCAGCAGCACGACGAAGATCACCACCAGCGGCCCGATCAGGCTCTTGCCCCAGTCGAAGGCGAGACCGTCGACGAAGGGCCGGCCGTAGCGGTTCCAGTGGGCGTCGAGCGAGCGTTCCAGGGTGCCCATCGGCTGGTCGAAGGAGCCCGTCCAGGAGGGCGGCCGGAACGCGGCCACCCCGCTGAGCGCACCCGGGTCGACGGCCACCTCGACGGTCGTCGGCGCGGCGATCCGATAGTCGTTGGTGAACCCCGCGTGGGCCTCGCCGATCCAGTCGTGGCAGGCCGCCATCGCCAGCCGCTGGGTCTGTGCGGAGACGGCCAGGGTGTGCGGGGCGAGGGCACAGTCGGTCTGCAGGCTGAGGTAGTCGCGGGTGTCGTCGAGGACGTCGACCTGGGCGCGGGCGACCTGCTCCGCCGCGGCGAGGTCGCCGTCGGCCTGGACGATGGCCTCCTGCTCGGCCAGCTGCCGGCGCAACGGCAGCTCCTCCCGGTCGTACTCGGTGACCAGTTGGTCGAGCAGCTCGTCCACGGCGTCCTCGATCCGGCTGCTCGGGGTGGCCTCCGCGGCCAGCACCGGGGTGTACCGGTCGAGGATCGACCCGTGCGCCTGGGCGTGCGACAGCATCAACCGCAGCTGCGGCCACTGCGGCGACGCCTCGGCCAGCCTGGGGAAGTCCTCGTCCAGCCCGTCGACGCGGACGTGGCTGGTCAACTCGACCCGCCAACGCCGCACCTGGGCGGAGATCACCGCCTCGTCGTCGAGCAGGAGCCGACGCCACCCGTCGAGCCGCTCCTGGACCAGGGCCAGCCCGGCGGGGCCGAACGCACCCTGGGCGGTGGCCTCCAGGATGACCGGGAACTCCCGGCCCAGGGCTGCCGGGTCCTGGGCGTCGAGGTAGTGCCGCAGCCACCGCACGGCCGCTGGCCCGCGATCCTGCCGGCGCAGCACCAGCGCCATGAACAACGCGGTCCGCTCGGGGGAGTGCTGGTAGGCCTCCTCCACCGCGCGGACGCACAGTTGCGGGTCGTCGCCGGCCCAGGCGGCCAGCGTCACCAGCACGGGCGCCAGCCAGTAGCGGGAGTTCTGGACCAGCAGCTCCTCGCTGACCGCCCGAACGGTCTCCTCCCGGACCAGTCCCTGGTCGAAGGCGCGGAGCATGCCGACCGCCGTGCGGCGGACCACCTTGTGGTGGCCGAACTGCTGCTCGATGTCGTTCTTGAGCTGACCGACCCTGGCCTCGGCGCTGTGCAGGTTCTTGGTGCGCTGTGCCTGCTGTTCGAGGCGAAGCACGGCGTTGTGGAGCGTCGCCAGTTGGTCCTGGGTGATCCGCTGCCTGATCCCGATGTCGTTGACCTGCAGGCCGACCTCGCCGACGGCGTTGCTGATGGCGACGAGGTCGCGCCGTTGCTGCCGCAGAACGTTCTCTACCGCTCTCAGTTCGGACATGGCTCCCCCGCTTTCGATGCGCTGGTGAATGCCCATCGGTATTGATCCGCGAGCCCGGAATCGTCGACGGTGAGGAGCCGACCCGAGTCCCGTGTGCATGACGTGAATTCGCGCCCCGTGGCGCAGAGGTATTTGGCGCGGTGATATTCCGCTGCTGTGGATGGTTGCCGGCAGGGGCCGGACGTCGCGTCGACCGAATGTGTCGAAGAGTCAGCCGATCGGATACGGGCCGGCGACTCGTTTCCTGTCGGAGGACCGTCAGGTGGCGGGCTCGTCGCCGGTCGTGGGCCCGGCGTGCTGGGCCACCCGGGCGAGGGCTGTCGGATCGGCGATCGTGATCTGGCGGTATTTCCAGCGGAGCACCCCCGCCTCGCGCAGTGCCCGCAGCGCCTTGTGGACCGTCGCCGGTGCGACACCGACCAGGGTGGCGAGTTCGGGCTGGCTGAGCGAGAGCCCTATGTCGACGCCGCCGTCGCGGGCCCGCGTGCCGTACCGGGTGGCGATCTCGATCAGTGCCCGGGCCAGTCGCACCTCCGCCGGGTACGCGAGGAAGTCGGTGCGCCGCCGGTTGGCCCAGCGCAGCCGCTCGGCGACGATGGTGGTGACCAGGCGGGCGGCCTCGGGGTGCCGGGTGAGGATGTGCCGGAACGCCTCGGCGGTGAGCAGCCGGCCGGTGACCACGCCGCAGGCCGTGACCGTGGCCATGCGGCGAGGACGCTCGGCCAGGGCCGCCGTCTCGCCCACGATGTCACCGGCCGTGCGGACGGCCAGGAGCGCCTCGCAGGTCTCCGCCAGGCTGGTGACCTTGACCAGGCCGCCGGTCAGCAGCACGACGTGGCTGGTCGTGGCCCCCTCGGTGAGGAGCCGTTCGCCCGGCTCGAACCGGACGGGGCTGCCCCGACCGAGCAGCACCTGCCGGGTCTCCTCGGGTAGCCGCCCGAGGAAGCCGTTCGGCGGCCATTCGCGCGGGCGCGCGTTGGCACCGTCCACTCCCACCTCGCGGGCACTATCGACGCCGGCTGACCCGGCAAGTCTGCGGTACCGGTGACCCGGCCGCAATGCGTCGGTGGTGGGGCGTCCGGCCGGTGTCCACCGGACGGACGCGGTCACCGCTGTCGACCGGACCCTCATGTCACTCCTCACCGCGTGCTCTGCGGTGGAGCGTCGCACGGGCCGGGCCGGGGGATCCCGGAAAATTCCGAGATTCCCTCGGGTGCTCGGGTCGACCATGGCAACGGGGGGCGACAGACGGGTGATTCGATGCGACTGCGATGTGTTGGTGTGTCAATTGACGGACACTGCGGCCGAGATGGCCGGAACGTCGGCGATGATCGGGCACCGCGCGGGAACCGAACATTTGCGTATCCGTCGGCGGGGCGACCGAATGCGCGCGCCCGGGTGCGGCAACCGATGTTGCCGTTGGGGCGAGAACTGCGGGAAGACGGGGGCGAATCACTTGCTCACTGCACTGGAGAACACGTGGGCGCAAACGCGCGGGCGACGCCGGACGAGAGCCTCCCGGTGTTGATCGACCCGCCGATGCGCCCGGCCGACGTACTGGCGCGGGCGCCGCTGTGCCCCGGCGGGTCCCGCGACGGCGTACCCGACGTCGGCGTCGATCCGGGTGCGGTCAGCCTGGGCCGCCCCCTGGTCTTCCCGGTACCGGCCGACGAGCTGCCCGGCCCCCTGCGGCTCCGGGCGCAGGCCACCGAGCAGCGGTACTACGGTGTGCTCTTCGCCTTCGACCTGGACCCGCTGCCGGACGGTGGCCGGCACACCTCGGTCCGGTTCGAGGTCACCCTCACCGACGAGGCCGTCCGTGCCGTTCGGCTCGACGCCGACGGCGGCGCCCTCGGGTTGACCTTCGACGCCGACCCGCCCCGGGCGGCCACCGTCGCCGCCGACCGGGCGGCCACCGCCGCCGGTGCGCGTCCCGGCTGGCTCACCCGGCTGGCTCCCCGGCCGGGAAGGCCCCGCGCCTGGTCGTACGGTGCCCAGCGCCACCGCTTCGGGTGGAACTACGAGGGCACCGGGCTGCCCCTGGCCTACGGCATGCATGCCCTGATCGAGGTGCCCGCCGCCACCACCGTGCTCACCGGCCGGCTCGGCGTGCGGGTCCAGGTCCGGCCGGGGCGGCGACACCCGGGCGGCGTTCGCCTGGCCACCGTGCGCGAAGCGGTGCCGTTCCACGAGGAACTGCCCGGCCGGGCCGAACCCACGGCCGCAGCGGTCCGGCTCTGCCTGGCCGCCGATGTGGTGGGTTACAGCCGTCGTCTGAACCATCTGGCCGAACGCACCCAGTCCTGGCTGGTCCGGGCGTTGGCCGAGGCGCGCCGCGCGGCCGGCGTCGACGAGGCGGCGGTGGCCGTGCAACCGCAGGGCGACGGTGAGTTCTGCGTGTTGCCGGTCGGCGTCGACGAGTCGACCGTCATCCCCCGGCTCGTCGGCGGTCTCGCGGAGGCGCTGCGGCGCACCAACGACGGCCTGCTCCAGGCGGAGCGGATGCGCCTGCGCGTGGCGTTGCACCGCGGCCTGATGAAGCCGGCGGACGGCGGGTGGGTCGGTGACGCGGCGATCGCGGTGCACCGCATCCTGGACAGCCCGCCCCTGCGGGCCGCCCTGACCGACAATCCGCAGGTCGACTTCGTCCTGGGCGTGCCGGACGTGCTCTACCAGGACGTCATCCGGCACTCGCGGGTGCCTCCGCTGCCGGACCGGTTCACGCCGGTCACCATCGACCTGCCGGAGAAGCGGTTCGTCGAGCACGGCTGGCTGCACGTGCCCCACGGGGAGGGCGGGTGAACGGGCGGCTCTTCGCGCTGTTGGTCGGCATCGACCGGTACCGGGCGGTCGCCCCGTTGCAGGGCTGCGGCAACGACGTGGCGCAGGCGGCGGAGTTTCTCCGGGGACGCGTCCCGGCGCAGCGGGGCCCGGCGATCGAGGTGCTGCTGCACGAGCAGGCCACCCGCGAGGCGGTGGTCGACGGGCTGCGTACGCATCTCGGCCAGGCCGGGCCGGGCGACACCGCGCTGTTCTGGTTCAGCGGGCACGGCTCCCGGGCGGCGGTACCGCCGGAGTTGTGGCACCTCGAGCCGGGCGAGAAGCTGCAGACGCTGCTCTGCCACGACAGCCGCCACGGCGGCGTCCCCGACCTGTACGACAAGGAACTCCTGCTCCTGCTCGGCGCGGTCGCCGCCACCGGCTGCCACGTGGTGGCGGTGGTGGACAGCTGCCACTCGCACGGGGCCACCCGCAACCCGCAGCGGTCCGTCGCGGACCTGCCCACCGCGCCCGCGGTGGAGGCGCTCCTGCCGCAGCTGCGGCGGGCCGCCGCCCGGCCGCCGGTCGAGTACGTCTCGCTCGCCGCCTGCCGGTCGTTCGAGACGGCGACCGAGGACTGGCTCGACGGCCGGTGGCACGGGCTGTTCAGTTGGGGGCTGCTCGCTGCGATGCGCCGGCTCGGCCCGGCGGCCACCTACCGGGAGCTGCTCACCGCCGCCCGGTGCGAGGTGGAGCAGTACTCGTCCCGGCAGGTGCCGCAGTTGGATCCGGTCACGCCGGGCATCGCCGACCAGCCGTTCCTCGGCGGCCGGGTCCGTCCACCGGCCACGGGGATGTGGCTGCGCCGGTCCCGCCACGAGTGGCGGATCGACGCGGGCTCGTGCCACGGCCTGTCGACCGGTGCCGACGGCGACGACAGCCGCGTGGCCGTCGCCGGCACGGAGAACGAGGCGCGGATCCTGCGGGTGGGGGCGAATCACAGCGTCGTGGCCCCGATCGGTTGGGAGCCGGACGAGGACACGCAGTACCCGGTGGTGCTCAGCCGGGTGCCGATCCCGCAGGTCACCGTCGCCGTCGAGGGTGACCACCACCCCACGGTCGAGCTGGTGCTGGCGGCGCTGGGCACGGCCGGTCCCACCGGCGGCCCGTCGCCGTACGTCCGACCGGTCCCCGGTGCGGCCTCCGCAGAGGGGCCCCAGCTGCGGCTGCGAGCCGACCAGCCGGGCCGGGTGGGCATCCGGGACCGGGACGACGCCCCGATCTGTCCCGACGCCAGCGACGTGTCCGGCGACGGGGCCCGGCGGTTGGTCGCCACGGTGGAACACCTGGCCCGGGTGCGCCGGGTCCGGGCGCTGACGAACCCGGTGTCCGGGCTGGCCGGCGCGGTGTCCCTGCAACTCGTCGAGGCCCGGGCGGCGGAGGTGACCGCCCCGGCGCACCGGCCGGCGCTGCTGCCCGGCCCGGACGGCGCGATCCATCTGCGCTACCGCCGGGACCGGGGCCGGTGGGTCGCGCCGACGGTCTTCGTCCGGCTGCACAACCACAGCTCCCGGCAGCTCTACTTCGTCCTGCTGAACGTCACCGAGGGCCATCGGGTGCACACCGGCCTTTTCCCCGGCGATCACGTCGCGCCGCGGTGGGCCGCCGCCGCCCTGCACGGTCGCCCGGTGGAGCTGCGGCTCCCCGACGACCAGCCGGTCACCCCGGGTGCCCGCACCCGCGACTGGCTGATCCTGCTCGCCGCCGAGGAGGAGTTCAGCTCGGCGGCGTTCGAGCTGCCGGACCTGTCCGGGGCGGGGTCGGGCCGGGGCCGGGTGCCGCGCGGGGTGACCGGGTTGCTCGGTCGGCTGGGTCTGGCGGCGGCGCACCGCGACGCCGGGGCCGTCGACGGCCCCGCGAGCGACTGGTTCACGCTGACCCTGCCGATCGTGACCGAGGTGCCCGGCAGCGCCACGGTGCCCGCCGGCGGTGTCGACGACGGGCAGGCCGTGGCGACGTGACCGGCCCGCACGACCCGGACCAGCCGCCGCCGGACGAGTGGATCGACCTGCTGCTGCGGCACCAGGAGAACCCACCGCCGGGTGCGGATCCGGCCGGGCTGGCGGGGCTGATCGGCGAGGCGTTCCTGCAGCGGTACGCCGACGACCCGGACGACGCGCACCTGGCCACCGCGATCGAGCAGCTGACCCGGGCGCTGCACGGCTCTCCGCACCACGCCGACGCGGCCGGCTGGCACTACGGGCTGGGGCTGGCCCACGGTGAGCGCGCCCGGCGGGCGGTGGCAGCGGTGCTCGCCGGCTCCGCCGAGCGGCCCGAGGGGCCGGCCGTGAGCCAGGACCGAGCGGTGGCCCACCTGACCGCCGCCTACCGGGGCTGGCCGTCGGACGATCCCGAGCGGGACGCCGTGGCCGTGGAGTTGCTCGACGAGGTCTGGGACCGGTTCCAGTGGCAGGTCCTGGACCTCGAACCCGACTCGCCGGCCGCCCACGCCGAGCTGGACCGCATGGAGCGGGCCATGGCCGAGGTCACCGTCGGCGACGCCGACCCGCACCGGGCCCGGTACGCCCGGATGCTCGGCGGCCTGGCCCGGCTGGCCCGCTACGACTACGCCGGTGGGCGACGCCAGGACCTCGACGAGGGCGTCGCGCAGCTCACGGCCGCCCTGGCCGCCCTGCCTCCGGAGACCCCCCGCTACGCGGTCGCCTCCGACGAACTGGTCGCCGGATACCTGGAGCTCACCGGCCTGGACGAGGACCGCACCTGCCTGGACCTGGCCATCGCCGTGGGCGACCGGGGGATCAGGGCCGCGCGGCCGGGCCAACCCGGCTGGCTCAGCCTGCACCGCAGCCAGGCGTACGGGTACGCGACCCGATGGGACCTCGACCAGGACCCGGCGGACGTCGCGGCGGCGATCCACTGCTGGCGTACGGTGCGGGCGGAGGACCCGGACGCTGCCTCGGCGGTGGCCCTGGCCGAGCTGTTGCACAGCCGCGCGGAGCTGACCGAGGACCCCGACGGTCTCGCGGAGGCCGTCGAGCTGCTCGTCGGCGCGCTGCCGGAGGCGGCCGAGGCCGGGCCGGTCTGGCAGCGGCTGGGCGAGATCCACCTGCTGCGCTGGCAGCGGGGCCGGGAGCCCGGCAGTCTGGCGGCTGCGGGCGACTGCCTGGACCGGGCGCTGCGCGGCGGCCTGCCGGCGGAGGCCCTGTTCGCCGTGCACCGGACCCGGCTCATGGTCGCCTGGGAGACGACGACCCACGAGGAGACGGCCGAACCGGGCTCGGTGCCGCGGGGCCTGGGCCGGTTGCGCCGAGTCGTGCAGGAGGCCACCGACGCGTTGCACGCCGCGATTGATGCCACGCCGACCGAGCGGGCCACCCTGGCCGGTCTGATCCTCTACGCGGAGTGCACTGTGATCGGCATCATGCTCGACGACGCCGACCTGCCCCACCTGCGGTCGTTGCTCGCGATCGCCAGGACCGCCGCCGCCGACCCGCCGCCGGGATTCACCGGGGCGATGGACCTCATCGAGGGCGTTCTGGACGACGCCGCCGCGAGCAGCAGCGCCGAGTCCGCCTCCGACTTCGGGGTCACCAGGTTCGCCGCCGCGCTCAACGACCGGCACCTCGACGAGCCCACCGCCCTTCGAGGGCTGACCAGGCTGGCGCTGCTCTCCCGGGGCGCCCGGCTCGGCGACGTGCGAAGTTCCCGCGCCGGTGCCGGCCGGCTGGACGGGTCGACCGACGCCGCGGAGGGGGACGCCGCACGGACCGACGCCGAGTCCGAACTCGTCGAGGTCGCCTTCCACGTCATCCGGCACGGTGCCCGACGGGATTTCGCGGCCATGCGGGAGGCGATCCGCAGGGCCGACGGGCTGCGCGACCGGATCGGTCCGTCGCGCGTGGTCCGCCAGATCGTCGACCCGATGCTCGACGCCGGCCGGAGCCTCTACGCTATGAACACCCATGGCCCGCTGCCGCCCGCCGGGGCGCCGGTGCCGCTGCCGGCCGGGCGGCTCTCCGCCCGGAGGGTGGCGACCGTGGTCATGAACGCGGGGGTGCAGGTCATGGCGGCTCGCCGGTGGGCGGACCACGGGCTGCTCCGGCGCTGGGCCGACCACCTGGTGGGGGTCGCCGACCGGCTGGAGCCGGCGGACCGGATGTCGCTCGTGCTGCTGTCGATCGCCGCCAAGGCCGAGCTCTGGCGGGCCGCCGCGCTGCGAGAGCGCACCGCCGCGGCCCGTGCCGCCCGGTACCTCGACCGGGCCCGTGCCGCCGGCCCCGATTCCGCCGGATCGCTCTGGGCCGAGCTGGTCGGCGACCACGCCGAGGCGCTGCGCCGGTCCGGGGACCCGGACCGGGCGGCGACACGGCGGCTCGGGCTGGCCGGGCTGCGGGCCCAGGCCCGGGACGTCCTGCTCCAGTCCGGCACCGATCAGGCGCTGGAGGCAGCCCGGTCGGCCGCCGACGCCGCGACCCGGGTGGTCCGGTGGTGCCTGCAGGACGAGGCCGACGACGACCTGCTCGCCGCCCTCGACGCGGGCCGGAGCCTGACCCTGCAGGCCTCCACCGCCGGCCGCACCGTGCCGGAGCTGTTGGGCCGGGCCGGCCGCACCGACCTGGCGGCGGAGTGGGAACAGTCCGGCGGCCTGGGCCGCGACCAGGTCACCGGGGACCTGCTCGGCGCGGTGGTCGCCGCCAGCGAGGTACCGGACGATCTGCGTCCCCGGGTGCTGCGCGCCCTGGAGGGCGCCGGCCTCCTCGACGACCTGCTGCCTCCACTGAGGCCCGACGACGTGCGGGCCGCACTCCGCGCCCTGGACCTCGACGCTTTGGTCTACCTGGTGCCGGCCGCCCCGGGGGTGCCGGGGCTCGCGGTCCTGGTGCCCGCCACCGGTGAGATCCTCCCGCAGGAGTTCCCCGACCTGACCGTGGCACCCGGCGCGCCGGTGCGCCGGCTACTGTCGGCTGCCCTGGGCCCGACCGGCACCGGGCCACGGGTGGCGGGACCGGTCGGCGGCGACGTGGGCGAGACCGGGGCCGACGTGGCCGCGACCCGGATCGACGACCTGTGCCGGTGGGCGTGGCGGGCGGTGCTCGGCCGGCTCGTCGACGACCTGCGGGCGCTGCGGCCCGGCCGGCCCGCCCGGGTGGCGCTGGTGCCGATGGGACTGCTCGGGCTGGTCCCCTGGCACGCCGCGTACGAGCAGACCGCGGCCGGCCGGCGGTACGCCATGCACGACCTGGTGGTCTCGTACACGCCGTCGGCCCGGATGCTCTGTGCCACGGCGACGCGACCGTCCCGACCCGTCCGGTCCGCCCTGGTCGTCGGGGATCCCCTCGGCGACCTGCGGTACGCCGGTGTCGAGGCCCACGCCGTGTTCGAGCGGTTCTACCCCGACGGCGACTATCTGGGGGCGGCGCATCCCGACCCGGGGCGGCGGGCCACCCGGGAGAACGTGCTGTCGTGGCTGCGTACCGCCGGGGTGGGTCCCTCGATGCTGCACTTCGCCTGTCACGGCCGGGTGGAGCCGGCCCTGCCGGCGGACGCCCACCTGGTGCTGGCCGACGGGCCGCTGCCGGCCCGGGAGCTGCTGGAAGTGTCGCGCCGGGCCGCGCTCGACCTCGGCCGGGTGTTCCTGGCAGCCTGCACCACGAATGTCGCCGGTGGCGATCACGACGAGGCGTTCAGCCTGGCCACCGCCTTCCTGGCCGCCGGCGCGCACACGGTCTTCGGGTCGCTGTGGCGGGTGCCGGACGACGGCACGTCGTTGCTCATGTACGTGGTGCACCACCTGCTGCGACAGGGCAACGCGCCGGCCGACGCCCTGCGCCGGGCCCAGCTGTGGATGCTCGACCCGGACCGGCGGCCACCGGCCGGCATGCCCCCCGAGTTGGCCGCGGCGTGCGGCGGGGCGTCGTTGGCGCAACCGCTGTCGTGGGCCGCGTTCACCCACCTCGGGTGGTGAGAGGGGAACCCCTCTCTACCGTAGGCGTTAACAAGGGGCCCCTCCTTACACCCAGTCGGCGAGGATGCGGCGGGCCGCGTTGTGGCCGGCCGCCCCGATGACGCTGCCCGCCGGGTGGCAGCCGGCGCTGCCGGCGTAGACGCCGTCGACGCCGGTGGCGTACGGCATCCGGTCGGTGAAGGAGACCGTGTTGTCGACGTGGTGGATGTGCCCGCCGGTGATGCCGAAGTGCGCCTCGATGCCGGCCGGGGTCAGCGGCACGGCGTCGGCGATCAGGTCGCCGGTGCCGGGCGCGTACCGCTCGCAGATGCCGATCAGCCGGTCGACGTAGCCGGGCAGGGCCGCGTCCCAGGTGCCGTCGGCGAGCGCGTAGGGCACCGACTGCACGAACAGGGCCGACGAGTGGTGCCCTTCGGCGTCGGACAGCGACGGGTCGACGGTGGTGTGCAGATACCACTCGATGGTGGGCTCGGCGGGCAGCCGCCCGGCCTGCACGTCGGCCCACATGGCGCGCAACGCCGCCATCGGCGGCTCGCCCCCGCCGCCGACCAGCGACGCCGAGCCGGGCAGCAGGTGGATGGTGGAGCCGAACGGGCTGGGCGCGCCGGGGGGCAGGCAGGAGAAGCGGGGCAGCCCGGTCAGCGCCAGGTTGACCTTGAGGGTGGTGCCGGGCCGGCGGACGGCCGCCATCCGCGCGCCCAGCTCCGCCGGGAGCGCGCCGTCGGGCAGCAATTCCATCAGCCGGTACGGGTCGCACGCCCCGAGCACCACCCGGGCGGCCACGTGCCGGCCGTCGGCGAGGGTCACGCCGCTGGCCGCGCCGCCGTCGAGGGTGATCGCGGTGACCGGGGCGTCGGTCAGGATGCGCGCCCCGGCGGCGCGGGCCGCGTCGGCGAAGGTGCGCGAGACGGTGCCCATGCCGCCCTCGGCGATCATCCAGGTGCCGTCGGATCCGGGCAGCCGGCACATGTTGTGCACGAGGAAGTTATGCCCGGTGCCGGGGTCGTCGGGGCCGGCGTTCAGCCCGGACAGCCCGTCGGTGACCGCGTACATGCTGACCAGCAGCTCGGAGCGGAAGTCGAAGCGGGCCAGGTAGTCGGCGACGGAGCCGCGCACGAGGTCGACGAAGACCTGCCGCAGGGCGGGCCGGACGTGCCGCTGCGCGATCTCCTCGACCGGCAGCGGCTCGGCCAGCCAGGCGGGGGCCAGGTCGTCGCGGAGCTGGGCCAGCTCGGCCTGCATGGCGTCGTCGGCGGCCACGTCGGCGGGGGAGAAGAACTCCGCGAGCTGCCGCCGGGTGGCGGCCGTGTCGCTGCCCATCAGCAGGTACGGCGACCCGGTGCCGCCCGGGGTGGGCAGGAAGTAGTGCGGGTCGCGGCGCAGCACGGGGATGCGCACGTCGAGCGTGGCGAGCAGCTCCGGCGGCATCAGGCCGAGAAGGTAGGACCCGGTGGAGTGGCGCAGCCCGGGCACCTTCGGGAACGGGTTCTCGGTGCGGGTGGCCCCGCCGATCACCCCGGCGGCCTCCAGCACCAGCACGTCGAGGCCGGCGCGGGCCAGCAGGATCGCCGAGACCAGCCCGTTGTGCCCGGAGCCGACGACCACCACGTCGGCGCGGGCCGGCAGGTCACTCGCGTTGCTCGTCGCGGTCGTGCCGCTGTGCTCGCTCATGCTCGGGCAGCCTAGTGCCGCGCCGACCCGGCCGGGGGGCCGTCGCCGTTCCCGGCCGGCGGGCCGCCGTCGGGTGCCCCGCGCAGCTGGCCGAGCAGCGCGGCGAGTTCGGTCTCGAACAGCGCCCCGGGGGAGTCCACGGCCCAGGCGAGGTGGCCGAAGACCTCCATGGCGACCAGGCCGTAGAGCCGGGTCCAGGCCGACAGGAACGCGTACGCGACCTCGATCGGCAGCTCGCCGTGCTTGGCGGTGAGCGGGGTGAGGTGGCAGCCGAGCTGCTGGTGCAGCACGTCGGCCGGGGGGCCGGGCAGCGCCGCGCCCCGGGTCAGCGCGAGGAACGGGGCGAGGAAGACCGCCCCGAACCGCGCGCCCGGGTGCTCGGCGTCGGCGCAGGCGTCGGTGAACGCGGCGACCCCCGGGACGGGGTTGCCGAAGATCAGGCTGAACTCGGCGGGGTGCGCGACGGCCCAGTGGCGCATCGCCCGGCACATGGCCGTGAGCTGGTCGACGGGTTTTCCGCCGGCGGCGTCCCGGGCCGCCTCGATGATGCCGCGCAGCTCGTCGTAGAGGTCGCCGGCCAGCGCGCCGACGAGGGCCTCCAGGTTGGGGAAGTAGCGGTAGATGGCGGGCGCGGTCATCCCCATGTCGCGGGCGATGGCGCGCAGGGAGATCGCCTCGACCCCGCCGGTCACGAGCAGCCGGCGAGCCCCGTCCTTGATCTCGGACAGGGTGGTCGCGCGTAGCCGTTCCCGGCGGGTCGGTGCGGACATGCGTGAACCCCCTTGACTGGAGCGAACACCGTAGTCATAGTAAACGGCGTTCACTTCTGAGAGCCATGGTTACTGACCACGACCTTAAACGGTCGGTGAGGGGGAATGCGATGTTCGACTGGTGGGGGCGGGCGGTGGTGCGGGCCCGCTGGGCCGTGCTGGCCGCCGCCGTGGCGCTCATGGCGCTCGGCGCGACCTGGGGGACCGGCGTCTTCGGCCAGCTCAGCGGCGGCGGGTTCGCCGACCCGGCCAGCGAGTCCAGCCGCACGGCCGAGCGGATCACCGCCGAGCTGGGCCGGCAGGGCGCCGACGTTATCGTGCTCTGGTCCAGCGACACCGCCACCGTCGACCAGCCGGCGTTCCGCGACCCGGTCGCCGCCACCGTCGCGGCGCTGCGCCAGCGCCCCGAGATCGACAGCGTGACCACCTTCTACGACACCCCGGCGCCCCACCTGGTGTCCACCGACCGCCGGGCCACCTACGCCCTCGTCCAGCTCGACGGCGTCGACGAGGACGCCCGCGCCGAGGCGTACGACGCGGTGCGGCCCGCGTTCGACGCCCCCGGGCTGCGCACCGAGCTCGGCGGCGCGGTGGCCTTCCAGCGGTACGCCAACGAGCAGACCACCGAGGACATCACCCGCGCCGAGCTGCTCTCCATGCCGGTGCTGCTGGCCCTGCTCGTGCTGATCTTCGGCGGGCTGGTCGCGGCCACCACCCCGCTGCTCGTCGGCGGGCTCGCCATCCTCGGCGCGTTCGTCGCCGTCCGGCTGCTCAACATGGTCACCGACATGTCGATCTTCGCGATCAACGTGATCACCCTGATCGGCCTCGGCATGGCCGTCGACTACGCCCTGTTCGTGGTCAGCCGGTTCCGCGAGGAACTCGCCGCCGGCCGCGACACCGCCGAGGCGGTACGCCGCACCATGGCCACCGCCGGCCGCACCGTCCTCGTCTCCGGGCTCACCGTCGCCCTCGCCATGGCCAGCCTGCTGGTCTTCCCGCAGCCGTTCCTGCGCTCGATGGGCCTCGGCGGGATGGCCGCCGTGCTGGTCGCCATGCTCGCGGCGCTCACCGTGCTGCCGGCCCTGCTCGCGGTGCTCGGCCGCCGGGTCGACGCGGTGCGCGTACCCGTGCCGTGGCGGCGTGGGGCGGGCCGTGGGCGGCCGGCGCAGGCCGCCACCAGCGGCGCCTGGGCCCGGATCGCGCGCAGCGTGATGCGCCGCCCGGTGCCCTACCTGGTCGGGGTGGCCCTGATCCTGGGGCTGCTGGCCACCCCGTTCCTGCGCGCCGAGTTCGGCGGCGTCGACGAGCGGGTGCTCCCGGCCGACGCCGGCCCCCGGGTGGTCTCCGAGCGGATCGCCGCGCAGTTCCCCGGCGGCACCATCGCCCCGATCGACGTGCTGGTCACCGGCGTGCCGGCCGACGCGGTCGGGCCGTTCGCCGACCGGATCGCGGCGGTGCCCGGGGTGACCGGCGTGCGGGTCGCCGCGACCCGGGGGGCCTCGACGCTGCTCGCCGTCGCCTACCCGGGCGAGCCGACCGGCGACGCCGCCCGGGACCTCGTCGGCGACCTGCGCGCCCTGCCCGCCCCGGACGGCGCGCGGGTGCTCGTCGGCGGCCGGCCCGGTGTCGACCGGGACCTGCTGGGCAGCCTCGGCGACCGGCTGCCCTGGATGGCCCTGCTGATGGCCGGCGCGACCCTGCTGCTGCTCTTCCTCGCGTTCGGCTCGGTGGTGCTGCCGGTCAAGGCGGTGCTGATGAACCTGCTCTCCATCGGCGCGTCGTTCGGCGTGGTGGTCTGGATCTTCCAGGACGGGCACCTGTCCGGGCTGCTCGGCTTCACCTCGACCGGGTTCATCGAGCCGAGCAACGTGATCCTCATGCTCGCCGTGCTGTTCGGGCTGGCCACCGACTACGAGGTGTTCCTGCTCTCCCGGGTCCGCGAGGAGTGGGACCGCACCGGCGACAACACCGCGTCGGTGGCCGCCGGCCTGCAACGCACCGGCCGGATCATCACCGCCGCCGCCCTGCTGCTCGTCATCGTGGTCGCCGGCTTCGCCACCGGCGCGATGGCGTACATCAAGCTGATCGGGATCGGCATGATCGTGGCGATCGTGGTCGACGCGACCCTGGTCCGGGCGCTGCTGGTGCCGGCCACCATGCGCCTGCTCGGCCGCTGGAACTGGTGGGCCCCCGGCCCGCTCGGCGCGGTCTACCGCCGCTTCGGCATCCGCGAGTCGGACGACCCGGCCGGACCCGGGGCCGGTGGCGCGGCGGAACAGGCCGCCCCGGACGCGGTCGAGCCGGAGCCCGCCGGGCCGGAGAGCCGTCACCCCGCGTTCATCGGGTAGTCACTGGTGTCGATGCCCCGCCGGCTCTACCGTCGGTGGGGCATCGACCCTACCGGGAGGTAACCGATGGACCGTCGTACCGTCCTGCGCGCCACCGTCGCCGGCGGGGCCGCCGCCTTCTGCGGCAGCCTCTGGGCCTCCGCCGCCCTCTCCGCGCCGGCCCTCGCCGCCGGGCCGGCCCAGCCCGGCCCCGGCCCGTACGGGGACCTGCTCGCCGCCGACGCCAACGGCATCCACCTGCCCGCCGGCTTCACCAGCCGGGTGGTCGCCCGCTCCGGGCAGCGGGTCGCCGGCACCTCCTACCTGTGGCACTGGGCCCCCGACGGCGGCGCGTGCTTCCCCGCCCCCGACGGCTGGATCTACGTCTCCAACTCCGAGATCCCGCTCGCCGGCGGCACGTCGGCCGTGCGGTTCCGCGCCGACGGCAGCATCGCCTCGGCGTACCGGATCCTCGGCGGGACCAACCTCAACTGCGCCGGCGGGGCCACCCCGTGGGGCACCTGGCTCTCCTGCGAGGAGGCGCCGCTCGGCCGGGTCATGGAAACCTGGCCCGACGGCAGCCGCGCCGCCGAGGAGCGCACCCGGATGGGCCGGTTCACCCACGAGGCCGCCGCCTGCGACCCCGACCGGGGCGTCGTCTACCTCACCGAGGACGAGGAGGACGGCTGCTTCTACCGGTTCGTCCCCGACACCTGGGGCGACCTGCGCACCGGCCGGCTCCAGGTGCTCTGCGCGCCCGCCGGCCAGGTGACCGGCCCCGTGACCTGGGCCGACGTGCCCGACCGCGACGGGTTCCCCATCCCCACCCGGCGTCAGGTCGGCGCGGCACAGCACTTCGACGGCGGCGAGGGCTGCTGGTACGACCGGGGCACCTGCTGGTTCACCACCAAGGGCGACAACCGGGTCTGGGCGTACGACGCCGCCAACCAGCGCCTCGAACTCGCGTACGACGACTCGCTGGTGCCCGCCGGGGCGGCCCCGCTCACCGGCGTCGACAACATCACCGGCACCCGCTCCGGCGACCTGTACGTGGCCGAGGACGGCGGCAACATGGAGATCAACATGATCACCCCGGCCGGCGTGGTCACCCCGTTCCTGCGCCTGCTCGGGCAGTCCGGCTCGGAGCTGACCGGCCCGGCCTTCTCCCCGGACGGCAGCCGCCTCTACTTCTCGTCGCAGCGGGGAGTCAGCGGGGCGGTCACCGGCAACGACGGCATCACGTACGAGATCACCGGCCCCTTCCGCCGCTGACCCCTGACCCTGACCGCTGGGCCGCCGACGATTGCCCTCCGAACGGCTGCGCCACCGGATGCCCGGAGGTCGCTGACGTGACCCGGCCCGCCCGCTAGGGAGCTGAGTCACTTACGACATCACCCACCCACCCCAGTACCCGATGGCCACCCCAGCACTCCGGTGATCAAGAGGAATGCGTCAGGAATGATCTCGACGATGACACATTCCTCTTGATCACCGCGCCGGGCCGGGACGCGCCGGGGCCGGTAGGGAGGGCGGGGAGGGCCGGGCGGCGTGATGTCGTAGGTGACTCAGCTCCCTAGTAGTGCTTTGTTAGGTCGGTGTGTCGCTGGCCGTCGGTGGCGGTTCGGGGTAGTTCGATGTTGGCGTGACCCCTGACGAGCTTTCCGTTGTGCGGCAACGGCTTGAGGCGTTCGCCGCGGATGTGTTCACCCCGCTGGTGCGCTCGGATCAGCGGGCCAAGGGTGAGATGTATCTGCGGGGCTTGTTGCTGGACGGTCGGCGTAAGTCGATGCAGCCGATGGCGGATCGGCTCGGGGTGGATCACCAGGGGTTACAGCAGTTCGTGACGACGTCGACGTGGGACACCGCGGCGGTGCGGATACGGCTGGCCCGCCGGGCGGTCGAGGCGGTCAGGCCGGTCGCGTGGGTGGTCGACGACACCGGCTTCCCGAAGGACGGCAAGAGTTCGCCGGGCGTGGCCAGGCAGTACTCGGGGACGTTGGGCAAGGTGGCGAACTGTCAGATCGGGGTGAGCGTCCACGCCGTCACCGACACCGCGTCGTGTCCTCTGGACTGGCGGTTGTTCGTGCCGACGTCGTGGGACGACCACGCCGTAGACGAGGCAGACCGGCCCGTGGTGGCCGTTCGCCGGACCCGCTGTGGGATACCCGCCGACGAGCGTCATCGCCCGAAGTGGGCGCTGGTCGTGGGGATGCTCGACGAACTGGCCGAGCACGGCCTGCGCCCACCGCTGCTGGCAGCGGACGCCGGCTACGGAGACAACAGCCAGTTCCGCAGCGCCTTGGACGAGCGTGGGATCGGCTACATCATGCAGGTCAAAGGCGACGCCCTCGCTCACAAGCCAGAGGTGCAACCGGTGCCGCGGGTGTGGTCCGGGCGTGGTCGCCCACCCACCCGCACCGAACCGCGCTACCCCAAGACGGCGGTCAGCCTGGTCGAACACATCCGCGCCGCCGGCCGCCAGGCTGCGGAGACGATCACCTGGCGGGAAGGCTCGAAAGGCACGATGAGCTCCCAGTTCATCTTCCTGCGGGTCCGTCCGGCCGGGCACCGCGTCGCTCGTGACCCGGACGGTCTCCTGCCCGAGCGGTGGCTGATCGCTCAGTGGCCGCACGACGAGGCCGAGCCGGTGAAGTACTGGCTGTCCAGCCTGCCGGCCACCACCAGTCACGCCGACCTTGTCCGCTACGGCAAGATCCGCTGGCGCATCGAACACGACTACCGAGAACTGAAGACCGGCCTCGGCCTGGACCACTTCGAAGGCCGCTCCTGGACCGGCTGGCACCGCCACGTCACCCTGGTCACCGCCGCGCATCTGTTCATCACCGAACTGCGTCTGGACCCAAAAGCGGATGCGCCGGCCTGACCCTCTACGCGGTCATCCGCGAGCTGCAACGACTCCTCGCGACCTGGACCGGCGCCTGCATCACCTGCCACCAACCCGTGAAACCGTTACACCGCAACAAACGCCACCGAACCTAACAAAGCACTACTAGTGGCTGTTCACCGCATTGGCGGGTTCTGCTTGCGGAGCCTGCTGGTTGTCGTGAGGTGGATCAGCCGAAGGACTTCATGGTGCTCCAGTCCGCGCCCAGCACGACCTTCACCGGGGTGCCGGCACTCGTGGCGGAGGGGTGGTAGACCCGGATCTGACCGTCGGCGCCAGACCGGACCCAGAGGTCGGGCACCTGGTCGCCGCTGACGTCCGGGATCGCGATCACCGAGCTCATCGCCGCCTCCGTCCAGCCGGTGCCATAGGAGACGTCGCCGTCGCGCGAGTTGGCGGCCTGCTTGAGCGAGTGCAGGTCGACGCTGCCCGCTGCCGCCCCGGGCAGGCCGTGGCGGACGTACATGTTGCCGTTGTCCAGGTTGCGCCAGAGCAGGTCGGGGGTGCCGTCGACGTCGACGTCCGCCACGTTGACGATGTCCCTGCGCCCCCAGGCGGACCCCTCCATCAGGGTCGCCTCCTGGAAGCTCGCCCCGGTGTAGCCACCGAGCATCCAGAACGCCGTCCCGGCCCGCACCACCAGGTCCGGCCGTTGATCGCCGGTGACGTCACCGACGGCCTTGATCTGGGTCCAGGTGCCCGGATCCGGCGCGCCGGGCGGCAGCAGGACCCGCAGCCGGCGGTTGACGTCGAAACTGCCGTACCCGTCGCCGGGGTAGAGCCAGAATCGGCCGTCGGGGGTGCGAGCGAACAGGTCGGTGACGCCGTCGCCCGGGTAGGCGTCGTCGTACTTGGCGATCAGGGCCGCCTTGGCGGCACCCGCGTCCCACCAATGTCCCGGCGGGTTCAGTTCGTTGCCGGTGGTGTAGGAGGCGGCGAGCCACGAGTACAACTCGCCGCCCTCATCGCCCGCGTAGGTGCGCAGGTTGCCCGTGGCATCGACGAGGATCAGGTCGGGCAGGTCGTCGCCGGTGACGTCGCCGGGTTTGTCGGCCGTCTCGCTGGGCGGCACGTAGAAGGTGTAGTCGGTGCGGACGCTGCGGTTGCCGACCGCGTCGAGGGCGTACACGTGCAGGGTGTTCGGGCCGGCGTGCCGGGGAGCCAGACCGGCCACGGTGGCCTTGCCGCCGCTGGCCGGGATCGTGAGGGGGTTGATGCTCTCGAACGAGTAGGTGAACTGGGCGGCGCCCGCCGCGCTGAACTCGACCGGCCCGGTCTGCCCGAACTTCACGGTGGACCAGGTGGCGCCGTCCGGGGTCGCCTCCAGCCACACGTTGCTGGCGACGTCCGGAGCCGGGGGCGCGGAGGCGTCGATGGTGAAGCGGCACGGCTCGGTGCCCGGCGGATAGTACGAGGACGACGCGTTCGAGTGGTCCTCGGCGCGCACGTCCCAGGAGTAGGTGACCCCGTCTTCCAGGCTGCCGACGGGGACCGTCCAACTGGCCCTGCCGTCACTGGAGTGGGTGACGAGGGTACCCGCGGGCACCGTGGTGCCGGTCCGCCAGAAGCGGAAGCGCAGCCCCTTGAGGTTGCCGTCCGGGTCGATGGCCTTCGCCGACAGGGAGATCGTGGTCCGGGCGATGGTGGCGCCGCCGCCGGGGCCGGGCACGCAAGCGCCGCCGGGCGAGGTCCGGCCGTCCGTCGGCTCGCCCGGGGGACGGTTGTGGACGACCTCCAGCTCGGCCGTGTTGGCCTTGAACTTGCGCCAGGTCAGCGTGTCGGACTCGCTGGTGGCGCGCATGCCGAGGGTGATGCTTCCCCAGCCCTTGGTGGCGGCCTCCTGGGCCGCGCCCAGCACGTCGAACCGGACGTACTCGTCGTCGCAGCTGCTGCCGTAGCCGTGGGCGAAGGACCGCTTCTGCTGCACGGACTCCCATGCCGGTTGCTTCTGCCAGGTGCTGCTGGAGGAGATGGCGCCGGTGAGCCAGAGCTGCATCTCCCGGGCCGTGCAGGACCAGGAGTGGTTGTTCAGCACCCGGAAGCCGGCCTCGCTGACCACCGTTCCCTTGATCTTGCTGTCGAAGCCCATCCGCCAGAAGGAACGCGTCGTCAGGGGAGTGTCCTCGTCGTAGCCGACCCGGGCGTCCGAGGTGCCGCTGTTGAAGTTGGTGCTGTGGTAGGTGTTGGTGTTCGGGCTCTGCTTGTAGACGGTGGCCCAGGACTGCAGTCCTGTCTTGAGGGTCGGGTCGAGGAAGAGCGGGAAGAGCGCCTCGGGATCGGTGAGCAGGCCGGTGGCGGCGGCGTCCAGGTGCAACCGGGCCTCGCCGGTGTCCTCACCGTCGAGGCGGGTGGGCATCGGGCCCTGCCGGGAACCGGGCTCGGCGCCGCTGAGGCCGGAGAGTTGCAGCACGTGGGCGCTGGTGTCCACCGCCGTGCGCAGCGGCGTCTCGGGCGAGGTGGGCTCCCGGCCGGCGGAGTCCCAGGCGAACGGGCTGGGGATGGAGCCGATCTCCGCACCGCTGACGGGGTCGAGGATCTGCACCCCGTTGGTGGGCTGCTGGTGGCGGAAGACGGCCGTCGCGGACCGCAGCCCGTAGGTCAGGGTGTCGACGGCGTCGAGAGTGGCGGCGTTGCGGTTCTTGACGATCAGCAGTTGCCCGAACCCGCCCTCTTCGCGGGCGACGACGAGCAGGTCGACACCGGGCAACACCTCGGGGTAGAGCGCGCGGGGCCCGTCCAGCACCGGTTCCGGCAGGAGGCCGGGCCACAGGTAGGTGATCGTGTGGCCGTCGATCTGCACCTCGGCGAGGGCGGTCTCGGCGGGGCTCTCGGACTGGGCGGCCGGGGCGAGCCGCAGTGAATTGGTGGTGATGCCGCTCGACTGCCCGTCCTGCTTGGCTGCGGAAGGGCTGCCGGCGGAGAAGCGGACCGGCGCCGGCGCGTTGGCCGGCGTGACATCCAGCCCGGTGGGGGTGCGGTCAGCGCGGGTGAGGGTGGTGTCGATCGGGGCCCACTGCCCGGAGGCGGTCTTCGCGCGCTGGGGCACCGCGTGGAAGGTGGTGCGGAGCTTGCTGTCCGGGCGCGCCCAGGTGAGCGAGGTGGCGGTGGTCGCGGTGTCGACGGGCACCTCCTGACCGGTGCGTCGGGCCTCGGCCATCGCGGCCGCGTAGTCCCGGCCGGCGGTGTCCACCGGCGCGGCTTCGAGGGCCCGCTCCGGTCGGGAGGGCCGGCTGTCGTCGGCGCGCAGCCAGTAGGGCAGCCCGGCCACGAGGAGCGCGACCAGCAGAAAGCCCAGGGTGCAGAGCTGCCGGGTACGCGTACGCAGGAAAGGGCTGAGCAGGCGAGGCACGGTCACGGCGGTCTACTCCCGTGGGGGGCCGGGCGGACAGGGCGGCGGCAACGACGAGCGATCCCGTCCGGCGGAGGGCCACGGGGCAGCAAGCGCGGGCACACGATCGCACAACCAGTCGCCAGCTCGTCACACTTTCTTCCGTTATCGATTCGTGATCTTGTACGCGCTGTCGTCGAGAGTCGCGACCAAGAGTTGACCTATGCGGCTTTCCTTGGCCCAACTTGCCGGTCATGTGCGGATTGATCCGTCAAGGGGGGAATCCGTTGCCTCGACGGCTCTCGCGAGGAAATAAGCCGTGACCAGGATCACTGGCATGTCGCTCTGATCACGTCCAGTTACCTTGAGTAAGAGTGCTGGTTGATCCACAGTGCTCAGGCGTGCCACGCCCGGCGCGTG
This sequence comes from Micromonospora haikouensis, assembly GCF_900091595.1. Lineage (GTDB taxonomy): Bacteria > Actinomycetota > Actinomycetes > Mycobacteriales > Micromonosporaceae > Micromonospora > Micromonospora haikouensis. The sequence goes on from NZ_FMCW01000001.1 coordinate 391,182, forward strand.
CCGTGCCGTCGCGGTCGTACCGCGATCTCTTCCGTCTTCGCGCCTGGGTGGGAGCCGACGTATGCCTGGTACCGGATTGCTGTCCCGACGGCGTCCCGGCCGACCCGCCCGACCGGTCACGGGCCGCCGGCGCTGGTCGTCCACCCGTCGGGCCCTGGCGCTGGCGCTCTCGGTGAACCTGCTGGTGGCGCTCGCCCCCGCGCAGGCATGGGCGGTGCCCGGTGCCGGGATGAGCCGCACCGGGATGCCTGTCGAGCTGCCCGACATCCCCACCATCAGGCACGTCGACCACGACGCGGACGCCGAGACGGAGCTGACCACCGCCGACGAGGTGCCGGTGGACCCGTACGAGCCGCAGGCGGTCACCCCGTGGCAGCAGGACAGCGGCGAGGTGGACCTGACGGCCGCGACCCCCGGCACCCCGCTGCCGGTCGAGGACCTGCCGGTCGCCCTCGGCGTACCCGAGGGCGGCGATCCGGCCGACCTGGCCGGCACCTGGCAGGTCGACCTTTCCAGCCCGGAGGCGTCCCAGGCCGTCGGGGCCCCCGGCCTGATCATGAAGATCACCCCGCCGGTGACCGCGGACCCGGACGCGGAGGTGGCCCTCAGCGTCGACTACACGCCTTTCGCCGACCTCTACGGCCCGCAGGCGGCCGACCGGTTCGGCCTGGTGCTGCTGCCCAGCTGCGTCTACGACGACCCGGACGGCGGGGACTGCGCCCCAGACACCGGCGGCGCGCCGCCCCTGGCTTTCAGCCCCTACCAGGCACCCGGCCCGGACGCCGGGGCGGCCGTGTCCAGCGAGACGGAACTGGTGCCGGCCGACGAGGCGCCGACCGCGACCGACGACGACGGCACCCGCCGACTCGTCAACGGCAGTGTCTCGATCGGGTCGCTGCTCGCCGGCCCGAGCGGCGCCGCGGGCGCGCGCAGCGCGGCGAGCGCCGCCGGCGCCGGGGTCGTCGGCGTGCTCGACACCGGGGCCTCGGCCGGTGGCGACTACACCGCCACCCCGTTGCTCTCCTCCGGTTCCTGGGCGGCCGGCGCCTCCTCCGGCGCGTTCACCTACGGCTACCAGGTGCAGGTGCCGGAGGCTCCCGGTGGCCTGATGCCCCGGGTGAACCTGGGCTACTCCTCGCAGTCGGTCGACGGCCGGACCTCGGCCACCAACAACCAGGCATCCTGGATCGGCGACGGCTGGGACTACAGCGCCGGATCCATCACCCGCAGCTACGCCAACTGCACGCAGGACTCGAAGAAGTCGGGTGCGAACAACGCCACGCACCGCACCGGCGACCTGTGCTGGGGCTCCGACAACGCGACCCTCTCCCTCGGCGGCATGACCACCGAACTCGTCTGGGACGCCGACGAGGAAACCTGGTTCACCGCCAACGGCGACGGCTCCCGGGTGGAGCTGGTCGAGGACACCGGCAAGGCGAACGGCGATGCCGACGGTGAGTACTGGATCGTCACCACCCGCGACGGCACCCGTCACCACTTCGGGATGCACCGCCTCCCCGGCTGGTCCACCGGGGACCCGGTCACCAACTCGGTGCTGACCGTCCCGGTCTACGGCAACCACGCGGGCGAGGACTGCTACCAGGCGGGCAACTGGGCCGGCTCGGTCTGCACCCAGGCCTGGCGCTGGTCGCTGGACTACGTCGAGGACGTCCACGGCAACGCGATGAGCCTGTGGTGGGCCAAGGAGACCAACCACTACGCGCGCAACTTCAACTTCAAGGCCCCCGTTTCGTACGACCGGGGCGGCTACCTCACCCGGATCGACTACGGGCAGCGCGCCAACACCATCTTCTCCGCCGCCCCGGCCGCCCAGATCACCTTCACGGTGGCGGAACGGTGCTTCGCCGAGGGCACCGTCACCTGCACCGAGGCCAACTTCACCAGCAGCGACCCGGCCAAGTACCGGATCTGGTACGACACCCCGGCCGACCTGCGTTGCAGTGACGACAAGAAGTGTTGGAACGCCTCCCCGTCCTTCTTCACCCGCAAGCGGCTCGACAAGATCACCACCTCGGCGCAGCGGCAGCCCGGCAGCACCGCCCGCCAGGTGGTCGACGAGTACCAGCTCGCGCAGGCGTTCCCCACCACCCGGACCGGCCCGAACACCGCGCTCTGGCTGGAGTCGATCACCCGGACCGGGTACGGGCCCACCGGCGGCACCGACAAGATCACCCTGAACCCGGTGCGTTTCGAGGCCAACCCCGAGGACATGCCGAACCGGGTGCGCAACGACGACCGCCCCGGGTTCTCCCGGCTGCGCATCGCCCGCATCATCAACGAGTACGGCGGCGAGACCGTCGTCAGCTACAAGCAGCCGACAGGCGGCTGCGCCACCGGCACCGGACTGCCCGGCAAGACGGACACCACCGCGCTGAAGAACAACAGCCGGCTCTGCTACCCGTCGTTCTGGCACCCCGACCCCAGCGCCGAAGAAATCGACTGGTTCCACAAGTACGTGGTGGACAGCGTCGAGGAACTCCCCGCCATCGACGGCCCGGCGGTCAGCACCCTCACCCGGTACAGCTACGCCGACCCCGGATGGAAGCTCGCCGAGCAGGAGTTCACCAAGAAGTCGGCCCGGACCTACTCGCAGTTCGCCGGCTTCGCGCAGGTCACCGTCCGCACCGGCGAGACCGACGCGGACCACGGCGACGGCAGCGTGGCGACCAAGTCCGTCACCCGCTACTTCCGGGGCCTGGGCGACGACGTGTCCGTCGAGGACACCGCCGGCCAGGAGATCGCCAAGGACCGCGAGCCGTTCGCCGGCCGCATCGCCGAGGAACTCACCTACCCCACCGCCGACGCCGCGGCCGGCGACTGGCTCACCCGCAGCGTCACCTACCCGGCGGCCGAGGAACTCGGCCGGCGGGACCGGGACGACGGGCTCAGCCCGCTGCGCGCCTGGCGGGTCACCGAATCCCGGGTGGTCGCGCACAGCCGCTCCTCCGGCACCGGCGACGACACCCGCACCACGCGGAAGGTCGAGACGAAGACCAGCTACGACGCCACGCACGGCCTGCCGACGCAGATCGAGTCGCTGGGCGACACCGGCAAGACCGGCGACGAGACGTGCACCCAGCTCAGCTACCTGCACCGGCTCGACCGGAACCTGGTCGGCCTGACCCAGCAGATGCTGACCAGCCCCACCACCTGCGCCGCCGCCACCTGGACGAACCTGGCGTCGCTCAGCTCCGCCAGCCGGATCGGCTACGACGGCGCGGCGTACGGGACCGCCCTGGCGGCGGACACCCGCGCCCTGGTCACCCAGACCTGGTCGCTGAAGGGCGACGGCTCCGGCTTCCAGTCCGACGGCACCGTCGGCTTCGACGCCCTCGGCCGGGTCGTCTCCCGCACCGACCCCGACCTGAAGACCTCCACGACCACCTACACCCCGACCGCCGGCCAGCCCTTCCAGGTCGAGGAGAAGAACTCCCTCGACCACCGGCAGATCCAGGAGTTCGACCCCGGCCGCGGGGTCGTGGTGCGCAGCACCGACCTCAACGACCGGGTCAGCGAGTCGAAGTTCGACGCCCTGGGCCGCCTCGTCGAGGCGTGGGCCGCCGGCCGCGCCCCGTCGGCCGGGGCGATCCCCGACTTCCGGGCCGAGTACACCATCCAGGCGGGCAAGCCCCCGTACGTCACCACGAAGGCCCGCAGTCACGAGAACCGGGTGGAGACCGCGGTCACCATCTACGACGGCCTGGGCCGGGAACGGCAGAGCCAACAGGAGGCCGTCGGCGGCGGACGGCTGATCACCGACACCCTCTACAACCGGGCCGGCGAGGTGGGGCAGACCCGCAATGCCTACTACGCCGACGGCAACCCGAGCGGCACCCTGTTCACCCCGGCCGCCGACACCGCCGTGCCCAACGCCACCCGCTACACCTACGACGGGCTCGGGCGGGTCGTCGAGGAGATGCCCGTCCACAACGGCGTCGAAGTGCCGCTGCGGTCCACCCGCTACGAGTACGGCGCGGACCACTCCACCGTGCTCAACCCGGCGGGCGCGGCCTCGTACCGGCTGTTCACCGACGCCCTGGGCCGCACGGCGCGGGTCGACACCTACACCAAGGGCGACCGCAGCGCCTTCGTCTCGATGCGCTACCAGTACGACCCGCAGGGCCAACTGACGCGGGCCACCCACTCCGAGAACCCGAAGGAGTGGACCTGGAGCTACGACCACCGGGGCCGGCCGGTCAGCGCCACCGACCCGGACACCGGCGTCACCACCCTCACCTACGACCACCGGGACCGGCAGGTCACCAGCACCAACGCCCGGGGCGTCACGGTGTGGAACGGCTACGACGAGCTGTCCCGCCCCGTCCAGCAGCGGCTCGGCGGCAGCAGCGGCACCCTGCTCGGCGAGTACACCTACGACACGGTGGCCGGCGGGAAGGGCCTGCCGGCCACCGCCACCCGCTATACCGACGGGCTGCCGTACACCCAGAGCATTGGCGGCTACACCGACGACTACCAGCCGACGTCGACCACGCTGACGCTGCCCGCGAGCATCGCCAGCACCTGGGGCCTGCAGACCTCCTACACGTACGGCTACACCTACACCGACACGGGCATGCCCGAGTCGACCGTGCTGCCCGGCGTCGGGGCGCTGCCCACCGAGAAGGTCCTGGTCCGCTACACCAAGGACGGCCTGCCCCTGTCGGTCTCCGGCAAGGACTGGTACGGCGCGGAGACGGTCTACTCGCCGTACGGCCAGGTGTTGCGCTCGACGCTCGGCGCGCAACCGCACCGGGTCTGGGCCATGGCCTCCTACGACGACGCCAGCGGCGCCCTGACCAGCCAGCAGGTCTACCGCGAGAAGGCCGGCGACACCGGCGTCGTCGGCGGCAATCTGGTGTCGAATCGCCACTACTGGTACGACAACGCCGGCAACGTCCTGGCCATCCGCGAGCAGGCCGACGGCATCCAGGAACGGCAGTGCTTCCAGTACGACGCGCTCGGCCAGCTCAAGCGGGCGTGGACCGCCGCCGACCAGGCGTCCTGCGCGCCCGGCCCGGCGGGCACGGGTGGGGTGCTCAACGTGGCGGCCGGCACGGACGGCTCCGGCTACTGGCAGGAGTACGAGTACGACCTGCTCGGCAACCGCACGAAGCTGGTGGAGAAGGACCTCACCGGCGACACCGCCAAGGACGCCACCACCACCTACGCCTATGGCAGGGCCGACGGCAGCCAGCCGCGCACCCTCACCACGGTCACGAAGAACTACGTCACCCCGGCCGGCGCCGCGATCACCGCCGCCGCCCAGCGGCTGTACGAGCTGACCGGCGAGACGAAGTCGGTCACCTCGGTGCAGAACGGCGACGAACAGACCCTGACCTGGACGTACGACGGCCAGGTCGAGCGAATCACCGGGCAGGGCAGCAAGGGCCGGACCTCGTACGTCGGCCTGGGCAACAAGTGCCTGGACCTGAACGCCGGCCACGCCGCGGCCGGTCAGCCGGTGCAGTTGTTCGCCTGCAACGACACGGTCGCACAGAAGTGGGCATTCACCCCGGCCGGCGGGCAGCCCGACCCCAACCTGGGCACCCTGTCCATCTACGACACGTGGTGCGTGCAGCCGACCGGCACGACGGCCGGGTCGGCGGCGCAGATCCGCGCCTGTGACGGTGGCACCGACCAGCGGGTGGAGCGCCTGTCCACCGGGCAGCTCCGGCACACCTCGTCGGGTCTGTGCCTCGCGGTGCGCGACGCGGCCACCGCCGACGGCACCCCGATCGTCCTAGCCGCGTGCGCGGGCGGGGCGGCGGCGCAGCAGTGGCAGGCGCAGAACGAGACCCGGCACATCTACGGGCCGGGCGGCTCACGGCTGCTGACCGTGCAGGGCCGGCAGGCCACCCTGCACCTGGGCGAGTCGCAGGTGACCACGCAGCAGGGCGGCGCGTTGGTGAGCAGCCAGCGCTCGTACGCCGCCCCGGGCGGGTCGGTGCTGCGCTACGCCCACGGCACCAACCCGTCCGCCCTCGCCGCCGTCGTCGGCGACCACCAGGGCACCCCGTACGCCGAGGTCACCCTCGACGCCACCATGACCACCCGGATCCGCAAGCAGGACCCGTTCGGCAACCAGCGCGGCACCGCCGCCCTGGCCGCCAACATGCAGACCCCGGCCGGGTTCCTCGGGGCCAACCGTGACGACCCCTCCGGGTACGTGCCGTTGGGCGCCCGCCTCTACGACCCCAGCGTCGGCCGGTTCCTCTCCGCCGACCCGGTGCTGGACACCGCCGACCCGTTGCAGTCCAACGGCTACGCCTACGCCCACAACAACCCGGCCACCCACACCGACCCCTCGGGCCTGTCCATCTCGCTGACCCCGTCGGAGACCGCCGCGGCCCTCGCGGGCGCGGGCCTGTCCGCAGCCCAGGTCGCCGACGCCCAGGCCATCATGGGCAAGTCCGTCACCTCGATCATCCTGTCCGTCGCCTGGGACGTCCTGAAGGACTTCCTCGGCATCAACGCCGCCTTGGGCTGCTTCGGCGGCAGCGTCTGGTCCTGCATCGACCTCGTCACCAGCATGCTGAGCCCAGGCCTGAAGGCCGCCAGGAGCGCGCTGAAGATCGCCAGCGCGGTGAAACGCACCTTCAGCGCCATCCGCGCCCTCCAGAACGCCAAACGCGCCGCCGAGAACGTCCTGCGCGCCGCCAAGGCCGCCGAGACCGCTGCCCTCAACGCCAAGAAACTCGCCATCGAACGCGCGAAGCAGGCAGCGCAAGCCGCGAAGAAGAAGGTTCAGGACAAGGTCAACACCGTCAGCAACCGCGCCACCGAGCAGGCCAAGAAGACCGGCAACCCCGTCCAGAAGCAGGCCCAGGCCCGCGCCAACCCCAAGGGCTCCACCGCAGCCACCACCAGAAACGGCGGCGGCGGAAAGTCAACGGGCTCCAAACCCGGCGGTAGCTCGGGCGGCTCCAACCGCTCCAACGGTGGCTCCAGCGGAGGCGGCGGCACCGGCAAGGCCAATGGCGGTGGCGGCTGCAACACCGACAACAGCTTCACCCCCGGCACCAAGGTCCTGATGGCCGACGGCACGACCAAGCCCATCGAGGACATCGAACCCGGCGACAAGGTCCTCGCCACCAACGCCGACACCGGCGAGACCGAGGTCGAGACGGTCACCGCCACCATCACCGGCACCGGCACCAAACACCTCGTCACCATCACCACCAGCGATGGCCGGAGCGGCGGGGACGGCGACAGCGGCACCACCAAGATCACTGCGACAGACGGACACCCCTTCTGGGTACCCGAGCTTCGCCAGTGGGTCGACGCCACCGACCTCCAGGTTGGGCAGTGGCTCCAGACCAGCGCAGGCACCCGTGTCCAGGTCACCGCGGTCCAACGACACGTCACCACCTGGGCAACCGTCCACAACCTCACCATCGCCAACACCCACACGTACCATGTGGTAGCCGGCAACACTCCGGTCCTCGTTCACAACTGCACGACTGATCTATATCGTATTTCTCCGAAGGCTCGAGGTTCTAGTGAGTTGGATAATGGCCTCGATCCGGAGAACTTTCCGTTGGACTGGAATGAAGGTCTGGATGGCTCGGCGTATTTTGGCAATCAGAAAAGGGTTGAAGATTGGGCTGCCCACCACGGCGATACTCACGGTCAGGGGTTCAGGGTGACGGTCCCGACCGCCTGGCTGGAGAGGAACGGGATTGAGCCAATGGAAGACTTCCTGAATGAGGGAGCAGTCGAGTATGCTATCCCGTCGCATCTGTTCGAGGAATTCAATTCCTTTCCGCGCGATCGTTGGGTGCCAGGCAGGTCCCGATGACTTGCGCGGAGTTTCGCAAATACTCCCTCATTGAGTGTCGAATCGTGGGACATCAGCACTATGGCCTCGTGGTAGTCGCGATGCCTGATGGCAAAAACGGATTTGTCGATGAATCTGCGATCTCGGACGAACCGTACGCCCCGCCAGGTGATTGGCCTCGTATCGGTGAGCTATTGTTGTGTGTTGTTCTCGGCCATACTAGGGATGGCAGGCTTCGGTTGAGTTCCCGTCCACGCGACATAGAGCTTGTGCGTGCCGTCCTTGATGTGGAATCAGCGCTTGCTGAATGGCGGCAGGTGCGTGACGATCCAAGCGGCGGCGAGGGTCGTCTGCGGCAGTTTCTGAGGTCGAGGGATGCTGTGCCGACACTGCGGTGGGCGAAGAGTCGGCCTTCGGGTTCGATTGATCGGGTGCGTGCGTTGGAAATCATTGCTAAGGCCCCGGAATCATTGCTGCGATATTTGCGCAACTGAGCCATGTCTGCGAAAGATGATTGGGGGTCGGGGTGTGGCGGGGGTGCGGGTGGTCAGTGGCGGGCCCAGCCGATGAAGCGGGCGAAGTAGTCCGCCGGATCCACCTCCTCCGGATGGGTGCGCAGTCGGTCGGCGATCGCGTCGTGCATCAGCACGCACAGGTAGATCGCCAGCCCGACCCGGTCCCGCGCGTACTCGGCGCGTAGGCAGAGCTTCGCCGGTTGGCAGGGCCACGGCGCAGCACACACCCGACACCGCCACGTCGGGCGGGCCGCCACGTGCCGGCGCAGTTCGGCCAGCGACACCCCGTACCCGCTGCTCATGGTCGTCGCCCGCCCCACCGTAGGGGCCCGGCGGCCCGGTGCGGCGCGGTCGCCGGAGCCCTCGACGGTGCGGTCGCCAGGGCCGCCAACAGAGGGGTCGCCGGCGCGGTCGGAGTGGCGCGGCCGGTTCACCGCCTGCCCGCCTGCCGCTCCGGGTCGGGCCGGCACAGCATGCGGTCGGGGCAGGGCCAGCGCAGGCCGCACACGCAGTGCCGCCCCCAGCGGGACCAGTCGCGGCGGTGCGTCGGGCCCAGCGGAACGGGCCGGTCGGTGCGGCGTCTTCCGGGGATGCCCACGTGTGCCTCCGGGGTCGGGTCGGTTGATGGGGGAGGGGGCAGGAGCCGGGATGAGGTCGGGGGAGGCTCCTGCCCCCTCGGGGGACCACGCCGCGAAGCGGTGGTCACTGATGATGCTCGTTTCGTTGCTGGCGGTGAGCAATGCTTCGGAGAAGAATGCGGACCAAGGGATGAGGTGCCTTACGCGACGACAGATAAGGGGATGACGTGGACGACTCGGGCAGCACAGTCCCGCGTAGGCAGCTCGGCAGATATCTGAGGGAGCTTCGCGAGAACGCGTACGTGACGGTCGCGGCGGCGGCCAAGGAACTCGAATGGTCGGCACCCCGGATCTGGCGCTACGAGACGGGTCAGGTCTCGATGCACCCGAACGACGTGGAGGCCATGTGCCGGGTCTACGGCGCGTCCCGCGAGACCATCGACACCATGCGCGCCCTGGCCCGGGAGACCAAGGCGCACGGCTGGTGGCACAGCTACGGGGAGGCGATCAAGGACTGGTTCAAGCTGTACGTCGGCCTGGAGTCCGCCGCGACGCGGATCCGCAAGTATGAGGCCGACCTGGTGCCGGGCCTGTTGCAGACCGTCGAGTACATGACCGAGGTGATCGCCACCGACTGCCCGCAGTTGAGTGAGGCGGAACGCCAGGCGAAGGCAGACGTGCGGCTGCGCCGGCAGCGGCTGCTCGTCCGGGCGATCCCCCGGGCGCCGCAGCTCGACGTGATCCTCAGCGAGGCGGTGCTGCGCCGGCCGCTGCGCGACCGGGCGGCGATGGTCCGCCAGCTCGACGCCCTGACGGTGGCGGGTGGGCAGCACAACGTGACCGTGCGAGTGTTGCCGCTGGACGCCGGGCTGTTCCGCTGGTCGCAGGCGGGCACGTTCACCATGCTCGACTTCCCGCAGAATGTGCGGGAGCCCGAGCCGACCACCATCTACTCCGACGGGCCGTGCGGCGCGGTCTACCTGGACCGGCCGCACGAGATCGAGACGTACGAGGAGGCCTGGCGTTCGCTCGCCGAGCGGGCGCTGAGCGGGGCCGAGTCCCGCGAGCTGATCGCATCGATGGCGAAGGAGATGTCCAGTGCAGCGTGACGGTGTGTGGCGCACGTCCACCCGCTCCGGCGGGGAGGGTGACTGCGTCGAGGTGGCGGCGTTCGCCGAGGCGGTCGGCGTGCGCGACAGCAAGGACCGCCAGGGCCCGACGCTGAGCTTCGCCCCGGCGGCCTGGGCCGGCTTCGTCGGTGCCACCCGTGCGGGATTGCTCGACCGCCCCTAGCGGCACCCGGGCAGGAGGCCCGCCGCGCCCTCGCGCGTGCTCATCGTGTGGCGGCGCGGCGGGACCGCCAGCCCGACAGCGCGAGCGTCGCCGAGTACCCGGCCAGCACGATCACGTGGAAGAGATAGAGCCACAGCAGCACCGCCACCCCGCCGCCGATCGCGTCGAAGCCGCCGAACGGCACCCCCAGGTCGAGCGGCAGCGAGGCGAACAGCACGAAGCCGTGCAGGAACCCGGACAGGTTCGCCGCCGTGAACGACCCCATGCCCAGCGTCGACAGGAAGTCCGGCGACGCCGGCCCCACCACCCGGAACACCCACATCAGCACCGGGGTGAGCACCAGCCAGACGCCGAGGAACGACAGCACGACGCCGAGCGCGCCCAGCCAACCGCCCCGGCGGACCAGCCCGGTCGTCACCGGCAGCGCCAGCAGAATCGACAGCAGCAGCGCGGGGGCGGGCGCGAGCAGCGGGAGCAGCAGCAGCCGGCCCCGCCAGCCGACCAGCGACCCGTCCGGCTCGCGCGGCACGGCCACCGACACGAACGCCCGGCGCAGCCCCTCGCCGTAGAGCGACGCCGGCAGCAGCGAGGCCAGCGCCAGCGCCGGGGTCAGGCCGAGCCCGGCCTCCAGCAGCGCGGCCACCGCCCGGTGCGCACCGATGTCGGTGGGCAGCGTCTCGATGGCGTACGAGGTGAGCCGCCGCACCCGGTCCGCCCCGGCGACCAGCCCCGTCGTCCAGATGGCCAGCAGCGCCACGGGCACCACGGCGATCGCGCCGTAGAACGTGATGGCGGCGGCGTGCAGCGACAGGTCCCGTCCGCGTACCGGCCGGAACGCGGCGCTGACGATCCGCTTCGCGCGCTGCCATCCGTCTGCCACCGCGTCCTTCTTCCCCGCCCCGCCTCCCGTCACGCATTACGATCCCGCGTCATGACCGTGCTTACCACGGAACGCCTCAACATCCGCGACTGGACCGCCGAGCCGGGCGACCTGGCCCGGATCTACGACATCTACTCCCGTGCCGAGCTGCTCAAGCCGCTGCCGGGCCGCGACGAGCGCGTGCCGACCACCGACATCGAGGTCGGCTGGCACCTGCACCCCGACTCGTGGGGCCACGGGTACGCCACCGAGGCGGCCCGCGCGCTGGCGGCCCGGGAACTGGCGACGGGCACCCCGCGGGTGTGGGCGGTGGTGTCGCCGGGCAACACGGCGTCGGCGGCGGTGGCCCGGCGGCTCGGCATGGCCTACGTGGGCCGGCGCACCGACTGGTACGGCGGCGAGGAGCTGGACGCCTTCGTCCTCCGCGCCACCCCCTGACGCGCTGTCAGTCGACCGGTAGCCCGAGCTGCTGCGCGACCGACCTGCCGTCCCGGCCGGCGAACGGGTCGTAGGCGCGCTGCCCGGCCGCGATCTCCGCGTTCAGGGCGAAGAGGCGGCGGGCGATCTCGTGCTTGTCCTGCGCGATCGACTTCGGCCAGCCGTAACAGGCCGCGACCGCCTCGTCCAGCTCACGGTGCAGCTTCCGGAGGTCCGCGTACGCGCCCTCGTCCACCAGGTTGTAGAGCCGGGTCAGCCCGAACTGCTGCTCGGCGCAGATCTCCTGCCGCCGGCTGATCATCCGCCGGCTCGCCTCGGCCACCCGCTCCCGCTGCTCGTCGGTCACCGGGTACGGCCACGGGAACGGCAGGAACGCGGAGGTGGGTGTGTACCGTAGGTCGCCCTTCAGGGTCGACGACTGCGACCAGGCCCAGGCGCTGTGCGTGGACGACGACAGCACCCCCATCGAGTAGTCGTCGTCGAACGCGAAGACGTAGACGAGGTCACTCGGGCAGGTCCACGGCTCGCACCAGGTCAGCAGCAGCCGCTTTCCGACCCGCCCCGCCGCGATGTACCGGGGCAGCCCGGCTAGCGCGGCACGGATGGCGGTATAGGGCCGCCCGAAACTCCACCAGTTCTCGCGGCGAAACCGATCCTTGTTAGTCTCCCGAACTGGCTTGACCCGCTCGCGAACGATCTTGATTGCCGCGGGATACCTCAAGGTGGCTTCCAACGGTCGCTGGCCGAAGTCGATAATCCACCGACGTGGCTGCTGGGCAGGGTGCTCGGCAACATCCTCGCCGACCAGGTATGGGCGGACCACCTCGCGGTAATCGACCTTCTCAGATCGAGCCATTTTCATCCTGCGTAGCGGTTGGCTTCGACGTGGTGCAGCACGAGGATGGCCTGAACGATCGCGGTCGCGCGGTGTGGGCAGCAGCGCAGCTTGGTCAGGATCTTCCAGGTCTTGAGTGTGGCGATCGCGCGTTCACCGCGAGCACGGATCTTCGCGTGCGCCCGGTTCACGGCCTTCTGTCGGCGTGACAGCTTCGGCCGGAAGCGGCGCCGCTTGAACGGTGTGCGCACGCTACCTCGCGCACCCTGATACCCCTTGTCCGCGAAGGTCATCACATCCGCGCTGGTCAGGGCATCGATGATGCCGTGATCGCGGG